>CAWHCF010000047.1:0-110110 GCA_963827655.1 uncultured Acidobacteriota bacterium
ACTCATGTGTGCTCTCCTTTTCCGTCCTCTGATTTTGCTCTTTTGGATGAGCGCTTATACTCCTTCATTCGCGTGGCTCCCAGCATCTCGTCACTCCCGAGTGAGAAGAAAAGCCCCTGCCATGGCCCCTGCCGCACACATGCTGATCAGACCATACCGTGCGTTGCGACGCGCCATCTCATAGGCCAGGGTGGTGAGAATCCGTCCGCCAGTTGCGGACCACGGATGCCCGACGGAGATCGAACTTCCATTCACGTTAACCCGATCCCAATTCACCGGATCTGTGGCGGGACCCTTCCAGCCTTTCTCCCATGCCGCGGCGTTTGCCAGCACCTGGGCGGCGAACGCTTCGTGGATCTCGATCAGATCAATGTCCTTCAGTCGCAGACCTACGCGGTCGAGCAATCGCGGGACCGCAATGGCGGGGGCCATGAGCAGCCCCTCGCTCGGATGGAGCGCGGCGTATTCCATGGCCTCAATGAAGGCCAAGGGCGCCCGGCCTTCCTGTCGCGCGCGTTTCTCGCTCATGAGCAATACGGCGGATGCCCCGTCGGTGACGGGTGACGAATTGCCGGCAGTGATCGTTCCGTCGGCATCGAACGCGGGCTTTAGCGTGGCGAGTCGTTCCAGCGATGTATCGGGCCGCGGGCCCGTGTCGCCGGCTATGCCATCGACCGCCAAAATCTCTTGAGCGAGGCGCTCGCGCGCCGCCACCGCATTACGGTGACTGGCGAGGGCAATCTCATCCTGGCGCGCTCTCGAAATGCCCCACTCCTTGCGCGTGATCTCCGTGTGCTGACCCATGGAGAGGCCTGTGCTCGGCTCGTTGAATGTGCTCGGGTCGGATCCGCTCAGCCATTCGACGCCGCCTGCGATGCCGGCTGTTATCCTTCCCTCTGTTATAGCGTCGGCGATGATGGTCGCCGTCCGTAAGCCGGTGATGCAGTAGAGGAAACCGTCTGCGCCTCTATATGGGGCGGCAAGCCTGCTTCCAAGACGATTTCCCGTGCAAGGTTCGGTTTGCCGCGCTCAGGAACGACCGTACCGAAGGCAATGGCTTCGATCTGATCCGGATTAACGTTGTGGCGATCGAGGAGCCCGCGCACAGCATGTTTTGCGAGTGCGGAGGGGCCGAGGGACGCGAACGCCTTCCCGGACTTCACAAAGGGCGTGCGAGCCCCAGCGACAATGGCAACCCTGTGATTACTCATAAACTCTCACCCATTCTCAGATTGTGGCTTGACCGCTCGCGCCGAACTCCAGAGCACGCCCGATCACGCGGATCGTGGTTCGTTCTCTACCCGAGCTCCGTTCGAGCTTTAACATCCGAGACCTCGTCCTGCCTTGACGCAAGAATAGGGCCGTCGACCAACTCACAGAATCCACATCATTTGTGATTTAGCGTAATGACGGCGCTGTCAGAAAATGCTGATTTATCAGAAAAGAATGCTGAGGGTGATTAAGTCTTGAAGCGGTATTTATCGATACCGAGGGCGGCAATCTTCGATTCCAAAGTCTGCCTGGGAATCCCGAGCTTGGCTGCGGCTCCGAATGGGCCGGCGATGCGGCCTCGCGACTCCCTTAGCGCGGCTTCAATCATCTCTCGTTCCCGGAGTCTATTCTCCGACGCTTCCCATTCGTTGGTCGCGAGGGACGTTCAAAGGGCGCGCACCAGCGGCCGAGATCACCCCTTCACCGGCCCCGATTCGGAGACTCAGAGTCGGCCTTCGTTTTGCAACCGGTGCTGGATCTCGTTGAGCCGCTGTTCACCGGCCCGCAGCGTCGCGGGGCTGGTATGCACCGAGTACTGTCCGAGCATGAGGTCATGGGCGTGCGGAGCCGCCGACCCAAGAACGAACTCCGTATCGGCGTCCGCATGGAAGTCGATCGCGTCGGTCGACGGCTCGAAGATCGCAAGTTCGCCGGCTTCCACACTCTCAGGGACACGAATGCGTCCCGTGCTCGGTGAGACCCAGCCAACCGTATGGTCGACGGCCGGCTGGTAGCGCCAGGACTCGCCAGCTCGCATGCGCACCGCGAGGTAGTTCAGCGAAGTCGGAAAATTGAGCGAACTCGTCGCCCCCCCGTGGGTCCCGACCAGCACACGCGCCGGACCGTCGCGCGCAACGGCGTCAGGTGCCAAGTAGACGTTCTCCACTGGTCCGAGCTCGTGGTCGGGCGGCAACGCCAGCCAGAGCTGGAAACCACGGCTACGGCCGGTGTCGCCGGGTCCCCCGCCGTGCCAGGCCCCGTGACCGGCTTTGAACCATTCCACCCCGCCTGCCGGCAAGACTCCGGTCGCTCCACTCGTATCTTCGTAACGGACGCTTCCCTCGAACAGGTAAGTCACCGTCGCGATGCCCGAGTGTGGATGCAGGCCGATTCCCGGGAACGAGGCGTTCTCCATGTCGAAGAGGTCCAGGAAGACGAACGGTTTCAGCACCTGACCAAGGTCACTTGGGCTCATCAGGCGCGTGATGGGGCCGTGGTGGCTGCCTCGGGTCCGACGGACGATCTTGCGCGGGCGCGTTTGGATAGGCGTGGGCGACAACTTTTCGTCCGAATTCTCGATAGCCCTTTTATAATTTTCGATCAGCTTCATTTCCTTGCCTCCTTTATTGAAAGAGCAAGCTGAATCGAGTTGACGCGGATGTCGTCGCGCCCACCTCCAGCGCCGCCGCCGGCCTTGCGCATCGAGGGTACCACCGCGCGGGTCTCCTCATTTCTCAATACTTTACTCACCATCGACATAACATTTCCTCTCTTTCCGATTCGGCGCGCCCAGCAAACGCCGAAAACGCTCACGCCGTACTCTTCTCTTCACCCTGCTTCAACGTACCTGCCGCCTCATAGCCAATCTTCTTCAATAGCCGGATGAGCGTCTTGCGCTCCGCCCTGGTCAGGGAGGCGGACGCGAGTCGTTCCAAGTCGGCCGCGTGATCCGCGTAGGCGCCTGCAATCAGTTTCCTGCCTTCTTTCGTCAAATGAACTATCTTCGCCCGCCTGTCGGTGCCGTGTGCCCGCCGTTCGACGAATCCCTTCATCTCCAAGCGGTCAACTGCGACTGTGATCGAGCCGCTCGTAAGCAGAACTTTTTTCCCGATCTCGTTGACGGGCAGCGGCCCCTTGTGCAGCAGGGCTTCGAGCACAGCGAAGTCGCTGCCGCACATCTCCAACTCCAAGACGCTCTTTTCGGCGTAGGCCTGAACCGCACGCGCCGCCTTCCACAACACCAGGAAAACGTGAACCCCACTTCCCCCCGTCAACGATTCCAGTTTACGTATCCTCCTATTCATTTACCTTGACATCAAGATACGTTATATTAAGGTAGATGTCAAGGGGAGTGGAGACGTGCTTCGGCTCAGGAATTTGTCAGCCGTGTACATGCAAAAGCTCCAAGCTGTCTTGTGCTGGATGTAAGGTTGCGCGATCTCCACGGATTAGACGTATACGCGCCCTTATCCGACTCCGTCCTTTGTAACCAACACCATGCGGAACCGTGCTTTGCCTTGCATCATGCGAGCGTAAGCGTCAGCAGCCTGTTCGAGAGGAACTGTCTCGATCATCGGGCGGATATTCGCCAGGACGCTGAAGGCAAGAGTGTCCTCGGTATCAATTGCGGTGCCGGCGAGTGAGCCGTAGATTGAGCGCCCTCCAAAGACAAGCGGAAAAGCACTCAATTGGATCTGATCCTGCGGTACACCCACCACGATGAGCTTCCCTCGGGCTGCGAGACCGGACACAAGTGGCCCCATAGCATTGCCGCTGGGGGCTGTTGCGAGAATCGCCCTGGCCCCGCCCATACGCTGCAGTGCCGCCGCGGGATCGTCGACAGACGTATCGATGTAGACGTGCGCACCCAAATCTTTCGCAAGTTTTTCCTTGTCGCTTCCACGTCCGATTGCGACAGTATGGAATCCCATGTGTCGCGCAAATTGGAGACCAAGATGCCCAAGGCCGCCAATGCCCTGGACAGCGACCAAATCTCCGCCGCGCAAGCCGGCACTACGCAGAGCGTTGTAAGTCGTGATGCCCGCGCAGAGGAGAGGAGCCGATTCTAAGGACGTGAGCTCGTCAGGAATGGAAGCGATCCCGCGCGCTTCAGCGATCATCACCTCCGCATATCCTCCATCCACGGTTACTCCCGGTATCACGGGGTTCTGACAATTCACAATGTCTCCGCGCCTACATGGCTCGCACACTCCGTCTTCGCCGCCGAAGAATCCGACACCGACCCGTTGACCGATTTTCCATCTGGCCACTCCGCTGCCTAAGGCTTCAATTCGGCCAACGACTTCATGCCCAGGAACGCGCGGTAGGTTCAGACCCGGGTAGATGCCGGTGACCGTGGCGGCATCGGTGTGACAGATTCCACATGCTTCTACCCGAATCCGGACCTGACCGGCTCCGGGCTCGGAGACTTGCCGTTCCACTACTCGAAGCACGCCGGGTGCTGAGACTTCCACTGCTTTGTATGTGCTTTTCATTTGTATGTACCTCTCTTTTGTATTTCACTCTGGCTGAACGACAAGCGCGACGTTGCCACGTCGATGCCGTCCTCAATCTTTTTCTCTTTCCATCCACTCGCGAATATATGGAGCGCAGTTCTCAAGCTTCACGCCATCCGCTTCGCAACGCAGCCGCGGGTCCTATGCACGATCTGACGCCGGTTCTCGCTGATCGCGGCGGTCGATTTACTCATAACGAAACTCCTGGTTTACGGCCACGTGGAAGGCCCGCGAAGATGACACAAGCCCTCCACAGTAGCGGTTTTCGGCCGAGCTTTTTGAGTTTGGCCGGGTTAAACGATAAGTTATTTGGCCGCCGCTTGCGCCTGCTCAGCCGCTTGCGCGTCAGCCGCTTGGGTTCGAGCGCACGCTGGTAAGCCTTGAGAGGCAGATCGGAGACCACGCCCTGTGGCTCTACCAAGCGGTCGCGCCGCCGTCGACCGGGTAGTTGGCGCCTGTGATGTAAGACGCCCGGTCAGAAGCGATGAAGGCCGCGAGCTCCACGAGCTCCTCGGGTTGACCGAAGCGCTTGAGAAGCGTCTTTCTGGTTATCGCGTCCCGGGCCGCCTGGTTGTCGCCGAGGTCGCGGTCGGCGGCCGGGGTCAGGAAAGGCCCGGGACTGATCGCCACCGCACGGATCCCATAGCGCGCGCCTTCAAGCGCTAATTGTCGCGTCATGGCGATGACGCCCCCTTTCGCTGTGGCGTGCGCGACCATCGGGGGGGTCTCTTGGGCGATCATGCCTGACACGGACGCGACGTTTATGATTACACCGCCACCGCGCCGGACCAGGTGCGGCCATGCGAACTTCGACACGAAGAAGGGAATGTCGAGGTCGCCAGTTATGGTCGCCCGCCAGTCATCGATAGAGAAATCGGGCATCGGACCGAAGTATTGTATGGCCGCGTTGTTGTAGACCACGTCGAGCCCGCCGTAGGCGGCCACGGCATCCTCAACCATCTTCCGCGCCTGTTCGGGGTCGGTGAGATCGATCGGCGCGATGCCAGTCATCTCACCGCCGGCGCGACGTATGAGTTCGACCGTCTCGTTGTTGGCATCAACCTTGATGTCGCACCCGACAACCTTTGCGCCTTCTCGCGCAAAGGTCTGTGCCGCGACGCGGCCCAGACCTCCTCCGGTGCCGGTGATCAGCACGACCTTCTTGTCAAGTATTCCCATAGCTTCCTCCTGGTCTGAACTGCCTCAGGCCAATCGACCCTCAGCGCGTGGACTAGCCGGTCGATTTGAAATTCAGTTGTTCGACTCTCGCAACGATGAAATTGCTGCCCTCTTTAATCATTCGCTGTCGACCGGCCTCAACGCCTTGCCTTCAATCGACAGTTTTCGAAGGCCGTATCGAACGGGATTGTAGTCGAACGTTCCACCGTCACATTGGATAACCTGAGCAGTGATGAATTTGAGCGCTTCGAAACCAAGAACACCTCCAGATTTGCTATATCTTCAGGGACGCCCAACTCCCCGAGAAGCGTGCAGTCGCGAATGATCTTGGCCACCGCGGGAGGTACGATCGAATTCACGAGTTCCGTCAAAATTGGAGACCTATTCAAGGGCTGTCAACTTAACTCAAGAGGAACCTTCATTGTTTTCCTCTTTAAGCGGTCCTACCGACTCCTGGCACTTGAGCTCACCGTGGCGCCGCCGTCACGTGCCGCCGATAAACCAACTTCTGCCCTTTGACTTTTGGTTGTTTCATAATTGCCTCCCGTTATGCATCGAGATTGTGATTCCTCGACTGTACGGCGTCTTATGTTTGTTTCTCCCGCAGCGTCTTCAACGCGCCGCCCCACGCGATGACCTGGTCAAGCATTGCGTTGACAGACTTCGCTCGCTGGGGACCCGGTTTGAAGACGCTGAAGTTCTCGAAATCGGTGAAGAGGGAAAGACCGACCTGCGCTTTCACATCGGCGATCTGCAATTCCCCCATCACCAATCGCAGATTCTCCACCGCGCGCGTCCCTGATGCACCGCCGTAGCCAACGAATCCAGCCGCCTTGTTGACCCACTCGTGATAGAGGAAATCAATGGCATTCTTGAGCGCGCCCGATGTCCCGTGGTTGTATTCGGGCGTCACGAAGACGTAGGCGTCGAAGGATGCGATCTTCGCCGACCATGTCTTGGTGTGCTGGTGGGTGTACTGGCCCATCGTCGGCGACACCGGCTCGTCGAGGAGTGGCAGGTTGAAGTCTTTGATGTCCACGAGCTCAAACTCGGCGTCGCTGCGCTTTTGCGCAATTTCGTAAACCCACTCGGCCACGGCCTCGCCCTTGCGTCCGGGCCGTGTGCTTCCGAGGATGATGGCAATCCTTATCATGAATACCTCCCGTGCGGTTTCCGTTACCTGCACCTCTATCTTGATCGTAAGCCGGTTAAAAGATTCATCGTTCGCTGGCGTCTTCCCCAAGCGACGACGCCCGTGACGACTAAAAGAATAATCGCCCCCAAGGGGCTTCCGCCGACGATGAAGAGGTGCGTCACAACAGCCCCTACCATCACCCCGGCGAGCATCAGTGCGCCCAATCCGCTCGTGCGCGGGAGCAAAAGCAGAATCGCGCCCGCCACTTCCAGTATCCCTGTCAGATAGCGGAACCACTGCCCGACGCCGATGCCCTCAAAAAGCCCGACCATTTGCGCATTTCCCGACAGTTTCAAGAACCCCACCATCAGGAACATCCCGGCGGCGCCGATCTGCAACACCCACAGTACGACGTTCAACATTTTTCCGGTCGAACTCGAAGCCGACTGCGTGCCCTCTGTTAATACATGTGCCATACCTTTACCACTCCTTTCATGCTCGATCATTCAAGAGTCAATCGCACCCATCCTGCCTTGTTGGTAGTCTTCAATCGCCTGACGGATTTCCGCCCTTTGTGCAGCAGGGGTTCGAGCACGGCAAAGTGGCTGCCCGCACAGCTCCGACCTCGAGACGCTCTTCTCGGCGTAGGCCTGAACCGCGCGCGCCGCCTTCCACAACACCAGGAAAACGTGAACGCCACTGCGGCCCGTCAACGATTCCAGCTCATCTACTCTCATCTTATTACCTTGATCTCAAGATACTTTATATTAAGGTATATGTCAAGTGACTAAATCGCCATGAACTCTCGATGCTCCCCACTACGGGTTCTCAAGTGAGAGATCACGGTTCCGACACGCGACAGGTTCGGCACGTATACGTCGAGGGCGACCGCCAAGCCAAATCCGCCGCGACCTGTGGGACCGATCCCCACATGGGCGGTGACCGTCGGGGTGGAAGCATCGAGCTCCGACCCTGGGCCACCGCCAGCAGCCCGGGTGGAAGCAGGCGGCGTACCGGACCGCGAAAGGCTGCTCGGGATTGGTGCCGGGTCCGCCCGCGCCGCGGCGTCCGGCCCGGCGAGGATCGGCGTGCGAATAGCGCTGAAATCCTACTGAGTCGTACTGCTTCCTACCTCGTTAGGCTGAAGTCTTTGAATGATGACTTCCGCAAACTTCTGGGCCGCCGGGATGGGACGCATGTAGATAGTCAGTTGATCGATCTTGCCATCTTTGTTGAGGTGCACCTGATCGACCGCCTGAAGCTTCTCGCCCTCGATCTGGCCCTCAAAGCCAAGAAAGTACCAATTGTTCCCTGCATCAGCCGTTAAAGTGCATTTTATTCCAGGAGCGGTTTTTGCCACCTGGCTCATGATATAAGATGCTGTGTTCACTGGATGATTGAAGCTTGCTCCAGCCGGGATCTCGACGCGGACTTCAGGAGCAAAAACCTCTTTCAACAAACTTTCGTCCGAATTCTCAAGAGCCCTTTTATAGTTTTCGATGACCTTCATTTTCTCGTCTCCTTGATCAGTAGAAAAAACGCTATCCTTGGGTGTGAGAAGCGCCTGAAGTCCTGTCTTGCTCATGGTTGTTTCCTCCTTTGTTGTTGGTTAAATTACTCCCACCCTCGGCTATTAACGGCCTACACTTGTGCGAAACCGCCATCCACAAACAATTCCGTTCCCGTGATGTAGCTGCTGTCGTCGGATGCGAGAAACACCACGGCTTTCGCGATCTCATCGGGTGTACCGAACCTGCCGAGTGGAACGCTGCTGGAAATGGTCTTCATCTGTTCCTCGGCCGCTTCTATGGAATGCCATGGGGGCGTGTCGGTATAGCCTGGGCTCACCGCGTTCACGCGAATGCGGCGATCCTTTAAGTCCCTTGTCCATGTCCGCGCGAACGAACGCACCGCGGCTTTGGTGGCGCTATAAACACTCCACTCGGGCGCGGGCGCTTTACTGGCGGCGGTGGACGCATTCAGGATGATCGAGGCACCATCCGGCAGCAGCGGAAGCGCCTTCTGTACCGTGAAAAGCAGGCCTTTCACATTGCTGTCAAAGAGCGCGTCGTAATGCTCCTCAGTGATCTTGCCCAAGGGGGCAAACTGCGCCGCACCGGCATTGGCGAATACAATGTCGAGCTTGCCCTTCTCCTGCTCGATTTGTGCGAAGAGGCGCTCGAGATCGCCAAGGTTCGACACGTCTCCTTTTACGCCGGTTAAATTTCTTCCGATTTCCTTTACCGCCCGAGCCAACCCCGGCTCACGGCGCCCCGTGATGAAAACGTACGCGCCTTCGTTCACAAACTGCTTCGCCGTGGCAAGGCCAATGCCGCTGTTGCCACCAGTAATAAGTGCAATTTTTCCTTCAAGTTTATTCATATATTCCTCTCCTTCCATCAAAGCCTGTCAGATTGTTAGGACGACTCTGCCGAAGGGGCGGCCCTCAACCAGGTAACGCAGAGCATCAGCCGCTTCGGCCAGCGGGAAGGTCTTAGCCACGATCGGTTTGATTGCGCCGGATTGAAGTAGAGGGACGATAACATTCCAGGCGTCAGCCCAGACCGCCTGCGGCTGAGCGAACAGTATGAAGCTCTTGATGCTGGCCTGTTGCCAGATCAGATTTGTGACGTCAATGGTTGCCTTGCGGCCTCCCGAATATCCCAGTGTTGTGAGGCTTCCGCCCGGCGCAAGCGCTCCGAGCGCCTCGCTCAAGACTTCACCACCGACCCCGTCGATCACGATGTCTGCGCCGTAACCGCCCGTGATACGACGCACGCCGTCACCCAGCTTCTCGAAAGACATATCAATGACCTCATTGAATCCGAGCGCCTTCGCCTGCTCGGCTTTCCCATGATTGGTCGTGCTTGAGATGGCGTGTTTTGCGCCCAAGGCACGCGCCAATTGCGTCACCGCGTTGCCGACCGATCCTCCGATCGCCGGCGCCAGCACGGTTTTGCCTGCCTGAAAACCAGCGAGGGTCAGAGCCATCTGCGCGGTGAGATACGCGACCGGAATACCTGCGGCGCTCACGTCGTCGACACCCTCAGGTATCAGGCAAAGGCTTTCCTTCCGTACGGCAAGCCACTCACTGTAGGCTCCATCCTCAAAAACGCCATACGGCCCAGTGAACATCACACGTGAACCGATACGAAAGTCCGTTCCGCCTCCCTCCTCCACCACGCCCGCTCCTTCGCCGCCTAGGACTAGCGGCGCCATCGCGAGGGGGAATTGGCCGGAGAGAATCGTATGCTCGAGGGGCGTGACGCCGGCTGCAGTCATTCGCAGCAGTACTTTTCCATCCGAGACCGCTGGTTTTGGAAGATCTACGGGCTTCAACCCTTCATAACCACTGAATTTTTCCGCTCTCATTGCACGCATATCAGTTCCCCTGTTTTTTGTCGGATGTATTACGGTTTGGCCGCGCGCGCCGAAAGCCAGAGCGCTAGCCCCGGATTGACCCGCTCCGGATAGAGTTCCAGCATCTTGTCGTAGAGCTCTCGCGCGGTCGTCGTCGTCCCGGCTACGCGGTCGAAATCGCGGATGTACTGCCGGGTCTCTTCAATGATCTTGGGGTTGTCGTCGTTCCCAGGTCGCTTATGTCCGGCGATCACAGCGCGTGGGTTGAGCGACTCGATGGTGTCGAGCGCAGAGATCCACTCACGGCGGGTTTGCGCGTTTGACTCGGCGAGGTAGAGGTGAACGTCGTTATAGGCGACGTCGCCGGCGACCACCAGGCCGACCGACGGGACATGCACAACGGTCGTGTAATCGGTGTCGGTGTGTCCGACTTCCACCACGACTAAGTCGTACCCTTCGAGATCGATCACATTTCGCTTGAGCTCCTCGGCGATCAAAAGTCGGTCCGGGATCTGGCTTGGAAACCAGACGCTCCAGAAGTTCTCCACGAACTCTGGCGAGGCCTGCTGGCGCATGAGTTTCACAACATCCGGTGTGGCGACCACTCTGGCATTGGGGAAACGATCCAGGAGCGCTCCGATGCCAAAGAAATGGTCGCCGTGACCGTGAGTGACATAGATCGTGGTCAGGTTCTTGCCGCTCGCTGCGACCCAATCCACCAGGGCGTCCGCCTGCTCGATGGTGATAAAGGCGTCGACGAGCACGGCGTCGCGTTTGCCGTAGATGAGGGTCGACGATATCGGGCTCCACATCCCCTGTTTCGCGCCCGGAGGCAGGTCGCTGGTGACCATAGGTATGCCGGGCGTCACGAAGACGTCCCAGTTCAGCGGAATGTCTCCTCGAGTTGCGACTTCAGTCATAAGTTTGTTTCCCTTGTTAGTCATAAGTTTGTTTTCCCTCGTTGGCCGAATTGACGGAAAGAGGTTCCCTATTGCCGCTGTTCCCGCGAGATCCACTCTCGGATATAGGGTGGGCAATGGAGGAGTTCAGTTCCTTCCTTCTCACACGTGCCCAGGAAGCGGACCACATGAACGTCCACAACCGTGACTTCTTCCAAATCCAGGGTGACTTCAGGACCGCAGCTTCCCATCTGCTTTGTAATCTCGCCGAGATGCTCCGACCGCGCGCGCCCGATCAGGCGGATCCTGGTTCGTTCTCTATCCGAGCTCCGTTCGAGCTTTAACATCCGAGACCTCTCGTCCTGCCTTGACGCAAGAATAGGGCCATCGACCAACTCACAGAATCCACATCATTTGTGATTTAGCGTAATGACGGCGCTGTCAGAAAATGCTGATTTATCAGAAAAGAATGCTGAGGAATGCTGGGGGTGGTTAAGTCTTGAATCGGTATTTATCGATTCCGAGGGCGGCAATCTTCGAATCCAAAGTCTGCCTGGGAATCCCGAGCTTCGCTGCGGCTCCGAATGGGCCGGAGATGCGGCCTCGCGACTCCCTTAGCGCGGCTTCAATCATCTCCCGTTCCTGGTCGAGCGGACTTGGGGTCAAGAACTGTGTGGCGCCTGGGGATCGGGGTGGATCATGCTTGAACCAACTCTCGTCGACAGAGAGCGTATCGCCCTCGCATAGGATGACGGCCCTCTCAAGGACGTTCTGCAGCTCACGGATATTACCCGGCCATCTGTAGGCTTTGAACAGAGCGAGGGTCGCCTTCTCGACGTGCCTGATCTTCTTGCCTGCCCTCTTCGCGGAGCGTGCCACCAGGTATTCCACGAGCAAGGGAATATCATCGGCCCGTTCGCGCAGCGACGGAACGCCGATGGGAAATACATTCAGCCTATAAAACAGATCTTCGCGGAAACTGCCGTTCGCCACCGCAGCCTTCAGGTCGCGGTTCGTGGCGGCCAACAGACGCACGTCGACGGAAATCGGCCGGTTGCTCCCGACTCTTTCAAACTCGCGCTCCTGAAGGACCCGTAAGAGGGCGATCTGAGTTTCGGCGGGCAAGTCGCCCACTTCATCGAGGAAAAGCGTGCCACCGTCCGCCGCTTCGAAACGTCCTACCCGCCTCTGGAGCGCCCCGCTGAATGCGCCTTTCTCGTGTCCGAACAATTCGGAAGCGATTAGCCCCTGCGGGATCGCCGCGCAATTCACGCGGATAAAAGCTCGCGTCGCCCGTTTCGACTTGGCGTAAATGGCACGAGCGAGCAGTTCTTTCCCGGTGCCGGTCTCGCCGAACAGCAGAACCGTGGAATCGGTCGGCGCCACTTTCGCAATCTGGGACAACACCCTCCGCAGCCCATCGGACGACCCGACAATCTCCTCAAACCTGGAAGACCGGTCAATTTCCTCGCGTAGCGCCAGATTCTCCTTTTGAATCCGGTCTTCCACCTGCTTGCGATCCTCGATATCGGTCCCGGTGGCGTACCAACGAATGACGCGGCCCAGTTCGTCCCGGAAAGGGTTATAGCGGATGAGGAACCAACGATACTGGCCATCATGCCGGCGCACTCGTTGTTCGAGTTCAAATGGGATTCCCGCCGCGAGCCCTTCCTGACGTTCGTTTCTTACCCTTTCCACGTCCTCGGGATGGAAGAGCCTCTCGCGAAAGTCAGGGGAGGTAACGTCTTCCAGACCGAGGCCGGCGTATTCGAGCGTCACCTTGTTGGCGTACAGCGTCCGTCCGTCGACTCCGAGCACGTTGATCGCTTGCGGTATGGCGTCCGTGATGCGACGCAGTTCCGCTTCCGATTCCCGAATCTCGTCAAGGGCCTTTCTCAGAGCTTCCTGAGAGCGCTGACGTTCAATGGCGATCCGTGCGATGTGCCCTGCGCTCTCGATCAGCTCGAGATCGGCATCCGTGGGTATCCGCGGCTCGGAGGCGTATAGAGCGAAGGTGCCAAGCAACTGGCCATCCTTCGTCAGAATCGGCTGGGACCATGCCGCACGCAACCCGTTCTTGATGGCGAGATCTCGATATTCATCGGGCCAGATCGGATCAGTTGCGATGTCGGCCACAATGACCCGTTCTTTCAGAAACGCGGCAGCGCCGCAGCAACCTTCGCGCTGACCAATTGGCCGCGGGCTGACCGCTGGGAGCCAATCGCTTGGAACGTGAGGGCCGGCAGCATGCCAAAGCCGTTTCCCATCCGGATCCATCAACAGGACCGTTGAAATCATCGCGGGAGCCTGAACGTCGATAGAACTGCACAGATTGTTCAGTACGTCCTCGAGGCTTGCGCCGTCGGCGATCATCTCAAGCGTCCGCCTTTCAATAGCGCGTAGCGACTCGGTCCGTTTTCGATCTTCAATATCGGTCGCCGTCCCGTACCACTCGACAACTTTGCGGGCTTCGTCGCGGAGCGGTTCGACCCGGAACAGGAACCACCGATAGACGCCGTCGGAGCGCCGTAACCGCGCCTCGCTCTCGCCGGACTCACCAGAGGCACGTAGTGTCTCCCATTTCGCCATCAAGCTGCCGAGGTCGTCGGGATGAATCGCGGCCTTCCATCCCCAGCCGAGGCCTTCCTGAATAGAGAGACCCGTGTAGTCATGCCATCGCCGATTCAAGAATTCGTTGGAGCCGCCCGGCCGGGCACACCACGCAAGCGTGGGGATTGCGTCGATGATGTGAAGGTTAGCTTCCGACAGTCCGAGACCGTCGAAAGCTCTCTCGGTGTTTCCTCTTTGCGCTCTCTGCTGGTCGAAATCCATCAAGGCAAGTGAAGACGTTGGGATAAATACCTTTAGGTTCAAGACGTTCAATTGAACGCTTTCTACAGTTTCATTTTATGCCTGTTTTCGGCGCGGCGCAAAGAGGCGATCTCGACGGTCACGGCTGCGATCTGGAACCTCCGTGATAGCGGACATGACCACGCGACCCCTTTCCTTGACGGATGTGGATCACCATGCGCTGGCTATCGATGTCACTCACCTTAAGCAGGGATGCCTCAGTCCGGCGCATGCCAGTCCCATAAAGAACCATCAGGATCGTGCGATGCATGAGGTCGGATGGCGCTTCGATCAGCCGCGTCACTTCCTCGCGGCTGAGCACTGTGGGCAGCTTCCTGGGCTTTTTTGGAAACGGCAGATCGTCGAAGGTCAGATGCCGGCGCTTGAGCGTCTTCCTGTAGAGGAACCGCTGAAGCTCCGCCTTATCACAGCACTCTCCAAGGGAAAGGCTCTGAGGAAAGAGTGGCGCAGATGCATTGGCAAAGGGTACGCCTGCTCGCAGGCTGACTCAGCGGGCCCCGAGCGTCCGGTCCAGGTTGAAGGCAGCGCTAATCAAGGCCAGGTGCGTGAACGCCTGGGGGAAGTTGCCCAGAGCCTCGCCGCTATTGCCGGTCTGCTCAGCGTACAGG
Organism: uncultured Acidobacteriota bacterium; assembly: GCA_963827655.1. GTDB lineage: Bacteria > Acidobacteriota > UBA6911 > UBA6911 > UBA6911 > CAWHCF01. Next base: position 14,561 of record CAWHCF010000047.1, read on the forward strand.
CCGAGGTGATTGGCATACCCGAGCATCTGTTCGAAGAGCAACCGTGCATCGTCCAGGCGTACCGGATCGGTGCGGCCGGCGCGGGTGAGGGCCTCGACCAGCCAGAACGAGCACATGTTGAAAGTACCCTCGCGGCCGGGCAGGCCGTCCGGCGCGGCCGCGGGATCGTAACGATAGATGAGGCCGTCCGCAGCGAGGCCGCCCGCGGTCAAGGGCCGACGGATCATGTCCACGGTGCTCAGCATGCGCGGGTCGTTCGGAGCCATGAAGAACACCAGCGGCATCAGCAGGCTTGACGCGTCCAGGACCTCGGAACCGTAGGCCTGAACAAACGCCTTACGACGTGTGTCCCATCCCTCGGCCATGACTTGCTCGTAGATCTCATCGCGGACCCTCAGCCAGCGTGCCCGGTCGGCGGGGAAGGAGCGCTTGTCGGCCAGTCGCAGGCTGCGGTCCAGGGCCACCCAGGACATCACTTTCGAGTAGACAAACTGCCGCCGACCGCCGCGCACTTCCCAGATGCCCTCGTCCGCGTGTTTCCAATTGTCACACAACCATTCCACCAGCCGCCGCAGGCGCGTCCACTCATCATAGCTGATAGGCTCAACGTACTTGTTGTGGAGGTAGACCGCGTCCATCAGTTCGCCATAAATGTCCAGTTGCAGTTGGCGATAGGCCCCGTTGCCGATCCGCACCGGGCGCGAGCCCCGATACCCCTCAAGGTGGTCAAGCGTCTCCTCCGTGAGTTCCGTCCGGCCATCGATGCTGTACATGAGCTGCAAGGGGCCACCCCACCCATCTCCCTCTTCTTGCCAACGGTCCTTCAGCCAGTCCCGGAACCGGACCGCCTCCTCAGTGAAGCCAATACGCAGCAGGGCGTACAGCGTGAACGCCGCATCACGGATCCAGCTGTAGCGGTAATCCCAGTTGCGCGGGCCACCAATCGCCTCGGGCAGGCTGCAGGTGGGGGCCGCCACGATGGCCCCCGTCGGCTCGAATGACAGGAGCTTGAGCGTCAGGGCAGAACGATGGACGACTTCGCGCCAGCGGCCTTTGTAGGTGCATTTGGCCAACCAGCGACGCCAGTAAGCAACGGTGTCGCGGAATAACTCCTCCGCCTCGCCGGCGCCGGGACAAGGCCACTGTCGATCTTCGGGGCGGAGCCGGCGCAACGCAAATACAGCCTTCTCTCCCTCCCCGAGCGTGAAGTCGGCAATCACGCCGCCATTGTCGAGCCTGAGCGGCATAGGAGCGGCCAGACCAAGGCTCAGCCCGGGCCCGTCGAAGCGGGCGCCTTGCTCGCTGAGATGAGTTTGGTGCTTGGCGCGGGCGTAGTCGAAAGCGGGGCGGCACTCCATGCGAAAAGGGACACGGCCGCGGACTACACGGACTCGCCGGATCAGTTCCTCCGGCACCGCGCCAACGCCGCGGACAGGCATGTAATCCTCGACCTCACCCACCCCCTCGTCGTGCAGAAAGCGCGTGATGAGAATGGTTGTGTCAGGCCAGTAGAACTGCTTGTGCCGGAAATTGTCGCCGGCCGGGGCAATCCGGAAGCGCCCACCCTTCCGTTCGTCCAGGATGGCGGCGAAGACGCTCGGAGAATCGAATTGTGGCAAGCACAGCCAGTCAATCGACCCATCCATCCCCACCAGCGCCGCCGTGCGCATGTTGCCGATCACGCCGTAATTCTCGATGGGCTGGTAACGCGATTCCATCACGACATCCTCCCGCCCCTGACTTAGCCTCTCTCCCTGGGCCAGAGAGGGCTCAGGGGCTCGCATCTTGCGGAACCTCAGGCCGGCTTCAGGCGTCGTCCCAGTGCTCTCAAACCAGGATCAGGCGCTTGTCGAGTCAAGCAGGTGAGCTTGGACGATGATCTCGGATGGCTCCTCGTGGGGCCGGGTTTGAAACGGGGTGCCGACCCAGCCGCGTCCGTTCCCAGGTGCCGATAGCTACACGTCGTCTCGGTGTCGGCAAAGGCGAAAAAACTCGTGGTCTCGCCGCGCTATGGGCCACGCGTCTCAGTTCCGCATACCCCGCCTGTCCGTGGAGCAGTCTGTTAATAGCCATGATGGCCGGTTGCGGCACGGCCTTGCCCACCACGATCCCCTCCATCATATATCAATAGGAATTTGCTTCAACATGCTGATGGGGGATAGATCCTGATGGGGTGTTGAAGCAAATTCCTATTGATCGGGTCAAGTGCGGTACAGGACAATGTCGCGCTAAAGTGTGATGGAATAGCCCGCAGGGAGTAGAACGAGACGCCAGCTGTCTAGCAGGAGAATCAACCATGCAACTCGGCATGATCGGTTTGGGAAGAATGGGTGGCAACATGGTACGCCGTTTAATGCGCGGCGGGCATGAATGCGTCGTCTTCGACCTCAATCCAGAGAATGTCAAGCAGTTAGCCAGTGAAGGCGCGACCGGCGCGGCCTCGCTCGAAGAGTTCGTCAGTTGTCTCCGCAAGCCGCGCGCAGTATGGGTCATGGTTCCGGCAGGCGATCCGACGGAACAGACCGTGACGGCGTTAGCACGGCAGATGGAAGCAGGCGACCGTATCATTGATGGCGGTAATTCATACTTCAAAGACGATGTGCGCCGTGCGCGGGCATTAAAAGAACGCGGCATTTATTATCTTGATGTGGGCACGTCGGGCGGCATCTGGGGAGTCGAGCGTGGTTACTGCATGATGATCGGCGGTGAAGAAGAGGCGGTGCGGCATCTCGATCCAATCTTCAAAACGCTTGCGCCCGGTCGCAGTGACATTGCGCGCACGCCGGGACGCGAGAACATGCAGAGCACAGCAGAGGACGGCTATCTTCATTGCGGCCCATCGGGAGCCGGGCATTTCGTCAAGATGGTGCATAACGGCATGGAGTACGGCTTGATGCAGGCTTATGCCGAAGGCTTCGATATTTTCCGCAACGCCAACTCGAAAGAGCTGCCGGAAGAACATCGCTACGAACTCAACGTCGCGGACATCGCGGAGGTGTGGCGGCGCGGCAGCGTCGTCGCTTCATGGCTGCTCGATCTCACGGCGATGGCACTTCTGGAAAACCCCACGCTTTCAAACTACACCGGCACCGTGCAGGATTCGGGCGAGGGACGTTGGACGATCATCGCTGCCATTGAAGAGGCCGTACCCGTCAACGTGCTTTCGGCGGCGCTCTACACGCGCTTCCGCTCGCGGCAAGAACACAGCTTTGCGGAAAAGATTTTGTCGGCGATGCGGCACAAGTTCGGCGGCCACGTCGAACGCCCAGCAGGAGGTTGATTCTCACCGATGATACAGGGAAATTGTAAGTGTTTTGATAGGAGCAGCAATGTCACCAATCGTCGAAGCCGAAGGCACGCCGCAGCCGACGGCGCACATCCACAAACTCTACGGGACTGGGGACAGTAATGCGCTGAAGGCCGCATATGCGCGAACTGTTTGCTGGCGCGGCGACTGCTCGAACGCGGTGTGCGCTACGTCAGTTCTTTGCGCGTCGCGGGCGAGCGGCATTGACGGCTTGCTAACTGGGACGCGCATCGCACATAGAAGACCGATTACGAGCGTCATTGCCGATTTTTGATCAGCGACGGCGGCCTGCTCACGACTGAAAAGCGCGGCATGCTAATGATGTGTGACGCTTTGGATACGAATTCGGGCGCATGCCGACGCATCAGGAAGGCACAACAGGCCGCGATCACAACCGGACGGCTTCACCGTATGGCTGATGGGCGCGGGCGTCAAAAGCGGCGTCAGCTACGGCGCCACCGATGAATTCGGGCGGCGCGCAGTCGAAAACGTCGCTACGGTTTACGATTTTTATGCGACTGTTTTGCATCTGCTCGGATTGGATCACGAGCGGCTGACTTACTATCACAACGGCGCCGACGCCGGCTGACAGATGTGCATGGTCACGTGATTCGGGAGGCGCTGGCTTAAGAGACAGCTCGCGCGCGCGCCGACCTGGGCATCACCGGAGACTCAACGATGAAAATCAATACGAACCAGCTTGTCTTTGCCCTGACTCATTTTGTGCTTGAGCATGGCCGCATCAACCTATGCGCAACAGCCCGTGATTCCCTTGTATCGGCGTCGCGCCGTGTTCGGAGAACGCCAAACAAAAAGAAATTTCGTTAGTCAATCCCGACAAACAAGCTGCATTCGCAACGTTACGCAACTTACGCTGACAGCTATTTGCCGAACGCAGCAAGGCCAACGGTACGGCGATTATCGTCGCGCCGGGCGGCGGTTTTATGCATTAGCATGGAAAAAGAAGGCTCCGATATGGCGCGTTGGCTGCAGCGCGCGGCGTCGCGTCCTTTGTGCTGAAAGATCGTTGATGGATACAGGCACGGAAGAAGAATACTGCGAGCGAACTGCTGGGACGGTGCGCACGACGCGGCCCAATTCAACGACGCCGGCGACGCTGCCTGCGCCTAATCCCGCGAGGCGCCAAGCCGTCGAGTTCGCCATCGCGGATGGCGCGCAAGCCGTCATACTTGTTCGCCAGAGGGCGGCGGAATGGGGCATTGCCCCCGACCGCATAGGCCTGATGGGTTTCTCGGCAGGCGGCATGCTACTATGGGCGTGATCATGAAAAATGACGCAGCGAGCCGCCCAACTTTGCGGCGCCGATTTATGGCGGCGCCACGAACGGACAAACCGTCGTGGCGGACGCGCTGCCCTGTTCATTGCCGTCGCCAGTGACGATTCGGTAGCCGCTGTCAGCAGCGCCAAACTTATTTGGAATGGAAAGCAGACGGGCGTAGCGCCGAATTGCACATATATCGCAGGGCGGTCATGGATCCGGCATGACCAAACGCGGCTTGCCAGTGGATGGTTGGGTTGAGCGCTTTGGCGAATGGCTGCAAATACAAGGCCTACTCAAGTGATAGGCATCGCAGCTATTATCCGGCTGTTATTCCCCGCGCTGCGCTCAATCCTCTTGTGAAACGGGTCGAGTGCCACAATTCCCGGCTTCTCCGATGTGCGAACTGTCAACACCTGCTTCCCGCTGCGCAGCCGATGTTTCTCGATGTACAACGGCGTAACTCCCTCAAGCGGTTCGTCGGTCTCCGCAAACACCGCCACATCGAACCACGTATCCAGTGGCTCCTCGGTTTCTTTCCCGTGGCCATCCGCCGCGAACTGTTTCGCCGTTACTTCGATAGTCACTTCATACCCGCCATCAATCTCGCGCGCGCTGGCCGCATCCACCTGCAGATCGTAGAGCACGATCCTCTCGAACAAATCGGTAATGAGTTGCTGATATTCCGGGCCCGCCTCGGCGCGCAGCGCGTTGACCAGATCTCTGGAGGTGGGGCAGGGCGAGGTTTGAAATGAGTAGTCGTTGAGGAAATTGCGCAGGGCCTGATGGACCTTCTCCTTGCCGATGATGTCCTGCAGCGCGTACAGGGCCAGGGGCCCCTTGGCTCTGAGGTAGCCATGGTCTTTCGGTGTACATCACCGGCACTTCGGCTTCATTCTCCTCGCTCCTGCCGTTGAGGTAACCGTCCAGCATTCCTCGGGCAATGCGGTTTGCATAGACCGGCGGGTAGTATTCCTTGAACAGCATCAGCGTGGAGTAATCCGCCATGTTTTCAGTGAGCATCCACCGTCCCTGCATCTGCGCGCCGGTGATGCGTTCGCCCCACCACATGTGCGCGAGTTCATGCATGACGCCGTAGTCAGCGTTTTCCCACTGCGCGCAGGTCGTTGACAAAGCCGATGGCTTCGGAGAAGGGCACGGTACCGGAATGGAACTTTGCCGCCCGAACGGTAGCGCGGGTACTCCAGGATGCGCAAATACGAGTACTGGTACGGCGCAAACTCGGTGGAAAACATTTCCAGACCGCGTTTGGCTGTCTCCATCATGGCGGCGATGTTGAAGGGGTGTTTGGGATCGTAGTAAATCTCCAGCGCCACGTCCTTCCAGCGGTCGCGGGCGACTGCGTAACGCGCGGAGCAGAACGAGAGGTTCGGCAGGATCGGCTCCTCGGCCTTGTAATGAAAATAACGCCGTCCTTCCTGCTGCCATTCTTTCTGAAGTACGCCGGGCGCCACCGCAATCTGATCGGCGCTGGTGCTGAGGACGATCTCGAACTCGGTGCGGCTGTCAACGCCGTAAGCCGATCCTGTCTGCATACTCGGGGTCTCCCAGCTTCGGCACGCGTGGCGCGGGGGGCAGTCCGTATTTGCGGCGCACTGCGTTGTCGGTAATCCTGCGGTCGCCGTCATAACCCGGGATCGGCATCACGTCTGTGGTGTCGAGATAGGTACCGTTTGCCACGAGTTCGTTATCGGGATTGGCGGCGACGAAGCCTTCGTTCCTGCGCGTCACGTTCCAGGTCATTTTCACCGTAGCGCCCGGCGCCAGCGGCGCGTTGAGGCGGAAGAGATAGAAACCCTGTGCCTGGGTCGGATTGCGCCAGCGTGGCATTTTCCACCGCGATCTGATTGACGTGCAGCACAGGATTGAGCGACACCACAAATTCACTGATCGGCGCTTTCTTGTGGTTTCCCAGTGTCGCGCTGCCTCGCGATTCGATCCGGCGTTCTTCGGGGAAAATATCAATCGCCATGTTGATGCTGTCGTATGACGGTGTGGGCGCGTTGTCGTAGCGCCCGTAGGCTTTTTCATAATCGGCCTTGCGCTGCAGGCGCTCGTCGGGCGTCAGGTATTCATTGAGGATGTTGGTGTTGTAGAAGATCCAGCCGCCGATACCGATGAAGGCGATAGCGGCGAGACCTGCAGTGAGCCTGACTCCCGCCCCGAGGCGAGTGCGCGCATCCCGCAGTCTTTCACGCACGGCAGAATAATTGCCGCGCGGGTAGAGCAGATGCCCGGCAATGAGCAGCAGGACGCAGAAAGCTCCCCAGTAGGCGATCAGCGAGAACACCGGTTTCGTGAAGTGGCCGAAGCCGTTCATGTCGGAGTAGACGGCATCGGGGATGCTGAAGTTGTACAGCACATGGTCGAAGCCCATCGGTTCCAGGCTCAGCAGGGCGATGTAAACGCCCAGCGTCAACAGCATGCCCCAGCCATTTGTTCGGCGAGATCGCCTGAATGACCACGGCCAGGATGCACAGCATGCAGTAGTAAATACCGTTGTAGATGAATGCGGATTGCAGATACAGGCCCAGCTCGAAGTTGGTGTAGCCTGCCGCTGTCTGCAGCGCCATCAAGGTGAGCACTGCCACGAGCATCAGCGCGTTGACCACCAGGCACATCGCCGTGGTCTTCGAAAGGATCATGAGCCAGTCGGGGAAAGGCGACGCGTTGACAATCTCGCCAATGCCGGATGCGCGTTCGCGATGGATCAATTCGGCGGAGTACCAGAGGCCAACCAGCAGGATGTACTCCAGCATACCGAAGCGCAGAAAGGGGAGCATCTGACTCGTCAGCGGGTAGAGCGGCGTTTCGAGCAAGACGGCTGACATTGTTCTGAAACTCGCCGATCATCGACGTGATGCCGAGCGCGAGAATGATGTAGATGAGCGGGCTTTTGAAGACACAGGACAGATCCATCTTCAGTTGCGAGACGAACTGCGCGAAGGAGGCTCGTGGGGAGAAGCTCAGTACCGGAGTGATCTTTTGAATTGCGGGTTGCGGAGTTCGTTGCGCTGTTGCGTTGCCATGCGTTCGTCGTTTGAAGCGGAACGGCGCCTGCTCCGCTAAATCCAGACGAAAGCGCCGCAGCGTCAGCAGCAGGGCCAGCAGCGCCACCGTCAGCCAGAGCAGGCGATTCTGCGGCAGCAATCCCAGCGGAATGTTTGTGTTGAGTTCGGCGACCGTCCAGTAGCGTGTCTCAGCCGCCACGGTAAGCCTCGCCGACGGATCGGCCAGGGCGACCCATGTGCCGGTCTCAAGCTTCGCGTAGAGATTCAGGAGAGCTTCTGCGACGAAGAAGGCAATCGCCGCGGCATAGGTCAGCGCAAAGGAGCGGGTGAGCGCCGCGACGCTGAAGAAGATGGCGCATAAGACGAGTGTGCTGGGCAGGATGACGACAAAGAAGATGTACGCCCAGGGCAGCAGCGAGAAGGGAGCAATGCGCGCCTGATCCAGCCACGGCATGAAGGTGCCGATCATCGCGCCCAGCAGTCCCGCGAGACCGATCAAAAGCGCAAGGCTCAGCGCCCCGAGAAATCTTCCCAGCACAAAATGTTTTGGGCGAGATCGGCGTGACGAACACGAGTGAGGCGGTCGCGTGTTCGAAATCGCGCGTGATCGCGGTAGTGACAAAGGCCACGATGGGCAGCATGCCGAAGATGAAGAGCGCCAGTTCGATCTGCAGGATGGCATACGCGCTGTTGATGGCGACCTGGTTGCTGAAGTTGTCGATGTGAATGCCGGTGCCGGTGATCGCCAGAAAATGAATCAGCGCGAACATCAGCAGCGCGCCGAGAAAGAAGGGCGAGCGGAGCTGATAGCGAATCTCGAACTGCATGACTTCCAGAAGCGCGCGCATCCGTGTTACTCCAGATTGTCTTTGAGGTTGTGTGCAATCAGCGTGCTGAAGTAGACGTCTTCCAGCTCGGGGGCGGCGGGTTGCATGCCTTCGGGCTGAGTGTCGGACAGCACGCGAATCTCTGTGGAGCCTGCCTTGAGTCGCGTGGATAACACGGTGTGGCGTGCGCGAATCTCTGCGACTTCCTCGCGCTTAACCACCTGTGTCCACAACTTGCCGTTCATCTCGCGAATCATCTGCAGCGGCTCGCCCACTTTCAGAATGCGCCCGCGCCCCATGATGGCCACCTGACTGCAGAGTTCCTTCACATCATCGACGATGTGTGTGGAAAGAATCACCACCGTCTCCTCGCCGACTTCGGCAAGTATGTTCAGGAAGCGCCGCCGCTCCGCCGGATCGAGTCCCGCCGTGGGTTCATCGACAATCAGAAGCGCCGGGTTGCCCAGTAATGCCTGCGCGATACCATAGCGCTGCTTCATGCCGCCGGAAAACTTATCGATGCTCTTGTTTCGAGCGTCCCACAGATTGGTCTTGACCAGCAGATTCTCCACGATCTGCTGTTGCTGACTGCCGTGGATGCCCTTCAGGGCCGCGAGGTATTTGAGCATCGTGAGGGCGGAGGTGCGGGGGTAGGCGCCGAACTCCTGCGGCAGGTAGCCGAGTGTGCGGCGCAGTGCGGTCTTATCCTGCAGAATGTCGATGCCGTTGAACGTGATCGACCCGCAATCGGGTTGCTGCAGTGTGGCAATCGTGCGCATCAGCGACGACTTGCCGGCGCCATTGGGGCCGAGCAGCCCGAACATTCCTCTGGGCACGTCCAGATGGATATCCTGCAGCGCTTGCACCCCGCCTGGATAGGTTTTCGATATTCCGGTCAGGCTCAGCATAGGTCACCGTGCGTGTGTTGTTATTGATGTTTATCCCTATGGGAAGAAAACGAAAGAATTCGCCCAGGATTAACAAATGGCCGGTCCGAATTTCGATTTAAATTTGCGCGCACTATTGAACCACCCTTGCCTGCATTACAATCACAGCGCGTCGGGTGCGCTGAAGAATCCCATTGACTCTGCTATAATGGACGCCAGGCGAGGTCAGAGCAATCAACAATTCCAAAACCTTTCGCAATTAATGCTTTTCGCCAGGCGAGGGTTTTAACAATGAATAATCAGCTCGCCGGACGGCAATCCACACGCCGCCGCGCATCAAAGACCGAGCTTCAGGAAGACGATATCACCCCTGTTAATTCAACACACAAAACCAAAGAAGAGGCGCCCACGACGGATTGGTTTTAGCAAAGCCATGAAGCGATTTGCGTGGGGTGGTTCCGGAAACCGCTCCTTTCACTTACTCCCTATTTCAACTCAGAGGTAAAACGCAAAGATGGAGAATAGATTTAACAATTCGGCAAAGCGGGCAAAGCTCGTGCGGAGGAGCTCCTGCGCTGGCCCTTTCACTGGGATTGGGTTTGTTCGCGCCGGTCTTCGGCGAACAAGCCACGCAGATAGGATCTTCCGAGGCGATTGATCCGACTCAGAGCGCTTCGCCCTCGGAACTTTCGCGCACGTTCGTCGGGGCGGCTAAGAGGATCAAGCCCGCCGTCGCCCACATCAAACTGGGCAATGGCGCGACCGGTTCCGGCGTGATCATCAGCCCGGACGGTTACATTCTGACCAACAACCACGTGGCAAGCGCCGGCAATCAGATCACGGTCAAGATCAATAGGAATTTGCTTCAACATGCTGATGGGGGATAGATCCTGATGGGGTGTTGAAGCAAATTCCTATTGATCGGGTCAAGTGCGGTACAGGACAATGTCGCGCTAAAGTGTGATGGAATAGCCCGCAGGGAGTAGAACGAGACGCCAGCTGTCTAGCAGGAGAATCAACCATGCAACTCGGCATGATCGGTTTGGGAAGAATGGGTGGCAACATGGTACGCCGTTTAATGCGCGGCGGGCATGAATGCGTCGTCTTCGACCTCAATCCAGAGAATGTCAAGCAGTTAGCCAGTGAAGGCGCGACCGGCGCGGCCTCGCTCGAAGAGTTCGTCAGTTGTCTCCGCAAGCCGCGCGCGGTATGGGTTATGGTTCCGGCAGGCGATCCGACGGAACAGACCGTGACGGCGTTAGCACGGCAGATGGAAGCAGGCGACCGTATCATTGATGGCGGTAATTCATACTTCAAAGACGATGTGCGCCGCGCGCGGGCATTAAAAGAACGCGGCATTTATTATCTTGATGTGGGCACGTCGGGCGGCATCTGGGGAGTCGAGCGTGGTTACTGCATGATGATCGGCGGTGAAGAAGAGGTGGTGCGGCATCTCGATCCAATCTTCAAAACGCTTGCGCCCGGTCGCAGTGACATTGCGCGCACGCCGGGACGCGAGAACATGCAGAGCACAGCAGAGGACGGCTATTTTCATTGCGGCCCATCGGGAGCCGGGCATTTCGTCAAGATGGTGCATAACGGCATGGAGTACGGCTTGATGCAGGCTTATGCCGAAGGCTTCGATATTTTCCGCAACGCCAACTCGAAAGAGCTGCCGGAAGAATATCGCTACGAACTCAACGTCGCGGACATCGCGGAGGTGTGGCGGCGCGGCAGCGTCGTCGCTTCATGGCTGCTCGATCTCACGGCGATGGCACTTCTGGAAAACCCCACGCTTTCAAACTACACCGGCACCGTGCAGGATTCAGGCGAGGGACGTTGGACGATCATCGCTGCCATTGAAGAGGCCGTACCCGTCAACGTGCTTTCGGCGGCGCTCTACACGCGCTTCCGCTCGCGGCAAGAACACAGCTTTGCGGAAAAGATTTTGTCGGCGATGCGGCACAAGTTCGGCGGCCACGTCGAACGCCCAGATCAGGAGGGTTGATTGGCGCGCGATGGAAGGCACAGCGATCCTGACCGCGCCAGATGTGATTCGTAAGGAGGTTTGATAATGTGCCATCTGTTTCGCTCATCATTTCAGATGTGGACGCGACGCTGATCACGCCGGATCACATAATCACAAAACGCGCGCGGCTCGCGATACGCGCATTACACGAACGCGGCTTTCATTTCACCATTGCGAGTTCGCGGCCACCCCGCGGCCTTGTTTCGTTTGTCGAGACGATCAACTTGAGCGAACCCTTCGCGGCCTTTAACGGCGCACTGATTCAGCGCCCCGACGGCGAGACGCTCGTCAAGCATGTACTGCCGCCTGCGGTCGGCGGTCGTGTGTTGGATATTATCGAAGACACGGGACTGGATCTCTGGGTTTATTGCGATCACGATTGGCACGTCGGGCGTCGCACGCCCTATGTGGACCGCGAGGAGCATACGGTCGGCTTCAGTCCCATCATCGAGCGAGACCTGCGCGAAGTGCTCGGCATGGCCGCCAAGTTGGTCGTGGTCGGAGACCCCGCATTAGTCGAGCAGGTAGAACCAACGGTGCTCGAAGAAGTGGGAAGCCATGTGTCGGCGACAAAGTCCAAGCCGCGCTTTCTCGACATCACTGCTGCCGATGCGCACAAAGGAACGGTGGTCACGCAGCTCTCAAGCGTCTTGCAGATTCCGGCTGCGCGCATCGCCGTGATTGGTGACGGGCTGAATGATGTTCTTATGTTCGAGCGCGCGGGTTTCAGCATCGCGATGGGACAGGCGGACGACAAAGTGCGGCGCGCCGCAGATGTGGTGACGGCGGCGAACACCGAAGAAGGATTCGCGCGCGCCATCGAGGATTACATTCTAAGCGCTGCGCCGGAAACGGCCTGAACCGCGCGCGGGAGGGAGCGTGCAATGATCCTTGCCGGTGACATCGGCGGCACGAAAACAGACCTCGCGACCTTCACGAACGAAGGCGGCAAACTTGAGGTCGTTGCCGAACAGAGGTTTGTGAGCCACGACTATGCGGGCCTCGAAGAGATCATCAAGGAATTCATCGCAGAGAACGACTACATTATAACGGATGCTTGTTTCGGCATCGCCTGTCCGGTGGTCGACGGTCGTTGCGAGACGCCTAATCTTCCGTGGGTGATAGACAGCCGCCTCCTCGCGGAAGAGTTGAGGCTGGAGCGTGTCGCGCTGCTCAACGATCTCGAAGCCACCGCGCACGGAATCGCCGCGCTCGCGCCGGCGGATTTCGTCACTCTCAACGAAGGCGTGCCGCACGGGGACGGCAATGCGGCGTTGATCGCGGCGGGCACAGGGTTGGGCGAAGCGATTCTCTTCCGGGACGGCGCGTTGCGCCGCGTCTCGGCTTCCGAGGGTGGTCACGCCGACTTGGCTCCGCGAAACGAGCTGGAAGTGAATCTGCTGCTCTTCCTGCTGAACGAGTTCGAACACGTCAGCTACGAGCGCGTCCTTTCTGGATCGGGCCTGCACAACATCTACAGGTTCCTTCGGGACACGGGTCGCGCGCATGAACCGGAATGGCTCGCTGAAGAGATGCGCGGGCAGGACGCCCCCGCCATCATCTCACGGGCGGCGCTCGAAGGCGGTTGCGAGCTGTGCGCGCAGGCTCTCGACCTCTTCATATCTTTCTATGGCGCGGAGGCAGGCAACCTGGCGTTAAAAGCGCTCGCGACGGGAGGGGTTTACGTGGGCGGCGGAATCGCACCGAAGATCGTTCGGAAACTCGTGAGCCAGACATTCATTGAAGCATTCACCGCAAAGGGGCGGATGAAGCAGCTCATGGAAGCGATCCCCGTGCGCATCATCCTGAACGACAAGACCGCCCTGCTCGGGGCCGCGCGCTTCGCATCGCTTCAGGCTAACTGATAAAGCTCCCGCGACTCGTCTGGAATATCTGTACCAATTCGCCTTAAACAAGCTGATTCAGGATAGGACAGTTCCTCAGAGGATTCGGACGGAGCTTTTCTCCAACCATCCCACCCAGCCATTGGCCAGGCTGACATGATACCAACCCGGAGCGTCGCCGCGGATTCGAACCTTGGTTCCTTCGTGAACCGTGAAGACGGTGACGTTCTGCGCGCCAGGCCCGCTCCGAATGTCCACTCTTTGTTCGACAATTATGCCGTGCTGGAGATTGTTCGCTTCATAGATCCTCCAGCCAAGAGCACAGCCGAACATGAGGAGAAGCACTCCGCTTGCCAGGCTCGCAGCCAGGCACAGAGAACTGGTTCGAGGACTTCGAGTGATGGCGCGAATGCCTAGAAGAATATTGGCTGCGGCGAACAGAACCAGAATCACCCAGCTGTACTGATGAATCGTCAGGGCGCGAGTGGCACTGCCCAGGAACTGAAAAACGGCCGGTTGGGCGGGTTCTTCGATCCGATCGACAACCAGGAGATTTGCCAGATCAAGATTCTCCCTGACCTCCCGGTCGCTTGCCAGCCTCTGGCGAGCCTCCTCCCAAAAGTAAATCGCTTCACCCAGCTTCCGCTGTTTGAAGCAGGCGTTTCCCAGGTTGTAGTAAACCGTCCCGCTTTCGACCCCGGCGTCCAGGAGCTGTCGATAGGCCCGCTCGGCCGCCGCAAAATCGCCCTTCTGATAGTGCGAGCTTCCTTCCGAGAAGAGAGCGAAGGCACTGGTTTCGGGGCCTTCGTGTCCCAGCGGTAACTGAATGAGAAAAAGAACCACCGCCGGGATGCATAGACAAGAAGAAACGGGAAGGAGCTTTCGAACCAAAACGCTAGGCCTGCTCGAGGGAGTGAATGATCTTACGGATCCGGCCGGCGAGTTCGCGCATCTTCTGCGCCGAACTCGAAGGACTCACGAAACGCCCGAAGTCGCATTCCTGGAGGCAGACCATCGTTTCTCGAACTGTTTCCGGGTTGACTCGTCCTTCTCTCAGGCTACGTTCGAGATTATCACCAGTCACAGCGATCTCCGGAAGATTGAACTTGTCGGTGAGATACCCTGAAAGCGCCGCCGCAGCCTCGTCGTAAAAACGGCGCGGTTCCTGCGCAGCGATCTTTTCCGCCCTCTTCAGCCGTGCCAGAGAATTGCGCCTGGCCTTTCGGCTCCGGGCCAGCGGAAGGTTCTCGGATTCCCGCGCTCGCTCCCTGCTATAGAGCAAGGCGCCGATGTTGAAGAGCAGCGGAATTGCAGCCGCCAGATAAAACCAGAGGGACCGGTAAATCGGCGCGGGCCTTGTTTCCAGGTCGTTCGACGAAAGCTTGATGAAGTTTATGTCCGTGCCCTGGCGCGTCAGGTTCTGCTTGCTTATTCCAGAGAGTCCAGTAATCGAACTGCCATCGTCAGATCGTCGAATCACCTTGAGGTCCAGCGGCGGGGTCGTGACCGTCTCATAGGCCTCGCGCTGCGGATCAAAATAGGAGAAAGTGAACGCAGGAACTGTCTGCGGGCCTGGGGCTTTGGGAACTATCACGTATTCCCAGCTCTTGTCGCCGCCGATAAGATTCTCTTCGACCGCACGCACGTTGTCGCTGAGCTTCGACGAATAAATGGTGAAGTCCGGCATTTGCGGCAGCGGAAGGTCCGGAATCATCTTCAAGTTTCCTCGACCCGAAAGCTTTACCCTGAGCGCCACCGCGTCACCCACGGCGGCTTCGGTCTTGTCGAGGCTGCTGGTCAGAGTGAACGACCCCACGCCATTGGCAAAGTCGGCAGGTCGGCCACGGGCAGGAAACGGCTTCACCTCCAGTGAAACCTCGCTGGTTTTCCGGTACAGGGTCTCGGCCTGGCCGAAGAGGCCGAAGAAATCGCCTCTCTTAACCGAGACGGCGAAGGTTGACGGAGAGATCTTGAGCACGCCTACGTTGTTTGGAAAAAGAGCGTGTTTCTTCACCACGTAGTCGACATATTCTTTTCCGTTTATCACCTTCCGCGAACCGTCCGGACTGGGGTCGACCGCAAGATCTTCGACCCAGAAGCCGGTCAGGGGCGCGTTTTCTTGCAGCTGAATGCCGCCGACTCCCACCATGGTATAGAGGTGGTACGACAACGTAACTTGCTGGCCCGGATACGCGCTGCTTCGATCGAGTTCTGCCGTGACGAAAACCTCTTCTCCGAGGCGGGCTGCATGAGGAGCGCTTCTGAAGTCGTCATGGCCAAACGGATCGAGACTCCTCCGGCGAGGCGGCGCAGCGCGAGCCGAGGCGGCGGTGATCCGGATAGAAATTGGCTGTGTTCGATAAGTCTTATTCCCTACCGGCACCTCAATAGGATCGATTGTCGCCGGACCCTCCCTTTCAGGAATGAGGGTATAGATGAAGCTTTTTGAGCTGCTCGAGCGCCCGTTGATCCATTGGAACTGCGTGCTGATGCTGGGACTGCCCATGACCCGGAATCCCCGCAGGCGTTGGACCCGCGGATACTGGTCATCGCCGATGGATGCTCCCGAAATCTTGATGGTGAGTTGCAGGTTCTCGTTAATGGCGACCGTTTCGGAATCCACCGTCGCCGTAACCTGCGCCTCTTGAGCCCACGCTGCCGGGAGCAGTATTAACCACAACGACGCGAAGACGCGAAGAAACACCAGGAATCGTCTCCTCATAGTGACGTTACCAATCGCGCCCTCCGGCTTTGCGGCGGTTGCGCCGCTCCGAGAGTTTCCGTCGTTCCGCCAGTTCCTGGTTTTGAAGCGCATCGAGAATCTGCAATGCGCGCTCCTTGGTCAGAGACCCATCCCGGTTATTCGCCTGGGCAGCCTGCGGGTCGGCCGGCTGCTGGGGAGCCTGAGGGGGCGCCGAATCCTGGCTCTGCGGCTGCTGGTCTTTGGATCCCTGGTCCTTGGGCTGATTGGAATCCTGCTCCTTGTTCTGCTTCTGGCCCTGACCACGCTGCTTTTGCTGTTGTTCCTGCATCTTCTTCAGCGCCAGTTCCAGGTTGTGCTTTGCCTCGCGATCGGCCGGATTGAGCCGCAGAGATTGAATATAGGCCTGGGCCGAATCGCCGAAATTTCCGTTTTCAAAAAGCGCGTTACCCGCGTTGAACCAGCCCGCTGCCTGGAGTCCCTTGTCTCCCTTCGACGTAACCTGTCGAAGCGACTGAAGCGCCTGCTCGTACTTCTTCTGCCGGATGAAAGTATTGCCGACGTTGTAGAGCAACTCCGGGCGATCCCGCTCTTGCGCTTGTGCTTCGAGATAGGCTTTGAGCGCCTCTTCGTACTTGCCTTCAGCGAAGTGACGATTCCCCTCCTTGTTCTTTGATCCTGCGGACGCGGCCTCAACCACATCCGCCCCGGCAAGCAGCACAAACCCAAAGGTGATCACGATCAGCGGTCTGGTTATCTTCATGGCGGCTACGCGGCTTTTAGAATCGCGTCCCCGGCGCTCGCTCATCCACAACTCGGCGATCAAAAACGCGATCGCCATGGCCAACGGATATTGAAAGCGATCTTCGAAATTCTGATACAGTCTTGATTCGAGTTCCTTCTTCTCCTGTTTGGAGATCTCGTCATAGATCGCGTCCAGTTCGCTCTCGGAAGCGCTGGCTCGAAAGTAGCGGCCACCGGTATTCACTGCAATCTGGGCCAGGGCCCGCTCGTCCAGACGGCTGACCACGATCTGGCCACCGTCGTCCTTGCGATATTCTACTACATCGCCTTTTTCGTCCCGAATGGGGATCGGCTTGCCTTCCGGAGTCCCAATCCCCACCGTGTAAATGATGACCCCGTCGGCCCTGGCCTTTTCCACCGCGGCCTCTACGTCTCCTTCCAGGTCCTCGCCGTCCGTGAACAGGGTCAGGATTTTGTATTTTCGTTCCGTCGCGCTGAAGGCCGAGGTGGCCGTTTGAATAGCCGGAGCGATCGCCGTTCCAGGGTCGGGAATGACGCCGGTATCCAGTCCATCCAGGAAAAGATTCGCCGCGCCATAATCCAGGGTCAGAGGGCAATACAAGATCGCCGTGCCGGCAAAGGCTACCAGCCCCACACGGTCACCTCTCAGCCTGGCGATCAAGGACCGGATTTCTCGCTTGGCTTTTTCCAGACGCGACGGAGCGATGTCCTCCGTATTCATGCTGTAGGATGTGTCCAACGCGATTACGAGGTCCAGACCCATCCGCCGAACGGTTTCCAACCGGGTTCCCCACTGAGGCCGCGCCAGCGCCAGAACGCTGCTTGTGAAAAATCCGCAAAGAAGCAAGGCTCGCAAGACCGCTTTTGTGCGGCTGAACCCCATGGTCAGCGGCGCGACCAGAGCCCGTCCAACGAGAAGTTCCAGCCTCTTTCGCTTTTGGCGAAAGGACCACGCGAAGAAAACCGCCAACACGGGAAGACCCCAGAGCAGATTCAGATACTCGGATCGAGCAAAATGCATAACGATTGACGATTGACGATTGACGATTGACGATTTATTGACGATTGACGATTTAAATCGACTCATAGTTCCAATCGATCTATAGAATGTGCATAACACGATTGACGATTGACGATTTAAGTCGACGCCCAATCGTCAATCGTAAATCGTCAATCGTCAATCCTACGGGATCTTCCGGAAACGCGTGAAGCCCGCAAGAGTCCCGATCAACGCCAGGCCGAAGCCAGGAAAGAGAAATTCAGCGAATCTTTCGTTATAGTGCGTGTACGTCTTGACTTCGATTTTCGTCTTTTCTAGCCGGCCGATCTCGCTGAATATTTTCTCGAGCGAAGGCCGGTCGGTCGCGCGGTAGTAAGTTCCGCCGGTTATTTCCGCGATCTTCGAGAGACTCTCCTCGTCAATCTCCACCGGAAGGTTCACGTACACTTGCCCGTAGTTGGGATCCTTCACCGGAAATCTCGCGGTTCCGCGGCTGCCGACTCCGACGCTGTAGATCTTTATCCCCAGGGATTGGGCAATTTTGGCGGCGTCGAAAGGTTGCACTTCACCGCGGTTGTTTACCCCGTCGGTGACCAGAATTACCAGGCGGCTTTTCGCCTTGCTGTCGCGCAGCCGGTTCAGACAGCTGGCAAGCGCATTGCCGATGGCCGTCCCATCCTCAATGGTCCCCAGCTGGATACTGTCTACCACATTGAGCAAAGCACCGTAGTCCAGGGTCAGTGGGCAGCGGGTGAATGCCTTTCCGGCAAAAACCACCAATCCGACCCGGTCGTGCCGCAGGCCGCCAATGAATTGACTCACGACGTTCTTGGCCACCGTGAACCGATTGCGAGGAGCAAAGTCCTCTGCCGCCATGCTCCCGGACGCATCGAGTGCCACTATGATGTCGACCCCCTCGGTCAGGATTTCCTCTTCCTCGACTCCCTGCTGGGGTCGCGCAAAGGCGATCACCCCCAGCGACAAGGCGAGCAACCTGAGACCAAAGAGAACGTGCATCGCGCGTACCGTCCATGGTGGCCGCGCTCCCTCGAGCAGGATGGTGGATGCGAAACGCAGGCTCCCTTCGCCCTCTTTCATCCGCTGCAGATGTCGCCACACTAATAAAGGGATGAGGAGCAGGAAAAGCAGGAACCAGGGATGGGCAAACTGTAACATCATGGAACTCCGGCTAAGGGTTCCGCAGCTGGAGCGGCCGGTAAAGCCCGGCTTCTCTTGCAGGCATCCAGGATCTGGAAGGCGTCCTTGACCGCATTTTCGGTCTCGGTCTTCGAGGGCACGTACTTGGCAAATTTTACCAGATCACAATGGATCAGCAGCGATTCGATGGAGTCAAGATCTTGGGTTGATGCCCCGGCGCGCTGCTCGCGTAAATTCTCCATCACTTCGGGTGTCGTTTTCTCCAGAGTATGGATGCCGTAGCCAGATTCGAGAATCTTCTTCACTATGTCGGACAGGGCCACGTAGAATTGCTTCACAAACCCATTCTCCAGCCACCGTCGAGCAAGCAGGTCATGCAGATCCGCTTCGGCAGAAGCAAGCGGATCAACGAGAAGCTGTTCCGGAACCGGGAGAGCCGGCCGCCGGCGCCGTTGCCACCACCACCAGACTCCCGCAGCTACAGCGAGCAGGACCAACAGGACTGCCAGCCAGAGAATCCAGTTCACCGGGTCCGGAATCTCGGCTTGCTTTTTTAGATCCTTGAGATTCTGCTCCTTCTCGCTCAGGACGCTCTGGATGTGAATTTTGAGCGACTGCGTGGCCGCGACCGTTTCTTTTCCCTCCGGGCTGCGCAGGCTCAACTGCAGCGGAGGAAACTCGAACTCGCCGACCTTGTACAGCGCCACCGTGGCTCTTTTCCGGTGGCGAATACGTCCATCGGCTGGCGGTTTTTCTTTTTTATTCTCCCCTTCAGATACGGTCACATCGGCAAAGGGTTCGAGAATTGTGAACTCGGCGGTCGGGCTCTCGAGCATGGGAAGACGAAACTGGTAGCTCTGCGGCAAGGTGAGCTCCAGGTCGATGCGAATAGGATCCCCGACCAAGGCCTTCCGCGGTTGAGCCTCGATTTTGATCTCTACACCGGGCGGGAGTTGTGGCGACTGGAGCAGCCACAAGAACGCAGAGACGCAAAGAAATGAAGTACCCACGCTACCTCGAGCGCCGCGCTCGTTCCTCGAAAAACCGGACCAGCGGGACATCATAGGGCTGAGCGGTATCAATCATGACGCTGTCAATCTGGTGCGATCGAAACAGCTTTTGCTGTTTGGCGCGATTCCGCTCCCAGTTGTGCCGGTAAGCCGCCCGCACGTAAGGAAGTGAAGTGTCCACGCAGCTAATCTCCCCGGTCTCGGCATCGCGAATCTCTATGATTCCCACATCGGGCAGCTCTTGTTCCCGTGGGTCAACGATCTGAATGATCACGACATCATGCCTCCGGTTGGCTACCTTCAGCGCCTGCTCATACCCTTGATCGAGCAGATCGGAAATCAGGAAGACAACCGCCTGCTTGCGCAGTACGAGGTTCAGGTGCTCCAGGGCGCTCTGTATCCGAGTTCCGGGATGTTCCGGCTGATAGACAAGCAATTCCCGAATTACACGGAGAACGTGCGTAGCCCCCCGTCGCGGAGGTATGAATTTTTCCACCTGATCGGTGAAGAGAATGGCTCCCACGCGATCATTGTTTTTTATGGCCGAGAAAGCCAGCAGAGCGGAAATCTCGGCCGCGATCTCGGCTTTCATCTTGCCGCTCGATCCGAAAAGGCCTGATGCGCTGGCGTCAACCAGGAGCATTACAGTCAACTCTCGTTCTTCGACGTAACGCTTCACGAAAGGATGCCCCATCCGTGAGGTCACGTTCCAGTCGATTGTTCGAACATCATCGCCGTGCTGATACTCTCGAACCTCTTCGAATTCCATCCCGCGTCCCTTAAAGACCGAATGGTATTCTCCGGCGAGAGATTCATTGACCAACCGGTTGGTTGTAATCTCAATGCGCCGGATCTTCCGGATAATCTCCCCGGGCAGCATCTAGCACCAGCCTGTGACGATGTTAGCTTGGCGTCCTAGCGGTTGATTTTTCTACGGAACCTGCACGGCGTCGAAGATTCGGCTGATCACCGACTCTGTGGTAACTTCTTCGGCTTCCGCTTCGTAAGTCAATATGATTCGATGTCTGAGGACGTCGAGACCAATGGCTTTGACATCTTCAGGAGTCACGTAGCCACGTCCCTTGACGAAAGCGTGCGCGCGCGATCCCTGCGCCAGGTAGATGGTGGCCCGGGGCGACGCTCCGAACTGGATCAAGCCTTTCAGATCCAGTTTGAAGTCCTCGGGCTTGCGGGTGGCGAAGACCAGCTGCACGATGTAATCCTTGATCCGCTCGTCGATGTAGACGTCCTTGACCACCTCTCGCACGCGAAGAATTTCGAGCGGCGTCACTATTTTATTCACGATCACGGGATCATCGCGTGACATGAGATCAAGGATCTGTCGTTCTTCCTTGATGTCAGGGTAATCAATCTTGAGCTTGAGCATGAATCGGTCGATCTGAGCCTCCGGCAGAGGATAGGTCCCCTCTTGCTCAATCGGATTCTGCGTGGCGAGCACGACGAATGGTTCCTCGAGCGGATAGGTGCTGTCGCCGATCGTGACCTGGCGCTCCTGCATGGCTTCGAGTAATGCGCTCTGGACCTTGGCCGGCGCCCGATTAATCTCGTCCGCCAGGATGACGTTGGCGAAGATGGGTCCCTTCCTGGGCGAAAACGTCCCGTCTTTCTGGTTAAAGATCATGGTGCCGATGAGGTCGGCAGGAAGGAGATCGGGCGTGAATTGAATACGCTGGAACCTTGTGTCTACGGCAGCAGCGAGCGTTTTGACCGCGAGCGTCTTGGCCAGTCCCGGAACGCCTTCGAGCAGGATGTGGCCTCGCGAAAGCAGCCCGATGAGGAGCCGCTCCACCATGTACTTCTGTCCCACGATGACTCGATGGACCTCACTAATGAGCCGCTCGACAAAAATACCTTCGTCTCTGACCTTCTGGTTTATTTCCTGAATGTGGGCGGCAAGCTCCATACGCCTTCTCTTTGTCTAAATGTGGGTGTAAAGCCGCGAATTCTATTTCGGTTCCAGCGGATACCCGGCTTCTTTCCAGGCATTGAATCCCCCGTAGAGGGGATGAGCGTTCCTGAAGCCACGAGCTGCGAGTTCCTCCGCCACACGGGCGCTCGATACCTCATGCGGTCCGGCGCAGTAGATGACAATCGGCTGATCCTGCGGAAGCTCCCGAACATATTTTTCGAC
Organism: uncultured Acidobacteriota bacterium; assembly: GCA_963827655.1. Classification (GTDB taxonomy): domain Bacteria; phylum Acidobacteriota; class UBA6911; order UBA6911; family UBA6911; genus CAWHCF01. The sequence continues at coordinate 36,552 of CAWHCF010000047.1, forward strand.
CTGGTCGGGAGGCAAGCGAATGGCGCCGGGAAGCTTGGCGTCCGATTCCTCCCAGGCCTGGGCGCTGCGCGCGTCCACAAAAACCAGAGGCTCGTCCCGATCCAGCCTTCCCTTCGCATCATCGACCGTGATCTTGGTAGGCTCGGTAAAATCCGTCTTGTCGTGTTGCATGGTTTTCATCTCACCGAAAAGTATAGCGCCCCGGAGGGCAATCGGCATTATTGGACACACTTCCTTCGGATTTTTTCAAAGAATTTTTGCCTGGCAGTACGGCAGCAGGAAAAAGACCAACCTCTAAGACGCAAAGACTCGAAGAAACGCGAAAGGGATACGCCGATCACTGATGGACTGGTTCAAGGTCGCGAACCCTGGGCAGCACCTCTTGCTCGTAGAATCGCAGACACCATGGTTCCGAGGCCCATCCGCTCTGTGGCCTGCGCTATAGCGCCAATCACATTCCAGCCAAAGGGACTATGACCCTGACGGTCTCCATCACATGTTTAATTCAGCGCGCGCTTGAAGGAGCCGAAGGACATGGCTGCGTGAAATGACTCCTTCCAGACGATGATCTGTGACGACCGGCAACTGGTTGATATCGTCGCGGCCCATCGACTCCAGAGCGTCGGCGACCGGGGTGCTCCGGATCAACCGTGTGTAGCTTGTCGAGCGGGCGCATGATGTCGCCGACCGTCGTGTACGGCCACCTGTTTCGCGGGACTTCCTTAACTTCATGAGGCGTGACGAGACCGGCTATGTGGCCATTCTCCACGACGAAAAAACAGCGCCGTCCGGTTCGCAGCAGATAGTCGTCTGCGAAGGTCTGGAGGTTAAAGTGACGGTCCACAGTCGGGCATTCGCGAGTCATGATGTCGCCCACACGAATGCCTCGCAGATCCTCGGCCACTCTGACGCGCGTGTGGCTCTCGCGCGCCGCGACCAGGAGAAACCAGCCGATAAACGCAAGCCACAGCCCTCCCAGGCCCGCGCCGGTAAAGAAACGAAAGAATCCTGACACGATGAATCCGAACGCGATGAGCTGCCCGACGCGCGCCGCGATCCGGGTCGCCCGGCTCGGATCTTTGGTATTCCACCAAATGATCGCGCGCAACACACGCCCCCCGTCGAGCGGAAAACCAGGAATCATGTTAAATCCAGCCAGCGTGATATTAATGTAGCCGAGCCAGACCGCCATCGCCAGCAGTTGGGTTCCTGGAGCGGCGCCGGGGGACCAGCCAAGCGCCCAGGCAACTCCGAGGCACACAACCCCAATCACGGCGCTCGTGATCGGACCAACGATCCCCATCCAAAACTCTGTTTTCGGGTCCGGCGCCTCTCTTTCGATCTGGGCCACACCTCCGAGGGCGAACAAAGTTATAGATCGAACCGGTAACCCGCGAGCTCTGGCGACCGCCGCATGAGAAAGCTCATGCACGACAATGGAAGCGAAGAACAGGAGCGAAGTCGTTATCGCCAGAACCCAGATGGAGACGCTCCCCCAGTGCGCGTTCGTCGCGCTGAAGTGCCCTGCCAGTGAAAGAGTAATCAGCAGCGCGATTAGCAGCCAGCTGTAGTGAAGTCCAAGTTTGACTCCGAAGATTCGACCCAGTTTGATTTGTGCTTCCATAGTTCTTTCCCTTCGTCACGCCCGTAGGAGAGCAAATTGCAGACCAAGCTGAGCAAGTGTTCGTGTCTTCGCAGTTAGCGCCCGGCAGAACAAATACCGCAAAGACCCAAGACGCCAGGAAACACCAAGAATCGTGGGATCACCCCGCTGTGCCGGGAAGAATTCCTCGATTCCTCTAGTCGTTCTCGTCGACGAGTTCGGATAACACCCGTATGGAACCAATTAGCGGCCTACGTCCGTTGGCACGGATTCTGCGTGATTGGTCTTGTTGGGTCTTCCGGTTGACCTTCGACGGGGCGTCGAATCTCAAAGAGGGTAAACACCATGGATGCGAGATCAAACACTCTAAATGCGGATATCACAATGCATTCGCCATCGAAAATGAAGGTCGGGGTGGGACTTGGAATCCTGGTGTTGGCGCTGGCTGCCCTGGCCGTAGAGATGAAGTTCGACACGGTACGAAATCTCGTTTCGGGTCCGGCACCTGGTTCCACTTCGCCGCCCCAGCCTGAAAGAACATCCGGAAAGCCGGCGCTGGTCGATCTGAGCAAGGGTTTCGCAGCGGTGTCGAAGCAAGTCGAAGGCGCCGTCGTTAACGTCAGTTCGGAACAGGTGGTCCAGACCTCTCCGCAGGAAGACATGTTTCGGCGATTCTTCGGGGATCAAGGTCCTTTTGGCAACGTTCCCAGAAACCGGAGGGAGAACAGTCTTGGTTCGGGCGTTATCGTCGACGCCGCGGGTTATGTCCTGACTAATAACCACGTGGTCGATCGCGGGAGCAGGATCAAAGTAAAGCTGCACGACGGAAGGCAGATAAGCGCCACCGTGGTCGGGAAAGATGCGGCGACTGACCTGGCGGTGTTGAAGATTGACGCCTCCAATCTCCACGCCCTTCGCCTGGGTGATTCCAGCAAAGTAGAAGTCGGCGATTGGGTCCTGGCATTCGGGAGCCCATTTGGCCTGGAGAAAACAATGACGGCGGGAATCGTGAGCGCGAAGGGGCGTGTCATCGGAGCGAGCGCCTACGACGATTTCCTTCAAACGGATGCTGCGATTAACCCCGGCAACAGCGGCGGACCGTTAGTGAATCTGGCCGGCGAAGTGGTCGGCATCAACACGGTTATTTTCAGCCGGAGCGGCGGCTTCGAAGGGGTTGGCTTCGCCATTCCTTCCGACCTGGCCCAAAGTGTTTACGGGCAGCTGGCGAAGAGCGGCAAGGTTACCCGCGGATGGCTTGGCGTGGACGTCCAGGAACTGACTCCTGAACTGGCGAAGAGTTTCAATCTGCGGGAGAAGAAGGGTGTGCTGGTATCCGAGGTTGAGCCCGGCAGTCCGGCCGCCAAAGCGGGAGTCAAGTCCGGCGACATCCTTCTCGAATACAACGGCAGGCCCGTCAATAGCTACAAGGATTTGTCCCTTGCGGTCGCCGAAAGCAAAGTCGGCGTTTCTTCGAAACTGAAGCTGCTGCGGCAGGGCCAGGAGGTCGCGCTGGATGTGAAGGTCGGGGAGCGTCCGGAACAGCGAAGCGAAGCTTCCGTGCCGCCGGCATCCGAGGAGCAAGGAAGGCTTGGGGTCACGGTCGCAGATATCACGCCGGAAGTAGCGCGCCAGTTAGGCGTCTCGAGCACCGAAGGCGCCCTGGTGATGGAAGTGCGGCCAGGAACTCCGGCGGATGAAGGAGGTGTCCGCCCCGGGGATGTCATCCGCGAGATCAATCGAAATCCGGTAAAGGGCGCGGGAGAATTGGTCAGCGCCGCACGGAATCTGAAGCGTGGGAGCACCGTGATGCTGAAGCTCGAACGTGAAGGCAGAGCACGGTTCGTAGCTTTTGAGGTCTCATAAAGCCACTCGCCCTCGCGTCTCTGCCCCGCACCTCCCTCCACAGGCGCGAAGGCGAAGTAAAAGAAAGGAGAAAGCAATGTCTAAGACAAAGTCAACGCCGGAAGCAACTTCACAGCAAAGATCCGACGAAGAGGGGATCGAGCGCAGAAATCCCTACGGTTTGTCGCAATCGGACTGGAGTCCATTCTCTTTCATGCGGCGTTTTTCTGAAGAAATGGACCGGATCTTCGAGGACTTCGGCTACGGTCGAAGCCGGCCCAGTCTCTGGAGCTCGGGTTTCGGCGGTGGCCTCACGCCGCGCAGCGAATTCGGGCGGACTATCTGGTCGCCGCAGATTGAGATGTTCGAGCGAGGCAACCAGCTTGTGGTTCGTGCCGACCTGCCCGGCTTGAAAAAGGATGATATCAAGCTCGAGGTGGCCGATAACTGTTTAACGGTCGAGGGGGAGCGGCGCTACGAGCAAGAAGAGAAGCAAGAGAATCGCTACCATAGCGAACGCAGCTATGGACGCTTCTATCGTTGCATCGAGCTGCCCAAAGGAGTCGACCCGGGTAGCGTTAACGCCACGTTCCACGATGGAGTGCTCGAAGTGACTATGCCCAAGCCCCCGAGCGAGTCTTCGGGCGGGCGCAGGATTGAGATTCAGGAGAGCGCCGCTTCCAAGACTGCCGAGAAGAAATGAGTAGACGATTTCGCGACCGGACCGATGCCGGTCGCGCGCTGGGAGTCCGGCTCGCCGCGTACGCCCACAGGCCTGACGTATCAGTCCTCGCACTTCCGCGCGGCGGAGTCCCGGTAGCGTTCGAAATTGCCAAGGCTCTTCAAGCGCCCCTGGACGTTTTCCTCGTGCGAAAACTGGGGGTCCCCGGACGCGAAGAGCTGGCGATGGGTGCGATAGCGACGGGCGGTGTGCGAGTCCTGAACCAGGAAATAGTTCGGGGCTTTCACATCCCCGATCACCTGATTGAGCGCGTCTCGCGAGATGAAGAACTTGAACTCAACCGGCGCGAACGGGCTTACCGTGGCGACCGGCCGCCCCTGGAGGTGGCCGGTCGCGCGGCTATCGTAGTGGACGATGGTCTCGCGACCGGCTCCAGCATGCGCGCTGCAACCGTCGCCCTGCGAAAACTCGAGCCGGCGCGCATCGTGGTGGCGGTTCCCGTGGCGGCGCCAGAAATCTGCAGCGAGCTTCAAACCGAGGTGGACGAGATGGTCTGTGCCCGCACTCCGGACCCATTCTACGCCGTGGGCTTGTGGTACGAAGAGTTCGATCAAACGACGGACGACGAAGTACGCGATCTGCTCGAGCGAGCGTCGAAGGAAATATCAGCGGTACCCACTCATTGACTAACCTTTGAGTCAACGGGCAGGGGGACGCACGACGCACAGGTCTGACGAAGATCTTCGCAAAACCAGCTGTCCCACGTCAGCATCTTGTGGCGACGGGCCAAATCTGACTGTGCCTTCAGCCCGTCGCCACCAGGGCAAGTTGACCGAAGTCGTTCCGAGTAGGCTTGACGCGTGAAATCCTGATTAGCTCCCGCTGTGCCGCGCCTTGGGTGCTCGTTCTCTCAGGCATAAACTCTTTCCCGGCCTTGACGGCCTAGCCATTTCCCGGGCGCTGGCAGCAAGCTGCCGCAGCACAAGGTGCAAGCAAGCTTAAGCAAGCTTGCGCACTCCAAAGGAGCGCCTATCGGAGTGCGGTGCTGGCTTCGCCAACCATCCAGTCAGCGATGGGGTCGCTTTCGACGGCGCGCGGCCTGCCGCGCCTGGCGCGCGAGAGCTGTTCTCGAAGCTGCGCCGCGCCCCTCGCGCTTCAGTGCCCGCAAAGTAGCGCGTGAGCGCTTTCGTGAGGGCCTCGACTTGCGCGTGCCTTGTCCCGCACGATAGGCGCGGACTGCGCTGCGCCGCGTTCTTTCCGGGACGCTCCCCTTCCTGGGCGGTTTCAGCTTGACTCCGGCCTTTCGCGCCTTCGACAAGCCGATAGCAATGGCCTGCTTGGTCGATCGAACGCCGTGCTTCCCGCTTCGAACGTGGTGGATCTCCTCACGCACGAACTCGCCCGCCTGGGTTGAAGGCGACTTCCCTTCGCGTTTTGCTTTCCGAGCGCGTTCCATGGTTTTCTTTTCCGGCATGTTTCTCCCCTTCCTGCTTGCTCGTGGTTTTCTCTTAGCGGTTGCCCGAACCGAGGCAGATCTGACAGGTTCCGGTACCCAGACACTCCACGCACTTTCTCGAAGCGCCGGGCGAGTCACTCCGGATCTTCTCGGAAACCACGCTCGGTCCCGGCAGGTTGGAGTGGCGTGATCCGGTTCCGCTAACACCTGGAACATTTGCCTGTTCCCTGGCAGCTGGCACAGACTGCAGTTTCAACTTTCATGACAATCCTCCATGTTTTCCACCGGACGAGAGGTGCGCAATTACCGTGCCTCAGCCTTCGGGTGCATTTGTTGTTCATAGCGTTGAGCTTATGGACTTTCGCGGCGGCGGCCGCCAGGAACGAACGAGAGCCACGCCTGGAAAGTTTACCCTGTTCGGATTTGAGCACCCATTGGCGCTGCAAGGTTCGGAAAGACGTCGAAAGTGCTTGTTTCTGCCATGGAGAGCACTCGCACAGTCTAGATGTGGTGCAGTGAGGGATGGCAGTTCTGCGAAAGTTGGGCGAACAACGCCCGTACCATCGGATTTGTTTGCGGGTTCGTCTTGATGACGTGCACTGCAAGTAAATCTTCGCTTCAAACCGAAGAATCACGCAATCCGAAGCGCCATTTTTTCGATGGTCCTTGTGTGGCACGATCAGGTTTGGTAGCAACACCTAGGAGCAGGTGCGAGAATGCTGTCTGAGATCGAAGAGGGCCCGCCTGGCCGACGATATCGCGGAGACTTCGAAGGCCATCGCTGGTTCTTTTTCGAGAAGGACAAAGGATGACGCCAGGACCTGGCTACTTGCAGCCGACAAACGGCGCTCGGAAGTGAGACCTCGATACGCGATACGTAACCCAACTGCCCCCGGCATATTAAAGATGGGCTAGGTGCCACAAGACTGTGGATTTCTGCCTAGCAGGTTGAGCCGACAAATATGAGCAACTCGAACTCAAGCGGAGAGCCGGCTCAGCAGCAACGTCGGATTTTCCTGAGTTACGGTCACGACTCGTTTATCGCGCTGGCGCGGCAGTTAAAGATCGACCTGGAAGCGGCCGGCTTTCATGTCTGGTTCGATGAAGAGAGGCTCATGACCGGCACAGATTGGGAGGTCTATATAGAGGACGGCCTCGACTGGGTCGCCTCCGCCGCTGACGCCGGCTTCTTCTTGCTGCTCATGACCCCCCACTCCGTCCGTCGACCGGACGGCTTCTGCTTGAACGAACTCGCGCGAACCCTGTCGCGCGGCATCCCGCTTTATCCGATCATGGTCGAAAGCTGCGAACCGCCTCTCTCCATCGCGAGGCTACAGTGGCTGGATATGCAGGATTGTCTGCCGCTGGATGACCGACCTGAGCGGTACCGTCAGGCGCTGTCTCGACTGCTGAAGGCCCTGGAAGTTGGACAGGTAGAACCTACCGGAAAGTGGGCCTGGTTCCGCAAACAGTTCGGACCAATATCGTTCGAGGCCGAAATGAAGCCCCACCTGGCCCACTTCGTCGGCCGTCAGTGGGTGCTCGATGAAATCCAGGCGTGGCTTGCGGACCCTGAGGGCTCGAGCATATTCCGGATCATTGCGGAGCCAGGCGTCGGCAAGACGGCGCTGGCCACTCAACTCTGCCATAGATTGAAAGGGGTGCTTGCCTTCCACTTCTGCAAGTTCGGTCACAGCCTGAAGATCGACGCCAGGAAGTGTGTTCTTTCCCTGACCTACCAGCTGGCAACCCAAATTCCGGGCTATGCGTCTTCCTTGGAGGCCTTGGATCTCTCCCAGATCACCACGGAAGAGAACGCTCGGTCCGTCTTCGACGCGCTTATCAGCCAGCCACTTTCCAGGCTCACTGGTTCGCGCGAGCATGCATGCTGTATCGTGATCGATGCCCTTGACGAGGCCACCTTCGAGGGTCGGAACACCATCGCCGAGGTGATTGCTTCCGAGTTTGCGAATGTGCCGAGCTGGTTACGGCTCATCGTCACCAGCCGGCCAGAGCCGGATGTGGCCTTCCACCTTCAGGCCTACGATCCCTACATACTGGATGCAGGTTCGGCCGAGAACGCGGAAGACTTGTGTCGCTACCTGGATGGCCGTCTGCGGTCGCTGACGGCTCCTCCGGAAGCCGTAGATGCCGCTATTTCAAGCATCCTGGCCAAGAGTGAGGGCAGCTTCCTCTTCGCCAAATGGGTTGTCGATGACCTGCAAGCGAACCGTATCGAACTGAGTCAGATCGGGCAGCTCTCGAAAGGGCTCAGCGGCGTTTATGCCGGATTCCTTTCCAGGCAGTTCCCGGATACCCAGCGGTACGACGAGCAATGCCGGCCGGCCCTGGAACTCATCGTCGCCGCGCGGCGACCGCTGCCTCCGAGCCTGATAGGCAACGCCCTCGGCTGGGACCGGCGACAGCTCCGAGACCTCCGGCGGAGCGTGGGCACGCTGTTTCCCGAATCAGAGGAAGGACTCCGACCCTTTCACAAATCCTTGAGTGACTGGCTGACCAACGAGCGGCTATCGGGTTCCTATTTTACTGCGATTGAGGACGGACACCGGGCGCTCGCGAAAGCTGGACTCCGGCAGTGGGGTGCCGCTCCCGAAAAGTTAGATCCTTACTTCAAGGCCCATCTTCCTTATCACCTGGCCAACGCTTCGCAACCGATTGAGGCCGCGGCGATACTCAGAGACCCTCAATTTCTCCAGCATCGGTGCGATGCCGGTTTTCTCTTCGAAGCTATCCAGGACTACGAACGGTTGCAGGATCCGGCTTTGCAGGCCATTGGCCGAGCTCTCAGCCTCTCTGCCGCACCGCTCGGCAGGGACTCATCCCAACTGCCGAGCCAACTTGTCGGACGGCTCAGTCGGAGACCCGAACCAGCATTGCAGACCTTCCTGGAAAACCTCGACCAGCACACAAGCTTTGCGTGGCTTCGACCCCGTTTCTCGCCCCTGGCCGGCCCGGAGATACGGCTGAAGAGATACTGGAAGGCTCTGCCAAGAGTTTTCGAGTGTCGCATGATACTTTCCCAGGACGAGCAACTACTGGCCCTGATTGGATCCGAGCAAGAACACTATTTTCGCTGCCACGACGGCCAGACCGTCGCCTCGGACCTGGCTCGGTTCGAATTGGGCGCGATCGACTCTGGTCTGTCGCGCCAACAGCTTAGCAGCCATCTCTGGGAGGTACTGCCTACGAATCACTGGTCCCAGCGCGTTGAGCGGGGCGCGATTACCGCGGTCGCAAAGTGGTACGACAGAGAAACAGGATGGATGAGAACGTTACCAGCTTTTGTTTCCGAACTGGAGTTGAGGGTGAAGGATACCTTGGTTCCGCTCCAACCTAGCAGCGACGTGACCCTCGCCCTGTCAGTTACGGAAGACGAACGCCACCTTGTGGGTGGCGGCCGGAGCGGTCGAGTCGCGGTCTGGCGGGTTGAGGATGGCCACCTCTTGCATGATTTCCAGGTTTGCCGGACTCCCATTATCGCGATCGCCGCCACGCGAGACTTCAAGAGCGTTTTCTTTTTGACGGCCGATGGATTTCTTGGCATCTCTGCGATCCAGAGGGGCGACCCTGCTGAGCAGGCGCCCCTTGACACGAGGCGCGAATCGATCGGTTTATTCCTCGCCCCTGGCGGCGAATGGGTCGCCGCGGTTGCCAGGGACGGCAATGTCACTCAATGGAACCTCCAGACGGGTGAGAGCATGTACGAGGGCCGCGCACCCACTCCAGTCCATAAAGTCGATTTCTCTGCCAGCCAGGACCTGCGCTTCATCACCATTGAAGGGCCGGGCATGGACTACTACGATGGCAACATATTTGTGGTCCATGACTTGCTGGCAGGTCAAGAGGTCTACAGAGGTGCATCGGCGTTGAAAGAGTACCGTTGGAATCCGGCACTAGGTATCCTGCGGGACCGCGCGATCCTTCAGACTGACGCCATAAGCATTAACCGTGATATGTACCACATCGACCTCAAAACGGGCGAGCTACGCACGGGGCCAGCACCAGATTCCACCGAACCACTGCCCTGGCTTGATCGGAGGTATCAGCTTTACGGCCGCGCGGGCTTTTGTCAGATCAGCGAAAACGGTCACGAGGTTCTGGTCTGGCTCAAGGGAGAGGAGGACCGATTCGTCAGCTTCACAGCGGACCAGCACATCGTGGACGTGGCCGTCGCTCGAGACAGAGCCGTTGTCGTAGCACTGGGGCTTCTTGGCCAAGTGTACGTACTCGACCTCATCCAGGGCACCTTGATCCAGAAGTCTCTCCCAGCCGTATTGCCGCCATGGCTGATCTTGAAGGAAGAACTGGCGCAACTGGCCGCACCTGTGGCGGACCAGCTTCAACTCTTCGCGGGGCAAGGTGAAAATAGCTCCAGGGCATTGTTGTTGGCTTCGAATGTCTTCCGTCTGGCAGTTGAATTGCTGAGCTACGGCGAGGACCATTTGGCCCCGCGCCAACTGGAGACGTTGAAACAAGTCGCCGCGTTCTGGGAAAGTGCTGAGGACTCATTTTGGTCGAGACACGAGGATCCTCTGAAGGATTTCATACAGTCGGAGCAGTGGGCTCAGTTACGGCGAATGGCGCAGGAGACACTGCGCACATTCGACAATGAGCGATGAGGACGAAGTTGTCTTCGCCAGCGCCCTCGTTACGTTGTCGACGGGCGAGAGGCCAAGATGCGGCACAGCGTGTGCTGTGCGCCCTTGAATTCTGATTCCCGGCTGAAATCAGTCGCCCTGCTCAATACTTACTCGAAGTCGATTCTGGCTTCTGACTCCTTGCTTCTGACTTCTCAAGTTCCCACGAGCCCCTTGGCTGGTTTAATGAAAATCGTGCGAGACCGTGGCGGGAGGAAGGGGAAGCGGCTCAACACTCCGCGCCTTCACTGAGATTACGTTCTCCTGATTCTGCAAGATGCCCTGAATGAGCAGAAAGGGTTCGTTTACCAGCGCAACACGGTGGTGATCGAAAATGTCGGGGGTAACGATTATGTTCGAAATGCCGGTTTCATCTTCCAAACTTAAAAAGACAAACCCGTTGGCCGTACCCGGACGCTGGCGCACGATGACGCACCCCGCTACCCGTACAGGCTGGCCATCCGGAATTCTTTGTAAATCCAGAGCGCGCAAAACGCCTATTCTCTTCAATTCATTGCGGCGGTAAGCAAGAGGATGATGGCCAATGGTCAGCCCGGTTCCGCGAAAGTCTGCGGCCATACGCTCTTCGTCAGTCATCCTGGCCAGGGGTGAACGGCTGTTTGATTCCGGAAGCTCCTGAAACAAAGGACCGGTGGGGCGTGATGCGCGCTCGGTTTCCCAGAGAGCGTCGCGGCGATGTTTTTTTTCGCTGACTTTCGATGGGATGAAGTTAAGGGCGCCTATTTCCGCCAGCAGTGTGAGCTCATTCTTTCGCAGCTCGGGAACACGCGCTGCGAGATCGTCGATCCCCTGGATAGCGAACCGCGCGCGTTCCTGGAGTAATGCGCGGGCGGCCTCTTCGCGAAGGCCCTTGGCGTAGCAAAGTCCCAGGCGCAAGCACTTTTCACCCTGCTCTTCTTCTATGGTGCAAAGCCAGTTGGAGCGCGTGACGTCAATCGGCTTGATTCTCAAACCATGGCGTTGTCCGTCTTTGATGATGGTAGACGAGTGGTAAAAACCCATTGGCTGGTTGTTGAGCAATGCGGCGGTGAATGCAGGAAGGTAATGGCACTTCAGGTAGGCGCTGGCGTAAGCCAGCAGGGCAAAGCTCGCCGCATGAGATTCGGGAAAGCCATAGAGCGCGAATGATGTAATGGACTGCACGATGCGTTCCTGTGTCTCTTGATCGATTCCCTTACGATCCATGCCGCGCCGCAGTTTGATCTCAACTTCCCGCATGCGAGTTTCCGAGCGTTTGAACCCGAGAGCACGGCGCAGTTCCTCGGCTTCCCCGCCCGAGAATCCGGCGCAAATCATGGCCATTCTCAGCAACTGTTCTTGAAACAGGGGAACCCCAAGCGTGCGGCGAAGCACCGGTTCGAGCGAAGGGTGAAGACAGTCGGGGGGCTCGCGCCTCTGGCGGCGTCTGATATAAGGATGAACCATTTTGCCGACAATCGGACCGGGGCGGATGATCGCCACCTGGACCACGAGATCGTAAAAAGTTTTGGGACAGAGACGCGGGAGAGAGGCCATTTGGGCACGGCTCTCCACCTGAAACATTCCGATCGTGTCGGCTTTTTGTAAAGCAGCGTAAACCGCCGGATCATCTTGCGGAAGGTGCGCGAGATCGACCTCTTCCCGGTATGAGTCGCGTATCAATTCAATCGTATCTTCCAGCACCGCCATCATCCCGAGACCCAGCAGATCGACCTTCAGGATGCCCATGTCGGCACAGTCCTCTTTATCCCACTGAACCACGACCCGGCCGGGCATCGTGGCGGGCTCCAGCGGAACAATGGAGTCCAGTTGCCCCTGGCAAATTACCATTCCGCCGGAATGCTGCCCCAGGTGCCGCGGGAGGTCCTGCGCCGAGACATAAAGTTGCAGAAATTTCTGAATGCGAGGATCGGCCAGGTCGAGCCCGGCATCGCGGAACTGGCGTTCCGTCGTGTCCTTGGGATCCTTCCACTCCCAGGTCCGGACCAGGCTTGAAAGGCGGCTCAGGGTCGCTTCATCGAATCCCAGGACTTTCCCGACCTCGCGCGCGGCGGAGCGCCCGCGATAGGTAATCACATTCGCCGTCATAGCGGCGCCCAATCTCCCATAGCGCTCGTAAACGTACTGGATGGCGCGCTCGCGATGATCGCCGCTGGGAAGGTCGAGATCGATGTCCGGCCACTCGCCCCGTTCCTCGGAAAGAAACCGCTCGAAGAGTAGCTCCATGCCCACCGGGTCGACGGCGGTAATTCCCAGCGAGTAACAAACGGCGCTGTTGGCGGCCGAGCCCCGGCCTTGAATCAAAATGCCCTGATCGCGGCAAAAATTGACGATGTCCCAAACAATCAGAAAATAGCCGGGCAGATCGAGTTTTTCGATCAGCTCCAGTTCGCGCGCAATCTGGCGGTGCGCGCGGGCATAGGTTTCAGGCGTGCGATAGCGGCGGCGGGCCCCTTCGTCCGTGCGCCGGCGCAGAAACGATATCATCGTCTCGCCGGCCGGGACCGGGTACTTAGGGAACTCGTATCCTAAATCGGCAAGCGTGAAATCGAGCCGCCCGGAGAGTTCTACCGTGTTGGCGATGGCTTCGGGCTGATCGGCGAAAAGTTCCGACATGACGGCGGCCGGCTTCAAGTATCGTTCGGAGTTTCTGGCCAGGAGACGGCCCGCCGAATCGAGACGCGTCTTCTTGCGCACGCATGTGAGCACGTCCAATAGTTCGCGCTGCTCCGGAACGGCATGGCGCGCTTCATTGGTAGCGAGCAAGGGGAGCCGGAGTCTGCGGGCTATTTCAATCACGCCCTGGTTGCGAGCTTCTTCCTCGCGGCTGAAATGGCGTTGCAGCTCGGCATATACTCCCTTTTTTCCGAACACCTGCGACATCCATTCAGCCCGGCGGCTTGCGTCCTCGAGTCCGCTTCGAAGTGAAAAGGCCAGCGGCCCCTCCTCCCCGCCGGTCAGGCAGATCAGACCCCCGGCGTGCTCCGCAATTTCTTCCAGCGTCGCCCGGCCTTCCCCTTTTTTGGCGCGCAATTTCATCTTCGTGACCAGCCGGCAGAGATTCTGATACCCCGCGCGGTTTTGAACCAGCAAGGGCCAGCGGCTCCCCTCGAAGGTAGTGATTTCCGAGCCGATGTGGGCCCGGATTCCCAGTTTCTTTGCCGCTAAATGGAATCGAGGCGCGCCGTAAACGCCGTCGTGATCGAGCAGCGCCAACGCAGGGCTGCCGAGTTCGGCCGAGCGGGACGCCATCTCCTCCGGAAGCGACGCTCCTTCAAGAAAACTGAAGGCGGAGCAGGCGTGAAGCTCAACGTACGATTCAGTCATACGTTCCTTCAATGAACCAGGAGCCGCTGTCCAGATCGCGCGCGATGCGGCAGAGCGTCCCGTTATTCAGTTCGACATCCCATTCGTCCTTGGACCATCTTTCAGCAGACCACCATTCACCGGAGGTCCGCCACGGACCCGAGGATGCCACGACATCGCCCTGAACCGCCTGGAGCGATCCGGTTCTCGCCGGCGCAACGCGGACGGGAAACCCAAGAGGCGCCTCGACTTCAGCGCACAACGGGGGGCGAAACACCCGGAACCCGGCGAGACAGAGGCGCTGGGAGACGGCCGGATTAGCCTGGCCCGGGCCATTTTCCGGCCCGGTGAAATGCCGGATGCGAAAAGCTCCAGGGCGATGTGTGTCTACAAGCTCTGCTGCTCCGACGTTATCGGATCCGACCAGCTTCGCAATCCGCGCCAGTGTCAGTTCCAGTTTTTCCGGCGCCGGCGATGGAGGCACGAAGAGTCCATTCTGAATCACCCGCGGTTTCACAGGCTCGGCCGCAAGCCAGACTGCCAGGACCGGCGCCTGAGGAGGATGACGTTCCACATCAAGCTCGAGCAGCTTCAGTAAGGTTTTGGCATCGCGCATGGCGAAAGGGAGCCGCATTCTTCGCTCATTCTCGCTCCGGTTCTCCAGTTTCAAACGAAGCCTGAGTTCGTTGGTAGCCAGCGAGCGCGTCTTGAGATGCGCGCAGAGCCGGGTTAGCAGGCTCGCCAGAATGAAGGAGAGCGGCTCTAAAAGCGATACCGGATGCTCCAGCTCGGCCCCGGTCTCGAAATTGATCACCGGCCGCGCGGGAACCAGTGGCCGATCGCTCGCGCCTTTTGCGAGCCTTTGCAAGCGGACGCCTTCCATTCCCAGTCGCTGGGAGAGGCCGGCCTCAGGGAGAGCCACGAGATCCCCAAAGCGGCGGATTCCCCAAATTCGGAGTGTCTGTTCAATTTCAAGCGCGCGGGAATCGTCGATTCCGGCCAGGAGAGGGGAAAGGATTTCCAGCGGCAGGCCACCCAAAAATTCCGCTTCCTGGCCGGGGGGTATGACGGAGATGCCTGGAAAACCTCGGGCGGCATGGAAAGCTGCGTCGGGATTACTCGCGATTGCGATGTTGACCTTGAGTCCCAGCTCCGCAGCGCTGCGCGCGATTTCGTGCGCGATATTCCGTGGCGAGCCAAACAGGCTGCTCGATCCTCCGGCGTCCAGGATCACGGCGTCCAGCGCGCTATCCTCGACGTGAGGCGAGAATCGGCGGGCGCATTCGAGTAACAATGCGCGCCTGGAATCGGGCAGTTCAGCCCCATAGATACAGGCAAACATGGATTAATTGGCAATTTCTTGTTTTTTGACAAGATTTCCTAGTGTTTCTTCGTGTCTTCGGTCTTAGTGGTATTTGTTCCGCGCTAACCACGAAGACACGAAGACGCGAAGAAACACGGAATATTCTTGGTTCCAGCGGAGACAAAACCGGCTTGGTTCGTTCGACCTGGAACCGAATCCCATGCAATAGACCGGCGGCGCCGCATCCCTTCCATTCCGGATTCCCTCGCTTCATTTTTAGTGCCAGGGCACATGATTGGGCTTGAGGCTCCTGGTCGATTACAACCAGACCGGTAGGCGTTGCCTCAATAGCATGGTGAAAACGAAACCAGAAAGGAGACGGAATTCGACTGGCATGACGGGGTGAAACGTCCCCTAGATCCAGGATTACAATCCCGAAGCCCCCTCCCTGCAGCAAAAATTCCGTTGCCTTGAACGCATGCTCGATGTTGGCAGCGCATCGAATCCATAGCAGGCGATTTAAATCAACCCCGGCGGCTGAAGCAGAGGTGGGATCGAGCGAATCATTGCAATCGACCAGAGCGCAGATCTCCTGGCGTGTGGTTGCTTCGGCCAGAATGCTCACGGCAAGGGTCGTCCGTCCTGACGATCGAGATCCGAAAATTTCCGTGATGGCCCCGCGTGGAATTCCTCCAATTATCGAATCGACCGCCGGAATTCCACTGGAGATTACCTCGGGACCCGGCTTTTCACGGAAGCGGACAGCAGGTCCGAAACGACTGGTCAGCACGGACTCTAACTCCCTGAGCGCGACCTTCTCTGGCATTATATTCACCTTTTATTCACCTTGGCATTTTGCATTGCCCGGCGTTTAGCTGTCAACGGGATTGACGATTTACGATTGACGATTTACGATCGGAAAACTGGATCCTGATTTTAATCGTCAATCGTCAATCGTAAATCGTCAATGCTTATAAACGTGGTCAAGCACTTCAAGTGGAAACCGGGGAAAAGGCGCATTCATGCCAACCGATTCCGGAAATGCCGATGCAGGCCTTGGCTTGAAGCTGAAATTTCTCCAGCGATTGTATTGCCTGGGAGCTACTTCAGCTCAGGCTCTCCTGGGAGAAACAGTTCAGGGTCAGCGGTCGCGAGGGGAGTTCGTGAAATCTTCTTTGCTCCCAGGTCATGGCAACCGTTCACCCGTCATCCATTCTGCGGGCGCCCGACGACGAGACGCCGGTCGAGCGGCAAAGGTTCATCGATGATTTGAAAAAACTGAAGTCGATACGACGATTGACGATTGCATGGCTAGGCGACGCTGACTGGCCGGGTTTTCAATCGTCAATCGTCAATCGTCAATCGAAGGATGAGCAGGCCGGCTTCGCCGTCGGCCAGAAAAACGGTGATGCTGCCGTCCGGAGCGGATTCCGCCTGAACTCCAAGCGCCGTTCCGCTGGTATGGTATTCGGCTGCAATACGAGGTTTTTGTAAATCGTCAACGTCGAGCACTGTCAGTCCCCGTTTCCAGTTGGCCACGAAGACATAACGCCCGCTCCAGGCAACCCCGTGCGCCCAACCGCCCGATTCCGGATGAGCTCGATCTTTGGGGTTCAAACCCAATGAGTGGCGGGCAATCACCCTTGGCTGTGCCGGGTCCGAGAGATCTACCAGGCTTACCCCGCCATGCCCTTCCGCAACCGCCGCCATAGGACGTCCATCGGGTGAGTTCCCCAGAGCCAGCGCAATTGCGGTGGCCGGCGTAGGGACTACGGCGATTTCCACAGGTTTTTCCGGAGCCCGGATATCGACGATACGCAGGCCGTAGTTCCAGTCGGCAAGGAGCGCGTGCTCCCGCCAGAGCTTGACATCGTGGGACCACCCGGGTGAGGCGAGCCCCGCAATCTGGCGAATCCCGTCTTTGCCCGGCTGAGCCACGACCAGGCCGTGCAGGCCAAATGCGACGAACGCCAGGTCGCCGCGCGTCGAGACGTAGTTTGCGATCTCGTTTTCAAACGCGAGCCGGCCGAGCACCGCTCCGTCGGGAGCCATGTGAACCAGTCCTTCGAACCGCGCGGCCAGCAGCAGGCCATCAGCCCGTGGGGCAAGCGAAATGACATCTGCCACCGGGGTGAAGGTCTGAGGCGAAGTTAACCCTTGGTCCCGCCGAAATACGAGGAGTCCCGCCTGGCGATCAGAGACGTAGATCTTGTTGTCTGCCAAAGCTACGTCGTGGGCCCATCCTGGAGTGTCGAAGCGCGCGGTCTCTTCGATGCGATAACGTCTCGAGCCGTGAATACAGGCCGAAATGCAGAAAACCAGTGCGGCGAGAAGCGCAGTAGGCAGTCGCTTTCGGCCTTCCGACGCTTAGCTGATGGTAGCGCGGCGGAACTCCCACTTTCTTTGTTGTCTTGATTCGACATTCAACGAAGGCAGTAGTCTACCTCGTTAATGCCCTTCTGCCTACTGCTTACTGCCTTACTGCTTTGCTCAAATTGCGGTAGTAAATCAGCCCGCGTTTGTAGCCGAGCCGGAACGGTTCCTGCTCGTGGATTTCACGATAATGTTTCCGCAGGTGCGGGCGTGCTTTGCTGAAGCTTTTGCCGCGTACCGCCGGATGCAATGCAGCCTCGAATCCCTGCCGGTAGGCCGATTCGTCGGTGGCAAAATCTCTTTCTCCAGCCCTGTAATGCTCGGCTTCAGCATCTCGCAGCCCAATCCACCACTGTTTCCGCGCCGCATCGATGCTTTCGGCCCCCACTTCCTCAAATGCCGTGCGCGCTGCATCGGCCTGTCCCTCGTCATCGGCAAGCGCAATAACGACCGTGCGCCCTCGTCGAAGAGCGTCTTCGTAAACAAAGAGCTCATCCTTCGGGAGACCGTCGGACATCGAATTCTCCAGCGCGCCACCGGCTGCCGCCCCGGCCGCCGCCCCGCCGGCTCCCAGCAGAGCGGCCGCGTAGAGCCCGGCCGCCGCGACGGCCCCCACGCCCGGCACCGCCAGGCTGGCGAATGCGGCCCCAATCGGGCCCAGGGCCGCGCCAGTGACTCCTCCGACGACAGCTCCGATGGCTTTCCCCATTCCGGGCTGCTCAGTTTCCAAGGTTGGGACTTCTGTAAGCGCTCTCGCGGAATCGCTGGGAGTCAGGAAATTGATGTTCTCGTCGCTTATACCAAGCGCGCGCAGCTTAAGGATCGCGTGCCGCGCTTCCGAGGAAGAGTTAAAAACACCGGTAACAGCTTTCATGTTCACCTCCGTGAACAAACAACGCAACTCGCATTCCACAGGCAGACAGCCAACTGTTAGAGAGAGTTGAACTTGGAAATCTCCTGGCGAATGTCCCACCAGGAGGTGACCGTGAAGCAGGAAAAAATCCTCTGTGCTCCCTGAATACCACAAGACGTGAAGACGCGAAGAAACACCAAGATCAAACAAGGCTTGAGAAGAGCACGGTGGAAGCGTAAAGTAGATCCATAATCTCAATCGGGCTGCTCGTGGGACTCACCGACACTTGGAGCCCAGGCGTGACAAGGGAAGTCAGACCGGTCCGAAAAGCGCAGGTGGTTGTTTTTTCTGATTCGCCGAAGTTTCCCAATGATCAGGAATCTTCACGGTATAAATCGGTCCAAGGGTGTGATCCAGCAGGTTCCATGTGAAAATCCTCGTCGTTGATGATGATCCGGCGATGCGTCTCGTCGCCTCGATTGCCCTCGAACAGGTTGGCGGGTTCGAGGTTCTGCTCGCGCAGGGAGGCCTCGAGGCGATTGAATGCGCCAGACAAAACAAGCCTGACGCTATCTTGATGGATCTGGTCATGCCCGACGTTGATGGGCCCGACGTTCTTCAAACACTGCGGAAGCACGAGTCTACCGACAAGATACCCATAATCTTCCATACAGCGAAGACGGATCCTTCAGAAGTCAGAGGGATGCTTGCTCTCGGCGCAAAAGGAGTTATTGGAAAACCCTTTGATCCGGCGGCGCTGGCAGAAGAAATCGAGCGAATTCTGGAGTCCTGAAGAAGTCTTCAAAGCACCTGGCCTATGGGTAAGAATCAGTCGCGCAAGTTGAGCCAGGTCTTAGAGCGCTTCTCGCACAACGTCACCCAGTGGGCCGGCAGTTCCATGGCTTTTAGCGCCGCTCTGGCGGTGATCGTGGTCTGGGCGGTTACGGGACCAATCTTCGGGTTCTCCGACACCTGGCAGCTTGTCATCAACACAGGGACGACAATTGTCACGTTCCTGATGGTCTTTCTGATACAGCGCACCCAAAACAAAGAATCCAGGGCCATCCACGTAAAGCTCAACGAAATCGTAGCCGCGCTGGAAGGGGCCAGTAATCGCTTGATCGACGTCGAAGATTTGACGGAGGACGAGATCGAGACTCTTCACCAGCATTACCGCAGACTGGTTGCGATGGCCAAAAAGGACTCGTCCTTGACCAAATCTCACTCCATTGAAGAGGCAGAAACGCGGCATCGCTCCAAGATCGAGAAGAGACCTGCCGGTTGACCACTTTCGGTCTTCGCGCTAAAAAAACGAAGGCTACGATGACCGCGAAGACGCCAGGACCCGATCGTTCCGCTTCGCCAGCAGTCTCCAGGGAAGCTCCAGAATTATGAAGCTCAGGAGCGCGATCAGCTCCAGGGACAAGATGTACCAGGGCCAGGGCCCCAGGTAGTCGATCAAGGAAGGCTGCGAAGGCGGGTGCCGCAGATAGCCGTAGTTCCAGCCGAAGGCCAGGTCGAGCGCGCCCACAGCCAGCGCATACAAATTGACCGCGAGAAGCATGCGAGGAACGCTGGCGGCGCGGGGTCGAAGTTTGCGGACCGCGATCAGATAAACGATCGCCAGCAGAATGGTTCCGTGAGACCAAAAGAATTGGATGAAATCCCAGGATGGGAAACCTAGCCCGAGGTCAGGCGTAACGACCGCGTGCAGGGTTCCGCCCAGCCCCCAGAAATAAGCAATTTCAAAGGCAAGACGATCAGGCCTGAAAAGCGCGATGATGCAAGCCAGCAAGACGCAGTGGCATAGTTCGAGCGGAAGTGAGTTCTCCCAGCTCAGTTCGCCTGCCAGCCCTTTTTGCATGTAAGCCGCTACGACATAGGCTGCAAGCGAGACGCCAAGAGCTCTACCCAGCCCGTCCCTCTGCGCGGGGGAAAACCGCTCCGCGGACCACGCGATGAGGCCGCACAGCCCCACGATGATCCCCAGTGTGACCAGGTGTTCGACGCTGAACGGTTCGAAGCTAGCCGGCTCTGGCACGTCAATCGTCAATAAATCGTCAATCGTCAATCGTAAATCGTCAATTGCGCGGCCTGTATTCAGGTGATCGAAATTCAAAATTGCATTGAAGACCAGGAAGTAGGTCCCCTGGGTTTGACCGCGCCAGATTGGATTGATCGAAAACAGGAGCACATGACCGCGCTCAACGGGCACATCGATTACGGCTGGATGCTGCGCGATCTCGCTGCCGGCTTCGAGGAGCCCCGAGATGAGCAGGTCCTTGGCTTCGGCATAGCGCAGCACGATACGCGGCCGGTACTCGGGAGGAATGACGTAGATCCCGTTGCGCTTTTGCTCGTCGGTGAGCGGAAGCGCCTCCCACGGCTCCGCCTCGGGTTCTTCGGGAAGCTCACCGGCGCGCCGGTCCTGCGGAGTATCAGGATCATCTGCCGTGCCCCGTCCGGTCGGCCGCTCACGTTCCTCGGGCCGCCTTCGCCCGGCCCTGCCGCCGGCCATGTTGCTGATATTGAAGATTGGACCGTCGAAGCAATAAACGGACATCGAGTCCCCATAGCCGTAAGCGATCGGACTCGCTCGATCGACGAACTTCGAGCGCAGCACACTTCCGGCCACTTTCAGACGTTGCGGGCGGGCGATCTGGACCCCGGGTGTGAACCCGTAGGCGACGGCCAGATCGGCGGTGTCCATCACCCCTATAAGAAGGCCTCCCTGGCGAACGAAATTCTGTAGATTCTCGAGTCCCCGCCAACCCAGGCCCGGTCTTATATCGTCAGTGGCATCGATCTTTCCGAGGTTTGGAGTTTCAGGGGTTGTCTTCCAGGGGAGCGGGTTTCCCCACATCGGCATGCCTGCGACAATCGCCTGCGGTCCGCCCCGGCCGACCGGTGGAAAGAGAATGACGTCATACTTCGAAACCAGCGACTCGTCTTTCGCGACATCTTGAGTACTCAAGTACTGGTACGGGATTTTCAGTTGATCGAAGGCCAGGCGCCACCATCCCTCATTTTGCGTGCTCAACCAGGAGTGCAGGATTGCAATACGCGCCGCCTTGACCGGATGCGTTTTCGCCGCGGGAGCGGCATTCAACGCCCGGATTCTCAGGCCCAGCTCGGACGCAGCGCGCTCAATTTCGGCGGCTTGGACGTTACGAACCAGAAAAGAACCTCGTGAGAATTTCTCCCCGTCAGCCTCGAACGGCTCCTCGACAGCCTCGAACGCCGCATCCTTAAAACGATAGCGCAACGTCATGAGCGCATTATCGGCATTATGATTCACGGCAAATACCGATCCGCTGCCTTTCAGGCTGCCCGGCGCGCGCACCTCGCCGGAGACCCTTTCCATCGGAGTCTCCAGAATGTTGGCGCCGGTTACCCGCACCACTTGCGCACCGAACAGCTCCCCCAGAGTCCAGCCCGTATCGTCATAGGGATTCTTCTGGGGATCGTTGGGGCTCCAGTACTGAGTATCGAGCAGCGCGTCAGCTACCCTGCTGTAAGGTTGATCCATCCGCACGATGTAACTGCCGGCCGCGAACTGACGCGTTTCGGGAGTGGATTCCTTTCTGACTTCGCCTGCCGCGCCGTCGCTCGACGACCTCCGGGGCTTCTTCTTCGGTTCCAAGGTCACGGAAAACTGGCCGGTGGCCCTGGAAATCTCGCATCCCTGGAGCTGGATCAGCCGAAGAAGCTCGGCCTGGCCGCCGGGTCGCGGATCGTCGGCCGGAAAGATATAGGCGGATGGTCCCGCCTCTTTCGGCTTCAGGATCGAACGCTTGCTCTTGAGATAGAAGTTGCGCAAGAAGAGTTTTGAATTGGCTGCGAAGTGAGACAGCGACACCAGTAATCCCGTCTGCTGGTAGTTATTGTTGTTGCGCTGCGACCATCTGGCTTTGGGCAACGGCGGGTTCTGGCGGTACCAGGTTCTTGCATACTGCTGGGGTTCCAGGGTGCGTTCCAGCGTATCAGCGCCGCCATTACCAAACGTCTCATAGAGCCGGCTGATTCCGTTGTGAGTGGCCGCAAGAAACATGAGGTAGCCCGGCGACCATGTGTCGAAGGTGCCGTGGGCAAAGACGCCCGGCATGCCAAACTTGGTCATCTCCGAGACGTTGTGCCAGCCGATCATCTGCCATTCGTCGGCCAGGATAGGATCAATCCACGCATTGTAGGGGCCGTCGCCAATGGTGTTGTCGTACAGGTAGGGTACGGATTCGTGCAGGTCATGCAGGACCTGAGCTTTCCAGTGGAGAAAAGTCTTCAACACATTCTGGGTGAGCTTAAGGGATAGACCAATGGCGTCGCGGTTGTTATCGTGCCCGACATACTTTCCCCAGTAGACCAGCGGCGGCCAGTTCAGGTCTGGATTGGCCAGGTGCCAGTTGTAGATATCGACCTGGCGGTCGCGTCCGTCCACTTCGACAATGGGAGTGATCAACGTGATCATGCCGTCGCGGATTGACTTGACGTAGGGACTGTCGTCTACGGCCAGACGGTAGGCTAGCTCCATAAGAGCCGTCGGCGATCCGGTCTCAGGTGAGTGTATCGCGCCGGTGATGTAGTACACCGGCACCGAATCAGCCAGAATCCGCTCGGCCTCACCGTCGTTCATGTTGATCGTGCGCGGATCGGCAAGCCGTGCGAGACGTTCGCGATTCTCCTGGAGGCGTGCCAGAAGTTGCTCCGACGCGACCGCGACCGCGATCATCTCGCGCCCTTCTTCGGTTGAGCCGATTGAATAGACCTTCACTCGAGGGCTCGCCTTTTCGAGCATCCGCATGTAACGGTACACGTCGGCTGAGTAAGGCAGTTTCCCAGGAGCGCCGGCAATGTCCCCAAGCACAGCCCTCGGTGTGGGCACGCTCTTCGATGCCGGAAGATAGTCGACCAGAGGCGAGCTGAAGAAGGGCTCGGTCGTATACTCACGGATCTTGTTCGTATACTCTTCGTCGATCGGCTGCGACGGGTGACGTCCGGGTCGTGGCGGGTCGGCGGCGACCAGCGCGGTGGCGAAGCAGAGAGCGGTCAAAGCGATGGGTCGCGTCATTTCAGAGAAGGTCATGCCTGTCCTCCGGTCTCGATTGCGGATTTCGGATTGTAAAAGGGGCGTTAGCAGACGTTAATTAAATCCGAAGCCGGCATCCGGATATTCTACACCGGAGGCCGAAGATTCGTGACATTCGCGCCTGGCCCGGCTGTCAGAAGTTGTGAAGAGATTCAGCCGAATGGACGCTCGGATTGACACTTTCCGAAGCCTTATGTGCCGACGGGTCCGATCAGACCCGTCGCAAGTAACGTGATCAGTGAGACTTGAGCCTTAAAAAGTTCATTTGTGCTACCAGGTGGGCCGGACGGGCTTGATAGCCCGTCCGCACATGTATCGGGTTTTTGCGACAGTCTCATCAGACCGTGCCTTTCACGTCAGTTGATCTGCCGATCAATCGCGTAAAGAGATCGCTGAGAAGAACTTTCGAGAAGCATACCGGCTACTGTCTCGATCTCAGATCTTGTTGCAACCCCTCCCGAGTATCGGCTGCTATAATCGTAGAGCCTTCGCGTCTCGGCGGTGAGCGGGCAACAAGGGCCGCGAAACGCGGGGAAACACCGAGGGATTTGCGTTGAAGAATAGCCATTCCTCCGTCGTTATTCTCGGAGAACTCGAGGAGCCGATCCGCGCCGAACTCTTCAGCGTCGAACGACTCGAGCAGCACGCCGAGAGCCTGGCCGCCGCGCAGCATGTCACCCCCGACCCGCGCAAAGGCCGCCCGCTCGCGGGGCGTGTCCGGGAAAACGGGCGGGTTTTGCTCGACTGTTATCGCGTGATCGCCGCGGCAATCCGCGAAGAGCGCGCCATCACCCCGGCTGCCGAATGGCTGGTAGATAACTTCCACATCGTGGATGAGCAGCTGCGCGAGATCCGCGAGGACCTGCCCCTGAGTTATTACCGCGAGCTGCCCAAGCTCGCCGGCGGACACCTGGAGGGATATCCGCGCGTTTATGGAATCGCCTGGGCATTCGTCGCCCACTCCGATAGCCGCTTCGATCCTGAAGCGCTGCGGCGCTTCGTCCGCGCCTACCAGCGCGTCCAGCCGTTGTCGATCGGAGAACTATGGGCGATCGCAATCAATCTCAGGGTGATGCTGGTGGAGAACCTGCGGCGCCTGGCGGAAGGCATCGTGGAGCGGCGCGCCGCGCGCCAGGAAGCCGACGCGCTGGCGGACAGGCTGCTCGGCCTGATCGACAAACCCGCCGAGCGCGCCGACGCGGTGCTGCGCAAGTATGAAGGTGAGGCGCTGTCAATGGCCTTTGCCGTGCAGCTGGTCCAGCGTTTGCGCGATCAGGATCCCGACGTGATTCCCGCTCTGCTTTGGCTGGACGAGCGTCTTGCGGAGAGCGGCACGACCGCCGACGAGATCGTGCGGCTTGAACATCAGCGGCAGGCGGCCATGAATGTAACGGTCCGCAACATCATCACAAGCATGCGTGAGATGTCGGCGTTCGACTGGTCGGAGTTTTTCGAAAGCGTCAGCCTGGTCGATGAAATCCTCCGCGACGGCAGCGACTTTGCCGCGATGAACTTCGCCACACGCGACCGATACCGCCACGCCATCGAGGATCTGGCTCGAGGCTCGAAGCTGTCGGAACTCGAAATTGCGCGGCGCGCCGTCGAGCGGGCGCAGCGGGCCCGCCGAGACACCGGCCAGGCTCCCGACGCGCGTCGGGAAGACCCGGGCTATTACCTCATCTCGAAAGGGCGCGTGTCGTTTGAGAAAGAGACGGGGTTCCGAGTCTCATGGAGGCATCGGCTCATCCGGGCCTATGTCGGCATGGCGACGCCCGCCTACCTGGGAACGATCGCAATCTTGACCGGATTGATTCTGACGCTACCCCTTCTAACCGGCATCGAGCCCTGGTCAAGCCGTTCCGGTCTTCTCTTGTTCGCGTTTCTCGCGCTGATTCCCGCCTCGGAGCTGGCGATTGCGCTGGTGAATCGATTCCTGCTCGAGTTGTTCGCGCCCCGCCCGCTGCCGAAGCTGGAACTTCGCGACGGAATTCCGCCCGGTCTGCGGACGATGGTCGTAGTACCGACCATTTTCACGAGTGAAGCCCAGGCGCGCGAGTTGATAGAACGCCTGGAGGTTCATTATCTAGCCAACCCGCAAGGGGACCTCCGTTTCGCGCTTCTGTCGGACTGGGCGGATGCGCATAACGAGACCATGCCCGGGGACGAGGAGTTGCTTGCGGCGGCAATCGAGGGCATCGAGCAACTGAACCTGCATCACGGGCCTGCCCCGGAGGGAGGTGAGCGATTTCTGCTGTTTCATCGCAAGCGCGTCTGGAATGCGCGCGAGGGGAAGTGGATCGGTTGGGAGCGCAAGCGCGGGAAGTTGCACGAGCTTAACCGGCTGCTCCGGGGCGCCACCGACACGACCTTCCTTCCTGTCGGTGATCAGCCGGCCGAAGCACCCTCCGGAGTCCGGTACGTGATCACGCTCGACTCCGACACGAAGTTTCCCAGGGAGACCGCCAGACGTCTGGTCTCAACAATGGCGCATCCCCTGAATCGGCCGAGGTTTGATGCTCGCAGAGGGCGGGTGGTCGAAGGGTATGGCGTGATGCAGCCACGAGTCATGCCGGCTCTTCCCGGCGATCGAGAGGAATCCGTTTTCCACCTGATCTTCGCGGGCCCGTGCGGCGTCGATCCTTACGCCGCGGCGGTTTCTGACATCTACCAGGACCTCTTTGGAGAGGGAAGTTACACCGGCAAAGGAATCTATGATGTAGACGCGTTCGAGACCGCGCTGACGGGACGCGTGCCTGAGAACGCTTTGCTCAGCCACGATCTGTTCGAGGGACTCTTCGCGCGCGCCGGGCTGGTTACCGACATCGAGCTCTTCGAAGATTTTCCCTCCCACTACCAGCTCGCGGCGCTCCGCCAGCATCGCTGGGCTCGAGGCGACTGGCAATTGTTGCCCTGGATCTTTGGCCGGGCGTCCCGCTCGATCTCCTGGATCGGACGATGGAAGATGCTCGACAACCTGCGACGAAGTCTATTCGCTCCCGCCGCACTCCTCACCCTGATTGCCGGTTGGACGCTCCCGTTTGCTTCTTCGGCTGTCTGGACACACTTTATCGTGGGCACGATCGCTTTCCCCCCCCTTTTTCATTTCGTCACCGGGCTGCTGCCACCGCGCCGCGGAATCTCGAAGCGAAGTCACCTTCGCACCCTGATGACCGACCTTACGATCGCGGCTTCTCAGCTCGCCCTCACCGTGGCCTTTCTCGCTCACCAGGCATGGCTGATGGCCGATGCCATTCTGCGAACGCTCGCTCGCCTGTTCTGGACGCGCCGGAGACTGCTCGAGTGGGTCACGGCGGCGCGAGCCAAGGCCGGTCTTAGCCTGGACCTCGCCGCCTTTTATCGGCACATGGCCGCAGCCGTAGCAATCTCGGGAGGGGTGGCAACAGTCGTGGCCCTGAATAGACTGGACGCCTGGCAAGAGGCAGCTCCGATGCTCCTGCTCTGGGCGTTCTCTCCCGCGGTGGCCCGCTGGGTGAGCCTTCCCCCGCGCCTGATAGGCCCCGAGCCCCTCTCGGACGCGGACGCGCGTGTCTTGCGACTCACCTCGCGCCAGACCTGGCGCTTCTTCGAAGTCTTTGCGGGTTCGGAAGACCACGGCTTGCCTCCGGACAATCTGCAGGAAGATCCCCGGCCGGTAGTGGCCCACCGGACCTCTCCTACCAATATTGGCCTGTATCTGCTCTCGATCTCGGCGGCCCGCGATTTCGGATGGGTCGGGACCGCGGAATGCGTCGATCGTCTCGACGCTACGCTCGCCACCATGGGAACGCTGGAGCGATTCCGGGGACATTTCTACAACTGGTACGAGACTCGAGATCTCAGGCCACTCGAGCCCAAATATGTTTCAACGGTCGACAGCGGGAACCTGGCAGGCCACCTGATCACCCTGCAGAACGCCTGTCGGGAAATGATGGACCAGCCATTGCTGGGGCGCCGCGCTCTCTCGGGAATCGAGGATGCGCTCCTGCTCGTGCGCCAGGCCGAGTCCGCCATCAAGGACCATCACCGAACTCAAACCGTGACGCGCAAGGATTTGGACGATGCCCTGGAAGGACTCCACGAGCTTCTTGGCGCGCTCCCGGTGACACCGTCCGACTGGGCGGAGCGCTTCGCGCAACTGGAAACGCGGGCCAACACCCTGGTCGACATCGCGCGCACTCTGACGGAGGAACGGGGCGAGAGCGGGAATCTCGAGGTTTTGAACTGGGCCGAGGCTGCGCGAGCCTGCATCGCCAGCCATGGGCGCGACCTCGATCTGATGTTTCCGTGGGCAAAACTTCTCCGGGAAGGCGCCGGCCCCGAGTTGCCAGCGGAAGTCCGGCAAATGCTCGCTTCCGTGACCACGCCGGCCGAAACGCCCGATCACTGTGTGGCGGCCCTGCGCGAGCTGGAAGTTTTTCGCGAGCAAGTGGGCAACATGAATCCGGTGGGGGCCCGCGTTATCCCGTATCTCGACGAACTTGCGCGCGGCCTCGAAAACTCCGCCGCGGCCAGCAAGGTGCTCGCCCATCGGCTGGCAGCCCACGCCCGGCTCTGCGGAGAAATGGCCGACGCGATGGAGTTCGACTTTCTCTTTGACGAAGAGCGCAAGCTCTTTTCCATAGGCTTCCGCGTATCGGACGGCCGTCTCGACTCGGGGCATTACGACTTGCTGGCTTCGGAAGCCCGGCTGGCCAGTTTCATCGCCATCGCCAAAGGCGACGTTCCTTCGTCTCACTGGTTCCAGCTTAGCCGTCCCTTGACGCCGGTCGGCAAGGGGTCAGCGCTGATCTCCTGGTCAGGGTCCATGTTTGAATACTTGATGCCCTTGTTAGTCATGCGCTCTCACACCCGCAGCATGCTGGATCAGACTTACCGGCTGGTAGTGCGACGCCAGATAAAGTATGGCGCCGAGCGGGGAGTCCCGTGGGGCGTGTCGGAATCAGCTTTCAGCGCGCGCGATCTGGCACTGACCTATCAGTACTCGAATTTCGGCGTACCAGGCCTCGGGCTCAAACGCGGCCTGAGCGAAGACATCGTCATTGCCCCCTATGCGACAGCGCTGGCAGCGATGGTCGATCCTGCAGCGGCGGTGCGCAACTTTACCCGGCTTGCCGAAGAGGGCGCCGCCGGACGGTATGGATTCTACGAAGCGCTGGATTACACGGCATCGCGGCTGCCAGAGGGGAAAAAGGTGGTCGTGGTGCGCGCTTATATGGCGCACCATCAGGGCATGTCGATCGTCGCAATCGCTAACGTGCTGCGCGATGGGGTGATGCGCGAGCGCTTTCATGCGGAGCCTATGATTCAGGCAACGGAGCTGCTGCTTCAGGAAACCACGCCGCGAGGGGTTGCCGTTGCCAGGCCTCGGGCCGAAGAAGTGAAGGCCGCCGTCGATGTGCGCGATCTGGTGCCGCCGGTGCTGCGCCGCTTCAGATCTCCGCACGATCTGATTCCGCGTACCCATCTTCTTACCAACGGCCAGTATGTCGTCATGATGACTGCGGCCGGCTCGGGATACAGCCGCTGGCGCGACCTTGCGATCACGCGGTGGCGCGAGGACGTCACTCGTGATTGCTGGGGATCCTACGTCTTTCTGCGCGATGCCGAAAGCGGCGAAGTCTGGTCTGCGGGATACCACCCGAGCGGCGCCGAACCGGATCACTATGAAGTGGTCTTTTCCGAGGATCGTGCGGAAATTCACCGGAGGGATGGAGCGCTTTCTACAACACTCGAGGTGCTGGTCTCACCCGAAGATGATGCCGAAGTCCGGCGTGTGTCCATCAGGAACTTCGGGTCGCGCCCCCGCATCGTTGAGCTGACGTCGTACGCTGAGGTCGTGCTGGCGCCTCCGGCCGGCGACGCCGCGCACCCGGCGTTCTCGAATCTCTTTGTACAAACCGAGTTCGTTCCCGATCTTGCGGCATTGCTCGCTACGCGGCGCCCGCGTTCGCCCAGCGAGACGCGCGTCTGGGCGGGTCACGTAGTTATCGTCGAAGGGGAGACCCTTGCCGGCGTTCAATACGAGACCGATCGGGCCCGCTTTTTGGGCCGGGGCCGCGAAATACGCAATCCGGTTTCCGTGATAGACGGCAGGCCTCTCTCGAACACCGCAGGGTCCGTGCTCGATCCAATTCTGAGCCTCCGACGGCGGGTTCGGATTGCGCCCGGCTCCACGGCGCGAGTGGTCTTTTCGACTTTCATCGCGCCGTCACGCGAGGTCGCGCTCGACCTGGCCGATAAATACAGGGATCTGGCGACGTTCGAACGGGCTGCCACGCTGGCCTGGACTCAGGCCCAGGTCCAGCTTCGTCATCTTCGCATCGGCACCGACGAAGCCCACCTCTTCCAGCGGATCGCCAATCGCATTCTCTACTCAGATCCATCATTGAGACCTTCGTCCGAAGTTCTCCGGCGCAATGAGCGCGGGCCCTCGGCCCTCTGGCAGCACGGAATCTCGGGCGACCTCCCGATTGTTCTGGTGCACATCGATGAGTCCGGCGATCGGGAGATTGTTCGCCAGTTGCTCCATGCCCATGAATACTGGCGGATGAAGCGGCTCGCCGTCGACCTGGTCATACTGAACGAGCAACCGACATCATACGCCCAGGAACTGCAGGCTGCGCTCGAAGCTCTGAAGCGAGCCAGCCAGTCAGCTTCTCGCCACGAGGAGCACGAACCGCACGGGAAGGTATTCATTCTGAGAGCGGACCTTCTTTCCGCGGCTGACCGCGACCTGCTCCGAACCGTGGCCCGCGCCGTCCTCCTGGGACGTCAGGGAAGCCTCGCCGAGCAGGTCGTCCGGCTGATCCGGGCTCCCAATACGCCTCTGCCTCCACCCCGCGTCGCTGCGGCGAGGCCCCTTGCTGAAGTTCCCCCGCCGCGGCCGGAACTGGAGTTTTTTAACGGCCTGGGCGGTTTCGCGTCTGGAGGGCGCGAGTACGTTACCATCCTGGGAGAGGGGCAATGGACGCCGGCGCCCTGGATCAATGTCATTGCGAATGAGTCATTCGGCTTCCAGGTCTCCGAGCTGGGCTCGGGTTACACGTGGTCTCTGAACAGCCGGGAAAACCAGATCACGCCGTGGTCGAACGATCCGGTCACCGATCCTCCTGGAGAGGCCATCTATATTAAAGATGAAGAAACCGGGGAGATCTGGGGACCCACAGCGCTTCCGATCCGCGAAGACGCATGGCCCTATGTTGCGCGGCATGGCCAGGGCTATAGCCGGTTCGAACACGTGTCCCACGGCATCGCCCTCGAACTGCTGCAGTTCGTTCCGCTGCAAGATCCAATCAAGATTTCCCGGCTCGTCGTGGAAAATCGCACCCCTCGCCCAAGACGGCTATCCGTGACCGCATATGTAGAGTGGGTCCTCGGCGTTTCCCGGCCTGCGTCGGCCCCCTTGATCGTGACCGAGATCGACCAGGACACGGGCGCAATGTTCGCCCGCAACGCCTGGAATAGCGAATTCGGCGAGCGGGTCGCTTTCGCCGATCTCGGCGGGCGCCAGACTTCCTGGACCAGCGACCGGACAGAGTTTCTGGGTCGAAACGGAACGCTGGACTATCCTGCGGCGCTGGTTCGACGAGAACCTCTGTCGCAAAAAACCGGCGCCGGTTTTGATCCGTGCGGGGTGCTCCAGACCATGCTGGAGCTGCGTCCGAACGCCAGGATCGAGATTCTCTTTTTGCTGGGCCAGGCTGCCACCAGCCAGGAAGCGCAGCAGTTGATCGTGCGTTACCGGGACCAGGCGGTTGAGACCAGCCTGCGCCCCGTCATCGATCGATGGGATGACATCCTGGGCGCGCTCGAGGTCAAGACCCCCGACCGATCGCTCGACATCATGTTGAACCGGTGGCTGCTCTACCAGACGCTCGCGTGCAGGGTTTGGGCCCGATCGGCCTTTTATCAGGCGAGCGGCGCCTACGGTTTCCGCGACCAGTTGCAGGATGTCATCGCGCTGACGGTCGCGACACGGCAAATCACGCGCGAACACTTGCTGCGAGCCGCAGCGCGGCAGTTCGTCGAGGGTGACGTTCAGCACTGGTGGCATCCACCTTCGGGCCGCGGAGTCCGAACCCGGATTTCGGACGACCTTCTCTGGCTTCCTTATGCGGTGGCTCACTACATCGAGGTCACCGGCGATAAGGCCATTCTCGATGAATTTGTTTCCTTTCTGGAAGGCGCGCCTCTGGCTGCCGATCAGCACGAATTGTATTTCGAACCCCGGACGGCCGAGATGCCGGGCACTCTGTTCGAGCACTGCGCTCGCGCTCTGGACCGCAGCCTCTCGGTCGGCAGTCATGGCCTCCCTCTGATGGGCTCGGGAGACTGGAATGACGGCATGAATCGAGTAGGACACCAGGGAAAGGGCGAGAGCGTGTGGCTCGGCTGGTTCCTGTACGCGACGCTACAAAAATTCATACCGCTGGCCGAGGCCGCGCGCGAGTCTCGGCGGGCGGAAAGCTGGCGTCGCCACGTCGCCTCGCTCAAACAGGCGCTCGAGAGGGCCTGGGATGGCGACTGGTACCGCCGTGCCTACTTCGACGATGGCACGCCGCTAGGCTCGGCCACCAATTCCGAATGCCGGATTGATTCGATTGCCCAATCCTGGGGCATCATCTCGGCCGCGGCGGACCGGGCGCGGGGCGCGCGGGCCATGGCCGCGGTCGAGGAATATCTGGTTCGCCGCGGTGACGGCCTGGTGCTGCTCTTCACTCCCCCCTTTGATCGAATCCCGCTCGATCCGGGTTACATCAAAGGCTACCTTCCGGGAGTCCGTGAAAACGGCGGGCAATATACCCATGCGGCGATCTGGTCGACCGTCGCGTTTGCCATGCTGGGCGACGGCGACAAGGCCGGAGAACTCTTTACGATCTTGAACCCTATCAATCATGCAAGCACTCGCGCGGGCGTCCATCGTTACAAGGTCGAACCTTACGTGGTTGCCGGCGATATCTACGCCGAGCCGCCGCATGTCGGCCGCGGCGGATGGACCTGGTATACAGGGTCGGCGGGTTGGATGTACCAGGCTGGAATTCAGTGGATCCTCGGGTTTCGTCTGAAGGGGGCCCGGCTCCTCATCGATCCCTGCATTCCACGCGCATGGCGGGACTTCGAGATCAAATTCGCGTACCACTCCGCCAGATACGAAATTCTAGTGGAAAACCCTCGCGGCGCGACGCGCGGAATCTCCTCGATCGAGATTGACGGAAAAACACTCGCGAGCGGCGTGAACGAGATTGAGCTGGCTGACGACGGCGTGACGCATCAGGTGCGCGTGATTCTCGGGTGACCGTAGCACGCGGCGTTGGGGCATCCGCGACGTGGTTGATTTCCAGATGTCGCCTGCGAGGTTGCCACCGTGCATCGAAAAACTAATTGAGGCGCAACCGACGCGACAGCTCTTCACAGCACTTCAAATTTCCGGTTCCGCGCCCACTTGTAAACGCTGAAGTCCCTGTCGAACGTGACGATTCGGGGCTCCGGTGGATCTCGGCGCACCGGATGAGACATGCGTCAGCGAAGACTCGAAGAAACGCTAAAAGGAAGGGTGATGACTTTCGTTCAGTGGGTAGTCGGCAGTTGGCAGTGAAGGGTTGTCAGATTAGATGCTTGCCTAACCCTATCCCCCTTTGGCGCGCTTTCTTTCACTGCCAACAGCGGACCACCCATTGCCGCGTGTCACGCCAATGAGCTATGGATTTCTTTACATCCTGGCGTCTTCGTGTCCTTGGCAGTTAGGAAAAGGCAACAGCCGTGCCAGGTAGTCGAGATCAACAAAAAGGCCAAGTAATTGCAATTACAAGAGGAATAAGAGAGTTTCGAGTGTCCGACAACAGCGAAAAGCCAGGACGCCCGACGGATGCCGGGCTCAAGGACGCGAAGAAAGGTTCTGCTTTACCCGCCTCTCTTGATGGTAATGTTTCCGTTGATCGTCTCGATACGGATACGATGCTTCCCCCCACCGGACACGCCCGTGCCGTAAATGAATTTCCTGGGCGATCCCTTGGAATAATCCCAATTAGGAGTATCTCGAATCTGGAGTGGAAAATCGCTGGCGATCGTGTAGTTCTGTTTGCTGTTCCGGGTATACGCCAGCTCGAGGTCAAACTGGACCGAAAGGCCGGCAGGCAAGGTCAAAGTAATCTCCCCTCCCTTGGAAGAAATATTCGCACTCCGCCGCGTCCCGTTCTCGGCGCCGGTCATGTTCACCGAAACATTTCCTCCCATGGTCTCGGCCTCGACCCAGCCATCGATGGCCTGGATCCTGATGTCGCCGCCCATCGTCTTTGCTTTAACAAATCTCCCGGCGCGCCCGACGTTGACGTCGCCACCCATGGTCGACACGTTGGCGCCCAGAGGAGCATCGTCCACCCGAATCTCGCCCCCCATGGTAGAAATATTCACTTCCTCCCCCACCGAGTCCGGCGGGCCCGAAGACCGCGACGAAGCCAGTCTGCGCACGTTCCTGTAGACTACATTCCCGCCCATGGACGAGCCTTTCACATTTCCAATCACGTCCTCGAACACCACCTTGCCCCCCATGGTGCTGAGCGTGCCATCCACTTCCGAGTTGGTGAGGTTGATCTCCCCCCCCATGGTTGAAAGGTCCAAATCTCCCTTGATGTTTGACAGCCGCAGCTCTCCTCCCATGGTTTTGCCGCTCAAGCGTCCGTCGATTTCCGTGATCC
This sequence comes from uncultured Acidobacteriota bacterium, assembly GCA_963827655.1. Classification (GTDB taxonomy): domain Bacteria; phylum Acidobacteriota; class UBA6911; order UBA6911; family UBA6911; genus CAWHCF01. The sequence goes on from CAWHCF010000047.1 coordinate 70,405, forward strand.
GGATGGCTCCGCCCATCGAGTCGATCGCTACGTCAAACCGTTTTGGAACGCTGACATCGAATTCCAGACTCGCGCTGTTGTCTTGCTGGTGGATGTACCGGGAGGTCACCTGCACCCCGGCGCTTGTCTGTTCGAACTCGACCGTCGCGTTTTTGCCGTCCCTTCCCTTTAATAGACCATCAACGGAAACAACCGGTCGGTCCCATCCGGTTATTCGGATCTCCCCCCCCGTTTTAAGCGTAAGGGTTAGCTTCTGACCTGGCGAGACATTGAAGGACCGCCGGATCGTCTCCTGAGCAAGAGCCAGGCTCCATGAAAGTGCCATCAGGCACAGAAGCATTCTTTTCATCGTTGGACTCCGTTCTGTTGCACCTTTGATTACTCCGGGCCGAAAGATCGGCGAAACGATTCCTCGGTGTTCCGTCGCGGTCAGCGCTACGAAACAAATGCCACCAGGACCCAAAGACACCAAGGGCCCTTGGGTGGCCTCTTACTGCACGTACGCAGCCGCCCGCGCGCGAAGCGGCGCGTCCTCTCCGGAGCGAAGCTCCTGAATGACACCTTTCAGAGTCTCCGGCTGGAGCTGATCAACCAGGTAATCCAGGGCTGCGAGGCGCATCTGAACCGATTCTTCTTGCCGTAAGACCTTCAAGAAGGCGCCCTGAATCTCCGGATCCTTCTTCTGGGGCGCCAGGATCGATTGGGCTTTAAGCCGGACAGCCACGCTCGGATCGTTGAGCATCGAAAAGAGCAAGGCTTCTTTCAGCTCGGGTCCCATGAGGTTTTCGGCGAAGGAGATCGCCTTGAGACGGGTGCCCACCGAAGACGGGTTCAGCAAAGCCTGAATCAGTGTCTCCTTGACCAGTGGATCGTCCTTCGCGGCGGTCAGATCCACTCGCGTGGTAACGTCGAAGCTTAATGCAACCGTGCCTTCGCCCATATTTCTGAAGGAGATATTGGAGTACGTGTAGGGGGACGCTTCCACATCGGCCAGCTGCTTGTTTTCGCGCGCTTCACGACGAATCTGGGCGAGTAGGACGCTCTCTTTCGCTGATTGCCAGAAGTAGCCGATCGCGAATCCTGCGACAAGCAACGAAGCAGCAATGCCAAGGCCCAATGCCGGTGCGGACGTGAGACGCGCCCACATTCCGGGCCTCGGGCTACTCTCCCGCGGTGGCAGGGCGCGAAGAACGGAGCGCCGCAGGTCGTTGAAGTCAAGCTCACCGGGGACCACCAGCTCGCACCCCGTCAGAGAGGCGTTCAGGGTGATCAGCTCCCGGCAATCTTTACAGTGCCGGCCGTGGTCCAGCAAAGCCTCCTTCTCGTGGAGTGCCAACTCGCCGGCCAGCAACTTCTTAACTAACGGTTCGTATTCTGTGCACTGGTTCATTGAAGATTCCCGCCGAATGTCGGCCCAGGTTTTCCCTCAGCCGACGCACGCTTCTGAATAGGATGTTCTTGACCAGACCCTCACTGCATTTCAGGACTGAAGCGATTTCCTGGATTGACATACCGTTAAAGTATCGGAGTATGACAACCAGCCGTTGTTTGCGACTGAGGTGGAAGAGGCTCTTGACCAGCATCGTCCGGCTCTCCTTGCCGAGTAATTCACCCTCCTGGTCGCCGGCGCTCGAGACCAGGATGCAGTCGTCAACCTGTTCATAATTCAAATGCTTTCGATGCTTGCGGATCCAGTTCAAACTTTCGTGGTAAGTGATCCGGGTAAGCCAGGTCTTGAACCTATCGCTTGCCCGCAAGGATCCGAGGTTCTCGTAGACCTTCAGAAAGACGTTCTGCGAAATATCGAGGGCGTGCTCGCGACCCCACCCATAGCCAAGGGCAATCTTGTAGACTAGCTTCTGGTGGCGCACCATCAGCTCGTCGAAAGCCTGGAGCGAACCCGAGAGGGATTCCTCTATTAGCGCACGGTCACTTCTCTCCAAAGGTAACCCCTTCCTACCTCTATCAGACAATGAAGACCGCAAGAAGTTAGCATACTGGTCGGTCTTGAGTCGCCCGGGGACCTCATGCCGAGAGCTGCGGGCAGCGTGGCCGCTTGGTTCCCCAAAAAGACGGGGCCCGGTGGGAACAAAGTAACTCAAGATTTGTCTAAACTGTTCCGAATACACCTGGCGATGTTGTTTATAAAACCCATGATTCTCAGTGCATAGAGATCGGACCGGGAAGAAAGGCAAGCCGCGTTGCGTCTCAGGTAAAGTCCGGTGTTCAAGAGGGCTTCGCAAAGACACCAGCCACCAAAAACGCGAAGATTTTCCGGGCAACGTAACGCGTATTAGCTATAATTAGAGGTTTTGGCGAGCCGCAGCCCGCTCCCGCTTTAACCGGAAGCTTGCGCTGGACATTCGTGAAACTTTCTAGTCTTTTTACTCGTACTTATCTACCCGTACTTATCGGCAGTGTGGAGGGTATTTAATGAGCAAGAGGAAGAAAATCTGGATTGCTCTGGGTGGCGTGGCCCTGCTCGGGGTAGTCGCGTTCTTCAGCATCCGGGCTAACCGCAAGGACACCACGTCCGTCCAGACCTCACGAGCGGAGCGCCGGGAAACACTGAAGTCCAAGGTGGCCGCGAGCGGTGAAATCCGCGCCAAAGAGTTCGTCGACCTTCAGTCCGAGATCGCCGGCGTAATTATCGATCTGCCTGTGCGCGAAGGGGATCGCGTCAAAAAGGGCGACATCCTGTTGCGCATCGATCCCATCTCGACCGAAGCCGAGACCTCGGCCACTCGGTCGCAGTACGAAGCGACGGTCTCCGATGTTCGGGGACAGGAGTTCCAGATCCTCAATGCCGAGGCGAATCTGGCCCGCGACGAAGCCTCCCTCAGGTCGGCGCGCGCGGAACTGGAGCAGGCTGAGAATAACTTCAACCGAGTCGAGACCAGTTACAAGCGCAAGCAGCAATTGCACGAAGAGGGCTTGATCTCGCGCGAAGACTACGAAATGGCCCAGAATGATGCCAAGACAGCAAGAACTCAGCTGGAAGTGGCCAGAGCACGCTTGGCTCAGATGGAAACGCAGATGCAGGTGGCCCGGAACAACGATTCAGCAGATGAAGTCCTCACACCAGGGCTCGGTGAACCGTTCGAAAGCGATGGCCGCCAACCTGACGCGGGCCAAGGACCAGTCTTCAAAGACAACGCTGTATTCTCCCCTCACCGGAGTGATCACGCAGCTCCTGGTTGAAAAGGGGGAGCGAGCCGTACCGGGCATTCTGAGCAATCCTCAGGCCACTCTGATGACCATCGCCGACTTGAGCGTGATTCAGGCTGAACTGAAGGTCGACGAAACTGATATCGTGAACCTCGCGCTCAGCAATCAGGCACAGGTCAAGGTAGACGCTTTGCCCGATGCGGTTTTCGAGGGCGTGGTTACCGAAATCGGCAACAGCCCTCTCAAAACCACTCAGGGAGCCAACCAGCAGCAGGAGGCCAAGGACTTCAAAGTGATTGTGACGCTGAAGGATCCGTCGCTGAAATTGAGACCCGGGATGTCCTGCACCGGTGATATAATCACCGACACCAAGCAAAACGTGCTCGTGGTTCCTATCCAGGCGCTGACGGTTCGTGAAGTGGAGGTCGATAAAGAAGGTGTGTATCACGAACCCGATCTCAAGAAGTCAAAGGAGACATCGAGCGCGGTAGCGCAAGCAGACTCTTCGAAAAAGAAGCCGAAGAAGGAGCTCGAGGGTGTATTTGTCGTAAACAAGGAAAAAATAGCCAGGTTCCGTCCCAGTCAAGACCGGTATCACAGGGGATTCGGAAATGGAGATTCTCACTAATCTCAAGGAAGGCGACGAGGTCATCTCCGGCAGCTTTCAAACGCTCCGAAGCATCAAGGATGGGACGGCAGTAAAAATCGACAACAGCATCAAGACAACACAAAACGAAAAGAAGAGCTGAGCCGTTTCTCGCGCCTTCTGTCGTGGGCTTGCTTGACGGCATTCACCACGCAGACACGAGACGCCAGGCCGATGTCATGAGCGGAAGCAACCACGACAATAACATTCTTATCAAGACCGAAGATCTCTGGAAAACCTACCACATGGGGGCGGAAGAGATCCATGCGCTGAGGGGAGTCTCTTTCGAAATTCGGAGGGGTGAATATGTGGCGATCATGGGACCTTCCGGCTCCGGCAAATCAACCATGATGAACCTCATCGGCTGCCTGGACACCCCCAGCAAGGGGAAGTATTTCCTGAACAAGCGACTGGTTTCGGAAATGGACGATGATGAACTTGCCCATATCCGGAACAAAGAAATCGGATTCGTTTTCCAGACCTTCAATCTTCTGGCTCGTGCCACAGCCTTGCACAACGTCGAGCTTCCCCTGATTTATAACGGAACGCCCGCCGCGGAGCGGAAAGAACGAGCTATGAAAGCGCTGAAGTCCGTAGAACTGGGGGAGCGCATGTATCACAAGCCGAATGAGCTCTCGGGGGGGCAGCGACAGCGGGTGGCCGTCGCGCGCGCGCTGGTTAACAATCCTTCCATCATTCTTGCCGACGAACCGACCGGGAATCTCGACTCTGCCACCAGCGCAGAGATAATGAACCTGTTAGACACACTCCATAAGCGCGGCAACACTATTGTCCTGGTCACGCATGAGCCGGACATTGCCGCCCACGCCCACCGGGTCATCCGGCTACTCGACGGACAGGTAGCCAGCGATGAAATCCTCCGCACAGCCTGATCTTTCGAGGCTTCGCCCCTCTGCGGTGGGAACAAATCCCGCCGCCACGACGCGGGGATGCGCGCAAGCTGCGCATCAGGCCATCAATACGGAAATCCCTACTCGTATCACCACGTAGACGCCCCACAGAACCAAGACCACGGCGGCTGCTTTTCCAAGCTTTGTTCCCGCGACGGTAGAAAATCCGAGGGCAAGGAGGTAAATCGTCCAGAAGGAGAAGAGGTCGATTCTGGCCAGGAGGCTGTGAAGAAGGGGATTCGTCTTCTCGTCCACCGCCACCGCCGGATTACTCGCGACATTCCTGCTGATGTCGATCACATCGAGCGAATCGGGTTCCTTGACCAGCATGAGAACAATGGCGAGAAGCGTCAGGATAATCGCCGGGCGGCGCCATCGCCCAGAACGTTACGGCCAGGGCTTTCTTGTACGTGAGCGACGCCCCCATCAAAACGAAAGCGAGCAGAAATACACCGGCCAGAAAAAGAAAGGCAATCAACAGGTTAACGGGGGCCAGGGCCACCTGCATATATTGCTGAAACGCACTTCGAGGCTGGGACAGAATCTTCTGGATCTGCTCCTCCGCCATGTTTTTCGTCAACGGATTCCATGTGAGCGCCTGTCTCATATAGGTCTCGTAGTCGACGCGTGTCACCGCCACGTACTGCCCTGCTATCACCACGAGGGCCAGCACCACGAAGATTCCAAGCCAGGTGGGGCGTCGCTTGATTTCCTCGAAGACTTTCCCCGGTTCGAAGAAGATGGCGCTCAATCTCCCGAAGAGACCACTCGTCGGAACCTCCGGTGTTTCGTTGGGCGCCGCAGTTGCGGTGTCGACACTCATGAGCACCTCTCAAAGAGTTTCCTGAGTATACAGGAAACAGGCAACCTTCGCATTCTCCGCGCACGCGCTGAGTGACGGGTATTCCTCACGGCAGCGGGGCATCACGCACGGGCAACGCGGATGAAAACGGCACCCGGGCGGAGGATCCGCAGCCGAGGGAATCTCCCCGGCCAGGACCGGTCTGGTCGCCTGCAACGGGTGGGTGAGAGCCGGCATACTCTGAACCAAAGCTTGACTGTAAGGGTGCCTGGGAGCCGTGAAAAACGAATCGGCCGGGGCGTCCTCTACGATTCGCCCGAGGTACATCACCGCAACTCGGGAGGAAAGGTAGTGGATCACGGGTAGCGAATGAGAGATCAAGAGAATCGTGAGATCGTAGCGTTTCTGAAGCTCGGACAGCAGATTCAGGATCTGGGCCTGAACAGAGGCGTCCAGAGCCGAGACCGGCTCGTCGGCCACAAGAAGACGCGGTTTGAGTGCCAGGGCGCGAGCGATGACGATTCGCTGTTGCTGCCCGCCGCTCAGCGAACGGGGCAGACGTCCAGCAAGCGAGCCGTCCAGGGCCACGGCATCCATCAGCTCGCCGATCCACTTCTTTCTCTCGCGGCGCGTTCCCAACCCCTGCAGTTCGTATGGTTCCGAAAGAATGGCTTCAACCGTCATTCGAGGATCCAGGGAGGCAAGCGGATGCTGGAATATCATTTGAAACTCGCGTCGTTTCTGCCGGAGCGATCTCGACGACAAGGAGCGCAGGTCAATGCCGTCGAAGACTATCGATCCCGAGGTGGGTTCGATCAGCTTGCAGGCGCACCGCGCCAGCGTAGACTTCCCACAGCCCGATTCTCCGACCAACCCGAGGACTTCGCCGGGATATAGCTGGAGATTGACGCAGTCCACGGCCCTTATGACGCCGGACCTTGCGAACGCACCTGCCGGAAACTCTCTGGACAAGTCTCGAATTTCAAGAAGAGGTCGCATTCCGCGTACTGTACACACTCCCCTCATTAACCACGAAGCAGCCCAGAAACACCTGTTCCGCTATTCGGCTTTGATGCAGGCCGCCCAATGAGTTTCCGAGAGCGCCCGCGGGGGAGGGAAAGAGCGCGTGCATCGCTCCTCGGCGAGAGGGCACCGCGGCTCGAAAGCGCACCCCGGGAACTCTTGTGCCGAGACTGGCGGAGTCCCGAAGATTTGAGGCAGAGGACCGCGATCGGCTCGGTGTTGAAGCGTCGGAAGACACTCCAGAAGCGCCCGCGTGTAGGGATGAGCCGGGTTGTCGAAGGTGTCTGCGGCCGTGCCGGTTTCGATCAGGCGTCCGTGATACATGACGGCCACGCGATCGGCCAGACCCGCGACCATGGGAAGATCGTGACTGATCAAGAGCAGGGCCAGATGGTACCGGTGGGTCATTTCCCTCAGTAACGCCAGGATCTGAGCCTGAATGCTTGGGTCCAGCCCGCTGGTCGGTTCATCGGCAATCAGGAGGGCCGGCCGGTTGCAAATCCCAAGGGCGATTCCGAGTCGCCGGCACATCCCGCCCGAAAGTTGAAATGGGTAGCGTCCCATGTTCAATTCAGGGTCGGGAAATCCAACTTCAGCGAGAAGCTCGAGCGACTTTCGCCAGGCTTGTCGTTTTGCCAGATCCTGGTGGGCCCGGAGCGATTCCACCAGGTGCTCTCCGACGGTGAGCACCGGATTCAGCGCGCTCCGCGGGTCCTGGAAAACTATGCCAATCTTCCGGCCTCGGATGCTCTTCCATTGCCGAGCTCCAAGCGAGCGAAGATTGAGTCCCTCGAACAAGATATCGCCGGATTCTATCCGCCGGCCACGATCCATGAGACCGAGCAGAGAGAGCGCGAGCGTCGACTTGCCGCAGCCGGTTTCACCGACCAGGGCGAGGATCTCACCCGCTGTTATCTGAAACGATATCTCGCGAACCGCGTAGACCGGCTCCTGAGCTGTCTGGTAGGAGACCTCCAGGCGTCGAACATCAAGCAGCGGCGAGACTCGCACGGCCTTTTGATTAGCGTTTCTTGGAGTCTTCGTGTCTTGGAGGTTCGTTTTTGTGCCCAACCACACAGACTCGAAGCGGTTGCGGCCGCAGGCCGCGCTGTGCTCAAAAGAGCGAGCTCCCGAGAAAACGCGCCGAGCCCTTAAGATCTTCCTCAATGCGGAGGAGTTGGTTGTACTTCCCCACTCGGTCGGTGCGGCTGGCGGAACCCGTCTTGATCTGGCCGGCATTGGCCGCCACTGCCAGATCGGAAATGAAGGAATCTTCTGTTTCGCCCGAGCGATGGGAGATCACGGTGGTATAGCCATCCGTTTTTGCCAGCTCGATTGTGTCCATTGTTTCGCTCAGGGTGCCGACCTGGTTTAGCTTGATCAGAATGCTGTTCGCGATGCCATCCGCTATACCGCTTTGCAGCCGCTCGGAATTGGTAACAAAGACGTCGTCCCCCACGAGTTGAATTTTTTCTCCGAGAGTTTCGGTCAGGGCGATCCAACCGTTCCGATCGTCTTCAGCCATTCCGTCTTCAATTGAAATGATCGGATATCGGGCGCACCAGCGCTGGTACAATTCGATCATTTCGTCAGCCCCGAGTTTTTGGCCGCTTGATTTTTTGAAATGATACTTTCCATTCTCAAACAGCTCGCTGGCCGCGACGTCAAGCGCCAGGGAGATCTGTTTCCCGGCTTTGTAACCTGCTTTTTCAATCGCGTCCAGAATCAGCTCCAGCGCTTCCTCGTTGGACTTCAAGTTAGGGGCGAAACCTCCTTCGTCGCCGACACTGGTGGCGTACCCTCTCGATTTCAAGACCGATTTCAAAGCATGAAAGGTCTCCACACCCATGCGCAGGCTCTCGGAAAAGCATTCAGCGCCCGCTGGAATAATCATGAACTCCTGAGGATCAAGGTTATTGTCGGCGTGAGCGCCTCCGTTGAGAATATTCATCATGGGAACAGGAAGAATGCAGGCATTGATTCCGCCAATATACCGGAAGAGGGAAACATGAAGGGCGGCCGCGGCCGCGCGCGCGGTCGCCATCGACACTGCCAGGATCGAATTCGCTCCCAGCCTTGACTTATTAGGGGAACCATCCAGGTTGATCAGGATCTTGTCGATCCTTCTCTGCTGGAAAACATCTTCCCCGACCAGAGCCGGCGCTATGATGTTGTTGATGTTTTCGGCAGCGCGCAGCACTCCCTTCCCACAGTATCGCCCCTTGTCGCCGTCGCGCAGTTCCACGGCCTCGTGCGCCCCCGTAGAGGCGCCCGAAGGCACGGCTGCCCTCCCCTGAATATTCTTTTCCAGCGAGACCTCAGCTTCCACGGTAGGATTGCCTCTGGAATCGAGGATCTCCCGCGCCACGACTGAACGAATTGTGCACATTATTTTATGGCCCGTCCGGGACCCGCAGATGTTCTTCTTGATTTCACCAGGCTGATGTATAACACACGCTCCACAGTGGATCAAGCCGACCGCCCGTCGCGCGACTCGGAAACCGTTGCGTGACCGTGGCGGCGACCGTGTCCAGCTTGTCGCTGGATAGCGGGCGAAATTGACATAATCCGCAAGGCTATGCTAGTTTTCTCCCTTCGTTTGCATCCTGGAGGAGCGGATGAAGTTCTCGTCGCGGAAGGTAGGCGGGGTTATCATAATCGACATCGAAGGCAAGATCCTCATGGGAGAAGGTGATATCGAAATCAAGAAGTCAGTGGACGAGCTCCTTGCCCGCGGCGAGCGCAATATTGTGTTGAACCTCGCGAAAGTTCCTTACATTGATAGCGCAGGCCTCGGCGAAATCATTCGCTGCTTTACGTCGATTCGCAAGAGCGGCGGAAGTTTAAAACTGCTATCGCCCAACCAGCGACTTATCGATCTCCTCAGCATCACCAAACTGGTGAACGTCTTTGATTGGTACAACGATGAAGCCTCGGTTGTGAACAGCTTTTCCTCTTAACGCCGCTTTGCGAGTTGCTGCTTGGCGCTTTCGCCCTGAACGGCGAACAGCGGAAGGACGCCACCAGAAGGGCGAGAGTTTTGTGTGACGGGGGTAATACAGCCCGGGCGGGTTTCGTAAATGCACTGGTTCCAAGCCATCTTTTTTCTTCTTTCTCTGTCGCCTCCTTCAGTTCAGTCTTCCGAAGGAAGGTTTGTGTCCGAACACTTGCGGCTCAGAATCCCGGCGGACCGTGAATGGCTGGGAAGAGAGACGATCAACGATTTGGAGCGATGCTGGCGCTTCATCGACGGCATTACCGGAGAACTGCCGCGCAGAATCATAGTCGAAGTCGCGTGGGACCGGCTCGAGAGTTCCGCGAACGTTTCCGAAGGAAGCATCACGATCGGGATGGGGCATCCTGCCGCTCGCGCTCAGCTGAAAGCTTATCTTCTGCATAGCGCCGCGCGCGAAATGGCGCGGCTTGCGCTCGCGGAGCAGTCCCGCGGCGGCGCTTTGCGTGAAGATGTGCAGTTCCTGACAGAAGGAATGGTCGAGATCATCGCTCGCGAGTATCTCGGGCTGGGGAAATCGCTAGTCAGCGCATGGGTTCTTGCCCATTTCCTGGACCGGACCAAGCCGCTGGGTCTGGCCACGCAATCTTCCGCCGCCTCAGCCTCGCGCGGCCGCCCCGATCTGCGCGCGGCGGCGCCTGGCATTACTTTTCTCCTGAGCTGCCGCGAGCTACACGGGCGCGAAAGAGTCGTAAAACTCTTTGAGGCTCTCAAGAAGGGAAACCTGGAGGAAGCGCTCACGTCAACTTTTAGAACCCCGGCCAGCGTACTGGAAGAGGCCTGGCTCAAGAAGCTGCGCAGTTATCCGGCGGTTGACGATCTCATTGTAACTTCCGCAGAGGACAGTCCGGTACTGCGTCAGACAACCTTCGTCCCTCCCTCGGGACGAAGGGGTAGCAACCTGGAGATGAGACTCCTGATTCAGGATAAAACCAATGATCTCTCTCCCGGCTCGGTCTTTGTGGTGGACGAGGGTTCCAGCCGAGTGATTCAGGGTCGCGGGAGCGGGCAAAAAGAGGGAGAGTTCACGATCTTCCAGATTGCTGTTGACGAGAAGCGCCAACCTGGCAAGTATGGTTTCAGAGCATCTGCCGTAGATGACGCGGGTAACATCCGCCACTGGGATGGCGCGTACACGATTGACGATTGACGATTTACGATTGACGATTTCAAAGAGGGGATGAAGTAGTCCGATTGGCTAATGCCAATGGACGATTTACAAGAGTGAAAGTCTGTATTTGACAATCGTCAATCGTCAATCGTCAACGCTTCTTATTCTCCGTGACCCGGTCGATAGACTCTTTCAGTCCCGGTGAAGCCTTGAGGTCGTAGGCTTTCTTGTAGGCGTTGAGCGCAAGGTCCCACTTCTTCTGTTTCTCATAGACCAGGCCTATGCGCTGGAAGACCTCGGCGCTTTTGGGCATGAGCTCCAGCGCCTTGACTGAGAGCTTTTTCCGCTTCCGCTGTGTTGTTCTTGAAAAGGTAGGCCTCACCAAGGTTGTAGTAGATGAACCCGTCCTTGGGATTGTTTTCCCTGGCCTTGCCGAACAGGTCGATGGCCTGGTCATACTGCTTGGCCGACAGCGCCGCCACACCTTTCTTGAAATAAGATTTCGCTATGAATTCCGTGGTCGCGGTATGTCCCGGTTTTAGCGCCAGGGCTTTCTGCAGTGCCTGGATCGCGTCATCGTGGCGATTGAGGTGGTAGTTGGCGATCCCTAGCTGCGAGAAATCGGTCCAGTCGTTCCCCTTGATTCGGATCGCATTCGTAAGTTCGCTCGGCGGCCTCGCTGTATTTCTCCATCCGATGGTAGGCAGATCCTCGCAGGTGATGCAGCTTGTACTTGTCATCGTCGGACTTTGCGAATTGTTCCCCTTGATTAAGGGTCTGGATGCAATTGTCGAAGCGCTGCATGTTGAAGTGGGCCTGTCCCAGCCCCTGGTAGGTCGAAAATGAAGTCGATTTGAGTTGTACCGCGCGCGTGAGCGATGAAACCGCCAGCGCATTGTTCTTCAGACTCAGATAACTCAGCCCCACCAGCCGATGACCGAACTCCCAATCGGGATTCTGATCCAGGTCGGGCTTGAGCTCTTGGATCGCCTTATCGAAATTCCCCTGGTTATACAACGCGACCGCCTGCTTGTAGTCTGCAAGCCCGACTCCGGTGGCGAAAGCCCAAGAGCCGCCGCGCCGACAGACCCAGTCTGCGCAGATGAAAAAACCTCTTCATTTGCCGATTCCTCCAGCAAGGCCGCCCCGGTCGCAACCCCGCGGTCATGAGTAGTGACGGCTTTTGCCAACTTCATGAATTAAATAGAGTCCGCCTCCACGCCGAAGGTTTCAGGAAACACTTCAATCGGGGAGGGACGAAAACTGTTCCCGATGCCAGTTGTTAACTGTATCGACAAGCAGGCAGGCGAGTCAATATGGGGTGTCCGCGGGGTTACGGTGACCCCCTATGAGCGAGTCTTGATCTTCAGGCGCTTCAGCTTTTCGCTGAGGGTGGTGGCGTTTACGGAGAGCAGTTGCGAGGCCTTCTTCTGGTTCCAGTCGGTTTTTTCGAGCGCGGCCAGAATCAGCGACCGCTCGAAATTCCCTACCCGCTCCTTGAGGGGAAGGCCGTCTTCGGGAAAATCAACGGCCGAGTTGCTACTGCTGGTTGTGATGCTCTTGGGAAAGAGGTCGGCGGTGATAACGTCCCCGGGAGCCAGAACAACCGCGCGCTCAATCGCATTCTCCAGCTCCCGGACATTGCCCGGCCAGTCATAGTCCATCAGGACTCTCATGGCTGCCGGTTCCATGACGCAATGTTCCTTCTGGTTCTCTTCGCAATATTTCTTTGTGAAGTGCTCGACGAGCAGCGGGATATCCTCGGCACGCTCGCGCAGGCGCGGCAGTTTCACGACGATGACATTCAGACGGTAGAAGAGGTCGTCCCGGAAAGTTCCACGATCCACTGCCGATTGCAGATCTGTGTTGGTCGCGGCGATGATCCGAACATCGACCTTGATGTTTTCTAGACCGCCCAGCCGGCGAAACTCCCGTTCCTGTATGACCCGAAGGAGTTTTGTCTGCATTTCCATTGAAATGGTAGCGACCTCATCCAGGAATAGGGTTCCGCCATCGGCCACTTCGAACAGTCCCTTCTTGGCGCTGGTAGCTCCCGTGTAGGCACCTCGAACATGGCCGAACATTTCGCTCTCAAGCAGTTCGGACGGTATGTTGCCGCAGTTTATCGCAACGAACGGCGCCTCGGCCCTCCCGCTGGCAGCATGGATCGCCTTGGCCACGAGCTCTTTCCCGGTTCCACTTTCACCCTGCACCAGGATCGTACTGCGCCGGGGAGCGACCTGAGTGATAAGATCGAAAACCTGCTGCATCGGGGCGCCTTTGCCGATGATATTCTTGAAGTTATAGCGCTCCTGCAGCGATATCTTGAGCCGTATGTTCTCCTCGAGCAGTCTGTGATGCTCCGCCGCGTTCTTCACGGCGAGGACAATCTCATCGTTCTTGAAGGGCTTGGTTATGAAATCAAAAGCCCCGAGTTTGGTCGCCCTGACGGCCTTTTCGATCGACGCAAAGGCCGTGAGCACAAGGGTCACCGGGTTGTTTTCCATCTTCTTGAACTCTTCCAACACCCGGAAGCCATCGATGTCGGGCATCATCAAGTCCAGCAGCACAACGCTGTAGTCCTTCTCACGCACTTTCTCGAGCGCCTGGTTTCCCGTATGCGCGAAGTCGACCGAGTAGCTTTCGCCGGTCAGCAGAGTTGAAAGCACATCCCGTACGACCTCTTCATCGTCGACTATCAGTATCCGTCCGTTCTTACTCATGACGCCGCTTGTGAGGCCTCCACGATGGGCAATTTGATTTTGAAATGAGTCCCCTTACCTGGAGCGCTATCCACGAAGATTCTCCCTCCGTGTTCCTGAAGGATTCCGTAAGTCACGGCCAAGCCCAAGCCGGTTCCCTTCCCGGTCGTCTTGGTGGTAAAGAATGGATCGTAGATCCGCTTGATGTTTTCCTGAGAGATCCCGACTCCGGTGTCCCAGATGTCAATCATCACCATTGAATCATTCATGCCCGTCTTGACGTTTAAGGCGCCGCCTGCGGGCATCGCATCCTGTGCGTTCAGGAACAGGTTGACGAAAACCTGCTGCAGCTTACCGCCATTCCCGTAAACGCGTGGCAGCGCTCGATCGTATTCGGGTTCTACCGTGATGTGATTCTGGCGAAGCTGGTGCTCCAGCAGCGACAAACTCTCATGTATGAGCGTATTGATGTCGAGCTCCTTGAATTCACTTCCATTCATGCGCGCGAAATTCAGTAGTCCGTTCACGATCTCGGCCGCCCGGAAGGTCTGCTTCTCGATTTTCTCCAGTATGCGCTTGCGCCGGTCGGACTCGGGTGTTTCCTTGAGCAGCATCTGCGTATAGCTTGAGATTCCGGTGATCGGAGTGTTCACTTCGTGAGCAATGCCGGCCGCAAGAAGCCCGATGGAAGAGAGTTTCTCTACCTGCAACAGCTGGTCTTCCAGCTGCACCTTCCGAGTGATGTCGTCCATGACAATGAGGCAGCCGGTAGTCTGATCGGTACTATCCATAATGGGAACAATACTGAGATTGACGATGAGCTTTTCGTCACGACGATTCTCCAGGTACAGTTTGAAAATATTGCTGGAGGTTTTCAGTTCCCACCCCTGCGTTCCCGTAACCTTCGCGATGGACGCAATGACGTCCGGCGCAAGAAGATCTTCCACGCTGCGGCGATCTAACTGGTCGCGCCGTACCTGATATAGCTCCTCGAAGGCCCGATTGCAGGAAGTGATCCTTCCGCTCAGATCCAGGACCAGCACGGCAACGTTGATGCTTTCGATAATGTTCTCGGTGTAGATCTTGAGATGCTCGAGTTCGAGAGCTTTTACCTCGACCGAACGGTAGAGCCGGGCATTCTCCAGCGCGATGGCCGCATACCTGGCCAGCGCGGCCAGGAGATCCAGGTCCTCCGTCGAGAAATGCCCCTCGCGTGGAAGTTGCCCGAGGCCGATCAAGCCTATGCGGCGCCCGTGCAGGTTCAGATCCTGCATGTACTGCAGGCCAAAACACGCCATGCTCGCGTGGGCGCGATGCAAGTGGTCAGTTTCGCCGCTGTAATCCACGCTGAATGGCTGCCCTCGATCCAACAACTCCTCTTCGCGGAATGAAATGGGATCGTTGTCGCCTGATACGTCCAATCCAAATTCGTCGGTAAGGCGAAAACATCCCGGCTGATATGGATCCGCCAGGAAGAGGGCCGCCCTGCGGATCTGAAATGTCTTCGACACGCGCTCGAGAATGCTGCGTGCCAACCGTCCCAGACTGATCTCGGTGTTGAGCGTCCGGGCGAATTCCAACAGGCTCGCCCGATCATCAAATTGTTCCTTGTAGAAAAATCGATCGAGACGGGCCTGAATTGCATGGCGAACCGGCGCGAACAGCAGGGCGATGGCCAACGCCGCAACGCAGATCGCGATGAAATTAGCTTCCGGAGCCACCCACTCGAGGGTTCTGCTCAAAACCAGGACAAACAATATATAGAGAGCAAGCAGGAGAGAGCTTGCTATGAAATAGGCGGCGCCGCGGCGAACGATAATTTCCACGTCAAGCAGACGATACCGGATGACGGCATAGGCAAAAGAAAGCGGAATGAAGCAAAGAAAAAGCATCGACGCTTCCATGGCGAAGGTCGGACGAACCCCGAGCAGCCAGGGAATCGCGTAAATCAGGCTGAAAAGCGCCATGCCGGCCAGAGTGCCGTAGCTGACCCATTTCATTTGCTGGCGCGTAGTCCAGTCGCGCGCTCCGGCTTGCCGCCTCCAGAGCAAGATGGCGCCGATGAGAAAGGACGCGCAAAAGTACACAAGCTGGACTCGCTCAAGGATTTCGCCGAACGGGCATCACGAGGCAGACCCACATCGACGAGCCGGCCCAACATCCAAAGCACCTGCACCACGCCCATGGCGATGGCCGGCGCATACAGCAGGGGCGCCCGGCTAGTTCCCTGACTTAACTCAACCGGGAATCTCATACAAAAATGGATGAACAGTGCGGGGAGCGCGAGAAAAGCGGCGACCGAAACGAAGTAGACCGTCCAGTCCAGAGCATCCAGCCTGGTCGTGAAGTGATAGAGATAGACGATGAAGGCGCAAAGGCAGATCAGGTAGAAGTGGAAGGCTCGCGGTACCCGGCCACGCCGTAAGATCACAAAAAGGCCGATTGCCAGGTGCACGAATGCGAGCACAACCCGCAGGCCATCGGTGGGGGTAATGAAGGCCTTGGAACGAATCTGGAGCACGGCGTCGCGTTGGGAACCCGAAATCGGATCTTTGACACGGTAGACTGCTGCGCGTGTTCGCCCCCATTCGGTCCAGGATCTCATAGAACTCGCCAAGGTTGGCTATTTCATGGCCCTCCACCGCAACCAGGAAGTCCCCGGCTCGTATCCCCGCCACCTCTCCGGGTCCCTCTCGGGAAATCTCCGTTGCTCGAAGCGACCCCCCATCCTCTTGCCAGAAAACGCCATCCCACGGCTCAACCCAGGAAGCCCGCGCGCGCAAGTTGAGGGCGCCGACAATCACCACAAGGGTGCTTATCAGGATAGTCGCCAACACTTTGAAGGGTACTGGAAACCTGTTCATCCGACGTTCTACCCGCAGAGAGGAAAATACCGAACAGCCAACGCAATTAGCATGCCACGAGCGCTGTTCCTAATCAGGACTTTTGAATCTCTTTAATCCTTGAATCTTAACGCATTCTGATTCTTGCGCGCGAGCAGACGACGAAATTTTAATCCGAGTTCAACGACTTGCACAGTGCCATCCAACATTTTGAACTCAGCGAGCGTCCGGATCAACCCGAAACTGGCCGCGGAATCGCGACCCACGAAGTGCCGTCCTGACGGAACTGTCGCTATTGCGGTCGAGAGAGGACGCGCCGCTGCAGCTTCTACGAATCGGTACATAGACGACGGTAGCGCAGTCGACGTTCCTCCAATTTCGTTCAGGGCAAGCGGCAAGACATGCGTTCGAGGCGCACCCTGCGATTTCTCAGGGTGATAATCGTCATCTGATGACCAACTCTCATCTCGTAGAAAACCATCGCTAGGTACTGTTCGAGGCGTGGTACTGGACGCGGGGCGCCGGCAGCAAGCTGCCGCGGCACAAGGCGCAAGCAAGCTTGCACACTCCCAAAAGGCACGCCCCTACTTCGACGGGCCAGAAGGCCTCGTGGCGCGACCCGCGCATTTACCTGGGGCCTGTAGAACTGCGCCGCTTGGTCAGGCGCTACATGGGTCAGGAACGTCCGGTCACAAGCTGCGAACAGCGGCACCGACGACCGAGGCCCCTGTGGCCCCGGCCGTCATCCGGTCAGAAGGGTAAGCCGCATTGCGCAAGGGGCGGACTGAAGCGCCCGCGCAGATGCTATTTTCACGCCAGTTAGCGGCGGTAGATCTCGTAAATCGCCCCATGCGTGAGAGAAACCACAAAGAGATTGCCGTTCGGTCCGGTCAGGACACCCGTGCCCACGCCAAAGTCGCGGCCAATAAGCAGGGTCTCGCTCTCGGTAATCTCGTGCTTGGCAATATTGTCGGCCACCCGGTCGTCCAACCGTGGATCGTCCACCGCGATTGTCCGTCGATTCCCGGTCAGCCTGAAGCGGAACAGGTAGCCGCCGGCCAAGAGAGGCGTCGCCGCCCCGACGAACAAGTTACCTTCGAACTGGCGGCCTAATGCCCGGCTGCACGCTTGCGAAGCGCAAGCGACGAGCAACAAAGCAGGCTGCAGCCCGAAGGCGCGCGATCCCGAGAACGCCAGAGTGCGCGGCTTAAAACTGCCCGGCGAATCTCGGGCCACAATGTGAAGTATTTCTGCGCGAGCCCTGAGTGGCAGAGGTGCACCATTGCGGGCAGGGTGTGCCGGACGCGGGTAGCGTTGAACGAGGAGACTAGAAAAGGTTGAGATTGAGGCCGAAGCGAACCGAGCGGGGATTTCGAGTCAGTATGAGCTCTCCATCGGTAGTTTGGAGCCGGTCTTTCCCCTGATCGAGCAGGTTGCGCACGTCGACGAGGGCCTCCCAGCGGCCAGGTGTTCCGATGAATTCAGGAACGGGAATCGCCTGCCGGATAAAGAAGCTCATTCCCTTACTCGCGCTATCCTTTCGGTCCGAGAAAACGTCGATCGGACTCAAGGTAGTTCCAGGATACCAGCGAACGATTGTCGTCAGGTGCGTCCTGGTCCGGGGGAAGACCGCATCGAGCTGGCTGGTAAACGAATGGTAATAGGACTTTTGAATATGATTCAGAAGATTGCGCGCCAGAAGGTCGCTCGTAACTGCATCGTCTGGAAGCGTTACGGCCGTCCCGGTACCGTAGACGTAAGCGATGGAGCCACGCAGAAAATCCAGTATGCTCCGGTTCATGGCGACTCGCACTCCATGCTGGTCGCTCTGGTCTTCTCTTAGTTGAGCCAGTTTTGTCTGCTCGTCCTTCTTGCTCACGCTACGCACAAGGAAGGGAGTCCCCGGACCATCCAAGCGATCCTCGTATATCGCAACTTCAACCGTGGTGTCATCCGGCAGTGCCTTTGCCACCGAAATCTCTTTATGCTGGTACCGGCTCACATAAAGCTCGCCATCGAGTTGAGCGATATACGTAGGCTCCATCATGCTCAGTACTTCGCCGTCCGGTAGCAACACGCTATTGTTGTCGCTGATGCGCCGGGATGCCAGCCCGGCTTTGATTGCCCAGGTGTCGGCCGGAGTCACAGTGAGCTGGAAGAAGGGGCTGAAAACGCTCTTGGTTTCTCCATAGGAGATTCTCGACAAGTCAAACCCGTACTCGGCCTTTACAGGGTCGAGAATATTCGCGCTGGCTTCAAAACCAAGCCCCACGGTCTGAACTCCCGAATCCCGCAGGTAAGTCGAATCCCCGGTGAAGAACTGCGTTGGGCGTCCCAGGCTACTCATGCTGGGACCGTTCGAACCGAGGCGGCCATAGGCAAGCGACAGTTTATAGTCCCGCCCGTCCTCGGGTCTGTAGTTGTAAGTGTTCCGTACCCGCCAGAACGAGTCGTAGCCCGAGTTTACCTGACCCGAAAAGATCACGCGCCCATGTTCGCCAACCGGCTCCGCAAAAGCAAAATTCGAGACGATGCCGTTGCGGCCCTCGCTGGGAAACACCGAGTAGTTTTCGCTGCTCAGGCCGGCGCTGGAAGCAACATTCACAGTAGCGCTGCGGACGAAGCTGCTCGATTCACTCAAATTAGAGTCCGCGGCGGAAGACGCTTCGTTGGCTCCTTCGAGATGGCGGAAGATCAGCCGGCGGCTGGAGATGGTCCGCAATACAGTGTTGAAATCCCAGTTACGCGGATCGTCATCGGTAATCAGGTCGAGGAATTGCTGGAGGACGATGTCTAGATTCGTAGTTTTCCCGGAAGTAATTTCAACGTCGGATCGTGTAAGGGGTTGATAGCCCTCGCGACTGACCTGCAGCTGGTAAGATCCCGGAGTCAGGTTAGCAAGAACGTAGGCGCCCTGCCGGTCCGATCGTGTAAAGGAGATTATCCCCCCTCTATAGTCTTCCTTGAAAATAGTGATGATGGCCCCGAGTAAGCCTGTGCCATCCTGCGTAGTAACCTTGCCCGTAACACGGCCTCCGGGCTTCCCCCATAAAGCGCCCGGAAGGGAGAGGATCACCAGGGAACAGATGACAGCAAGCACTCGAGCACGTAGTTTCATAGACACAGGTCTTTCTGTGGGCAAACCTTCAGGGCCCGAATTGTAAAGATTTACCACACCAACCCCGATAGTGTCAACACGATGAAGAGAACGCTTTATCTTCGCGTCTTAGCGGTTAGCGACTAAAAAGAAAAGCCACCGCTAAGACGCAAAGAATGCGGAGAAGCGCACGAAGAGGAAGATGCGCTTCGGGCAAAAAAGGTTCACGACTAAGGCAGCAGCCGACCGGCAAAGCCATCGACATGAATCCCGACTCGCCCTGGCATCACTTCTCGGGCCACCATGACGATGCGATCACGGTAGTTCACGCTGACCGAATCATTATCGACGCGGCTCATTGCTCCTGGGAGGGCGGTGTCAAACGTGCGCCGGCCATCGGGCGTCCCGTCTCCCTGGATGAAATGATCGATCACCACAGCATCGGCAACCTCAGAGATGCGTTTGAAAAAAGCGCGAGGCTGATCGATCGGAAAGAGAGGAGATACGGTGACCACTACCTTCAAGCCCACTCTGTGCAGCTCCGCGGCGGCTGCGAGCCGTTTTGCTACCGAACTCGCCGGAGGCGGCAAGCCGGGCAGCCGGTCGCGATCGCTCTCGACCGAGATATGAATCCGCAGCTCGCACCTCTCGGCAAGCAAACGATAGAGATCCGTGCAGGCAGTCACGCGGTGCGTGTGGGTCTGCAGGATCAAGAGGTCGGGCGGAAGTTCCCGCATGGTTTCCAGAACCTGTCGCGTGATTCGGAATCGGTCTTCCTGCGGAAGAAAAGGATCGGTAGAGCTCGACATAAAGATCCCGAATCGTCCGCGGCTCGCGCGCGCCCAGCTCCGCTCGGTCTCAAAGCGCTCGCGATACGAATCCGCAGCGTTCGTCCGAACCTCCAGGAAGCTGCCCCAGCGATGGCCGCGAGTGAGAAAACTGTTGTGCTGCACATAGCAGCCGACCCCGCAGAGCGCGTTGCCGAAGGTGCAGCCACGATATGGCTGCAAAGAATGGGAGGATACGGTCGTCAGAAACCCGGTCGTGCGAGTCAGGATGCTGCGCACGGCGGTCTGGCTGATTTGAACACCCATGTCCGTTCGCGTTTTACGCCTTCGCGATGGTTCTCATTTTTTCAGGAAACCGCCAGGACGCGAGTAATCACTTCGTCGGCGGCGCCGCTGGCGCGCCGGCAGGCTCGATGTCGGCATGGAGGACTGTCGGTGTGCATGTCGATGTACCCCTCGGAAGGGCCTTCATCACGACCTGTTGCACTGAAACGGTCTTTCCCGGCAACAGTGGATCGGAGATCAAGTGGGTCCTGGTTTCCAACGCCTTCCCTTCCTTTGTGAGGTAAGCGAACGCGAGCGTGATGTTCCGGTAAGCCGGCTCGCCATCATTTCGGACCACAACAAAGTGACTGGCATCAACGGTCCCGTCACTTGAAGATTGCGACAGTTCCATGGTCGCATCCACGATCTGGAGGTCTTTTGGACGAAGAACCCTCGTCAGTGTGGGTTTCGACTTCCGAACGTCTTCAACCGAAGGCGGCGCCGTTGAAGGAGTCTTTTCGGGGGCTCTGACGATCATCCAACCGAGCGCGAGCGCCAGGACCGCTGTCAATGTCAGGAAAATCAAGCGTCGGCGCACAACAAATCACTCAGTCTGGTGTCAGGCCTTGAAAGTTTATTTCTCACGTTTCTTCTGGCATTCGATCCGCGTCAACAGGATCTGAATTCTCAAGGCGTGACGCTATCATCGCGCCTCCACGCAATATTACCTCCAATCACGGTCGCTTCGCACTCGCCTGCCCCTTCCAGAATTTGAGACACCAGGTTCTTGGGCCCGGGATCATCCGTCAGCCGAAGGATCGTCATGTCGGCCCAATAACCCCGCCGGAGCCGTCCCAAAGCGCTGCCGAAACCGAGAGCAGCCGCGCCGTTGAGCGTAGCCATACGAAAGATTTCCACGGCCTTCAAGTCCTTTCGAGATCCGAAGAGAAACCTCATCTCGTCCAGGACGCTGAGCGAGTCGTTGCTCGCGAGAGAATCCGTCCCCAGAGCTACATTGACGCCGAGATCGAGCAGCTCACGAACAGGGTGATCCTTGTGGCCAAAGAAATCGTGACTGCGCGGGCAATACACTACACTGCTTCGACTGCGCAGTATCTTCCTCATCGAATCACTATCGAGGTAATTGCAGTGGATCAAGAGAACAGGGGTTTCCAGAATACCTGATTGCTCAAGATAACTCACGGGATCGACGCCTGGAGGAGTCCAGTCTTTCGGCCACGCATTCACACTCTTGAGAAAGGTCTTGATCGGCCCTGTTCCCGACCGGAGAAACTCCAGCTCCTCTCTGGTTTCGGCGAGATGGGTAGCCAGAGGGAGCTCCTTCTCCCGAGCCAGGCCGGCAATCGCGCGGTACAATTCCGGAGACACGGAATAGGGTGCATGCGGCGAGACGCCAATTCTCAAGAGTTTGTCGCGGCGTCCTCGCTTCAGGCGCGCTTGCAGTGACGCCAGGCTCTGGTTGACGTTTTCCGGCAAGAACGAAAGGGCTTCTTCGAAAACGACCTTGCGTAGAGTCAGCGGCTTCAGGGCCTCCCAGCTGACGCCGCTCGCGGAAATATCCGCGACCAGAGTGGTGCCCGAGGACAGGCACATCTGAGCGCCGACGCGCGCGGACTCAACGTATTCTTTCGCGGTCCATTCACGGCGCCGTTCGATAAGCTGCGAAATCCAATCGAAAAAGGAAGAGAAGCGGACAAGTTGTCCGTGCAGGCACGTGAGTTCCAGATGCGTGTGGGCGTTTACCAGGCCCGGGATCAACACGGCGGAGCCCCAATCGACGATCTCAGCTTCCAGAGTGGTCGGCGGGCCGTGCCACGGCTCGACCCGGGAAATGCGCCCGGGATCCGAAACATGCACCGTGGCATCCTGCAGAAGCAGATCGGCTTCAGCCAGGACGTACTTCGCTCGGTGAATCGTACGAATCATAAGTTTCAGTATTAGTAGCGATCGCGGGGAGGCTCAAAAGAAAAGGGCCCGAGTGAGGGAGTCTAAAGGAGACAGGCGCTCCAGCAAACTGGATTCTTGCCGTTGGCAGTCCTGACGCCCCCGCCTGAAAGTCTCGTAACGGGTACTTGGACCCAGACTTCCCACTCTCGGGCCTTTTTGAAATATAAGCCGCTGCTCCTTGGGGTGCAACAAGATTTTTGATCCGTGGGTTTCGAAGTGTCTTCGAGTCTTTGTGGTTAGCGCAGCCAAACAAAACCCGGCCTCTGAGACGCTCAGGGTTCGCGCAGAAATAAGTTTGCATTCTGCTGCAGGCCCCCAGGCCCGCTGGCGAGGCGCAAGCGACGATGCGTACCCGGTGCGGTACGTGAGGAGCGAGCAACAAAGCCAGCGGGCCTGCGGGCCGCAGCCCAAGGGGCGCGATTCCGAGCGTGCGCAGCTAAGGGAAACGGTTCATGATTGACTACCGAGTCTCGCGCCAGAATGTGAAGTTATTTCTGCGCGAGCCCTAAGATACCGAGGAACTCATTCGTGCTTGGTCGCAAAGCCGGGCTTCAGTATATTGGGTGGCTGTTGGTTTTCCTTGTTCAAGACACGGATGGTGGAGGAGGTTCATGGCACTCTTTTTGCGCGAAGCCGATGTAGAGAAACTGGCGACGATGACGATGGCGCTCGAATCAGTGGAGGAGGCATTTCATCTTCAGGGCGAAAACAAGGCGGAGAATGCCCCGAGGCGACGCCATCGAGTGGAGAAGGGATTGCTGCACGTGATGAGCGCGTCCCTTCCTACGTTGGGTCTGGCGGGACTCAAGAGTTATGCGACGGTCGCTGGAAAGGCTCGCTTTGAAGTCCTCTTGTACAACGAGGACGGGAGTCTGCTGGCGGTTATGGAAGGAAACAAACTAGGCCAGCTGCGGACCGGCGCTGCCAGCGGCGTTGCCACAAAGTACATGGCGCGAAAGGAGGCCTCGCGCATCGGCATCTTAGGCACAGGCTGGCAGGCGCGCGCACAGCTTGAAGCCCTTTGCGCTGTCAGGCCGGCACAAACGATCGTGGCCTACGGCCGCGACTCCGGGCGCCGTGAGACATTCTGTAAAGAAATGACCGAAAAACTGGGCGTGGGAGTGTATCCGGCTGAAACGCCCGAAGAAGCCGTCAAGGAAATGGATATCGTCGTTACCGCGACCACGTCAAAAGAACCGGTGTTTCAGGGGAGTTGGCTTTCCCCTGGGACTCACGTGAACGCCATCGGCTCAAACTTCATGTCCAAGCAAGAAATCGATGTGGAAACGGTTCGACGCAGCGCGTGCGTAGTTGTGGATTCCCTCGAGCAGTCCAGAATCGAATCAGGCGACCTGGCCCGCGCCGCCGAGGCAGGGGCATTCTATTGGGAAGACGCGCGCGAGTTGGGCCTGGTCGTTACCGGCGAATTCCCCGGGCGTGAAGACGACAAAGAAGTAACCCTGTTCAAATCCCACGGAATCGCGCTCGAAGACGTCGCGCTCGCCGGGCGAATCTACCGCGCCGCCTTGAGCGCGCGCATCGGCGAAACACTCCCGCTTTGATTGCAGATTGCGGATTCGGATTGCGGATTGAAGCGGACTGGATTTTGAAATCTGCAATCCGCAATCGGAAAATCCGCAATTGGACCATGATCATAATGAAGTTTGGCGGCACGTCTGTCGAAGATGCCCCGTCAATCGAGCGCCTAAGAAAGCTTGGATGCCTCGGTTATTTTCGCCGCCGCTTCCTGTTCCAGACGATCCCTGGCAGCCGAGTCGAGCCCGAGATGGTGCGCCAGCTGGGCAAGATAGATTCTCTCGGCGCCGGACACACCCTCATCGGCCCGCACAATCGTGAATGCCAGCGTGTACAGATCCGCCCTGACCTGCGGATCGCTCACCCCCGAAACGATTTCAGCCAGGGACTGTGGATTCAGCAACTCCCGTTCGACCAGAGCCTCCGCGCCTATTTCGCGCGCATGACTCAGAATTCGTGCGGTCTCCTCGGCCGATAGCTCTCCATCCGCGCGCGCCGCGGAAATCGTCAAGCGAACCAGCCGGAGCACCGGGTCTGGAATCCCGGGAGGTTGGGAAGGCTCCACGCCGGCTGCGGCGCCGCCCGGCAAAGGTGGAGGAGAGGTTGGAGCCGGCGCGCCAGTCCCGCCGGCCGGAGCGGGGGCGGGAGGCGTGGTCTGGGCAGCGCTGGATTCGACCAGACCCCAGACAACGCCAACCGCCGTCAGCAAAGTGCTGGCATTCAAAAAGGAATTGCGCCCGCCGGTCAGAAACCGCGCCGCCCCGCGCCGGCGCTTTTTCCTGCTGAACAGGGCGTCTTGAATCAACGATCCAATCAGCTGTTCTGCGTCCAAATGGCCCCCCGTTTCACAGGAGCGATGCCACCTTCCTTAATTAACGCTTGTGGTGGCCCCCTAGTTGGTAACGCTCACGGGCTTGTCCGGAGTCACCGGAGTTGCCGTCAACAGCCCCTGGTACTGAATCAATGCCGTGGCGACAAACCTCCTGCCTCCTTGCGCCAGCAGGACAATGGATCCCCTGAAAGTTGTCCTGGCCGGCAGGTACTCGTGCAGGAACTTTGAAATCTGCCGCTGCGGACCGAGCGGATTCAGCTCCGGTGGACTGATCGTGTCCGTGGGGTGGCCCTCGGCATTCAGGACCACAATCCTGATGTTGATACCCTCATTGCTCGGGTTCGCGATCGAGAACCCGGTGAATCGACTCTGCGAAGAGCTATTGTCGACCCCGATAGTGGCGAATTCAACCGGTTGAGTGGCGAAAACTCCCGCAACGGATCGCAGAGCGCCTCCGTCCGACAATTGAAAAGTGCTGACGCCCGACAACCCGCTGCTGGCGCTCTCGAAGCGGGCCCAGCCGGTCCTGACTTGAAGAGGGGTCAGGCTCGTGGCAAGAAACACCCTGGTCCCTCCGGCTGGAACCGAAATGCCGAACGAAGAGCCATCGATGTTCGACGGGTTCTTCGGAAGGCTGAAGGCTGGAAGGAGCCTCGTTCAGGCTGACTACAAATGGATTCCCCAAACTATCGGTGAGGGCCAGGGTGCCGGTCGCCGCCGACGCGCCGAGATTATTAAGCGCAACAACCGTGGAATACCCCACGCCAGTGACGACCTGGGGAAAGTACAGAGAGGAAAACACCGTGATGGTAAAGTTCACAGAGTTCGAGTTGGCCGTCCCGGTCGCCACCCGCACCGTGGCCGTTCCCGGCTGCGCGATGTCCGGCGCCAGAATGGCCGCTGTGAGACGCGTGCTGTCTACAAAGGTGGTCGTGCGATTGGATCCGTTCCACTGCACCACCGACGTCGAGGTGAAATTAGTGCCGTTGACCGTAAGGGTAAATGCCGCGCCTCCCGCTACTGCCGAACTCGGGCTGATGCTCGTAACGGTCGGTGTCTGACCGCTAATCGTGAACGTGAAGGAATTCGAAGTTTGTCCACCCCCGGGTCCGGGATTGAAAACAGTTATCTCGGCCGTTCCCGGAGCGGCTATGTCCAGCGCCGTGATCGCGGCCTCCAGCGTTGTCGTTGACAGGGGATTTAACAGCATAGTGACCCGGTCGTTTCCGTTCCAGCGAACCACGGACGTGCGATCGAAGTTGGTTCCGGTAACCGTGAGGCTGAATGCCGCACCACCGGCAGGTCTGGAACTAGGTAACAAGGTAGTTATTGTGGGCGCTTGGAAGTTCGCCGCAATAAAGTTCACGGAGTTCGAGTTGGCCGTCCCGGTCACCACCCGCACTGTAGCCGTCCCCGGCTGGGCGATATCCGCTGCTGGAATGGCCGCGGTGAGACGCGTGCTGTCTACAAAGGTGGTCGTGCGATTGGATCCGTTCCACTGCACGACCGAGGTCGAGGTGAAATTCGTGCCGTTGACCGTAAGGGTAAATGCCGGGCCTCCAACTACCGCCGAACTCGGGCTGATGCTTGTAACGCGTGAGTGCTGGTCACCAGTGATCGTGAACGTGACGGCATTCGAAGTTTGTCCGCCCGCGGGTCCGGGATTGAAAACAGTTATCTGGGCCGTTCCCGGAGCGGCTATGTCCAGCGCCGTGATCGCGGCCTCCAGCGTCGCGGGAGGGATCAGGGTAGTGACCCGGGCGCTTCCGTTCCAGCGAACCACGGACGAAGAATTGAGGTTGGTTCCGGTGACCGTGAGGCTGAATGCCGGACCGCCGGCAGGTCTGGAACTAGGAGCGACGCTAGCTATGGTGGGCGCTTGCGCGTTCGCTGCAGCTACGTTGAATAACAGAAATCCGGCGACTACCACAAACCATCCCCGGCTGAAGACTGAAACCACTCGAGATTTCATACTTGATTCTCCTTGTTGGGGACTCGGCGCGAGGTCCACCTGGTAAGGTGCATTACAACATTGCCCGATCATATCGCGGCAGAGGTCATACCTCATAAGACGTGACGAGGCCCACATATTAGCCTTGGTCGCAGGCTTCCCGCAAGAATCGTAAGTACGCGGTTTCATAACACGGTAACGTATTCGCGCTGGCTCTAGGGCGGGCAAGCCGCGTTCGCATCAGGCGAAGTAAGCTTCGCCAGTCAGTTTCTGTCGTCCACGGAACCTTCGAAAGCGCTTCAGGTGGTTAGAGCTGTCTAACGAAATACCGCGTGAACGACTACATATGATATGAAGAAACGCCAAGAATCGAGCGCCGATCACTGACCAGCAGAGCCTTTACTTCATCGGGAGTCGGAAAGGCCGGAATGGCGCCGCGTTTCATGGTTGCCAGAGCGCCGACGGCATTGGCGTAGCGCACCCATTCCGAAACAAGGGCCGCCTCAGGTTTCAGTTTCCGCAAATCATCCGGCACCGCAGCGAGGCAACGAAGAAACCCGGCGACAAACCCGTCCCCCGCTCCCGTGCCGTCTATCGCCGGCACCGAGAACCCCGGGACTTCCCCCTCCTCCTGATGCCAGCGGAAAATCGCACCCCTGGGCCCGCGGGTCACGATAATCGCGGCTTTTGTGAATCGTGAGAGAGCCTTGATACCCCGAATCACGTCCGAGAATCCCGTCAAGAATTGCAATTCGCCCTCATTGACCTTTACCAGGTGCACCTTCTTGATCGTCTCCAGCACGGTCCTTTTCGCCGCGGCGCGCGACGGCCATAGATCAAGGCGCAGGTTCGGATCGCAGGAAACGAAAGTCCTTGGGCCGCTCAAGGCGGCGTTCAAGGCATGATGAGTAGCCGACCGGGTAGCCGGATGGATCAAGCTGATGCTGCCGTAGTGAAAAATCCTGCTCGAGCGCACCAGCCGCGCGGGAATGTCTCGTGTGCTCATGAAATGGTCCGCGGTGCGATCCCAGTAAAACAGGAAATCGCGCTCCGCATTTTCAGTAACGGAAACAAAAGCCAGAGGTGTCGCTCCCCGTGACGAGAGTCGCAAACCCGTTACGTCGACCCGGTTCTCCCTCAACGTATCCAGTAGAAACCGGCCGAATTCGTCGTCGCCGACCTTTCCGACGAAGCCCGCTTTAAGGCCCAGGCGGGAGGCCGCCACGGCAACATTCGCGGGAGCGCCGCCCGCGGCTTTCACGAAACCTGGAGCTGCTCGGAGGGATCCGGGAGTCGTCGCCACGAAATCGATCAGCAGTTCTCCCAGACAGACGAGATCGAATGATTCCATCTCTTTCAGGATTCAGGATTCAGGAGCAAGCCTGGTCTCCCCGCCAGATCACCAGATCGATCCCTAGATCCTGAATCCTGGATCCTGAATCCTAGCTCGGCCTCAGATCCAGACAGGTCAAGACATTCTCGCTGCGGACGTAGAGTAGTCCGTGAGAGAGAATCGGAGGACTCCAGCAGGGATAGTCGAGTACGCGAGCCCGCGCTTTCTCGATGTATCTGTCGACGTTCACTTCTATGAGGGCCAGATCGCCTCGCTCCCCCAGCGCAATCAGGTGCCCGTCCGCCATGATGAAGGAAGCCCGGCCGAGACCCTGGTCCGCAGCCCACTTCACAGTTCCGGTCTTGAATTCGATGCAGCGGAGATTCGAGCCGGACTCGTGCCTCCCGTCCATCCCGAAGAGAAAACCTTGCCAATAGATGCTGGTCGCCCAATGATTCTGCATGGCGGTCCGGTTCTGCCATAGAGTCTTCAGCCCACCGGGCTCCATCCGAAGCGCCACCGCCCCCACGCCATAGGTCGCGGAAAGAAACACGGTGTCGTCCACCACAACAGGCGAAGCAGCATTGACCGATTCGTACATCCTGGACCTGAATGGGAAGCGGTAGGCTTCGGCGCCGGTCGTGACCTCCAGGGCGAGCAATCCCGCCTGGGTGAAGAAGATCGCCAGGCGTTTGCCGTTGATTGTCCGGGTGACAGGGGTTGAGTAGCTGGCGCCGTCGCTGCTCATCTTCCAGGCAGTCTTGCCGGTAAGCTTGTCGAAGGCAACCACGCCTGCCCCGTCCGGACCTCCCAGGTTCAGCAGCACGAGCCCTCCCTCGACTAGCGGCGCTGTTCCCGCGCCGAAAAAACCCTGTGGCACGCGGAATTCCTGGTTTGCCGGACGCTGCCACACGAGGCGGCCGGTTTCAAAATCGAGGCAGGTCAATGTCCCCTCCGCGCCATAGGCGTAGACGCGGTTTCCATCAATGGCAGGCGACGAACGCGGCCCGTTGTTGTAGCCGTAGCGATCTTCATACTGCGTCGGATACGCATAGCTCCACAGAGGCTTCCCGGTTTTGGCATCCAGGCAGTCGAGAGTCTCGCTGTCCTTCACGCGGTGAAAAACAATCAGCCGCCCCCGCGCGGTGACCGGGGCGCTATAGGCGTTCCCGACACGACGGCTCCAGAGCTTGGGAGGACCCGCGGCAGGCCATTTCTTCAGGATTCCGGTCTCGCGAGAGATTCCGTCCTGACGCGGTCCAAGAAAGCAGGGCCAGTCTTCGCCGGAAACCAATCGATCATCGGAACCTGCAGCGGCCAGGGCCCCCAAAAGCGCCATGAGGACAAGGGAACTACCGCCATGCGAAATCAATTTCCCAACTCCCTCGGAAAACGGCACTCCGCCGAAAAGCTGTGGTGCGCGGCGCTCAGTGTAGGTCGCCTACCCCGGATTTGCAACCGAGCGGCGCTGTCTCGAGTTCAGGCGTGCGAAGTTATCGGGCGGGATGCTTGGGTCAGGGAAACAAATAATTACACAGGCCTAATGCGCAACCAGACTATGGTTGTGTTTCTTTGAGTCTCAGAGTCTTCGTGGTTAGCGTCTCAGTTCGCCGGCTTGACATCGACCGACCAGCTTCGGTCTCCCCACAACATCGTCAGGACGCCGCCGGGATCCAGCGTGATTGTGAAGAGCTCGACGGGAGTGGCAACCGTGCCGGACTTCATCGGCACTCGGGCAATTTCTTTATCGGCGATGTTCTTCTGATAGCCATCCAGGCGCGGGAAGATCAGCTTGGCTGCCTCCGGAGGCGCCGCAGGCCACAGTTTGATCAGCTCGATTCCAGGATCGGTATTGACCGCGAGGGACCAGTCGCCCGACTCCGGAATATGCACGTAGAGCGTATATTTCCCAGCCGGAACTTTTTTGCCTCCAATCAGAATGTCCCCTTCGGTCGTCAGAGTGGTGACCCGGTCCGAGCCGGCACGCCACATACGATCCGGGGGAAGTTGGGCGGTGAGGTCCTTGACGGCGCGTCCCTTCAGCGCAGGCCGGCCGTACTCGATCGTGATCTGCTTTCCTTTGAGGCTGGCCGTGGCGGTTCCCCGCGGGGCGGGAGCCTGAGCCAGGACGGCGCTCGAAACAAGCAACGGTATCCATCGAATCCACATAGGAGAAGCTCCTTGTTAAGTCGAAGTAACGCTGGAAACGTAGGCCGCTGGAGAAAAAATGTCAATCCCGGTGTTAGTATCTTCGGGGTTCTTTGCGCCTTCGCGTCCTGGCGGTGAAAAAGATTCCTTATGAGCCAGCCCTACCTGGTAATGCGCGGGATATCAAAGTCCTTCCCGGGAGTTAAAGCTCTCGATGAGGCTTCTCTCGAGGTTCGTTCGGGCGAGTGTCACGCCCTGGTAGGGGAGAATGGCGCCGGCAAGTCGACATTGATGAAAGTACTCGCCGGAGCCGTGCCTCCCGATGGCGGAGACATTTTCCTGGATGGACGGCGGGCCGGAATCGCGTCTCCCCTGGTGGCGCGCCGGTACGGAATCAGCATGATCTACCAGGAACTCAATCTGCTTCCCCAACTCACGGCGGCGGAGAATATCTTCCTCGGACGCGAGCCGCGGCGCGGGTTCGGATTGCTCAATCGACCCCAAATGATCGACGACAGCAGGGCATGGCTCAATCGGCTGCACCAGAAAATCGATCCCCGGTCCCTGGCGCGCAATCTCACTCTGGCCCAGCAACAGATGGTGGAAATTGTAAAAGCGGTGTCGATGCAGGTCCGCATCCTGGTCATGGATGAGCCGTCATCCATTTTGACCGACCGGGAATTGGAAGAGCTCTTTCGGCTCATCGCCAGACTGAAAGCGGACGGCCTGGGGATCATTTACATTTCACATCGGCTCGACGAAGTCTTTCGCGCTTGCGATCGTGTCACTGTGATGCGCGACGGTCGCACAATCAAGACCCACGAGGTATCCGGAGTTTCACAGGAACAGCTGGTCAGGGAAATGGTGGGGCGCGAGCTGGAACGCATTTTCCCTGCCCGGCAAGACCCGCGTGACGAAGTCGTGCTTGAAACCAGAACCCTGACGCGCCGCCCACGATTTCACAAGGTTTCGCTCCGTATTCGACGCGGCGAAATTGTAGGTCTGGCCGGCCTGGTGGGCTCGGGCCGCAGCGACCTGGCCCGCGCCATCTTTGGCGCCGATGGAGTCGAAGAAGGTGAGATATGGTTCGAAAACCAGCGGCTCCATCACCACACGCCCGATCAGGCGATACGCCGGGGAATGGGCCTGCTCACCGAAGATCGCAAATCCCTGGGGCTCCTCTTGAACATGACGGTTCGGGAGAACATAACACTGGCCGGGCTGGCCCGGGTCTCTACAACGGTCTTCATCTCCCGAAGCAAGGAAAGGAAGCAGGTTCTTCCATTGGTCCAGAATCTGCGCATCAAGGCTCCGTCACTCGAACAACGCGTGAGCACGCCTTTCGGGAGGGAACCAGCAGAAAACGATACTGGCTCGCTGGCTCTTCACCGAGAGCCGATTCCTGATCTTCGATGAGCCCACGCGCGGTGTCGATGTGGGGGCCAAAGCCGAAATCTATCAGCTCATAGTCAACCTCGCGGCGCAGGGTCGCAGCATTCTGGTTATCTCCTCGGAGTTGCCCGAAATTCTTGGTCTCTGCCATCGCATCTATGTCATGCGCGAGGGAGAAATTGCCGGGGAGTTCGCGGCTCCTGATGCGTCTCAGGAATCGCTGCTGGCCACGGCGATGGGGATCGGGATGGAATAGCCTCATGCTTCGCGTCCCGGCGTCCTGGTTGATTACGCGGTGAGAAAATGGGCATTCCCGAACGGTTGCGCACGACGGAATTCATCATCTTTCTAACGGTCGTGGCTGAATGCGCGGTCTTCGCTTTCTTGTCTCCCAGTTTTCTTACGTTGAACAATTTCATCAACGTCACTCTTCAAATCGCAATCTACGGCATTCTGGCCGTGGGGATGACCGTCGTGATGATCAGCGGCGGCATCGACTTGTCGATCGGATCGATCGTCGCCCTGGCCGGAGTGATAGCCGCGATCTCTTCGAAAGCCTCGTTCGTGCCTTCGATAGCCGTTGCGACAGCCATTCTGGCCGGCGTCGGCATAGGAACCTTGGCCGGAGCCACGTCCGGCATTTTCATTGCCCGCTTCGGCATCCCCCCATTTATTGTGACGCTCGCGATGATGACCATTTGCCGCGGAGTTGTGTTTACCATAACGGGCGGGTTCACCGAGGGTGAGCTGCCTGACAGCTTCGGCTGGCTTGGGCGAGGGCATCTCTGGCACGTTCCTGTGCCTGTGGCTGTGATGGCTCTGCTCTTCGCTGCCGGTTACGTAGTGCTTGAACAGACCGCCTTCGGCCGCCACATCTATGCGCTGGGCGGAAATGAGGAAGCCAGCCGCCTGTCGGGAATTCGGGTGCGACGGGCCAAGGTTCTGGTCTATTCCCTCAACGGACTGCTCGCGGGACTGGCCGGCGTTACTCTGGCCGCGCGCCTGGGAGCCGGGGCGCCGAATTCGGGCTTACAATACGAGCTCGACGTGATTGCGGCCGTGGTCGTCGGCGGGACGAGCCTCAGTGGGGGCCGCGGCAGAATTCTGGGGACTCTGGCTGGAACGGTCTTCATCGGCGTGTTGAACAACGGTCTGAACCTGGCGAATGTCGATCCCTACACGCAGAAAATCGCATTGGGAATCGTGATTCTCGCCGCGGTCTGGTTCGACATGGCTCAAAGACGGTGAGGATCCAGGATTCAGGGACTACCTTTTCCCCTCGGGCTAATTCTTGAATCCTGAATCCGAACCCATTTGAGCCGCCAGCCACGCGGCGGCATCGGCGATAGCCACCGGCGGCAGCACGTGTCCCGAATCCCACCAGCGGATCTCCTTGGGCTCGCGCGCCGCCTGAAACAAGCGCTCCGCCTGAGCAGGGGGGATCGTGTGGTCTCCACGGCCGTGCACCATGAGAAGAGGACGACCGCCCAGACGGGCTACCAGTTTCAGCGGATCTGCAATCGAGCGCGCAATCGTCGCGAAGGGAATGTAATCGGGCAGGTCCCCCGCCGCCGCCAGTAGAACAGCGCGCACCGAAGGCTCGCGCGTCGCGACTTTGAGTCCGAGAAAAGCGCCCAGCGAATAACCTACGAGCGAAAGTCGCTTGGAGTCCAGGTCGGCTCGCTGGCCAAGGTAACGCAGGGCGAGCGCAGATTGGTCGAGCGCAGCCCGCCACTGCCGGACCGCCTCGAAAGGCGTGCGTATCGAAAGCGCGCTGATCGCCCCTGAGCGCTCGCCGTGAAGAGGAAGATCGATCGCGAGACTGGCAATCCCTCGGGCGAGGAGCTCGGTGCCCACGTGATCCGCCATGCGTTCCTTGTCGAGCATGAAGCCATGGAGCAGGAGGGCTGCGGGAGCGGGCCCGGTGGCAGGGAGAAGGAGGACGCCGGGAAGCGGGTCGCCATTCGACTCCAGGTAGAGGGTAAGCCTCCGCCCGCCGGGAACCTCCCTTTCGTTTCGAATCGAGTGGTTCACCCTGTCGGACACGGACGGCTCAAAAAAAATGTCAAACTCTCCTGCGCGACTTTCGACATGATGCAAGAATCATGGACAAGTTTCTTCGACCGTAGCCCTGAAGATGACAATCCTTAGTGTTTCTTCGTGTCTTCGCGTCTCGGTGGTATCTGTTCGGGAGCGTGGGCTTCCGAAGGTCCCCTTTCCTTCTGAAGCTCTCGAGAGATCTTCTCTACCTGGGCCATGACCCGCAGGAGATTCCGCCCGAGAATCTTGAGTATCTCGTCGTCCCGGTAACCTCGGCGAACCAGTTCCGCGGTCAAGGCGGGATACTTTGAGACATCCTCCAGGCCTTCCGGAACGCTGGTGATGCCATCAAAGTCAGAGCCCAGGCCAATGTGATCGATTCCGGCAACCTTTCGAATGTGATCGATATGGTCGGCGATCTCGCTCAATTGCGCCCGGGGCGCAGGATTAATCTGGTCCCATCGGGCCAGCCCGGCGTCCACCGATTTTTGCGTACTGCCCGGCATTCTTTTCAACCGGTTAGTTTCGTCGTCTCGCCTTTGCTCGTAAATCCGGACTGGATTCGATATGAACGAGGGAACGAACGTCACCATTACCAGGCCTCCGTTCCCGGGCAGCCGCTTGAGCACGTCGTCGGGCACGTTACGGGCGTGATCGCAAAGAGCGCGCGCCGACGAATGACTGAAGATTACCGGCGCCTGCGTGACTTCGAGCGCGTCTTTCATAGTCTCTGGTGAAACATGGGAAAGATCGACCAGCATTCCGAGCCAGTTCATCTCACGGACGATTTCCTCGCCAAACCTGGTTAAGCCATTCGCCTGAGGCGGGGCACAGCAGGCATCGGCCCAGGGGGTGTTGGCGCTGTGGGTCAGGGTCATGTATCGCGCCCCGAGCCTGAAGAACATACGCAGGACAGCGAGTGAGTTGTCGATCGAGTGCCCTCCCTCCATGCCAATCAGTGAGGCGATCTTGCCCGCCCGGAAGCTTTGCTCGATTTCCTGCGAAGTAAGGGCTAACTGGAAGACTTCGGGATACCGACGGACCATCCGGTGAACCACGTCGATCTGTTCCAGAGTTGCGCGAATGGCTTCGTTCCCCTGCATCGTCGCGGGCACATAAACCGACCAGAACTGCGCGCCCACGCCTCCGGCGCGCAGTCGCGGGATATCGGTGTGCAAGTCAGGTTGAGCTTTGCTGATGTCGATTCTTGACAAATCTCGATTCGCCTTCTGCCGGTATTGCCACGGAAGGTCGTTGTGCCCGTCAACCAGCAGCGCAGGCGTTCGCTGATCCGGGTCCGCCGGAGGGCCTCCTCTGGGTTGTGAGCAGGAGAGAGCAAGGCAGAGGCTCGTCAAAGCGAGCGCAGGAAGCAAGCTCTTGAGTGGGCTGGACCGAAGACAATTCATACCATCCTCTGAGTTTTACATTCTGCTTCAGGCCCTCGGACCCGCTGGCGAGGCGCGAGCGACCATGCACACCCAGCGCCGTACGTGACGAGCGAGCAACAAAGCCAGCGGGCCTGCGGGACGCAGCCGAAGGGGCTGTAGCACAACGACCCGATACATGTGCGGACGGGCTCTCGATAGCCCGTCCGGCCCCCTAGTGGCACAGAAGAACTTTTAAGGCTAAATCCTCCCGATCACGCTACTTGCGACGGTCTCTGATTGACCCGTCGCCACTTAAGGCTTCGGAAATTTCTTCACATCTCACTCACGGGCCCGGGGGGAGTTTACAGTGTGCGACCGTTGATGTATATTTACTGTTTTTTTCAGAACATCGGTTACATCCGGTAGAGAGGTGGTTGCGACCATTTATGAAGAAAGCAGACCTTAGGCGGTTCAGATCGATACTCGAGGAGAAGCGCGACTCGGTCGTCAGCTCGACAGGAAAGAAGACCCACTGGGAGAACATGGAAAACACCCGGCATGGTGATTTCGTGGACCAGGCGAGCGACGACAATGAAGTCCACGTTAATATACGGTTGCGCCAGACCGATGCAAAGCTGCTGCGCGCTATCGAAGCCGCGATCAGCCGCATCGAGAATGGAATCTTCGGAATCTGCACGATTTGCGAGGAAGAAATCAGCCTGGCGCGGCTGAATGCAGTTCCATGGACCTCGGTCTGCATCGTGTGCAAGGAGAAGAAGACGGCCTGATTTTCAGCCGTTCCGGCTTGTGGAAAGGCGTCCGATCGAGGACGCCTTTTTTTGGCAACCTGCACCGCGAGGACCGGTCGCGATTCCTTGCGTCTTCGGGGCTTCGTGGTGAGAGCTTCTCGAGACAGACCCTGAGGATCAAGCCTGCGAGCCCCGCCGCGTCGCAATGTAGATGCCCAGCAAGATAATGCCGCCTCCGGCTATTTTCGACCCGGTGAGCGACTCATTGAGAAAGAGATAAGCCAGGAGACTCGCTCCCACCGGTTCCGCCAGGCTGATAAGGGCAACCTTCGCCGGTGAAAGCCAGCGGAGAGCCCAGTTGTACGACGTATGTCCGATACATTGAGGGACGAGGGCTAGAAGAAAAAGATAAAGGTAGGTTGAAGGCTGGAAACCCCAAAGCGGCGTACCCGAGACGATACCGGCCAGGATCAGCACAGCGGCAGAAGTGCCATACACGGGCCAGACAAAAGCGAGAAGCGAGAGTCGTTGCCGGGCCTGGCCGCCGACAAAAAAATAAACAGCCATCGCGATGGCACCCCCGATCGCCAGAGCATTACCCCTCAAGCTCCCGGGCGCTCCCAACCAATCGCCCTGAAAAATCACCACGCATCCGGAAAAGGCTATTGTCAGACCGGTCCAAAATGAGCGACCGCACGGCTGGTTGAAAAACCAATGACTCACCAGGCCTATGAAAAAAGGGGTCGTGTCCACCAGGACAACCGAGCTGGCGACCGACGTGTAGGAAAGCGAAGCAATCCAGAGAGCGAAATGGCATGCGAGAGCCAGACCCGCAAGAAATATGCGCATCAAGTCGCCGCGAGATAGTGCAAGGAGCTCGCGGGCAGGTCCGGACGCCACAACAGGAATGAATACAATGGTGGCCAGCAATACTCTATAGGCCGCGGCCGCAAGAGCCGGAGCCGATGCCAGCCGGATAAAGAGCGATCCGCAGGAGACAGACAGGATCCCGATCGTTAACAGCACGACCAGGCGCGCGCTACTGGGCCGTTCCATGGAGTTCCTCGAATCCAACCTATGCTAGTATGTTCATCCGGTTATCCGAAGTATCTTCGTACTTTCTTCATGCGGTCGACCCCAGGAGGATCCTTTGCCGAAGATCTATACCCGGACCGGCGACGACGGGACCACAGGGCTCATAGGAGGAAAGCGGCTTTCGAAGGATGCTCCGCGAATACAGGCCTACGGTTCCATCGATGAACTGAACGCGCTCATTGGAGTGGTTCGCAGCCACGACCTGCCGGAGCGCGTAGACGCAGTGTTGCGCGGTATCCAGGATGAATTGTTCACTGTTGGCGCTCACCTGGCCCTTCCGGAGGGAGCGGACATGCAGCGCTGGAGGATTCCGGTCCTCACGGAGGCGAGTGTTGAGACACTCGAAAGAGAAATCGATGAGTGCGAGGCACTCGTCGAGCCCTTGCGCCAATTCATTCTGCCTGGTGGTACGCCTGCCGGAGCCCTGTTACACATGGCGCGCACCGTTGCGCGGCGCGCCGAGCGCTGCTGCGTTTCCCTGGCGGCCTGTGAAAAAGTAGACCCGCTCGTTCTCAGTTACCTCAATCGGCTCTCCGACCTTTGTTTCGTACTTGCGCGTTATGTCAATTCATTGGGCGGACGCTCCGAGTCTCATCCGACCTTCGGACGAGGGTGAGCTTTGCCCGGGCAGCACATACCAACAAGACTTGAAGGATCGCAAAGACCTCGCTGGCGAAGCTGCTATATTAAGGATCCGGAGGTGGAGTATGCATTATTGCCCGAACTGTCAGGCGGAATACAGCGTGGGATCGGCTCGCTGCGCGCAATGCGGCGAAGACCTGGCCGCGGGATCCTCTACGAAAGAGCCCTCCAGCGAGGACACTCAAAAACTGGTCCTGCTTGCGACCTTTCCCTCCGTGGTTGAAGCCGAAATGATCAAGGAGCTGCTCGAAACCAATGGCATCGAAACCATGATACGCGGAGAAACCGATCCTATCGGGACCAAGAGCGGCGCAGCTCCCTCGCAACTGCTGGTGTTGGAACAAGACCTTGACCGTGCCCAGGCGTTGTACCAGGCGTTTTTCGCCGGCAAGCCGGAAGGGAAGTTTCACAGAATTCGACGAATGATGATTGGGACGCCCTTGCTTGGCTCGCCAGGGAAAGGGAGGGCTGGGCCCAATCTCAAAAGAACCCCTGAACCCACCTTCATCATCGGCAGGACTTCCTTGGGTAAATGAGTTGGCGCAGGAGACCGCGGCTGACGAAGACGCGTCGGTGAGGGCAATCGAAATCAGGTCGGGATGGCGTTGACACGCTGAAGCCCAGAAAGAACCGCCGATCGTGTCGCAACAGCCAGCGTCGGATTCGCGGAAGGTGGAGCGCGGAGAAGAATCCCGGCTGTGATCCCAATCGAGAGATCCAAGCGCCACTCGACTAGAGGGTCGCGGAGCACTTCCGGCGCAGCCGTTAACAAGAAAAAACGGCGAAGACCCAAATGATACATTGGGATTGTCAGGCTTCAGACGCTTGGCTAAAATACATTTTCTGCGAATCGTTCGGCTTTCTTTCGACGCTATCTGGAGTTCCGATGTTTTATTGTGTTTGCACGGAATGCGGTCGCAGCCAGGCTTATGACGGACCCGAGGACAATCGTTGTCCGGCGTGCTGGGGCCAGACCATCATTTATTGTCCGAATTGCAGCACTTATCTAAAAGACAAACCATCGAAGGCCTGCCCGTATTGCAGCAAGCCGTTTGTCAAGCCTGCCGCTGCAAAAGCCTCCCCCTAGACCGCCAAAACGCAAAGACACCAAGAACGCATTCATTTCACGTCCTGGCGTCTTCGTGGTTGGTTTGG
This sequence comes from uncultured Acidobacteriota bacterium, assembly GCA_963827655.1. Classification (GTDB taxonomy): domain Bacteria; phylum Acidobacteriota; class UBA6911; order UBA6911; family UBA6911; genus CAWHCF01. The sequence goes on from CAWHCF010000047.1 coordinate 108,981, forward strand.
TCGGTGGCTACTTGGCCGGTTTGCGCGCGTTGTAGCCCTTCTTGGTGCGAGCGATCAGTCCGGGTTTCTTGAGCTTGACCTCCACCTTGCGGAACTTTCCGTCAGACTTGGTATTCTTGGAGTAATAGCCGATGCTGTACTGGCTGGCCAGTTCGCGCGCAATCTGGTCGAAAGCCGGCCCGATATCGTCGATCGCCAGCGCATCCAGAACAGTGCCGCCACTGTTTTCCGCCAGTTTTGCCATATAATCGCGGCCGACTGCAGCTTCGTGGTACCGTCCGGAGCCATAAATCGGTGGATTAACGACGGTCGGGCCTCCCGGCACGGGATAGCCGCCCACCGTCGGTCCCGGACCCTGAAGCACGCCGCCGCGGCGGGCGTCCCGGCTGGTGTCGTAATAGACGCCGTAGATCGTCGCGCGAGTTTCTCTCGCCTGTTCCAGGGTCTCCTTCATCGAAACCTTGCGGCTCGCGGTGTCGACGCCATCGCTGAAAAGCACGAGCGCCTTTCGCTCCTGGACCGGTTTTAGCACTTCTTCCAGAGACAGCCAGACCGCTTCATAAATTACTGTGCTCCCTCCCGGGCGCGTCTCTTTCACTCCGCGGGCATTGCGGTCGCGGTCTATGCTGAAGTCTTCATGGAGACTGACGTCGTTTGCGAACGAGAGAACGGCGACAGAATCGTCGGGGTGCAGAAGCTTCACGAAGCGAATTGCCTCGTTCTGAATACGCGCCAGTCTCTGTTCGGTGCTCCCGCTGGTATCCAGGAGCAGGGCGACTGAAATCGGTTCGTCGGTCGGGGAAAATCCGGCAATCTCCTGAGGAACTCCGTCCTCGAAAACTTCGAAATCCTCCTGGACCAGATCCGTTACGCGCTTGCCTTCCCGGGTCGTTACCACCACCGGAAGAGAAACCATTTCGACGTTGACGCGAATTCTCGTTTCCTGATCAGGTTCTTTCTTCTTTTGCGCCTTGCCCGGCGAAACGAGCGACAGACCACCCAGGAGCAAAGTCACAGCAAAAGGGATGAACCGACGAGTCCAAGCCATACTTTCCTGACCTTCAATGTTCTTCATGATACCCCAGCCGGGGAACGTCTGCCATCGATAGATCGAGCGCCCGCCCGAATAC
>CAWHCF010000048.1:0-35178 GCA_963827655.1 uncultured Acidobacteriota bacterium
CCCACTGCGCCACGGCCTCGAGTACCCGTTCTGCGTCTGATCAAAGGGCAATACTTCAAATCCCTATCTTCCGCAGCAGGAGATCACCTTCAACCGCGGGGAGAAGCCCGACTTCGCCCTCAGCGACGAGGGCCGTCGTTCGGCAACACGCAGGCGATCGGTGGCTGGTAGCATAACCCAAACAACCGCAGCCCATCGGCAATGGCTTGTGGGACTGGCGCTACCGGTGCTCGAGAAACTCTTCAAGTGATAGCCCGATGTCGTTCGCGATCTGCCGTAGTAAACGCCGGTGAGATATCGCGTCCCGGGTGAAAAGGTACGGTAGTTACCCGACCGTCGGAATGGGCAAATTGTTTCTGCGAACCGCGCTGTCGCAATTCGGTGAAGCCCGAAGCGCTGGAGAATTGCCACCACCTCACGAGGTTTGAGGACTGGCGGCTTGGGCATCGGTCAGTCGACTTGGACGGTCTGAATGCCAACAAACTCACTTTCGAGCTCGGGCTCACCGTCTTCAAGCAGCATGGATATGACCTCGCTAAGGTTGACATTGAGCTCGTCGAGCGTTTCGGCCTGGCTGTGTGCGCCGGGGAATCCGGGTACATGCCCGACGTACAGGCCAGTCTCGGGATCGCGTTCAACCACCGCCGTGTAGCGTTTCAAGGCACCTCTGGTAAATAGCAGTCTAAGTGTACAAGTTTCTTTCCCGAGCTCTTCGCCAAATTTCATGCCGGCGATGAGCCGCAAGCGTCGTCATCACCCTTTCGACAGACCAATGTGGGCGCGTCGATTGTCGGTTCCATCGCGCCGTGTTAGGCCGCGTCTACTTGGTCAGCGCCCTCTCGATGGCTGCTGATATTTCATCGTAGACTCTCTCCTGCTCGCCCTCGGAAAGCGTCACAAGAGGCGTCGGATTGATAGCCTGAAACTCGCGCAGCACCTTGTCGCGCCAGAATCTGCACGGCTTCAAGACAACCGGTATGATCCTCGTTCCCTGTTCCCTAGCCTTGGATAGGAGCTGCTGCAGCTCATTGTTAACGATGAAGTCCGACGCCAGAAAGTCGGCAGTTACCAACAAAACCGCCACCCCCGCGCGTCCGAGCGCCTCTTCGATCAGTGGCCTCCATTGATCTCCGGCGCCGAGTCTTTTGTCGGCCCACAGCTCAAGTAGGCCCTCCCTCTCAAGAGGCCTCAAGTGTACCTGCAGGCGCTCGAGGAAGGCCGAGTCTTTGTGACTGTAGCTCACGAAGACCGTACCTCGAGATTTCACAGTACTTGGACGCGTTCTGAACGGTTCTGGATCCCGGAGGGCCTCGGCGAGTAGTGGGCCAAGTCGTTGGGCAAACTCACGTAGCGATCCCAGGTCGTAGTAGAGGGTCCGCACACTCCGAAGGTCGAAGGGCATGCGTTCCAGCTCAGAACTTTGTGAGACCAGGACGATCGGCTTCCTGAGAGCATGTGCGTACCCAAGCCGGTACATTACGTTGGAATTTGTTGTCGTGATGTCGCAAACGATTAGATCGGCAGCCTCAATCTCTTCGTAAGCACGCTCAGTGATCGACCCAGCCTCCATCACTTCATCGAGGCGGTGTACTTCGGCTCCGACCGCGCTGCCAGCCGTCCGGATGGCGTTGCGAACTGCATCGAACTCTTCAAAGAATGGCTGGAACAGGAAGATCCTTTTGGATGGCTGTGTTTGCATCTTGTCCGCCTAACCGGTCGCCGTGAGCGGCTGCCGCCGCTCGTCCACGTAGACGAGCACAGGTGATTCATTAACGCGAACAATACAAAAAAGGGTAGCTAATCTTCTCTATCTCTTCTTCCCTTTTGCTTTTGCCCTTGCCAAATTTTCCTTTACCCTGAACTTCACAATCTTGTCTATCAGGTCGAAAGGAATTGGCTGATCTAATGGAAACTTCACCGAACCCTTGGCTCCTTCATAAACAGAAAGCTCCTTCTTGAACTTGTCAATTCCTGTCGGCGTCGGATAAAACCCGATATGCTCTTTGAAAGCGGCAAAATGAACCAGATTACCCTTCAGAGTGAAGGTCGGGATTTGATAGTTGATGGTTTCTTCCGCGTCCGGCGCCGCTTTTCTGATCGTCATCCTGATCTTTTCCAGAATCTCTTGAACATCATTTGGGAAGCTCGCAATATACTGATCAATATTCTGGGGTGTTGCTGGTTTAGTTCTCACAGTATCTCCTTCGTAGGTTCCTGAAAAACCTGGCGTACAGGTTTGTTTAGAGTCTCTCGCCAGAGTGACTGCTGGCAGTAGCTGGACAGAAACTCCGGAAAGAAACCGTTGAACAAAACCTCTTTGCAACCGCCTCAACGTGTCTGCTCGACTTTTTCTTCGCCTTTGAAGCCGATTCGGCGACTGACGGTTTTCCCATCGGGGAAGTCGAGAAACTCCAGATAGAACTGGTCCTTGTCGTCCAGAATCAGCCGACCGGGCACAAATGTCTTACGATTTACGAACCTGATATAGGCTCCACCAGACGCGTCCGCAACAACGTTGATGCGCTCGCGGTTCCGCGGGTCTCCAGTGCCGGGCGGTGCATCAAATCCCATAACCATTCGGCCGTTTGCCTGCAAGCCGAGTCCGAAGCGTTCCAGACCGTCGGGATCATTGATCACCAGGCCAACCGAAGGACTGATCCGTCCCCCTCCTTTGAGGTCAGGCACCGGGGCCCCAAGGATAACCCGGTCACGGCCCTGCTCGTCTTCGACGATGAGTGTGCGAACTCGGACAATCCTCGCGTCCTGGGCGCTACTCGTCCAGGATGCCAAACTCAGCCCTAGCATTCCTGCTACGAGAGCGGCAGAGACAAAGCGTCCGGAGCGCACTCGTCTCTCGAGCGACTCAATTCGGTATCGTAACTCTTCGTGTAAGTCCGGCATAGGATTCACCATCATTAATTTGCAAGCATGTGAAGTTACAACGGCCCTGACGGGGCTTCAATGGCGCGGGGCCTTCTTGTGATTGTTGACTGTGGAGCCGGGGCGCTGCCCGCAAGGCGTGGAAGCCCCGGTTCGCCTGCAACGGCACTTTGCGTCTCTCATTCAGAAACTACGCAAGCGGCGTTCGCCGAAGCTGATAGCTGAGCGCTGATAGCTGACAGCTCAGCGCGGCCAGGCGTTTTTGATCATTTTTTGGGTTCGTTTTACTTCGATTACTTGGGCTTCTAATCAACGGGCTGCAACTCTCGACATAAAGACATTGCTCGAAAAACAAGATTTCACAGTCGTGTGATACGAAGACTCAGAATAAACGGTAAGCCGGTGGGGCTTTTTACTCGTGACGCAGTACTCGCAGCGGGTCCAGGCGCGAGGCCCGGCGCGCCGGCAGGAAACCGGCAGCGCAGGCCACCAGGGCAAGCAGGGCCGTCGCCGCAACGATCGCGCGCGGGTCGTTCGGCGTTACTCCGTAGAGCTGGGCTTGAACGAAGCGCGAAAGAGCCAGTGATCCGGCTATGCCCAGACACGCTCCGATCCCTACCAGCACCAGCACTTCTCCCATGATCAACCAGACGACGCTGCCACTGCCCGCGCCCAGCGCCATCCGGATACCGATTTCCCGCGAGCGCCGGCCGACCAGGAAAGCCATGACTCCGTAAAGCCCGATCACCGCGATCAGCGTCGCCAGCGCGCCGAAACAGGTCGAGAGGCTTGCGACCAGGCGTTCGGTCGAGAGGTTGCGCACCACCTGTTCATCGAGGGTCCGCACTCCGACTACCGGAAGGTTCGGGTCCAGATTCCGGACGGCATTGCGGGCGGAGGCGACCATCGCCTCCGGCTTGCCGGAAGCGCGGACGTAGTACCACAAGGAAGTCGCCCAGGGCGTTTGCTGGTAGGGTCGATAGAATTGACGTCCGATCTCCTCGCGTATGTCCTGATACTTGAAGTCCTGCACGACCCCAATCACCTCGATGTCGGTCTTGGTGCCGGGGTCCGAACCCATGCCGATGCGACGCCCGACAGGGTCGCGCCCTGGGAAGTATTGCCGGGCGAAGCGCTCGTTGATGATGACGACGCGGGGCGAATCCATGACGTCGCCCGGGCCGAAATCGCGGCCCGAGACGAGACGGATCCCGAGGGTGGAGAAGTAGCCGGAACCGATCCAGTTATTGTAGGCCCAGACATTCTCCCCCGGCTTGGGCTCGTAGCCCTCGACCGTAAGGTTTGAGTCCATCTCATAGCCGGAGACCAGGGCCATGGCGCCTCCGGAAGCCCCCTCAACGCCCGGGAGGGCGCGAAGAGTCTCCAGAAGTCGATCGTGGAAAGAACGCGTTCGCTCGGTTGTGTAGCCGTTGGCCGAGGGATCGAGATTGAACATCAGAATCCCCCCGGCGCGAAAACCTGGATTGAGCGTGTGAAGATTGTAAAGGCTGTGTACGAACAAACCGGCCCCGACAAGAAGCAGCAACGAGAACGACACCTGAGCGACGACAAGCGTCTTGCGGAAAATCGCATGGACACCCGTAGCCACCGAGCCGGCCTGGTCTTTGAGTGTCACCAAAAGATCGGGCCGTGTCGCCTGGAGCGCCGGTGCCAGCCCGAACAGGATGCCCACCAGTGACGACACGCCGAGATTGAACAGCAGGAGGCGGAGGTCGATCTCGGGCGTAAACGTGAGCCGCGACACGTCAGTCGGAACCAGACGCAGCAGAAACGCCACGCTCCATCGTGCCACCAGAAGGCCGCCCAGGCCGCCGGCGACCGAGAGCGTCATGCTTTCGACCAGGAGCTGGCGAATGATCTGGCCACGACCAGCCCCGAGGGCGAGCCGGATGGCGATCTCCTTCTGCCGCGCCGTACCGCGGGCGAGTTGCAGATTGGCGAGGTTCGCGCACGCAATCAGCAGCACGAACCCGACCAGCGCCATCAGGACCCTCAGGGCATTGCCGAACTGCCGGCGCAGGTAGGACTGGCCGGTTCCGCCTTTAAATACCGTCATGTTTGAAGCGAGAAATCGATCGCGCGCTTCCCTGGAAGCCCGCGCGAATCCTTGCTCCCGGACTTCCATCTCGATGACCTGCTTGTACAGTGGCTGTACGGCAGCGTTTGCCTGCTCAAGGCTGACGCCGGGCTTGAGACGCCCGAAGATCTGGAGGGTGCGGGTCCGGCGATCCTCCAGCAACTTCATTCCCGGAATCATTCTTTCCTGCATCGCGACCGGCACGAAAATCTGGGTAGCGCTCCCGAGTTCGACGCCGAAGAAGCCCTCGGCGGCCACACCCAGCACGGTAAAGGGCTGGTTGTTGACGACCACCGTCCCGTTGACGATGTTCGGGTCTGCGCCGAAGCGTGACTTCCAGTAGTCATAGCTCAGGACCACGACCGGGTGTCCGCCGGGCCTCTCGTCGTCTTCGGGGAGTAGCGGACGGCCGAGGGCCGCTGCGACACCCAGTACCTGAAAGTAGTTGCCGGACACCATCTCTGCCCTGACCCGCTCAACCTGGCCGCCGTATCCGAGACTACCCGAAGTGCCCTGGCGGCAAAGAAGACCTTCGAAGACTCCAGCCCGGTCGCGGAAGTCGCGGTACATCGGGTAAGACATCGCATTCAGGCCCCAGTTGGAACCGTAGTGCGAGCCCCGAGCGGCCATTTGAACGATGCGGGCAGGATCCTTGATAGGGAGCATGCGCAGGAGAAGCTGGTCGAGAAGGCTGAAGATTGCCGTGTTGGCGCCGATCCCCAACCCGAGCGAAAGGATGGCAACCATCGCAAAGATCGGGGACCTTGCCAGGGATCGAATGGCGAAGCGAAAGTCTTGCCAGAGTGCGTTCATGAGTAATGAGACGTAGGATCGGCGCCGTCGGTTAGCAAGACCGGCCTTCGGTCGAAAGGTTACCAAATACCACCAAGACACAAGGACACGAAGAAACGCTAAGTCACGACGCCGGTTACCTGGAGACAGCGCCCTGTTTCGGAACCAGGGCGGCGCTCGACGCAACCATCAGTCTCCAATTCTCGATCGGAGTCCCCCTCGTGTTCAGTCGAGACGTCAGGTAAAACAATCGCTGAGTTCCTGGAGCGTCAGGCGCCTGCTCAAAGCGCTGCATCAGGTAATAAGGCGGGATCGACTGGTAATACAGCGCCGCCTTTACAGTGAGCTTTGAAGCGTCAATACCCTTCGGCAACTGTGACATCGGGATCTCGTAACGCACGACGCTCGCGCCGCTGCCGTTGAGATAAACCGGATCGTCCGCGGCTGCGCCTTCCGGAAAAGTCGAGTGCAGAAACTCTCCCGAGAATGAATTCGGCGCAGGCCCCTTAGCCGTCCAGCCCTTGGGCAGCAAGCGATTGTCTTTCGGAATCTTGTTTCGACGGATGAAGCTCGTGGTGAAGTCGCCGTTCGAGTCCGTCACCAGCTCCTCATAGATCTGAACTTGTTTTGCCGAAGTGATCGGATGCTCTTTGCCATAGAAGTGCGGCTGGAAGGGTCCCTTCTTGTGGCCGGCGGTCCCGACGTACTCGGTTTCGAGAATGTTGCCTTCGTTGTCGACTATGAACCCGGCTTCATTCGTTCGCCCGGAAGACCAAACGATCTTTGGCTGCCTGTTCTTCGGGTCGATGACCCGCGTGTCCATCACGTCAAGCTCAATAAATGCTCGCCGGAAGCCAACTCCACTCGGGAAGCGGTGGCCGACTTTGTTCGTGACAGTCACTTCGGCCGTGAGTCTTTGCGCCTGGATCGTCGGCTGCGAGACTTCAATGGTCGCGGTGTCGTTCTGAGCGGCTTGAACGAAATTAGAGATCGCGTTTTGCAGATCGTTGTCGAGCGTGCTCATGTAGTCGCTCTTGCGGACGCCCAGGATGCCATTGGAGTAATTCGGCGGCGTGCTGGCGTCGGGCGTCATGAACTGGTTGAACATCTCGAGCAGAAAGATGTTGAGGCCCTGCAGCTGGTGGCGCACGAATCCTTTGTCGCGGAATCGCGCGCGAATCTGATCGAACGGCGCGGTGTTTTCGGCCGCCGGATAGGTGTCATCCTGTACGTCTGCGAACGCCGTTTGAATTACCTTCACATCGACCTTGTTGTGCGCGTTTGCGTAGCTGGTCGACATGTGACAATCCTGGCAGGACCTGGCATTCGGGCCGGGACTAAAATCGGTCTGATACTGGCTATTGAGCCATTCGAGATAAGTCACCTGTTCGAGGGAATGCCCGAACGGTTTTTGGTCCATCACCGGCAGATTGATCGTGTGACAGTTGCCGCACAAGCGCGAATCTTTTATGTAGTCGTTGTACTTGGGATCGATACCGAGCGCCTCCTTCATCGGATGAGGCGAGATGTCCTTGTCTTCGAACGGGCCAAATATCTCGGAGGCTTTCCCGGTGGTGAACTGGCCGGTGATGTAGTGATTCAAGAAGTACTGAAGGGGATCCTGGCCTGGCGGCGTATGGTCCTTGACTATGTGATGACAGGAAGCGCAGCTAACGCCGTCACGCGCGAGCGCGCCATACTTGAAGTCTCTACTGGTGAGGTCGGTATTGTAGACGAAATCGAGCTTGAAGTTTGGCTCGGGAACTTTGTTATCCGGAGAAGCCGGATCATACCCGTTATCGGCGTCGAGCTGACGCTTGCCCATTACTCCGTGACAGCGAAAGCACATGTTGACTATTGTCTGCTGATCCGCAGGTCTGTCTTTCAGGTAGGCCAGCTCGCTGTCCAGTTGCGCGTAGAAGATCGGATCCCTTCCCGCGAGTCCCATCGGAGACCATCGCCATTCGCCGTAAGGCGACACGTTCACCGGGTTATTCGAGTTGCCTTCGAGAATCATCGTATACTTCTGGCCGAACCACGCGTTTCCGCTGTGGCAGGACATGCACGAATCGGACGTGATGAATTGTTCGGCGCCGCCGGGCCCGGCTACGACGTGGTCATATGTTTCCGCCGGCATCACCTGAAGGCCGTCGCGGATCGGCACGTCTTTGAAGAATTTCAGAAACTCGTCGCGGGCAGCCGGCTCGACGCGCGCCATCGCCGGCCTGAGCTTGAGCATTCTGTGACCGGGAGCCAGATCGGCGAGCACTTTCGACTCCGGCGGCGGCGGGTTTCTCCAGGTGTCGTCGATGAAAAAGCTGAGCGGATTTCCCGGGAAGCCCTTGATGTTGTTGAGCGATGCGAAGGTGAACTCCTTTTCCGAAGACGCATGGCAATGGAGGCACGTGAGTCCGAAGCCTTCGTTGAGCACAGCAAACGGCGGCTTGTAGCTATCGCTCGGCCTGGGCATCGGCGGACTGCTGGTCCATAGGCCGCCCCAGAACCATCCGTCCTTCGACGCCTTCGAATCTTTGATCATCACGGTCCAGGAAACCGGGTCGAGTTGCTTCCCTTCGTATCTGGCGGCCGGAGCAGGCGCGTACATCTCTTTCACGATCATCGCGCCGTCAGGGAGGTTGTCGATGCGTCCATTGATCAGCCACTTCATAATCGCAGGCGAATAATAGACTCGAACCGCCGGATGAGTGCCGAGGTATTCCGAATCAATATAGGGTCCGGTGTCTCGCACGGTTTTGTCGACGCACCAGCCGAGCTTCACGTATTCGGTGTTTTGAAGGAAAGCGAGGAGCTTGTCGTGAAAACCGTCCGGCGACATGGAACTCGGCAACGGCAGCGGGTTCTCCTTCGCGTCGGGGCACTGGGCTATTGCCGTCGCGGACTGCGTTTCAATCGACGCTATTGAGCCGGCCGATGCATTGCGCCCTGGTGCTGCGGTCGCGAAGCAGATCACGAACACGTAAAACACGAGCAGAAGAGACTTGATTGATTTACTCACGGTTGAGCTCTTTCTAAACCGAGTACCGCTGGGGGCTTATGCTGGATTGGGGAGCGCGCGATTATACCTCCCGTTGCATGAGCGTTCAATGGCGGCAGGTATCGTTCAGAAGGGGCCTTTCGTTCAGGGCGAAGTCCCCGAACGAACCTTAGCGTCTTCGTGTCTTCGTGGTTAGCTTGCACAAAACCGTCACGATGCCGGTTGTACAGCGCAAAGGCAATTCCGATCGGATCGAGACTCTGCCCCAAGATATGCACCCTAGGAGCGCCGCGCTCACGGACGACAACGTTGTTTTCTCCAGCGGCCGAGAAGACCGGCACGGAGCCGCAGGGATTAGGCTATAATCGCATTTCTCTGGAGATCGTAAGTGAAACGTGCTGCCATTGGTCATTGCGGTTGCTTCGCTGATGTTGTCCCTGCTCTCCGGACAGACTCCCGAGAACAAACCTCAGTCCAAGCCCGATCAAGTCGTTCATCTGTGGTTTGAGCGCTGGAACGCTCTCGACGGCTCGGACGAAGCCACCAATCGATTGCTGGAACTCTATCTCCCCGATGCCTTCCATCAAATCGGTCCGACCGAAAAGCAGGTGGGTATGGTGCGGCTTGTGGGCCATGCGGCCATTCGAAAGATGATCGAGGACTTCGCCAAGACGAACACCGAGATCACTTTCAGAATTGACACTGTCGCGGCAAACGAGAAGAACGCGCAGATCGTCCACGTCGGCGAAGGCCCGTGGGGCGGAGTCTCGGCGGCCGTCCAGTATTCGGCGGCCTATACGACGCGCAAGGACAAGCGGCGCTGGATGTACCCGGGCGCGGCTTTCTTTCAGATTCAGGACGGAAAGATTCGCGGCCTGCGGCTCTACATGGCACGCGATGAATTGATGGAAGTCTTTTCGCGATAGGGCGCCGCCAGTCTATCTTTCACCCGCGTCGCCCGGTCAGTCCCACATTGAAAAGCAAACGCAGGCAGGCTACCGGGACGACGGAGACTTGACGCCCGTACCCGGCTTGCGCGGAGCCTCGCCGAACCCCTTGACGCAGCGAAACCCTATGGTCGGGCTTCGTTCTGCCTGGCGAGCCCAACTGCGGTATGAGCAGGTCAGGAAGAGCTGGGGCTGGTCGAACCAGGAACCGCCGCGAAGGACCCGGTAGATGCCCTTGTCGGGTCCGGTCGGGTTGCGGTCGGGAGCGACCTCGTAGTAATTACGGTCGTACCAGTCGGCGGTCCACTCCCACACATTGCCGATGATGTCGCACAGGCCGAAGTAGCTGCGCTCCTTGGTGCAGACGGCTGCGGCGCCGTTGTCGAGGTTGAAGACCGCCTGCTGAGCGGTCGGATTGCTATCGCCCCACGGGTACATGCGCCCTTCGGCGACGCCGCGGCAGGCGCGTTCCCACTCGGCCTCGGTCGGCAGGCGCTTCCCTTCCCAGGCGCAAAACGCCGCGGCGTCATCCCAGCTTACGTTCACGACCGGATGCTTCTCTTGTCCCTTGGAGATTTCTCCCTTGAACCACTGGTAGGGGGGCTTGTGACGCGCCGCCTTCACAAAAGCGGCGTAGCGCTCGTTGGTAACCTCGGCTTCATCCATGTAGAAGGGATCGATGTGCAGCTTACGGACCGGCGTGTCGTCTTTCAACGGATTCGGGTACCAGGCCAGGAGGGTGTCGGGCCAGTCGTAGCCCCGGCCTCGCGAGAACTCGCCGCCGGGAATGAAGACCATCCCGCGCTCGGCGGCAAGGCCGGCATCAAGGCAGAGGACGCATAGAACGCCGAGGCCCCATCTAGCTGCCGTAGATCGAAGAGAGTTCATCCGTGGGAATCAAGCTGTTGGCGCCGAGCGAATCCACGTAGACGTACGTACGGCCGGAAGGCAGGTTATGGACCTCCTTCGACCAGTCGATGCCGAGGGCCGAGTACATGGTGGCAACCACGTTTTCGATGCGCGGCTGCACCTTGCGGTTCCAGCCCGGGTCCACGCAGCGCGCGCCGTCCGAGTCGGAGGCGCCGATCACCAACCCGCCCTTCACGCCGGCGCCCGCGAACAGCGCGGGAAACACGTACTTATGATGGTCACGCCCGGCCAGATGATTGAGCGGCCCCGGGGTTCGACCAAACTCGCTCATCAGCACAACCAGCGTCTCGTCCAGGAGGGTCTTCCCGGGTGTGCCCTTGGAAGGCGTAGCGGCAAGGTCCTCGATCAGGCTGGCGGCTGCAGGATCGAATTCGCTGATGAGCTTGTAGTGGTTGTCGGCAATTGTCTTGTCCCAAATGCGCTTGTGATGATCCCAACCATGCTGGCAGATGTGGATGTAGCGGGTGCCGGCGTCCTGGGCCAGGACATTACGGGTGAGGGCACAGGCGATCCCCGTGGCGTTATTGCCGTAGCGCGTGCGATCCTGGTCGGTGATCTGGAAGGCGGCGGGCCAGCGCGAGTCGGTGAGCAGGCGCTTGGCGGTGGCGCTGAAATCCTCGAAGGCCTCGACCTGGCGGCCATAGCCCCCCATGGCGGCGCCACGGCTCTCGCGCAAACATTGGAGCACCCGCCACCGCTCCTCGATGAGTTCCACGGCCTTCTGGTCGAGCGACATGCCCGAGAGGGCCTGCTGGGCGTTAAGGTCGAAGACGGAGAAGCGCGGCGGCAGGAAACCGGTCGAGAGCGCGCCCACCTGGTTGGTTTCGAGGTTGAACGAGACGTAAGTTGGAAAAGTGTCCGACTCGCGGCGGCGCGATTCGAGTTCGGCGGCGATGACCGAGCCTACCGACGGAATCTCGCGCGCAAACGCCACGTTGAGCGGGCGTCCGGCCTGCACGTAGTACTGCCCGCGCAGGTGAACCTCCTCGTGGCTCGCCAGCGAGCGCACGATCGCGATGCGGTCCATCATCTTTTCGAGCCGCGGAAACATGTTCACCGGGAAGTAGATTCCGGTGGAGATCTTGCGCACCTCGAAATCCTTGGGCGTGGCAGGGTTGTCTTTGAAATCGAAGGTGTCGAGATGGCTGATGGCGCCCGAGATCTCGAAGAAGACCACGTTGCGGGCGTTGCCGCGCGGCCGCGTCTTGCCGCTGTCCGCTGCCCGAACCTTGAGCGGCCAGATGCCGCCGAGAGAAGCGCCGACCAGGCCGAGACCGCCGAACTTCAGCAAATCGCGGCGGGTTGGGATCAGATCACCGACAGTATTGGGACGGCTCACGGCGCCCTCCTTGTCAGAAGTTATAGAGGAACTCGACCAGGTTGAGGAGCGCCCACTGAACGTTCTGCGCGCCTTCCACGCGGTTGCTGTCCAGGAAGGAAACCGCAGTTGTCCGCTCCTCGGGCGTGGGCGCGCGCGACAGCGTCGCGAGGAAGAGCTCGTCGACCACCTTGCCGTTGTCCTGATTGCTGTCGAGAAGGCGCTGCACGCGGCTATCCTTCGCGGCCAGCACCCGGTCGTTGACCACCGACGATCGCATCAGCATGATGGGCTGCAAGGGAGACGGCTGCGGGGGCCGGGCCGGGGCTCCGCGATTGGACTGTCCAAAAGCCTGCATGAAGCTCTTGAGCTCGCCCGATGCGCGCGGCACCGCGACCTGCATGGCCATGGTTACCGTGGGGCCGACCGGCTCTTCGTCGTTCATGACCGGTCTCCGCCTGCCGCCTCCGAAGGAGCCGGGGCGGTCCGTCGCAATGGTAATCGAGTCATGCAATTCCTCGGCGGTCAACATGCGGGCATATTTACGCGCGTAATACCGGGTGTAGCGCTCGTTCCACTCGCCCGGGAAACGCGCCGAAAGCTGGTAGGCGCTGGAGTTGCAGATCACGCGAAACAGGGAGTGGAGACTGTAGTTGCTCTTGCGGAAATGGGTAGCCAGAGCATCGAGCAATTCGGGATGGGACGGCTGGACTTCCCAGCCCTCGGGGACGTTCTTCGGATCCTGGCGCGCAAGATCGAACTCGTCGGCGGGATCCACGATGCCCACTCCCATCAGCTTCGACCAGTAATGGTTGACGGTGACCCGGGCGAACTGCGGGTGTTTGGTCAGCATGCGCGCCAGTTCGTCGCGCGGGTCGGCGCCGGGCCGGGCGGTCTCGTCGGTGAGGATGAATTTAGGAACGGCCGGGCCGCCGGAACGCTCGATGCGCAGCAGGCTGTCGGCCTTCGTGTCATAGCCCGCGGCCAGGTCATCCACGACGAAGTGGCCCATGATGGCCTCGGTATGCTCGACGTGCGGGATGTAGCGCGTGCGGCCCAGGAAGGCCGCCTGCTGGAAAAAGTCGGAGCGCTTTTGCCGGCTCAGGTAGACGTTGACTTTCTCGAGGTGGCCGTCGCCGTCATGGCAGGCGATGCAGGAGAGATTGATACCCAGGAAAACCTTGCCGAACAGAATCGTGAGCTCGTCGTGAGTATCGACCTGATGGACCTTTCTCAGGTCATCGCCGTGCTCCACCTGTCCGGGCTTGCCCTCGACATGTTCGCGAACCAGAGGATTGACCGAAGCGACGACGAGGTTGCTCTTGGCCGAACCGGCGATTAGGGCGCGCGCGAAATCGTCATAAGGCCGGTCCGAAGCCAGGCTCTCCTTGAGCATGTAGTGGAACAACTGGACACCGCGCCCCATCTTTCCGTTGGCCCGCAGCATATCCATGTAGAAGTAGGACCATTTGTCGACGAAGGCCGGGCTGCCGATGAGGCGGTCAATCAGGCGAGCCCGCTTGTCGGGCGAAGTGTCGGCGAGAAACTCGCGCAGGTCCTCGTGCTTCGGGATGCGTCCGGTCAGGTCGAGAGTGACCCGGCGGAAAAACTCCTGATCGTTGGCGACAGGGGCGTACGGGATGCCGTCCCGCTCCATCTTGCCGAAGATATGCTCATCGATAAAATTGCGGCGGGGAACACTTCCGGCCGACGTCCGTCCCGGCAGACCTGCGGCGAGGCGCTCGGTCGTGGCGCCCGCGTCCAATGGCTTCGGACGCTGGAACAGAGGCGCATGGGCGTCCGATGACATCGTGGAAGAATCAGGAGCAGCCTTTTTCTTTTTTTGTTGTTCTTTATTGGTGTCTGCAGCCCAAGCCAGAAGCACCGTGAGGGGGAGCATCCATATCCATCGATACACCTTACCCTCCTTACGCAATTGCGTTGTTCGTTGGAGTGACTATCCCCCGGCGAGACCTGAAATGTCAAGAACAAACACCGGGCCGACGTCTCTCGGAAGTCGTTAGAATGGACAGGGTTCTTAGTATTTCTTTGAGTCTTTGTGTCTTGGTTTGTTCCGCGTCCTACTTGCCCGTGTATCGCGACCCACCCTGGCGTGGTGACGGGAATGCTCCACAGGGTGCCGCCGGCGGAGATGAATAGAGTCTTCCAGTCCTTCCCGCCGAAAGCGACGTTCGTCACTTCGTCAACCGGGATCGGTACGACGTCGAGCAGCTTTCCTTCCGGCGTAAGAATGTAAACGCCGCCTTTGAACTCGTCGGTTTCGTAAGCGCTGGGTTGAGTGCGCCCGGCGGCGACGTAGAGCCTCCCCTCCCGATCCATCTCGAGCCCGTCGCCCCCACGTCCTCCCTTCCAGTCAAAGATCAGGGTTTGACTCGCCGCATCGATCGTGCCGTCTGGACGAAGACGAAAGCGAAGCAGCTTGCGCGGGGCGCCCACATTGTTGTTGTTGTTGTCCGCGACGTAGAGAGAGTCGTCGCCGGGTGAAACGAGGATGCCATTGGGCCGGTCCACCTCATGAGTAATGATGCGCGTGATCTTGCCGGGCGCATCAATGCGATAAACCCCCTCGACGAGACGTCCTTGCTGATCCTTGATTTCCATGTCGCCGCGGTTGCCGTACCGGGGATCGGTGAAGTAGACCCTGCCTTTGGAATCGATGGTCAGGTCATTGGGAGAGTTGAATCGCTTCCCTTCGTAGTTGTCCGCGAGCACGGTAATGCTGCCGTCCCGCTCGGTGCGGGTCACGCGCCTGTTCCTGGACTCGCAACCGATCAGGCGGCCCTCAAGGTCGAACAGAAGTCCGTTCGTTCCCGCATTTTCGCGGAAGACGCTGGTGGTTCCGTCAGGGTTCCAACGCCCGATGCGACCACCGCCGGAGAACAGGAGATACCCGCTCGGATGCCAGAGCGGGCTTTCCCCTGCGCCGACATTGCCGAGATTGGTGGGCTTTGCCCCCGGAGCGATCGGCTGCTCCGCGGCTTCAAGGAGGAGCGCAGCCAGTGTCACGATGAAAACCAAACGCCTGGTCGAGAAGATCATGCCTAACCAATACCACTAAGACTCAAAGACACGAAGAAACACCAAGAGGATTACTTGGACGCGCAGCGGAAGCCGACTGTGCTGGACGGCAGATTCTGGTTCGTGAAGTTCCGGTAGTGCAGCGCAAGGATTCGCTCGTCGTTGTCCGACCAACCGCCGCCGCGGATTACGCGGTACAAGCCGGTTTCGGGACCCTGCGGATTCTTGTCCGGACTGACCGCATAATAATTCTGATCGTACCAATCGGCGACCCATTCCCAGACGTTTCCAATCACGTCATAGAGTCCGAATCCGTTGGGAGCGAAGGATCCCACGGCTGTTGGACCGTTCGGGAAACCGAAACGCGCCCGCTTGGGCTGCGGTTGTCCTCCCGAATCGGATTCCTCTCCCCCGCGCCGACGTGTTCTTGTTCCCAACTCCGCGCCCCACGGATACATGCTTTTTTCCACTCCGCCCCGCGCGGCGCGCTCCCATTCGGCCTCCGTGGGAAGCCGCTTGCCTACGAAGCCGCAGTAGGCCACGGCGTCATCCCACGTGACGTTGTAGACCGGAGATTTCTCCTGGCCCGAGGGAACCTTCCCGCCGATCCAGTGAAAAGGTTTGCGATGGCCGGACGCTTCTGTGAACCGGGCGTATTCGCTGTTCGTGACTTCGTACTTGTCGATCCGGTACGAATCCAGATAGACGAGATGGGCCGGCTGGTCATCGAGACGCGGACGCAAGTGCATGCCGAGCTCATCCACCAGCCAGTTCTGCGTGCGCCCCATCCAGAACTCGCCAGCCGGAATCTGGACCATGTTTGACGCCGCATCCTCAGCCAGGACGGGAATGACAGCGAAAAGACACACAAAGCAGATAAAGCCCGAGAAGACTCTTCGCCTGGGATCCATTCCTGTCTTATTCGAACAGGGGCGCGATTTCGTCGGTGCTGATGAACTCGCCGCCGCCGATCGGAGCGGTTTGCACGAATTCATAAGTGCGGCCCGATGGAGTGTTTTCGATGGTCTTCATCCAGTCGATGCCGAGCGCGGAAAAAATAGTCGCGACGCAGTTGTCCATGAACGGCTGCACTCTGTGCTTCCATCCGTTATCGACAACAGCGGAGGCGTCGTCATTCGTCTTGCCGATCACGCGACCTCCCTTGACGCCGCCGCCGGCAAACAGGGTCGTGTATGCCTGCCGATAGTGATCGCGTCCCGCGACTGCATTCATTGCCGGCGTTCGGCCGAATTCACTGGTGGCGATGATCATGGTCTCGTCCAGCAGCGTTTTCCCCGCGGTGCTTCCCGGCATCGAGGAAAGGTCTTTGACGAAGCTCGCGAAGCCTTTGTCAAACCTCTCGCAGTTCACGTAATGATTGATGCGCCGGCTGCGATCGAAGATGTAGCTGTGTTGATCCCAGCGGCTGCCATCGTTGATGTAGATGAAGTGCGTTCCCGCGTCGGCACAAAGGATGTTGCGGGACAGTATCAGCCCCATACCATATTCGTCCTTGCCGTACCGCTCTTGCTCCTCGGGCGTGATCTTGAACAAGGCGGACCAGCGCGGATCGCTGGCCACTCGTTGCGCATCGGCGTAGAAGGTTTTGTAGTCGTCGGCCTTTTTTCCCATCGCCGACCGGTCGGCGCCGGCAACCTTCTCGAAGCGCTGGAGCAGCTGCCAGCGCCGTTCGAGGGCCTCGCTGGAGCCGGCCGAGCTTTTTCCGAACGAATCACAGACCGTGGTCGGATCGAGATCCAGTCCTGTAGCGCGAGTGGGCAGGAATCCGCAACCGATGGCTCCATTGCTGGATTGAGCCATATACATGCTGACGTAGGTCGGAAACGTATCGGACTCGCGGCGCCGGCCTTCCAGTTCGTGGGCCACGACGCTGCCCAAAGCCGGAATCTCCCGCGCCACGGCGACGTTCAGCGCGCGTCCGGTCTGCGTGTGATACTGGCCGATAAAGTGGATCAGTTCGTTGGCGCGCATGCTTCGCACCAGGGCGATCTTGTCCACATACTCCGACGCGCGCGGGAAGAGGGTCTTTGACAGGTAGATGTCGGACGTGAACTTCTGGATGTCGAGATCTTTGGGTGTGTGGCGCGTTTCCTTGAAATCCCAGCAGTCCGCGTGGCTGATGGCGCCGCCCATCATGATGATGACGCAGTTGCGGGCTGTTCCGCGCGGATTCGCCTTGCCCGCCGCCTTGACTCTCGGAGGCGCGATCACCTCGCCCGCGCAGGCGGCCGCGAGCGCTGT
This sequence comes from uncultured Acidobacteriota bacterium, assembly GCA_963827655.1. Lineage (GTDB taxonomy): Bacteria > Acidobacteriota > UBA6911 > UBA6911 > UBA6911 > CAWHCF01. Next base: position 17,262 of record CAWHCF010000048.1, read on the forward strand.
GCCTCCCCACTTCAATATGTCTCTACGGTCGAGAAGTTGGTTTGACATCGCAGGACCTCTTCAGTGATTCAGGATAAACTCGATTCCGTTCAGCAACGCCCACTGGACATCCTCAGCGCCCTCTTTTCGATTCCTTTCGAGGGCCTGAAGCGCCACCTCCATTTCGGCGGGCACGGGGCGCCGCGCAAGGCTGGTCAGGAACATTTCCTCAATGATCTCTTGATTCGACTTGCCTCCCGCCAGCAACCGTTCGATGCGGCTTCCCTTTTCGGCCAGTACCCGGCTATTGACCACGTTGGCGCCCATCATCAGCAACGCCTGCAGAGTGGTCGGCTTGTTTCCGTCCGGCACCTGGGTGGCGCGATTGGTCTGGAAGAAGGCTTCCATGATGCTGGAGATCTCTCCGTTCTCACCCGAGTTCCCGACGTTTTTCGGCGTCGCCAATTGTTTGACTCGGGTGACCTTTACGCCGTCGATGACGTACTGGCCCGGACGGTCGGTCACGCTGTTGATGGCGTCCACTACCTCGGGGCCGCTCAAGACCCGGATGTACTTGCGCGCGTAATAGGGCGCGTAGTCGTCCTTCCACTCGGCTTCGAACCGCGACGACAAGCCGTACGCGTTCGATTTCATAATTGTTTTGATCAGGTGCTGAACGCTGAGATTATGCGAGCGGAATTCGTTCGCCAGCGCATCCAGCAGTTCCGGGTTGGTAGCCTGACCTTCCCACCGCGCCAGATCAAAGCCGTCGTAAGGCTCCACGAACGCCACTGTCATCAGGCGTCCCCAAATCCAGTTGACAGTCGCGCGGCTGAACTGGATGTGCCCGGTAAGCATGCGCGCAAACGCGGCTCGAGGGTTTTCACCCGGCTTTGGTTCCTCGCCGGTCAGAATAAAAGCCGGCTGGTAGGTTTTGCCGTCGCGCGGCATGCGGCTCATACTCTCGGTCATCCAGGGCGCGTCACTGCCGGTATTGTATCCGGCGGCTAGATCATCGATAACCTGGTCGCTGTTTCCGGTGTTCTTGCTTCGATCGCTCCACTCCACCAGAATCCGTGTTTTGCCCAGAAAGGCCGACTGCCGGAAGAACTCCGCGCGCGTCCTCTTGGCCATGTAGTGATTGATCTCTTCCAGGTGCCCGGCCCCGTCGTGGCAGGATATGCAGGTGAAGTTCAGTCCCAGGAAGATCCTTCCGGTATCGATATTGAAATCGTCGATCGCATCCAGCCGATTGCCGACGCGGTAATCATCGGTAGCCGCGGGCAGAACGTTGGTATCGTAGCTGTTTCGGCCGATCAGGTTCGTCGCGGGAATGGAGCTATGACTTTTGGCCGATGCGATGAAGAGATCATGAATGACTTCATTGTACGGACGATCCGAGCGCAGCCACTCCTTGTTCCAGAAGTGAAACAGGTGGCCCTGGTTGCCGTCTCCGCTCCGGCCCAGCACACGAAACAGATCTCCCCACAACCAGCCCCACTGTTCGGCGAACTCTTCGGAGCCGACCAGGGAGTCGATCAACAGGTCGCGCTTCTGCGGATTTCGGTCGGCAAGGAATCTGCGAACGGACTCAGCGGAAGGGAGCTGGCCGGTGGCATCGACGTAGACGCGGCGAAGGAATTCTTCATCGCTGCTCAGCGGCGCATGAGGAATACCGTCGCGCTCCATGCGTCCGAAGAGGTGCTCATCGACCAGGTTTTTGCGTTTGATCTTCGCCGCCCCAGCGGCGCCAGGCAACGCCGACGAGACGCGGTGGGTGAAGCGCGCGGCTTCGCCCTCCGCATTCGGTTTTTTGCGGAATAACTCACGGTGCGCTTCATCGACCATCTGCTCGGTCTTCTTCTTTTTTTCCTCAGCGGTTGGACCGGCAGTCTGAGCGGATAAATCCGCAACCAGCAGGTAGGGGAGAGCGATCAACCAGACGAAAGACTTGACCAGGGACCTCATCATTCTCCTCCCGTAAAAGCCTGCCGAAATTGTTGGCCGGAGCGCACTTATTGTCAAGTAAATTGGCAGCACTGACCGCCAAGACGCGAAGAAGCACAACCGGCGCTTATGTCCGAGCTTACGAGAATTTTGTTCACGTTAGAAGCCAGAAGCCAGAAGTCAGGAGCAAGAAGTTAGTTGGCACTACCGAAAAGGATAACATCACGAGATGGAGTGATCTGATGCAAGCCTGATTCTGGCACACGACCTGGGTTAAGCCTCAAGAAGGAAGGATGAATCTCCTGGAGGAAGTGAGCCGCCTGCTGAATGCATATGCAAAGGGCCATTCTGGCTCCTGGCTTCTGACTCCTGGCTCCTATATCCCGCACAGCGGGATATCAAGGGCGCAGCCCTTGCCTGGCTAGAAGATCCTGCCCAGGGCGAAGTAGAACTTCCCCCGCCCGCCTTCGGCCCAGCTGCCGCCGATGAAGATCGGGCCCACACGCGTCTCGATGAGGAGGCCGCCGGTGCCGCTCGTGCCGTAACTGGCGGCGTCAAAATCATTGGCAGCCTTCCCGGTGTCTAACCAGCCGCCGGCGAAGACACCCCCACCGAGGAAGGACGGGAGCCGGCGAAGCAGTCGCAGGTAGCCCAGTTCACCGAACAAGTAGTGATCACCACGGAACTCCCCTCGGCCAAAACCTCCCAGGCGGAATACTCCGCCCAGCGGGAATTTCTGAAATGGCGAGGCAGTCTTGCCGAACGTCGTCCCGCCCGAGCCGGCAACAAAGAGGATGTTGCGCTCGTCGAGCGGGTAGGCGTAGACGGCTCGGGTCTCGGCCTGCGGGAAGCCCTCCTCCGCACCCGGGCTCTTGAAATACCAGTTAGCCGCACTGCGCCAGAGCAGGCCGCGGGTCGGGAACTGGGGGCTGTTCTGCCCGAAGTAATTCCAGCGGAGGGTAGCGACGCTCTCTGTGCCGCTCACGTTGGGGAGGATCGGACTGCCGATCGTCCGCTCGGCCTTGAGGTGGGCGACCGAGTAGCCCAGCCGCATCTCACTCTTCGCGCTGAGGGAGTAGCCGAGATCAAGTCCGGCCTTCGCCGTCTTCTGCTGGTATTCGGCGATCTTTCCGCCGCGCACAAACAGGTTCTGCTGCAACTTGTCGTATGAGGCATAGGGCGCTGCGAAAAAACGTCCGCCAAGCGGCCGGAAGTATTCCGTCCCAAGCAGCAGCCGCGAGCCGAGACTGAAATCGCTGCGCCATTCCGCGCCGGGGCTACCAACGTCATAGACGGTCAGGCGCCCTAGAAGATTGACCTCGGTATCGTCCGTGGATGAGTTGTTAACCACCAATCCGATGTCGAGGAAGGGCGGGCCGTAGGTTTTCTCCTGAGCGCGGATGAGCAGGCCGGTCTTCCCATTCTCGACTATCCATCCATAGTTCAATGCATCAAACCGGCCCGTTCCCCACGCGTCTCTCAATTCGCGCTCCAGGAGCTCCGTGTCAAGCGGCTTGCCCTCCAGCTTCGTGAGGCCTTCGGTGATAGCCTCTCCGGCTTTGGACTTGGTCCCCTCGATCTTGACGAACGCCGGCGAGGCCTGCGCCTCAGGCAGGACGCGAGCTTGCCGCGCGGCAAGATGCTCCCGCCATTCGCCCTCGCTGAGGCTGAGTTTCTGCAACAGGAGCGCCTTCTGCTCGGCCCCTTTGTAGCCCAGGTCGGCGATCGCGGCGCTCGACGTGAAATCGAGCAACGTGTATCCCTCGAGATCCGGCGAGATGAGCAGGTCGGCCAACCGAATATTGCGCCTGATGTTTTCGATGGTCGCCACGCCGCTGGTCTGGTTGAGCACCCCGAACAGGCTGTTGAGAGCCTCCTTATCGCCGAGCGGCGTCCCGATATCGACGGCGATCACGATGTCGGCTCCCATCTGCTTTGACGACGTCGGTGGGCACGTTGTTGAGTACGCCGCCGTCGGCGAGTATCCTGTTGTCAATCTCCACCGGCGTGAACATGCCAGGGAGTGACATCGTCGCCCGGAGCGCGCGCGAAAGCGAGCCCTGCTTCAGGATGACAGGCTCGGCGGCAACCAGATCGGTAGCGACGCAACGGAAGGGGATGGGCAAGTTGTCGAAGCTCCCCACGTTGTCATAGGAGAGCGTCACGCGGTCGAAGACCAGGCCAATCTCCATCCCGGCGTTCATCCCCGCCGGGCGACCGATCCCGCCCTTCAGGCCGATGACGATCGGCCCCGGAAGGTAAAGACGATCTTCCTTCCTCCGGTAACTCAACTGCTGGAATATGGGGAACCCGCGCAACAGGGCGTCCCAGTCGAGGCCGCCGACCAGTTCCTGCATCGACTTGGGACTCTTCCCAGTCGCGTAAAGCCCGCCGACCAGGCCGCCCATGCTGGTCCCCGCGATATAGTCAACCGGGATGCGGTGCTCCTCGAACCACTTGAGGACGCCTATGTGCGCAAAGCCGCGAGCCCCGCCGCCACTCAGGGCCAGGCCGATCTTCGGCCGCTTCTGCGGGCTGGCCTCCCGGGCCGAAGGGAGGACGGGCGAGAGGCCGCCCAGCACGCCGGCCGCGGTCAGGATGAGGATCACACGAAACAGGCGAAGCTGAACGAAGCCAGCGAAATGGTTCATCCCCATACTCCCGTCATCAGGTCCAGGGCGGGCAAGATTCTTGGTGTTTCTTCGCGTCTTTGAGTCTTAGTGGTATCGTTAGACAGCTCTAACCACGAAGACACGAAGAAACACCAAGCAGTTATCTACCCCGTGTGTTTGACCAGCAGAACTTCGTTACCCGTTTCGTTGTAAATCAACTCATCGACGAGTTGCGAAGCGATCAAAATACCAAATCCTCCCGGTCGCATCCCGAGGCTTTCGCGGTACGGGATGTGCGTCAGGGGATCGCTGGATGGGCTGACAGCGGCTACCTGCTCCAACATGTCCCGCTGGAATCCGAAACCCGGGTCTCGGAAATGATAGACAATGGCGCGTTCGGTGCGGACTGCCGTCACTTCGATAACCTTTTCCGGATCGAAGCCCGCCCCGTGCTCCATCGCGTTGAACAACATTTCCCGGAAGGCGATGAGCAACTCGTCCCTCTCCCCCTCGGGAATGTCTCTTCGCATTTCCGCCATGAAGTGCACCAGGCGGTCGGCCGTCAACTGGTGGCAGGCCACTCGCAGCGAAATCCAATCGCGCCGCGCCGAGAGCACTTCGATGCTGTGGCGCCAGTCGGACGCCTCCAGAGCCTCAACCATCATGTCTGCGATTTCCGCATAGTTGAAAGGAGCGCCGAAGATGGCAAAAACCTCCTGGCGCAATGCTGCGATGATATCCTCGGGAGTCGCTTCCGGGGCGAGTATAAACGTCCGCAATCCCGGCCGGATGCGGCGCATCTCGGCCAGTAATGCCAGATCTTCTTCGACCGAAGTTCGCGGATCGGTGATTACCTGGTCGAAAACCCGAAGCCGCAACCGCTGCAGAGCTTCTGCGCTTCCCGAGGCGCTCACGATTTCGCATTCCCGCAACTGCGGGGTCTGGGCGAGTCGGGCCTTAAGGCCAGGCTCATCACCGATCATCAAGATTCGCTTCATAGCTGACGGTGCCAAAACCTCCACAATTGATCGCAGGAAGCGTTCGCCCCATCGGGCGCAACTCCTTCGGGCAGGGAAGTCCGCTCACGGCTTGGCGGACTGATCTGCGATAACGATCTCCACGCGGCGATTCTTCTGTCGACCCGCGGCCGTATTGTTATCGGCCATTGGCTGCGTCTTGCCCAGGCCCTCCGTGGTGATAAGCTCCGGCCTGACACCAGCCTTTTCCAGATATTCTCTGACGGAGCCGGCGCGTTGTTCCGAGAGTTTCAGATTGAATTCGTCACCCCCCACGCTGTCGGTATGCCCTTCGACTTTAAGGGTGACCCCCTGGGCAACCATCAGGACGCCGGCAATGCGGCTGATCACTTCCCGGGCTTCCGGGCGCAACGTGGATTTGCCGGTGTCAAACAGGATATCGGGCAAGTTAACGATCAGCCCGCGGGCGGTCGAGCGGGTTTCCGCGATCTGTCCCAGCGCCTGAGCCATCCGATTCTTGGCCTCTTCCCGTTCCCGGGTGGCCCGAGCGGCTTCCTCCGCTGCCCTGGCCGCCGCAGCCTCCGCCTCGCGGCGTCGAGCGGCTTCTTCGGACGCCTTGCGAGCGCTTTCGGCCTGGGCCTTCCGGTTCTCTTCTTCCCGGCGCGCCGCCTCTTCGGCGGCGAGTCGCGCTGCCTCCTTGCGTTGGGCGGCTTCCTCGGTGGCCCGGCGTTGGGCTTCAGCCGCGTCTGCAGCGAGCCGCGCCCTCTCCGCCTCGTCGGCCTTCTTCTTCTCCGCGATTCGGGCTTCTTCGGCTTGCGTTTGCGCCTCAAACGCTAACCGGACCGCCTCTTTGCCCAGAATCGCCACCTGTCTCTTGTCCACCCGCCCTTTTTCCGACTCCTCGGCCTTGCGCAATGACACCCTGGCTTCTGTCAACTTCACCAACGCATATTTTTCTGCCTGGGCGCGTTCGGCAAGTTCCACGGCTTTTTGAGCCTGAAGCAACTCCGTCCGCATTTCGCTTTTGGCTTCCAGTTCCCTGGGAATGGTCTCGCGGACGAACTTATAGTCAGCTTCGGCCCCTTGGAAGCGAATCTTTGAGGTTTGCGCCGGCGTCCTTAGATCGCTCTTGAGCTCCGTATTTACCATCACGACAAACCGGCTTGGCGTCCGCACCATGTAGTGAGGCTCGGCTGTGATAAACATTCCGAAGGTTTGGAGCCGGCTTGTGACGTCAAGCTTGCCGCGGTTGCCCTCCAGGACGAACTCGCCGACGTTGGTCGCGAATCCCTCGGGAGAGACTGTCCAAAACACATAGGTGGCGAAATCACCCCCGAAAAGCAAGGCGGGCCGCATTTCATCCAGTTCAATCTCGATTTCGGTGGTGCCCTGCTTTCGCTCGACCTTGGCCTCACCCTCGGCCCTTTCCAGACGAGACGTTCCCATCAGCTTGACGGAAACCGTCTTACCTTCCGGGTAGGTCACCGCCATGATGTCTTGTACCGCAAGTTCTGGAGCCTGGCTGGTGGCCTGGCCAAGAGCCAATGTCCCGGGAAGTGCCGCAAGCACCAGGCACAATCCAAATCCAAAGCAACGACGGACAATCATCTCGGATCTCCTTTCACAAACAAAAAAGCCACGAGTCAGCTGTCAGCTTAGTGTTTCTTGGTGTCTTCGTGTCTTCGTGGTTAGGGCTGTCTAAATCAAATACCGCTAGGACTCAAAGACACGAAGAAACACCAAGAAACTTGCCAAAAAAGCCAAAGCGCTCACGCGGCATCCGCCTGAGGGACCTGCTGTTCTGTGAGGCCGCGATAGTGTCTAAGCAAAAGTACTCCCACCCCTAGCCATGCCAGGCAAATTACGACGTTGGCGCCGGCAAAGCCCCGGGGCCCGAACTCGAGGAAGGTCGTCCCGACAAACACCAGTCCTGCCGCGGCCATATCTCCGACCCTGACGATGAACGTATCGGCCGCCTGCTTCGCCTTGTATTTCTCCTCGCGGCTGGTCGGCAACCACAGCATCTGACGCGCCGTATTCATGATTGAATAGTCGGTAGCGTTCTCCGCGACCTTGGCGACCCTGACCAGAGCCAGGGTTGCTCCGGCAACCACCATGCTGTACGAACTGAGGGCTACGACCGGGAGGGCCAGCAGAGCACCCGCAATCCCCAGATATTTGACGATGCGCGAAACCAGGAGAGCCTGGATGATTACGCTGAGGATGTTCACCGACAGAAGGTAACGCCCATAAAATCCGCCCAGGAAGGCCTCTTTATTGAAGGAGGGATCAGCAGCCCCCCGGGCCGCCGCTTCTTCGAGAACATACTTATCCAGGACATACTGTCCGGTCGTGTTTACCAGGTTAAGAAGAATCAAGAGCAGACAGATCAACCGCAGGTATGGGCTCCTGGCTAAAAGAAGGAATCCTCCCTCGCCTGCTTTCAGCCTGGTCCCACGGGCGCCCCGCTGTCTACTTTGCCCCTGGCGGCGCTCCACCATCCAATAAATTCCCATTGTCGCCAACAGAACCACGGCCGTGATTTGAAGCATGGTGTAGGAGGGCACGCCACTCGAGAAGAGGCGCTCGGCGAGCAAGGAGCCGACGGGGCTGCCCAGTGTGGCGCCAATCCCGATGATGGGAAAGAGACGTTCACCGGCGGTTACAGGATAGATATCGTTCCCGTAGGACCAGAACTGGGCAATGATGGCGTTGTTGAAAATCCCCACCCAGATGAAGAAGGCGACTCCCACATAAGGAACACCCATCTTGACCAACAGCCAGAACAGCTCGACATTCAGAATGAAAAACAGCGTGACGCCGAAGATCAGCCGGACCCGATCCACCCTGGAGGCGAACCAGCTGTAGAGCGGGATGAATCCCATCAGGACCAGAGCCTGCCCGGCTGCGGCATAGGATTTCACCTCAGCCCCGCCACCCGAAAGGATGAGGGGTTCGCGTACGGTTTTGCAGATGTAGTAGCCCGCCAGGATCAAAAAAATGTTGAGCAGCATTAACAGCACGGTGACTGTCTCGCCGGCTCTCACATCTCCAAACAGGCTCAAGAAGCCTGTCTTCGGCTTTATTTCGGACTTTGGGGCTTCAGGGTTCGTCATCTTGATTCCCATCAAAATGGTTCACGAGGCAAGAGTCCCCGAGCGTCACACCGGCCGCCAGCCAACTTTCAACTTCTCTTGTCCCTTCAAGCCAAACCAAACCGACCCCAGCGAAGATCGGGCAGACTAGACCGATATGAAAACATGATTTTGTTGAGCCCGGCTCCAAGCGCTTGGTGAAGGCCTGCCACCCAGACAAATCGTGCTTCCGGCCGCACGAACAACCAGCCCACAACCCCCATCCCCGTGACCAAGAAGCCTCCGCTCATCACGGTCCCCCGCCTTCAACCTGTCCACCAGATGACCCACGAGGGGCCCAGCAAAGCGGTCGTGAGGGTCCAGAGCATCATTTGCAGCGACGCGAGCGCCGGAAGGCTTTTCAGAATGACCTGAAAATAGGACAAAAGCAAGAGGCTTGCGCCCGAGCATGATCCCGGTAAAACGATGCCGACTGCTATCGCGAGCGGGAAGTCTCAGGATGAGTATCAAGTCTAATGGCAACGAAGACAGACCCGGGACGGGACCTGGCCTAACTCGGCATTTCGCTTGATCGGAGTGCAGGCGTTGGAGAAAAGGCCCGGCAAGGCAAATAAGGCGGCCGGGCCTTTCTATTTTGCGGTACGGACAGGTCGCGCTTCGGTTCGGGCCAAACCCGCCGAAGCGGATTTAACGGTTGTGGGCGTCGCCACATATTTGAGGTGGGCATCGATGGGAAAAAGCATCTGCTCTCTCTCCTTCGTTGAACTCAGAATAACCGGATCAATGATCGTTAGGGAATCCGGTAGATCTGGTATTCGGGCAGAAAAGAATTCGTACTCCGACTAAGTAGAGCTGGTATATCCTTTGCGGAGAAATCGTCTCAGTGTTTCCTGGACTCGCGGTGTGATTACTTGGTGTCTTCGTAGTGATCCTTGTAGCCTCCAGCAAAATACCGATGACTTTACTGTGAACCCACAATCGATTGCCAGGTATCATTGGCCCGGATACCAAATCTACTCGATTCCATGGTAAAGGGCCTTTTATCTATTCTCATTTTCCGCCGGAGGACGACACCTGACCCCTCTCTGTCGCCGCCAGAGAACTTGGACCGCCAGGCGGTGGTGTTCCAAAGCTCGGGAGAGAAGGCGTCGGCAAGACTGTCCTCCTGACGGCTGGAGCGGGAGAATACATACTGGAAGCGGGTCGCAGTCACCGCACAGCTGTCGTCGTCGCCCTGGGGGCGACAGAAACGCATGTTTGGCCAATCGCACGAACCGTGGACGGCTCCGGCGAATGTAAGGTGGATCGGGTCGGAAGGTTTCAACCGACCTTCATTTCATCGAGCTACCCAAACCCTGATAGAAAGCGCGAAAACGGCTTTCTCGAGAGGGTATAACCTGGCTGGTAACGCTCTCGCGCTTCGCGCCGGCGGCAAGCTGCTCGTGGGGTTGAATCTCCCGATCGCAAGCGGGCGTGCCGGTACACTGCAATTGAAGTGATGGTAAAAGGAAGCTCAATGATCGGCTTTCCCCTCAATTTTCTTGCATCGCGCGAGCGAAGTCGAACCGTTTAACCGCGATCTGACAAATGAGTCGGATCCGAGGAGGAGTTATGAATCGTTTTCTTTCGGTTGGGATGATCGTTTGTTGGGTGCTTGCGACCGTGGCGCTTTACGGTCAGGCAAAGTCAGGCAAGGAGGGACAGATTGAGCTTAGCCGGCAGATCATCCAGATGAGACGTCAGGAGATCGTGAATCAGATGATGACGCTGACCAAAGAGGAAAGCGAACCGTTCCGGCAGCTCTACGAAGAGTGGCGCGGCAAGCAGGCGGGACTGGGAGACCGCAAGGTCACTTTGATCACCCAGCTGGGAGAGAACTTCGGCGATCTGACCGACGAAAAGCAAAGCCGATGCTGGACGAGTGGATGAAGATCCAGGAAGACGAGCTGCAGTTGAAAAAGGAATACGTGAAGAAATTCCGCAAGATCTTGCCTGAGCGGAAGGTAGCGCGGTTCTTTCAACTCGAAAGCAAGATGGACGCGGCGGTAGCCTACGATCTGGCCGGCAAAGTTCTGATGGTCGAGGTGGCCAAGTAGCGACGCTTCGCTTTCCTGGAGTCTTAACCGGACGTCGTGGCGGACCTCACCAGGCACAAATCTACCTGATTGAATACAGAGAGTTGTTTGTCTATCCTGGTCTCCAGGAGCCGAGAGGAAAAACTGAGTCCTTGGCTTAGTGATCAGGGTCATGTCCGGCAGCGATGCCCGCAGCTCGGTCGAGCTCTCAAGGAAGCGTAACGGCCAGGAGCGCCGCAATCAATCATCGACGTTAACGTCTCACGAACACGTTTTATGAGGAGGGAAGTCCAATGAAAAAACTGTGGCTTTTAGTAATCGGGATGGTTTTGTATGCAGCAACGGCGTTTGCCGACGAGGTGAGCGAAAGGCTCCAGGCCGCCGCCACGGTCATGGACGAAATCATGGCCGCCCCTGATAAGGGTATTCCCGGCGATGTCCTGGACAAGGCGGACTGCGTCGCGATCATTCCCGGAATGAAGAAGGGAGGATTTATCGTAGGGGGCAGATACGGCAGAGGGGCGGTGAGCTGCCGGAACAAGGACCAGACGGCCTGGGAAGCTCCGGTCATGCTTGCGCTCGAAGGCGGCAGCGTGGGTTTGCAGATCGGCGCCTCCTCGACGGACGTGGTGTTGCTCATCATGGAAAGAAGCGGCCTCGACAGCTTGATGAAAGACAAGGTGACATTGGGCGGGGACGCCTCGGTGGCGGGCGGTCCGGTGGGACGAAGCGCCACGGCCCAGACGGACGCCATGATGAAGGCCAAGATCCTCAGTTATTCGCGCAGCCAGGGGGTCTTCGCGGGATTGGAGCTCGCAGGATCAACCCTGCGCCCGGATAAAGACGACAACAAGGCGTTGTATGGAAAACCGATCGAGGCCAAAGACATCCTGATCGGCAAGCCAACTATTCCGAGCGCCGCACAACCGGTCATCGAGGCCCTCACCAAGTATTCTCCCAAGGGAAAATAGATCCGGGTCGAGGCGACGCCGGCGCCGGCGAGAGGTCGACATGAACTCGGATACGCGACCAGTGCAGGAGACGGACCGCATCACCCGAGTCATCTTCGAGTTTGCGGCTCGCATCGGCGAGGCACAGGAACCGGACCTCCTGCTCGTTCTGAATGCCGGGCTCGCCCGCGACCTGGTCGATGCGGATCGATGCAGCATCTGGCTGGCGGATCCGGACCACGGCGAATTGCGCACCAAAGTGGCGCATGGCGTGCCGGAGATTCGCATACCCGCCGGCCGTGGGCTGGTAGGCGCCTGCATCGAAACCAACGAGACCCTGCTGGTCAATGATACGTCAACCGACCCGCGTTTCGCCGGTCACGTGGACCGGGAGAGCGGATACCTGACTCGGTCGATGGTGGTGATCCCCCTGCATGGATCCGGCGGAAAAGTCATAGGCGCTCTGCAAGCTCTGAACAAGCCCGGAGGTTTCTCTCCCGACGACGTCAACCTGCTTCGGCTGGCGGCGGCTTACGCCGCCTCTGCCATTGAAACCCAGCGGCTCCGTCAGGAAGCCGAGACGGCCCGGCTCGTGTATCGGGAACTGGAGATCGCGCTCAGCGTACAGCAGAGGCTGCTTCCGGAACAGGCGCCCGACGCCGAGGGTCTGGAGTGCGCCGCATTTTGCCGGCCGGCTAAATTTGTGGGGGGCGACTACTACGACTTCATCGCTCTGCCCGGAGAATCACTTGCCTTCACCGTAGGCGACGTCTCAGGGAAGGGGATCGCCGCGGCCATGCTCATGGCCAGCCTTCAGTCTCTGCTGCGCTCGGAGATGGCGCGGGCCCCGGCGTCTCTGGCGAATCTCATGAACAAGTTCAACGACGCGGTGTGCCGCTCTTCTGCGCCGGAACGCTACTCGACCCTTTTTTGCGGCCAGATCGACCGACAGCGGAGGAGCCTGACTTACGTGAATGCGGGACACGTGAGTCCAATGCTGCTTCGATCCTCGGGCACGCTGGAGCGTCTGGATACAGGAGGGATGCCGGTGGGACTCTTCGACCTGGCTCGCTATGAGGAGGGACGAGTGGACCTCGCTTCAGGCGACGTTCTGGTCTGCTACTCCGATGGAATCAGCGAGGCGACAAATACTGCCGGGGATTTATGGGAGGAGGAGGAACTCGAGCATGTTTTGCGCCAATCTGCCCGCTGCCCCGCGAGTGAATTGGTGGAAAAGATTGTCCGGGCCGCCGACGCCTATGCCGCGGGAGCCGAACAGTCGGACGATATGACGTTGGTTGCCCTCCGCATCCTGTGAACGATCTCCTTAGCGTCTTCGCGTCTTAGCGGTTGGCTGCCTGCATCGCCAGGCGGCCCCGCAGCAACCACACGGTCATTCTTCCCTTTCCCTTTACCTCGATCTCGCCGCGCGGCTCGAACTCGTATTCATTCTTAAGGTGCTCGTACACCGTTCGCGTAACCTGGACGCTGCCGGCCACGCCGTGAGATTCCATGCGGCTGGCGGTGTTCACCGTGTCGCCCCACAGGTCGTAGATGAATTTCGTCGCTCCGATGACTCCTGCTACCACCGGTCCGGAGTTGATGCCAATGCGAAGGGAAAAGTCCACGTCGCGATCCCTGCTGAAGCGGTGCGTCTCCGCCGTCATCTCCAGCGCCATGTCGGCCATCCGCTGCACGTGGTCGTCGCACTGGATGGGAAGTCCGGTCACTGCCATGTAGGCATCTCCGATGGTCTTGATTTTCTCGACCCCGAACCGCTGGGCTATGGCATCGAAACGCCGGAACAGATCATTCAGCAGATCAACCACCTCGGTGGGTGGCCTTCCGTTTGACATCGTGGTGAATCCGACGATATCGGCAAACAGAACCGTCACTTCGGCAAAATGGTCGGCGATGGTGCTCTCGCCGCTCTTCAGCCGGTCGGCGATAGGTCCGGGAAGTATGTTGAGCAGAAGCGCCTCGTTTTCCCGGTTCTTCTGATGAATCTCTTCGGTCTGCTGTTGAATGCTGCCGGCCATTGCATTAAAGGTGTCCGAAAGATGTCCAAGTTCATCTTTCGAAGTCACGGGAACTCGGGCCGAGAGGTCCCCGGCGGCCAGACGTCGTGTCGCGGCGACCAGCGCGTTTACTGGCTTAAGAGTCCAGTGGCTGGTCAGGAGTACCAGCACGACCGTCAGCGCCAGCACCAGAAGCGTCAGGCGGCGCAGCCGCTGGCGCAGCTGTTCGACCGGCGCCAGAGCTTCATTCTCATCCATGCGCGAGGCGATGGTCCAATGAAGTCCCTCGATATTCAACGGGCCGTAGGAGACCAGCGTGCGCCCGCCGGCGCTCCCGATCTGGACGCGCGTGCCCTCCTCTCCGGCCAGGGCCGCCGTCACGGAGGGCAAGCGGACCTCCTGGAGCAACGAGGTCGAGTTGTATGCCTTCATGCGCAGCAATGTCTTGTATGGAACATTGCGCGCGCCCAGCCGTGTCAGATGCCGCTCCGGATCTTCGATGAAACCGCGCGAGGTGCTGCGCATCAGATAGTCGGGCCCGACGATCCCCGAGTCGCCGGTCCTGCCCAGCCCGTCTCGAACCCAACCCTGGTTGCCCGAAACCACGTTGTCGATTTCGTGGTTAGACAGCTGCAGCGCCAGCACGCCGATCCTCTGGCCGTCCTTGACGATCGGCGAACAGACGAAGGCGCTCGGCTGTCCCAGGGAAGGCTCATAGGCCTCAAAGTCGGCTATCGCCAACCTCCCTGCGGTCCGGCAGTTCTCAAACGCCCGCGCCAGCGCCGTGCTGCGGTAGGGACCCGACCTGAGGTTGGTGACGAAATCCGGCTCTTTCAGCATGGTATAGAAGATCTGGCCGGTCTCGTGGTCAATCAAGAAGATGTCAACGTAGCCGAAACGCTCGACAAACTTCCGTAACTCCTGGTGGTAACGGACATGGATTTTGCTGTATTCGCTGCCGTCGCTCGCCTGGTCCAGGTAATATTTCTTGCCGATCGGATGGGGGTTGTTGACGATATAGTGATACTGGAGGTAGTACGGGCCGCTGCCGCCGGGCAGGTACTGCTCGAACTGCGGTCGCAGATCCATGAATCTGCTCAGTTCGGGCAGGTAGCCTTCGCGGTAATAGCGGATGACCGGGTCCTGAAGTCGAGAAGGAATTTCCGGGCCTTCGAGTTTGGCGAAGGCGCTGCGAAACTCCCCCAACGCCGTAACGATGAGGCTGCTCTCGCCCATCGTCCTGATCTCATTGAAGGCCGTGCGGAAGTAGGATTCCACCTCGGAGCCTTTGGAACGCCGGATTCCTGTCAGTTGGTTCATCACGGTCGCCGTCAAGCTGTCCCGGGCGGTCACGTAGCCGAGGTAGGAGGAAACCAGGACGGGAATCGTGCTCAACGCCAGGAGCAGGAGGGCGAGCTTGATTCCGAGCTTCATGATCGATGCACCATCATTCTTGCGGCAGATCCAAAGCTACAGGTGACCACTAAACCAGAAGCATCCTGCGGCGAGCTTGCGAGCAGTTGTCATTTTATCGCAGAGGTGAATCCAGCGCCAGACTCAGTAACGGGCCGCTACGTTGTATTACTAGTTCGTAACTTCTTGCTTTTTTTGGCAGGATTCTTGGTGTTTCTTCGTGTCTTTGAGTCTTCGTGGTATTTGTTAGACAGCTCCAACCACAAAGACACGAAGACACAAAGAAACACTAAGAGCACTTCGGTTGCGAGCAAATTCAGCGTTCTGCGTCGCTTCTCGTACGGAACCGGGCCCATTCTTCGAGCAGCTCGCGAGCCAGTTGCCGGGCAAGGAGCCGGATGCGACCCTCGAACCGGTTCGAGGTCTCAAGCTCCCGCTGTCGCATCTGCGCCTCCAGACCCGGGCTCCGTTCGCGAAGATTGGCGCTCCCAAGCTGCGCGCCGACGTCGTGGGCCACCTCCTTCAGCTCTTCTCTCGTGGCCAGATCGTCGATATCGATTTCGCCATAGGTTGCATCCCAGTTCCGGATCCACCAGTCCCTGGTTTCGGGGCCATCCGCCTGACGCCTCGGAACCACCGAGAGCACTTCGTGCCGGATCCGTCCTATCTGCTCCGCCCCGCCGATCACTCGGAAGATCTCGCCCGTTTTCGGCACGTCGAGGCATTCCACGCCCGCGAGGGTCGCTCAGCTGCTTTCCCTCGAGCACCACATCGTCCTCCGCGGCGGAAGACGGGCCCTCGACGCGAATCAGCTGCTTCAGGACTGTCAGGACACCGATAAAAGGCAAACGAGCTTTACGGCGGGCGAACAGAGCGCGAGTCGGTCATCGTATTTTGTGCCCTTCATCGCCTCGCTGCCCAGGTACCCATCCGCGGACTCGGCAGTCAGTCTCGTGAGTGAGATGTCCGTATGCTCTGAGGTCCGGCCCAGAACCCGGGCCCCGCCACGGCTGGTGAGCCAATCAGCGCCAATGAGACCATGACTCCGGCGGCCAGGGTAAGGATCATCCGTCGCATCTTTTGATCCTCCTCGCCTCTTCGAAGCGGATCTTTGGCCATTGCGCGCGCGCCAGCAAGCTGCCGCAGCAGAAGGCGCAACCAAGCCGGGTACTCCAAAGGCCCTTGGAGTGCGGACCCGCCTTGGTTGCGCGAAGCTTGCTTCACCAATCCGGCCTCCCCCGGGCTGTGGACCTCTTTGCTCAGAAACCCTGGGTTACCGCGGTAGTATAAACCTTAACTCTCCCCAGGAGGGGACGTTGTCGAACTACGGCCACACACCCTATGGCTATTGCTTCGTCGCGAGCGTAAACCGCGCGCCGGGCCTCCACACAAGCACGATTGACATATAACCATACCATTGATATGGTTTTCCATATGAAGACGACCCTGAACATTGATGACACAGTCATGGCTCAACTCAAGCGCGAAGCGGCGCGTCAGAACCGCACGATGTCCGAGTTGGTTGAGACGGCCTTGCGCGGGCTGTTCCGGTCCCAGAGAAAACGAGAGCACCTTCCCCCGCTGCCGACTTTTCAGAGTGGAGGTTCGGTCGTCGATGTCGCCGATCGGGATGCCCTGTACCAGGCTATGGAAGGTCGCTAGTGCTCGTCGTCGACACCAACGTACTGGTTTACGCAGCCGACAAGGACTCACGGTTTCACACCGCATCCCGCGCCTGGCTTGAACGCCAGCGCGAGCGCGCAGACGCCTGGTATACCACCTGGCCGATTCTATATGAGTTCATGCGAGTGACGACCCACCCGAGGGTAATGCGAGAGCCGTGGAGCGCGCCGGCCGCGTGGGATTTCATCGCGGTGCTCCTTGCCTCTCCTGGCCTCGATGTCCTTGTCCCAACAGAGCGGCACGCCGAGGTCGCCGCACAGGTTATCTCGGAGCTTCCTCACCTGGCAGGCAATTTACTCCATGATGCGCACACAGCGATCCTCATGCGTGAGCATGGAATCCGGCGCGTTTGCACGCGAGATACTGATTTCCACAGGTTTCCCTTTCTCGAAGTCGTCGAACCTTTTCAACCTTGAGGGGTCATGAAGAACCCTCAGCGGCTTGGTTTTTGGCCCTCACCGCCAAGGCCCGAACGTCTCCAGGAAAAACCACCCGCTGATCACGCAGAATACTTAATCACGTTGGGGTAGATCCACAATTTGCATACCAGTTTGACCCAGCCTCCGGCCCGAAATTTTTTCTGCTTGAATACCAAATCTAATGGATTTTATGCCAGGAAACGTTTGTTTATTCTCGCCAAGGCAGGGGGCAGTAACTGAGGCTGCCCTGTCACGGGATCGGCGGCCGTACTCTGGGGGTGAGGCGGCCGCTGACCCCCCGAAAAGCTGCTTTGCGATTTTCTGAAGCTCAATCTCGTAACACCTGCGACCGCCCGGTATCCCAGAATCCAGTTTCTAGGCGCTTAGTGAAACGTTCACCAACATGTTGTCGTTCACAAGGGTCTTTCGTTCGGGGCGAAGTCCCCGAACGAACCTTAGTATCCTCGTGCGTTAGTGGTCGCGCTCAATACAACGGGCCCATGACCGCACGACACGCGAAGCCCAGCGAAACACCCGCGGTTGATTTTAGGTGCACAAGAGGTGAATCTGTGCGAACCTATTCAAACCCTGACGAACTCTCAAACAGCGTTTTCCCGGCAGCTACTCGCGTGGACAGCGCTGTGACTGCTGATGATCGGTCCTCCATGCCGCTGATGACAAAAGCAAGGAATGTTTCCTGCGAAGAGGTGACAACTGATCCCGACGGAATGGCCTGGCGCTACGCAAGC
>CAWHCF010000049.1:0-482681 GCA_963827655.1 uncultured Acidobacteriota bacterium
GAGATAAGAAATTCGGCCGATCTGCGAGGGCGCGCAGTTCTGTGGTTGGAGAGCGGAAACGATCGCGTTCTCAGCCGAGCCCAATGGTGTGTGAATGCAGTCCTACACAGGCATCGAGGCCGATGATCGAGCGGTGGCTGGACGGCAATGGCAGGTGAGCGCACCCGGCCCGCCGTGAGGCAGCTCAGTATCCGGTGCAGAGTATCGCGTGAACTCAGGCCGCTCGACGGTAGTAGTACCGCAGCATGCCGCCGAGTCGCTCGCGGCACGCGATCTCGCCGGTAGTGCAGCCGCACTTCGTCGCCCGCTTCGAATCAGCCGGTTGTCGAGCCCCTGGTGGTTTCGCTCTTCGTGATAGAAGTCCGCAACACAATACCCCCAAATACGAAGTCCGCGAAGTGCACTATCCCTGGCACCCGCTCTTCGGTCGACGAGTTCATGTTCACGGAGTCCTCCACAAACTCGGCCGGGATCTTTGTCGGTGTTGGCTGCCTGGGCAGGAGGACCGGATTGGTTTCCAGGTGCCGGCATGGATGCTTGATCGAGCGCATTGTGCCCTCATGATCCTCCGAACCGGACCTGCGACAAACCTGCAGGCCCTGCTTGAACTGAGACAGCTCTGCAACAAAATCGTTTTCCCTTCGGTTGTGACGCCAACCGAGCTGCGGCAAGCTACCCCCATTACCAATGGAGGGAATGTCGATGCCAAAGCTCAGCGTCGCCCACGAACTGGCACAGCCCAGCTTGTTCGAATCAGCCCCAAAGCACCCTCGGTGGGAGGACTTACCGATGGACGTTCGCCGGCGAGTCACCCGCCTTCTCTCGGCAACTGCTGTTAAACAGGGGCGCCCAGTCACGTCTGTCCAGCGAAGCCGAAGGAGGAAACGATGAATGAGAAGATCACGGACCGGCACTTACAGCGAAAGGCCATGTTGTACATCCGTCAGTCCTCGCCACATCAAGTCGCACACCACCAGGAAGGTCGTCGTCTGCAGTACGCAATGAGAGAGCGATTGCAGCAGTTGGGTTGGTCGGAGATCGAAGTCATCGATGAGGACCTCGGTCGCTCCGCTTCCGGGAGTGTCGAACGGACGGGCTTCGAGCGGATGGTGGCCGAAGTCTCTCTGGACCGGGTGGGTGCGGTTGCAGCCCGCGAGGTCTCACGTTTCGCCCGCAACAGTCGGGATTGGCAACAACTGGTAGAGGTGTGTCGAGTGGTGGATACGTTACTCGTCGATCAAGACGCAATCTATGACCCACGCCGAAGTAATGACCGCCTCCTTTTGGGTTTGAAAGGCAGCCTCAACGAGTATGAGCTGGATCTGCTTCGACATCGGGCGCAGGAGGCACGACGAGAAAAGGCACTGCGCGGAGAACTCATCGTAGTGCCGCCTGTGGGATACGTGCAGGGTGAGGAAGGCGTCTATGAGAAAGATCCGGATCGGCGGGTTCAGCAGGCGATCCGGCAGGTCTTCGAGAAGTTCCTGGAACTGGGTTCCGTTCGGCAAGTGCTCTTCTGGTTTGTCGAGAACGATCTGCAGCTCCCGACACAACACTACGGGATCAAGGGTTGGCAGATCCGGTGGCGCCGACCAAACTACGCAGCGGTGTATCGTGTGTTGACGCATCCCATCTATGCCGGGGCCTATGTCTACGGCATGACACAAACGCAGACGGTTTGGGACCACGGAAGACCTCGCAAGATCACGCGCTTCCGGCCCCGAGAGAAATGGCTTTCCTTGCTCCCAGACCGACATGAGGGTTATCTTGGCTGGGAGCAATTCCAGGGGATTCAGCAAATGATCGCGGACAATGCGAATTGGCCCAAGGGAGAGAGTTGCGGCGCCGTGAAGGGGGGTGCCGCGCTGCTTGCAGGAATACTCCGGTGCCGCCGCTGTGGCAGAAAGCTGACCGTACACTACACAGGCCGCGAAGAAAATGTGATGCGCTACAACTGCTGCCGTGGCGCGCTGGACAATGGAGTGTCGCGCTGCATCAACTTCGGCGGTGCCTTGGTCGATCAAGCGGTCGAGCGCGAAATCCTGAGGGTAATCCGGCCGGCGGCAGTCGAGGCCGCTCTGGAGGCAGCCCGGAACCAGACGCAGGAACAGGGCCAGGTGCTGGCGGCACTGCAACTGGAGCTTCAGGCCGCTCGATACACAGCCGAACGGGCAGAGAAACAGTATGACTCAAGTGATCCTCAAAACCGCCTCGTCGCCGATGAACTGGAGCGGCGCTGGAACCGCGCACTGGAGCGGGTGGCAGAACTGGAACGTCGATTCGAGCAGGAGCAGAAACGACGGCAACCACCCTGCTCGCTTGCAGCAGAGGAATTTGAGTCATTGGCTGGAGAGTTGGAGAGGATCTGGAACCATCCGGACACAGATGCTCGGCTGAAGAAGCGCATCGTACGAACTCTGATCGAAGAGGTTTTAGTGGATGTCCGTGCGGAGGCGGGCGAGATCCTGGTGACGATTCATTGGAAGGGAGGGGTTCATTCGGAACTCCGAGTGCCGCGGCGACGTCGCGGGCAGAACCGCTTACACACGGCATCGTCCACAGTGGAAGCAGTGCGGTTTCTGACGCGGATACTGTCCGACGAGCAGATCGCCGCGTACCTCAATCGCAACGATCTACGCACCGGCAAGGGGAATCGTTGGACAGAGTCAGCAGTCGCCTCGTTGCGCAAGAAACGCAACCTGCCCAAGTACTCGGCCGAGTGCCGACAGGCGGAGGGTTGGATGACTCTCACGCAAGCCGCCTCGTTTCTCAGTATCAGTACAACCTCCCTGCGCCTGGCGGTCGAACGTCACGAGATCGAAGCCATCCATCCGCTTCCGGATGGACCATGGATCTTTCAGCGTGAAGACCTCCAACACTCCACGGCAAAGCAGCTGGTCGAGCGCATTCAACAACGACGACGAGAGGGCACTGAACCAGATTCTCGGCAGCTCCCTCTTGGCATACTCAACAACATAGCGTGAGGTGGCATTATGAAGCGCAGCTCTAATGGATGAGGAATTCACGAACGGCGTTCCGCAGAGCCATTTCCCCGAAGAAAACCATTCGGTGCAAGCATTCGTCCTTCACCGTCCGCATGAACCGTTCGATATGTGGATTCAGATCTGGTGAGCGCGGCGGCAACCGCACAGCCTGTACGCCGGCTTGCTCGAGGATTGACCGGAACGCGTCGGAGAACTTCGTGTCGCGATCCATCAGCAGGTACTTCTTGCCACGCAGGAATCCATCATCGGCGTCGCTGAGATTGCGCGCGACCTGGAGCATCCAGAGATCGTGAGGATTCGCGGTGCACCCGGCAAAGTGCACCCGCCGCGTCGCCAACTCCATGACAAAGAGCAGGTAGAACGTGACTAGCCCGCCCTTTGTCCAGACCTCGATCGTCGTGAAATCGACGGAGGCCAGGACATCCCAATGGGCCCGGATGAAGCTCTTCCATGTCGACTGGCGCTTTCGATCCGGCGCCGGATCGACGCCATGGGCCTTTAGAATGCTACCGACCGTGGTGTCGGAGATCTCATGGCCAAGATTAGCCAGCGCGCCCTGGATGCGGTCGTAACCCCAGGTTGGGTTCTCACGGGCCATGCGCAGTATGAGTTCAACAATCTCGTCTGGAGTGGGCGGCCGCCCGATCTTGTTGCGTCGCCCACTGTAGTTCCATTTGGCAGCCACCAATTCCCGATGCCAGCGCAGGATCGTATCCGGAGTTACGATAGTGGCAACCTCTTGCAGCATCTTCCGGCCGAGGATCTTGCCTTTGACTGCCAGACGGCGCCGCTGGTCATCGTCGAGCAGGATGCGTTTTTTGCCGAGCTTCTCTTTGAGGATCTGGTTTTCCGTGCGCAGGTACTCGATAGCATCCTGCTGCCGGTGATTGATCCAGCCGGCCAGAATCAGAAGCAACAAATGCCAGGGCTCTAGAAAGGACTTCATATCTCTCCGAATGCCGTGTGAAAACATGCAGCATCCGGGATCGGTGGGTGCCTGTCAACCCGTCCGAACAGGGATCGGATGGGTTATGGCAAGATTTGTGGCTTCAGCCACTTGCTGCTCGGCTGAGTTTTTTGACCCTACGGGTATCGAAGGTCACCCCTTGAGTGTCTCCGCCACGGGGCCGAACGTCAGCGCATTCGCCAGGCGTGCGGCGCGGTATTTTCTAGCCACCCCCGGCACAGAGCGTGTCTTCCGGAACGTCGGTTAGACTCTCGAAGGACAGGTCGTATCCGTCCGGGTCCGAGACCTGGGTGACCCACATGCCGTCCCCAACGAAGGGTCGTTTGGCGGAAAGGCCGCGCGCTACAAAGTCGCACCATAGGGCCACAGCGTCTTTGCAGATGAAATTGATCGACTACCTATGCCCACCTTCACGTCGGGCAGGTTGCGGTGAGGTCCCTCCTTCCAGAACTCCTGCAACATGATTTCGGCAACTCGACCCATCAGTTTGTCGTAGTTCACGCCGTCGAAAAACCTCTCCAGGTCCAGATCCACCACCCAGCGGTATCCTTCAGCGATATACTGCTGCGCTTTCCGGACCGCCTGATGCGCTGAGCGCCCAGGGCGAAATCCGTGGCTGTGTTCAGAAAACGTCCGGTCCCATCGGCTCTGCAGTACCTGCATCGACCGGAGGTGATGGTCGGCAAGCGACGGGCGGGCGTCCCAAAGGTAGCGACGGCGAGGCGTGAGCCGACGTCTGAGGCGGACTTCATCCATGGAGCGTAACTTTGCCGGTCGCCAGATCGTAGATACCGGATTCGACCCGGAGCTTGGCTGCTTTCAAAGCGTCGCGAACTACAGTCGAGGATGTGCGCAACAAATTGGCCTGAAACTTGGCGTTGTTTGAAATCGCTTTCCCGAGGTCGCCGCCGGAGTGTTCAACCGAGGACTGGATATGCTGGTAAAGCGCGCTGATTTGACCAGGAACGGCGTCGGCCTTCATGGCAGCTTTTACGGCTCCGCAGCCCGTGTGACCGAGCACGAGGAGAACCTTGACGCCGAGGGCGACGACGGCGTATTCGAGACTCGCAATGATTTCCGGCGTGACGATATTGCCGGCGACGCGAGTGACAAAGATGTGACCGATGGTCTGATCAAAAACGAGTTCGATGGGAACGCGCGAGTCGGCACAGGCGAGGACGGCGGCAAAGGGCTCCTGCTTCTCGACTGTGTTTTCCTTGAGAATCCTTAGGTCGTGCTCGATGGAGGTGAGTTGATTGTTGTCAAAGCGCTCGTTGCCCGTCATGAGTGCACGAAGCGCTGCGTCGGGAGTCAACGGTGTTTGAGCCAGGAGGGGCCGAGGCAGGGCTACCTCGATTCCGGCCACGGCAGCGCCAGCTACCGCACCTGAGAGCACATTCCTGAGAAACTGTCTTCTAGCGATCGGATTGGTGATGGTCTGCTCTGGCATGGGCTGACTCCTTTCAGCTGAGAATTTGGAGCTACCGCGTAGACTGCTGCGCCTAACGATCTCGCTTCAGCCGCCCACCGCTGCTTTTGGCGGTGGGTCGGCTGCAAGCGGTGTTCAAGTAAGCCGCTGGCGCGGCAGATGGGAGAGTGCGACGGTGCCGCTATGACCTGACCCTGGGGGAAGCGGATACTTCTCACACATTCAACTCACTGTGAGGAGGCATCCCATGACCCCATTGCGTCAACAGATGATGGCCGCACTCGAACTCAACGGCAAGAGTCCCGCCACCGTCGAAGCCTATGTCCGCGAAGTCGCCCTGGTCGCCAAGTTCTACCGCAAGCGTCCCGATCTGATCTCCGAAGAAGAACTCGTCCGCTATCTGCTCCACCGCAAGAATGTCAACAAGCTCGCTCCCACTTCCATGCGTATCTGCTATAGCGGCCTCCGCTTCTTCTATCAGCGCGTCTTGGCCCGCGAGTGGAAGATCTTCGCTCTCTTGCGCGCCCGCCGCGAACTCCGCCGCCCTTGTGTGTTAAGCCGCGCCGAGGTGCACCGGATCCTGAAAGCCGCCTACCCCTTTCACAACCAGGTCTATTTCACCACCGTCTACAGTTGCGGTCTACGCCTGCATGAGGCCCTGCATCTGGAAATCGGTGATATCGATAGCCAGCGCGGACGCTGCACGTCCATCGTGGCAAGGGCGCACGCGACCGCGTCTTGCCCCTGCCCGTGCAAACCCTGCTCCTGCTCCGCCAGTACTGGAAATCGCATCGTCATCCCCGCCTGCTGTTTCCCGCCACCGGCCAGAATCACCAGCGAGCGTCCACCACCGCCGCTCCCATGAGCGTGCTTCCGTCATCAATTGTTGCTATGCTGCCAGAGGCATCCGCGTTTCATCGACACCGACCAAGACCCTCGATTGTCCGAACTTGACTTTCTCCGACAACCAAAGAAGTATCGCCGGCGGGAAGATCTCCCTTAACGTCAGCCGTCGGGTAGTCAGCCCAGCCTGGATCGCCGGCGTCCTAACCTCGTCACCGAATTTCAATGCCCTGTGAGGCCTCACGAAGTTGTAGTAGCAGCGAAGCAGCTCCAGGTGATCTTCTAGACGCTCCTTCCATCGCGCGTGGCAGATCGTCCGCCGAAAAAGATAGGCCGAGCCCTGTCGGATCGTGAGGTTCAGCCGCTCGACGAAAGAAGTGTTCAGTTTCGAGGAGTCTTCGGAGTCGCGCAGCGTCTCTTCGAATCGCGACGTGTCGCCGATCAGCGTTCTTCGCTCGACCTTGATGATGCGATCGTTCCTACGGGTCTTGATCACCTGGCCGTATAGACACGCTGGCCCCAAAATGCGACGGACAACTCTCTTGTAGAACTCGAATCCGTCAGTGGCGATCAGGGGGACACGTTCAAGATTCATTCGGCTGGCTACGTCTTGAAAGAGAGCGAGCGTGTTTCGGTAGCTTCGTCTCCCTACGACGGTCGCAGGCCAAAGCCGAGACCAGACGTCAATCGTGGTGAAGATCCAGATCGGGTGTTTCTTGCTGCCGACGATCGTCCGAATCTCGTCAGCCTGAAGCTCTGCGACTGCGAGAGTTGCTATTCTTCGATCGTTGAACCGACGACACGAATGGGCTGCCTTTTCGAGCCATCGAGCGACGGTATTCCAGGCGATCTGCTTTACCCGTGCGATTGCAGACTTGTTCAGGCCCTCGACGCTGAGTGCGGCGACTTCGTCGAAGGTCGCGCGACGATGTTGGAGTCGATGGTAAGGTGTGCCGGTGTTCGCGCAGAATGTCTTCCCGCAACTCCGGCACCTGTATCGACGACGCTTCCCTGAGTTGGTGTTGTAGAAGCCGTAGCGAATGATGCTTCCGGGCACTCGCCAGCGGGCACGGCTTGTTTGGACAGCTGAGACTCTTCATTACGGCTGGACCCTGTCGATGCTGGAACTGATCGTTTCAATTTGAGTCTTAAATGATACTATGGACGGGCGTTACGATCGAGCTACCAACAGTCGATGGCGGAAGCACCAAAAAGCGCACTTTTGTGAGACGCCCGAAGTGCGACGTTGCTGCATGGAGTGCCAGGAAGGAGCCAGCGAGTGCTACCGGATCGAGAAGTGTCAAGAAACTCAGCCGATCTGGACTGACGAGCAGGTTGGGTGTTTGGGATGCGGAATGGGCCGGGGTCTCGGTTGGTTGAGTCGAACGGCATCTTCAGGAGAGAGGTCGTTGGTTTTTCGTCAGTCGGGATGGCGAAACATCAAAGCCTGACCCGCGGGTGCTGGTGCCACGATAGGCCGAAGAATGGCGCCGTTATGATAAGAGTCATCACTTCACCCGCTTGCGGCTCGGCTGCGTCTCTTAACCCGATGCCTTCAGGCTGCGCTGAACCTGCGACAGGTCATGGCAATGGAGAGTTCGAGCAATATTGGAGAGCTATCGCCTAAACCGCAACTTTGGCGTTGCACCCATACCCCTACCACCCTTTGCGTTTCTTTGCGTCTTCGTGTCATAGTGGTTATCGCTAAACAAAACGTAGAACGGGAGGTCACCATGAAGCGAATGCTTTGGTTGGCGGCGGCGCTCGGCGTCGCGATAGCTGCCGTGGGGGCGGACAGCGTGAAGGAGCTCTCCAAGGCGCTTACGTTCCACTCTTCCTTCGACAAGGGCATCGATGCCGACTTCGCGCTTGGCGACCGGCGCCTCCACACGGCGACCTCCTACCAGAAGCGAGAGGACGCGCGGCCAGGTCTTGGCAATCCGGATGTTGCGCTCGCGCCGGGAAGGGGGCGCTTCGGCGGCGCGCTCGAGTTCAAGAAGAAGAACCAGAAGGCGATCTACTATCCGGGCGAGAAGAACGTGGCCTACCAGCCCGGCGGCTGGAATGGAAGCGTCTCGTTCTGGCTCAGCCTCGATCCCGAAACAGACCTCGAGCCCGGGTTCTGCGATCCGATCCAGGTCACCGACGCCGACTACAACGACGGCGCTATCTGGGTCGATTTCAGCAGAGACGAGAAGCCCAGACTCTTCCGGCTCGGCGTCTTCGGAGATCTCAAAGCCTGGAACCCCCAGAACATTCCCCCCGACAAGAATCCCGATTTCAAGAGCCGTCTCGTGCCCGTAGAGCGGCCCCCCTTCGGCAAAGGCAAATGGACGCATATCGCAATCACCTGGTCCAGCCTCGGCAGCGGCAAGGGCGTCGCGAAGCTCTATCTCGACGGGAAGGCCCGCGGGGCTGCGGACGGGATTCGCGAGCCCTTCACGGTCGATATCGCGCGCAACGCGATCCGGCTCGGGGTCAACTACGTCGGACTCTTTGATGAAGTCGCCGTGTTTAATCGCGCCTTGACCGACGCGGAGATCGAAGCGCTCAACCGGCTCGACAAAGGGGCTGCCACACTCCACGGCGGCAAATAGCGCTGCGAACCAAATACCACCAGGATGCAAAGACACGAAGAAACACCAGGACGATGAAATCAAGAATCCTGTTTGGCGTCTCGACTGCTTTTCTGCTGTTGACGGCGTATGCGCCCGCGCCCAAACGAGGGATTCCCAAGACCGGCTACCGCGACTGGAAGGTCTACGGCGGCGCTGCCGACGGAATTCGCTATTCCGCCCTGGACCAGATCAACCGCAAGAATGTCGCCCAGCTTCGCACGGCCTGGACTTTCGACACGGGCGACTCCTTCACGAATTCGGAAATGCAGTGCAACCCTATCGTCGTCGATGGCGTCCTGTACGCCACGACCCCGAAGCTCCGGGTCATCGCGCTGGATGCAGCGGACGGCTCTCTGCGCTGGGCGTTCGATCCCTGGAAAGATAGAAAGGCTTTCAGCAAGGGCAGGAACCGCGGGTCTGACTTACTGGCGAGACGGCGATAGCGGCAGGATCTATTTCGTGGCCCGGCACTTCCTCTTCGCCCTCGATGCGCGGACGGGGCAGTTGGTTGCGCAGTTCGGAGCTTCGGGGCGGGTGGACCTCCGCGAAGGATTCGGACGCGACCCTGCCGGCATTACAATTACGGCGACAACCCCGGGAGTCGTCTACAAGGATCTGCTCATCCTGGGAAACGTTTCCAGTGAATCGCTTCCCGCCGCGCCCGGCGACATTCGAGCCTACGACCTCCGTAGCGGCAAACTGCGCTGGAGTTTTCACACCATCCCCCATCCGGGTGAGCCCGGTTATGAAACCTGGCCCAAGGATGCCTGGCAGTATAGTGGCGCGGCCAACAACTGGGCCGGAATGACCGTGGACGAGAAACGAGGGCTGGTCTTCGCGCCGACTGGATCCGCCGCATTCGATTTTTACGGGGCGAACCGGCTGGGCGATAACCTGTTTGCAAATTCGCTCATTGCTCTCAAAGCGGAGACGGGCGAAAGGGTCTGGCACTTCCAGACCATCAAGCACGACGTCTGGGATCGTGATCTTCCGGCGCCTCCGGCCCTGGTCACCGTGCGGCGCGGCGGACGGCTGATCGACGCGGTCGCGCAGATCACGAAAACCGGACACGTCTTCGTATTCGAGCGGGAGACCGGCAACCCTCTCTTCCCCATCGAATACCGCCGAGTTCCCCAGTCCGACGTCGAAGGGGAGAAACTGGCCGACACCCAGCCGTTTCCATTGAAACCGGCGCCCGTTCGCGCGCCAGGCCGTTACCGAATCTACGCTCACAAAGAGGACCCCGGCGGCGCACGACGCCGTGCTCGCCAGGCTGCGCACACTGCGCAACGGGGCGTCGTTCGAACCCCCAAGCCTCCAGGGGACGATAGTCTTCCCTGGTTTTGACGGCGCAGGGGAATGGGGAGGCGCTGCCTTCGATCCGGAGACCGGGCTCCTTTACGTGAACTCGAACGAGATGGCCTGGATTCTTCGCCTGGTCGAGAGACCGAAGCCCGGGGCGCGCTCGAGCGGCCGTAACCTGTACCTGCAGCACTGCGCTTCATGTCACCGCGAAGATCGTGAGGGGACTCCTCCGGAGTTCCCTTCGCTGGCAGGGATCGGGGAAAAGTACTCCACATCGGAGGTCGTGAGGATCACGCTGGAAGGGGGCGGCCGAATGCCAGGCTTGACCCAGCTCCGCGGTGAGCCTGCGCGGGCGATCGCGGACTACCTGGTTTCCGGTAAAGATACCGTGGCGGGAGAGATTCCGGCGCCCTCTCCGATGGATCTGAAATACCGTCACGACGGTTACAACAAATTCCTCGACCCGGATGGCTACCCGGCCCTGGAACCTCCCTGGGGGACGCTGAATGCCATCAGCCTGGACACAGGGGATTACGCCTGGAAGATTCCTTTCGGGGAATTCCCCGAGCTGGTCGAAAAAGGGATGCGCAACACCGGAAGCGAGAACTATGGCGGACCGGTCGTGACGGCGGGAGGCCTGCTGTTTATAGGCGCGACGAACCATGACAGGAAGTTCCATGCCTTCGACAAGGCGACCGGAAAGCTTCTGTGGGAAACGATCCTGCCGGCATCCGGCAACGCTACGCCGGCCGTGTACGAAGTCAACGGGCGCCAGTTCATAGTAATTGCGGCCGGTGGCGGCAAGTCGGGAGCGGCTTCGGGCGGCGCCTATGTGGCTTTTGCTTTACCGGAAAACGAAAGCAACCATCGAGACGCGAAGACCCAGCCTACGGCTCGCTGACCCGCTTCCTTAGCCGCTTGTAATTCAGCCGGCTCATTGAGATCCTTCCCAACGCCGGTACCGGCTATGCTTGTTATTGGTCCACTACGAATGGTACGCCAGCTCGCGCCCTGAAAGGGCGAAGGAAAGTAGTCGAGGGCAAGCGAAGCTTGTCCGCCTGGTCACACACAAGCAAAGAGACGCGCCCCGGAGGGGCGCTGGACGCTGCCACCGTCAATGCTCCTGCGCCCCATTCAGGGCGCATAGACCGATAACGCCAAACCCCGGGCCTGCGAAGCGCTTGCCCGGGGCTAATTTCCGTCGCCCCTCCGGGGCGAAATCGCCGAGATCCCGATGAGATGACGTCGTAAGGTCGCACGAGCAAGCTACCGCACTCCAAGAGCGCGCGTTTGGAGTTCGCAAGGTTGTTTTCGAGACTTTCAAGGAAATCACTCTATGATCACGAAGCAAGCGTCGATAGTTTTAGGTGCTTTATTCATGCTGCTCCAGGCGGCGTGCAACGGCAGCAAGCCCGCGGCGCCGGTGCAGGAACAGGCCAAAGCGCCCCCGGCGAAGACCCGCGCGGCAGCTCCGCCGGCAGGTGATCCGGTCTGGGGATACGAGGCATCAGAAGGCCCCTCCAAGTGGGGCTCGCTCAGCCCGAAATGGGCGGTCTGCAGCTCGGGCAAAATGCAATCGCCGATCGACATCGAGAAGACGGCAAGAATGGATTTGCCTGAGCTGAGGGCGGAGTTCAAACCGGCTGTCCTGAAGATCGTCCATCACGAACACATGGCGGATGTGATCAACACGGGCCATTCGATTCAGGTGAACTATACCGAGGGCGACACGCTGAAAGTCGGCGGCGAAGAGTTCCAGCTCCTCCAGTATCACTTTCATAGCCCGAGCGAGCACACCGTCGGTGGTAAGCATTTCCCGATAGAGATGCACATGGTGCACAAGTCGGCCAACGGGAAATTGGCCGTCGTCGGCGTCTTCATCGAAGAAGGGAAGCATAACAGCGCCTTCGATCCCGTCTGGTCGAACCTGCCGAGTTCAAAGAGCGTGCAGCACCATCTGGAGCACGTGACCGTGGATGTGAATCAACTGTTGCCGACCAGCAAGACCAGCTACCGCTACGACGGGTCTTTGACGACGCCGCCCTGCTCCGAGGGAGTGAAGTGGATCGTCATGACCGATCCGGTTCAAATTTCCGCGCAGCAGATCAACGCTTTCCGGAATGTGATGAAAGACAACAACCGCCCTGTACAGCCGCTCAATGCGCGCAAGGTGGTGACTGACCGGATCGCGGAAACCAGCGTGAAGAAGTAATGGCTGCGTGGCGATACACAGAACTCCGCCGGTCGTCGGTTCACCAGAGGAACCGGAGCGCCAGTTGGATATCGCGGTTATCGGCCACTGTCTCGGTGATGGTGCCGAACTGCGGCGTATTGAACACCCGGTTCGGAATCTGAAACTGCGGAGTATTCATGATGTTGAAGAACTCCGCGCGGAACTGCAGTTTCCGCCTGCCTTCAGAATCGATCGGAATGTCTTTGAATATGGACACATCAAAGTTTGTGAGCGACGGACCTGTCCCGACATTTCGACTCGTATTTCCAAACGCAAATCCGTCCGGTATGCGGAATGCGGCAGCGTTGATCCACCGATTCACGGAGCGTTCCTCCGAAGGAAGATCGGGCGAGACGCCGGTTGCATCGGGCCGGATGTTTGAAGATCCTGTGTTGGACTGATCGAACGGCGAATTGATCGTGAACGCGCGCCCGCTCTGATGGGAAGCAATTCCGTTGATTTGCCAACCGCCGACCAGGCGGTTCCAGCCAGGAGATATATCTCCGAACCAGGCATGGCCGCGGCCGAGCGGAAGTTCCCACAGGTAACTAAAAATCAATCGGTGACGAACGTCCTGGAACGAGCGAGACCGTTCCGCCCTGAGGTTGAACTGGTCCTGCAGGTTCCCCGTCCCACTCGTGGTTGAAAGCTGCGTCGAGTCGGAATCGTCAATTGCTTTCGCCCACGTGTACGACAGCAGGAACAGATGGCCAAGTGAGAATCGCTTCTCGACTTTTGTTTGCAACGCGTGATAGATGGAGTTCCCTCTCGGCTCCTGGAAGGTGATGCTGCCCCAACCTGGGAAGAAGCGCCTGCTGTTTACCGAGCCTGCGCTCGGCAAGGGTTGATTGATGTTGCGGTTCGCCATCAACTTGTTGGCCTTATTGCCCACATAGGCAACTTCGATGGCATAGTCACGAAGCTCCCTGCCGATTGTGAAGTTCCACTGCTGGCTGTAAGCGGCGGCGAAGTCGTAGGGCCGTCCATTGATGTTCAGAAATCGATTGTCGAAGTTGCCATCAGGGAAGCCGACCGGAGGGAAACCTTGAACGGGCCGAAGAGCTGTCGAGGGATCCAACTGATTACTGGGGTACGTGAAACTCGCCGAGAAAGGCGGGTTGAAAGTTGGGTTGTGGTGACCCGCGTCTTCCAAGGTATGGAAGATGCCGTAACCCGTGCGGATGACCGTTCGCTGGTCGAGCTGAAAGGCGACGCCTATCCTCGGAGCGAAATTGTTTCTATCCGCTCGGGCGAGAGCGCGAGTTTCGAGTGATTCCGGGGCAGCCAAGACGACTTTGTTGGTGGCCATGTCAAAGTTGGCCATTCGATCAACCACTTCCGTGACCGGCGTTGTGTACTCATATCGCACGCCGATGTTCATCGTCAGGCGGTTGGATACCTTCCAGTCATCCTGAATGAAGCCGCTATAGTTTCGGACCCGAATGCCTGCGCGTACGTTGGTTCCAATTGACGATGAATCAGGCAATCCCAGCAGAAAGTCGGCAAACGGACTGCCGGTGCCTGTACGGGAAAGAGGGTTTTGGCTGAACACACCGTTGTAGGTGAAAGCGCCACGAGGGGAGCTACCCTGGCCGAGGTTGAACTGCGTGCGGCGGTGTTCAAACCCCATCTTGAAACTATGGCGGCCTGCGATGATCGTCAGATTATCCAGCAGGTGAAAGACATTCTGCCCGCGCCGAGTGTCGAAGCTGTCGCCCAGCGAGGAGAATCCGGTTATGCCTACCACGGTGAGGCCGTTTGATTGTGGATCGGAAGGGACTCCGCGGATGCCAAACTCGGTAGCAAGATTCTGTCCTTCGCTCCGTGGTGTAACAGTAGCGTAGAGCCGATTGAAACCGAATCGCGCCTCATTCACTACACGCGGCGAAAAGGTACGCGTGTAACTCATCACTGCGCCACGATTGTTGATCACCTGCGGAAGAAACTCGTTTGCCGAGAAGTAGCCGTTGTACGGGACGTCCGGAACGTTGAGCGGCACAATAAATGTCCGGTTCCCGTGGCTGTACCGGAACATGAAGCTATCCTTTTCGCTCGCCAAATGATCCAGCTTGATATCGCCTTGATCATTATCGTCGGTATATTTGGGATTGAGGATGTAATTATTCGCGATGCCCGGACGATTCGGCTGCGGATAGAGCGCCAGGTATCTCTGCATGATCGGGTCGAAGCGGTTCGACGGAATTCGATTATCGGGGAACTGATCGCGAATGGCGCGGCCATCGCTGCCGACGCGTGTGGTGTCCGCATCGAAGATAGGTTGCACAAGTCCGGAGAAATCGCCTACACGCATCTCCGCAGTCGGCACTGTGAAGATTCGCGTCAGACCCTTGCGAATGCGCGTGCCCTGATAGTCGGCAAAGAAAAACGTCCGATTTCGACCGTCATAGAGCTTGGGAAGATAAACCGGACCGCCCGCTGCTCCTCCGAACTGGTTCTGCTGGAAGGCCGGGCGTGCGCGTCCGACATTGAAGAAGTTGTTGGCGTCGAGTTTGTCGTTGCGCAGGAATTCGAAAAGCACGCCATGGAACTCGTTGGTGCCGGACCGCAGGCTAATATTTATGGTTCCGCCCAAGCCTCTCCCAAACTCGGCGGGCTGCAAATTAGACTGAACTTTGAACTCGGCGATGGCGTCGGGACTCGGCAGCACGGGCGCCTGATTGTTATCAGTCGTGTTGTTATTGATCCCATCCAGGAGAAAGTTGTTGTTCTGAATGCGATTGCCGTTGATTCCAATTAGAAAATCCTGATACAGAGAATTGTTTTTCTGAGGGATGTATGCGCCGGGCGTGAGCGCGATCAGCTGAATGAAGTTGCGTCCGTTCAACGGTAATTCGGAGACGGGCTTTGTTGCAATCACCTGACCAAGGGATGTCGTCTCGGATGCCAGAAGAGGAGCCACGATAGTGACTTCAATGGTTTCTGTGAGTTGGCCGACCTCGAGGCCGAAATCGATTCGAACCCGGTCCTGTACGCGTAAGAGAACGTTCTGGCGAACACTCTTCTTGAATCCGGGCGCTTCGACCGTAATCGTATATGAGCCGATGCGCAAAGGCGTGGCGACGAACAACCCGTCGTTGTCTGTCGTGACGGTTATGCTCGTGTTGGTGCCAGTATTCAGCAAGGCAACGGTGGCATTGGGTACGGCTGATCCGCTCTGGTCCGTGACCAGACCGGTGATAATTCCGGTGTCTTGCTGGGCGAAGCAGACGGCAGCCGAAACAAAAAAGATCGTCTTGACGATCGCGCTCCAGAAACGTGGCATCGGTTCCTCCTACAGAACAGACGTACTTTTGCTGCTTGATTATGTAGGGGTTGCTGACGGCTGCCAGTCCATCTGACCGAATAGCGGCTGCGCGTAGAACCATGGATTAACCTTAAGCGAAAGATTGAATCTGGCTGCCTCGGGTAACATCGTATCCGATCAGGTCCAAAAACTCAAAATGTCCATCTCGGAAATTCCATCGGCGCGCTTCTCATGGTCCGTGATATCGGAACTCACGCGTTATTCCGGAAACCGGGTGCCGGTGTCCGGCGGTCCGGCAGCCCAGGTGCGCCCTCGATCGGGCGGCGGCTAAACTCCGGGAACAAGTCGGGGAATCGCTGGCGGCTTCCGATGACACGCGCGCCGGTCCGCGCCAGGAAGAGTAACAGCGCGTGGTCCTGCCTGCCGCGCTAACTTTGTTGTTCAGGAGTTTCTGCAAGTCTATCTACGCACGCTGCATGTCGGGGGCCAATCGCAGCCATCTGGATAATCTCTCCGTCGAGCAGTTCGACCCGGTCGTCTTCGCTCAGAATCCCGGCCTCAACCATCCGGTGGTATTCCGCGGTGGTAAATGGTCGACGTGCTAATTGAAGCGCCATAGTTCCCTCACCCTAGGATCACTGGTTGGTGCTGGGCTGCGTTCTCGGGAATTTTAGCACAGCAGGGTGGCGCTGCCGAATGCGCCGCCACTTCGGCAGATGGAGTCAGACCCGAGCCTACAGCTCGCTGACCCGCTGCCGGAGCCGCTTGTCCTTCAGCAGGCTCTCATTGAGCTCCGTCCCAACCCCGATACCGGCCGGCGGGTATGCGAATCCCCCCTCGATTCTGGGCAGGGTGGTGACGATGTCGTTGTACCAGGTCGCGTTGTAGGCTCGAACCGTTTCCTGGATCAAGGCATTGGGTGCGTTCAGGCTGAGGTGTACCGAGCAGGCGAGCGTCACCGGCCCCACGCAGTCATGAGGCGCAATCGGAAGATGGTAGGCCTCGGCCAAGGTCGCGATTCGCTTTGCCTCTGAAACCCCGCCGGTCCAGGAAATATCAAACATGCAGATGGTCACCGCCCTTTTCTCAAACAGCTCGCGAAACGCCCAGCGGGTGGACATCGTCTCCGACGCCGTGGTCGGGATATGAGTCGAATTCTTGAACTGCGCGACGCTGTCGATGTTGTCCATGGGCACCGGATCCTCGAACCAGTAAGGATCCAGCGGCTCCAGCGCCTTGGCGATGCGGATCGCCGAAGGCAGATTCCAGAGGCAGTGCATCTCTACCATCATGTCCATCCGCTTGCCAACCTTCGACCGGATCTTCCGGAACGGTTCTGCGCCCGCCTCCACGTCCTCCTTCGAAATGAACTGCCCGTTGGTCTTCTCTACAAACTGGTCGAACGGCCAGATCTTCATGGCCGTGAAGCCCTGTGATAGCAGGTCCTCGGCGAGCGCGCCGGCGTCGGTGAGGAAGGCGTGCTGGTCCTCGTAAGGCTGCTCCGGGTGGTGATCGAGCTCGCCGGCTTTGTAATGTCCCGGCCGGTTCACGCCGTATGAATAGCCGGCGCACGTGTTGTAAACCCGGATCTTGTCGCGGAACAAGCCGCCGAGAAGCTGGTAGAGCGGCTGCTTCACCCGCTTTCCGTATAGATCCCAAAGCGCAATGTCCAATGCAGATTGCCCGCGCACTTCTGTGCCCCGCGCCCGGGAGGTAAAGGTGCCGGCGCGCCCGAGCATCTGCCAGAGGTAGTCGAGTCGCATAGGATCGGCGCCGAGAAGGGTTTCAGCGGCGCTTTCGTGGATCCACGCCGCTACGGCTTCGGGACCGAACGAGGTCTCGCCCAGCCCGACGAGTCCATCGTTCGTGTGCAGGCGCACCCAGAGAAGCTTCGGGTAATCCGGGTGCATCATGGTTTCGATGCGGGTGATTACGGATGTCTTCACGATTGACGATTGACGATTGACGATTGACGATTGGGCATGGTTTGAATGTGGACGTCGTCGTCACATAGGGAACAGGAGGGCCTGCCTATTCGACCCATACCTTGAGGAGCAGGTAACCGAGCTTCCCGCCGGCCGGGTCCATATGGTGCGCGGTATTGCGAGGGATCAGAACCATGTCGCCCGGGCCGATGCTGTGCCGGCGGGCGCCGGAGACGCCGGTCCCGCGGATCTCGCCCGGGGCTTCTTCCTTCGGATTGGCGATGTCACCCCCAAGCTGAGCGGTGGCGGTGCCGGTCTGGACGAAATAAATATCGGTGCAGCCGCGATGAGCCTCCCAGGGACCGCTTCGGCCGGTATAGATTACGTAATTCATCGTATAGTTCGGCGCGGCGTGAATGGGCTGGTTGCTGCTGTGTGTGGCGAAGGTGGCGTCGATCTCCGATTTCTTCAGGACGTCGGCCATGCGCCTGGGGGACAGGAAGCCTTGGCGAGGCGGCAGATTGTCTCCGGCGGGGAACACCTGTACGCGCACAAACTCCAATCGTCCGCCGCCAGGGTCAATGCGATGGGGGGTATTGCGCGGCAAGTGGACCACGTCGCCGGCGCCCACGTCGTTTGTCCGGCCGTCTTTGATGGCCTCTCCTGTCAGCTCGCCTGACGCGGACTTTCTGGCTCCGGCAAGCTCGCCGCCGACCAGAATCTTGGCCGTTCCGGCGCGGACGAAGAGAAGCTGGTCGGCGCTAGGATGCGCCGTGTGAGGACCGGGCTTGCCGGCTTGTACATCAAACCGAATTGTATAGGCGGGCGTGGAGTGCACGAGCAGACCCGGCGCTTCCTTTCCGGGTGTTACTCCGGCAAACATGCCACCGATGTCGGCGCTCTTGAGTACGTCCCGGATTTCGGCACGGCCTGGCGCGGCTGACATAAGGAACACGAGACTCAGGCAGAAGCAGATCGTGAAGGCACCCACGGGTGAGAAGAAACTCGTCGCCATACGCGCCAAACGCTGACCACTAAGACACGAAGTCACCAAAGAAATACCAAAGCTTCAATGGGCTTCCCGTCGCGTGTGTTTCAGGAACGCCAGCAAATCAGAGAGCTCCCGCTCGGTCAGCTGTTCATCGAGGCCGGAGGGCATCACCGACACGGTGCCGGGTCGCATCTCCGCGATCTCATTCCTGGCGATCCGAACCTCGGTGCGCGCGTCGGTGGCGAGGAGTACTTCATCATTATCCTCCTTGCGCAGCACACCGTTATGCATTTCACCGGATTTGGTCTTCACCAGGACCGACTCGTAACTGCGCACGAAGCTCGCGTTGGGAAAGACGATCGACTCGAGCAGATCGCGCTCCGTGCGAATCTGGCCTATCCTCGTGAGGTCGGGACCGAGCTTACCCCCATGTAACCGATGGTATGGCACGTAGAACAGGCGGTGGTAGCGCTGTTGAAGACCGCCTGGCCACGCCGGATGTCGCCCCCCTTGAGACTGACCAGCAACTTGTCGACGCGCGCATTCTGCTGGCCGATATCCAGGTTTACCGACGCCAGCAATTCCTCCCCTTTCTTCTGCACCGACTCCGGGAATTTTGCCAGCCGCGGTTTAAGCACGTCGGGGCGCAGCACGGCCACTCCCTTCGATTGTTTCAAGGCCGAAACCAGTTTCAGCCCCAGGGCTTCGTCACTGGCGTTCTCGTACACGGCGAGTATCTTGGGAAGCTCCATCGGTCCGACGTTCTTGAGCGAATCCGCCAGCGCGAGTAATTGATCCGGAGACAGCTTTGCCTTCCCCAAAACCGTGGCAGCGTTGCCGCGAACCGCCGGCGGTTGAGTCGACTCAACGCCGGCAATCAGAAACTGGAACAGATCCGGCTCTACGCTGCTGAGTCCTCCGGGAACGGCCGCCAGGGCATCCAGCCGCACCTCGGCGGGAAACGCCGGTTCACAGGCGACCCGGAGCAACGCCGCACTCAAGCCAGCCACAGAATCCTTGGGTGGCGCCGGAAGCACGCGGGCGGTGGAGACGGTCTGCCGAATCAACTCCGTGTCCTTGCCGGCCATGACTTTGACAAACCCGGCAGCCCAGGCGGCCGGCATTTCCTTTAAGGGCGCCTGGGCCATGGCGCGCAACACGACCAGGCGCGATTCCTTCGAGGCCGAGCCGTTCAGACTCGTGGCCAAGAAAGACTGAATCTCGGCGTCGCGCGTGAACTGCGCGAGCTGGCGCTGTAACTCGTCGCGGTCCGCGCTGCTCAAGTCTTTGCTGGCCAGGCGCTGGCGGAAGAATCCGGCCACCGCCTGTCCCCAATCGGGATGGTGACCGGCGATCCACCAGGCGGTTTGCTTGAGCAACGCATCGCTGGAGGTAAGCAGCGGAGTAATCGACTCGGGTTTCAACCCGCCCCCGTCCATCTGGTCGAGCGCGATCAGCGCAGCCCGCCGGATGCGTGGTGAGGCAGCCTGCAATCCTGCAGCCGTCGCCCCTGGATCGCCGATCTCGATCAGAGCGTACGTCAGGGAGTGCTCGAGGACGCGGTCGGATGGAGTGTCAACGAGGGCAAATAGCTCCGGAATGGCCGTCTTGTCGCCGATGCGGCCCAGCGCTTCGGCAGCAGCCCGCTGGAGGTGGGGCGAGCCATGTTTCAGCACATCAACGAGTGCTTGCACGGCGCCGGAATCGCGCCAGGTGCCCGCCGAATGAGAGGCGGCCTGACGGATGGTTTCGTCCTGGTCCTTCAAAGCCAGCCGGACTGCCTCGCGCGCTTCGATGCCTTCGATGCGCGTAAGGGCCCAAACGGCGTTGCGGCGGCCTTCTACCGAGCCGGAAGTCTTGAGCATGTCTGCCAGCGCCGGCACTGCTGCGCTCCCCTGTTTGGAGAGTTGATGCATGGCACGGCTGCGTACCGCGGGCCGGGAGTCAACAAGCAATCCCGCCAGCGCCTCGGGTTTCGACGTGGCCCATTCGACTTTAAGCCCGCGCGGATCGTTTACCCCGGGGGCTCCCTTCCTCCGGACCCGGTAGATGGCGCCAAGGACGTCAGGCTTGGCCAGCTGGGAGGTTGGGCAACAGAGCTTGTACCACGCGCCCGTGTCAATCACGATCAGGCTGCCATCGGCATCTTCGAGCACATCGGTGGGGTGAAAATCGGGATCGCTGGAGACCAGGAAGTCGCTGTCGCGGGTGGTGAAGGTGGCCCCGGTGGGTTCGAGCACGTGGCGCGTGACCTTGTGCAGGTTGAAAAGCGCCGCGAAGATATTGTTCTGATAATCCTTGCCGAAAGCTTCCGAAGTATAGGCGGTCAGCCCGCACGGGACGGCGGGACCAAGATGGGTCATGACCGGCATGAGGTCGCCGGTCTTCTTGTGGTCATTGATGACGTTGTGCTGTTTTCCGTAAACGCCGCCATAGACGGCGTGGATCAGGCCGTCGCGCCGGCCGACTTCCGGCTGAATGACGAAAGTCGAGGTAATAATCCGTTCGCCGGCTGGAGTGAAGACGACGTCCACAGGATTGTCCATGCCGCCGGTCATTACCGGCTCGATGGCAGTATCGCCGGGGCGCCGGCGAAAAATATGGGACGCGCGCGTGACGAAGGGAGGCTTGCCGGGGCGTTCGTAGGTCTGCTTGGCAAACGCTCCTTTGGCCCAATAGATCCATCCGTCCAGACCCAGGTAGGGCCCGTGCAGGTCGTTGGCGCAGTTGGTAAGGGTCGTGCCCTGAAACCACTCTTCGCGCTGGTCTGCGACTCCGTCTTCGTTGGTGTCGGTAAGTTTCCAGATGCTCGGAGGCGCGGCGACGTAAAGCGATCCGTCAAACCACAACGTCCCTTCGGGAAACATCATCTTGTCGGCGAACACGACACTCTTGTCAAACCGTCCGTCCTGGTTAGTGTCCTCGAGCCGCACGATCCGGTGAGGTTTATCCTCCAGCTGTTTTTGAACCTTGTCGTTCGAGCCCGAGGAGTCGGCGACGTAGAGCCGCCCCTGCTCGT
Organism: uncultured Acidobacteriota bacterium; assembly: GCA_963827655.1. Classification (GTDB taxonomy): domain Bacteria; phylum Acidobacteriota; class UBA6911; order UBA6911; family UBA6911; genus CAWHCF01. Next base: position 21,601 of record CAWHCF010000049.1, read on the forward strand.
CGAAATCCGCTACGATCGGGCGTTCTACCAGCGGCGGGCCCGCGATCCGTTCGACTTCGAAGCCGTCAGCCACGTTGACCATGGGCGCCGGAGATTGGAATCGGACCTTAACCAGCCAGAAGACTACACCCGCGATGATGGCTGCGACGGATGCGCCAGCCAGGAGCACGTAAGCAAACTTAGTCTTCATAGATCATTCTCCCCGCGGGGGAGTATATTCACGGCGAAGCGCTCCCGCCAGAAGAAATTCAATTGTGCTTCTTCGAATCCTGGTTTTGATTCCGCCGGCCGTTACTCGACGAGAGCGCCGGCCTGGCGGATTTCCTCGAGGGCTCGCTCCCCGTCGGATTCCTTGAGATTAACCGCGCGGATTCCTTCCCGGAGCACAGTGGTGACGAAGCCAATCCGGAGCGCGTCCAGCGCGGTTTCCTTGACGCAATAATCGGTTGCGAGTCCGATAATCACGACCCGCTCAACCCCGTGACTCCGCAGCAGGCTCTCGAGCTCGGTGGGTTTGCGACTCCCGGTCTGCACGTCGGCAACGGAGAATCCCGAGTAGCCGTCTTCGGCACCGGTCCCCTTGCGTACGACTTCGCCCTCCACCCGCAGCTCCGGCGCGAAGGCAGCTCCCCAGCTGCCACGAACGCAGTGCACCGGCCAAACTCCGCCGTACTTCTGAAAATGAGGAGTGACGCCCGGGTGCCAATCCTGGGTGTAGACCACCAGGGCGCCGGCCGCCCGAGCTCTCTCGATCTCGCGATTTATCACGGGAACGACCTTCTCGCCTTCTTCGACATAAAGGCTCCCCTTTGGATCGGCGAAGTCGTTTTGAACGTCGACCACGAGCAGCGCGGTCTTCGTGTCATAGCGAACCCTGTCCATAACTTTCTCGGGGCCGCCGAGCGTGAACCCCGGCAGCCCGGATGATTATAGCTTCACTACCGGGACGCGGCGACGCAAAGAAGTGCCAATGGGTCACTTGACACCTTGGGGCCCGCTGATTAACACTCGGGATAAAAATCCGAGCCAGGAGCTAAGCGGAGAACGTCATGCGCAAGTACACACGGGGTGAATTTCTCGGCCTGACCACTCTTTTCGCCGGTGCGATTGGATTGCCGAACTTCCAAGCGCAGCGTCCGGGAGGGAGTGGCGGGGACGGCGGCGATGTGCGGCGTCCGGATCTCGCGTTGACCGGGGGCCGGATCTATACCATCGATCCAGCCCAGCCGAGGGCCGAGGCGTTTGCGGTCAAGAACGGCCGTTTTATTGCGGTGGGGAGCACGGCTGACATCAAGAACCTGATCGCGCGGGGCACCCAGGTAATCGATGCCGCCGGCATGACCGTTACTCCCGGGTTTATCGATACGCACTGTCACCCGAGCGGGATCGATGAGTTATACAGCGTAAATCTCGACCTGCGCAGCATAGAGCAGATCAAGGAGGCGCTGCGGAAGAAGGCAGCGCAGACGCCGCCCGGTTACTGGGTTTCGGGGTTCAAGTTTGATGACACGAAGGTGCAAGAGCGCCGGCGCTTGCACCGGAAGGATCTGGATGAAGCGGTTCCCAGCCATCCCGTGAGCGTCGCGCATCGGGGCGGGCACACGACCTGGTACAACAGCAAGGCGTTTGAGCTCGCCGGAATAACTCGAAACACCCCGGATCCCAAGGGAGGGCGATTCGAACGCGACTCGGAGGGAGAATTGTCCGGGATGGTGGCCGAGCATGCTCGCGCCGTATTCGACCGGGTTGGCAAGCGCGAGGAATTCAGTCCGGAGGAACAGCGCAAGCGAGGCCACGCCGGCATGAAGTACATGTCGGAACTGCTTACCGCTTCCGGTCTGACCACGGTTCACGATGCCGGGGCCGGGCGGCAGCGGATTCTGGCATACGAAGACGCCTATCGAGCCGGTGACCTGCGCCACCGGGTCTACATGATGGTGAGCAGCGGCATCTTTTCAGGATTCAAGACGGCCGGAATCTATACCGGTTTCGGTGATGAATGGTTAAAGGTCGGTGGCGTAAAGTACGTCGCCGATGGCTCGGCTTCAGAGCGAACCATGTATATGAGCACACCGTTCGTCGGCCGCACCGACCGGGGGATCCTGACCATGACACCGGAGGAAATCCAGGAGGCGGTCGAAGACGCCCACCGGCATAGCTTCCAGATCGGAATTCATGCGAACGGAGATCTCACGATTGATTACGTCTTGAAGGCCTACGAGCGCGTCCTGATGAAGTGGCCTCATCCCGATCGCAGGCATCGCATCGAGCACTGCTCCCTCGTCAATCCGGATCTCCTGAAGCGCATTAAAGCGACCGGCTCCATCCCGACTCCATTCTGGACCTACGTGCACTATCACGGGGAAAAGTGGAAGGAGTATGGCGACGAAAAAATGAAGTGGATGTTCGCGCACCGATCCTTTCTCGACTACGGCATACCGGTGCCGGGCGCCTCGGATTACACTCCCGGCCCCTTTGAGCCTCTCATGGCGATCCAGAGCCTGGTTACGCGCAAGGACGTGGAAGGACGCCTCTGGGGGGCCAATCAGAAGGTAACCGTCGACGAGGCGCTTAAGATCGCCACCATTAACGGCGCCCGCGCTTCCTATGAAGAGAATCTAAAGGGTTCGATCACAGCCGGCAAGCTGGCGGATTTCGTGATGCTGGCGCAGGATCCTCATGAGGTCGAGCCCGATCAAATCAAGAACATCAAGGTTGTGAGGACGGTAGTCGGCGGCCGCACGGTCTTTTCGTGACGGAACCAGCCCCGAAGACGCCAAGACGCAAAAGTGGCGCGTGGTTGAAGGATGGCGCTGCTCGGTCCGGGTTCAGCTGAGGAGGAGATCACATGAGCGATCTCGTTCAGGAATGACCCTTCGAAGATTCTCTTCGAGCAGGGCGGCGCCATTCGAATAAGATACACAAATCGAGAGTTGGCGAACCGTCAACGAAGACACCGGTTGTGGACTATGGCGAGATGAGGGGCGAGATGAGGTTTGATTTAAGCGTGGGTAATCTTGCAGACCCCTAAGTTCGACTGAAGCTCCAGACCACCTCGGGCATCGGCATATCACCACCACCCAAATCTACGACAAACGGAGGCGGAGCACGTCGGAGAGCGCCAGTCACGATGTGCCAATTTGATCCGCGAATCCGACAGTGTGACCTATGGCTTTCCGTCCCGAATCCCTTCGGTTGGCTAGGTCAGCATTGAGACCACCCAAATAGAGGTCTCCCCCGCGATCAAAATTTGCCCGATAGAAAAATGATGGTACCCCCACCATGAGCGACCATGACCCTGACGAAATTGCGAACGTCCTTTCCTGGGGGGAGAATTGGTCTAATGTCTCGCTCACCATTCTTGGGGCTCGAACTCCACGTCATGGTGGCATTTCCTTGACGGTCGGTTTCCACAAAACCGAAGTCCAACTGCTGGCCCGAATCCACCGGCTCACCTGAGGAGATGTCGACAAGAATGCGGTAACTGTTGTTAGCGAGCGCCCGCTCGATTCTTACACTGAATTGCTGCTGAATTTCGGTGCCCGACTGAACGAACACTATTTCGGCCTTTCCCCCAGCAGGGCCTGATACAACCGGCGAGAGAATAGCCTCCTTGAAGAACTGCCGCGAGGCGCAATAGCGCCCGCCGGTGTTGGTCGTGGGAGATCCCCCCCCCCAAACAATCATTTCACTCCCGGTCCAGACCGCGGTGGGACCGCTTCGTGCGCTGGGCGCATTCTGCGTGCTCGTTGGCTTCCAGCTATCGGTTGCCGGATCGTAGCGCCCGCCGGTGTTGAAGACCGTAAGAAACACGGTACCTCCTCCCCAGACGATCATTTCATGGCCGGTCCAGACCGCGCTGTGAGAGCGTCGTTCGCTGGGTGCATTCTGCGTGCTCGTGGGTCTCCAGCTGTCGGTTGCCGGATCGTAGCGTCCGCCGGTGTTGAAGGGAGGTACGAAACTGAGTGTCCCTCCCCCCCAGACGATCATTTCATGATCGGTCCAGACCGCGCTGTGACCAGATCGTTCGCTGGGTGCATTCAGCGTGCTCGTGGGTCTCCAGCTGTCGGTTGCCGGATCATAGCGCCCGCCGGTGTTGAGGAACTCAGGAAAGAACCTCGTCGCGGTGCCTCCTCCCCAGACGATCATTTCATGACCGGTCCAGACCGCAGCTGTGACCAAATCGTCCGCTGGGTGCATTCAGCGTGCTCGTGGGCCGCCAGCTGTCGGTTGCCGGATCGTAGCGCCCGCCGGTGTTGAGGGAAGGTGGGGAACTGAATTCCCCTCCCCAGACGATCATTTCACTGACCGGTCCAGACCGCCCTGTGACTCTCTCGTCCGCTGGGTGCATTCTGCGTGCTCGTGGGCCTCCAGTTGTCGGTTGCCGGATCGTAGCGTCCGCCAGTGTGTGGTAGAAAGGAAATCCCCCCCAGACGATCATTTCATAGCCGGTCCAGACCGCGGTGTGACTGGATCGTCCGCTGGGTACATTCAGCGTGCTCGAGGGCCTGCCAGCTGTCGGTTGCCGGATCGTAGCGCCCGCCGGTGTTGAAGGAGGTAGACAGAGATTCGGTGCCTCCCCCCCAGACGATCATTTCAGTCCCGGTCCAGACCGCGCTGTGACCAGATCGTGCGGTGGGTGCATTCAGTGTGCTCGTGGGCGTCCAGCTGTCGGTTGCCGGATCGTAGCGCCCGCCGGTGTTGAAGGAGGTAGACAGAGACTCGGTGCCTCCTCCCCAGACGATCATTTCATGACCGGCCCAGACCGCGGTGTGAAACTGTCGTGCGCTGGGTGCATTCTGCGTGCTCGTTGGCGTCCAGCTGTCGGTTGCCGGATCGTAGCGCCCGCCGGTGTTGAAGGAGGTAGTAGGAAGAACCCCGGCGCTTCCTCCCCAGACGATCATTTCATGACCGGTCCAGACCGCGGTGTGACGGTCTCGTGCGCTGAGTGCATTCAGCGTGCTCGTGGGCCGCCAGCTGTCGGTTGCCGGATCGTAGCGCCCGCCGGTGTTGAAGAAGGGTGAAAAAAATTCACTCCCCCCCAGACGATCATTTCATGACCGGTCCAGACCGCAGTGTGTTCCTGTCGTGCGCTGGGTGCATTCAGCGTGCTCGTGGGCCGCCAGCTGTCGGTTGCCGGATCATAGCGCCCGCCGGTATTGGTCGGTGCTTCCCCCCCAGACGATCATTTCAGTCCCGGTCCAGACCGCGCTATGAAACTGTCGTGCGCTGGGTGCATTCAGCATGCTCGTGGGCCGCCAGCTGTCGGTTGCTGGATCATAGCGCCCGCCGGTGTTGGTGCGAATTCCCGCCCAGACGATCATTTCATGGCCGGTCCAGACCGCGCTATGAAACTGTCGTGCACTGGGTGCATTCAGCGTGCTCGAGGGCTGCCAGCTGTCGGTTGCCGGATCGTAGCGCCCGCCGGTGTTGAAGGGAGGGGAATTGACTCCCCCTCCTCCCCAGACGATCATTTCAGTCCCGGTCCAGACCGCGGTATGAAACTGTCGTGCGGTGGGTGCATTCAGCGTGCTCGTTGGCGTCCAGCTGTCGGTTGCCGGATCGTAGCGCCCGCCCGTGTCGGTTGTGGGAGATCCCCCCCAGACGATCATTTCACTCCCGGTCCAGACCGCAGTGTGACTTTCTCGTGGGTCAGGGGGAGCTGGCGTTGGAGTCCAGGTGTCATTAGAGCACGAGTTTAAGGCCGGCTCTATTTTCGCCAGAAAATACCCATATCCCTGCCCGGCCACTGCTCCCCGTAGCTGCGGTCGCACTCTATTCCACCACTCTGGGAACGCTTCCTTCTTCCACTCCACGGTCGCCACCTTCAGTCGCGCTCCATCCATTTCCACGACTGCCGCCACGTAGAACCGGTCCTCTCCTTCCTGTAACCGGCTCAGCTCATCCAGCGGCAGCCGATCCAGCTCCTCCCGTACATCACGCTGCTCTCCCCCGAGCTGGGCGCTAGTTTCCTTTCCTCCCGCGAATAGCCGCGCCAGCTCGCGCACCTTCGCCTCCCAGGCTGGAACTCAATACCACTCTGTTCTCACGCTCCGATTCCTCCTGGCTTCCTCCTTTCACCCACTCCAGCTCCCGATACTCCCCGCTCATTTTCCACATCTGTCTCGGCGTCCCGTAGGAGCTCACTTCCCCCTCCGCCCGCCGCTTCAGCTCTCCGTGATACCGCTCATCCGAGGCATACCAGCTCCTGATCAGCCGATGCGCCAGCGCCGGCCGCGCCACGCACTCCGCGATCACAAAGGGATCATGCCCTAAAGCTGCCCATAGCTCCTCGAGCATCTCCGGCCGTTTCGTCTGCCGGGCCATCCGGTTCATCTCCGCCTGCAACTGCTCACCTGTAATCGGGCGCTGCCAATAGGCCTCGAGAGCTTCCGACTGGCGCAAATAATCTTTCACCTTCCCGACGATGGTCGAAAGCGGCATTACCTGGTCCAATGACGGCTTGGGTGCGCGATTCTCTCGCGGCCAAATCCTGTGCCGCCAGTAGACCTCCTCGATGGCCCGTTGATGGGCGATACGCTCTTCCATCGTGAGACTCGCGCGTGATTGGCTCTCGCCTTCGGTGCTTGATCGAGATTCGCGATGCGATTCAACGGACGCGGCTGGCGCGATCGAGGAAAAGAGCGACACGGCAATAAAGCTCGCCAAAGCAAAGGCCGCCATTAACAACCAGGAGCTAGGGGACAGCTGGGAGATTGCGTGATCAAGTTTACGCATGAGATACCTCTGATAAGTGAAAGGTCATTCCTTTGGTGGGGGAATGGGAAGAGCCCGAGACTCGGGACTCATGAATTAGACAAGAAACTTGGCCGCGAGCACCACCTGCAATGTGCTAGCATACCGGGCATTCACGCCAGCCCGCGTGTTGCCGCTGAGATCCGAGGTTGCCGAGATCGAAGTGTGCCTGGGTGCTAGGATCGCCTCGTTGGGAGGTTGTCGCACTCGTCCCGCAGGTGGAGGCGTTCAGCACCCAACCCCCCTTTCCCTGCTTCCCCAGGTCACCCGTCGAATTCTCGGTTGAAATCCAACCCATCCCGCTCTATCTTCCAATCGGCCCGCTGAAGCAAGTTCCGGCCCGCAACCGGATAGTCGCCATGCCCATCGTCTCCTTGCCTCGAGTCGTTGTACTGTATAAAGCGTAAATTGCGGTCGAAGACTATCACCCTGTCGAAAAAACCTACAAAGTCTTCTTAACGCCGCTTGCTCTTTTTCTTTCAGCAATTTACAGGGTGAGGTAACATAATTTCCGTTATGATGTATCAATTCCTCGGGCCTCCATGACCCAGGAAATCGCCCCATTGCGCGCCGCGACGTTACGCGCCGGTCTCGAAAAAATTGCCGGCGACGATCGCGCGCTGGAGAACGAGCCGGTTAGCGCTTCATCGAGTTTTTCACTGCCAAGTTAAAGCTCTGCACATAGCCCGTCGGCGCGTGCAAGTCATAGCCGTTGGAGGTTGTCACACCCTCCTTGGCCTGCGTTGCTCGGGGAACGGATTAGCCAGGGTAAGCAGAGCGGGTTCGGTGGCCAGGCGCGAATAGGTCTCGTTGGGTCAGAAAATGGGAAACCGGTCATCAAGCTGGTGCGGATCGGGTTCAGCAGGTGACCGGTATAGAAAATCCCCATCCGCCGCGCTGCACGGTTTTCTGACTCCCCAGGACGCGCCAGGCAAACCCCAGGCGAGGCGCAAAATGGCAAACTGCTTGCGACGTTTTGCTTCGAGGCGGTATTTTTACAGAAGCAGATCAGCACTGCGACGCCACTGCAGTTGCCAGGTTGGCCAGCAAGTCATCCGCTTTGCTTCCGTCCGCTTCAGACGCGAGCTGCTTGTATTGCTCGAGTGACGCAATGGCAGCTCGTAAGTCACCCGCAGTGGCATGAACCAGCCCCAGGTTGAAATACAGGTGCGGAAAACTCGGCTCAATCTCGGCCGCCATTTCGTAGTGCAGGCGCGACAGACGCAGGTCTCCGGACTCGAAGTAAAGGTTGCCCAGGTTAAAGTGAGACTCGAAGTGGCGCGGGTCGTGTTTTAGCGAATTTGCGAAGCAGTCGAACGCCTTCGTCACCCGAGATCCCTCGAATTCGAGAATCCCCAGATTACAGTAAGCATCCGCCACGTAATCCTCGTTTTGGATCGCTTTCCAGTAGGATTCGGCGGCCCGGCTATCGCTGCGTTCATGCAGGAGCAGGGCCTCTTCGAAAGGACTGAGCCTTACCGGAAGGCGAATGAGTTGCCCGGGCTCGGGAAAAAGATTCAACTGGCCACGCAGTACCGCGTCGATCTGCTTCAGCGTCAACCCCTGTCCGCGAAGTTCACGAACCAGGCGAAACTGGCGCAGCGCCCGAAAGTCGTAGCGCAATTCGCCCGCTTCGGAAGGCGAAGCCGTCTGGATCAATCCCTCCCGCGTCCAGCGCCGGATGTAGCGTTCGTGCAGGCCGAACTGCTGGCTGATTTCTGGAACTGTGTAAGTAGCCTTAACCGCCTGAAAGCCGAATTTGGATGGAGCGTCGCTGGGAAACCTGAGGATCCTGCCCATTTTCATATACCGCAAATACCGCTAAGACGCAAAGACGCGAAGGAACGACCGAAACGCGCCATCAGGCGAGTTTGGTTTTTCGAGTCTTGGCTCCCTTTCCCTCGCCGAGTTCCGGCTCTGCCTTCGCTTTTTTCGCCTTGCCAGTTGCTTTGACCATCGGTTCACGCTGTGATTTGGCCTGCTCGATACTCTCTTTCAACGCGGTCATGATATCGACCACAGGGAGCGCCTCCGGGGCGTATGTGACGATCTCTTTTCCCTGAATCTTGGCGTTGATGACTTCCCGCAGCGCCTCGCTGTACTTGTCTTTCAAATCCAGTTTGGCCAAAGACGTAGACATCGTGTCGAGCAGGTGGCGCGCCAGCTTCAGCTGCTCGCGATCGAGCTCGCGCAGGTTGTCGAGCTGCGGTACCTCGGTGATGCTCTTTACCTCTTCAGGGTATCGAAGTTTATACAGGATCAGGCCGCGATCCTGGGGCGCAATGATCACGACGTCTTCCCGGTCGCGCAAAACCACCTTTCCGATCCCTACTTTGCCGCTTTCCTTCAGCGCCTCACACAACAATCCGTAAGCTTTCGCCGCGGCCTCGCCATCCGGACCGGCATAATAGGGAGATTCGTACAGGGTAGTATGAATCTCGGAGGCGTCGACGAATCCCTGGATTTCGATGATACGCGTGCTCTTGAGCCGCAGCTTCTCCAGGTCCTCAGGTTCGATGACGACGTACTGGTCGGGCTCATACTGATACCCTTTGACGATATCCTCGTTGGCGACCTGCTGGCTGCACTTCTTGCATTTCTTGTCGTATCCGATGCGCCCGTTGCACTCTTTGTGCAACTGGTTGAAGCTGATGTTTTGGGCCGTGTCGATCGCGCTGTAGATTCGTACGGGGATTGTCACCAGTGAGAACTGAATGTGACCTTTCCAGATTGACCGCATGTTAGCACCTCACAGGTTATCGAAATATTCTACACGAAATCGAAGGTCCTTGGCGTTTCTTCGCGTCTTTGTGGTTGATTCTTGTCCCGGCGTCACGTGTCCATTCTGCAGTTCTCGGCGACAAGGTCGGGGCGCAGCCTTTCGAACACCGGCTCTCTAAGAGTTCCGGTGGTCGTAAACGAGGCGTAGCGAACTTCGCAGACCAGCTTCGGTTCAAGCCATACCGTGCGCGCGTCGTCCACCGGCCTGGGCTCAATCGGTCGCGGCGCCGGCGGGATTTTTTTAAGCTCAGCCCGGATGGTCCGGAACAGCCGGTCGTCAAAACCCGTCCCTACCTTCCCCAGGTAGAAAAGGCGATCCCCTTTGTAGCATGCAAGGTGGAGGGCGCCGAAATAACCATCGCGATCACCCTTTCCCTGTGTGCTGCCGATAATGATGCATTCGGTAGTCTGGCGCGCCTTGATCTTCAGCCAGTGCGGAGTGCGCCGGCCGTGGAGATACGGACTCTCGCGCTCTTTTGCGACAATTCCTTCGAGACCGAGCTTTTGCGCGGCTTCATACAATTGAAGGCCTTCTTCAACGGCTTCGCTCACCCGATATACGGGGTTTTCGCGAATGGCATCGGCCAGCCACTCGCGACGCCGGATCAAAGGATCGCCTACGATCGGTCGTCCATCGAGGTAGAGACAGTCAAAGACGTAGCATACAGCCGGATGCCTCGCCTGCGCCCGCCCGATTTCGGATTCGCTCGCCGGATGCAAGCGCTGCACGGAGTGCTCGAAGACAGGTTTGCCGTTCGGGGCAAGGCAAACGATCTCGGCGTCGAACAGGGCCGAAGACGCCCTGAAGGCTTCTTCAGGTATGAGCAGTTCCGGGAACAGCCGGGTGATATCCCGCTGGCTGCGGCTGCGGATGGTTAACTGCCCTTCGTCGAGGGCGATCATGGCGCGGATGCCGTCCCACTTGACCTCGTACAGGTAGTCGGGAGAGTCGAGCGGTTCTTTCCGGCTCTGCGCCAGCATGGGTTCGATGGGGTCCCGCAACCAATCCACCTGGGGAGTGTCGACTCGTTCCAGGAGCCAGTCCTTGCTTTTTGTGTCGATCAGTCGGTATTCGGCATTGACCTCCCGGCTGCGCAGGCAGAAATAGAAGCCGTCTTTCTTGTCCTTGGTCACTTCATATTTTCCGCGCGCATAGACCCACATCTTGCCGCCTCCGTATTGCCCCTTCGGAATTTCCCCCTCGAAATTCAAATAAGAGACCGGGTGATCCTCGACCGACACCGCGAGCCGCTTGATCCCCGGGCGAGGCGGAAGCCCCTTGGGGACAGCCCACGATTTCAGCGTGCCGTCGCGCTCGAGCCGCAGGTCGTAGTGAAGTCGCGATGCATGATGCCGGTGAATGACAAAGGACGTGCCTTGCCCGACATTCAGTTCCGGCGGCGGTTCCGGAGTCTTGGCGAAGCTTCTCTTGCTGGCGTAAGGGGCGAGAGACGCGGGAGTTTCAGAACCGGGCTTTTGGGGTTTAACCGACCTCGTCATCCGGCGCTCGGTGTGGAGCGGGGTCGCATAAGCCCCGATCGTCTCCCAGGCATCCCCATCGCGGAGCACGTGGTCCAGTGCCGTATGGATGTTGAATTCGCGCGGATCGCGGGTCGAGCGCAGCCGTTCCCAGGCGAGCGGCATCGCCACAGAGGCCCCGGCGCGGCCGCGAACGCTGTAAGCCGACACGATGGTCTGCGAGGGACGGTTGCGGTAAATGTCGACGAGCACTTTACCCTTGCGCGCGTCTTTCCTGATCTGGAGCGTGGTCGTACTTCCGTGCGCCTCGACAAAGGGCTTGGCCAGCGCCGATGCGGTTTCGAAAATGCGCTCGAAACCCCATCTGGGCTCAATCGGCGCGACTACGTGGACCCCTTTCCCGCCCGTGGTCTTCACGAAGGCATGGTAACCGAAGCCTTCAATGTGGCTTCTCAGTTGGAATGCAATTTCCACGATACGGCCGAAGTCGTAGTTCTCCGGAGGGTCCAGATCGAAGACTATGTAATCGGGCTTATCGAAATGAGGAGCGCGTCCGTGCATCTGGTGCAGCTCGATACACGCGAGATTTGCGAGCCAGACGAAGGAGGCCTCTTCCGTCGCCAGGATGTAGTCGATTTTTTCTTCATTCCCCAGCGGAACATACTGGATCCAGTCCGGAGCCCAGTCGGGCCTGTTCTTTTGAAAGAACGCCTCCCCTGTAACCCCGTCGGGATAACGCACGAACGAAAGCGCCCGGCCTTTAACGTGCTGCAGGATCGTCGGCGCGATCCTTAGATAGTAGTCGATGAGTTCAGCTTTGCTGATCTTGTCATCGGGGAAGAGAAGTTTGGTCAGGTTCGAGAGTTCGAGCTGTCGATTCTTGACCAACGCCACGGTTCGAGCCATCGACCCATTTTACACCAACGATTCCAGGCGGATCTTAGGGCTCGCGCAGAAATAACTTCACATTCTGGCGCGAGAGTCGGTGGTCAATCATGAACCGGTTTCTGTTAGCTAACCACGCTGAGGATCGCGCCCCTTCGGGCTGCGGCCCGCAGGCCCGCTGGCTTTGTTACTCGCTCCTCACGTACCGCGCCGGGTACGCATCGTCGCTCGCGCCTCGCCAGCGGGCCTGGGGGCCTGCAGCATAATGCGAACTTATTTCTGCGCGAACCCTTAGCGGCTTCGCAGGAGCGCGCAGGGCAAAAGCAGCGCCAAGAAACAATTGCTAAATAAATTGGAAACCGATTCGGGCATTCGACTATAATGTTGGTTCGCAAATTTAACCTGTTTTAAACAATCACAGAAAACCCTAGCACCCCCACTATGGCCAGAATACGTGAATTGACGCAAAAGGATATTCCTGAAACTGTTCAAATCCTCGCTGCCAGCGAACCCGTGTTTAAAAAGGGTGAAGGGCGGGAGGATGTGCAAAAACTTCTGCAGTCCGCCATCGGACGAGGCATCATCTACGTCGCCGAGGAGGAATCCCAAGTCGCTGCGGTAGTGTACTTTATTCCAGAACCGATTTTTGCTCACGGCGGCTACGTTCGCTTCCTGGCGGTCCGCCCGGAGCTGCGCCGCCGAGGCATCGGCCGCCAGTTGATGGGATTTGTCGAACGGAAGATCTTCAGCCAGTCCTCGAACGCCTACCTGTCCGTTTCAATGTCCAACGAGTCTGCGCGCAGATTCTGCGAGAAACTGGGATATGAAAAGGTAGGCGAGGTTCCCGATTTACTGGACGACGGCGACAGGGAGTGGATTTTGAGAAAGAAGGCAAAATTGGACGCGCGCCGCTATCCCCGAAGCAGTCCGCCGCCTGATACAGAACAGGCCAGGACGTCGCCCAAGGTTCCGAGAAGTCACGCTACTTTTCCCAGGCAGACCGAAGACTAGCTGCGGAAAACGACGGAAACCGTTGTTCCGGAGTAATTTAAGCACCTTTTCACTTGACAGCCTCAAAGACTGATGATTAAGATGACCGCCGGTGTCTCCCCAGGGATTCCTCGTCGACTCGTCGCCGGTCGTGTCGAAGCCATCGAATGAAAACACCAGCCAATAGAATTGAGATGAGTATTGGCAGTGCGTTAGAGTACCTCGATCTCGTGCAGACCCTTACCGATTGTGTCACCAGTTTCATGGGCTTTGACGAAGACACGGCTCACTGGATCGGCATGTCGGTTCGAGAATCAGTGACGAATGCAATTCAACACGGAAACAAGCTTGATCAGAGCAAGAAAGTAGATATCAGGTTTGACGTAGCGTCCGACCAGCTGGAAATATCTGTGAAAGACCAGGGGACGGGGTTCCAGGTGAATGACCTGCCGAACCCCCTCGATCCTGAGAATCTATTGAAGCCCAGCGGCCGAGGAATTTTCTATATCCGCTCCTTCATGGATGAGGTAGAGTTCCGCCCGCTTTCTCAAGGGGGTATGGAGGTTCACATGGTCAAAAAAGTGGGTTCAAACTAAGGAGAGAAAAATGAAGATTGAAAATCGCACGGTAGGCGACGTTCACATTCTGGATTGTAGCGGAAAGATCATGCTGGGCGAAGGAACGATGGCGGTTCGAAACAGCGTTCGCGAGCTGCTGAAGAATGGCGGCAAGAAGATCATCTTGAACCTGGGCGACGTGAACTATATCGACAGCTCGGGTATCGGGGAACTGGTGAGCAGCTTCACGACGGTAACAAATCAAGGCGGGCAGTTGAAGCTTCTCCATCTGACGAAGAAGATTCAGGAGCTTCTGGCCATTACCAAACTTCTGACGGTATTCTCGGTCTACGACAGACGAAAAAGCCGCGCTTGCGAGTTTTTAGCGGAAGAGCCGCTCGAAATCGACAATCTTGGACAGATCGTTGAAGACCACGAAACCCATCAGGAGAATCAGAAAAACAAAGCCAACCTGAACCAGTTTCTCTTTAAACGCAAGGCTGAGTTCGCGCCTGAGGAGGCCCTCAACGACAAGCAGGGCTATAACCCCACCGTCGAGAATCGGGATGGGAAGGAGATTGAATACGCCCAGGTTAAGGCTGATCAGCCCCAGGAAGCTGAAGAAGAACTGCGGATCGCCGGTGCGCGCCGCGCTCCCCGAGAGTCGTGCTATCTCGAGGGGTCCCGAGATAGTTCGAACCGACGCTGATCCCGTGAATATTCGCCCTATGATCTTGAAGGTAAGGATCGCCACCTCGTAGTTGCGCCTGGCCGATCGCACGAGGGCCTGTCCCAATCCGTACTTTTCAAAATCCACCGGAACCTCCGGGAAGAACCCGATCGAAACCCGTCCGTTTGACTCCGTGGGTGTAATGGTGAGCTGGAGAATTTCCTGCGGTTTTGGGTCCGAGACGTTGGCCGATCCGGATCGCCGAACCTCGAAGGTCAGCGGAATGCCTTTACTCTCGGTGATTATGTTGAGCACCTCGTCGTAGGTCCGGCCGCTCCTCCCGGGTCCCTGAACCGAGAGGATTTCGTCCCGGTCCTTGAGGCCGGCTTTATCGGCCGGTGATTTTGGCTCCACTCTGTCGACACGGATCTGTGGAATTCGAAACCTGAACCCGAGCGACTCCGGGTCCACGGTTTGGACCGGCGGAGAATCAAGGCGGAGACGCACCCTCTCTCTGTTTCGTTCGACCTCCAGGTCGATCGGGCCTTTCGGCGCGGTTCCCAGCGCTATTTCCATTTCTTCCCACGTGCGGACCGGATTGCCGCCGACCGTGACGATAAAGTCGCCTGATTTCAGGCCGCCTCGACGCGCGATTGAATTCTCGGCCACAGGGCCCACGACCGGCGGCTCCTTGACGTGCCGCGGCACTGGCACCCCTTCCATGTAGCTGAATGTGAGGATCGCCACGGCCAGCGCGATATTCATGAAAGGTCCCGCAAGCGCCACCAGCAAGCGGTGCCACTTGGGATGAGATAAAAACTCGTCCGGCTGGTTCTGCCGGTCCTCATCAAACGTCTCCCCCGCCATCTTTACGTACCCGCCCAGGGGCAAAGCGCAAACCCGGTAATCAGTACCCCCTCTGGTGAATCCGAAGAGACGCGGGCCGAACCCCAGCGAGAAAACCAGGACCCTGATCTTGAAGAGCTTGGCCACGGCGAAGTGGCCAAACTCGTGAATTGTGATACATACGCCGAGTACGACTATGAATGCCAGAAGGGTAAAAAGCATGACCGAAGCTTCCTCTGAGAGCCCCTCGCAACTATACGGAGAGGGACGATTGATCAAGGCTCGATTCGCAGCGAGGGGTGAACTTACCCGCCTCCTCGCGCGCCCAGGAGTCGGCTGCGAGCACCGACTCCAGCGTGGAAGCCTCCTCGGGAGAGTGGGCATCCAAGACCGACTCGATTATTTTGGGGATCTGGTGAAAGGCGACGCCGTCGTTCAAGAATGAGTCTACGGCAACCTCGTTTGCCGCATTCAGCACGGCCGGCGCGGTTCCGCCCGATCGCAAGGCTCGATACGCAAGGCTCAGACAATGAAACTTTTCCCGATCGGGTTCGTAGAACTCCAGTTTCGACATCTGGCGCAGATCGAGCGAAGGCAACGAGCAAGCCCAACGGTCGGGATAGGTCAGCGCATATTGAATCGCAATGCGCATATCGGTCAAACCGAGCTGAGCCAGGACCGAGCCATCGACGAACTCCACCATGGAGTGGACGATACTCTGCGGGTGTATGGCAACGTCGACCTCATCCGGCGAAACCCCGAACAAGAAACCGGCTTCGATCACTTCGAGACCTTTGTTCATCAGAGTCGCCGAATCGATCGTAATCTTCTTTCCCATGCGCCACGTGGGATGATTCAACGCTTCGGCCCGAGTCACCGTCGACAACTTCTCCTTGGGTGTTTCGCGAAAGGGGCCTCCGGAAGCCGTTAAAATAAGGCGGCGCACTTCCTTTCGCCGTCCTCCCCGCAAGCACTGATGGATCGCGCTGTGCTCGCTATCGACGGGGAGAATCTCCGCCCCCTTTTCACGCGCCTTTCGCATCATGAGCTCGCCCGCCATCACAAGCGTTTCTTTATTGGCCAGGGCAATGTCCTTCCCGGCTTCCAGCGCCCGATAGGTGGGGATTAGCCCGGCAGCGCCCGTGATGGCCGCAATTACGAGGCCGGCTTCAGGGTGACAGGAAACCTCCGTGTGCCCATCGATTCCATGGACAAAGCGAGTCCGCGACAGACAGTAGCCGCGATCGCCAAGCACCGACTGCAGCTCACGGCACGCGGCCTCGGTCCCGCTAGAGACGATTTCCGGCTGGACCCGTTCGACCTGGGCCGCCAGGAGGGCGACGTTTTTACCTCCCGCCAGGCCCACGACTCGAAAAGCATCCTGAAAGCTGGAGATGACCGAAAGGGAACTGGTCCCGATAGATCCTGTCGATCCCAGAAGGGAAATAACTTTCATCGCAAGTCCTACCATCGACGCTAGAAAGAGCATTCTATCGGATCCTATGTCACGGCGCCATACACGATTGACGATTTACGATTTACGATTGACGATTGGATGATCTGGCAACTGACGAGAGGACGCGGGTTCAATCGTCAATCGTCAATCGTCAATCGTAAATCGTCAATCGTCAATCGTAGAGTCGGAGGAGATAAATGTAGAGTACGGGAATGGCAAAAAGAAGGCTGTCGATGCGGTCCAGCATTCCACCGTGACCGGGTAACAGGCTGGAGCTGTCCTTGACGTCGGCTGCCCGTTTGAGCAGGGATTCCCCGAGATCGCCGAGCTGCCCTACCATTCCCAGCAGCAGCGAGAGCATGATCACGTGATACAGGGGTAGTTCCATAAAGAAGAAGCGTTGCAACAAGACCGCTGCGGCCAATCCTGAGAGAAGGCCCGCGACAGCGCCCTCGTTAGTCTTTTTCGGACTGAGGCCGGGAGCAAACAGCGTTCGGCCGAAACTTCTCCCGGCCAGTAAAGCCGACGTGTCTCCCACCCAGATGACCGCGAGTAGAAGCAAGATCCAATGAAGACCTGTTTTCTCTCCGAAATCGTATCGTAAAGGCATGACCGGATAAAGGCACAGGGCCAGGTAGAGGACGCCGAAGAGGTTCGCCATCATGCCAATTACGCGTTCCCTCATCGGATCCCGGCGCCACATCGCTGTGATGAAACACGCCAGCACGACGGCGGCGAGAATCGCGGCGGCCGAAAGGTACCTCTCCTGCAATCCCACCAGGATGGACCAAAAAGCCACAAAGCCAAACCAGGGTTGCCCTCGTAGTCCGATCTTGTCGATCAGGTGGAAGTATTCACGCAGGGAAAGCGTGCCGACTATTCCGATGGTGATCAGGAGAACGCGGGGCGGAGCAAAAAACAGCAGAGCGAGAACGCCGGGAATCAGGACCAGAGCTGATGCGATCCGTACCAGCATGAGCGATCCCTTCGCGTGCGCCGTATCAGGCACCGCAGCGTCCAGCCATTTATCGGCGAAGGATTTGAGGTTTCACCGGGCCCTGATCCGATCACGGATCGCGCGCGGTCTACCGAGCGTAAGGCGGACATTCCGCGCAAGGGACCTAGATGCCGCCGTAACGCCGCTCTCGTTTCTGATACTCTACGATAGCCTCGAACAGGTGCCGGCGGCGAAAATCGGGCCAGTAGGTCTGGGTTATGTAGATTTCAGAATAAGCGATTTGCCAGAGGAGAAAGTTACTTATGCGCATCTCGCCGCTGGTGCGAATCAGAAGGTCGGGATCCGCGATTCCCGATGTATAGAGAAAGCGCGAGACGTCTTCTTCGCGGATCGGCGTTCGATGGCCGTTGTGGCCCAGGGCGTCGTAAATCTTGTTAAAGGTATCAACCAGTTCCGCGCGTCCGCCGTAGTTCAACGCAACATTGAGCACCATGCCCGTGTTCAGGCTGGTTTTTTGAATTGCCCGGTCAAGCTCGCGGCGAACCGATGCGTCCAGTTCCTGAGTTCGGCCGATGGTCTGAAATCGAATATTGTTCTTGTGAATATTCTTGAGCTCGCGTCTCACGTACTCTTTAAGCAGACGCATGAGCGTGCGCACTTCGGACTGGGGCCGTTTCCAGTTTTCCACTGAAAACGCGAAAAGGGTGAGGACACCCAGGCCCAGGTGCGCCGATGTCTCCACGATCTCGCGCACGGATCCGATGCCGGCCCGATGGCCCGCGACCCGAGGCAAGTTGCGCTCGCCGGCCCAACGGCCGTTGCCATCCATGATAACGGCGATGTGTTTGGGAAGTCGGGTGAGATCGATTGTTTTCAGCAGGCTGGCTTCGAGAGATCCCTTCCTTGCCAGGCCTTCCAAGTCAGCCATATATAGAAAGCCTTTCCCGCTCGCGAAAAAGGCAAATGTAGCACATCCAAGGCGCAGAGGCGGCAAGGATTCTTGGTGTTTCTTCCTGTTCTTTGAGTCTTAGTGGTATTTGTTCAACAGCTCTAACCACGAAGACACGAAGACGCTAAGGCGATCTGTACCGCACTCTCAGCAGGACTAGCCCATGGGCCGGAACGGTGAATCCGGCAGTTCCGCGATTCTTTCCCTCCAGCAGTCCGTGCACTTGCTCTAACGTTCTACGACCGCGTCCGACCTCCAATAGTGTACCGACCAGGCGCCGCACCATATGGTGAAGAAATCCGTCGGCTTCGACGGTGAAAAACATCAAACTCCTTTGAGCGCTCAGTTCAGCCTTGAATACGTGCCGCACCGTGTCCTCGGCGCCTCTGGATGCCGGTTGGGCATCGATCAAGCGTTTGGCCTTGCCGAAGCTGGCGAAATCGTGCGTGCCCTCAAAAATCTTTGCAGCACGAGTCATGCTTTGCAGGTTGACAGGATAGGGATAGTGGAAATGCTCGCGAGCGAGGTGCGGAGGCATGACCGGGCCGCGATAGATTTGATAACGGTATATCTTGGAGCGGGCAGAATGCTGAGCATGAAAACTGAGTGGAACCTCACGGACCGACAGGACTCGTATATCGGTGGGCAGGACACTATTCAAAGCCTTCGCCAGACTGGACGTCGGTATCCTCGAGGATGTGACGAAATTCGCAACCAGCGCCCGGGCATGAGTTCCCGCGTCGGTGCGGCCGCTGCCTACCGGATTGACTCTCTCGCCGGTGATGGTTTGAATCGCATTCCGCACGATCCCCTGGATGCTGACGTGATTCTTTTGGATCTGCCAGCCATGGTAAGCGGAGCCGTCAAAGGCGAGCGTCAAACGAATGTTTCTGGCGGGTTTCATCGACTACCGGGCTTGATTGCTATACTCCCGGCCTGACACAGCGGGCAGCTATCGGCGGGAAAGACCGGAACCTCCAGTACCGCGAGCGCCCTCGAGGGCACTCCCGTCATGGCCTTGCCTCCGCTGCGATCGATCAGAGCCCCGGTGGCCAGCACGATCCCTCCCGCTCGATTCACAACTTGCATCGTTTCTCGGGTGGACCCGCCTGTCGTCACCACATCCTCGACCACAAAACAACGTTCCCCCGGTTGGACCTGAAACCCGCGCCGGAGCATGAGGGTCCCTCCCTCACGCTCGGCGAAGAGCGCCCTGATCCGCAGGGCCCGAGCGACTTCATGAGCCACGACGACTCCGCCGAGAGCCGGCGCAACGACCAGGTCAGGAGGAGGGGCCAATTCCAGCAGCTCCGCGGCTAACGCGCTGCCTAGTGCTGCAGCCTGGTCGGGGTATTGGAGCACGAGCGCGCACTGAAGATAGCGATCGCTGTGAAGACCGGAGGATAGTCGGAAATGACCTTCCAGCAGCGCGCCGGCCTGCTTGAAAATCTCGAGGACCTGCTTCTGATTCAAGTTGAGTTGACCTCGAAAACGAACCGTCCGACGCGGAGAAGCAAGGACCGTTGTCTAGCCCCGCATTCGGATGCTACAATAAGGGGCTTTTTCCCGATAGGAGTATCTTATGTCAGGCCATTCAAAGTGGCATTCAATCAAGCACAAGAAGGCCGCAACCGATGCCAAGCGCGGGCGAATTTTCACCCGCCTGATCAAGGAAATGACCGTTGCCGCCCGGAGTGGAGGCGGCGACCTCGACTCCAACCCGAGACTGCGCCTCGCGGTGAATACCGCCAAAGCGAACAACATGCCGGCCGATAACATCAAGCGCGCGATCATGCGCGGCACCGGCGAACTCCCTGGCGTTACCTATGAAGAGACGCAATACGAAGGATATGGTCCGGGAGGGGTGGCGCTTTTCATGCGGGTGTTGACCGACAACCGCAACCGGACCGTAGCCGAGATCCGCCACATCCTGTCCAAGCATAGCGGGAACCTGGGAGAAAGCGGCTGCGTGTCCTGGATGTTCGAGAAGAAGGGCTACTTCGTGGTTGACAAAGCGGCTGCCGACGAAGACAAACTGCTGGAAATTGTTCTCAGCGCGGGCGCAGAGGACATGCAGGAGGACGAAGATAATTTTGAGATCTTCTCATCGCCCGAGGCTTTCGATGGAGTGAAATCGGCGCTCGAATCAGCCGGCATTGCGACCGCGGCCGCGGAGATCTCAATGGTTCCGCAGAATTATGTGAAGCTGGAAGGCAAGGACGCTCAGACCATGCTCAAGCTCATGGAAACGCTCGAAGACCAGGAAGACGTCCAGAACGTCTGGGCCAACTTCGATATAGGTGCGGCGGAGTTCAAGGAAGCTTCCTGATGCGAATCCTGGGGATTGATCCCGGATGCGGATTCACAGGTTACGGCATCATCGAAACTGACGGTTCTCAACACGCCCCGATCCTCTTCGGCGCCATACAGACCCGGGCGCGTCAGCCTTTACAAGAACGGCTCCTCACAATCTACACCGGCTTGAACCGTATTCTCGCTTCAGAAGAAGTTCACGTGGTCGCGATTGAAGAGGTCTTTCATGCGGCAAACGTCCAGTCGGCAATAAAACTGGGTCAGGCGCGCGGCGTCGCGCTGCTGGCCGCCGGGGAGCGCCATCTTCCTGTCTTCGAATACTCAGCGCTGGAAATCAAGAGCTCCATTGTCGGGTATGGCCGCGCGGAAAAGGGCCAGGTCCAAGCCATGGTCCGCTTCATCCTCAAATTACCGGAGGTCCCTAAACCCGATGCGGCCGATGCCCTGGCGGTAGCCATTTGCCACAGCCACCTTTGTTTTACTCGCATTGCTGCGGCTCGGTAATCGGTCGTAGTCAGTCCTCTGGGTGTCTTTGCAATCTTCGTGGCAGGGAGTCTAGGTGATTGCCATGCCGGCGTATCCCACGACCCGGTCGTTGTCGCCGCTTGCGTCGCCGGAATTAGCGTAGCGAATCAGAATTCCTTGCGAACATCCGAGATCCCGGCAAGCGGTCAAGGCGGCAACGGTCGGAGCGAAGCCGCACATGCTGATGTTTTTCTCTCGAACAACCTGGAACAAGCCGGCGGGATCGACTGCGAGTACCTGTTCTATGGCGTATCGGTCTTTGCGGGCGCCCACGGCAGCGGATTCGTAATGATTCATATCGGAACTGGAGATGATGAGCACAGGATCGGGAACTGATGCGAGCACGCGGGCCAGCGCATGTCCCAGTTCCTCGAGCGTCGGGTAGCTGGTTGTACCGACGCAAATCGCCGAGAATTTGAAGCCGGTTACCAGCGTCTGAAGAAACGGAATTTGAACTTCCAATGAGTGTTCCTGCGCATGCGCGGTCCAGTCTTCCTGCAGCATCGGGCATTCCTTCAACAGCATGCCGTTCAATTCAGAATCGATCGCGGCCAATCCCAGCGGAGTGCGCCACTGTCCGGAAGGGTATAGAGAGAGCGGAGACCCGATTCCGGTGTGATTAGGGCCCAGGATGATGAACCGATCAGGCACCCGGACGTAGCTGAAAACGGCCCCCGCTACGCCTCCCGAGTAAATGTATCCTGCATGTGGTGACAGTACGGCTCTGGCCTTGACCGGATTTACCGGCGGCTGAAGCAACGACTGGAGTGTGCGTGTGAGATCTTTCGGATCTGCGGAATAGAATTGGCCCGCTACGGCGGGTTCTCGAATCATGTCAGTGACTGCTTTCCACTTGCAGGGCAGACGTTCTTCTCTGTGGTAGTATGCTCCAACTCATTCGCCAGTCAAGGAGGGATCTCGATGAGAATAAGGCCGCTTTTTCCCGCTCTTGTGTGCTGGATCCTGCTCGTGGTTGGATGCGCTGACAAGAAGACCGAGTCGGGTGAGCGTGGCTCTCCTGCCCCGGCCGAGCCCAAGGCGTCACCGCCGGCGGCGGAGGGAGAAGAGGTCGCGGTGATCGAAACGGGTTCTGGAAAGATCACCCTCCGCTTCCATGATGCCGCGGCCCCCAAAACAGTCGCGGAGTTCAAGCGACTGGTCAGCAGGAAGTTCTACGATGGGACTACGTTTCACCGCGTCGTCCCGGGACGCCTGATCCAGGGGGGCGATCCACTGTCGCGCGACGCCAATCCGTATAATGATGGGACCGGCAATTCCGGAATCCAGCTGCCGGCGGAGTTCAGCAAGCTCCAATTCAAGGAGGGGACAGTCGGACTGGCGCGGGGTGAGGTGATCCGAACTCCGGCTCGTGCCAGTTCTTTATTTGCCTCGCGAGGAACCGCCCCTGGGATGGCAAGTACACCGCATTTGCCGAGGTGATCGACGGAATCGATGTAGCCAGGCAAATCTCGCAGGCTCAGACCAATCCTAAGGCGCCGGCCCGGAACAAGGAGCGGCCCATCCGCGAACAGACTATCGCGAAGGTTCGCCTGGAGCGCCGCTAACAATTGCAGATTGCGCCGATTGCGGATTGCGAGATTGCGGATTGCAAGCATTGACCACGATGGCGAGATCGACCCGCAATCGCAGGAGTTCTTTTCGGAGATTCATTTGGCATCTTTGCACTAATCCAACTCGTGGCACCCAATCTGCAATCCGAAATCCGCAATCCGCAATCGAAGCTACCACTTCCACAAATCCCCGACGTGCTTCTTCGCCTGGTCGGAGATCTGGTGTAAGAGCGGGGTCTCTGAGACGGAGAGCTCGCGCGCTTTGTCCGCTTCCATCTCGGCCAGGACCGCCTGCGTGCATTCCTGGAGCCCTTGCATGCTGTAGCCCCCCTCCAGGACGAAGCAGATCTTGCCGTCGCAGCACGCCTCCGCCGCCTTGATCAGCGACGCAGCCACCGAAGCGTAGCCTTTGGCCGTTGCCGCAAGGCCTCCGAGCGGATCCTGAAAGTAGGCATCGAATCCCGCGGACACCAGGATAAATTGCGGCCGGTACTGCTGCAGAATCGGATTCACGATCCGTGAGTAGAGCGGAACCAGAGTTTCATCTCCGGTTCCGGCCGGGAGCGGAAAGTTAATCGTGTAGCCTTTCCCTTCATTCAAACCTATCTCGTCGAAGTCTCCAGTTCCGGGATAGTAAGGATACTGGTGAGATGAGATATAGAGCACGCCGGGTTCGCGGTAATAGCACGCCTGGGTGCCATTTCCATGATGAAGGTCAATATCCACAATGGCGACGCGATTGAGATGATAGGCGTGGCGAGCATAGGCCGCTGCGACTGCGACATTGTTGAACAGGCAGAAGCCCATCGGCTTGTCAGGCTCCGCGTGATGTCCCGGCGGGCGAACGAAGGCGAAAGCTCGCCTCAGATTTCCAGAACAGATTTCCTCGACGCATTTCAAAACCCCTCCTGCGGCAAAAAGCCCGATGCGATAGCTCTCGGCTGAGACCACGGTGTCTGGATCGAGATGGAAGGGCGCTCTCCGGGCAGCCTTTTCTATGCGTTCAACGTGACCGGGACGATGGACCAATTCCAGCTCCTCCAATCGCGCGGGCCGTGGCTCAATCCGCTGCCATCGCTGGTCAGCGCCGTGGGACGCCAGGCCCTTGTCGATTGCCTTGAGCCTTCGAGGCGACTCAGGATGGCGGCTTCCCGGATCATGCAAGAGGTAAAGGTCATCCAGGAGGAATCCATGGTTCTTTTTTGCATCCATCGTCAGGTCTCCCACAGCCGGGGCTGCGCACTGCGAGGCCGGCGGCCCCGCAGGCCTACCCTAACCCCCGGGGTCTGCAAAAAAAGCCGACCACGTCCACGTGCTCGTGGTTGGCTGTCGTTGTTGTTCGAGGTTGCGTCTCGCAGCCATCAGGCGCCGAGGGTGTGATCGTTGGAACCTCAATCAAAGACACCCCAATGTCCAGACTCCGGAGCTCTTCGAGACTGGCCATCGAGCCGGCGCTCGAAGCGCACATATTGTTTCCGCACAGAGCCTAGGCTACGACGCAGCGCTGCTGCCTGATGTGGCCGGCGAATTCATCGTAGAATTTCTGAATGTAGCTCTCCACGGGCATCGCGGCGGCGTCGGAGAGAGGGCAGATTGTGCGGCCCTTCATTTGAATGCAGATATCAAGCAGGGTTTCCAGCTCACCCGGGCGGCCTTTCCCATTCTCGATCCGGTCGAGAATCTGGTAGAGCCACTCCGTTCCTTCGCGGCACTGAGTGCATTGACCGCACGATTCCTCGGCATAGAATCGCGTGATTCTCCGCACAGCCTTTACCATGCACGTGGTTTCGTCCATCACGACCACGCCTGCCGAGCCGAGAAGGCTGCCGGCCTTGGCCACGGAATCGAAGTCCATGCGCACGTCAACCTGGTCCGCCGTGAAGATCGGCACCGAAGAGCCGCCAGGAATGATAGCTTTGAGCTTCCGTCCCCCGCGGATCCCGCCGCAGTGATCGTAGATGAGCTCCCTCAGAGTAACGGTCATCGGAAACTCATAAACGCCCGGCTTGTTGACGTGCCCGCTGACCCCATAGAGCCGTGTTCCGGTGTTCCTTTCGACCCCGATCGCCGCAAACCAGTCGGGACCATTGTTGATGATATGCGGCACATTAGCCAGGGTCTCCACGTTGTTGATGACCGTGGGACACTTGTACAAACCGACCACCGCGGGAAATGGAGGTTTGAGCCGGGGATGACCGCGTTTTCCTTCGAGCGACTCGAGCAGCGCGGTTTCTTCTCCGCAGATGTAGGCGCCCGCCCCGCGATGCAGCACCAACTCCAGGTCGTATCCCGAGCCCAGGATGTTCTTCCCGAGGTAGCCCCGGGCACCAGCCTCTTCGATTGCCGTCTGGAGGACGCGGGCTCCGTAGAAGAACTCGCCGCGAATGTAGATGAAGGCTTGATGGCAGCCGAGCGCATAGGCCGCGATGATGGTGCCCTCCAGCATCTGGTGAGGGTCTTTTTCGATTATCAGCCTGTCCTTGAAGGTTCCGGGTTCGCTCTCATCGGCGTTGACGCAAAGATAGATGGGCTTCCCGGTGTTTTTCGGAACAAAACCCCACTTAACTCCCGTGGGAAAACCTGCTCCTCCCCGTCCACGCAGACCCGATTTCTTGACGATTTCAGTGATCTCAGCCGGCTGGAGCGTCAGGGCCTTGCGCAATCCCTGATATCCACCGACCGACTCGTAGACGTCGATGCTGGGGAGATTCGGAATATGCATATTCCGTGTCAAGATTTTGATCGACATCGCCCTTTTCCGCGTAAAAGGAAGCATGATACCACTAAGACTCAAAGACGCGAAGAAACGCTGAAAGCCGTGTCATGGTTATCTTGATTGCCGGGTGGTATCATTTCCAGCATCGGAACCAGAACGTCTAGAGGCAGGAAACTCCCATGGTCCCAGCCGAAGCGCTCGGCGAGATTCGCGAAGCGTACGAGCGCTGCCAATTGCGCTATCCGACGATTCGTCTGGATTTTGAGCTATTCCTCGCGCGCATCCAGGAGATCGTTGGTGAAGCCGCAGCAGCAACGGGCAGCACAGCCGTCACCGATTGCCACAGCTGGCTGCTGGTGTTCAGCGGGCTTCACCACGAGGATCTCTTTCTTGCATTGGCGTGTGTTCAAGGAGATCGCGTAGCCTGGGAGTGCTTTGCCGAAAGCTTCCTTCCTCTCATGCGCCGGTTTGCCGCCGGGGCGTGCAGGAACGTGGAAGAACGGGAAGACCTGGCCCAGGAGATCATGACTGGGCTGATGGCCGGCGCCGAAGCGGAACAGGGCACGAAACTGGCGAGGTACAATGGGCGCGGTTCGCTGGCCGGATGGTTGCGGGTCACGGTGGCGCATGCAGCCATTGACCGGTTGCGGCGGTCGAAGCGGCAGGTCTCGCTCGAAGAAATGCTCGAGCGCGGGAGGGAGCCCGCGGCAGGGAATAGCGCGCCACACTATCGCGAAGAGGAAAAGCTGGATTCCCGTTGGGGCACCGTCCTTGCGGAGCTACTGGCGCAAGAAATCGAACGCCTGACCTCTCGCGACCGGCTTCTGCTCGGACTCTATTACCTGGATGGCGTCCCGTTGAAAATGATCGGCATGCAGTTCGGTGTTCACGAAGCTACCGCCTCACGCTGGCTGGAAACTCTGCGCAGGAATATCCGCAAGCAGGTGGAGAAGCAACTCAGGAAAAAGTATCGCATGAGTTCGCGAGACCTTCGATCCGTGTGGCGCTGGGCCTCCGAGGAAGGAGCGCCTTCGCTCGAAGGACTGCTGGTTCAGTCCAGCGAACAATAGGACGAATGGGAGCCTTTTGGCCAAAATAAGATGCAAGTCACGGATGGTCCGGCGTCCTTGCATTGTGGAACGGCCCTAACCACGAAGACACGAAGACGCTAAGAAAAAAAATCGAATCGCGTAATAATTATTGAGTCATGCAACCCAAGAAGGATTCTCGGATTGATTCAGTCTTGAGGAAAGCCCTGGCCGGGCGCGTCACCAAGGGTTCGGGCGATTGTCCCGATGAAAACATTGTGACGATGTACCTGGAAAGCCGGCTCGACCCGGCCCAGCGAGCCCACTACGAAGGTCATGCTTCCAGCTGTCGTCAGTGCCATCAGGTCCTGGCCCTTGCCATGAAGCTGGCTGCCGGCGACGAGAATGAGCCGAGCGCCACGGTGAGCGCCGGGCATGCTCATCTTTCGCTTCGCTTTTGGCTCCCGGTGTCTGCGGTTGCCATCGTCGTTCTGGCCATCGGAGTCCTGGTCTTTCAACAAATGAGGGGCCCGCGCAAGGATGCGGAAATTGCCGAGTATCGGACTTCGGCATCCCGAGAGGCGCAGCCTGCCGTCGACCCGGCGGCACGTACCGAGGATCTGAGTCCGGCGGTCTCTGAATTGAGGCAGGACGCGTCTCCATCCGCGGGAAGCAAGAAGGCAGTTCCGGCGTCGAAGCGTTTGACAGGCACCGGCGCCCAGGCGGAGAAACCCCGCGACCAACTTGCGTCCCAGAGGCTGCCATCCCAGAGGGCCTTGTCCGCCGCACCGCCTGCGGTTGCTGCGCCCACGGCTGAGAGTCAAAAGGAGGCGCTACCCGCCGTGGCGGGAATCAGCGCGCCGCGGCCCGACAACGCAGCATTGGATGCCGCCGGTCGTGGAATTACAAGCGGGACTGGAATTCAAGCGAAGAGGATCGAGTCTCCCCAGGCAGTTCTGGCCGCCTTCTCCCAGCAGTTTTTGTCAGACCAGGCGTATGTGAGCCCTCTCCGTCTCCAGGATCAAACGCCTCCGAGAAGCGCATCAGCGCTCAAGACCGCGCCCGCGTCCAAAAAGGATAGTACTCAAGCTAGCGAGGGGGTGGCCGCGAAGATCGAGGAACCGGAAGTCGAATTGAAGTTGAAGGTTAATGCCCACAAGCAGCTTGGAGACAAAGTCTTCTACCTGGTTTCAGGATACTGGATCGACGCAGAGTGCGGCAAACATCCCCGCGACCGAGTAGTTGAAATATCAGAAGGGGACACGGGATTTGAGCAGATGCGAGAGGCTTTCCCCGGAATCACTGAGCTGCGCTCTTCCAAGACGCCCGTCTTGATTCATTGGAACGGTAAGAACTATCTGATTCAGTAGGCAGTAGTCAGTGAGCAGGTTTTCATCGCTGCTGACTTTCTACTTTTTTACTTTCTACTTTCTACTGCTTTCTCCCCACCCGAACCTGGGCGGGTCTCAGGAGTTGGTCGCCAAGCTTGTAACCGCGCAGGACCTCCTCGACCACCTGTCCGTCTTTATTCTCATCGGATACCGCGATCACTCCGAGGGCCTGATGCAGATTGGGATCGAAGGGCTGATCGAGAACGGGGATCGCCTCGACGCCCTGCTCCTGGAGCTTTGAGCGAAACGCATTGACGGTCATTTCCACGCCCTGGAGCAGGTCTTCCGTCTTGCCTCCAGCCTCCGCCGCTTCGATAGCTCTTTCCAGGTTGTCGAGCACATCCAGGAAAGAGAGAAGCAGTTTTTGCTTGTGGAGCGAGACCTTTCGTTCGTAGTCGGCCTCCAGACGGGTCCTCATTTTCCCGATCTCGGCGTCGACCTGTTTTCTCTTTTCGTCGAAACGACGTTCGGTTTCGGACAGCCTGGCCATGAGTTCCTCTACGACCTTCGGATACCGCGGCTTCTCTTCGACGGCGGCTTGTGAAGGAGCATTCCCGGGATCGGCGAAATGCCGCTTATCGACGACGCGGAATTCTGCCGGTTGTTCCGTTCCAGACGAGTCGCTTCGGGAGTCGCTCGATTTCATCGTAGGATTGCCGCTGCGCGTCATACGCGGGATCTTCCCAAGAGTCGTTCAATTCGTTTCTGCAAGGGCGGGTGCGTGCTGAAGAGGTTCAGCATCGAACGTCCGGAAAACGGATGGACGATGAACATGTGGGCCGTGGAAGGCGAGGCTTCCATGGGAAGGCGCTTGGAGTAGTTTTCGAGCTTCTGCAGGGCCGACGCCAGGCCGTAAGGATTTCCTACCACCTCCGCTCCACTCGCATCCGCCTGGTACTCGCGAGTCCGCGATATCCACATCTGAATCAGGAGAGCGGCTATCGGCGCCAGGATCATCGTCATCAGCCCCGCCAGGGCTCCACCTCCGCCTTCCTCGCGATCCCGACCCCCGCCGAAGAATGCTGCGAAACGAGCCATGTTGGCGATCCACATAATCGCGCCCGCAAGCGTCGCGGCAATGCTGCTGATCAGTATGTCTCGATTCTTGACATGGGAGATTTCATGGGCGAGGACTCCCTGCAATTCGTTTTCATCGAGAATGCGGAGGGCTCCCTGGGTCACGGCGACTGAAGCGTGCTCGGGGTTTCGCCCGGTTGCAAACGCATTGGGTGAATCGGATGGGATCAGGTACAGCTTGGGCATGGGCATCCCCGCCCGGCTGCACAAATATTCCACCATCTCGTAGAGTCGAGGAGCTTCCTCTCGACTGACCGGCTTGGCTCCATAGATGCTCAAGGCGATCTTGTCGGAGAAGAAATAGCTCCCAATGTTCATCGCTACGGACATCACCAATGCGAAGGTGAGCCCCTGTTGGCCCCAGAAGCTGCCTATGAAAAGGATGACGCCCGTGAGGGTACCCAGAAGCAAAACAGTCTTGACGTTATTTACCATAGTAGTGAATTCCTGACTTCAAATAAGTCCACCCATCGAGCCGATCAGTAGATCGTCAGAATGTTACCACAGCCGATCATAACGATTGACGATTGACGATTGAGTCTGGCGTTGGCTGTTAGTCTGCAATCGTCAATCGTAAATCGTCAATTCCAAAGAGAACGCCCCGCTTTTGGCGGGGCGCTCGACTTCACTTAAGGTGCCCCGGGCGAGTAGCGCCCCAGGCGGTCGTTAGTTTACGCTCACCGGAATCTCGCGCGGTTTAACCTCCGGTTTTTGCGGAATCGTGACCGTCAATACGCCGCTCTTGTAGTCCGCCTTGATCTGGTCTCGATCGACTGACTCAGGCAGCGTAAACGACCGGCTGAAGGCGCCGTATAATCGCTCCATCCGGTGATAGTTGTTGCTCTCCTGCTCGTCTTCCAGTTTCCTCTCCCCTCTCAGGGTGAGGACGTCTCCGTCGAGCTTCAGGTCGATTTCTTTCTCGTTCACTCCAGGCAATTCGGCCCGGAGAATCAGGTTTCCATCCTTCTCAAGAATGTCGACGGCCGGAGTCCAGCTGCGCGCCGTCTCATGGAACGCGGACCGGAACGGCGATTCGCTGAAGAACTCATCGAAGAGATTCGGGAAAACAGATCTTTCCGACCAAAGACTGGACGGTTCAGATTTCCGTAACACAGGTATAAACCTCATAATCTTTCCTCCCTTTAGGTTCATAGCATTTAAGCATGTTCGCTTATAGAATCTTAGTCTCTCTTTGTCAAATATAGCCGTGAAAATCAGGCGGTGCCGATGCTGATAGCACGCGACCTGGCTTCCGGCTTCTGGAGAATCGTGATGGTCAGAACGCCGTTTTTGTAGGCGGCTTTGATCTGGTCGCCATCAGCGCCGTCGGGCAGCGTAAACGAGCGCGTGAAAGTGCCGTAGTGACTCTCAACCTGATGGTAGGTAAAGCCATTGGGGTTTTCAGGCTTCCTCTCACCTTTGATCGTGAGAACCCTACCCTCTAGTTTCAGGTCGATTCCCTTCTCGTCTACTCCTGGAACTTCAATCCGCAGAATTAAATTGCCATCCTTTTCAATCACGTCGACGGGCGGCTTCCAGGTTTCGTCTCTGACTGCAGAGGAACGGACGGCCCAGTCGTTGAAGAAGTCTTCAAATAACCTGAACGGGCTCGGGGGATACGATGGTTGAACGTATTCTGTTTTCGTTGAAGCGGATTCTCTCATTTTCTATTGGTCTCCTGTCCTTTCGATACTCCGAAGCTGGATTTACTTCCCAAACTTTATGACAACCACATTAATAAAATCTGAGCAAAGCATTGTCAAATCACTTCCCAGGTTTTTCTTTACCCGGGCGAAGCTGTTACTGGCTGTTTCGCGACGGCGGCAGGCAGGCTGCTCTTAGCTTAACGCTTGTAGAGCCTTTAACTTAGCGAGAGCTTACCCTTACCAACCCGGGAGATGCGGCCAGAAGGCTAAATCGAAAGTTTCCTTAGAGAACGGCGGACAAGCAGGATGCAGAGCACGGAGAACATGATGAGGGCGCTCCAGGTGGCGTGTTCTCCGAAGATCTCGAGGATGTTGAGCTGCGAGCCCAGGGCCCCGGCCCATGCGGTGAATGCCTGTGCCCAACCCCAGTCGACCGACGCAAGGGTAGCAATCAAGAGGCCCGCAATCGAACCTCCAGCGACGAGCCCGGTTGAATACAGCATTCCGGAGGAGACCTCGCTTTCCTCCTGTTTTCCCCGGATCTTGTCACTGAGCCAGCGCATAGACCCGCCCACGAAGATCGGAAAGGTCGTAGAAATGGGAAGGTAGGCGCCGACCGCCCAGGCCAGACCCGAGACACCGCACAACTGGACCACCAGGGCCAGCGCGGCGCCCACAAAAATAAAGCCCCAGGGGAGATCTTGCGAGAGAACCCCTTTGATAATCGTGGCCATCAACGTGCCTTGAGGGGCGGGAAGTCTCGACTCCCCGATCGGCCCGTATTCGGAGTTATGCAGACCGATGAGCGTCAACCCGATCACACTGACTGAAACCACGACGCCGATTATCAGCCCGATTTGCTGTCGAATGGGGGTCGCGCCTACCAGGAAACCGGTCTTTAGATCTTGTGAGGTGGCGCCCGCATTGGCAGCCGCGATACAGACGATCGCGCCCACGCAGAGCGCGGCTCCCTGATACGCGTCTCCCCCCATTCCGAGAGAAAGGAAGATCAGGGTCGTACCGAGCAGCGTCGCGATTGTCATTCCAGAGATAGGATTCGAGGAGCTCCCTATGAGCCCTACAATCCTGGAGGATACGGCGACGAAAAAGAAACCAAAGACGAGAATAAGCAGGGCGGTAAGGACATTTCCCGGGAAGACACCGGTGGGTAGATTGGGCAGAAGAGCGATGATAAGCGCGAGCACAACCGATCCGGCCAGAACCCAGCTTATCGGCATATCTCTTTCGGTTCGCTTCAGCGCCACGGTCTCACCCGGCTTGGCAGCGCTGAGGTCCCGGATCGAGCCCCGGACCGAAGAGACGATCGTCGGCAGCGTCCGGATCAGCGTGCTCAGCCCTGCCATGGTCACGGCGCCGGCTCCGATGTATCGGACGTAGGCCCGGTAGAACCACTCGGCAGGTAAATGGGTATCGATCCACTGCTGGGTGAAGCCCAGTTTCTTGAGATCGGCGTGGACGGTCGCGTCGCTGACGAACATCGATAACAAGGGAATCAGGCCAATCCAGGCAAGGACCGAGCCAGAAACCATGATGCCGGCGATCTGAGGGCCGATGATGTAGCCGACCCCAAGATACTCCGGGGTTACTTCGGAGGTTAAAGTTGCGTTCTTGAAGGCGGCGTTCGGACCGGTTCTGAACTGGAATGTCTCGCGCCAGAATCTTCCGATCTTCTGAAAGATCGAGTAGAAGAGCGCAATCCAAAAGCCGGCGAATACGGTCCGCGCCATTTCGCCGCCACGCTCCCCGGCCACGAGCACCTCGGCGCAAGCGGTTCCCTCCGGGTAGGGGAGTTTCCCGTGTTCCCGAACGATCAGCGCACGACGCATCGGGACCATCAGCAACACTCCCAGGATGCCTCCCACCGCAGCCAGGGTCATGATTTGCAGGTAATTGAAGTATTCCCGGCCCCCGGCGATAAAGAGAAACGCGGGTGTGGTAAAAACCACGCCGGCTGCGATCGACTCCCCCGCGGAGCCTATCGTCTGCACGATATTGTTTTCCAGAATGGTGGATCGGCCGATTTTCTTGAAAACCGCGATCGACAGAACCGCGATTGGAATCGAGGCGGAGACGGTCAGCCCTGCGCGCAGGGCGAGGTAAACGGTGACGGCGCCGAAGAGCAGGCCGAAGAAGGATCCCAGGACGACGGCTTTGAGGGTGAATTCAGGGACTTCCTGTTCCGGGGGTATGTAAGGGCGGTGCTCGGCGGCTTCTCCTTTTTCCTGGAT
Organism: uncultured Acidobacteriota bacterium; assembly: GCA_963827655.1. GTDB lineage: Bacteria > Acidobacteriota > UBA6911 > UBA6911 > UBA6911 > CAWHCF01. The sequence goes on from CAWHCF010000049.1 coordinate 54,444, forward strand.
CTCGACTGGGTGTGCCAACGCTTGCTCCTTGGGATCGGGACCTGATGACGGCGGCGATCCTAGCACAAATGCAAGTGGTTACCAAGGCTTGGATCCTTGACAAAAATACCACTAAGACTCAAAGACACGAAGAAACACCAAGGCTCGGGCGCTATGTGCTCTGGGCCCGGCTCCGTGTCTTTAACGCCTGATTCTCGAGCGAGAGGTCGGCGATGAGAATCTTCAGCCGGTAGTTCTCCTCTGCGAGTTGCTCGGTCGGCGGGCCGCCGGCTGCCCGATCTGCGCCTGGCGGGCGGTAGCTTACCGCCAGGTCGTTCAAGGCGCCCACGAGCGTGCCGATTTCGTCGGTCGAGGGCGTTCCGACCGGGCCGCTACGTTCACCGGTTGTGAGGCCGCGAACGGCAGAAGTCAGCGTCCGCAGACGTGTCACAGAAATGTGCCCAATCCAGAGTGAGATGAAGATCCCGATGAGCGAAATTGAAATCACCCACCCCAGAGCCCAGTTGCGTTCGCTGGAGCTCTGCATCGATTCGTTGCTTGAGCAAGTCGTCGAGAAGCGAGACCGTTATGTCGTACAACTTGAAGGTGCGGGTCTGGGCTTCTTCGAGCGCGCTTTGGAGCGCGCTCGCGTTCGCGTTTCGATCAGTCCCGAGGACTGCATGGTCGAACAGTGCCAGCAACTGATCCGCCGATCGCTCGAACTGTTGGCGTGGTTGTTCCAGCGTGAGCTTCAACTTCGGATTGAAGTCAGTGGCGACGCCCAGGTCCGACTTCACGGCTTGAATGTCAGCCTTCAGGAGCGTCAGCGTTGCCACCAACTCGTCACGGTTGCGCTCGGGCATCGGAGCGTTCGCGGCCAACCCTGGAGTTTGATCGATCAGCCGGTTCAAAAGATCGCTTTCGTTCTCGAGCTTCACCACGGAAGCGTCCATGAGGTAGTAGCTGTCCAGCACAGGGTCGAGGATCAGGCCGCTGGTGTCAATGACGAGGGCATGGAGAGATCTCAGGCTGCCGTCGATTTTGGCCTCCAGCTCAGCCGCGCCCGGCTCTGCCGCGCGCTCCTTCAACTGCTGCCACATTTTCTTGAGCTTGACGAAATCGTCAGTCGTGCCGAGCTGCGACCCGAGCTGAAGGTCGAGCTCGTCGAGTCGCGTCATGGCCAGGTCGATGGCGACGCGCTTCTCAGCCAGCGCCTCCGATCCCGCGCCGCCTGCCTTGAGCCGCCGCGCCTCCGTAGCGAGCGCGCGAACCTGCCTCAGCGGACCGAGGTACGTGAGTCCGGTTCGCTCCTTGGCTGCAATCGAGATCGGCTCGCGCTTGTCAGCCGCCAGGAAGAACAGAGCAAGAATGTTCGCCGTAACCAGCACGGCGAACGCGACAAGCAACTTTTCCCAAATCTTCAAATGTATCATCGGCGGGTACTCCTTACGGCAGTTGATAAAACCGCAACGTCCGTGTTACAAACGGACTGTCTGTGGACATCATCTGGCTCTATCAGATTCCAAACTGGCTGCTGTGCCTCCTGGTCGTGGGCGTATTCACGACTGTCTCCCTCGTTGGCCTTAAGCTCACGCGGCCCTGGGTAAGTTCCTTCAAGACGCACCACAACGATATCGTGGCTTCCTTTGCGGCCTCGGTGGGCGTCCTGTACGCCGTGCTGCTCGCGATGATTGCCGTCGCGGCCTGGACGAATTACACGACCGTTGATTCATTGGCGGCCCAGGAAGCCGATCTGGTTCATTCGCTCTTTCGCGACATCGAGGCGTACCCGCAATTCGAGCGCGATGAACTGCGGGGCCTGCTGCGAGAGTATGTCGACACCGTGATTCATACCGAGTGGCCGGCTCTCCAGAACGGATCGACCGACAGGCGCGCCGCACTGGTCGTGGATTCTATCTTTTCGGGGTGGATCAAGTTGGATCCGAGGACCGAAGCCCAGAAAATCGTCAACGCTGAGACTCTGGCGCGGCTCAATTTGTTCCAGAGCGTGCGGCAGAGCCGCCTCCAGACGGGCGGCAATGGCCTCGATGCGGTCCTGTGGGTCGTCGTGCTGGCCGGAGCCATGATGAGCATCGGCATTTGTTACCTGTTCTGGGTGGAGAACAAGCTGCTCCACCAGGTCATGATTGCCATCCTCGGTGTGATGATCGGCGTCGTGGTCTATCTCATCCTGGCGCTGGATCATCCGATGTGGGGCGCGATCACCATCCGGCCCACGGCATTCGAAGCGGTGGCGGATTCGATGGACCGGGTCTTACACCCGCTGACGCCTGGCGAGCGGCGCGTCTCACAACGCTAAGGCTCGTCCGTGCGCTTGATCCATCGGTGGATTTCACGACCATCCACTCAACGGTCCGTCAGAAAGAAAAGCGCCGTGAGCAGCAGCACCGAAACAACGGCGACCGCCGGGAACACCATCCGCGCAGCCCGGGACAGCCATTCCGCCCTATCCGTGTCGCCACGGCGGACGCTGCCGTGTGCCAGGATGGTCTCCACCATCACCAGAAAGATGAGACCGTACGACGCCAGACAGACGCCATCCATGAAGGTCATGTAGGAGACACGCGGCCGATTGCCGGCAATCACGAGGCTGAACGCGATTGCGGTCAGCATCGCGGTGAGACCGATGTTCATGCGGGTCTGCAAATCCGCCGGCGTCACCCAGAACGAAGTCCACGACAGCGCCGTGATCAGGGCAATCGGCAGGAACACGTTCCAAAGGTAGTACCCCACCTTCCGGCGAACGCGGATCTCGAAGGAGTATCGGGAGTAGGGGCGCCGGTCCGGATTGTGGTCGTCCATGTCGAATCGGTCACTCGCGTCGAGGATGTCCCAGTCAGGCAGAAACGCCGACGGGCTCCGCATCTCACGGCCGGCTCGCGGGACGAACACGAGCTCATCCTGGCCGAACCGAAAAGACTCGATCTGCAGCGGCAGCGTCTGCTCGTCGAACGGAAAGCGGCGCAGGTTCAATTCGGCAGCCAGATCGACCGTGAATCGCTCCTCATATTTTACGCGCCCTTCCGGGTCGAGGGTGATCTGGGCATTGGCAATCTGCCGGGGCGAGTGCTGATTCATCAACTCGATGTTCGGCGACCAGATCTGACCCAGCGTCACCCCTGCTCGATCCAGCGCCGGTGCCGCCTGCAGGCTGAGTCGAGGATCTCTCCATTCGAGCGTCAGGTAGCCGTCCATCGTGTAGATAAGGTTCTCTTCATCGACCCGAACGAAGTCGATCAGGTATGCGGCAATTTCCACACGCACGGGCCGTTCGTTCGGCAGGTCTCGCAGGCCCGAGTGGCTGCTGGTCTGGGCTGAGCCTGCCCAGGAGACCGTCACGACCAGAAACAGGACCATGGAAACCCGTCGACCCATATGCTCTCCACCATTCCCGCAGGCGCCTGGGACCATTCTGTCACCGCGTTTCAGGTGAGGAAAATACCGGCGATCACGAGGTTCGATAGCAAGAACACGAGTGGAAACGCCCACAGGCATATTCTTGACATCGCCTCGGCCCGGTCAGGTGATCCCGATCGGCGGATGAGAACGTGTCCAAACACGGATCCGGCGGCGGCGAGAAAGATGACCGCGTAGGCGCTGAGAAAAACTGCGTCCATGAACGTGATGTAGGAGACGCGCGGCCGCGAGTCGGCGATCACGAGGCTGAACGCGATGGCGGTCAGGAGCGCCGTGATGGAGATGCCGGTTCGAGTCGAGATGTCCTCGGGGGCGATCCAGAAGACCGACCAGGCGAGCACGGCGATCAGCAGGAGCGGCAGGCAGATGTTCCACAGGTAGAAGCCGGCCTTGCGCTGCACCCGGATTTCGAAATTGTACCGCGAGTAAGGCCGCCGCTCGGGATTGTAATCGTCGACATCCATCCGCTGGGATGCCCCGAGGATATGCCATTCCGCGAGAAACGCGCGCGGACTGACAAGCTCTTGTCCTTGAATGGGCGTCAGGACGAGCGCGGACCGATCATAGCGAAACGATTCGATCGAGAGCGGCAGCGTCTGCGAGTCGAACGGGAACCGCCGCAGGTCGAGTTCGGCGGCGAGCCTGGCCGTGAACCGCTCCTCGTACTTCACCCGTCCGTCATCGTCGATCGTGATCTGCGAGTTGGTCGTCTGTCGCGGTTCGTGCTCGTTCGCGAACTCGAGGTTGGGCCACCAGATCTGATCGACGGTCACCGCGGCGCGATCCAGATCCGGCGCAGAACCCTTGACCAGACGCGGGTCGTGCCAGGTCGCGGTAAGGTACGCGCTGACCGTGTAGGTCAACGTCTCTTCGGCGATTTCCTCGAAGTCGATCAGGTACGCGCCTACGCTGACCTCTACGTGATTGCCGGGTGGGAAAGATTTAAAGCTCTGGGCCCACGCCTTGGTGCAGGCGACTAGGGCCAGTGCGGTCATGACCGCAGCTACACGAATCATGTCGGGCCTCAGGCGGGTCGATTGCGGCCAGGATCCTTATCCGCCCGAGCCGGGGGTTACTCGAGGAGAATTCACGGCATAGACGCTGGGCGGCAACTCCGCCCAGGAATCGTCGCGCTGCCGTGGGCCGCCAGGTTGCTCCTTACTTCCGCCAATTTGCGGGAAGTGTGGTTATTGTATTTGCGCGTCAACTGTTCCGGAGTTCCTACAGGCGCCGGATTCTACACCAAGAAGATGCAAAAAGTCGCCACTGGTGTTCATCAACTTAAACCCGGCAATGCTGTCCTTGTAGGTTCGTGGTAGTGCTGCCGAGCAAAGCCAGCTTGAAGACGCTATGTCTCGAAGTTAACCCGACTCGCCGAATACAAGCCTATTGCCGGCTATTCGAGCTTTGCGGTAATAATGGGTCTTCAAGATCATGAAACTCGACCTCTCCTACAAGAACTGTACCGTGGGCAATCTCCTTACCGAGCTGGCGCACCGGTTGCCGGACCACGAAGCCCTGGTCTATCCTTACAGGAATCTACGTTGGAACTTTGCCCGGCTCGAAGAGGAGGCCGTCCGGGCGGCGCAGAGCCTGCTGGCGCTGGGTATTGAAAAGGGAGATCGAGTCGCGATCTGGGCTACGAATACTCCGGAGTGGATCGTGCTCCAGTTCGCCCTGGCCAAGATCGGCGCCATCCTGGTCACGGTCAACACTGCGCTAGGACGGCGAGAGATCGAATACCTGCTCGCCCAGTCTGAAACCAGCACGCTTTTCCTGATTTCGGGCTTTCGCGATGTCAACTATCTCGCGACTCTGCGCGAGATCGCTCCCGAGTTGCCGCATCAAGCATTTGGCGCCTTGCGCTCGAAGAACCTGCCCTTCCTGCGGCGTGTGATCTACCTCGGAGAGGAAACCCAGCCTGGCATGCTTCGTTATTCCGATCTTCTCGAACTTGCCGGCCGTGTGGCGCCGGGAGAATTGTCTCGGCGCGAGGCGATGCTCGACGTCGACGAAGTGATCAATATGCAGTACACCTCAGGGACCACCGGGTTTCCCAAAGGAGTCATGCTCAGCCATCGCAACATTCTCAACAACGGCTCCTATCTCGGGGATGGCTTGGGTTATACGCCGTCGGACCGTCTCTGTCTTCCGGTGCCGCTATTTCACTGCTTCGGTTGCGTCATTGGCGTGCTGGGAGCCTACACCCACGGAACCACATTGATTCCCCTCGAATTCTTTGATCCGCGGCAAGTGCTCGAGATTGTCAGTCGCGAGCGGTGTACCGCCATCTATGGCGTGCCGACGATGTTTATTGCCGTGCTCGAGCACCCTGACTTCCACCAGTACGACCTCTCGAGTCTGCGGACCGGGGTGATGGCCGGCTCTCTTTGTCCGATCGAGTTGATGAAGCAGGCGATCGCCAAGATGCACCTCAGGGAGCTGACAATTGCTTATGGGTTGACGGAGGCTTCGCCCGGTGTGACCCAAACTTCTCGCTTCGATACCCTTGAGAAACGAACCACGACTGTGGGGCGCGCGCTGCCGGAGGTAGAAGTGAAGATCGTGGACCCTGGGGACGGCAACACCCTCGAGCCCGGCCAGCAGGGGGAGCTCCTTACCAGGGGATACCACGTGATGAAGGGATATTACAAGAATGAAGCGGCCACACGAGAGACCATTACTACCGAAGGATGGCTTCGAACCGGCGATCTGGCAAGCATGGACCAGGAGGGGTACTTCGTCATCACCGGCCGGATCAAGGACATGATCATTCGTGGCGGTGAAAACATCTACCCGAAAGAGATCGAGGAGTATCTTCGAACCCACCCTGCGGTAAGCGATGTGGCGGTGTATGGCGTACCGAGCGCGCGCTATGGCGAAGAGGTCGCCGCCGCAGTGAAGCTTAAGCCGGGGTTGAAGACGAACGCCGAGGAGCTGCGTCGCTTCTGTGAGGGAAATCTTTCGAGATTCAAAATTCCAAAGTACATTCAATTCGTAGAAAGCTATCCGCTCACCGCCAGCGGAAAGATTCAGAAGTTCATCCTTCGGGAGAGAGCCGCTGCAGACTTCGGCCTGGAGAACGTGTCTTAAAGAATCGTCACTCCAGAGCCAGCGAAACAAATACCACCAGGACACGAAGACACCAAGGTTCGTTCGGGGACTTCGCCCCGAACGAAAGGCCCCTTGCGAACGACAACATGTTGGTTTGAACGTTTCACCAAGCGTCTAAGAACCTAAGACACGCTGTTCGCATGTCCCCGATCGAGAATGATCCTCCGCTGGCGTGCCTCCGGGACAGAATTAAGGTATCATTACAACTTTTCTAAGGAGCCCCCTGGTGCCCGCTGCGCTCGAGATCAAGAACACCGTGAACCTGCCGAAGACCTCATTCAGCATGAAGGCCAATCTGCCACAGCGAGAGCCGCAGATGCTGAAGTTTTGGGAGAGCATCGATGTATATGGCCAGATCCGCGCGGCCCGGGCGGGTAAACCCGCTTACGTTCTCCACGACGGCCCCCCTTACGCGAACGGGGCGATTCACATGGGGACCGCCATCAACAAAATTCTTAAAGACATCATTGTGAAGTCCCGCACCATGATGGGATTTGATGCGCCGTACGTTCCAGGGTGGGACTGCCATGGCCTTCCGATCGAGATCAAGGTCGACCAGATGCTCGGGCCGCGCAAGGCCGCGATGAACAAGGTCGCCATCCGGCAGGAGTGCCGCAAGTACGCGGAAAAGTATATCGATTTACAGCGCAAGGGATTTCAGCGCCTCGAGGTCTTCGGGGAGTGGAACCGACCTTACCTGACGATGGACTACTCCTACGAAGCCGACATCGTCCGCGCTTTCGGCGAGTTTGCCGAGAAGGGACTGGTTTACAAGGGTCTCAAGCCTGTCTACTGGTGCTTCTCCTGCAGGACGGCGCTTGCGGAGGCCGAGGTTGAGTACGAGGACCACGTCAGCTCTTCCATTTATGTGGCTTTCCCGGTTGAATCGGATCTTTCCGATCTTGGCTTGGCGGGTCAGGATTGGTCCATCGTAATCTGGACCACCACGCCCTGGACCTTGCCGGCCAACCAGGCGATCGCATTTCATCCGGATTTCGAATACTGCGGCGTACGTGTCAACGGCCGGGGGTACATCGTAGCCAGCGCGCTTCTCGAGGCGGTTTCCCAGAAATGCGGTTGGAAAGATCCAGTAATCGCCGGCCGATTTCACGGACGTTCCATAGAACGGCGCAAAGCGCGCCATCCTTACCTCAATCGAGAGTCGCTGCTGGTGCTGGGAGACTATGTCACTCTCGACCAGGGAACCGGCTGCGTTCACACGGCGCCGGGTCATGGCTACGAGGACTATTTGACGGGCGTGCGCTACGGCCTGGAGATTCTCTGTCCGGTTGACGGCAACGGCCGATTCACAGCCCAGGTCGAGCACTTTGGCGGAATGCACGTCCTGGAAGCCAACCCTGAGATCGTCAAACTCCTCCGGTCGCGGGGGAGGCTCCTCCATCTCGAGGAATTCGCGCACCAGTACCCTCACTGCTGGCGCTGTCATAATCCCATTGTCTTTCGCGCCACGCCGCAATGGTTTATCGCTCTTGACGCCGATGGCTACCGGGGAAAAGTTTTGGATGCGATCAAAAATGTACGGTGGATTCCCGGCTGGGGGGAGGAACGCATCAGCAACATGGTGAAGGATCGCCCTGATTGGTGCATTTCGCGCCAGCGAGACTGGGGTGTGCCGATCGTAGCCTTCTACTGTAAGGCCTGTGGGGAGATCCTGCTGGACAAGCAGGTCATCGACTACGTCGCTTCCATTTTCGAGCGTGAAGGGGCCGATGCCTGGTACGCAAGGGACGTCACGGCGTTGCTTCCGGGGGGGACCTCGTGCCGGAAATGTGGAGGAAGTGAGTTCGGAAGAGAATTTGACATACTTGACGTTTGGTTTGACTCGGGGAGCAGTCATCTGGCCACGCTAGGCGGGCGTAAGAATCTTCCCTGGCCCTCCGATTTATACATCGAAGGTGGCGACCAGTATCGCGGCTGGTTCCAAAGCTCGCTTCTGATCGGTGTCGCGCTGCGCGGCAGCTCTCCCTATCGAGCTTCGATCACGCATGGCTGGACCCTCGACGAACTCGGCCGGGCGATGTCCAAGTCGAAGGGAATCGGAATCGACCCCGCCGAGCTGATCGAGCAGCGCGGCGCCGAAATTGCGCGTTTGCTGATCAGCTCGGTCAACTACGTCGAAGATGTGCGGATTTTCGATGAACTCCTGGAGAATCTGAGCACAGCCTACCGGAAGATTCGCAATACCTGCCGGTTCATGCTGGGAAATCTGAGTAACCAGCTGGACGCGGACCATCCGCGCTTCGACCCGCAGCTGGACTCGGTGCCTTTCGACGAGATGCCGGAGATCGACCGCTGGGCGCTTGCGCGCACAGGTCAAGTAATCCAGAAGTGCCTGGAAAGCTACGAGGCCTACCAGTTCCATCAGGTCTATGGCGCTTTGTACAACTTCTGTGTTGTCGACCTGTCGGCCTTCTACCTCAACATACTCAAAGACCGTCTCTATACCCACGCAGTCCGGTCTATCTCGCGCCGGTCCGCTCAAACCGCTCTATGGCACATTCTCGATTCGCTGGCCCGATTGCTCGCTCCCATTCTTTCATTTACGGCCGAGGAAGTCTGGCAGGCAATGCAGGAAGGGAAAGGCCCCCGTGAGTCCGTTCATGTGCAGGTGTTTCCAGCCTTCGTGCCGCAGAACAACCAGACGGTGTTGCTCGACGAGTGGGAAAAACTCCGGAACCTGCGCGAGGTCGTCAGCCAGGCGCTCGAGGAAGCAAGGCGCGCCAAGACCATGGCAGATTCCCTCGAGGCGAAGCTGGTCCTGCGCGCCGCCCCCGATGTGTCTGCGCTGCTGCGCAGGCACGCCGCCGACCTGCGCTATCTGTTCATAGTGTCCGAGGTCGAACTAGTGGAAGCGGAGCGGGCGGAAATCAATGAACTAAAAGTCGAGGTGATGCCCGCTCAGGGCAAGAAGTGTGAACGATGCTGGAATTACTCGGTCGAGGTGGGAAAAAATTCTCAGTTTCCCACCCTGTGCGAGCGTTGCGTTCCGGTTGTGCTCGAGATGGAGGGACTTCGCCGCTAGGAAACGAGGGCGCTTGGAAACACGCCGCGCCCCGGCAACCAGCGCGAGCGGCCGACCGCACCAATGGGCACCCCTTGAAATTGTCTGGTCAACAAAAGATGATGTTGCCAGGTTGTAATAGGAAGAGAGGCCTGTAATTCATAAAAATGCGAAATAGATATTACCTGCTGGCCCTGTCGGTCTTCATCCTGGATCACTTCACCAAATGGCTGGTGCGATCGCGGATGGAACTTCACGAAGCCATTGAGTTAATCCCGGGGTACGCCCGAATCTCATACGTCAGGAACTCCGGCGTCGCTTTCGGGCTGTTTGCCGATATTCAATCGGTCTGGAAGCCCTACATCCTTGCCAGCATGGCCGTGATCGCCGTGGTGGTCATCTTGATGTACAGCGCCCGGATGCCATCGAACCGGGTCCTTTTGCAGCTTGCGCTGGCCATTACCCTCGGCGGTATTCTGGGAAACTTCACCGATCGAATCATGCATGGATTTGTGGTGGACTTCATCGAGCTCCATATCAAAGAAGTTTTTCATTGGCCTACCTTCAACGTTGCCGACAGCGCGATCACGATCGGAATAGCTCTGCTCCTGGTGGATACCGTGAAGCATCCCGAGGTAGAGGAGACAGAAACCGCTTGACCCTCCCTGACGTTGTCCTTGCACTTATCCTGGGGGCGGTACCAGGACCGCCGAGGCTGGATCAAGCTTCGGACCAGGGGGTCGCCGCCGCCGTGGGCGGACTGCAGCGGCGCTACCAGTCCGTGCGCACCATTTCAGGAAAGTTTACCCAGATCTACCGCGCGCCTGGTGTCGAGCAGATTGAATCGGGGATTCTGTCAATGAAAAAACCCGGTTTGATGCGCTGGGAATACCGTGAGCCCGAGGTCAAGTTGTTTGTCGCGGACGGCCGCAGCACTTATCTTTATACCCCCGAAGATCGCCAGGTACTGGTGCGTCCCCTCAGTGATGCCGACCTGCGCAGCACCCCCCTGCAGTTTCTGCTCGGCCAGGGAGACGTTTCGAAAAGTTTTAGCGCTTCATGGGAGAAAGAGGTTACACCCAGGATCGAGGGGACGCTCGTTCTCCGTCTCACTCCCCAAACCACACAGCCGGACTATGCATTCCTGGTACTTGAGCTCGATCAGCTCACTTTTGAACTGAGACGACTTGTAATCCGTGAGCTTACCGCCAATACTTCGGAGTTTATCCTGACCGATCTGGCGACTAACGTGAAACTGGAAGACGGTCAGTTCAAGTTCAAGATCCCGAAGGGTGTCGAAGTCGTCCATGTAGAAGATAAGTGAGTCCGCCCCCTTAGGGTTCGCGCGGAAATAAGTTCGCATTCTGCCGCACGGCCCCCAAACTGCTGGTGAGGTGCGAGCGACGATGTGTAGGCGGAGCGGTACGTGAGGATGTGATGTCGACAAAGGCCAGCGGGCCTGTCGAGGCCGCGCCCGAAGGGGCGCGATCCTCGAGCGTACTTAGCGAACAGAAACCGGATTCCAGCTGTATTGACCGCCGGGCTCTCGCGCCAGAATGTGAAGTTACTTTCTGCGCGAGCCTTTCAGGCCTCGCGGTAATCGTCATTAACCGCGACAGACTCTAAAACTACGCAGAAGCGCCAAAGGCCGAAACCAATGGACCGGATCGACGAGTTTGCAAGAATCGGCACCGAAGCTGCGCTGGAGGCAGGCCGGCTCTTGATGCGGCACTTCCGCACGAACTTCTCCATCGCTCACAAGGGTGACATCAATATCGTGACCGAGCTTGACGTGGCCGCCGAAAAGCTTATCGTCTCGCGGATCCTGGACGCTTTTCCGGCCCACAGCGTTCTGGCCGAAGAGAGCCATCCGAATGCGGCGCGAACTCCGTTTACCTGGATTATCGATCCTCTGGACGGCACCACCAACTATGCTCACGGCTTGCCGTTTTTTTGCGTCTCGGTCGGGCTGGAGATTGACGGTGAAGTGGAGTGGGGAATTGTCTACAACCCCAACCTCGAGGAGATTTTTACCGCGCGCCGCGGTCAGGGGGCTTTCTTGAATCATGAGCGAATTCAAGTATCGAAAGTCGGCCCACTCGGGGTCAGTCTTCTTGCCACGGGATTCCCTTACGACATAAGAACCAGCGAGCGCAATAACCTTAACTACTTCCGCGAATTCGCGCTCAGAGCGCAAGCCGTGCGCCGGGTCGGTTCCGCGGCCCTGGACCTCTGCTACGTCGGATGCGGAAGATTCGATGGTTTCTGGGAATTGAAGCTCAACCCATGGGACTGCGCGGCGGGCTGTCTCGTGGTTCAGGAGGGGGGTGGCCGGGTGACAGATTTTCGCGGAGAGCCATGCTCGATATATGACGAAGAGTGTGTGGCCAGCAACGTCATCATTCACGACGAAATGATTGCTGTTCTTCGTTCCGTTTAGTGTTTCTTCGTGTCTTTGCGTCTTCGTGGTTAATGCGTCGAAATTCACTGCCTTGACAATATCACTGTTGAATGATTGACTCATGAGTTCAGCCACATGAAACTACGCGACCGAATCAACCAGGACCTGACCGCGGCCATGAAAGCCAGGGAGGCAGAGCGATTGAGCGTTCTGCGCATGGTGAAGACCGCGATCAAGAACAAGGAAATTGAATCTCTGGGCGAGCTGGATGACCTTCAAGCAGCTCAGGTTCTTTCGACCTTGATCAAACAGCGCAAAGACTCTATCGAGCAGTTCAACCGGGGCGGCCGAACTGAACTAGCCGAGAAGGAAGCCGCTGAAATCACGATTATTGAACAGTACCTGCCCGCGGCGGTTTCCGACGTCGAAATCGAGGCCGTGGTCGACGAAGTCGTGCGAGCGACGGGCGCTTCATCACCGAAGGACATCGGCTCGGTGATGAAGCAGTGCATGACCCGGTTCGCCGGCAAGCGCGTGGATGGGAAGAAGGTGAGCGACCTGGTAAAACGACGGCTCGAAGCTCCTCAGACGTAAGGCATTCACCAGCGAACAGTCCAAAGAGTTGACTCCATGCTATCGATTGGTTCACGCATTCTCTCCGTATCTCTGGTTTTCGCACTCTTTCCGGCGGTAGTGGCTCAAGTCAGGCTGGCGCGAGTCTCCGGCGCACCGGGCCGATTGACTAATGCCGCCACCGTCGTGCTTCAGCCCAGCGGGAATATCGGGTATGTAACCAACCCGGGCTCGGGCCTGGTCGAGAAATTCAGAACTATAACAGGCGATACGGTGGGTTCGACCCCCCTGCCTCAGGGAATCGGTCCGGCCACTCTCAGCCCGGACTCAAGAACACTCGCCGTCCTGGGGGTCACGAGTCAGAGACTATTTCTTATCAATACCGCCACGATGACCCTTCGCAACGAAGGGGGCTACACGCGTTCGGGATTTACCGAGAGAAGCAACATTCTGTTCAGCCAGGACGGAAGCCGGATATTCGTCGCCGATCCTTCCCGGGATCACGTCGCGGTGTTCAATGCCTCGGACGCGACCGTAGTTCGTTTTCTGGCGGTGGGAATCGCTCCCAACATAATGTCTTTTTTCCCGGATGGTAGATCGGCCGCGGTTCTGTGCAGCGGTCGGCAACCCGGTGACCCCGAGAGTGTCTACGTCATCGATACTCTCAATGTAGTGGTAAGCGACTTCGGGCTTTTCGCCGGCCAGAATGCTGAAGCCTTCAATAATGTCCAGTTCGCCCTCGAGCGGAACATTCTTTTCGTGCCGGGATACAACGATAACCGGATTACCGTGTTTGATCTGCGCAGCGGGAGCGTGGGAAGCCGATCAAGCTACGGCCGGGGTCCCAGCAAGATCTTGACTTCCCCCGATGGCAGGTGGCTGGCGGTCCTGAATGTTCTGAGCAAAACCGTCGTTGTGCTCAGCCTGCCGGAAGCTCTTCTGGCTCGAGAGATATCAATACCCGACCTGGACCTTACGGTCGATTCAACTCCGGCTTTCAGCTCCGACAGCAGGACGCTGTTCATTCCTTCAGTGGCCACGGGAGAACTGATCGTCTATGACATCGAAAACTCCAGCATCCGGCGGCGGGTCAGAGTAGGCGAGCGGCCGGTCTCGCTGGTCTCGAATCGGGAGAGCGCCACGGTGGCGTCGCTCGACGTCGGGAGCAATGAAGTAAGCATTGTGGCGCTTTCGCCCAACGCGTTTTACATCCCTCACCTGGTCCAGAGCCCGAATGAATTCAGCGGCATTGCCCTGGCCAACTTTGGCCCTGAGGTGGTCAACATAGCCCTGGTTGCGCGAAGCAACTCAGGTTCATTGTTGCCGGGAACCACGAACCCCCGTCTTCTGACCCTTGCCGCGGGGAATCAGACGTCGCTTGTCGTGGGTCAGATATTTGGTTTCAACCCGGCGCAGACCCTGGATGGGTGGATTGAAGCCTATACCCTGGGGAACGCAGTCTCCGCCTTGTATCTTTTCGGCAACAATTCGCAGACTCAGCTCGATGGATTTGTCGCGGACGCAGCTACCAGCAGGGTACTGGGTTTTTCGCGCATAACGGAGTTGGCGCCGAGATTCGGCAGCCAGACCTCGACCGAGATCGTTGTAATCAATCCGAACGACGCGCCTGCAGAAGTGGTCTTCCGCTTGTACGGCGCGACGCCGCAGGGTCCCGGAAGCGTGATCGCCAGCGCCACGATCGTCCTGACTCCCCGAAGCCGGCTGAGCAACCGGCTCTCTTCGCTTCTGCCCCTGGTTGTCTATCCGCTCGAGAAAGGGTATCTGGAAGTTACCTCGAATTTGCCGGTCCAGGGACTGGAAGTCGTCAAGATCGGCGATTCGACGGCGATGATCGCCGCAAAAGTTCGAGGGATAACCGAAACCCAGTTTTACTCCGCTCAGTTTGCGACGGGCGGCAGCGGCGTTTTTGAATCGCCGATCTTCTCGAGCCTGAGTCTCTGCAATACGTCTCCGGCTCCGATCACGATTACGGTTCGGGTCGCCGGAGACGGCGGTCAAACTATTCCGGCCTGATTCCATGCCCATGGTAAGAACGCTCCAACCCTATGAAACTCTCGCCGGGGGCTCTGACGAAATTCTGGACTTTCCCAATCCGCTGTCGAGTCCGGCGCTTTTCGTGGGGAGCTTGACCGTAACGGCGGATGGTCCGGGCCTGATTGGCGATCTGCTCTTCGGTGACGCCCGCAACGGCAAGTACCTGACGGCTTACTCGCTGCAGCAGCGTGCCGGTACGAGATCCTACTTCGCGCACTTCGCGGAGGGTCTGTTCGGGGATCCCCCCCGGGGCCTCTTTACCGGCCTCGCGTTCTATAATAATACGCGAGATCAGGTCGCCGAGATTCTGGTCGAGGCCTATTCACCCCAGAACTTGCCCATCGGTCGTGCGGATTTCACGCTCGCCGCCGGTAGACGTCTATCACGCACGCTGTCAGAACTGATCCCGTCAATCACTCAGCAGAACGGAGGCACCGTTCGCGTTACGAGCACCGTTCCACTTCTCGTCTTCCAGGTTTTTGGCAGTTCCGAATCCCTCGTCGCGGTACCCCCTTTGATCCTCCCATAGAAGCTTAAGACGCAATCAGCCTCGCTCCCCCGTCGGAACAAAACCAACTACCAAGACGCGAAGAAACCCGGATCTTTATATATAATTACTGATTTACTGGCTGGTTGAGGATGATTGTGATCCCGGAGAACTTGAGAGCGAAACTGGAGAATCTTCCTTCATCTCCGGGCGTCTACCTCTACAAAGACGACAAGGGGAAGACAATCTACGTGGGAAAGGCGCGCTCGTTGCGTAGCCGCGTCCGTACTTACTTCCAGGAATCTCGTCCGTTCGACGTAAAAACCGAGAAACTGGTTTCGGAGACCGCAGACCTCGAATGCATCGTTACAGATAACGAGGTCGAGGCGCTGATACTGGAATCCACTCTGGTCAAGAAGAACCAGCCTCGATACAACGTCAATCTGAAAGATGACAAAAGCTTCCCGTACTTGAAACTCACGGTTAATGAACCCTACCCAAGAATTTTTATCACGCGCCGGATCAAGAAGGACGGCGCGCTTTACTTCGGCCCTTTTCTGCCGGCCAGCTATGCGCGCGAAACCATGAAGCTGGTAAACAAATACTTCAAGCTGCGCACTTGCAATCTTGAGATCGACGGCACTCTTCCTCGTCCTTGTCTCGATTACCAGATGAAACGCTGCCTGGGTCCTTGCGTGCGAGGTCTGTGCACCAGCGAGGAATACAGCCGCGCAGTGGGAGACGTAAAGCTGCTGCTCTCCGGAAAAACGGATGAGCTGATCCGGCAACTGCAGCGGCGGATGAACGAGGCGGCCGACAACCTTTACTATGAGGCCGCAGCCATGTATCGCGACTGGATCGCGATGGTTCGTGAAATGTCCGAGCGGCAGAAGATGATTCTCGAGGGGCAGGACGACACGGATCTCTTTGGTTATTTTCAGGAAGGAAGCCGCCTGGCCCTGGAGGTATTCGCGATGCGGGGCGGCCGCGTCGTGGGCCGGCGCGAGTTCTACTGGGAGGATCTGCTGTCCTTCGATCCGAACGAGTTCTTTTCATCGGCGTTGAAGCAGTACTATCTGCAAGACACCTTCACCCCCAAGGAAATCTTTATCCCTGTAGATATCGAGGACGCGGAGGTGCTTGAAGCATGGCTGACCGAGAGGAAGGGGAGCCGCGTTCATGTGTGCTCTCCCAAGCGGGGCCTCAAGGCCGGTTTGCTCGATCTGGTCATGCGAAACGCCAGCATGTCCTTCGAAACGCGCTTCCGCATCCTGAAACCGAAGGGTGAGGAGGTCCTGAAGCCCTTGCAGGAGGCGCTGGGTCTCGATGCTCTTCCGCGGCGCGTTGAAACCTTCGACATTTCGCATGTTCAAGGAAGCGACACGGTCGCCAGCATGGTGGTTTGCGAGAACGGCCAGATGAGAAAGGCCGAATACCGCAAGTTCAAGATCGAAAGCGTGAAGGGACCCGACGATTTTGCCTCGATGCGGGAAGTGGTTCACCGCCGTTACGAAAGCCTCTTGGAGGAGGATGAGGGAAAGTTACCGGATCTGATTCTCATCGACGGTGGCAGGGGCCAGCTTTCTGCGGCGGTGGCGGCGTTGGATGATCTGGGCCTCGAAAATCAGGCCGTGGCCGCAATCGCCAAGAAAGAGGAAGTCCTGTTTGTGAAGGGGAGGGAAGATCACCCGATCGAGCTACCGCGGGAATCGGCGGTGCTTCACCTGATCCAGACCATGCGCGATGAAGCCCACCGGTTCGCCGTCAGCTATCACCGCAGACGGCGCGAAATGCGTGATCTGACGTCCGAGCTGGATGAGATCCCTGGAATCGGCGAGGTGCGCAAGAAAGTGCTCCTGCGCGCATTTGGCAGCCTCGAGCGCGTCCGGCAGGCGAAGTACGAGGAACTGGCGCCCTACGTCGGACCGAGGGCTGCGGCTCAAATCCTGGAATATTTCAAAGCAGCAGGCAGCAGGCAGTAAAGTAAGTAAAAAGTGCCAGTATAAGGGGCAGTGCGAACTTGCGTCTCCTAACTGAAGCCGTGCTGTTTTGGTCGTGATTTCAAACAGTAACAGTAAGCAGCCAAAAATCTGCCTACTGCTTACTGCCTACTGCTACACGACGCTGTAGTCCGTGACCGTCGTCTTGTCTCCTATGACGGTGCCGGGACGAAGGCGCGCTCCTTCGCCGATGTGGCATTGCCGGCCGACGATGGCGCGCTCGATCCGCGCGCCGCCGCGAATGCGCGTTCCGCTCCAGATCACCGAGTCGCGGATGAGGGTTCCTTCCTCCACGCGACAGTCTTCGCCCAGCACGGAATTCTCAATCACGACTCCTGCTTTTATCACGCACCCGCCGTCCAGGATCGAGAAGTTGTCGATCTGTACCTGGCTCTTGTCCCAGTGATTCGGCTGGCTGAATTTCAGAGGGTAGCCGGGGAATCTCATCCGGCCGGAAATCAGCCCGAAATGCGCCTCCAGATACTTCTGAGGACTTCCGATGTCCTGCCAGTAGCCGCGGGTCAGGTATGCATAAAAGCGGGCTCCCTCCTGGAGCAACTGCGGGAAAACATCGCGCTCAAAACTGCGCGGATCGTGATTCGGAATGCGCTCGAGGACTGACGGCTCGAGGATGTAAATTCCTGCGTTGATAGTATCCCCGATGATCTCATCTTCAGGCGGTTTCTCGGTGAACCGCAGAACGCGTCCTTCGGGTCCCGTCTCGACCAGTCCGTATCCGGTCGGGTTCATAACCCGGGTCATGACGATGGTGGCGTCAGCGCTTCGGTCTCGATGGTACTGGATTACGCTGCACAGGTCCGCGTCGGTCAGCACATCTCCGTTGAGCACAACGGTCGTGTCGTCGATCAGGTGTCCCGCGCCTCTGAGCGCTCCGGCAGTTCCCCGAGGGAGATCCTCGTGAGTGTAGCGCATTGTGACGCCATAGTTGAGACCGTCGCCGAAGAGGTCTTCGATCTTTCGGGGTTGGTAAGAAAGACTGAGAATGATCTCGGTGATCTTAGCCCGCTTTATGTGGTCAATCTGAAAAAAGAGAAAAGGAATGTTCGCCAGGGGAACAATAGGCTTTGGGGTGTGCAGCGTTAACGGGCGCAACCGCGCTCCTTTTCCGCCTGCGAGAATGAAAGCCTTGATCATGTTCCTGGGTCCGCCAAAAAAACACGAAATCTTATCACATCCCAGTTTGGCAAGTGGTCAAAACTGCGGGCGTTCTGTATGATGTAGGCATGCGTTTCCAAGGCCTCCACCTGGTTCGCGTTTGGGGCATCCAGATCGTCATCGACTACTCCTGGTTCCTGGTGTTTTTCCTGCTGAGCTACACAATGTCTCAAAGCTACTTCCCCCAGGTGCACAAGGAGTTCACGACTCCTCAATACTGGATGATGGGGATGATTACCGCTCTTCTTGTATTCCTTTCAGTTCTGGTCCACGAGTTGTCCCATTCATTCGTCGCTCTAAAACAGGGAATCCGAGTCAGCAGCATCCGGCTCTTCATTTTCGGCGGCGTGGCGCAGATTGAATCAGAACCCAGCTCGGGCCGCCACGAGTTCCTCATCGCCCTGGCCGGGCCGGCCACCAGCATGGCGCTGGCTTTTCTCTTTGGCGCGACTTACCTGGTCCTGAGCATCCGTGGAGGGTTGGCGCCGGCGGCGGCTGTTTCCTTGCACTTATCCTACGCGAACCTCCTTCTGGTCTTGTTTAACCTGATCCCGGGATTCCCTCTCGACGGCGGGCGTATCCTGCGGGCAATTCTGTGGGATCGATGGAATGATGCGGCGCGAGCGACCAGGGTAGTCAGCCAGATCGGGAGCGCCTTTGCGCTCTTTTTGATGATCCTGGGAGCGCTGCAGGCCTTCGTCGCTCAGAACTTGATTTCGGGAATCTGGCTGATCTTCATCGGGCTGTTCATGAAGCAAGCCGCAGTCGGCAGCTATCAGACGGTCGCGCTCAGGCAAGCGCTTGTTGGCGTACGGGTCCAGGACGTCATGAGGAAAAACCTGGTTTCGGTGGAGTGGCTGACTTCGGTGGATCAACTGGTGCGGGACTATGTTTACAAGCATCAATTCACGAATTTCCCGGTATTTGACCGGGACGAGTTTGTCGGGATGGTCTCGCTGGCAGAGGTAAAAGGCGTGCCCAAAGAACTCTGGGCTTTCAAACAAATAAGAGACATCATGACACCCGCCGAACAGCTGGTAACCTTGAAGCCGACAGACGACGTGTCGGAAGCTCTGAGCCGCATGATCATGGCTGATACGGGGCGCCTGGCGGTGATTGAGGAGGGCCGTCTGGTCGGGATCGTTTCGCGCGGCGATATCATGAATCTCTTCAAGATTAAGTCGGATCTGGGAATGGCCTGAGACGTCCCGCTTGTTGATCTCCTTGGCTGGTGGAGAGCGCTCGATGGTCAAGTCTATCCTGCTTCCATTGCTCGAAGGATCAACCAGTGAGAGTGCGCGTGAGTACGCTTTCTGGCTGGCCCAAAAACAGGCGGGTCAAATACACGGCCTCGGCCTGATCGACGTCAAGTCGTTTGAAATCCCCGTCATGGGCACGCCCGATGGATTCATGCCTGCCGTGGTAACCCCTCCCCTCCAGGAAAGCCAGAAACTTTTGAACGAGATGAGCGCTCAGGCCCGGGAACGCCTGGAGCAACTGGGCAAAGAGTGCGGGACCAAAGGAATTCCTTGCAGTACCGACCTCAGGATAGGCATTCCCGGTGAAATCGTCACGCGCGAGGCGGTGGCGCACGACATTGTAGTTCTGGCTCGCGCAACCTACGGCGGCCCTGAAAGGCGGCTGGATGCCCTGGTTCCAGGCGTGATTCGGGGCTCGATTCGGCCGGTCCTGGTAGCCGGCGGCTCGTTTCGAAACATTCGTCATATTCTGATTGCTTACGATGGCAGCGTCCATGCCGCGCGCGCTCTTTTGATTGCGGCGGAGCTTGGCGCGCTGGCTGAAATCCGAAGCACGCTGGTAAACATTGCCGGTTCTGAAGAGGCCGGGCAGGAGACGCTGGCTCCGGCCGAGGCATACTTATCGCATCATGGGGTGAGCCCCCGGAAGAAAGTGCTCGCCGGCACGCGGCCGTCCGATCTCATCTGTGAAATTGTGACCAGTTCGGAAGCAGATCTCCTGGTCATGGGAGCCTACGGTCATAGCCCCATTCGAGAAATGCTATTCGGCAGTACCACTGAGAGGGTTTTGTCGCACTGCGGCTCCTCGGTGGTGCTTCAGTCCTGATTGCTTCGCGGTTGTCTAACAAATACCACCAAGACTCAATGACACGAAGAAACACCAAGAATCTTGCCAAACCTAGTAATACGAAGACTCGAAGTGACACAACGCGGTCTGTGGCCGCAGCCAGAGTTGGTGTTTAGAATTTGGTTGTGGTAAAAGAGAAGCGATGAATCTGCCCAATGCAATAACCCTAGCCCGCATCTTTCTGGCGCCCCTCGTCGTGGCGGTTTTGCTCACGACTCGGATCAAGAATTGGGAATTCTGGGGTGTGGGCTTGTTCCTTGCCGCTGCCCTCACCGATATTCTTGACGGCTACCTGGCCAGGCGGCGCGGGCAGGTTACTACACTCGGGCGACTACTGGACCCCATTGCCGACAAGCTGCTGATCTCATCGGCTTTAATTGCGCTCGTACAGCTAGGCCTGGCGCCGGCGTGGATGGTCGTAATTATTGTAGGCCGGGAGTTCGCTGTGAGCGGGTTACGCAGCATTGCGGCGTCGGAGGGCTTTACCATTCATGCTTCGCCGCTGGGAAAAGGGAAAATGGCGGTGCAGGTTGCGGCTGTCGTTGGCCTGATTCTGGCCCGCGGCCGCGGAGGATGGATTCTAGAAACGGCAAACGCGCTTCTCTGGGTGGTGGTTTTTTTCGCCCTCCTTTCCATGACCCAGTATTTTCGAGAATTCTGGTCCAAGATCGATAGCAGCATTAAGTATCGCGAACGTCGTCGCATTCGCATTCTGGAGCGACGGCGCTTGATTATGGCCGAGCTGCGCGAGCTCCGGCGATTGCACAAGCTTCAAAGCCCCCGTCGTTCAAGACGGGGCTCGACTGCCCCTCCCGTAGGCTCCGTGCAGGATTCCGGCTAGCTTCCTCGGGCTTGCTTCCGCGTTTGCCTCACCAGCGTCGCACGCCTATGAATTTGCCCCCTCCGGTCCTGGATGATTCTGCAAAGAATGAGCTCCTGGCGCTGGCGCGCCGTACGCTCGAGAGCTATCTGGCATGCGGTGAAATTCCCGGGTATTTTACCAGTCGTCTGGAACTGTGCGCGCGTTGCGGCGCGTTCGTTTCTCTTCACCGGGGAAAGGACTTGCGTGGGTGCATCGGCCTCCTGACACCGGACGAGGAGCTCTATCGAACTGTTCAGCGCTGCGCTATTTCCTCGGCGGTCGAGGATTCGCGATTTCCGCCGGTCACCTACGAAGAGCTGCCGGAACTCACGATAGAGCTATCGGTGCTGGCGCCCCTCCAGACTATCAGGGATCCCGTGGAAGTCGAAGTCGGCAGGCACGGTCTCCTGATCTCGCGCGAGGGCCGGCGCGGTTTGTTGCTCCCGCAGGTCGCGACCGAGAATCGATGGGACCGGGAAACCTTCCTCAGTCAGACCTGTCGCAAAGCAGGCCTTCCTCTCGACGCCTGGCGCGATCCGGATACGTCGATCGAGAGTTTCACCGCTCAAGTCTTCTCCGAATGATCTGAACGTTCCTGGAGTGCGGTCCAAGATTCTTGATGTTTCTTCGCGTCTTCGCGGTTAGCTGCGGAACAAATACCGCCAAGACACGAAGAGACACCAGGAACTGGCAGCGCACGGTCGCGCTTGTGCCGGCTCCGGCGATGATTTACATTGTCCGGGCCGGCATCCAGGTGGATGCGTCTTGCGCCGGCCGCGTTCAATCCAACGAGGAGTCGCACGTGATCATTCCGATTGCTGTAGTCCCCGTCGCAGGGCTGGGAACCAGGCTTCTTCCAGCCACCAAATCACAGCCCAAAGAAATGCTTCCGGTGGCTAAAAAGCCGGTGGTCCAGTACGTGGTCGAAGAACTGGAAGCCAATGACATAAGGCAGATCCTTTTCATCACAGGCAAAAGCAAGACCTCGATTGAGAACCATTTCGACTTTGATCACGAACTGATGAGAAACCTTCGTGAAGGGGGAAAGGAAGAACTGCTGGCCGAGCTCGAATACGAAAGGATGCCGATCCAGTTCTTCTTTACACGCCAGCGCCGGCAAAAAGGCCTGGGCGATGCCGTTCTGTGCGGCCGCCCGTATACGCAGGATTCTCCGTTCGTCGTTGCGCTAGGCGACAGCATCATCGGCCTCAACGGCAGCTCGCAGATTTTAAGCCGAATGGCGCGGACATTCGAATCCACGGGAGCGGCATGCGTCATTGCGGTCGAATCAGTTCCGCTCGACAGCGTCTCCTCATACGGAATCGTCAAGCCCGGAGATTCGTTGAGTGAGTTGATAAGAGACTCCCGCGGCGCGAACGGCGACGTGTTTGTCATCGAGGATGTTACGGAAAAACCGTCACCCGAGTCTGCACCCAGCAACCTGGCCATCGCGGCGCGTTACATCTTTTCTCCTGAGATCTATCCCGCGCTCGAGAAAACTCCGCCGGGTAAAAACGGGGAGATTCAACTCACCGACGCGATTCAGATTCTTTTGCAGGCGGGAAGGAGAATTGTCGGCGTTCGATTGGCGCCGGAAGAACGGCGCTACGATATCGGCAATTTTGAAAGCTACTTCGAAGCATTCATCGAGTTCGCCATTGCCGACCCGCAGCTTGGGCCGACGCTTCGTAAGAACTTGCCCCGATTGCTGGCAAGGTGATTCTCCCGATTAGGTGCCCCTATCACGCGATGTCTGGTCCGGCGGTTAGTGCCTCAAAGCAAAACCAGCGTCAGGATGGAAGAATCGAATGAAAATAATCAAGGCGGTCGCACACGCTCGAGCGGCTCTGATCGGGAATCCCTCGGACGGTTACTTTGGCCGGACCATCTCGCTCATCGCCCGAAACTTCGGCGCTCGGGTCGTGGTCTATGAATGGCCTGAACTGGAGATCATCCTTAGCCGCCAGGACCGCTGCTGTTTTGACCGGCTGGGCGATCTGGTCCAGGATGTGAAACTGAATGGATACTATGGCGGCCTGCGCCTCATCAAGGCAGCCATCAAGAGTTTCGCAGAGTATTGCGAGAAAAAGGGAATCACGCTCCCGGCTCGAAATTTTGCGCTCCGCTACGAAACCGATATCCCGCGGCAGGTCGGCCTGGCGGGCTCGAGTGCGATCGTCACCTCGGTGTTCCGGGCGCTCATGGATTTCTATCAGGTTTCGATACCGAGGGAGGTCTTGCCCAACTTGACTCTGGCGGTTGAAACCGGGGAGCTGAGTATCTCGGCAGGTCTGCAAGATCGCGTGACCCAGGTTTATGAAGGTCTCGTGTACATGGATTTTGACCGCCGGTACATGGAGGAGCGAGGTCACGGCCAGTACGAACCGCTCGACCCGGCGTTGTTGCCCCCGGTATTTGTGGCCTACAGAACCGACTTGAGCGAAATATCGGGCGTTTTTCACAACAACATACGCGCGCGCTGGGAAGCCGGAGAGCCTGCGGTTGTCGACGCGATGACCCACGTGGCTGACCTGGCCCTGGAGGGAAAGAAGTGCCTGCTTCAGAAAAACCATCGAAGACTGGGCGAGCTGATCAATGAAAACTTCGATACTCGGGCGAGCATCTACAAGTTGGATCCGCGCAATGTCGAAATGGTGATGCAGGCGCGTCGTTTAGGTGCCCCGGCGCACTATGCCGGCTCGGGAGGATCCATCCTTGGTATTTACCAGGACGAAAGCATGCTGGCCGCGCTCCGCCGCGCTTTTGACTCGCTCGGCTGCCGCCTGTTTATTCCCAGCGTCTAGTTTAAGCAGAAAGTAAAAAGTGCTGAGTGGAAAGCATTTAAAGTGTATACTCGGCACTGTTACCGGAATTGGTTGGACTGCTTCCGTTGTTGACTCAGCACTATTTTTACTCAGCACTAGTTTACTGGAGTAGGTAGATGAAGTACCTGGTTACGGGTGGAGCAGGCTTCATCGGGTCGCACTTGACCGAGAAGCTCTTGAGCCGGGGCGATGAGGTCTGCGTCATAGATGATCTTTCGACGGGCAGCATGAGTAACGTTAAACACCTCGAAGCGCAGCCGGCCTTCAGGCACGTGCTGGATACCGTGTTGAACTGGCGCTTGATGGCGGAACTTGTCGACGGGGCAGACGTCGTCTTCCATCTGGCCGCAGCGGTGGGGGTACGGCTGATCGTGGAAAGCCCGGTGAGGACTATCGAAACCAATATAAGGGGAACCGAGATTGTCCTTTCGCTTGCGGCCAGGAAGAGAAAACCTGTGGTTATCTTTTCAACCTCGGAGGTTTATGGCAAATCCAGCCGGGCGAGTTTCTGTGAAACGGATGATTTGATCCTTGGACCGACCTTGAAAGGAAGATGGAGTTATGCCGCTTCCAAGATCATCGACGAGTTTCTGGCGCTCGCGTATTTCAAGGAAAAGAAGCTGCCGGTAGTCATAATTCGCCTGTTCAATACGGTGGGGCCGCGCCAGACGGGGCGGTACGGGATGGTTGTTCCCAGCTTTGTGAGCCAGGCTTTAAATGGCGAGCCTATTACGGTTTATGGCGATGGAAAGCAGACCCGTAGCTTCACCCACGTCAAAGATGCCGTCGGGGCGATTTTGAAACTGGTGGAGCATCCGGAGGCTGTCGGAGAGATTTTCAACATCGGTGGAGTTGATGAAATCACCATTGAGGGTCTGGCTCATACGGTCAAAGACCTCCTTCAAAGCCCCTCAACGATCACATACATTCCTTACGATAAAGCCTACGAACAAGGATTCGAGGACATGAGAAAGCGCGCTCCGGACATCAGCAAGATCGAACGAATAATCGGGTATAAACCCCGTTACGGTCTCGGCGACATCATCGCCGATGTGGCGGAATATCAGAAACTCCAGCGCGCGTCCGTAGCGCCGTTGACGCCTTCCCAAATACCATTAAGACGCGAAGACACGAAGAAACACTAAGGACTAAGGTTCGTTCGGGGACTTCGCCCCGAACGAAAGCCCCTTTTGAACGACAACATGTTTGGTTTGAACGTTTCACCAAGCGCCTAAGACTGGCGGTCGAAGTCTTGATGTTCGAACGGGGGACCGATAATATCAAGGGACCATGGATGATAAGTTAACTCAGGACTTGAAGTCGCTCAAGATCGATCGCGGTCAGAAGGCGAGCGGAGGCGGCAGTCGGAAAAAGCTGCTCGTCGTGGGCGGGCTTTTGTCGGTGGCCGTGCTCGTGGCGGCGGTTCTAAGTTTCGTGCCCGAAAAAGCCGGCTTGACGAGTCTTGGAGCCAAGCCTCGCGAAGTGCAGACAGTCATGGTTGTCCGGCAGTCGCCCTCGGCCGACACCGTGGTGCTCACAGCGGGAGGATACATTATTCCGCGCCACCGGATCGATATCGCATCAAAGCTGAGCGGGCAAGTCGAGGAAGTTCTCTTCGAGAAGGGCGACGTGGTGAAGGCAGGGCAGGTTCTGGCGCGGCTCGACGATCGTGAGATTCGCGCGCAGCTGGCACAGGCCCGGGCCAATCGCCAGGCGACCCAGGCGCGTCTGGACGAGGCTGTAACGGGCTCGCGGCCGCAGGAACTGCAACGCGCGCAGGCCACGCTGGAGCAGGCGGAAGCCAATCTTCGAACCAGCAAGCTGAACCTTGATCGCGCCCGGCAGCTCAACCAGACCGGCGTCTGGGCCAAGCAAGCGCTTGACGATGCCCAGAACAATTATGATGTCGCAGCCGCTCAAGCCAAGGTCGCCCGCGAGAACTACGAACTCACGCGCATCGGCCCGCGCAAGGAGCAAATCGAGCTGTCCCGGGCTCAAGTCGCTGAAGCGGATGCCACGATTCGCTGGTGGGAAACGCAGCTCGAGAACGCCGTGATTCGGGCACCGGTCGACGGCACGATATCTGGACCGGGGAGTCGAGAAGGGTGAAATGCTGACTACCGGGATTCTACGGCGGCGGACGGGGTCCCAAAGCCAGGCCTCGGGAGCCTGGCAGACCTGAAGGAACTCGAGGTCGAGCTCGACATCAACGAGGCTGATATTTCTCGCGTCCATTCTGGCCAGGAATGCACGGTGTCACCGGACTCCTATCCGGATCGGAAATACAAGGCTCGAGTCCGCGAAATCGCGCCCGAGGCAAACCGCCAGAAGGCGACTATCCAGGTAAAAGTAGCCATCGAGTCGCCCGACAAATACCTCCGGCCGGAGACCAACGCGAAAGTGAATTTCCTGGAAGAGTCCAAGCCATCGGCCGGCGAAGATCGGATTCTGATTCCCAAATCGGCCGTCGCCGACTCTCAAGGCGCCTCGTCTGTCTACCTGATCAAAGATGGACGGGCCGCGCGCCAGAGTATCAAGACCAGCAAGGAACTCGGGGGACAGATCGAGGTAGTTTCCGGACTGGTCGGTGGAGAGCAGCTGATTGTGCGCGGCCTCGAGGGGATTACGGATGGAGAGAGGGTGACGGTGAAGCACAACTGACAAACGATTGAATGACGATGTGACCAAGGGCGCACATGGAGTATTCATGCCTGATGCACTGGTGAGAATCTCGAACCTGAGCAAAGTGTTCAAACGCGACAACGAAAAAGTGGTGGCGCTGGAGGAATGCTCGCTCGACATTTCGAAAGGCGAATTTCTGGCCCTGATGGGACCCTCGGGGTCCGGCAAGACTACGCTCCTGAACATCATCGCCGGTATCGATCGGCCGACCACCGGGGAAGTCGAGGTGGATGGTATCAGGATCGCATCGATGTCCGATCGCGAGCTGGCCCACTGGCGCAACACCCACATCGGATTCGTTTTTCAATCCTTCAACCTGATTCCCGTGCTCACGGCTTTCGAAAACGTGGAGCTGCCGCTCCTGCTCACCCGGCTGAGCAAGCCGGAGAGGCACGATCACGTCAAGACGGCTTTGCGTCTGGTCGGCCTGGAGGACCGGATGAAGCATTATCCCCGCCAGCTCTCCGGAGGTCAGGAGCAGCGGGTTGCCATTGCGAGAGCCATTGTCACCGATCCGACACTCCTCCTCGCCGACGAGCCCACGGGAGACCTGGACGCTCACGCGGCTCAGGAGATCATGAATCTCCTCGAGCGGTTGAATAAGGAATTCGGAAAATCGGTCGTCATGGTTACCCATGATGCCAGGGCGGCGCATCATGCGACGAGCAGACGATACCTGGATAAGGGAGTGTTGTTGAAAGACGGGCAGCTCCCGGGGGCTTGATGGGTCGCGGACGCCCCGATAGTAGGCACTCCTCAGCAGGGGGATGGTCATGAAGTACTTTCGCATCATATGGAAAAACTGCATGCGCAACAAACGGCGCACGATTCTCACCGTCCTCAGCGTCGGGTTCTCGCTCTTTCTGGTCACGTTCCTGCGTACTCTGATGGTCGAGTTCAGCCGGACCAACGAAACGCCGACTGCCGTCCGCCGCATCGCGGTGCACCGATCCACTTCCCTGCAGGAGGATATGCCCGAGGCTTATCGGAAGAGAATCGAGACGGTCCAGGACGTCGACCGGGTCGTCGGTATGGATTGGTTTGGAGGTATTTACAAGGAGCCCAAAAACTTCTTCGCTAACTTCGCGGTCGAGCACGAAGACTTCTTCGACGTTTTCCCCGAAGTTCGTCTGGACACCGCCGCCAAGCAGGCGTTCTTCGCCCAGCGCACGGCTGCATTCTGCGGAGTGAAACTGGCCGAGCGATTCGGCTGGAAGGTGGGGGACAAGGTCACGCTTCTGGGAACGATCTACCCTGCGGATCTCGAATTCATCCTGGTAGGGTTCTACACCAGCGCCGTTGATGAACGGACCTTCTACTTCCGGCGTGATTACATGCAGGAAGCGCTCGGAAAACCGGGAAAGGTGGGGGTCTTCTTTGTGCTGGCGCGGTCGCTGGAGGCCACGCCCGCGGGTCATCGAGAGAATTGACAGCATGTTTCGCAACACCGACGCCGAAACACTGAGCGAGACCGAGCGCGCCTTCCAGGCCGGATTCCAGACCATGATGGGAAATGTCCAGGGCCTGGTTCTTTCAATCATGAGCGTGGTCGTTTTCATGATACTGCTCGTGGTTGGAAATGCCATGGCGATGAGCATCCGCGAACGTTCGCACGAAATTGCCATCATGAAGTCGCTCGGATTCCAGAACGAGTCCCTGATCGGCATCCTTTTGAGCGAATCGCTCTTAATCTCGCTGATGGGCGGCATTGTTGGCTGTTTCGGGGCCATAGTCCTGTTTCGCGCCATCGACATGACGCGCCTGAGCCAGGGATTTCTGCAGCAATTCCAAGTCGAGCCTTTGACACTGGCGCTTGGTTTTGGTGTCGCTCTGGGAGTGGGCATCATCAGCGGCGGGCTACCCGCTGTTCATGTGGTGCGATTAACGGTCTCCGATGGCCTGCGGCGCGTCGGGTGATACGATTTACGATTGACGATTGACGATTGACGATTGAAAAACGTCCTTCGACTCCAGATCGTCAATCGTCAATCGTCAATCGTAAATTGAGATGGCGATACCACTGAAGTACAACATTCGAAATCTCTTCGTGCGGAAAGTGTCGACCGCTATGACCGTCTTCAGCATTTCGCTGGTCGTGGCCGTCTTCATGGCCCTGATGGCGCTGGCTACCGGAATGGATAAGACGTTCACTTCCTCGGGCGATCCGCGCAATGTTCTGGTCATCCGAAAGAGCGCCCAGGTCGAGACCAACAGTACAGTCAGGAAATCCGAGTACCAGATCATCCGGTATCTTCCTGGAATCGATACGGGGGCAAATGGTCAACCGCAGCTCTCTCCCGAGGTCATCGTGCTCCTGAATATTCCGCGGCGCGGCGAGCAGCTGGGCGCAAACGTGATCGTACGCGGCGTTGGCCCTGAGGGCTTCGAGCTGCGCCCGCAGCTGCGCATGGTCAAAGGCCGCCTCTTTCGACCCGGCTTGCGCGAGATGATTGTTTCCCTGAATATCGCGGGCCGGTTTCAAAACACCGACGTGGGAAACCAGATGAAGTTTGGCAAGGGAATGTGGACGGTCGTGGGCCATTTCGACGCCTCGCGCACCGCTTTTGATAGCGAGATGTGGGCGGACGTGGACGAGTTGGTTAACGAGTTCGGGCGCGAGGGCTATTCCTCGTTGCTCCTGCGCAGTCGTGACCCGAAGGCCCAGAAAGAACTGATCTCGCAGATCGACGGCGATCGACGGCTTTCGGTGGAAGCATTCTCGGAGCGCGAGTACTACGACAAACAAACGATCGCGGCAATCGGTATCAAGACGCTGGCGACTCTCATGACGATCTTCATGGGGATCGGAGCGTGCTTTGCAGCCATGAACACAATGTACGCGGCGGTTTCGAACCGTACGCGGGAGATTGGAACCATGCGCGCCATCGGCTTCTCACGCGCCAGCATCCTCCTCTCTTTCCTGATTGAGGCGGTGCTGCTGGCCCTGGTAGGCGGCGCCGTGGGGTGTCTCCTGGCCCTGCCTATCAACGGGATTACTACCGGGTCGGCCAACTTCAGCACTTTCAGCGAGGTCACCTACAACTTCAGAATCACTTTTCCCCTGATCGCCACTGCGCTGGCTCTGTCTGGATTCCTGGGTGTTATCGGGGGATTTCTGCCCGCGCGAACCGCCGCCAGGCAGCCCATCATCGAGGCGTTAAGAAGCATGTAGTTCACGCCGTAAGCACGTGTCTCGTGTCTTCGCGTCGTTGTGGTTAGGGCTGCGGAACAAATACCACTAAGACTCAAAGACACGAAGAAACACTAAGGATCTTTGCCCCAAACAAGGCCTTACTGAACGATAACACTGGGAACTTCGAAGGCCTACGTTGGGTTTCTGCTTGCCTTGCTTCTCTCCCTTTCTTGCGCCGCGGGAGCCATATCCGTATTTCGCGAGCTCTTTGTGCAGTCTCTTGCGGCCGCGGTGGACCCGGTTCACGATATTCTGATAGCGCTCCGGATGCAACGCTCCCGCAATCTCATTGATCGGGAGCCCGGAAACCAGGAGTTCCATAACGGCTCGCTCGCGAGTCGGAAATTTTTCGAGAATAGCGTCGACCAGAGCTCGCAGTTCCCTGAAGTGCATGGTCGATTCTGCCGCGGGCGGAGACCGAGTGAGGTATAACATGACATCGCTCAGGAATTCACGCCGCAAGGCAGAGTAGCGCTGTTCCCGGCGATAGTAGTTTCCGACCTTCTTGCGGAGAATGCCCATGCCCCAGACCAGCAGTCCCTTCTCCAGTTCGATTTCGGGGCACTTCTCGGTCATAGTCAGGAGCGTTTCCTGGACCAGATCTTCGGCATCCTCCGGGTTGTCGATTCGTAGAGCGGTCAGTTTACGAAGTACCATGCGGATGCGAGCGAGCTCTTCGGCCGGCCACTCGCTTAACTCCGCAAGCGATGAGCGCGTGGAAAGCGGCACCTCCTGGAATTGAGTTGAGCATCGAGGGAGAGAAGGACTTGCGATTTTCGACACACCTCAGCCCTCCAATCGAAAATAGGATTGTCGAGCCGTGGATCAGAAAAGGGCTACGGGCGGGCGACAATGCCGTCCCGGAGCGGAGCCCACGGGCGCAGGTGCCGGAATCTGGCTCGAGACGATGTGAGTTCGAGGTAGTCTGAGGGAACGCAGCGAAGGTAAGACTGAGCGAAGTGAGAGTCAAGAGTTTTTTCTGAGGGCTTTCGTTTTTTCGCGGTCTCGCGTCTCTAAATGAGGACCGTTCACCCCCGATGCGAGGACGCCGGGAAAGGCGAAGGCGTGATGGTAAGGAACAGTCAATCGGAGAGCCTGCATGAACATCTCAGTGATTGGTACAGGGTACGCCGGTCTCGTCACAGGAGCCTGCTTTGCCGAGTTTGGTCTGAAGGTCACCGGGGTCGATAAGGACAGAAAGAAGATTGAAGATCTTGCCAAGGGAAAGATGCCTATCTTCGAGCCTGGTCTGGAAGAGATCGTACGTCGCAACATGGGCACCGGATTCCTGCGCTTCACGACCGAGGTTGATGAAGCGATCCAGAATTCTCTGGTTATCTTCATTGCGGTCGGCACGCCGGCGCTGCCGACGGGTGGAGCGGACCTCTCGTACGTAGACGATGTGTCGCGAGCGATTGCGCGCAATCTAAACGGCTACAAGGTCATCGTCACCAAGAGCACCGTACCGGTCGGAACCGGGGATCGGATCCGCGCCACGATGGAGAAGGAACTGCGAAAGCGCAATCAGGCTAAGAAACAGCGTGGCCGGGTGGTGAACGCCGCCGCCGCGGCCTCAGGCAATCTGCCGCGAAGCGGCACCCCTATGTTCGACATAGCTTCCAATCCGGAGTTTCTGAGAGAGGGAAGCGCCGTGGATGATTTTCTCCATCCGGACCGGATCGTCATAGGCGCCGACAGCGAGCAAGCGATCGCAATCGTCAGAGATCTGTATAGCCCGCTCTATCTCGGCGGCAAGACTCGCTTCGTGATTACCGATGTTCGAACGGCGGAGTTGATCAAATACGCAACCAATGCCTTTCTTGCCACCAAGATCACCTTCATTAACGAGATCGCCAATCTCTGTGATCGGGTCGGCTCCAATGTGGCGACCATAGCCACCGCTCTCGGAATGGACGGCCGCATCAGCCCGAAATTCCTCAACCCGGGGCCGGGATTCGGCGGCTCATGCTTTCCGAAGGACACGCGAGCGCTCTGCCGGATTGCGGACGACGCCGGATATTACTTCGGGGTCCTGGATGCCGTGGTTAAGATAAACCAGAGACAGCCTCGCTTGATGGTGGATAAGATTCGCAAAGCGGCTGGAGGCCTGCGCGGCAAGACGATCGGCTTGCTGGGCCTTAGCTTCAAACCGAACACCGACGATATCCGGGAGTCGCCGGCCATCCTGATCGCCCGGGCGCTGAAGCGCGGGGGAGCCCAGGTTCGCGCCTGCGACCCGGTCTCAGGGCTTGCGGCAAAGAAAGAGCTTCCAGGCATCAGCGTCCTCACTGATGTAGACGCGGTAGCCCGCGGCGCCGACGCGCTGGTGATTGTTACCGAATGGAACCAGTACCGTAACCTCGACCTGGCCCGGCTCAAGAAGCTGATGAAGCGGCCCCTTCTGATTGATCTGCGCAATGTCTATCTGCCGGAGCGGGTGCGCGAGGCCGGCGTCGAGTATGTAGGAATCGGCCAGTGATCAATTCCGATTGCGGATTGCATGCGATTGCGGATTGCGGATTGCGGATTGAACTCAATTGAGACTGCAAGGCTTTCAAGTTCGGATTTAAATCCGCAATCCGCAATCCGCAATCGTTACTGGCGCTTTTGGGCGGAGGGAAGTTCGTTCGGGGCGAAATAGCCGGGGCGCGCCGCAACCACGGCGGTAGGATGGTTCACCTGCACCTGGATTCGACGGTAGCTGCCATCCTTGATCGTATTATTGGAGATGTAGGCGATCGTGTACTGATTGCGTAGTTCCTCGCTTACTTCGGCGTAAACGTTGTCTAACTGACCAAAGTTATTGGGGTAAAGCACGCGCCCTCCGGTTTCGAAGGCGATCTTTCGCAGGGCAAGATCGGCCTGAACGAAGGCCTCGTGCGGAATGTTGTAGATCCGCTCTTTCGCCATTTCGAACATCAGCGAGTTGCGCACGGCTTCGGTCTTGCTGACGATGTAGATCATGGCTTCGGAACGAATGGCGGAATCGAGCATCTCGTTGTATGAAACCGTGCTGTTGGTGTCTAGACCGTCGCTCATCAGGATCATGGCTTTTTTCTCGCGTATGTTCTTGAAGACGTCGTTAGACACAACCCAGATGGCGTCCCAGAGGTTCGTCCCCCCCTTGCAGTAGACGGATGTGAGCACAGGATCGAGGCGGTCCGCCTTGCTTCCCCAGTCCATCTTGAGCCGGGTTTCCTCGTTGAAAGTCACCAGCGAGAACTGGTCCTCCGGCTTCAGGTTCTCAATGAACTTCTTGGTGGCGTACTTGATCGAACCCCACTCCAGGCGCACGCTGCCGCTGATGTCCAGGACGAGCGCGATCCGCGTGGGAACGCCCTCCTGCGAAAACGCAAGGATTTCTTGCTCCTGGCCGTCTTCAAGAACGCGGAACGAGCTCTGAGGCAATGCCTTTATGAATCCCCCACCCGGATTTCGCACCGTGACCGGAACGGTGACCAGGTTCACCTCCACGCCGATCTTGAAGCCCTCCTGTCCCTTTTTCTCCGCCGGCACTTGTTTCTCCGGCGGCACTTGAGGCTTTTCCTGAGACCACAACCCCGATAGGGTGAGACCCGTAAGAATCAATAGAATTGAGGCTCGCATAGGTTTAGCACCCTGGCTGGTCGCGCTTCCCGAGGGCATCCGGGAGTCTTTGGTAGATGCCACCAAAGCCTCCGTTGGACATTATGACAATGCAGTCACCGCTGCGCGCTTCGCGGCAAACGGTTTCTATTATACCCTCGACGTTTTCCAGATGCCAGGCAAGCCGGCCGAGCCGGCGCAGGTCGTCGATGACCTGCTGCGGATCCAGGCGCTCCGCAGCCGCTATTTTCTCCGCTTTGAAAAGTCCCGGGATCGCGACGCAATCGGCCAGGCTGAGAGCTTCGGTAATCTCCCGCTGAAAGAGCTTGCGCCGGCTGGTTGCCGAGCGGGGTTCGTAGATTGCCCACAAACGCTCCGGATTGAAGCTGTGTCGCATCGCCTCCAACGTTTCCCGGACTGCAGTAGGATGGTGAGCGAAATCTTCGTAGATCCGAATGTTCCCCACCTCGGCCCGAAATTCCAGCCGGCGACGAACTCCTTGAAACGATTCTAACGCCTCACGGATTTCGTCTTCCGCCAGCCCCAGCTGATAGAGGATAGCCGTTGCCGCCAGGGCATTCCGGATGTTGAAGGCTCCGATCATTCCCAGATTCATCCGGCGCAAAAGTTTTTTCTGGTACATCACGTCGAAACTGAGACGGCTATTCTCGAGTTGCCAGTTCCGGGCGCTCCAGTCACTCTCAGGATTCAAGCCGAAGGTCTCTTTTATGCAATAGGCGTTGCCGCAGACTTCGAGCGCGAGCGGACTGTCGGCGCCCACGGCCAGATACCCGCGTTCCGGGATCAGGTTTACCAGGCGGGAAAACTGGAGGCGGATCGAATCCAGGTCCGGGTAGATATCGGCGTGATCAAACTCCACGTTGGCCACCACGGCCAGATCGGGAAGATAGTGAAGAAACTTCGGCGCTTTGTCGAAGAAGGCAGAATCGTATTCGTCGCCTTCGATTACAAACGGTTTTCCACCCTCGAGGCCGTAACTCGACTGAAAATTCTGAGCGATTCCACCAATGAGGAAATTGGGTCGGCGTCCGGCTGAATGAAGAGCCCAGGCGATCATCGAGGTCGTGGTAGTTTTGCCATGAGTACCTGCGACCACGACGGAAGTCTTGTCGCGGAGAAAGAACTCCCGGATGGCTTCGGGAAGGGAAGCATACGGGATCTTGAAATTGAGAACGTACTCGATCTCCGGATTCCTCCGGGAAAGAGCGTTTCCGACGATCACCAGGTCCGGTTCCGGTTTCAGGTGAGCGAGATCGAAGCCCCGGGCCACGGGAATCTGTTTTTGCGCGAGAAAGTCGCTCATGGGAGGATAAATCCCTTCGTCGGATCCCGAGACCTGGTGCCCCCGTTCCTTCAGCATCGCCGCCAGGGTGGCCATGCCGGTTCCGCAAATCCCGATGAAATGAATGTGCTTGATCGTATCCTTTAACAACATTGCGGCCGCCGGCCCATAGGTAACTTTGCTCTTCGCGATTGTTTGTGCACGATCCTAGATCCTAAATCCGTTTTGTTGTGATAAAAGAGAAGAATGCACACTCTCCTCGAGATTTTCAACGAGCGCGGCGCGCGGGACGAGAGAAAAATCGAACAGATCTGCGAAAGCTTCGACATGGACTGCGTCGATCTCGACCATGAGGCCTGCTGGCGAGGCACGCCGGGAATCATGCCTTGCTGTGGTCTTGAAGTGGAGTTCGAGAAAGTGCGCGGCATCTGCCCGTTTCTTTGGTTAAGACAGAAATCGTAATCGTCCCGAACCTTTTGCTGCCGGGAAATATCTAAACCCATATCACGCAACCTATAGCCTCCACGTTTTTGGGGGAACATCGATGAACTCATTGGCGGAGAAGATGATCGAGATCCTCACGCTGCTGGTACTGGGTTTGTCGATACCTGGTCAAGCCGACAGGAGGCACGCCGATGTGGAGAACATCGGAAGGCGGACGCTTTCGGGACTGGCGGGAAGCCTTCTTCCGGAATCAATGTCGCTGGAAAAGGAAATTGCGCTCGGCAAACAGGCTGCAGCCCAGCTCGAAAACACCATCCGGCTGATCGAGGAGCCTCTGATCTCCGGGTATATCGACAGGCTTGGTCAAAATCTGGTGCAGCATTCTGATGCCAGGGTTCCGTTTCGGATCAAGGTCCTTGACAGCAAAGAAGTCGATGCTTGTGCCCTTCCGGGCGGCTATCTTTACGTGACCAGCGGGCTCGTCCTGGCCGCTGAAAACGAAGCGGAGCTGGCCGGCGCGATGGCCCACGGGATTTCCCACGTGGCGGCGCGGCACGCGGCGCAGGTGCTCGCTAAGGCGCGAGTGTTGCGGGTCACCGCCCTTCCCGCCCATCTCATTCCGGGCCACTGGCCGGGGCCGACGGAACGCGATGCCACAGGTCCAGGGTCGGAAATGGAGCTAACGACCATGAAGCGTGAAGCTGAAAACGAAGCCGATCAACTCGGGATGCAGTACCTGTGGAATTCAGGCTATGACGCGGGTGCCTACATTGTCTTCCTCGAAAGGTTTCTCGAACTTGCAAAAGAACGGCCGGCTCCAGGTTTTGTTCGGGCTTTGCCGGATACCCGAGCTCGGATTGCGGCTTCGACGAATGAACTGCGCTACCTTCCCGTGAAAGACCGCTCCGTAGTCGATACCTCTGAATTTGAGCGGGTTCAGCAGAGACTGCGCGCCTTGAGCGCTCGAGACTGAAGCACGCTACCGCACTCCGACGGCTCGCAGGGGAGGCTTCTGCCGGAGGGCGGCTTCGAGTGTGTCGTGAATTTGCCTGGTCAGCGAGGCCGCGGCCTTTTCAAATTCGTCCTTGTTCCCGGCCCGGATCGACGGAGTGGATATCAGGCGCAGGTAGTTCACAACGACCTTGCGCGGGCGCGGGACGCGCATCTCCGCGCTCCAGACTTGCCCGCCTCCTTCGACCAGGACCGGGAGGATGGGAGCGCCCGTTTTCAGAGCCAGCCGGGCGGCCCCTTCCTTGAAAGGCATCAGGTTGCCATCAGGCGACCGACCGCCTTCGGGGAATATCATCAGCGCTTCTTGCTTCTGCAAGATCGTCAGCGCTTTCTTGTACGCGCCAAACTCGGGAGCCTCCAGGTTAACCGGAAAAGCGCCGAGCCAGCGGAATATGGCGCCCGCGATCGGAAATCCGAAAATCTTATCCCAGGCCATGAAGCGAACCGCACGATAAATCCGGACGCTGACCCAGAAGGGATCGAAGTAAGTGACGTGGTTAGGCGTGATGATGAGTGGTCCGCGCTCCGGGATGTTTTCCATTCCATGGTGCTCAATGCGAAAAAGAATACGCATGGCGAGGAATAGCGAGCCGCGGAGAAGATGAACTGAGAAACGATCCTGGCCCTGATCAAACATTTCGATTTACGATTGACGATTTACGATTGACGATTTTTGGAAACAGCGACGCGAAAACCTATCTCAACCTGGCGCTCCCGTCGAGATTGATAAATCGTCAATCGTCAATCGTAAATCGTCAATTCCGCCGTGGGTCCACCTGCCTTCACCCGGCTTAGCAACACGCCGCCGATGACAAAAAAAACCATCACCGACAGAATGGCGACGCGCTGGTTTCCTCCGGTGGCCTCGGAGACGTGGCCGAATAGCAGAGGTCCCATGACAGCCGCCGATTTACCGCAAAGCGAATAGAAGCCGAAGAAATCTCCCTCCCTGCCTTTCGGAATCAAGCTTGACATGAACGCGCGAGAAGCCGCCTGGATGGCGCCCAGGCCGCTTCCGGCCAGTATGGCGATGAGAAAGAAGGCGGTTTTGCTGTGAGCCATGTAGGCGAACGTGACCGCTATCGACCATTGCACAAGCATCGTCATCACCACCCGCTTCGGGCCGAGGGTGTCGGTCGGTTTAGCCCACAGGAATGCGCCGGCGAGCGCCGAGGCCTGTACCAGCGTGAAAAGGCCGAGCGCTTCCGTGGCGGTGAACCGCAGCGTCTGGACGGCAAAGCCCGCGGCAAAGAAGATCACGGTGTTGACACCATCCTCGAAGAAGAGGTACGCCAACAGGAAACGTCGCGTCTCGCGCAGCTTCAAAATGTCGCGAAAAGTCTGCCAGGTCTCTCTCGCCCCGGCCATGGCCGCTTTCATCAGGACCAACTTCGGAGCCAGATCGGAGGGAAGCCAGAGGAAAGCGGGGAGCGAGAAGATCACGTAGGCGGCCGCGATTGCGATAAATGCCCCATTCAGGAACTTCCACTGAATGAAAGGGAGGGCGAGCACCAAGGCCAGGAGTGAGCCCGCATAACCGACGGCGAACCCCCACCCGGAAAGCCGTCCCTGAAACTGCCGTGGAGCGATCTCCGGCAGGTAGGCATTGTAAAAAACCAGGGCTCCTTCGAACCCGACATAGGAGATCACCGAAACCACGAATCCCCAGACAACCATCCCTGGTTCCACGGTGGTGAACAGGCAGACGGCGCCCGCCGAGACCAGCGTATACAGGATGAGAAGGCGTTTGCGAATGCCCGCGTGGTCGGCAACGGCACCCATGAAAGGCGAGCTTATCGCTACTGACAACATGGAGATGGAGATCACCCGTCCCCACCATAGATCCCCGAGGCCGTGCTCGTTTCCGACGATGACGCCCTGATAGTAGGTTTGCCAGATGACTGCCGGGAGCACCACGTAGAATGAATTGGCAAAATCGTAGAGGCACCAGCTGGCGACGATTTTGCGGTTCAGGCTCCGGGCCATGGCCGCACAGTATACAGCACTCGATTGCGGTCAAGAGACCCGCAAGCTCGGCCCGTTGGGCCGACAATGCGTAGCCCCGGCCGTAGGGCCGGGGAAATCGGGTCTCTCAAACACGAGCGCCGGAGGTGCGACACAGTCGGAGTGCCGGTCCTTGGGACCTCGGACGATATATTCTTGCTCCTGACTACTGACTTCTGGCTTCCAGCGTGAACAAAATTCTCGTAAGCTCGCACCTAACGGTTCAAGTCAGAACAGAGAGGATAAAGGGCGTGATGGCTTCGATGCTGGAGATCCGCTCGGACGCCTCCCCGGCGCGATGTCCCCAGGTAAGCGTAGGGACTCGGTTGAGGGTGTGGGTCTTGCGGGAGAGATCTTCGATGTTACCGTGATCGCTGGTGAGAAGGACTAGCTGCTCGGCCGGGTCGATTTCTTCCAGGACCGAGCAGATGAATCTTTCCAGATTCTCGAGCACCTCGACTGCCAGAGCCATGTCGCAGGCATGTCCCACCAGATCGGTAATGAAATATTCGTACAGCGTGAAGCTGTAGCGGGAGGCAATCCGGGCCAGGTTTGCGCCTGATTGCTCCGGAGTGCGCAGCGGCAAGTCAAAGCCGATTTGCCGCAAGTAACGATGCGTAAAATCCTGGTACACGGCGTCTCCGCTCGCAAGATCCTCGAGGGTCCGCAGAGGCACTCCCGCTGAGAGGCAAGCTGCGGTGGTCACCGAAACTGGTCTTTGCTTGCGGTTGAAGAAGCCAGGGGTATAACTGTTGGCGAAAGTCGCGCTGCGGCCGAGATCTCGAAGCTTCACGAAAACCGACTCGCGAGCCAGCAATTGCTTGAGCGCTGTATTTGGAAAACCGCTCAGGTGGCTGCCCAGGAACTTTGAGGCGTTAACGCCGGTGAGGATGGTTGTCTGGCCGGTGGCGCTCTGCGGCAGCCCGGCGACTCCGAGAGTAGCGTCGGTTGGGGTCACAAAACCCGAGCCATGGATCTTCGCAGGGGGATCCGTGGCAAACTGCGCAAATATTGCGGGTTTAAAGCGGGCGAGAGGGTTGACGCCCGGGTCTCGCAGGCCGATCCCCACACCATCAACGAAGATCAGGAGTACGCGCGGCATGATTCGATTGCGGATTGCAGATTGCGGATTGCAGATTGAGAATGTCGTTAGCCGACTCTGAACGGAATAATCCGCAATCCGAAATCCGAAATCGTCAGTCCGGTTTCCCGGATTTCAGATGGGGGACTACTTCCACGAGTTTCTTGATGTCCACTCCCGCCAGGCTTTCGACCAGCGGTGGAAGCTGGGCCATGATGGTGGCCACGTCCTTGGTTATCTTGCTGGCCCCGGCGCCATCGCCTCCAGTGTTGACGATGGTAATCTTGTCGGTCTTGCTCAGCGGCTCGGCGATAGCCTTGGCAATTTCCGGCAGAGCCTGCAGAATGAGCTGGGTCACGGCGGCCTGGTTGTATTCCTTCCATGAGGCGGCTTTTCTTGCCATCGCGTCTGCCTCAGCGCTCCCCTTGGCCGCGATGATTTCCGCTTCCGCCGTGCCGGTTGCCTTGACCACATCGGCCTGCGCCAGGCCTTTCGCTTTCTGAGCTTCGGCCTGGCCGTGGGCTTCGGCTTC
Organism: uncultured Acidobacteriota bacterium; assembly: GCA_963827655.1. Taxonomy (GTDB): domain Bacteria; phylum Acidobacteriota; class UBA6911; order UBA6911; family UBA6911; genus CAWHCF01. Next base: position 94,317 of record CAWHCF010000049.1, read on the forward strand.
GAACCTGTAGCGGGTGGCGTCGGCCTCGGTTTGAACTTTGTAGCGCTCCGCGTCAGCCTGACGCTTTACTGTGGCCTCCAGCTCTTTTTCGCGGCGCAGGATCTCCTTTTCCTGCACCACAATCTGCTGTTCCTTTTCCACTACCGAGACCTGCACCTCTTCACGCTTCAGAGCTTGATTGGTTTTGTAGCGCTGCAAATCGTAGGCAAGGTCCGCATGGGCCTTGGCTTCGTTTGTGAGGGCGTCGTAGGACGCCTTCTGCAGCAGGAAGTTCCTCTGGGCTTCGGCAATCTGGGTGTCGGCTTGAAACTTGGCGATTTCCCCGGCCTGACGGGCCTGGGCCGATTTGATGGAAGCGTCTCGATCGGCCTCTGCCTGGGCGATGATCGCGTCGCGTTTGACCTCTGCCGTCCGTGGTTTTCCCAGCGCCTCGAGGTAGCCGTGATTGTCCCTGATGTCTTTCATGGTGAATGAAACAATCGTAAGTCCCATATTGGCAAGGTCTGAGACTGCAACTTCCTGGACCGAGGCGGCAAACTGGTCTCGATTCTTGTAAATATCTTCGACCGACATAGTGCCGATTATGGCTCGAAGATGACCCTCGACCGTCTGCAGGGCGATGTCCTTGATCTGATCCGGCGTTTTCCCCAGGAACTGTTCCGACGACGTCCGAATGGAGTGCTCGTCGCCGCCGACCTTCACCTGAGCCACACCGTCCACGATGATCGGTACACCCGGTTTGGTATAAACCTCCGGGGTAGTGACATCCAGGGTCATGATTTCAAGGCTCAACAGGTCAACTTTTTCCAATAACGGCATGATGAAGGCGCCACCGCCACGACGGATCCTGAATCCCACCTCATCGACGCGGCCGTCGGGAGTCTTGATCTTGTACTTTCTGCCGGAAATAACCATGACCTGATTCGGTCCCACCTTCTTATAGCGCCGTGCGACCGCATAAATCGCGAGGATGAAGGCGAGGGCCAGGCCCACAAACACCAATACAATGGTCAAGTCGCTGAACATATGCACTCCACTCTCTACTGTGCGGCTCGCACGTAGAAGACGTTGCCGACGACCTGAACGATCGTCACGGCTGTATTTCTGGGAACCGCTTTCCCATCGATTGAGCGTGCAGCCGAGTTGACCCGGGTTCCCTTGGCGATAAGCGCGATCTCCCCGGTTCCGTTTTCAGGGATGGGCGTCACAACCTGAACCACTCGCCCCACCATGTCCTGAAAGGTAAACTCACTGCCGGCCTGCGTGCTTCGGAAGAGCAAGGTCAACATAACGAAGGTGCCGCCGCTGAGAAGAGCGCCGGTCAGCAGCGCCACGGCGATTCCTTTCGCCAGGGAAAGCTGGAAGTAGGAATTGGCCAGGAGTCCCCCTCCGCCAAATCCGGTGAGGAAGGTGGAGATGATCGTTGGGCTCAGAGGGCTCATCGGTAGATCCGTCCCGGCCTCCATGGAAGCATCTCCGGCGTCACCTCCAAAGAGATCTCCCGAGAGACCGACGAATATGGCGTAGCCGAGCCCGATCGCGAAACTCAAGAAGTAGATTACACCGACCGACATACGGGATTTCCCAGGCGCATCTCCAGTAATTCAGTGGTCGGATCCGGGTTCCCTCATCTCGTCCCCAACGGATCACTGTGTCTGGATGCGTCGTATTTTAGTAGTCGGAGAGTGATTCTATTCGAATCTGTTTGACTTCAGGAAAGGAATTCAGCGTTTTGTGGCGGATCGTTTCCATCCCTGCCGTGGAATTCTCATTCCACGAGAGCAAGACAGATAATGCTCTTGGCGGCTGATTTGACTCGCTTCGCGGTTTGGGCTAGTGTTTACGTCATGGATCAACCCTCGCCCAAAACTCTTGGAGAGCTCCGGAATAGCCCTTACCACGCCATTCATTCCGGCGCCCGCAGCGTCAAGGATGAAATGCGAAGAAACCTGCAGGAGGCGCTGCGAAAAAAGGAAGCCCTTTTTCCCGGTATCGTAGGGTATGACGAGACGGTTCTTCCGCAGTTAATCAACGGTATTCTCAGCAAACACAACATGATTCTGCTCGGGCTTCGGGGTCAGGCGAAGAGCCGCATTCTTCGCTCCCTGGTGAGATTCCTGGACCAGTGGATTCCTGCGGTTGCCGGCTGCGAGATCCACGATACTCCGTATGCGCCTATCTGCCGTGAGTGCCGAATGCGTTTGAATCTCGCGGGTGACGAGCTGCCCATCCGTTTCCTGCACCGGGACGAACGGTACGTGGAGAAGCTGGCCACTCCTGACGTGACCATTGCCGACATTATTGGAGACGTCGACCCGATCCGGGCGGCCAAGGCGGGCCTTGACCTCTCCGATGAGCTGACCATTCACTACGGCTTGCTCCCGAGGGCAAATCGAGGGATCTTCGCCATCAATGAGCTTCCCGATATGGCGGGCAAGATCCAGGTGGGACTGTTCAATATCCTGCAGGAAGGGGACGTTCAGATCAAAGGGTACCCGGTCAGACTGCCGCTGGACATCATGATGGTTTTTTCGGCGAACCCTGAGGATTACACCGCGCGAGGAAAGATTATCACGCCGCTCAAGGACCGGATCGGCTCCGAGATTCGCACGCACTATCCCGCCACGCTCGAGGATGGCATGGCTATTACCCGGCAGGAGGCCTGGCTGGGCCGCGGTAGCGATGTGCCGACTAACATTCCCGTCTTTGTGGCCGAGGTCGTTGAAGCGGTCGCATTTGCGGCGCGCAAGGATGCGCGCGTCGACAAGCGCAGCGGGGTCAGCCAGCGCCTGGCGATCACTTGTCTCGAAAATACCATGTCCAACGCCGAACGACGCGCGTTGCTGCAGCGGGAGAAGACGATTGTTCCGAGAATCGGCGACATCTACGCCGCCATCCCGTCCCTCACCGGCAAATTCGAGCTGGAGTACGAAGGCGAGCTGCGGGGGGCGGACAACGTCGCGCGCGACCTCATCCGCGTGGCTGTGGGAGAAGTCTTTCAAAGATACTGTGAGGGCGAAGATTGCCGGCGCATAGTGGACTGGTTCGACCTTGGGGGAAACCTGCGTATTCCGACCGAAGCCTCGACCAGCGACTGTATGGAACAATTTCGCGGAATCCAGGGGCTGCTGGAGAAAGCCGATGCGGTCCTGAGGGCGGGGAAGCACTCTCCCGAGCAGCGCGTTGCCGCGGCCGAGTTCGTCCTGGAAGGCTTGTATGCGCAGAAGAAGATCAACCGGAATGAAGAGCGCGTCTTTCAGGCGATAGAAAAGAAACAGCGGGAGACTTATTTCGACGATCTCGGTGAAAGCCGGAAAAAATGGAACTGATTCAGACGATCGCCAGCGAGACGAAATACACGCCAGGACGCAAAGACACGAAGAAACGCTAAGAAGCAAAATGAAATCGATCAACTATTCCAAGTACACCGGCGAAGACTGGGACTCTCTCAGCATCGAGGAATTGTTGAACAAGCTGTCCGATTTTCTCCTTCAGTCCGGTTTCAATAACCCGTACTTCGATGACTTCCGGAATTCAGATCGAGACTTGCAGGCGTTGCACGACGCCATTCTCAATGCTCTCCTGCGAAATGGCATGCTCCCGGATGAGATGCTGTCTGAGATGAAGAATATGGACAATGGCGAGGAATTCGAGAATTCCGACATTTCGCGCCTGATCCAGTACCTGATAAACCGGCTCACCCAGGAGGGATACATCCGGGTACAGAGGCAAAAGAAACCTACGACCGGGAAAGGCGGACGTGGCTCCGATCAGGGGCGAGTGCGTTTCGAGCTCACCGATAAGGCGCTCGATTTCCTGGGCTACAAAACGCTCAAGAATCTGCTGGGATCTCTGGGAAAATCCAACTTCGGGCGGCACGACACACGCGACATGGCCACCGGGGTTGAAACCAGCGGCATGACAAAGCTCTACGAATTCGGCGACACCCTGAATCTGGACGCCAGCGGGACTATTCTCAATTCAATCCAGCGCGAGGGGCTGCAAATGCCGATCAATCTGGAGTACTCCGACCTCCAGGTTCACCAGTGCGAGTACCAGTCTTCCTGCGCGACGGTCCTGATGCTCGACTGCAGCCACAGCATGATTCTGTACGGCGAGGACCGCTTTACCCCGGCAAAAAAAGTGGCCCTCGCGCTGGCGCACCTGATTCGGACTCAGTATCCGGGGGATACGCTCCACGTGGTTCTGTTTCACGATTCGGCCGAAGAGATTCCGTTGAGCCGCCTGGCCCGTGTTCAAGTGGGGCCGTTTTACACCAACACCCGGGAGGGGCTGCGCCTGGCGCAGCGCATCCTTGCCCGGGAGAACAAAGATATGCGGCAGATTGTCATGATCACGGATGGCAAGCCTTCGGCGGTGACCGAGGAGGACGGGTCCATCTACCGGAACGCCTTTGGTCTGGATCCCTACGTGGTGGGGTTGACCTTCAAGGAAGTAAGCCAGTGCCGGCGCTCCAACATCCTCATCAATACTTTCATGCTCGCCCGCGACTACGACCTGGTCGCTTTTGTGCGCAAGGTCACGGAGATCTGCCGCGGAAAAGCCTACTTCACAACGCCCCGGTCGCTCGGCCAGTACATCCTCATGGACTACATGCGCAACAAAGTTCAAAAGGTCCACTGAGGATCAAAGATGCCACTGAGACGTCTAAGACATCGAAGAACACTAAGAATTTTGACCGTACCACGCCAAGAAAGGAACCGACGAGTGACACGACGAGGTCAGGCGCCGGCTCCGGGCCCCAACTGTTCGAGCGCTCCATCCAGATCGAGGTTTTCGTGAATGAGGCCCCGCAGCACACGCATCATCCGGCGCGGATCGGGGGATTGGAAGACATTGCGCCCGATAAACATCCCTCTCGCGCCGGCCGATAACGCTCCCTTTACCATTTCCAGCGTCTGCCGCAGCGTCGTGGTCTTGGGGCCGCCGGCGATCAGGACTGGACGGAAAGACGCCTGGACGACCTGGCTGAATGACTCCGCATCTCCACTGTAGTCGGTTTTGAGCACGTCGGCTCCAATTTCACATGCCATGCGCGCGCCCAGCGCAATGAAGTCCGCCCGGTACGGATTGTCTCCGACGCGCGCTCCCCGAGCCATCGGTTCGATAATGCAACCGATTCCCATCGCCTCGCAGGCTCGGGCGACACGAGCTACGTCTTCAACCTGGCGGGCCTCGGCATCAGGATCATCGTAACCGATGAACATATAGACCAGCACGGCATCCGCGCCTAACCGGGCCGCATCTTCGACCGAAGCAATCAGCCGCCCGCGTCCCTCGTCGCTTCCCAGCGCGTCGGGAGCCCGCCAGCGGTTGGTCCAGTCCAGTCTCAGAATCAAGCCGGGTGCGCCTCGTCCTGCGAATACGCTCGAGCACTCTCGAGCGATTCCGGGCCCTACCAGAAAGGCGTCGGCTCCCGCTTGGGCGAGATCGGCCAGAACACTCAAGGGTTTCAGAGTCCCTGGAATGACGCCGAGGTGCAGCCCGTGATCAAAGGCAACCACGGCCGCTCGCCCTCTTTCGGGGTCAAGAATTCGCGCAAGGCGTATCGTCTTACCTGTATCAGGAAGGTTCATGGAATTCTCTCAATCAGAAGTGGCGAAAGTCCAGGATAGGAGCGTCGTTCTCGATCCAGGCCTTGATGATGCGGTCGCCGGCGGTCATGCGTTCGACCACCGGCATTCCGCTGATCACCCGCCCGAAGCAGGTATAGCCGCCCTCCAGGTGAGGCTGAGGCGATAACGTGATGAAGAACTGGCTCCCGCCCGTGTCTTTTCCGGATAGGGCCATACCCACGCTGCCTCGCTCGTACGGAAGCATATTAATCTCGCAGCGGATGGTGTAGCCCGGGCCGCCTTCCATATCGTTTCGCGGATCTCCTCCCTGAATGACGAAGTAAGGAACCACGCGCATAAAGCTCAGGCCGTGGTAAAAACTTCTTCTTGCCAGCGAGGCGAAGTTGTCAACCGTGATCGGCGCCTCGTGCGGATACAATTCTATCTCGATGCGGCCTCGGGTAGTTTCGAGCACCGCGACCATGCTATCCCGTCGCGAGGCGGCGACGATCTCGTAAGAAGCAGTTGTCTTCAGTGTCTCGGACGGTCCGGGATCCTGAGGGATGTCGGTAGCGCCTGACCGGGAGAGCAAGCGGGCAGCCGCCAGCCGGACGTTTCGCTGTCGGTCCTTCAAGGCCAGGCGGCACGCAGCCTCGACTTCCGGCTCGCGCATCCAGGGTTCCAGCGCATTGAGGACTGCGATCTTCGCCTCCAGATCGGTCCCTGGCGCCATCAAACCATAGGCCTGGATCAAGGGTTCCCAATTACGACCCGTTCCTGGCCTGGGTTTGTAGGCAGCCACTGCCGCTCGAAGCACGACGCCATCGCGCGACGAGAGATAGGCGGGCAGGATTTCTGACAGGTCGGGGGCTTCCGCCCTGGCCAGTGCTTCAAGGACTGATGGAACCGCCAGCGCGTAAGAGGACGCGGCCTCCTGGTCCGCCGCGCCGATCAGGATTTGCTTCAGGTGCTCGATCGCCCGCGGACCTTTGAGTTCCCCAAGGGCCTGCGCCCACGACCGAATCTCGGCCGGAGTCGAGAACCTGCCTGGCTGTGCGAATTCGTAGAACCGATCACGATCGGATGATTCTCTGAGCAGTCTGGCCAGTGCGACTACAGCGCTGTTAGCCACCGGTCCTCTGACCTTCAACAAGGAGACGAGGGCGGGTTCGGCTGCCGGAGACCCTATCGATCCCAGCGCCGCGGCGGCCTGAACCGCGAAATTTACTTGATCAGGGTTAGCTTCAGTAATGGGAGCGGCCAGAAGCGCCGCCTCGATCGGACGAACCGACTCCGGGTTCTTGAGATTGCCTAACGCCTGCACGGCGCAGACCCGGACCGAGAGCGGGAGGCGATTCCTTGTCACGGTTCAAACGGCGGGAGCAAGGGGTGAAGCCGGCGGGCAAGATCGGGGTCCTCACAGATCCCGAGACCGCGGGCCGCATGAGCTCTTACATCAGGACTTGGACTTTCGAGCAGCCGCAAGAACGTCGCGCGCGCGCCCCGGGCGCGCATCCGAAACAGGGCGTTGGCTGCGCGCCACTGGATTTCCGGGTCGGTCTCGGTCGCGAATCTCTCGAGCAGAGGAACGGCGACCGGGTTCTGCAGCCGGCATTAACGCGGTGATAGCCAGCGCCAGGTAAGCTTGCTCATGGGGTGAGCCATCATAGAAGAATTTCTGCATCCGCCCGGCAATCTCTCCCGCATACGCAGCGGGCGCTGCTTTCCCTATCGCCTCGACGGCCCGCATGCGCACTTGAACCGCCGGATCTTCCAGCAAGCCGGCAAGCTGCGGCACGGCGCGGCCGTCCGGCTGGCGAAATTGCTCCTTCAGCATCTCGCGATCTTCGATCTCACCCACCGCGAAGGCGGCAGCCGCTCTGACATCTTTGTAATTGGACCGGAAAGCAGCGTAGAGCCAGGGCAGGGCTCTCGGGTCTCCTATCCTTCCCAGCGCGATCGCGCACCATTGGCGAACTTCCGGATAGGGCGATCCTTCCAGATGGTTTTTCAGGAAGTCATCGGGTCCGAAGGAGCGTTGATCCTCGCGTTTCAGGATCTCGGCAAAAATCCGGTTGCGTTCGCGCTCCTGGAAACTGGGCTCCTGCCGCGCGCAGGATGCGAGAAAGCAGTAGGCAGTAAGAAGCAAGCCGTAAGCGGTCAGCCGGGCCGGGCAGGCAATCGAACAGTGCCGAAAGGATCGAGCCGTGGGTCCCATATCTGCTTACTGCCTGCCGCCTACTGGTATTTCAGTCCCGTGATTTCGACGACCAGCTCCTTGGGATTCCACAGCTGCTCTATCGGTTCGATCCAGACGGTGAAGTCACGCTTTTCAAGGGGTTCCATGGGACGATTCAGCCCTACTCCAGGGCGCAATGGTGTTCTGGTCCGCTCGGCGGACAATTTCTGGTAAACATCAAAGAGCGCCAGGTGCATTTCGAGCGCCTCGAGTTTCCGGTCTCCTTCGTTGTTGATGATGCCTGAGATTATGGCAATCCGGCTCTTGGCGAAGTTGATCCCCAGCGTCGCCTTGACGTCGGAAAGGCGGATGTATTTCTTATAGTACTCGAACCCGGGGTCGCCGGCGCGCAGCATTCCAGGGACGGGCCCGAGCTGGCCTTCGATCGCTTTGGATCTCTTCTGGTGCTGAATGTAGAGGAAGAGCCCGCCGATTCCCAGGGCCAAGATGGCGATGGTATACAAGGGAACGTAGGAGCGCGACGGCCTCGATTCGGAGCTGAACTCGATCATGGGATCAATTGCCACTGACGACCATTTTCCTTATCTTGAGCGAGGGGGCGAAGGTTTCAGACAGAATCTGAAGATCGTTCCCTACGGCCTCGATGCCTAACAACATATCCTTAAGATTCCCCGCAATGGTAATTTCTTCCACGGGGTACGCAAGTCTGCCGTTTTCAATCCAGATGCCTGCGGCGCCCTGGCTGTAATTGCCGCTCACGATGTTTACACCGAATCCGATCAGTTCGGTGACGAGGAGACCGCTCTTCATCGAGGCGATCATGTCCTCGGGCGAAACTTTTCCTGGCTTGAGGTAGAAGTTCGAAGGCCCGGCTGCCGGCGCGCCGGAGACCTGGCGCGTCGAATTTCCGGTCGACTGCCGTCCCAGCCTGCGCGCCGCGTATGAATCGAGAAGGTAGTTTCTCAAAATACCTTCTTCGATAACGGGCGTGGCGCGCGAGGGAATTCCTTCCGAATCGAAGGGGCGGGACCCCAGCCCGCCGGGTAGCAGAGCGTCATCGATGATTGTCACTTCGGGCGACGCGACTCGGGCTTCCAGCCTGTCCAGCAGAAAGGAAGCTTTGCGGAGAAGGGCGGTTCCACTCACGGCGTCGGCGACATGGGAGAGCAGGCTTGCCGCGGCACGGGGGTCGAAGAGTACAGGCGCCTCGCAGGTAGGAACCTTGCGGGCACCAAGCCGCCGTAAGGTCCGCCGCGCGGCTTCCTCCCCGACGTCTTCGGGAGACTGCAGCTTCGATGCATCGAGACCCGTGGAAAGCCAATAGTCGCGCTGCTTGTTGCCATCAAGTTCTGCCAGCGGACAGGCGAGCAGCGTTGCCAGGCTTCTGGAGTAGGAATCGCAAATACCAATCGAGTTCGCATACGTGATCTTTGTGACGGAATCCGAGAAACTGGCTCCTTCGGAATTGTTGATTCTGGGATCGAAACGCAGAGATGCGTCTTCGCAGCGCCTGGCGCGCGAGATTTTTTCATCCGGCGGGAGTTGTTGCGCTTCGGGAAAGCAGAGCGCGAGACGCGAGCTGCCATTTCGATGGTACAGCTCCTTTGAAGGAAGGCCTGCGTCCGCATCCTGGCCTGCGGCACGGGCCATGGAAAGCGCGTCCTGTATCAGGCTGCGAAGAGCCGAAGAAGAGAAGTCCGAGGTTGCCGAGACTGCGGTCTGGTTGCCGTGGAATACGCGAACTCCCAGCTGGCGAAAGTTGGCCTCGAAAAGCTTCTCAACCGAACCCATCCTTACCGACGTTGAGAACTCGGCCCCTTCACGGACCATGACTTCGGCAGCGGTGGCTCCGGCGCGCATGGCGAGGTTGATGGTTTCTCGTGCAAGTTGCTGTCGCATAGAAATCAGTGCTGAGTAAAAAGTGCTGAGTCGGGCACTTCCACTCAGCACTCAGCGCACTTTCTACTGTTTCTTGGTTCCTCCCACGGTCATCTCATCCACCTTGACCGTGGGCAGGCCGACACCGACGGGAATACTCTGCCCATCCTTCATACAGGTGCCGATGCCCTGGTCGAGCGAGAGATCATTTCCCACCATTGAAACCCTGGTAAGTACGTCAGGACCGTTGCCGATCAGTGTGGCTCCCTTGACCGGCGCCGTGACCTTCCCATCTTCGATCAGGTAAGCCTCGGACGCCGAAAAGACGAACCTGCCGTTGGTAATATCAACCTGGCCGCCCGCGAAATTGACTGCATATAGACCTTTTTTTACCGACCGGATGATTTCCTGGCCGGTGCTGGATCCGGGGAGCATGAAGGTGTTGGTCATCCGCGGCATCGGCATGGAAGCATAACTCTCGCGTCGGCCGTTTCCCGTGATGGTAGACCTGGTAACACGAGCGCTCAACGCATCCTGCATGTATCCTCGAAGAATACCGTTCTCGATCAGGACCGTCCGTCCGGTCAGATGTCCTTCATCATCGACATTAAGAGAGCCCCTTCGGCCCTGGATTGTTCCATCATCCACGACGGTGCACAGCTCGGACGCGACCTTCTGGCCGATCCGTCCCGCGAATGCCGAGAGTCCTTTCCGGTTAAAGTCTGCTTCCAGACCATGTCCCACCGCTTCATGAAGAAGAATGCCCGGCCACCCCGGGCCCAGAACAACCGGCATTGGACCGGCGGGCGCCTCGCCTGGCCCCGAGCAGAACGATGGCCTGGCGAGCCGCCTCGCGCGCAAAGAACGACGGGGAGCGCGACTCAAAGAATTCCAACCCGGCGCGACCTCCACCACCTGTTGTTCCGATCTGACGCTCGCCCTTTTCATGCGCGATGCAGGAAATTTGCAAGACCGTCAAGGGCCTGACATCACAGACCACGTCACCGGTCGAGCCATAGATCATGACCTGTTTCTTTTCATTGGCAAGAACGATCCGCACTTCGACGATCCTGGGGTCGTAGCTTCGGGCGGTCGTGTTCGCGTCTTGCAGCAGATCGAGCTTCCTGGTCAGCTCAATGTCCACCAACGGCTGGGCCACGCGATAGAGATCGTGTGTCGCTGCGGCCGATACCGGGGCAGGCGGGTCCGAGCCCGCGCGCGAACCGAGCGCAATGGCCGCCGCCGTGCGAGCCGCCCTCATCATGTCGTCCATCTCGAAGCCGTCAGAATAGGCGTACCCGGTCTTATCTCCTGCTATGACGCGGATTCCGACCCCCTGAGAAATGCTCTTGGAGGCATTCTTGAGAATGTTCTCCTCAAAAGTCAGGACATCGTTAGTGCGGGATTCGAAGTACAGATCCGCATAGTCGCCCCCGGTCGCGAGGCCGGTTGACAGCAGGGTTTCGAGATTCCTCTGGGTAATACCGAAGTTATCCGTGAAGAAGGATTGACTCATCGAATCTTTGTTCTTGCTTGCGTCTGCGAGTTGCCGTGGTAATTCTGCTTCTTACGATTGGCTCAGTTCTTTGTTGCCGTGAGCTCCTGCAGCTTCTTCTTGTATTCCTCAACCTTATCTTTCTTGCCGGCTCTCCCGTAGACCTCCACGAGAAACCCGTAAGACTCCCGAAGCCCGTCGTTGTCGCCCGCTTTGCGATAAACTTGAACCGCCTGTTCGGCAAAAGTTGCCGCGCGGTTGAAGTCCATCGTGTATGCCGTATGGTCCGCCATCGCCATGAAACTCCGACCCTCATTGCGATGGTCTCCCAGGCCCTGGAACATTTTCTGAGCGTTGCTGAACAATTTGATCGGCTCCGGGCTGACGACGTTTATTGCGCTCAGGGCCCTCCCCTGCCAGAAGACGGCGCGCGCCTCGAGATTGGTCTGGGAGATGGCATGGCTTTGTTGGGCGGAGCGCCTGAACGCCTCGAGGGCGGGCTCGAACTTCTTCTGCTGGAACTGGGCCAGACCCAGATTGAAATTGTAGGAGCTGGCGCGCACATCATCCTTGAGGCTCTCCACCATCTCGCGCGCGGTCGTGAATTCTTTGACCGACTCTTCTCCCTTCCCGGTGGAAAGAAAAAGATAGCCCAGGTTGTTGTGGATGCCGGCTTCGAGAGACACATCTCCGGCTTGCTTGCTCAGGGCCAGGGCTTCTTGCAGAAGGGGCTCCGACTTGTCGAACTGTTTCTGATTGCTGAGCAGGATTGCCTGAAGTCTTAGCTGACGGCCTTTCAAGGCCTCCCTGGGAACCGGTTTCCGCTTTTCGACCCTGGTGTACTCGTTGAGGAACTTTTCAGCGACATCCAGTGTGGATCCTGCTTCTGCAGGCTCCAAATCTGTAATGTGCTGGTCCGCTTTCTCCAGGAGGCTCTTGAGCGTATCCGCAACACCCGTGGGAGACTTTCGAGCCAGGTTGACCGCTTGACGGATCTTCCCCTGTAGTGCCAGTTCTTGGGGCGACGATACCTTTAACACGGGCGCATTAGGATCGCGCGCCTTCGTTCCCGGCGCCTGTCCCCTCAGGAATGCAGCGGCGAGAAGTAAGGCGGCGGGCAGCGCGAGTCTCTTCACCTTTGCCATTCTGATATCCCGGGAATTTTATCGACGATAAGCAACATCGAATCGAGGAGTATAGCAGTCGAAGGAAACAACCCCAAGCGGTTTGAACCCCGAGGTGGCGGGCGTCTTCGAACTGGCTGAAGGTTATTCTTGAGCTCTGACCACCAGGCCCGGAGCCGGAACCGCCTAACGTTTAAAGAGGATATTCAAAAAACTATTGCGAATGCCGTCGGCCCGCCCCAGCCAGGTTTCGATTTTTTCCTGCTCTTCCGGAGGAGCTTTGTGCTTGAGGTCCTGCAGATCCAAGAACGCCTTGCGCAGGTGGATTTCGAAACGGATGAGGGGTCTCGACATTTTCTTGCGGTTCACGTTCGCCTCAATGTCTTCCAGGGAGGCCGACAAGACCTTCATCCAGGAATTGAGGTCCTCTTCAATAATCTCAAACTCTTGCTTCTGAACCGCGCTGCGCACGGACTTATGAAATCGCGCAGACGCAGTTTCATAAACCCGAATCCTGCTGTCGACCTTTTCCTCTTTTTCTAACTTGCTTCGTTCGGTTGGCGTCAGTCCATCGGGGCCGGGCAACTGAACTGCTTGAATGTTCACGGGACCCAGGAAGCGCCCCAGAATAACGAGGAAGAACACGAGCGAGTTCATGACGAACTAATCTTAGGAAAAAGCCAATATCAAAGCAACTCTACAGGCCTGTTCACCCTTTTCAATCACTCGATCCGCAGCAAGAAGTATGCCGAAACCCATCGGCCCCAGCCTGCCGGCCATTTCGTCTTTGAAACGCAATTGATATTGGTGGGTATCAACCTCCCAGGTTGAGCGGGCGAGTTCGGTCCGTTATCCGTACACTTGATGGACGAAAAACGGACATCGGGAAAGATACCCCCTGGACTTCACGGCACTTGCGAGGGAGTGTCTTCTCCACGAACAAAGACTTCTGCGTCCTGCAGCGCCACCGCCCCTTCGTTCACCATCGAAAGAAGCTCAGGCAGCACGGCGCGGATTTTCTCCTCCGCATCGATGGCCATAATCATGATCGGCTTTTCGTCGGCCACGCCAAACAGGCCCCTGCGATGAATCCGCCCATGCGCGCCGTATCCCATGACTCCGCTCCAGACCGTGGCGCCGGCAACGTGATTCCGGTGAAGGAGGCGAACGATGGCCTCATACAGCGGTTGTCCTTCCCAAGTATCGGTGTCTTCGACGAAGACCAGGAGCGACTTGCACCTGGATCCGATCATCGCGCTAACCTCCTTGCTGCCCTTCAACCTCCATCACGATGGTCCGTTTCATCGAGGGAAATCGACAGCAGCTCACTCGCCGGATGCGTACTGAATTTCAACGGACCTTGGTTTCGCGGCGCGCTGCGACATAGTACAAGCTGGGCAGAACTAACAGGGTCAGCAGCAGAGTGGATACCAACCCACCCACGATCACGGTTGCGAGAGGCCGTTGCACATCCGATCCGATGCCCGTGGCTGTAGCCGCTGGAATCATTCCCAACAATGCCACCAGGATCAGAAGGATTGCGGGTCGCACCTGCGACCTGGCCCCTTCGACGACCGCCTGTTCCAGCGACGACCCCAGTTCCACGCGCCGCCGGGTAATTTCTGAGATGTAAAGCAGTCCGCTCATGACGGCGACACCGAACAGGGTGACGAATCCGACGGCTGCAGAGACGCTAAAGTTAATGCCTCGCAAGTACAGCGCAATAATGCCTCCGACCAGCGAGAACGGGACATTGAGCAGAACCAGGCTGGCATCGCGCAAAGAGCCGAAGGCGGTGAAAAGAAGTCCGAAGATGATCGCAACCGTAATCGGAATGATCGCACTCAGCCGTTTGCGCGCTCGTTCCAGGTTTTCAAACTGTCCGCCCCACACCACTTGATAGCCCGCCGGCAAGGTTACTTCACTGGCGAACCTCGTCTGGGCTTCCTCGACAAAACCGGCTTGATCGCGACCACGAATGTTCGTTCGGACCGTCATCGACCGTTTGTTTTCTCGGCGCGCGATGATTGTCGCTCCATTTCGAACCTCTATCTCGGCGAGCTGAGAAAGAGGGATGCGACTCCCGCCGGCGGCAGGGACCAGGAGGTTGCCGATGGCAGGGGCGTCCGACCTCGCCTCAGGGATATACCGTGCCGTGATATCGAAGCGTCTCTCTCCTTCAAAAACCGTACCGATGGTCCGCCCGCCGATCGCAAGCTCGATGATGTCTTCGATGTCGGTCATTTTGATTCCGTAACGCGCGGCTTCCTGCCGCTTGATGCGGATGCGAAGCTGTGGCTGGTCGGCCTCCTGTTCAATGGAAACGTCCGCGGCACCACGTATCTGCCGCACGATCTCGAGCGTCTGCGTCGCCAGCCGGCGCAGCTCGCTCAGGTCCTGGCCACTGATAATCACGGCCAGATCGGCCGACGAACCGGTTGCGATCTCGGTGGAAGTATCAATGATAGGCTGCGTAAAGTTGAAGGTGCTGCCAGGAATTTCGGAGCGGAGCCTCCGCGCCAGTTCCTCCACTAAATCGGCCTTGCGCTTCCCCGGCGGCCAGGTATTGTACGGATGCATCTCGATCAGCAACTCGTTTCGATTCGGTCCGAAAGGGTCCGTTCCCGAATCGTTGCGCCCGGATTGGGACATGACCATTTTCACTTCCGAAGACTGCCTGATGATGGAGCGCATTGCCTCGGCGGTCTCGGCCGATTTCGCAAGCGATATGCCGGGCGCCAGGTTGGCGCGAATCCAAATCACGCCCTCGTCGAGCTGAGGCAGGAATTCCGTACCGACCAGCGATGCGATCGAGAGGGCTCCCGCCACGATCGCGAGCCCTGCAAGCACAACGAACTTTGCCCGCGTGATGGTCCATCGAATCACCTCTTCATAACGTTTGAAGACCCAGGCTAGCAGAGGGTTTTCCCAGTGCTTTGCGCCGTGGCGGAACAAGTATGTGGCTACCGCGGGGATGAGCGTCAACGTCAACAGCATCGACCCGATTAACGCATAACAGACCGTGAACGCCATGGGGGTAAACAGCCGCCGCTCGACACGCTCAAGCGTGAAGAGTGGAATGTAAGCCGAGATGATGATCAGCAGCGAGAAAAAGATGGGCCGTTCGACTTCCAATGCGGCATCGCGAATAGTTTCGAATGGTCCTGCCGGCGAAGGATGGCTCTTCTCGCGCTCGGACAGCCTCCGGACAATGTGCTCTACCATGACCAGCGTCCCGTCCACGATGATGCCGAAATCCAGAGCCCCGATGCTCAAAAGATTCGCCGGAATTCCCTGGAAGTACACACAGGTAAACGCGAACAGGAGCGAAAGCGGAATGGTCAGTGCGGTGAGCACCGCCGCCTTGGCGCTACCGAAGGCAAAAAACAGGAGCGTCACCACGATCACGAGCGCTTCGGTCAGAGTACGTCCCACGGTGTGGAGCGTGTTGTTCACCAGGTCCGTGCGGTCGTGAATTGCCACAATCTGCACGCCGCTGGGCAGCCGCGTCTGGTTGAGATCGGCGACGGCCTCTTTAATGCGCGAGAGTACCTGGCTCGGATTTTCCCACCGTCGCATCAGCACGATTCCCTCGGCCCCGCCCGAGGTCTCGTTGACCCCGAAAATACCGGTTTGAGGCGCAGCACCGATCGTCACGCGCCCGATATCGCGAATGAAAATTGGCACAATTCCGGAGGACTCCACTGGAATGTTCCCCAGATCGTCGGCCGACTGGATCAGGCCCACACCGCGGACCACGAGCGCCTGCTGACGGTTGTCCAGCAGCGAGCCCCCCGCGTTGCGATTGTTGGCGTTCACCGCATCCGCGATTCGGGCAACTGAAAGCCTGTATTTTTCCAGTTTGTAGGGGTCGATCTCGATCTGATATTGCTTGACCAGCCCGCCAAAGGAAACGACGTCTGCAACTCCAGCCACCTGCAACAGCCGGGGCACCACCACCCAGTCCTGGATTTCCCTCAGCTCCATGGTATCGTAGCCTTGCCCTTCGAGCTTGTAGCGATAAAACTCGCTGATACCGCTCGAGAGCGGCCCGAGGGTTGGTGTCACACCTTCGGGAAGCTCGGCATCCCGAAGTCTTTCCAGGACCAACTGCCGTGCGAAATAATCATCGGTTCCGTCGGCGAACGTCAGCTCCACCACCGCAAGCCCGAAGATGATGCGGGACCGGCGGGCGATGACGTTGGGCACATTATTCAAGGCGCGCTCGATCGGAATCGCAACCTGTTGCTCGACTTCTTCGGCGGCATGGCCGGGGAAGAGCGTGATCACCACTACTCCAGTGTCGGAGATGTCTGGATACGCCTCGATCTTCAAGTGGCGGAAGGACCAGATGCCCAGGAAGATCAAGGCTCCTGCCATCAAGAGTGTGATGAAACGCTGTCTTATCGCAAAGCGGAGAAGTCGCGCAATCATGAGCGTAGGGTTCTACTCAATGCGGCATTCCTGTCTGCGGCTGGCGGCGATCAGAGCGCTGCCCCCTTGAGCAACATGGCGCCGTCCACGACGACTCGGTCGCCCGGACTGATCCCGCTTGCAATACCGACGCGATCGGCTCCTTGCCAGCCAATCGTCACAGGCACTTCCTGGAACTGCCCCCGCGCTCGTTCGACGTAGACCATGTTTCGACCTTCCTGCTGCAGCACGGCTGCCTTGGGCAGGATAGGAAGCTTACGAGTCCCTTGATCGAGGCGGATTTGGGCGAACATCTCGGGGCGGAACTGGCCTTCCGGATTGCTCAACTCGGCTCGCACCTTGATCGTCCGCGTCTGCGCGTCTACCACGTCGCTGATGCGCTTGACGCGGCCGCGGAACGTCCGGCCCGGGAAGGCGGGCAGCGCGATCTCGACCGGCTCGCCCGAGCGGATCAGGCGGATCGCATTTTCCGGGATGTCGGCAGCGACCCAGACGGTGCTGAGATCGGCAACTGTCATCAGCGGAGCGCTGGCATCGTTTCGATACTCTCCAGGCGCGACGGCGATCTCCACCACCTTGCCGGGCAAGGGCGCGCGCACTACGATGTGCTGGTCCATGCTCCCGGGCTCCAGACCGAGAAGGCGTAGACGGCGTAGAGTCTCATCCCGGCTTGCGAGGCCCTGCTCCAGGCTCGCTTTGGCCTGGGCGACAACCGTTTCTGCAGCCAGGACCTCTTTCTGTGCAATGGCTCGATTCGCTAACAAGTCATTGGCACGCGCCAGGTCCGCCTCTGCCTTCGCCAGGGTCGCCCTGGCTTGCGCGATGTTGGCTTCTGACTGCCGAAGGCTGGAGGTTAGCGCCGAGAGTTCGGGGCTCTCGATCGTGAGGACCGGCTGTCTTTGACGCACTGCATCGCCCAGCCCTACCAACACCTCCCGAACCCTCCCGGTCGCCGGGAGGATGATGCGGGAGACCCGGTTGGGATTCATCTCAATCTTGCCCGGAGCGACCAGTTCGTCGACAGGCACTTCGGCGGCCTGCACCACGTCGACGCGAATGCGGGTTAGCTGCGGAGAATCAGGGGGAAACTCGATGACGTTACCGGACCGGCGTGGCATCGCCGAAGCGCTGGCAGAGGTCTTCGACTCGGGTGCCGACTGCCAGCTACACCCCGTCAAACACAGAACCACAAGAAGTGCGATCGTAAGCGCCAGTCTCATGGCCGCCTCTGATCGCTGACATTCACGCCGGTCGTCGAATCGATGTTGTAGAGACTCCGCGCAAACTCAGCCTGCGCTTCGTTGTGTGCCTGCACGGTCTCGTTGTAGGCTCGCTGTGCATCCAGTAATTCGAGAAAGGTCGCCTCTCCCCGCCGATACGCGTATTCCGTGACTTGGCGCACGTCCTTCGCTTTTGCGAGGAGGGATTCTTCGATGCGGCCGAGGCTCGTCCTCGCATTCTGGTACTTGAGATAGGCGATATCCACCTCGTTCTCGATCGTCGTTTCGAGGGCGCGGATCCTCGCTTCTACCTGCATCAGCTCTTGTCGGGCGCGGGCGATCTCGCCCTGGTTTTTGTTGTAGAGCGGCAACGGCATCGAGAAGGAGAAGCTCATCGCATTACCGGCATCCAGACCATTGACCCATTGGCGACTCGCAGCGGCTCCCACGGTGTAGTCGATCTTCCCTTGGGCCAGTTGAAGCCGCAACTCGGCCTGTGACCTGGCCGAGTCCCGCCGCTGAGCCGACAGGTCGGGCCGCTGCGCGAACGCCCGCTCGCGCAAGGCCTCCCGCAAGAGAGGCGTCTCGTCTCTTCGCATCTCCCCGATTGCGTCCACGAGCCGGTCGCCGCGCCGCCGCCCTACCAGCCCTTGCAGCCGAGCGCGTGCAGTCTGGAGCCGGAGTTCGGCTTGACGGACGGTATTCTCAAACTGCAGTTGAGCGACCTGCGAGCGAATCAATTCCACTTCCGCGACGTCGCCGCTCGTGAAGCGGCTGGTATTGACTCTCACGATCTCCTCAAAGGCTCCAAGGTTCTCCCGCGCAAGGGCCAGATCCGCCTTGGCCTGCAATACGTCGACGAAGGCACTTTGAACGTCAAGGATCAGCGTCCGGGTGGAATTGAGAAGCTGAAGCTGTGAGACGGCCTTGCTGTCCTCGGCAACTGCAATGCGCTCCTGGCGCTTTCCACCTCTTTCCAGAACGAAGTCAACGCGAGTTCCAAACTCACTAGGGCCGGCGGCGTTGGTGGCTGCGTTGAATCCTGTGCCGAGGATGTCGAGGTAGTTCCCCCAGAGGCTCAGAACCGGATTGGGCCGCAGTTTAGCGGTAACGATGCGCGCATCGGCTATCGGGAGGTTATACCGCTCGGCGATCAGGTCCAGATTCTTTTGGACCGCCTCGGCGACCGCCTGCTCGATTGTCAGGGCTTCAGACCCCTCTGTCTGGAGGGCTTGAGATTGTGCAAGGCCGAGCGCCATCGAGAAGAACCAGATCAGCGCCGACAGCTCCGGGTGTTTGTTCATTCTCAAGTGTTTCATGATCGGGCATCCAGCAAAAAGGGGGCCAAGCGGAAATTCACTCTGGATTAAGTCGAAGCCTCGTCGTCTGGCAAAAACCTGAGTCATTTTCGTACGCAGAACGCGCGGTTTTCGGACACTGGCCCACTTCTGATTGCCAGAGTTCGCTGAACCCGGAATTTGCCTCTCTGGAGAGCTGATTGCTTTCCACTCATCGGGCAGTATCATCAGCCACAAAAGTGCAAATCCGACCGCACGAGCTTGCCCGTTCCCTGCTGCCTGAAGAAAGTCCATGCTCTCGTTCCGGTACAGCCCGCCGATCCTTAGAACCCAGCCTCTCACGCTCGGTGACGGCTTCATCTTGCTTAGCCTGGCCGCCGTCCTGTACGCGGGGACGCGCCTCGCCTTCCACGCCCCGTCGGTCGTGGTCGGTCCCGACCTGTCGCTCGAGCTCGGCGCCCTTCCCTGGTACTCGCTGCTGTCGGTCGCGCGGATGCTTGCGGCCTATGCGCTCTCGCTCACCTTCAGCCTGGGCTACGGCTACGTGGCTGCCCGGAGTCGCAGAGCGGAAAAGGTGCTATTGCCATTGCTGGACGTGCTACAGAGCATTCCTATTCTTTCATTCCTACCCGTCGTAGTCCTTAGCTTGAGCGCGCTGCTGCCGCAACGGCTCGCTGTCGAGCTGGCGGCCGTCGTCCTGATCTTCACGTCGCAGGCCTGGAACCTCACGTTCAGTTTCTACCAGTCTCTCACCACGGAAC
Source organism: uncultured Acidobacteriota bacterium (assembly GCA_963827655.1). Lineage (GTDB taxonomy): Bacteria > Acidobacteriota > UBA6911 > UBA6911 > UBA6911 > CAWHCF01. The sequence goes on from CAWHCF010000049.1 coordinate 114,303, forward strand.
CGCTGGAGTTACGTGAGGCCGCTTCGATCTTCCGCCTTGGCGGCTGGCTTCGGTTCAAGGCGCTCGAGCTTCCCTTTGCGGCCCTCGGCCTGATCTGGAACAGCATGATGAGCTGGGCCGGCGGCTGGTTTTTCCTCATGGCCGCCGAGATTTTCCACGTAGGCGCTCGGGATTTCCGGCTCCCAGGACTCGGCTCATACTTGCAGGTGGCGGCCAACCGTGGCGATACCCGGGCCATCCTGATGGGTCTGGTTGCCCTCATCACCGTGATCGTGCTGCTCGACCAGCTCGTCTGGCGCCCGCTGCTGGTCTGGTCGGACCGGTTCAAGCTTGAAACGGTCCAGGCCGCAGAGCCACCCGGGTCCTGGTTCTTCGACCTCATCTCACGCTCCTGGCTGATTGACCGGTTACAATCGCGGATCTGGGAACCCTGGAACGATCGGCTCGATGGGTTCCTTGGGCGACGGCTGGGCGTCGGCGCCAACCAGGTTGAGGAGAGTACATCCGAGCGGCCCAGTAAGCCGCTGATGGTACTGGCTGTCCTTCTCGGGGCGGCCGCCCTCTATGGCGCCTACAGAGCCGCCCATTTGCTCGCGGATCTTCCCCTCGCCGGCTGGAGACAGATCGGGCTCGGGACGCTGGCGACGTTCGCACGGGTCTTGGTCGCGTTGCTGGTGACGCTGCTCTGGACGGTTCCGGCGGGAGTTGCGATTGGCACCAATCGCAGACTTGCAGAGATCTTGCAGCCCCTCGTGCAGGTTATCGCGTCGATCCCGGCGACAGCTATTTTCACGGTCCTGCTCCTGGTCTTGCTCCGCGCGCCGGGCGGGCTCAACACTGTATCGATCCTGCTCATGCTCATGGGCACCCAGTGGTACCTGCTCTTCAACGTGATAGCAGGGGCTGCGGCCATTCCTCAGGACCTGCGCGATACCACGGACCTGCTGCGGCTTTCTCGCTGGCAGCGCTGGCGAACCCTGCTGCTGCCGGCACTCTTCCCTTACCTGATCACCGGCTCGATCACGGCTAGCGGCGGAGCCTGGAACGCGAGCATCGTCGCCGAGCACGTGCAATTCGCCGGCGGATCCATACCACCCTCGGCGCGGGCGCGCTGATCGCGAGTGCGACCGGCGACGCGAACTATCCCTTGCTCCTGGGCGCGACCCTCACATTGGTCATGACGGTCGTGCTGATCAACCGCAGATTGTGGCGACGGCTTTACCGCCTCGCCGAAGAGCGGTACCGGATGGAATGACACTATGACTACGGCAGTACGGAATGAAGGCAATGCGAGCCTCCTGTGTCTTGAGCACGTCGGTAAGACGTACGGTCACGGCCCGAATCCCTTCGTCGCCGTAGCCGACGTAAGCCTGACGGTTCGGGCCGGCGAGTTCGTTTGCCTGCTGGGACCCTCGGGCTGCGGGAAATCCACTCTCCTGAGGATGATTGCCGGACTGATTCCGTCGAGTACGGGAAGCGTGCTTTATGGCGGCACTCCGATCCGCGGCGTCAATCCCCATGCGGCAATCGTATTCCAGACGTTTGCTCTGTATCCCTGGCTGAGCGTGCTCGAGAACGTCGAGCTCGCGCTCAAGGCCCGCGGGGTCGGGCGCCAGCAGCGACGCCAGCGCGCACTTGAGTTGGTCGACATCGTCGGGCTGGACGGATTCGAATCGGCTTACCCGCGCGAGCTTTCCGGCGGGATGCGCCAGAAGGTCGGCTTCGCGCGGGCGATGGCGGTCGAGCCGGAGTTGCTCTGCCTGGACGAACCGTTCTCGGCCCTGGACGTGCTTGCGGCCGAGGCGCTGCGCGGTGAGCTGATGGAGCTCTGGCTTGCAAGATCGATCCCCACTCGTGCAATTCTCATGGTCACGCATAACATCGAGGAGGCAGTGTTGATGGCGGACCGGATCGTCGTGATGGACAAGAACCCGGGTCGGGTTGTCGCGGAGCTGCCGGTCGACCTACGCCATCCGCGCGGCCGAAAGGACACGGCCTTCCAGGCAATCGTCGACAAAGTTTATGCATCCGTCACCGGGAAGATCGAGGTCAGGCCGCGCGCGGCGGCGCCGGGGAAGGTTTTGCTTCCGCGGGCTCGACTGAACGCCCTTGCCGGCCTCCTGGAGAAAGTCGCGGCGGAAGGGGGACGCGTCGACCTGTTCCGTCTGAGCGCGGAGCTCGCGATGGATCTCGACGACCTCCTTCCCGTAGTCGAGGCCGGAGAGATCCTTGGCTTCCTGCGGGTGCAGGAAGGCGATCTCCTCCTCGGCGAGCTCGGGCAGGGTTATGCGGAAGCGAGCATTCTCACCCGCAAGGAGCTTGTCGCCGGCCGCGTTCTGCGTCTGCCGCTCATCTCCTGGATTTTCGAGACCCTGCGCGAAGATGACAATCAGCGGGTCTCGAAGGACTACTTCCTGGACAGGCTCCGAGCAGACTTCGGCGACAAGGCCGAAGAGCAGCTTCAGATCGCGATCCAGTGGGGACGTCATGCGGAGCTGTTCGGCTTCGACGACGACACGGACGAGCTGTTCCTGGAAGGCTGAGTCTCGCTGTCGCCGCCCCGTAAAACTGTAGGAATTGTGTGGGGCAAATGAACTCAAACAGTCGCCTTCGCAAACGTCTTCAGGTGGTGGTCTTGGAAGGCGTGATTACGGTCAGGGCGGTTCAGAGCGGAATTCAGGAGCAGGAGGCGGAGTCTCTAGAGAGGCCGCTCCATGTATTAGACCCGGCAGGGTGGGAGCGGGGTGGAACCGTACGGAAAGCGCACGCTTGTGTACGGAATCGAAACGGCACGCAGGAGAATGCACGCAAAAAACCAGGGCTTCTCGAATCGGCAAAGCAATTGCATTCCCGCCCGACTGAACTTAGGCCGAAATCGCGCGAGCGGAGGCATTATCCGGTCGTGATGACGTGTCGTATCGCGGGTTGCCGCGTCGGGACGAAGGGGCTAAGGTTCGTTCGGGACTTCGCCCCGAACGAAAGGCCCCTTCTGAACGACAACATGTTGGTTTGAACGTTTCGCTAAGGCCTAAGAAATGCCGGATCGCATGCAGAGACAGGCCTGTTTCCACGCGCTTGTCTCAGACTGGTATCGGGTGCTGCACCGGCTTAGAAAGCATATGAACAGGTTCGTTTGTTGCGTTTGCATCCTTGCGCCTCTACAAGGATTGAGTCCCGTTTCGGCTGCTGACGAGTCGACGGATGCGGCAGCGCGCGCCGCTCAATCCTGGCTTGCGTTGGTGGATGCGGAAAAATATGTGGAAAGCTGGAATGAAGCCGCGCAGGTTCTCAAGAAGCAGGTAACAAGAGAAGAATGGGTAAAGAAATTGAATTCATTCAGATTGCCGCTGGGTAAAATGGCATCACGTACCCTGAAAAGCTCCGTTTCCTATATGAAAGTCGTGCCGGGGAACCCAGACGCCCAATATGTGATAATTCGGTACGATACGAAGTTTGAAGGCAATAAAGCTTCGGTTGAGACGGTCACTCCGACCAAAGAAAAAGATGGACAGTGGCGAATCTCTGGGTACTTCATCGAGTGACCGCAACTGAAACAATGCCCCGAATGCCGCGGATTTTCCAGACATGTCAACAGAGCACATCTATATCCGGTCCGAATACCGAAGCTGCAGATATAATCGTCTTGCTTCTATACCATCTGATATCCGACGCCGAGTTTCCGGGGGGCTGATATTCCAAATCGCCATCGAGACATAGTTCCGAGATGATCGGGGCGGAACCAGTAATCCATCGGTACTCGACTTGGTTGCGGCACATCGTTTCATCAGGCGGACGTTGATTTCCTCAATGGCAGTTCCGAAGATCAATCTCGTAACGGATGACCGAGAGTAACTTCCTCCTCGGAATGCCAGACAGATTCATTCCTACCACCATCGCCGTCGAACGGAATGTCGCAATATCCGTGTAAAATGCGTACACTCGTCGTACGGTTTTCGGCCCTCACTTCGGTCCGGTTGTCGTATCTTGAGGAATCCAATTTGGATTCATGTTGGATGGCCGATTGCTTTGCTGGGGTGAATGCAATCAATGCGATTTCCAAGAGTCGTTGCGGCACAGAAACTGCAAACCTGGTTGCTGGTCACCGCACTGGTTGCCGTCTTCTTGACGGGCGTACTGGTAGTGGACCTGACGCGCAACCTGCGAACGGTGGTCATCAGCGAAGCAAACAAGGCACTCGCCAATGCGGTGAAGGAACTGGGGCAATCAGGGCGCGAGCTGGGAGAGCGTTCGCAAGTACCGTCCACTATCAAAAGAACTTGTTGACCGCGAACTGCGTCCAATCTCCTACGAGGTGCTGCGCTCTTATCTCGATGTCGAGGGGGGATTTCTTCTGAACGAAGATGTTGTCGGGCACAGCTTCCCGCCCTACACAGAACCCGGGAGCAGCCTGCTCCAGCCGCCGGTGGAGCATCGAGAGGTGTTGGCCGCTTTGGCCGAGAGCCGACGCACCGGCCACGTTGCCAACCGCGTGGTGCAGGATCAAAATGATCTGGTGCTGGTTGCGGTGCTGGCGAGTCCGACCAGTGAACTGTCGGCCTGGAGTCTGCGTCGCATCTTCAATTTCAGTGACTCCAGCGAACTGAACAAACGGCTGCTTCTGGTTGCCGCAATGGTTGTTTCGTTGATCGCCATCGGCGCCGTGCTGCGCTTGAGCTTCAGCCTTCAGCGAGGATTCGAAGTCATTCAGGCAGGACTGGAGCGAGCTTCGAACTGACCCCAAGTATCGGCTTCCGGACCAGGACCACGAACTGCGGACCATCGTTCAGGCAATCAATACGATGGCGGAGAGTCGGCAGAAACTCGAGGCCGATCTACGGCGAGAGGATCGTCTCCGGGTCATGGGGAGAGTGGTAGCGGGCATCGCCCACGAAATCCGAAACCCCCTCAACAGCATTCGCCTGACAATCCGGGTGCTGGCCAGGCGTCTGAAGGGCCAGCCCTCGGCCGAGGAGCCAATCAATCTCATTACGAACGAGATCGATCGCCTGGACTCTTTGCTGAAAAGCATGCTGGTTTTCCGCGCCGACGAGCCGGAGAAGGAACGCCGGCAACCGTTGAAGCCACTTCTCGAGCGAACGCTGGCCCTCGTCAAGCCCCACGCCGAGGATAACAGGGTCACCTTCCGGGTCACGGCTCCGTCTGAGTGTGAAGCCCTTGTGGATGGCGACCATCTACAACAGGCTCTCATGAACCTGCTTCTCAACGCGATCGACGCCTCGGGCAACAGTGGAGAGGTGGATGTCTCAATGCGGACCGTCGATGGCTATGTGGAAATCGACGTCGAAGACAGCGGGCCCGGTCTCACGCCCGAGCAACAGGAAAGAATCTTCGAAGCCTTCTATACCACGAAAATGGGTGGCACCGGTCTCGGGCTGGCGGTGACAAAAGCATTGCTAGAGAAGATGGGCGCGAAAATCGAGTCCCGAAACGGTTCCCGAGGGGCCCGCTTCCGTGTTCAGCTGCCGGTGGGAAAGGAAGCATGAAAGCACGCGTGCTGATCGTAGAAGACGAAAAGACGGCTTGCCAGGCCCTCTCGCTACTGCTGTCCGACGAAGGCTACAAGGTCCTGAAAGCGGAAACGGGCGAAGCGGGATTGCGCGTCGCGCTCCAGGAAGAACCCGATTTGATCCTGCTGGACATTCGCCTGCCTGATGTCGACGGGCTCACGGTCCTGCAGCGGGTGCGCGCCGCGTATTGCGACGCCGCCGTAATCATCATGACCGCCAATACGACAAGCAGTAACGCGATCCGAGCGACGCAATACGGTGCTTTCGACTATGTCTCAAAACCCATCAATGACGAGCATCTGATTCTGCTGATCCAGCGAGCCCTCGAGTACCGGAAACTCGAAAAGGAAGTCCGCAGCCTCCGGCAAGTGCCAGGCCAGGCGCCCAGTATTCCTGGGATGGTCGGGCACAGCCTGGCGATGCAGGAAGTTTATAAGATGATCGGCCGAGTCGCCAATTCCGACGCCACGGTGCTGATCATCGGAGAATCGGGCACCGGAAAAGAGCTGGTGGCGAACGCAATCCACGAGTTCAGCGCGCGTGCCCAGGGACCGCTGGTCAAGGTCAACTGCGCCGCCATTCCCGAAGACCTCCTGGAGGCGGAGTTGTTCGGCCATGAAAAGGGCGCGTTCACGAACGCCCTGTCGCGCAGAGTCGGGCGGTTCGAACAGGCACACGGGGGCACGTTGTTTCTCGACGAGGTCGCTGAACTGTCACCCAGCCTTCAAGCCAAACTCCTGCGTGCGACTCAGGAGCGGACGGTCGAGCGGCTTGGTAGCAATTCCCCCATCTCCGTTGACTTCCGGCTCATCACGGCGACGGCCCAGGATCTGAACGAGGCGGTTGCAACTGGCCGCTTTCGGGAAGATCTCTACTACCGATTGAACGTCGTGACGCTCCCTGTTCCTCCGCTGCGCGCGCGCCGTGAAGACATCCCACTTCTGGTCCAGCGGTTCCTCAGCCGCTCTGAGCGTCCGGTCACAATTCGTCAGGACGCCCTGGAGCGGATCATGGCTCACGACTGGCCGGGCAATGTTCGCGAACTCGAAAACGTGATTACCGGGGCGATCGTTCTGGCTCCCGGGGGCATCGTCACGTCGGAGTGCATTCAGTTCCCGCAGCGCACCGCCGGAGCTACTCCAAGCTGGCTCGATCTGGTTCCCTATCGCGATGGCTATTGGAATGTGATCCGCAAGGTCGAAGCCCGGTTGCTGCGTGCCGCGGTGCAGGACGCAAAAGGGAACAAGGCAGAGGCCGCACGTATTCTCGGGATCCAAAGACGTCTGCTTTACGAGAAAATGGCGGAGTTTGGATTAAACTGAGGGGACTTCGCGTCCATGGCCAAAAACTTGACTGTCACCGTGTTGCCGGACCATATCCGAGCGAGATCAGCCAGGTAATAATTGTGATGAAGGCCACGACAAGGCCGACGATTACCCAGACCACGGTAGCCGGCCCTTCAGATGAGCCTCGTCTATGCTGGACGAGTTTGACCGGTTGGGCTGTCGGCCTGGAGGACGGAGCCGGTTGTTCTTCGGCTGCAGGAGAAGCGCCCGGAGCGACGGCATCCACCTTGCCGCCACGCAGTCGCCGTCCTCTGCGGCTCCGTCCTGCTTTCTTCTTCATAGCCATTTGATTTTGCGAAAGTAGTGATAAATGGAAAGCCCGATTATCAGCATGCCCCCAAGCGTCGCGACGTAGGCATATTTCCATCTCAGCTCAGGCATGACGTCGAAGTTCATGCCGTAGATGCCGGCGATGAGCGTGACCGACATCAGGATCGTCGAGATCGATGTCAATCGTTTCATGACCATGTTCATGCGATTGCCCGAGATCGAAAGATAGGCGTCCATCGTCGAACCCAGCATGTCGCGCAGGGTATCGATAGTGTCAGCGACACGAATCAGATGATCGAACACATCCTGGAAATAGATGTGGGTCTCACGCGAGAAGATCGGTTGCTCCCGCCGCAGGAGCGTGTTAAACACATCGCGCAACGGAGTCACGGAACGGCGTAAAAAGAGTAATTCCTTCTTGATATGGAAGATCTCCTCGATGGCCTCGGCTCGAAATTCGACGAAGATCTGATCCTCGAGATCATCCATCCGGTCCGAAAGCTTGTCGAGCAGCGGCATGTAGTCATCTACGATCGCATCAATCAGCAGGTAGGAGAGTAACCCGGTGCCCCTATCCGCCAGGTCCGTCCACTCGCGCCAGAGCCGTTCAGCTGTCTCGAGTCGCGCGAATGGGCCGGCTGTGGACAGTAACCAGATAATTCTCCCCCAGAAAGATATTCAGCTCCCTCAAATCGAGGTCTCTTTCCTCGGTCAGCTCCGCCTCATAAAGGACGATGAAATAGTATCCCGGAAACTCTTCGACCTTTGGCCGCTGATGTGGATGCCGGCAATCTTCTATCGAGAGTGGATGCAAACCAAACTCGGCAGCCAAATCCTCGAAATCCTGGCTGGTCGGATTGGCAACATCCACCCATAGAATCTTGTCTGGAGAGCCGCAAAGATCACTGATCTTCTCGGTGGGGCAGTCAGTCGTGAATGTCCTCGAGGTACGATCAAGCACCAGTGTTTTGATCATTTCGCCAACCTCACTTGGAAGTTAAGAAGCTCGGAACGAACCTGCTTCGGCGCGTTCAGCACCGATTCTTTGACAAGGCCTCGGGGTTTGTCAAACTGCGCTCGGAGGGGGCGGCCCCTCGTCTTGTCCCTGTCGTCACACCTCGCTTCGGACTGGCAGAACTCGCCCTCCTCACCCTGGCACTTGAATTGCTTTGGTACAGCCCGATAGATTCTGGAAGTCAGATTGCGCATCGAGCTGTCGGAGGCCGTCCGGATTGACCAATCGCGGGATCGGGGTCCGTTGAGTTTTGAAGTACCGTGTGATAGCCTTCCCGAGCCTTCGGGCCTTGTGAGCTGAATCATGAGCTTGACACGCTTGCTGTGTATCGCCGCTGCTTTTTTGTGGATTCCTGGCCCCCGAATCGGGTTCCGCGCGCCTGGCCCTGTCCGCGGCCTCCTGGCAGAAGCCTGCGGTGTTGCCGGCAGTGTCCCATAAGCGCTTGCTGAACGACTTGCAGGTCGTAGTTGCGTCCACGCCTCACCTGGGGGATTCGATGACGATCGGCCTGGTGACGCGCTACGGTTCGATCTACGATCCCGCCGAGAAAGGAGGACTGGCTCATCTCGTTTCCCGAATGTTTATGACCGCGAGCCAGGAGAGGACAGCGAAGGACCTTCAGGATGACATCAACCTTCTGGGCGTCAGCATCGAGGTTCGCTGCGACTGGGACGGAGTCCGTTTTGTTCTGCGAGGTCAGAGTTCCAAGTTTGAACGCTCGCTGTTGCTGCTATACCAGGTGGTGGGCGAGGCGCTCTTCACGGAAGAGGCTTTCACCAGAGTGAAGCGCGAGATAATTCAGGAGATGGAAAAGCCCGAAGATCCGCGGCAGCGAATTCGTTCCCGCTTTGAAACGGCTCTCTTTCACGGGACCAGCTACGGGCGGCAGCTTCGAGGGACGAAAGCCTCGCTGGAAAACATCTCGATGGGAGATGTTCGCGTTTTCTACCGGCGTTACTTCTCGCCCCACGCATCCACGCTGGTAGTCGTGGGCTCGGCGCCGCCGGAACAGGTGCAGCAGAAAGCCACGCGGATCTGGGGTGTCTGGGTTCGTGGTGATGACGTGCCCTTTACCTTTCTGCCGCCGCGAAGTCCTTCGTCGAAAATGATCACGCTCGAAGATGAGCCTGCCTCTCCGGCGGCGCAATTCGTCCTCGGAAATCTCTGGCCGCGGCGGGAGGATCCCGCTTTCATGGTCGCGGGCCTGGCCGCCAGATCTCTTCAGGAACGGCTGACGCGGATCCTGCCCACGTCCCTGGTTACGGTAGGTTTCGAAGGACGTCGCATGCCGGGACCGTTTTACATTCAGGGACAGGCTGCGGCAGATCAGGCCGTCTCCGAAATCAAGAAAGTGCTCGAGGTGGTGGAAGAGTTTCGGAATGCAGGGATGTCGCCGGATGAGCTGGCAGGCGTCCAGAAACAGCTGGATCGAAGAGTTTCACAAAACACTCGAGTCAACCGAGACGCTTTGCAACGTGCTGCTGGATGCGGAGCTCTACCGTCTCGGAAACAACTACGCTTCAAACTTCGCCGAGGTCGTCAAGCGCAATAACCCGGACAAGGTGAAGGAAGCCGCCAAGGAGTGGATTTTTCCCGGGGGAGTCCTCATCTATGTTCGAGGTCCCGCCCTCACCTTGAGGTCTGATCTGGAATCGCTCGGTCCCGTGCGTCCTGCTTCGTAGACAATGCGCGCTCCGGAGCCTTCGGGGTTTTGCTGATTGCATGAAAAACTCACACGAAGCCGCGAAGGCCCAATGCCTTGGGCGAGAATATAGAACGCGGTTCCGACCGGTACGTATAATGAGCTAGGGGCCACCCCTGGGCTCTCGCAATGGGACGCCGCGCTCTGGTATAATCGCTAACAATTTTGGGGGCGGTTTCCGGGGATGTCTGAGTCGATGAGGCGGACAAGAACCAAGAAAGATCTGATCATCGTAGCTGTGACGGTTGGGGTCCTCGGATGGATTGGGATTCTGGTGGGCGCGGATGCAACTCCCAAGTTTCTCCGCAGGCCGACCAGGGACTCAGAGACCCAGCGCGTGGTTCCATTCCTGAGTAAAGAGCCGGAGTTTACCTTCGTTCGAGCTGTCTACAATGGCCTCGGGGGTTGGGGATACTACAAGAGCTGGGCGACAGACTGGCCGAAAGCCGACCGGCAGTTCATCCTCGGTGTGAAGCGTCTGACCAACATCAAGATTGCTGACGAAGAGAAGACGGTTCCACTGACCGACCTGGAGATTTTTCGTTATCCTTTCCTTTATGCGGTTGAAGTCGGCCACATGGACCTGTCGGATGCGGAGGCGAGTTCGCTGAGAGAATATCTTCGACGAGGCGGTTTTCTCTTCTGCGATGATTTCTGGGGAAGCTGGGAGTGGGAGAATTTTCAACAGAACATCAACAAGGTGCTGCCGGGGAGCCAGATTGTTGAACTTCCCCTGAGCCATCCTATTTTCCACTGTTACTACGATATTCCTCAGATCTTGCAGGTCCCCAATGTTGGGAATGCCCTTTACCGTGACATCACCTACGAGCAGGATGGATACGTCCCGCACTGCCGCGCCATTTTCAATGAAGCCGGCAGGCTCATGGTGGTTATCAATTGGAATACGGACATATGCGATGCCTTGGAATGGGCGGATCTCCCGGGATATCCAGCCAAGTATTCCACGTATGCTTATCAGATGGTGATCAACTCGATTATTTATGCCATGAGCCACTAACGCACTCACACCCTTCCACGCAGGGGCGAATTCAGACCGACAGCTCAACCCGCTTGCGATCAGTTGGAAGGGAGGAGCGGCGCCCCTCGAGATTTCGGCAGCGTAATGAGCGCCATTTTTGAGTTCTTGTTCAAGTATCGTCCTGTCCTGTTCGAAAAAGGGACACTGGCGATTCATCCGCCCTGGCCCGCTTACGTCTCATGGATACTTGCGGGTCTTGCTGTGCTCGGCACCTATCTGATCTATCGGCGCGCGGCAGGGGCCCTCCCGGGTCAGTGGCGTTTTACTCTGGTTGCCCTGCGCGCGCTTGCGCTTCTGATTCTGCTGGTAATCTTCCTCCAGCCGGTATTGGTCCTCCACTCCGTCATCCCTCAAAAGAGCTTCGTAGCGGTGGCTTATGATGTGAGCAAGAGCATGGAAATACGCGACGGCGAGGAAGGTCAGTCGCGCCTGGAAATCGAGAAGCATCTGCTGAAGCCGGCCGGGAATTCTTTTCTCAACGAACTCGAGAAGAAATTCAAGGTTCGATTTTTCCGCTTCTCCGGCTCGGCGGAGCGGGTTCAGGGCTTTGAAGATCTGCCCCGTCACGGAAACGTTACCAGTCTGGAGCGGACCTTGAACCAGGTTGTGGCCGAGCTGGGGAATGCGCCTGTCTCGGGTGTGGTGCTGATTACCGATGGAGCCGACAACGCCTCGACGAATCTCAAGGCTGCGACCGCGCAGTTACGCTCGCGCAGCATCCCGGTCTATCCGGTAGGAATCGGCTCCCCGGATTTTTCGCGCGATACGGAGGTAACCCGGGTCAGCACGCCCAAGAAGGTTTTGAAGGACGCGATGATCGAAGCCGACGTGTCGGTCCGTTCGAAGGGTTACGCAGGTCGCCGCGCGAAATTGACGGTCAAGGAACGGGATCGTCTGGTTCAGAGCCAGGAGATCGCGCTCGGCAGTGACGGCGAGGTGAAAACCTACAAGGTCAATTTCAGCAGTGAGACTCCAGGGCCGAAGATATTCTCCTTCAGGGTCGAGCCCTTCCAGGATGAGGTCATTTCGGAAAACAACGATCAGAGTGTCCTGATCCGAGTGGCGGACGAGCAGCCCCAGATTCTTTACACCGAGGGGGAACCTCGCTGGGAATACGGTTTTCTGCGGCGCGCCGTGAAGGAGGATAAGAATCTGCGGCTTATTACGTTGCTGCGCCAGGCCGACGGAAAGTTCTATCGCCAGGGCCTTCCGCAGGAAAACCCTTTGATGCTGGAAAAAGGATTTCCCACCGAGAAATCCGAACTCTTCAATTACAAGGCGATTGTTTTTGGCAGTGTCGAGGCCAGCTTCTTCACCTTCGACCAGCTGCGGCTGGTCTCTGACTTCGTGAGCCAGCGCGGCGGCAGCTTCTTGATGCTGGGTGGGAAGAGTTCCTTCGGTCAGGGAGGGTACATCAACACCCCGCTTGAGGATCTACTTCCGATCAATCTGCGATTCGGTCAGGGAACTGCCGATGTTCCCGAGTATCAGGATCTCGAGTACAAACTCCAGCTCACCGGATACGGCTTTTTGCATCCGGTCACCCGTCTCTCTCTCAATGAGGCCGACAACCGCAAACGATGGGAATCCGTGCCCTCTCTAATCGGGCTCAACCCGACCACGGGAGCAAAGCCCGGGGCAACAATTCTGGCGCAGGGCTCGATTCCGGATACGCGCGGGCAGCGGCCGGTTGTGCTCGCATTCCAGCGTTTTGGCCGAGGCAAGGCGACGGCGCTGGCCACGGAATCGACCTGGCGCTGGAGAATGGAATTAGACCACAGCGACAACATGCATGAGCTCTTCTGGAAACAGATGTTGCGCTGGCTGGTCAGCGATGCGCCCGATCCGGTCAATCTGGAAACCGAGAAACACTCCTCCTCCCTGGAGGAAGCGGTGGTGGTTCGCGCCGAGGTGCACGACAGTGCGTTCCTGCATCTTAATAACGCGCAAGTCACTGCCCGGATCAAGGCGCCTTCGGGACAAGTTACCCAGGTACCTATGAACTGGGAGGTGCGCCGCGAAGGCCACTACAGCGCTTCGTACAAACCGCAAGAAGAAGGGATCTACGAGATTTCAGCCGAGGCTCGTTCAAGGAACCAAGAGCCTGGGGGCGGCGAAGGCCAATTTCCGGATTGCCGAGTCGACAGAGGAGTTTCACAACGCAGCGTTGAATGTCGATCTGCTCAAGAGTCTGGCCTCGGATACCGGGGGACGCTACTACAGCCACCGCGAAGCGCAGGATCTGGCGGAAGACATCTCTTACGTCGAGAATGGAGCTTCCCGGGTTGAGGAAAAGGACCTGTGGGATATGCCGATTCTTTTCCTGCTCCTGGTTGGATTCGTATCGACTGAATGGATGTTGCGCAAACGTAAAGGCATGGCATGAACACCGGCAGAATTAACCGCAGAGAGCGCCAGGACGCGAGGAATGAGTGTGGCCTTCGTATCCTTGTGTCTTTGGTTCTTCGTGGTTGCTCCGGCTTCGGCAAGCGATGGGCCGCGCCATTGGGCGATCCTTGTTTCCGGTGTCTCAGGGGATCCGGAACTGCAAGAGCACTTCTTGAAGCTGACCAGAGATTTCCGGACGTCGCTCGAGGGGTCGCTGCAGTTTCCTCGCAATCAGATTGTTGTGCTGTTCGATGATCCTGCCAAGGATCCTGAACTGATTCAGCACCAGTCCAGCCGCGAAAATCTGGAAAAGGTTTGTCGCGACCTGGCGGGACGTGTTGGCAAAGACGACCTGGTGTTTGTCTTTATCATGGGTCATGGGAATTTTGACAGTAAGGGATACAAGCTGAATCTGCCTGGACCGGATCCCACGGCGGAAGAGCTTGCCCTTATCCTGTATGCCATTCCCGCGCAGCGCTTCGTGGTGGTCAATACTACGACTTGCAGCGGGGCAAGCATTCCCGCTTTTGCGAAAAAAGGAAAGATCATTGTGACCGCGACCAAGAGCGGTCAGGAGAAGAATCAGACTCACATGGCGCAGTTCTTCGTGGAAGCCTTCAAGGAAGGCAACGCCGACGTAGACAAGAACGGCCGTGTGTCGGTGCTGGAAGCTTTCACCTACGCCACCCGGAAGGTAGAGGAGTATTACAGCAAGGAAGGGAACCTCCAGACCGAGCACCCGGTCCTGGAAGACAGTGGCGACGGCAAGCCCAATGCCAAGCCGGGCCCGGAAAACGGTGAAGGCTTGCTGGCCCGGACTACGTATCTTGACTCTCGATTACCTTCAGCGGCCAAGGGGAAAACGAGCTCGGAAGAAGGAGCGCTGGCTCTGGAGGCGCAAGCTCTGGAAAAGCAGATCGAAGCGCTCAAGTACACCAAGGGCGAAATGCCCGAGGCCGAATACGAAAAGAAACTCGAGGCGCTGCTAGTCAAGCTGGCGCAGATCAATGCCAAATTACGGAAGAACCAGTAACCGCGAAGCACAAAGATCCTGGTGTCTCGGTATCGTTGTGGCCGCAGGACTGTTCCTCGGATGTTTTTCGGCCTGTCAGCCGAGCGCCGCCCAGAGTCAATCTCGAGGCAGAGAAGCCTTGAGGTCTGGCGACTATGCAAAGGCGAAGGAGCATTTTGAGGCTGCACTGAAGTCGAGCGCGGGTCAGGAAGAGAGCCAGGTCGGCCTGCTTCAAACCTTGCGCGAAACCGGGCAGTATGACGAGGCTCGCCGGCGTGGAGAAGAATTCCTGGCCGGGCGTCCTGGTTCTGCCGCTTTGCGCCTGGAGACCGCTCGAAGCCTGATCGCCCGCGGGGAGTATGCCGCGGCCGAAAAGCATCTGCGCGCGGCCCTTCCCGTGGGTGGCGCAACCCGCGGCGATGTCACCCGCGAACTGGCACTTCTGCTTGAAGACACCGGGCGGCAGGACGAAGCCCGGAATCTCTGGCAGCAACTGGTCGACGAATACCGAAAGGGGGGCGCGCGCGACAGCCAGACGCTGGGCAACGCGGCTGTTGCCGCCTGGCGGCTGGGCTGGGCGCATGATGCCAAGGACCTGTTTATCGACGCAACCACCGGGCCTGCCGCCCCGCCCGAAGCCTTATCCAACTTCGGCTACCTCTTCCTGGACAAGTACGATGCCACGAACGCGCTCGGCGTGTTTCGCGATGGCCTGAAGATTAACAAGCAATACCCCGAGGCCCTCCTGGGTGTTGCCCTGGCGAAGAAATATGAGAGCAGTCCCGAGGTCGAGGATTACGCCAAGGCGGCCCTCGAGGTGAATCCCAATCTTGTCCCGGCCATGAATCTTCTGGCGGCGTTGAGAATGCAAGAAGAAAACTACGATGCCGCGCTCAAAGAGATTCGGCGAGCCCTGGAAGTCAATCCCAAGGATCTCGAATCGCTCAGCCTGGAGGCCGTGTATCATCACTTCAAAGGCGATCAGGCTCGCTTTGCCGAGGTTGAGCAGAAGGTGCTTGGAATCAACCCGTCTTACGGGCGATTCTATTTCACTGTCGCGGAAAACCTGGTCACACGCAGAAAGTATCAGGAAGCGGTCGACCTCAATCGTAAAGCCCTGAGCCTCGATGCCAAACTCTGGCCGGCCTACGCCAGTTTGGGAATCAACCTGATGCGCGTGGGTGATCTCGTGGAGGGAAGGAAGGCGCTCCAGCAGGCTTTTGATGGAGACCCGTTCAATATATGGGCTTTCAACACGCTGGACCTCCTGGACCAGATGGACAAGTTCTCACGCTTCGAGAGCGAGCACTTCGTTTTCCGTGTGGCCAAGGAAGATGAGCCTACGCTTTCCCGCTATGCTCCCAGGCTGGCCGAAGAGGCCTATGCCCGGCTGAGCGAGCGCTACGGATTCAAGCCGGCCGGCCCGATTCAGATGGAAATCTTTCCCGATCATGGAGGCTTTGAGGTGCGCACGGTCGGTGTGCCGGGACTCGGCGCACTGGGGGTCTGCTTCGGCAAAGTGATTGCGATGGACTCGCCGCGCGCGCGCAAGACCGGATCCTTCAATTGGGGATCCACGCTGTGGCACGAATTCGCCCATGTCATAACGCTGCAGATGACGCGGCACAACGTGCCTCGCTGGTTTTCCGAGGGAGTTTCGGTGTATGAAGAGCGGCGGGCGCGACCGGGCTGGGGGGACGATCTCACGGCCCACTTCCTCAAGGCTTACCAGGAGGGCAAGGCTCTCAAGGTGAGCGAATTGAACTCGGGCATGATGCGCCCGAAGTTCCCTGAGCAGATTGCGTTCTCCTACTATCAGGCGTCCCTTGTCTGCGAGTTGATCGAAGAGAAATTCGGATTTACCAAAATAAGAGAAGCCCTGGCGCTGTTTGCCGATAATCTTCCGAGCGAAGAGGTCTTCCGGCGCGCGCTGGGTTGGGATATGGCCACGCTCGATCGGGAATATGAGCGTTTTCTCGAGGGACGCGTCCGGGCCAGATCCGAACCTCTCGACTTCAGCCGGCTGAAGGAACGCGACGCTATGAACCCGAAAGGGCCCGGCAAGGAACAGCTGACCTCGCTCCTGGAGAAGAATCCCAATGATTTCTTTGCCAATCTTGCCCTGGGAACTCTGCTAAGAAAGGAAAAATCCAACGGCCCCGCTGAAGTCTATCTCAAGAAAGCGCAAAAGCTGTTTCCTGAATTCGTGGAACCGGATAATCCCTACCAGATTCTGGCGGAGATCTACCTGGAAGAGAAACGTGAGGACGAAGCCTTGACCGAGCTGCTGGGCTGGTCGCGCTTCGATGAGAACTCCGCCTGGCCGCTCGTGCGCGCTGCCGAGATCTATCGAAACCGCAAGGATTGGGCGGGCGCGGCTCGCGTTCTCGAGCTTTCGGTTTACATCAATCCCTACGACACTAATATCCAGGGCATGCTGGGGGAAGCCGCGGTCGAAGCGGGGAACTGGCCTGCGGCCGTCGCGGCGTACCAGACTCTCGTGAGCCTGGCTCCGTCCGATCCCGCTGGAGCGCATTACAATCTTGCCCGTGCCTGGCTGGGTTATGGAAAAAAGCAGGAAGCAAAACGCGAAACTCTGCGGGCTTTGGAAATCGCGCCGTCCTATGAAAAGGCGCAACAACTTCTCCTGAAGCTTAGTGGGAGCCCGCCTTGATCCGCTCAATGGCAAAGACGCTGAGTCAGAAAGGGACGAGGATTCTGCTTGCGTCTTTGTGCATTGGCGTGTTGATGGTCGGCCTCTCCGGCTGGCGGTTGCCTGCTCAAGACCAGTTCCCGTTAACGAACTACAAATTCACCTTGGGACGAATCCGCTACTCTACCGGAAATCTGAGTTCATTTTTCTCCGGCGGGCAAGGTCCCCCGTGGAGCCACGATTACCCTCGCGGGGAACGTCACTCTGATGAAGATCCTGGCGGAGATCACCAAGATCGACGTCAACTCGGACGGACACATAGTCTCGTTCGAGGATGACGAAGTCTTCAAATATCCGATTGCTTATCTATGCGAGGTGGGCTTTCTGGACCTGTCGGAAAAGGAAGCCCGGAATATGAGCCAGTATCTCATGCGCGGCGGATTCCTCATCGTGGACGATTTCCGAGGCGAGCGGGAGCTGGAGAATTTCAAACAGCAGCTGAAAATCGTCTTTCCGGACCGCTCGTTGGAAGAAATCCCGCGCACCCACGAGATATTCAAGTGTTTCTATGACATCACGAATGTGTTTCCCGCGCCACCGCCCATCTACCGGGGTGCCATCCCGCAATACCTGGGGATGAGCGACGACCATGGGCGATTGATGATGGTGGTCGACTACAATAACGACCTGAGCGAGTACTGGGAATGGTCCGATAACCCTTACGTCCCCATCGAGCATACGAACGAAGCCTACAAATACGGCGTCAACTATGTGATCTATGCCCTAACCCATTGATTGAATTCATAGGGGTCATCGAGTCTTGGTATTCTTGGCGTTCATTCCGGCAAACATATAAGAAAGGGGAATTCTGCGGATGGAAAATGTGCAGCAGGCAGTCGTTGATGATGCGGCGCTTGTGGACAAACTTCATGTGGGGTACCGGCAGATACTGGAGGAGCTGCGCAAAGTCATAATCGCGCAGGATGGCGTGGTAGAGCAGGTCATGATCTCGCTTATTGTCGGCGGGCATTCCATGATTACAGGCGTCCCTGGGCTCGCCAAGACGCTGTTGATCAAGACGCTGGCGAGAGTTCTCGATCTTCGTTTCAAACGCATCCAGTTCACCCCTGACCTGATGCCGGCCGATATCACCGGAACCGACATCATCCAGGAAGACGTGACGCAGCGGGAAGCGGGAGCTGGTTTTTATCAAGGGCCCGATCTTTGCGAATATTCTGCTGGCTGACGAAATCAATCGGACGCCGCCGAAGACTCAGGCCGCTCTGCTCGAGGCGATGGAAGAGCTGCAGGTCACGGTCCAGGGGATTACCTATCCGATGGATCGGCCTTTCTTCGTGCTCGCAACCCAAAATCCGATTGAGCTCGAGGGAACCTATCCCCTGCCGGAAGCCCAGCTCGATCGCTTCATGTTCAACGTCATCATCGAATATCTAGCCGAGGATGAGGAGCTTCAGGTGGTCAACGCCACCACCACGGCAAAAGACGTAGACCTGGCGAGGGCCGTGACGGGAGATGAGATCATTGAGTTTCAGAGACTGGTTCGCCGCGTGCCGGTACCGGAATCGGTTTCGCGCTACGCGGTATCTCTGGTGCGGAACTCGCGGCCCAGCCGGAACGGAGGGTTGGATTTTATCAAGGAATGGGTCAGTTGGGGGGCGAGCTTGCGAGCATCCCAGTATCTTATTCTGGGCGGGAAGGCGAGGGCGCTGCTCCACGGCCGGTTCAATGTTTCCATCGAGGACATCCAGTTTCTGGCTTATCCGGTGATGCGTCATCGTATCCTGACCAACTTCCACGCGGAGTCTCAGCGCATCACTACGGAAGACATCATCAAGCGATTGCTGGAGACTGTGCCAGTGCCAAAATCAGGACTCTAAGGATTGACGATTTACGATTGACGATTGACGATTTAAAAAAACAATTGAGTGTCGAATTCGTTAATCGTCAATCGTAAATTGACGGAGTGGCTGTTAGGATGGGTAAACAGACAATGCACGGGTTGTTAAATCGTCAATCGTCAATCGTTCTCAATCGTCAATCGTCAATCGTAAATCGTAAATCGTCATGGTGACTGTCCAGCAAACAACTCCGCCAACCAGGTTCATAGATCCGTCGGCACTGGCCAAAATCTCGAGCCTGGAACTGGTTGCAAGAACCGTTGTGGAGGGCTTCATCTCGGGGCTGCACCGCTCTCCGCATTTAGGGTTCAGCGTGAATTTCGCGGAATACCGCTCTTATCGCCCGGGTGACGACATTCGCAAGATTGACTGGAAAGTTTTTGCCCGGCTCGATCGTTTCTTCGTAAAAGAGTATGAGGGAGAAACGAATACCAGCATCTACCTGATCCTCGATTGCAGCAGGTCGATGGCTTATGGGAGCCGGGGGGTTTTGAAACTCGAGTATGGCCAGTATCTCGCGGCGTCGCTTGCCTACTTTGCCTTCAAGCAGAGGGACAGCGTCGGGTTCGTCTCTTTCGACGAACAGGTGCAGGAATTTGTTCCTGCCCGGGGAAGTGTCGGCCATCTCAACACGGTGTTGCACGCCATCGAAAGGACCGGGCCGGGGCAAAAGAGTAATTTCATCAAGCCGCTGGTGAGCGCGGCCGAACGGGTGCGCCGCAAGGGAATCGCCATAGTGATTTCGGACCTGTACGACGAAACCAAGCACGTCATGGACGGCCTGAGGCACTTCGCCTTCAGGGGGAACGATGTCATCGTATTCCACATTCTGGATCCGACGGAACTCAGATTCGATTTCGAGGAGAGCGCGCAGTTCGTCGATCTTGAGACCAGAGCCGAAATGCACGTTATCCCCGACTACATTCGCCAGGAGTACCGAAAGATCATCAAGGATCAGACTACATTTTTCGAGAAGGAATGCCAGAAGGACAGGATGGATTACGCGCTGCTGGACATCTCCCAGCCCCTGGACCACGCCCTGTTCACTTACCTGTTACGCAGGCAGCAGCTCTATTAGGCTTAGTTGCGTCTTCGTGTCTTAGTGGTGAGTGATGAGCTTTATTACGCCTTTGTTTTTCTTCGGAATGCTCGCGGCAGCCGTTCCGATACTACTGCACCTGATCAAGCGCGAACGCGCTACCAAGGTGGAATTCCCGACTTTGATGTTTCTCCGCAAGATCAGCAAGAAGGTCATTCGCTTTCAGAAATTACGTCACCTTCTTCTCCTCCTGCTTCGGGTTTTAGCTTTTCTATTGCTGGCACTGGCTTTCACCCGTCCTTTCCGGGAGACGGTGTCTGCGGCCCGGCCAACCGGCAAGGTCAGCACCGCGCACATCATCCTGCTGGACAACTCCATGAGCATGGCGTACGGGGATCGCTGGGAGAGAGCCAGGAAAGCGGCGGCCGATATTGCCCGGAGCGCCGAGACCGGTGACAAACTGGCGCTCCTGACCTTCTCAGACAGGGCAACGGCGCTCACCCAGCTCACTGAAGATCCTGCGCTTGTCCTGGGCCAGATCGACAATGGCGCCGAGCTTACCGATCACGCGACTCGGTATGGTCAGGCGCTCAAGCTGGCGGAGAAGTTCGCGCTCGAGGCGAGCGCCGGAAAACGAGTAGTCCACCTGATTTCGGATTACCAGAAGAACGGCTGGTTCGCCGAGGACCAGGACTTCAAGTTTCACTCCTCCATCGAGATCAAGCCGGTAGACGTTGGATCAGAGGACTACAGTAATCTCACCCTGGGAGATGTTCAGGTGCTGGAGGGGGATGAGAGTAGCGGAGGGGGGCTCCGGATAAAATCCTCGGTGGTAAACCTTGGATCTCAGGACCGCAATAATGTGGCCGTGAGTCTGTTGATGGACGGCCGGGTGGTCCTGGAAAAGCGAGTCGATGTGACCAAGTCCGGGCTCCAGGCGGTTGAGTTTCAAGTTCCCGGCTTGAGTCCCGGTCAGCATTCCGGGGTGCTGCAGGTCGAAGATGCGCAGCTGACTCGCGACAATCGATTCAACCTGATGCTGGAGGCTCGAGCCAAAACCCCGGTCCTTTCTGTCGAGAACCCCACTTCGGCAAGGGGAAGCAGGTCGCCCAGTTTCTTCCTGGGTCACGCGCTCAACATCGGAACTTTATCCCCCTATCGCCTGACGGCCCTTACTCCGCAAAAGGCGGAAGCCCTGCCTTCATTTTCGGGCGGGCTTCTGGTCTGGAACAATGCTGGCGGCGGCGGCGCCGCGCTGCAGAAGAGGATTCAGGACTATGTAAGGGGAGGCGGGGGGCTGGTGATTGCGCTGGCCGATTCCGCCCTCGCTCCTGATTTCAATCGAACTTTCGGATCCTGGATTCCCGTCAAGATGGAAGATTCGGTGGTGCGCGCTCGCAGCGGCGCAGGCTCGCGATCCGGTCCGGACTATGCCCTGCTGACGGACATCAAGCTGGACCATCCGATCTTCCGTCCGTTCAGCGAACCTCACTCGGGAAGCTTTGCCAGCGCAAAAATCTTCAAGCACGCCCGTCTGGCGGTCGGGGCGGGCGCCGAGGTGCTCGCCCGCTTTGACAACGGCGAGGTGGCGCTGGCCGCGGCAACTCTGGACAAAGGACGGATTCTGGTCTTTGCCTCATCTGCCGATGACAGCGCGAACGATCTTCCTCTCAAGGCCGTCTTCGCTCCGTTCTGGCAGCAAATGCTGCGCTATGTGGATAATCTCCAGGAAGGGCGGCGCTGGGTCGAGGTGGGCGAAACCTTTGCGCCCCGGACCGTTCTCCTCGAGGCCATGCTGCGTCAGGGGAAAGCGACCATTGACCTCAACCAGGCGGTCGTGGTCATCGATTCGGCCAAGCAGCGCGTTCCGCTAGCTGCTCGGTCCGGCGACGTCGCCGTGGATAAGACCGGCTTCTACGAGATCCGCACGGCCACCTTGAGCGCGGTTGTGGCCGCAAATTCGGTCCCGCGGGAATCGGATCTCACGCACGTCAATGCGGAGGAACTCGTCGCCGGATGGCTATCCCCAGATGCCGGCGGGCCTGCCGTGGTTGCCGACGATGAGCGCCTGTCCGCCGAGGATCAGGAACGGCAGCAGCGAATCTGGCGCTATCTCTTGCTTGCAGTTCTGGTATTCTTAATATCAGAATGTTTGCTGGCAAACCAATCGGTGTTGAAACCGGATTGAGCCAAGGACCTGATCGGTCGCTGTCTAGCTCTTCGACAAGTTATGAATGACATGTGGCAAGCGAATAGTGACAACCTTTCGAACCGGTCGCTGATCACGCACCACTGAAGGGAGACCTATGAGCTCAGTAGACATCTTATTGTCGCGCATCCGGCAGGTGCGCCGAAAATGGCGCCTGCAGTTGACGATCAAAGGGATCTCCCTGTTTCTGGGCGCAAGTATTGCACTCCTGCTGCTGGGTATCTGGGGCGCCGACTTGTTCGGCTTCAAGCCCGCGGCCGTCTGGGTCATGCGCGTCCTCACGGGGGCGGCCGTCATTTATGTTGCGGCGCGATTCCTCTATTTTCCTCTGCGCCGGCGGATTTCGGACGTTCAGGTGGCGCAATTTATCGAGGAGCGTTACCCGTACCTCGAAGACCGCTTGATTACAGCCGTCGAATTCGGCAAAGGAGATCGCGTCGCTCCGGGAATGCTCGACCTCCTGATCAAAGACGCGCTGGACAAGATCAACCGCGTCGATTTTTCGGTCTTCATGAATCGCAAGCGGGCTGCGTCGTACGGCGCCGTCGGTGCGACCGCGCTTTTTGTGCTGCTGGCGCTCCTGATGTGGGGACCTTCTTTCTTGCCGTACGGCTTCGAACGTCTCTATGTCCGTTGGACTGAGGCCGCGGCCACTCCTTTGCTCATCCAGGTTTTGCCGGGCCATGCCGAGCTTGCCAAGGGATCAGACCAGCAGATCAAGGCCCAACTGGTGGGTTTTGACTCGCCGGACGTGAAGCTTATGGTCCAGCCTGAGACAGGCACCGTTTGGTCTGCCTATGGGATGGAACCGGAACGGGTGGGAAGCGGTTTTCTCTACCTCCTCATCGATGTCCAGTCTTCAATGCGCTACTACGTGGAATCGAAGGGGCTTCGTTCGGAGACCTATACCCTCAAGGTGGTGGACCTGCCGCGGGTAGAGCAAATCGATCTGACTTACAATTTTCCGGCTTATGCCGGCATGGCCCCGCAGACAGTCGAAAATGATGGCGACGTTTCGGCTCTGAAAGGAACTCGAGTGGATTTCAAAATTCGAGTGAGTCAGAACACAGGCGCGGCAAAGCTTATGTTCGATGACCGATCGTCGGTGGCGCTGGCGCCCGCGGGCGACAAGCTCCTTAAGGGCACCTTGAACTTGCAGCGCTCGGGTTCCTACGTCGTTCAACTGACAAACCGCGACGGACCGCCCGTATGCCGCGTCATCCGAGTACCAGGTCGAGGCGGTCGAAGACAATCCTCCGAAGGTTTCCATTATCAAACCTCTACGGGATCTGAAAGCCACCAACGTAGAGGAAGTATTTGCCGAGATGAAGGCTGAAGACGACATCGGCATGGCCAAATTAGAACTCCGGTATTCCGTCAATGGCGCGGCGGAAAAGGGAGTTACCGTCTTCAGCGGCAAGGGCGGCCCTCAGCCTAGCGTCACCGGGGCACACACCTTCTTCCTGGAGGAACTAAAGCTTCAACCGGGCGATGTGATCTCGTATTACGCCAAGGCACAGGACAACAACACCGTGACCGGACCGGGAGCTTCGTCATCGGATATCTACTTCATAGAGATTCGCCCGTTCGAGCGGAAGTACACCCAGAACCAGGCGGCGCCCGGCGCCGGAGGCGCCGGGGAAGGTCCAGGAAGCGTTGTCGCCGTCAGCAGAAAGAGATTATCAGCGCCACCTTCAAGCTGATCCGGGACAAGGACAAAATGGACGGCAAGGAGTACGTGGAGAGCCTCAAGGCGCTGGCGCTGGTCCAGGGCCGGCTGCAGGCTCAAACCCAGGGGCTGGTGGAGCGCCTGCAGCGCCGCGGAGCCGGCGATGCCAGCGGCGATTTCGGCAAACTGGCCGAGTACTTGAAGACTGCTATTGGCGAGATGGAAAAGGCGGCAGTCCATCTTGGGGAGCAGAAACCGTCCGAGGCCCTCCCCGAGGAGCAGAAAGCCTTGCAGCAATTGATGCGCGCGGAAAGTTTCTTCAAAGAGATTCAGATCTCCTTTGCTCAGCAAGGGAGCCAGGGCGGCGGCTCGCAGGCGAACGCCGAAGACCTGGCCGATCTTTTCGAGCTGGAGTTGAATAAGCTCAAGAACCAGTACGAAACCGTTCAAAGGGGCGAGCAGCAGGCGAGGGATCAGCACCTGGACGAAGCGATGCAGCGGCTCAAAGAACTGGCGCAACGCCAGCAGCAGCTCAATGAACGGATGCGAATGATGGGTCAAAAGGGGTCGTCGTCCTCGTCCTCGGGCGGCGGAGGACAAAGCCAGCAGCAACTGGTCGAGGAAGCGGAACGTCTCCAGCGGCAGCTTCAGCGGCTGTCGCGCGAGCGGAGCTCCCCCGAACTGAACCGGGTCAGCAGCCAGCTCCAGCAAGCGATTCAGGACATGAAGCGCGCCCTCGACCAAAACCAGCAGGGAAAAGGCGGGGAAGCGTCGGCCCAGGGAATGCGGGCCCTTCAGCAGCTCGATGACGCCAAGCGCGCTCTTTCGCGCGTGCAGGATTCGGGACTCAACCAGGGTCTCGATCAAGCCGCAGAAGAGTCGAACCGGCTGCTCGAGGAGCAAAAACGGATTCAGGAGGGGCTGGATAAGCTGACACAGGACAAGCAGCAGGCCTCTTCGCCCCAGTTCCAACAACGGCGCGAAGACCTTGCCGGCCGGAAGAGTCTTTTGGCGGACAGAGTCAAAAAACTGGGAGATTCCATCGACGATCTGGCCAAGCAAGCGCGGCGCACTCAACGAGAGACCAGCAGCAAACTGGCGGATGCCTCAAGCACAATCCGGGACAAGAAATTGCCCGAGCGTATCCTGCAAGGAAACCAGCTTCTGGAGTCAGGCTACTATGACTTCATCCGTGGTCGTGAGGACTTCATCCGGGCGGGCCTCGAGCAGGTGAACAAGCAGCTGGAGTCCGCAAAGGGCAGCGTTGGTCAGACTGCCCGAAGGAAAGCTCGAAGATCAGGTGAACAAGACTCGAGCACTGGCGGAAGGGCTGGAATCGATGCAGCAACGCCTGCGCAACCAGCAGCGGCAGGGGAAGCAGAGCCCCGCCGGGACACAACAAGGTCAGCAGCCAGGCCAGCAGAGAGCTGACGGGCAGTCGCCCGGTCAAGAGAGGGGCCAGGGCTCAGCAAGGCCAGCAGGGTCAGCAAGGCCAGCAGGGTCAGGGCCAGCAGGGTCAGCAAGGCCAGCAGGGCCAGCAGGGACAAGGCCAGCAGGGCCAGCAGGGACAAGGCCAGCAGACGGGCCAGGGGCAGGGAGGTGGACAGAATCCCTCCGGAGGGGCCCCGCAGGGCTTTATCCGCGGCTTGACGGGGAACGCCACTGCGCCGCCGGTTGGTGTCGGACCTTACAGCGATGAAGACATGCGGCAACTCCGTCGTGAATTCCAGCAGCGGATGGGCGACGCCAGCGAGCTTCGCCGTTTGATGGACCGCAATTCGACGTCCTTGCAAAACCTGGATCAGGTCATTGAAGCGCTCCGGCGGCTGGACAGCTCCCGCAACTTTAACGATCCGGAAGAAATCGCCCGCCTCAAGGGGGCCATCGATACTCTTCGGGGCGTAGAGGCGGATCTGGCCCGCGACCTGTCAAGGTTGACTCAGAAGGACAAATACTTTTACTCCGATGACAATCAGGCGCCGAGCAGTTACAAGAAGCTGGTCGACGAATACTACAAGGCCCTGGCTAAAGGTAAACCGTGATGAGAGTCGTGATCACGGGAGGAGCAGGATTCCTGGGGAGCCACCTGTGCGACCACCTTTTGAACCAGGGGCACGAAGTCATTTGCCTCGACAACCTGCTTACCGGCGCCGTCGATAACATCGCGCACCTGATGGGACACGAGAGATTCCGGTACGTAAAGCACGATGTGACCGAATACTTGTTCATCGGGGATCCGATCGACGCGGTCATGCACTTTGCCTCTCCTGCCAGCCCTCGCGACTACCTTGAGCTTCCCATTCAGACTATGAAAGTTGGCGCCCTGGGGACTCACAAGACCCTCGGGCTGGCCAAAAACAAGCGGGCGCGATTTCTCCTGGCCAGCACGTCGGAAACTTACGGGGATCCCTTGGTGAATCCGCAGCCCGAGACTTACTGGGGAAACGTCAATCCGATCGGATTGCGCGGAGTCTACGATGAGGCGAAGCGATTCGCTGAGGCGCTGACGATGGCTTACAACCGTTATCATGGTATCGACACCCGAATCGTGCGCATATTCAATACCTACGGCCCTCGCATGCGGCCGCACGACGGCCGCGTGGTATCCAATTTCATCGTCCAGGCCCTTCGGCAGGAACCTCTTACCGTCTATGGAAACGGCGAGCAAACGCGGAGCTTCTGCTACGTCGAGGACGAAGTCGGGGGGATCGTAAAACTGCTCATGGCGCCCGATACGCCCGACATTCATGACCCCGTGAACATCGGCAATCCGCATGAACTCACCGTCATGGAAATCGCGCGCAAGGTACTCAGCCTCACCGCTTCGTCCAGCAAGATCGTTCACGAACCCCTGCCACAGGATGACCCGAAGGTGCGGCGGCCGGACATAACCAGGGCTCAAAAGGCTGCTGGGCTGGAACCCCACAATAGCGCTGGAAGAGGGTCTTCGGCGCACCATCGATTACTTCAGAACCAAACTCAACACGGCGTCTGCGCGAGCGCCGATGGTAGTGGCGACTGACAAAGCGCGGCCTGCGGGCCGCATCAAGGGCGCGATCCGCGCGTGCTCACAGAAACCGGTTCATGATTGAGCACCGACCTCGCGCAGAATTAAGTTCTCGCGATCGAAATCTCGAGACAATGAAAGTTCCTCTGCTCGATCTCGAGGCTCAGTACGCCGTGGTGCGCGAGAAGGTTCGCGCCGCGGTCGATGAGGTTCTGGAAAGCCAGCATTTCATCCTGGGGTGCCAGGTATCGCGACTGGAAGAGGAGATCGCGCGCCTTTGCGACCTGCCCTACGCCGTGGGCGTGGCTTCCGGAACCGACGCCCTGTTGCTCGCGCTTAAGGCCCTGGGCGTTGGACCGGGCGATTCCGTGATAACGGTTCCTTACACCTTCTACGCGACCGCCAGTACGATCGTCAATCTCGGGGCCAGGCCGCTGTTTGTCGATATCGACGACGCCAGCTACAACATGGATCCAGAGCAGCTGGCCCAGCTTCTGGAGCGCGACTGTTCGTTCAAACCTTCGTCGGGGACCCTGGTTCACAAGAGCTTCAGAAACCACGGTCAAGGCCATTGTGCCGGTCCATCTCTTCGGTCAATGCGCCGAGATGGCGGAGATCGCTCAGATTGCAGATCGCTATCAGCTCCCGACCGTGGAGGATGCCTGTCAGGCAATCGGGGCGCGATATCGGGAGAAAGCAGCGGGGTCGCTTGGCACACTCGGATGCTTCAGCTTCTTTCCATCCAAGAATCTCGGGGGGGGAGGGGATGGCGGCATGATCGTGACGCGCGATTCAGATCTTGCCCACCGGATACGCCTGCTGCGGGTACATGGAGAAAAGTCCAAGTACTACCATTCGATTATCGGGTTCAACAGCAGGCTGGACGAATTTCAGGCGGCAATTCTTCGGGCCAAACTTCCCTATCTTGACGGCTGGACGACGATGCGACGGCGCAACGCCTGCTTTTACCAGACTGAACTACGGTCGGCCGGATTGGGTCCGAAAGTTGTGCCGCCGGCCGTATTGCCCGACCGGACTCACGTATTCCATCAGTTTGTGATTCGTTGCATGCGGCGCGATGAGTTGCGGAAGTTCCTGGAAAGCTGTGGCATTGGTACGGCGACCTATTATCCTCTTCCTTTGCATCAGCAGGAATGCTTTCGCTATCTCGGGTATGCGCCTGAGGACTTTCCCCGGTCATGCGCCGCGGCCCGGGAGACCCTGGCGCTTCCGGTTTATCCGGAACTCACGCCCGAGCAGAAGGCCTTTGTGGTTTCATCGATCACTGAGTTTTACGCTGCAAAACAAATACCACCAGGACACGAAGACACGAAGAAACACCAAATAAAAGGATCTTCATGAAGCGAGTCTCATTATTTCTGATTGTGCTCTGCTGGGGATTTCAACCCGGGCATGCTCAACGACAGCCGGTGAAGCCTAATATCCTCTTCTGCTTCGCCGACGACTGGGGGCGCTATGCGAGCGCTTTCGCAGCGCTGGAAAAACAACCTTCACCCAATCAGATCGTCAGGACTCCAAGTATTGATCGCATTGCGCGCGAAGGCGTTCTGTTTCGCAATGCCTTCGTGAATGCGCCTTCGTGTACGCCATGCCGCAGCGCGCTGCTGACCGGGCGATACTTCTTCAACACCGGGCGCGGGGCGATTCTGCAAGGCGCGCAGTGGGACGCGGCGATTCCCAGCTTCCCGCTGCTGTTGCGCGACGCGGGGTATCACATCGGCGAGACGTACAAGGTCTGGAGTCCGGGCACGCCGATTGATGCACCGTTCGGCGCGGGCAGGCACAGCTACGAGAAAGCGGGCAACTTGCCTAACAACTACTCCGAGAACGTCACGCAGATGATGCGCGAAGGGCTGTCGCTTGAGCAGGCGCGCGAGAAGATCTTCGCTCAAGTGCGGGCGAACTTTGAGTCCTTCCTCGCTGACCGGAAACCGGGGCAGCCGTGGCTCTATTGGTTCGGTCCCACCACGACGCATCGCCGGTGGATCCAGGGTTCCGGCAAGGCGCTCTGGGGGCTTGATCCCGATGCGTTGCAAGGCAAGCTGCCGCCGTTTCTGCCGGATGTGCCGGCGGTGCGGGAGGACTTTGCCGATTACCTGGGCGAGGTGCAGGCCTTCGATGCTTACATCGGGTTGTTGTTAAAGAAGCTGGAGGAGACAGGCGAGCTTGACCGTACCCTTATCGTCGTTAGCGGCGATCATGGCGGCCCGGGGTTCCCGAACGGCAAGTGCAATCTTTACGATTTCGGCACCGGCGTGACGCTTGCCGCGCGCTGGCCCGGCGGCAAGGGGGGACGCGTGGCAGACGACCTCGTGAGCCTGGCGGATTTGGCGCCGACCTTCCTCGAAGCGGCCGGCGTTGCCGCTCCTGCAGGCGTCAATGGCCGGAGCCTTTTGAATGTGTTGCATTCCAATCAAAGCGGTCTTGTGGACTCTCAACGCACATGGGTTATTACGGGCCGCGAACGTCACGTAGCGGCCGCGCGTGAAGAGAACCTGCCTTATCCGCAGCGCGCCTTGCGCACGCCGGAATTTCTCTACATCCGCAACTTTGCTCCTGACCGCTGGCCGCTCGGATCACCGAAGGCGGTGACAGCAAGTGAAGCGCCGGCGGCAGACGTCCTGGAAAGAGACACACACATCGCTTTCGCCGACATGGACGCCGGACCTACCAAGGCCTGGCTCATCACTCATCGCAACGACACACAATGGAAGCGGCATTATGACATCGCGTTTGCTAAACGGCCTGCCGAAGAGCTTTACGACCTGCGCCAGGATCCGCACCAGGTGAAGAACGTCGCCGCCGATCCGGCCTACACTGCAGAGAAAGCCAGGCTGGCAGCCCAGCTGATGAAAATCCTGACGGAGGCCGGCGATCCGCGCGTCTCAGGGGATGGAAAGACTTTCGAGCGTTCGCCGTTTACGGACGAAAAGTAACCAGTTAACTGGCGGGTTCGGCGACTTGTGGTTTTTTCCCGTCATCGGCTGGCCTCAATTTTTTTGGCGGCATCACTAGGTGGAGTCTTTGGACGGGGTGGAGTAGATACTGGTCGCGCCGCCCAGTATTTGTTCGTAGCTGTTTCCGTAACACCGGATTGCGGGTTCGGTCCCTTTGATGAAATGTTCGCTCATTCGGTCCAGGCAGCGATCCGTAGCCAGCAGGCCGGTAGTAGGGTCGATTTCCAGCTCTACGATCCCATCCGGCTCGGTAAATTCCTCGCCACTTAAAGGGCGAAGTGAAATCGCGCGCTTCATGAAATCGGTCCACACAAGCAGGGCGGATTGGGATCCGGAGAGGTTCAACTCGCGATTGTCGTCGAAGCCGACCCAGACGATACAAAGCAGCTCGGGAGTATAGCCGGCGAACCAGCCGTCGTGCGAGGTTCCAGTCTTGCCTGCGGCGGGCAAGGTAAAGCCCCGCGCTCGGGCCCCGGTACCGGTCCCGTTGTTTATTACCGACTGCAACAGCGACGTGACCATAAAGGCGACCTGAGGGGACAAGACGCGGTTCGATCTTGGATTGGCGACGAAGGCCGGCTTTCCATCGTTATCGAGCACTTTGAGGATCGGCGTCAAGTCCGAAAGCGTCCCGTCACTGGCAAAGGCGGTATAGGCTCGCGCCATCTCGAGAGGCGTGACTTCGAAGGCGCCGATGGCCATGGCCGGATAGGGCTTGATCTGCTGATTCAAGCCAAGGCGGCGCGCCATTTCGGCGACTTTATGATATCCGATCTTTTCGGCAAACTTGACGGTCGCGATATTTAGCGACCTGGTAACCGCCTGTCGCATCGTGACCTGGCCCAGATACTCCTCCTTGAAATTCCGCGGTTCATAGACCAGATCCTGAAAGGCGAATTGCGTCGGCTCATCCAGGACCGTGGATACCGCAGTCAGCGCGCCGGAACCGCTGTAGGCTGTTTCCAACGCGGCCGCGAAGACGAAGGGTTTGAAGATGCTGCCGGGTTGTCGCCGTGATTGCGTGATGCGATTGAACTGGCTCAGTCCGTAGTTTCGGCCACCGACCATCGCAAGAACCGCCCCGGTCCGGGGATCGAGCGCAATGAGGCTGGCCTGAACCGTGCCGGGAGGGATGGCTCGCTTTCCCTTGGCGAAGTGGGCATCCAGGTGAGCGACCCCCTCCCGCACCGATTCGAAGGCGGCCTGCTGAAGATCGGTATCCAGGCTGCTGTAGACCTTGTATTTGAAACGGGCTAAGTCCACGTCGCCGAACTTATCGGTCAGAATATCCTGAACATAGTCGACGAAGTAGGGCGCATCCGAATAGTTGAAGATCGAGGCAGGCTTTACTTCGAGCCGACTTGCCTTGGCCTGATCCCGCTCCTGCGGGGAAATCATCTCGTATTCGGCCATGCGATCGAGCACGAGGTCTCTGCGAACCTTCGCGCGCTCAGGATAACGAACAGGTGTATATCGATTTGGCGCTGGAATGATTCCGGCCAGCATCGCCGCTTCCGCGAGCGTGACATCTTTGACATTCTTATGGAAGAAGGCTTCGGCGGCCTCACCGAAGCCTACGATGCTGAAGGAGCCGCGCTGGCCCAAATACACCTCGTTGCTGTAGAGCTCAAAGATGGTTTCCTTGTTCAGGCGCTTCTCCAGGAGAATCGACATGTAGGCGTCCGTGAACTTGCGCCACCAGCTTTTCTCCGGAGTGAGGAAGGAGTTCTTGACGAACTGTTGAGTCAGTGTGCTGGCTCCCTGCAGCGTGTCTCCTTCTCGAATATCGATGATGAACGCCTTTACAATCCGGATGGGATCGACGCCGCTGTGGTTGAAAAAGCGGCGATCCTCTGAAGCGAGCACGGCATCGATCAGCGCCTTGGGAAGGTCTCGATAGTTGACGAAGCGCCGTTTTTCCCGGTTCTTGTTGATGATGTTGCTCAACAGTTCGGGTTTCAACATGAACTTCGGGAGGGAGTTCTTCGAAGCGGTATCGACGATTGATCGAATCGCTGTGTTCGAGCAGGTCACCTCGACCAGCCGATTCGAATCCTCGGGCGTCTTGGCGTCATTGAAAAGCAGGATCCGATTGTCCTTTACGATCTCGTAGCTGGATACCTTAGAGGCTTTAGCGGCGCGTTCGGCATATCCAAGACGACGGAGCTTGGCCAGGAGTTCTTGCATTCGAACCCGTTTGCCCGGATAGAGTGTGACCGGCGCCGAGTAGATCTCAGTATCGGCAACGTTGTACCGTTTCCCCAGTTTCTGTTCGATGATCCCGTCGAAGATGTAGTAATAGCGGATCAGGAATGCTGCGAGTGCGAGCGCAGGTATAAGGACAATAACAGCCGTTATCTTGAGTACACGGCGGCTGGGGGTCCTGACCAAATTCCTGGCTCCAAGCTAGCGACGGTCCCTAAGGATGCAACCATTCAAGAATGATAAGCGACCGAATTATATCACGAATCTTGGCTTAGCGTTTCTTCGTGTCTTTGTGTCTTCGTGGTTGGTTTTGTCCGCGATTAACTCATCTGGTGACCGGTTTTCCAAACCGTGTTACGATTTGTTCGATTTGGGGATTTCCGATTCAGATCGGTAAATCCGCAACTGCATGGTGGGTGCGCATGATCGAGAGGTATTCCCGGCAGGTGCTTTTTCCTCCCATTGGAGAAGCCGGGCAGCAAAGACTGGGGCGGAGCCGCGTACTCCTGGTGGGGTGTGGCGCCCTGGGATCTGTAGTCGCCGAGATTCTGGCGCGCGCCGGCGTCGCGCGTCTGACCCTCGCCGATCGCGACTACATCGATGAATCGAATCTGCAGCGTCAATCTTTGTACACCGAGGACGATTGTCGGCAAGGTCTGCCCAAAGCGGTTGCCGCGGCGCGTCACCTGACCGAAATCAACAGCGGGGTCGAACTGGTGCCCCAGGTCCTGGATGTCAATGCGCGCTCGATAGAGTCGCTGGTGCGCAACCACGATTTGATCATTGATGGGACGGACAACTTCGAGACTCGCTATCTTCTGAACGACGCCAGCCTGAAGTGGAACCTTCCGTGGGTCTATGGCGCGTGTGTGGGTAGTTACGGACTGTGCCTGGCTTTCGTCCCGGGATTGACGCCCTGCCTGCGCTGCGTTCTGGAACAGCTCCCCGCCCCGGGGAGTTCGCCTACGTGCGATACTGCAGGGGTTATCGGTCCCATCGTGCACCTGGTGGCATCGCTTGAGACGGCTGAGGCGATGAAGATTCTTACCGGGAATCTGGAGCGCCTCAATCGCAAGATTGTCTCCGTTGATGTCTGGCAGAATCTGATTTCCACTTTAGATCTTTCCCGGATGGAGCGTAACGGCCATTGTCCTGCGTGCGGCCAAAGGCAGTTCGAGTTCCTGGAAGGGAAGTTCGAAGGGCGAGGCCAGTTCCTTTGCGGCCGCAATGCAGTTCAGATCTGGCGAGAGTCCGCCCGCGCGATCGACTTGAGGTCGATTGCGGAACGGTTGGCCAGGATAGGCGAAGTGCGCTGCAACGAGTTTCTCTTGAGAGCCCGGGTCGACGAGTTCGAAATCGCGCTGTTCCGCGATGGCCGCGGCATCGTGAGAGGAACTGAGGATTTGGACGAAGCCCGGCGCGTCTATGCGAAATTCATCGGGAATTAAGCTCGATGGCAATGAACCACAAAAGCGCAAAGATGTCAGGCGAGTCTGAGGGCCTTGGTCTTTGCTTGGCAAAGGATGAGTCGCGATGATTAGAATCCGTCTCTTGCTGGCGAGCCTGCTGCTGGCAATTTCCGAGAACGTGCCGGCCCAGGACGAAGAGAAGATCCAGAATTTGTTTCGTGAGGCGATAGAAGCCATGGGGGGCGACAAATTCTTGAAGGTCGATGACATCGTCAGCGAGGGAAATTACTTCTTCTTCGATCGAGACGGCAATTCATCGGGACTCATAAAATACAACGACTATACCAAGCTTCCCGACAAGAGTCGCAACGAGCTGGGAAACAGGAAGAAAGAGCGCGAAATCGTTGTTTTTAACCTGGAAAAAGGCGAAGGATGGATTCTGGAGGGACAGAAGGAGACTCGGGACGCCACCCCCGAACAGATGAAGGAATTCAGAAACATGATCAAGCACAGCTTCGAACTCATCTTCCGAACCCGCTACAAGGATCCTGCGAACAAGCTGTTCTACCTGGGCGCGGGAGAAGGAAGCGATGTCCGTATGGATATTGTCAAACTTCTCGATCCGGAGAATGATGAAGTCACAATCTACTTTGATCGTTTGAGCAAGCTGCCGGCCAAAATCGAATATCGAGGTTTGGATAAGCGTGGAGTTCAACTCCGCCACGTCCAGGAATTCAGCATGTGGCATGTCATCCAGGGAATCAAGACGCCCTTGCGCACCGACTCCTTTGTCAACGGCCGGAAATCAGCCCAGTTTTTCGTGGTCAAGATCAGCTACAACAACAGCCTCACGGATGCCTTCTTCTCCAAGCCGTTGCCGCCGAAGTGATCCCGCTGAATTGAGTAAACAAGTTGAAAGTGCTCTGAATCGAAAGTAATCCTTGATTGCTGCAATTTTCGAATGTGTTGCCTCAGCGCTTTCAAGCATTGAGTAAAAAGTAGAAAGTGCTGAGTCGAAAGTAGTCTTGATTGGTGCAATTTTCCAATGTGATGCCTCAGCGCTTTCAACTGCAGCACTTTATACTTTACTTTGAACGCGTGCAGCCGTTTCACGCGTAAATTCCCCGAATCCGCGTGCCGCGGGCGACCCGATCGATGGCCAGCATGTAAGCTGCGATCCTCATGTTGACGTTGTGAGTCTCGGAGTAGCGGACCACTTGCGCGAAGCTGTCGGTCATATAGTCAGCCAGCCGCTCGTTAACCATCGATTCTTTCCAGAAATAACCCTGCCGGTCTTGCACCCACTCGAAGTAGGAAACCGTGACACCGCCGGCGTTGGCCAGAATGTCAGGGATAACGAAGATTCGTTTGTCTTCCAGGATCAGGTCCGCTTTGGCGGTCGTCGGACCATTGGCTCCTTCGGCGATGATCCGGGCCTTGATGAGACTGGCATTGAGGGACGTGATCTGGTTCTCAACCGCAGCCGGAACCAGAATGTGGCAGGGAAGCTCCAGGAGCTCCCGATTGGTGATGCGATCCGTGTCGGGAAATCCGTCGAGCGTCCGGTTCCGCCGATGATATTCGACGACTCTGGGGATATCCAACCCGTCAGGATTGTAAATGCCGCCACGAATGTCAGAGACGGCGACGACCTTGAATCCTTCG
This sequence comes from uncultured Acidobacteriota bacterium, assembly GCA_963827655.1. Classification (GTDB taxonomy): domain Bacteria; phylum Acidobacteriota; class UBA6911; order UBA6911; family UBA6911; genus CAWHCF01. The sequence goes on from CAWHCF010000049.1 coordinate 149,356, forward strand.
GTATGCAGGAGCTGAGCCGTAACGGAACCTACATTCCCGAATCCCTGGATCGCGACCATCGAATCCGAGGGCGCAAGACTGAACTTGGCGCACGCTTCCTTGATCGCGATCGCGAGTCCACGGCCGGTCGCTTCCCTCCTTCCCGCCGATCCGCCTAGCTCGACAGGTTTTCCGGTTATCACGCCGGTTACTGTCTGGTGCGCGTGCATGCTGTAGGTGTCCATCACCCAGGCCATGATCTGCTCGTTTGTGTTCACATCCGGGGCGGGAACATCCTTTTCTGGACCCAGGAATTCGTACAGTTCGGCCGTGTAGCGCCGCGTCAGCCGCTCGAGCTCTCCGGTAGACATCCGGGATGGATCACAGATAACCCCGCCCTTGGCTCCACCGAAGGGAATATTCACAACCGCGCATTTCCAGGTCATCCATGCCGCGAGCGCCTTGACTTCATCCAGGGTTACGTCGGGAGCGAAGCGGATTCCCCCTTTGCTCGGGCCGCGCGAGATATTGTGCTGCACACGATAGCCGGTAAAGACCTGCAGCCTTCCGGTGTCCATGAACACGGGAATGTAGACCGTCACCTCTCTGCGCGGATACCGAAGAAACTGATACAGTCCGTCATCCAGGTTCAGTTTTTGAGCAGCGACATCAAACCGCGACATCATGGCTTCGAAGGGATTGATTTCACTGTCCTGCTCTGCCATCAGCAGTGCCATAGAGCTTGTCCTTGCATGAGTTTAATTCTAGCCCAAGTTCCTTGTGATGAACACTGGCTCTGGCAGGCCCTTGGTGTTTCTTCGTCTTTGTGGTTAGCGCTGCGAAACAGCTAGGTCACGAAGAACACGGCAAACCTAGCCTACCCGGTGCGGCACGTGAGGAACAAGCCGATCAAGTCTAGCGGGCACGTGCAGGTCAGCAGCTGCGACGGTGGCGCGATCCTCAGCGTGCTTAGCGGACAGAAACTGGTGTCATGATTCGACCGCCGGATTCGGGCACAGAAGTGTGAAGTTATTTCGGCAGCTGAGCCCTAAGGACACGGAAGAGGAATAAATGAAGAGTATCAGGAAACGCTTATCCAGCCGCCTGTCGAGCCCGAGGGGGGGCTTCCAGATCAAGAATAGTGCAAGAGCGGTATTTTTCCGAGTGGCGCACGATCTGGTCGGCTAATGCTGCGTGAATGGCGTGACCGGCTTTCTCGGCGTAGAGGTGCCCGATAATGGGGTAGCCAACGAGCGAAATGTCGCCGAGGAGGTCTAGCATCTTGTGGCGAACGAACTCATTCGGAAACCTGAGCTCGGCATTGACTATTCCGGATTGATCCAGGACGACCGCGTTTTCCAGCGATCCGCCTCGAATCAGCCCGCATCGTTTCAGGTACTCGACATCGGATATGAAACCAAAGGTCCGGGCACAGCCGATCTCTCGGCGGTAAGACTCCGGAGTAAGGTCGATACGGATTTCCTGGCGCCCGATGGCGTTGTGCTGAAAATCAATGATGTAGCTGGCTTGGGGGCGGGGCGAGGGATAGACGCCGGCCACCTTGTCTCCCTGCCGCACCTCGATAGGTTTCTGAATGACGATGTAGCGGCGTAAGGCGTCCTGCTCCTGAATTCCCGTCTTTTCAATCTCCTCCATGAATCGGCGTCCGCTGCCATCCATGATCGGAACTTCCATGGAGTCGATGTCAATGAACAGGTTATCGATCCCGAGACCGTATAAACTCGACAGCAAGTGCTCGACCGTCGAGATCATTACTCCCTTTTTCATCAGCGTTGTGGCATAGCTCACTTTGGCGACGTGCTTGCGCGTGGCCTCAATTTCAAAGTGCTTCAGATCGGTTCTGCGGAAGAGGATGCCGGTATTCTCAGGCGCAGGCACCAGCGTCATGTTCACCGGGTATCCGGTATGGAGGCCAATTCCCTTGAAGTTGATCTCGTCACGCAGCGTTCGTTGGTATCGGAGCATTTTGTCCTCGGTTGTCTTCTGCAGTTATGACGCGTCTCATCCCCGGACAATAGTGACACTTCAATCGCAATCGACCGCAACCGAGAGCTAGCATGCAAGACCTGTTCCAAGATCTTTGAACCTGAGGCCCGTGTAGTCATAACCTATTTGATTCCTATGGTTTGTGCTATTCCCGAGATCAATATCGCGAACCCGAGATGTCTTCCAGGGTGTGTCGCCTGGGCCACACTCGAAAGTAAAGAAAGGTTTGATTGATGAAAGAACGCGAAGGCGGGGTCAGGCTGAGCCTGATGTCCAGCTCACCCAACTGAACGCTCCTCGAAAAGGTGGGCAATCTCCTCATCCCCCGACTCCCTGGCGTGCTGCGACAGGGCCTTGCCCCGCGCGTCCGTAGCCTTTGCCAGGGCTGGCGAACGGCCCAACAGCCGGCGAACCCACCGAACGTCCCTCTCGCGAATTGCGAAGAGCATGTCGTCGATCTCGATCGCTAGTAACCCGCCTAGCCCCCGGAGGTACTCAATTGCCCAGCCTGTGGGCGTGGCACCGAATCGATCGTCCCGCGCATTGATGTCGGCGCCCATCTCCTGCAGGAACCTCGCGATCTCCCGATGTCCATTCTCCGTAGCGTAGTGCATGGCGGTCGCCCCTTCGTCGTCTCTCACCTTGGCCAGGGCTGGATCCGCAGTCAGGAGCGCTCGAACTCGTTCCGTGTTTCCCGATTCGACAGCCGTGAAGAACTCCGTGGTCTTGCTCATGGTTCTAAAATGAGCCTGACGATATACGACCAGACGTTGTTTGTTTCCACTGAATCCAACCCCATCGATAAATCGGAGCTGCATCAGATTCGGGGCAATTTACCAAGCGGCTCTCAAGCCAGGAACTACAGAAACAATAAGCAAACGTTCCATCAGTTCGATGAGTCCCAGGTTCCCGTCCGAGTCATGCCATTTCGGGTCCACTCTCATAAAAGCAGTCGAACGCCCCGGACTCAGCCGCCGCGGTCGGGATCGACGGCAGTGTACCAGTTAGTCAAATGCGCTTCCAATCCCATTCGCTTGCAAAAACGGAGTTGCGTCTTTTCCGGTTCATGTGATAGAAGTAGCAACTGAGTTCAGGGTAAACCAATGAAGGCAGCGTTTCAGGGATGGTACTGGTACTGGCTCCCGGGATCTGGAGATGCCCGGGGACTGTCCACTGCCTAACCTCTGAAACTAAGAGATCGAAGACGCGGCCGTGGACGACCTAGAGGCGTTCACGGCTTTTTTGTTTTCATTAGGTCGAGATGATTCAACCGTCGCTGGAGGAAGTCGAAGAGTTAGCGGCTCGGTATACAGTAATCCCGGTACGCCGGGATATCCTGGGAGACCTTCTGACTCCTGCCGCAGCGTTTCTTCGGGTAAATCAAGGGCGCAGGCGGGTATTCCTGCTCGAAAGCGTGGAAGGCGGGGAGCGTCTGGCCCGGTACTCCTTCGTGGGGTGGGATCCTTTTCTGGTAGTCCGGGCCAAAGGAGATTCACTCACTTTGGAGGAGATGGGTGAGACCGCGCGGGAGACAGGGAAACCGCTTGAAAAACTTCGCGCCCTGGCCAGGCAGTTCAGGCCCGCCACCTTTCAGGATCTTCCTCCCTTCGCCGGGGGGGGCGTCGGGTATTTCGCTTATGACCTTGTCCGGCAATTTGAAAGGCTGCCGTCGATCACACCGGACGAGCTGCAACTGGACGACCTCCACATCATGTATTTCTCGACGATTCTCGCCTTCGATCACCTGAGACACCGAATTCACATTATCGCCAATATCTTCCCCAACCGGGGCAGGCAGAGTCTGCAAGCCAAGTATCAGGACGCATTGCTGCGTCTCAACCAGATTGAAACGCGGCTGACGGCACCCATTTCACTCCCGGCTCCACTCGCTGCGAGCCGGATTCCGGACCCGGCTTCGAATCTCACCGAAGATCAATACGACGCGAATGTCGAGAAGGCGAAGGACTACATCCAGGCCGGAGATATCTTCCAGGTGGTTCTGTCTCAGCGCCTCGCGATGCCTATCGAATGTGAGCCTTTTGATATTTACCGGGCTTTAAGATTCATCAACCCCTCGCCCTACATGTTCTTTCTCCGGATGGACGATCTCTACCTTGCGGGCGCCTCTCCTGAAATGCTGGTGAAGGTGCGAGACGGGAAGGTTGAATACGGACCGATCGCGGGCACGCGGCCCCGGGGAAAGACGCCGCAAGAGGATGCTCGCCTGGCAGAGGAACTTGTCCGGGACGTGAAAGAGCGGGCCGAGCATATCATGCTGGTCGATTTGGGACGCAACGATCTAGGGCGGGTATGCAAGTTCGGAACGGTCAAGGTCACGGATCTGATGCGCACGGAAAAGTATAGCCATGTGATGCACCTCGTCAGCAGTGTAGAGGGGCAGCTGCCGGATGGATTGGATAGCTTTCACGCGCTCGAGGCGTGTCTCCCGGCAGGGACCGTGTCGGGCGCCCCTAAGGTGAGGGCTATGGAAATCATTGAAGAATTGGAGCCGTGCCGACGGGGAGTTTACGGCGGGTCGGTAGGGTATGTGGATTTCTCAGGTAACCTCGATACCTGTATCGCGCTGCGCACCCTGGTCATCAAGGACGGCACGGCCTACATCCAGGCGGGTGGCGGCATTGTCGCCGACTCTGATCCGGTGCTCGAGCGCGAGGAATCCTGGAATAAGGCGAAGGCGCTGATCCGGGCCGTGAAATTCGCCCATGAAGGGCTGAAGATGAATTGACGATTGACGATTTACGATTGACGATTTAACGAGTACGGGAGATTCGTCAATCGTCGATAGGGTATACGAGGATCGCTAGCGTAGCCTGCAAGCGCTAGGTTTGTGGAACGGCGCGGAAAATTGGCAGCTGGCGCGGACAATGTCAAGGGTAGTCGTGAAATGCGGCACATGGATCAATTGAGAATGGCGAATCGAATCGTCAATCGTCAATCGTCAATCGTCAATCGAGAAGGTGTTTCAATCGTCAATCGTCAATCGTCAATCGAAATGATTCTCGTCATCGATAACTACGATTCTTTCACCTTCAATCTCGTCCAATACCTTGGGGAGATGGGACAGGAGTTGAAGGTATTTCGGAACGACGCTCTCACTGTCAATGATATCGAAGCGATGCATCCCGATCGTATCGTGATTTCGCCCGGACCGGGTCGTCCGGAGAATTCGGGTATAGTGGTGGAAGCCATAAAGAGAATGGCCGGCAAGATTCCTATCCTGGGAGTATGTCTTGGACACCAGGCGATCGGGGCGGCTTTTGGAGGACAAGTGATACGGGCTCCGTCCATCATGCATGGCAAGACGAGCCAGGTATTCCATGACGGCCGAACTATTTTCGCCGGGTTAAAGAACCCCTTTACCGCCACCCGCTATCATTCTCTGGTGGTTTCGCCCGAAGGGCTACCGGATTGCCTGGAGGTGGCTGCCCGAACTGACGATAGTGTGATCATGGGATTGAGGCATCGGAGATTTCCGGTGGAGGGCGTGCAGTTTCATCCGGAATCGATACTGACTGAGGAAGGGAAGAAATTGCTGTCGAATTTTGTCGCCGGCTGAACGGCGCCTGTAAGAGGAGCGAAAGCCCGGATTCATGATTAACTCAGGGAAGATCTTAGGTTACGAAGTGCCTCAAGCCATAAAAGGGACGATTCTGGAGCAGATCGTCGAGACCAAGCTTCACGAAATCGTGGGAGCGAAGCAGAAGTTTCCTGCGGCTTCGCTCCGAATGGCGATGGACCGTGCTCCCGTAGTCCGTTCATTCAGGAAGTCGATTCTGCGAAGTTCGCCGGCGCTGATCGCCGAGATCAAGAGGCGATCACCCTCGGCAGGAATCCTCCGCCGGGACTTTGATCCGGCGGGAATCGCGCGGGAGTATGAGGACTCAGGCGCCGCTGCGATTTCTGTCGTCACGGAAGTAAAGCATTTTTCCGGTGGGCTTGAAATTCTGGCGATGCTGCGTTGGCAATGCAAGATTCCGCTGCTCCGGAAGGATTTTCTGCTCGACCCTTACCAGATCCTGGAGGCGCGCCACGCCGGTGCCGATGCCGTGCTCTTGATCGCGGCGCTTCTGGACGCCTCGTCCTTGCGCAAGATGCGAGAGGAGGCGGAAGGCATCGGCATGGAAGCATTGGTTGAGGTACACGATGAAATTGAGCTGGATCGAGCGCTGGAATCGGGTGCCGTGCTGATTGGTGTGAACAATCGCGACCTTCGCACCTTCGAGGTTTCACTCGAAACTTGTTTCAGGCTGGCCGGGCGCTTGCCCGGTAACGCCGTTCCCGTGGCTGAGAGCGGAATCCGCAGCGCCGACGATGTCCAGCGGCTGATGGATGCCGGATACAGGGGGTTTCTGATAGGGGAGCAGCTCTTGCGGGCACCTTCGCCCGGGGCCGCTCTTTCGAAATTGTTTCCAAGGTCCGCCGCAAGCCGGAGAGCTTCGTGAAAGTCAAGGTCTGCGGGATAACCAGCTATAGCGATGCCGCATTCGCCCTTGATCAGGGCGTTGACGCCCTGGGTTTCAATTTTTACCCACGGAGCCTGCGCTACATAGATCCGGCCAAGGCTCGCTCGATAATCGGGCGCCTGCCCCCTTTTGCTACCACGGTCGGACTGTTTGTCAACGAAGAGAATCCCGAAGCGGTGTGCGAGGCGGCGCGCCAGGCCGCGGTCAAGGTCTTACAGTTTCACGGCGACGAATCACCATCCTACTGCCGTTATTTCGCATCCTGGCCCCTGATCAAAGCCCTGCGGCTGGATCGGGCATCCGTCGCGAGCGAACTGCGCGAATACCCGGTCCATGCCTTCCTGCTCGATTCCAGAGATGATGCTCTTTTCGGAGGGACTGGCAAAACGTTCGATTGGTCCCTGGCCGAGCTAGTCAAGGGGATTCGGCCCATTGTCCTGGCGGGCGGCTTGAAACCCGAGAATGTGGGCGAAGCTATTCGGGAGGTCCAGCCTTACGGCGTAGATGTGTGCAGCGGCGTGGAGAGCGCTCCGGGGAAAAAAGACGCCGGAAGATTGATCGACTTCATGAACGAGGTAAGAAATGCAGTCAAAAGTCCATGACCACATGGTTTCGCCGGGTCCTGATGCCCGCGGGCGCTACGGTCCTTATGGAGGAAGGTTTGTTCCCGAAACTCTCATGGGGCCGCTTCAGGAGCTGGAAGAGGCCTATGCGAAGGCAAGGGAGGATCCATCGTTTCAGGCCGAGCTGGAAGCGCTATTTCGTACCTACTCGGGACGGCCGACGCCCCTCACCTTTGCCCGCCGCCTCTCGCAGCACCTGGGCCGCGGTCGAATCTATCTCAAGCGTGAAGACCTGAACCATACCGGGGCTCACAAGATCAACAATGCCCTGGGCCAGATCCTTCTCGCCCGCCGCATGGGAAAGACTCGCATCATTGCGGAGACCGGCGCCGGTCAGCACGGGGTTGCTACGGCAACGGTAAGCGCGCTCTTCGGCATGGAGTGTGAAATCTACATGGGGACGGAGGACATGCGCCGCCAGGCGTTGAACGTCTTCCGCATGCGCCTCCTGGGAGCAAAGGTAACTCCGGTTCATTCCGGCAGCCGGACCCTGAAGGACGCCATCAATGAGGCGATGCGGGATTGGGTGACCCATGTGGCGCGCACTCATTACCTGCTTGGTTCGGTTCTGGGCGCTCACCCATACCCGTGGATGGTTCGAGATTTCCAGTCGGTCATCGGCAAGGAGACACGCAAGCAGATCCTGCATGAAGAACAGAGGCTCCCCGACCTCTTGCTGGCCTGCGTTGGAGGAGGGAGCAACTCGATCGGACTCTTTTACGACTTCCTGGGCGAACCCGGCGTGCGCATGGTCGGGGTCGAGGCCGGCGGCCGCGGCCCGGCCCTGGGAGATCACGCGGCGCGCTTCTCCGCTGCCAGGACCGGAGTCCTCCAGGGTACATTGAGCTATGTCCTGCAGGACGAAAACGGGCAGATTGCCGGCACCCACTCCATTTCCGCGGGGCTCGATTACCCGAGCGTGGGGCCGGAACATGCTTACCTCCATGACATCGGCAGGGTCGAGTACACATCGGTTACCGACGAACAGGCACTCGAGGCATTTCAACTTTTAAGCCGGCTGGAAGGGATCATTCCCGCCCTCGAGAGCGCTCACGCTATTGCGGAGCTGGTACGGCTTCGAGACACGCTGGAAAAAGACGCAGTGGTGGTGGTCAACCTTTCAGGCCGCGGCGACAAGGATGTCAGTCAGGTCGCCGAGCTTCTGTCGATTGCGGATTGCGGATTGAACAACAAGGAATCGCGGACTGCGGATTAGGCGCCAGTCGCTACCGATTTTATTTCAATCCGCAATCTGAAATCCGCAATCCGCAATCGAGAAACGGACCACTTTGATGCGAGCCATCGGTCGAAAATTCGAGGAACTCAAAAATAACGGGAAGAAAGCCTTTATTCCGTTCATCACCGCGGGCGATCCCGATCTCGAAACTACCGTCCGGTTGGTCCTCGAGCTGGAGCGCGCCGGGTCGCACGTGGTAGAGCTGGGGATTCCGTTTTCCGATCCGCTCGCGGACGGGCCGACGATCCAGCGCTCCTCAGAGCGGGCGCTGCGCCATGGGTATGGCCTTGCGGACTACCTGCAGGCGGTAACAAGCATCCGGCGCCACACCTCGATCCCGCTGGTTCTCTTCAGCTATTTCAACCCAATCCTTCAATACAGCTTGGAGCGGCTCGCAAGCGACGCGCGGGCCGCCGGAGTGGATGGCATTCTGGTTACGGATATGACTCCCGAGGAGGCGGACGATTACTGTTCCGTTCTGGAGCGGCACGAACTCGATCCGATATTCCTGGTTGCTCCTACCAGCAGCGCCGAGCGGGTCGGCCGCATCGTGCAGCGCGCCCGCGGATTTGTCTATCTGATCTCACGCACGGGCGTGACCGGCGAGCGGGAGAATTTTTCGGAATCGGTTGCTCCCACTCTGCGCCGCGTGAGAGAGCGCACCGGGCTTCCGGTCGCGGTCGGATTCGGCATCTCCACTCCCGAGCAGGTGAGGGCCGTGTGGGACGTCGCCGAGGGTGCAGTCGTGGGTAGCGCGATCGTAGCTCGAATAGAGAAGCTGGCGGGATCAAGCCAACTGCCGGCTCAGGTGGGAGAATTCTGCAGGTGGCTGACAGAGGCGCGGAATGGCTAAATCCGAAAAGCAGCCGGAGATCAGCGATTGGCGCAGTCGAATCGATGAGCTGGACCTGGATCTGGTTCGAATGCTGAATGAGCGGGCGCGCTGCGCAATCGAGATCGGAAGAATCAAGCGGAAAAGGAAGATGCCGATTTACGACCCGAGACGGGAGGAAGAAATCATCCGAATGGTGGTCGAGCACAATCCGGGACCACTCGACAGCGAGGGGATCCGTCGTTTGTTCGAGCGCATCATCGATGAATCGCGGCGCATCGAACGAGTCACTGCGGACTCGACCACCAAGACGCAAAGACACCAAGACTCAGAGTGAAACTCTTTGCTGACGCCCTCGGCGTCTGTGCGGCAGTCAAGCGAAAGGAAATGGCAATGGTCATCGTCATGCAGCGAGGCGCAACCGAGAATCAGATCCAGCAAGTGATCGACCGGTTGATCGGAGATGGTTTCGACGTCCATCGGTCGACCGGAGTTGAGCGGACGGTCCTTGGCGTTGTCGGAGGAAAGATCGTCGACACGCGAGACTACGAGCTTCTGGATGGGGTAAAGGAGGTCGTACGGATCACTCAACCGTACAAGCTGTCGAGCCGCACCTTCAGACTGGAAGGGACCGTCGTGGACGTGGGCGGGATCAGAATCGGGGGCGATGATGTCGTTGTCATGGCCGGTCCGTGCACGGTCGAAAGTCAAGAGCAGGTCGAGGCCGCAGCGGAAGCGGTGCGGAAGTCGGGCGTCAAGATCATGCGCGGCGGGGCCTTCAAGCCGCGCACTTCGCCCCATAGCTTCCAGGGGATGGGCGAGCAAGGTCTCAAGCTGCTGCACGCGGCGGCGCGCCGCCAGGGAATGTATGTGGTCTCGGAGGTCATGGATCATACTCAAATTCCGATGTTCCTCGAGTATGCCGACATACTGCAGGTGGGCGCCAGAAACATGCAAAATTTCAACCTGCTCAAGGAACTGGGAAAGGTCCGGAAACCGGTTCTGTTGAAGCGAGGAATGTCGGCGACCATTGAGGAGCTTCTCCTGGCCGCGGAATACATCATGACCGGGGGTAACCACGCGGTTATCCTGTGCGAACGGGGTATTCGCACCTTCGAGAGTTCGACGCGCAACACCCTGGATCTCTCCGCCATACCCGTGGTGAAAAAGCTGAGTCACCTCCCCATAATTGTCGATCCGAGCCACGGGACCGGACGCAGGGACAAGGTCGCGCCCATGGCGCGGGCCGCAGTGGCAGCGGGAGCCGACGGGCTATTGATCGAGGTTCATCCCGATCCCGACAAGGCTCTGTGCGACGGCGCCCAGTCGCTGCTTCCGGAGCAGTTCGGCCATCTGATGGACGAACTGCATCTGATCGCCTCGGCCGTCGGGCGTTCACTTGATGGCTACCAGGGGCAGTCTAACCATCTACGTCATCAGTCATTGGTCATTGGTCATTTGTCATTTGCTACGAACGACCAATGACCAATGACCAATGACAAATGACCAATGACCAATGACGTCATACCGTTCCGCAGAGTGGCAATTCACGGAGTCGGGCTCATAGGCGGGTCTCTCGGCATGGCTCTCAAGCGATGCGATGCTCGCGTGAATATCCGAGGCATAGGACGGGACGCGGCGCGCCTGGAACGGGCCCGTCAGCTGGGAGCGATCGACGAATACCGTACGGACTTGAACGGCGTTTCGGACGTCGACCTTGTCGTTCTTGCCACTCCCGTCGAACACATACTCGAGACCCTGGGGGCCATAGGTCAGCATCTCTCGGAGGGAACGCTCGTCACCGACGTCGGCAGCACCAAGCGGAAGATCGGTAGCAAGGCCGAGGATTGCCTGCCCGCCGCCATCGAATTCATCGGAGGTCATCCGATTGCCGGAAGGGAGCGCGGCGGGGTGGAGAATAGCGTGCCCGATTTGTTCGAGCGTGCGCCCTATGTTCTCTGCCCAGGTTCTCGAGAGCGTTCTCGAAGCCTGGAGAAGCTGGTGCAAACCGTGAAGGCAATTGGCGCCGAACCGGCTGTTATTTCGGTTGAAGAGCATGATCGAATTCTGGCCTGGAGCAGTCACTTGCCGCAGATTCTCTCGACGGTCCTGGCCAGTCTAGGTCTCGAGCAGGAGACGCGCGGATACCCGCTGGTCCGGCTTTCGGGCACGGGTTTCAGAGATGTCCTGCGTCTGGCGGGGAGCCCGTACTCCGTTTGGGAAGGGATTCTGGAGAGCAATGCCGATAACATCGAGCACGCGCTAGGGGAATTCATCCAGCACCTGGAGCGGGTCCGCACCGGGCTGAAACAGGAGAGCCTCTCGGCCGATTTTGGCCGCGCCGTTGAGTTTTATGGCCGCCTGCGAGACTCGAAGAAGCCTTCGAACGGCGAGTGACGACGGTGGATACCCGATCGTAGCTGGCCATTCGGCTTAGCGCTGAAAACAAAGCCACCACGAAGACGCCAAGAAACACCAAGGGCGTTATGCCAACCAGAGATTCGGCAGCGATACCGAGCGAGTACCGTCTTTGCGTCTTAGCGTCTTTGAGGTTAGAGCGGTATTCCTATCCTGCGGAAAGAGACCCGAGGAAATCGGCGTTCGACTTGCTTTTCGACAGGCGCTCCAGGAGGAGTTCCATGCTCTCCGTCACCGAAAGCGACATTGAGAACCTTGCGCAGGACCCAGATCCGATTCAAGTCTGCGGCGGGAAGAAGAAGCTCTTCTTTCCGAGTTCCCGACTTGTTGATATCGATGGCGGGAAAGACCCGCCGGTCGACCAGTTTTCGATCGAGGTGAAGCTCCATGTTGCCGGTGCCCTTGAATTCTTCGAAGATCACATCGTCCATCCGGCTGCCGGTATCGATCGAGCGAAGTGGCAATGATGGTCAGGCTCCCTCCCTCCTCGATGTTGCGCGCGGCTCCGAAGAATCGCTTGGGGCGCTGAAGCGCGTTGCTGTCCACGCCGCCTGAAAGAACCTTTCCGCTCGGGGGGACGATCGTATTGTAGGCGCGAGCCAGCCGCGTGATGCTGTCCAGCAGGATCACCATGTCGCGCTTGTGTTCCACGAATCTCTTGGCTTTTTCCAACACCATTTCAGCCACCTGAACGTGCCGGGCTGCGGGCTCATCAAATGTGGAACTGATCACCTCGCCCTTGACGGAACGCTGCATATCGGTCACTTCCTCGGGTCGCTCATCGATCAGCAGAACGATCAGGTAGACCTCCGGGTGATTCCTGGAGATTGAATTCGCAATGGACTGCAGCAGCATGGTCTTGCCAGTTCGGGGCGGTGATACGATCAGACCGCGTTGTCCTTTGCCGATGGGGGCCAGCATGTCCATCACCCTGCCGGAAAGGTTGTCGCCGCTGGTCTCGAGCTTCAGGGCCTGATTGGGGTACAACGGGGTCAGGTTATCGAAGAAGACCTTGTCCTTGGCGGCATCCGGATGTTCGAAGTTGACCGCCTCCACCTTGATCAGGGCAAAGTAACGCTCGCCGTCCTTGGGTGGACGGATCTGGCCGGAAATGGTGTCACCCGTACGCAGATCGAACTTTCGGATCTGTGAAGGCGAAACATAGATGTCATCCGGTCCGGGGAGATAGTTATAATCCGGGGCCCTCAGGAAGCCGAAACCCTCGGGAAGGCATTCCAGTACTCCCTCCGAAAAGATCAGACCGCTCTGCTCGGTTTGCGCCTTTAGAATCTGGAAGATCAGCTCCTGCTTGCGCATCCCGGTATATCCGGGAACGTTCAGGTCCTTGGCGATCTGCGTCAGCGCTGAAATGTTCATTTCCTTCAGATCCCGGATGTTTAAATGGCCGTTTTCCCGGCCCGCTGTATTTCGACGTTGTTGCATTGTTTCAGACATATCAACCCTCCAAAGGGGAGACCAAAAAAATAGGTTAGAGGTTAGGGGAATTCTCTAGGGGTTAGTTTCTGTGAGTGACTTCATCCACGCGCTGCCAGATTTCTTGGCAGCCTAAACCAGACACCGCGGACCACAGGACCACCGACGTGTCCCGAAACGCGGCGGAGATAGCGCGGTGCTGGACGCCTTTTTCATTTCCCGACAACTTATCAGCCTTCGTTGCCACAATCATGTGAGGAATTTCCAGGTGGTCCAGCCATCCAGCCAGCGCGAAATCAAGCGGGGTGGGGAGCATCCTGGCGTCCACCAGGTGCAATGCCAACGCAATAGCCGAGCGTTCACGAAAGTATTTTTCAACCAGTTTTTTCCACTGCTGGCTGGCTGATTTCCCGGCCTTCGCATAGCCGTACCCGGGCAAATCAACCAGGAAAAACGAGCCATTAATCCGATAGAAGTTAATACTCTGGGTCTTTCCCGGAGTCGAACTAGTTCGGGCGAGGTTTTTTTGCCCCACCAGCCTGTTTATCAGGCTAGATTTCCCTACGTTGGAACGACCGGCCAGGGCGATTTCAGGAATTCCTTCACGCGGAAGATCTTGCCAGGCGACGGCGCTCACAACAAATTCAGCGCTACTTGTTTTCACAGGGAATTCATCGTGGGAGCCCTGGCGGTCAAGCTTTCAGTGGGCGATGTTCTCGCTTGGACGGTTGCCCTTGAGGTTGGAAATGGCATCCGATACTTGACCCTGTGGAACGGGTATCCTCTCCAGGGCCACCTGCAGCACTTCATCCATCGTTTCCACGAGGTCGATTTTCAATGATGCCAGGACATCCGTCGGAATGTCCTGGAGATCCTTTTCGTTCTCCTTGGGCAGAATGACATTCTTAATACCGGCGCGGTGGGCCGCCAGCAGTTTTTCCTTAACACCTCCGATGGGCAGTACCTTCCCCCGTAAGGTGATCTCGCCGGTCATGGCAACATCTTTGCGGACGGGTATCTTGGTCAAGGCCGATACGATGGTGGTGGCCAAGGTGATTCCGGCCGAAGGCCCGTCTTTGGGAATGGCGCCTTCCGGGATATGTATATGGAGATCCATCTTCCGGTGGAAATCGCGCCCGATTCCATAAGAAGCGGCCCGGCTGCGCACATAGGACATGGCCGCCCGGGCTGATTCCTGCATAACCTCGCCGAGTTTGCCGGTCATCGTGAGCTGCCCTTTACCCTCCATCAGGGTGGCCTCGGTCAGGAGAACTTCGCCGCCCACCTCGGTCCAGGCCAAGCCGGTAGCGAGCCCCACCTGGTTGCTCTCACTGAGACCCGTCTGTCTGAACTTCGGTTTACCCAGGAGCGCCCCAACCACCTCCGGGTTCACCTCGGCATGGTTGGCTTCGGCAATAACGATCTTCTTGACGGTCTTGCGGCAGATGTTGGCGATCTCCCTCTCCAGGTTACGAACTCCAGACTCGCGAGTGTATTTTCGAATCAGTTCGAAAAGGGCGTCGTCGTTGAACTGAAGCTGATCCGATCGCAACCCGTTGGCTTCCAGCTGCTTCTTTACCAAAAAGCGCTTGGCAATCTCGAGTTTCTCCAGCTCCGTGTATCCTGAGAGCTGGAGTACCTCCATGCGGTCTTGCAAAGGCCGCGGAACCGTGTGCAGCACGTTGGCCGTCGCAATGAACATCACCATCGACAGATCGAACTCGGTGTCGAGATAATGATCGACGAACATGTGGTTCTGTTCGGGGTCGAGCACTTCCAGGAGCGCAGCCGAGGGATCACCTCGAAAGTCCATGCTCATTTTATCCACTTCGTCGAGCATGAAGACGGGATTCCTGGTCCCGGACTTCTTCATCATCTGGATGATCTGGCCGGGAAGAGCGCCGATATAGGTCCGGCGGTGCCCGCGTATTTCGGCTTCGTCTCTCACGCCCCCGAGCGAGAGGCGCACAAATTTCCTTCCGGTCGCGCGCGCAATGGATTTGCCCAGCGAGGTCTTTCCCACGCCTGGAGGTCCGACAAAGCACAGGATGGTCCCCTGGGGTTTTCTTACCAGACTGCGAACCGCGAGAAACTCGATGATGCGCTCTTTGATCTTTTCGAGTCCGTAATGATCCTCTTCCAGGACTTTCATGGACCAACGCATGTCGCGGATTTCGCGCGACTTCTTTTGCCATGGCATGGCCAGCAGCCAATCCAGGTAAGTCCGTGAGACTGTCGACTCGGCCGACATGGGGGGCATCATCTCGAGGCGCTGAATCTCCTTCGTGGCTTTGTCGTAAGCGTCCTTCGGCATCTTGGCGGCCTCGACCTGGCGCTTGAGGTCGTCCAGCTCGCTCTTTTCGTCCTTGCGACCCAACTCCTTCTGGATCGCCTTCATCTTTTCGTTCAGGTAGTATTCCTTCTGCGCCCGTTCCATCTGGCGCTTCACGCGCCCTTGAATGTTGCGGTCGACCTTGATCTTTTCGATTTCGACTTCAATGATCTCGTTGATCTTCTCGATCCGCTCCGCGAGATCCGGCATCTCCAGCAATTGCTGTTTTTCTTCGATGCCGACCGGCAGGTTCGCGCAGATATTGTCCGCCAGCTTCGAAGGCTCCAGCGTCTTCATCGCGTTCAGGATGGCATCGTAGTTTACGTGATGACTGAGCTTTGAAAACTGCTCGAAGACCGACTGCAGCCGCTTGATCAAGAGATTGGTCTTGGCGCTGGCGAGGGAAGACTCCTCCAGGTATTCGACGTCAGCTACGAAGAAGCCTTCTTCACCTAGAAAGCGAATAGCCTTGGCCCGCTGAATTCCCTCTACCAGGACTTTGATGTTGCCGTCGGAAAGCTTGACGCTCTGGACGACGTTGGCGGCGGTCCCGACGTGATAAATGTCTTTGGCCTTGGGCTCGTCGACCGAAGCATCCATCTGTGTTGCGAGGAATATCCGCTTGGAGCCCTCCAGCGCAAACTCCAGGGCGCGAACCGAAGAGGGACGCCCGATAACGAAAGGTATCATCATGTGCGGGAACACCACCACGTCCCGGATCGGGATCATGGGCAGGCGTTCCACTTTTCTAACGGATTCGTCGTTCGTCATCTTTTCCTTTTGTTAACCAGCCTTCTCCAGTAGAGCAAACACAATGTCTTTGTTGTCAACCATCTCCCGCGTAATAACAAACTCCTTCACTTTTTTCTGCGAAGGGAGCTGATACATGACGTCCAACATAAGATCCTCAAGAATGATCTTCAACCCCCGCGCCCCCATCTTCCGTTCAAGTGCCAGGTGAGCCACCGCGCCGACCGCGTCGTCGGTGAATTTCAGTTTGACGTTTTCAAACTCGAAAAGTTTCTGGTATTGACGTATCAGCGCGTTTTTGGGCTTGGTCAAGATCTCAACCAGAGCCAGCTCATCGAGTTCCGACAGAGAGCCGATGACCGGCAGACGTCCGACAAATTCCGGAATCAAACCGAATTTGATGAGGTCACGCGGCTGGGTAAGCTCAAGTGCGTTCGAAGTTGCCGCGCTTTTCGCCTTCTTCCCGTCTTTCTCGCTGGCTATGAAACCGAGGCGTCTTCTTGCCCACGCGGCGCTCGATGATTTTCTCGAGACCCACGAAGGCGCCGCCGCATAAGAATAGTATGTTGGTCGTGTCTATCTGGATGAACTCCTGATGTGGATGCTTGCGCCCTCCTTGCGGCGGGACGTTCGCTATGGTTCCCTCCAGGATTTTCAGCAATGCCTGCTGGACTCCCTCCCCTGACACGTCACGGGTAATCGACGGATTTTCGTCCTTGCGGGCAATCTTGTCGATCTCGTCGATATACACGATTCCCTGCTGGCATTTTTCCTTGTCACCCCCGGCGTTCTGAAGCAGCTTGAGGATGATGTTCTCCACGTCTTCGCCGACGTAGCCTGCTTCTGTGAGGGTCGTGGCATCGACGATGGCGAACGGAACTGAAAGCATCTTAGCCAGAGTCTGGGCCAGCAGGGTTTTTCCGGTTCCGGTCGGTCCGATGAGCAGGACATTGCTCTTCTGCAACTCGAGATCGCTTCTTTTTTTGGTGATCTCGAGCCGCTTGTAGTGGTTGTACACCGCGACGGCGAGCTTCTTCTTGGTCGTCTCCTGTCCGATGACGTAAAGATCCAGGAATTCCTTGATCTCCTGGGGTTTGGGGAGCTTCTCTCCGATCGGTGAAGTAACGACATCATCCGCGATGATCTCGTTACATACGTCGACGCACTCGTCGCATATATAGACCGTCGGTCCTGCGATTAGCTTCTTGACGTCGTTCTGGCTCTTGGAGCAGAACGAACATCTCAGAATATCATCGCGCTCGTCGTCCTTTCTCAACGAAACCCCCTCCCAAGGGTTGAAGCCGCTATTCTTTCTTTGTGATCACCTGGTCTACGATACCGTACTCTCTGGCCTGGTCCGCGGTCATGATGTAGTCCCGCTCGACATCATTCTTGATTCTTTCGAACGTCTGCGCGGTGTGGTACGCGAGTATTTTATTCATGGCCTCGCGCAGCCTCAAGATTTCCCGGGCGTGAATATCGATGTCGGTTGCCTGGCCAGAAAGCCCGCTCATAGAGGGCTGGTGTATCAAGATTCTGGAATTCGGAAGAGCGAATCGCTTGCCGGGTGCTCCCGCCGACAGAAGAAGAGCACCCATACTGGCTGCCTGACCGATGCAGATTGTGGTCACGTCCGGGCGGATGAACTGCATGGTGTCATAGATTGCCATGCCGGCGGAAATTGAGCCGCCCGGAGAATTAATATAAAGAGAGATGTCCTTGTCCGGGTCCTCCGCCTCCAGGAACAATAGCTGGGCCGTGACGACGTTGGCGACATTGTCATCGATGGGAGTCCCAAGGAAGATGATATTGTCCTTCAGGAGACGAGAGTAAATATCGTACGCACGTTCGCCTCGATTGGTTTGCTCGACCACCATCGGTATCAATGCCACAGCGTTTCACCTTTGCGTAATATTAGCATTGCGAAAGATGAAATCAAGCGCCTTCTTCCGCAGCAGATGCTCCTTAAAGCCCTGAATTCGCTTGTCCTTTTCGAGTTGGGCCCGAAGGGCTGCCGAAGACTTCTTGGTGGCTTCGGCGAGTGCCTGGAGCTCATGTTCGAGCTCATCTTCCGTCACTTGAAGGTTCTCCCGGCGGGCCACGGCGTCCAGGACGAGCGCTCTTCTGACGGCCTGCTCTGCCTGAGGACGCTCTTGTTCAAAGATCTTGCTCCAGTCGATCGAGGCTCGGTTGACGTCGATTCCTTGCCGGGCCAGCGTGGCGGCAATGCGGCGCAGATGATCTTCGAGTTCCTCGCGGATCAGGCTATCGGGAATATCGAAAGAGTGGCTCCGCACGACTTGATCCACCACTGCTTCCCTGGCCTGGTTTTCGGCATTCACAACCGCCTTTGCCATCAAGTCGTCCCTCACCTTTTCCCGAAGCTCCTGCAGGTTCTCGGCTGCGCCAGAATCCTTGGCAAAGTCGTCGTTTAAGTCGGGAAGCTGCTTGTCTTTGATATCCTTGACCTGGACCGCGTAGCGTACGCGCTTTCCGGCAAACCGCTTGCGATGATATTCCACCGGGTAATGGATATCGAAGGAGCGCGTCTCTCCGGATCTGGCCCCTATCAGGTTTTCTGAGAAGGTCTCGTTAGTCTGGGGATCGCCCACGACACAGGAGACATCGTCCTCGTGAAAGGGCTTACCTTCCCCTTCGAAGGTCCCATCCACTGTAAGGGTCACAAGATGCCCTTTGCGAACCTCTCCCTCTTCGACGGGAACGAACTCGGCGAACTGTTCTCGCCGGCCTTCAAGGGCACGGTCCACGTCGGCTTCCTCGACGACGGGTGGCGCTGCCGTCATCGAGACTCCCTTGTAGTCATGGAGCTCCAGCTCGGGAAGCACCTCAAACGAAAGCTTGAATTTCAGCGGATTTCCGGGGTTTGCCTCCAGAAGCTCAACCGCCGGCTTTGTAAGCGGGTGGAGGTCGTGTTTCGATACCGCCTCGTCCCACGAGCGGCTGATCAGATCCTGGGTGGCTTCGGTGCGGAGTTCATCGGCGAATCGCTGTTTGATGATGCTCAACGGTATTTTGCCCGGACGAAATCCCGGGACCTTCACGCGCCGGGCATACTCTCGTGCCAGCCTCTCGATTGCCTGATCGACCTGTTCTTGAGGGACTTCAACCAGAAGATCCTTCTTGCAGCCGCTGACATCGACAATTTCGACGGTCAATTTCAATTACCTTTTTTTAAACTCGCTTCCTTCGCCAAGGGCTCAAAAGCTCGGGAAAATGTCAAAACGATCAGTGGTTTATGCTCCCGGGCGGGAGAGCCGCAGAGTGCTGAAATGGTGCGAAAGGGGGGAGTTGAACCCCCACCCCTTGCGGGACTGGATCCTAAGTCCAGCGCGTCTGCCAGTTCCGCCACTTTCGCATCTGTGGTGAATCCGGTAATAGGCACCTGATTAACCGAGAGATCCCGCGACGGCCGAATTGTTTGCGCACGCCTGATTCAGTACCCATCACCAAAATTACTCTGCCCAAATTCGATTGTTCCGGAGGTGTCCGCCAGTGACGAACAGCCGGTGAGGCGGGGACGCAATCGCCAAAGCGAAGATGTGTCACGGACCGCAACACAGCCTCGAAATCTAACAAAGACCTCACGCCAAGTCAATTCAATTGACGATTTACGATTGACGATTGACGATTATCTTTCGTTGTGACTCCCAATCGTCAATCGTAAATCGTCAATTAATAAGTGACTTCAGGCTAAAAATAGTATCATTGGCTTCAATGCCGCCGGAGGATTGGCGATGAAGCTGGGCGTTATAGAATACATCGACTGTGCTCATTTCTTGCCGGGACATAGCCGGTGCGGTAACCTGCATGGCCATACTTACAAGGTCGAAATCATCATTGAAGGCGAAAACAAGGCTGGAATGGTTGTTGATTTTGCAGACTTAAGGCGATCTCTTAGAGAGACGCTGAAAATCTACGATCACAAGTCCCTTAACGACTTCCTCGAGTATCCCTCAGTCGAGAACATCTGCGAAATGATCAAGGGCAAGTTGAAGGACCCTATCCATTTTCCATTTACCCTTCGAGTGTGGGAGGGTGAAGGGAAGTGGGCCGAACTATAGAGATTGACGATTGACGATTGACGATTGACGATTGAAAAACCAATTGGGGGAAATCGTCAATCGTCAATCGTCAATCGGATGGGGGTGATGAACTTGCCGGGCGCCCTTCCGCGCCGGGATAAACCGTCGGGCTGAACAATAGCCGCGCCAGACGGCCATCGGACTGTGCAAGCTTTTCAGCCTCCACACCTGCTTTACCGGGATCGGCGGACCCGAACCACCCATATTCTCGATCCAGAGCGGCCGCCAGTTCTTTCAATTGGTTCGGCTCCATTGGCTTGCCGACCCGATCTTTGCTCTGCAGGGGACGTGCCACCATGTAACGCAGGAATTGTTCGAAGGCCTCCCGGACGCGGGCGGTCAGGGAATCGAGCTGGGTCTGGTTCTCATAGCGAAATGGGATCAGCGTCGCCTTCGCTGGGATGAAGTCGACGCGAAAATCGAGCCCATTCTGACCGGGCGCAATGTCGCTCTGAGCCGCCCATCGCGCATTGACGCGGGCTGCGATGACGGCCGAGGTTTCCGGCGTAAGCGTTCGAGAACTGCCCAGCGTTTCCACGGTTGCTGGGAGAGTCTCCCATAGCGGCACCACGTCAAGGTCCTTCGCCTGTTCGAGCTCCTTGGCCATCATGATTGCGGCGCCGAGGGAAACCCAGCGCAGTTCGGCATTGTCGGATGGGACGTTGACGGGGAGCAGGGCTATTCGAATCGGTTCTGCAGGATACGTAGGAGTCGAGGGTTTCTTTTTAAAGAGGCAACCCGGTTGAAGCAGAGTTGCCAGGACGGTCAACACAAGGATGACAGATGAACAGATTCGTGGCCTGTGACAAGTCATCCTTGTTTCCTCAGCCTTTGGCACACAGTGCTCCATTTGCAGCTCGTCTCCTCTTTCTATTTCACGCGCGAGATCTATTGTAGCGCCCCGGCCAGGACTTCGGCCAGATGGCGCGCCTTGCGACCGGTGGCATGAAGTATCTGCTGGCGGCACGAGATCCCTGCGGCAACGATCTCCGCCTCAGGCGGTGCCTGACGCACTGCGGGAAAGAGCCGCATCTCGCCTATCCCGAGTGACAACCCGTAATGCTCCTTTTCATAGCCGAACGATCCTGCCATACCGCAACACCCTGAGTCGATCTCACTCACCTCGGAGCCGGGCGTCAGTCTCAGGAGTCGGAGGGAAGCTGCTGTTCCCACAAGGCTCTTCTGATGGCAATGGCCGTGGAGCAAGATAGGCCGGCGCTTCTGGGAAAAAGCGGGCTCCCATTGACCGGTTTCCAGCCGTTGAACCAGGTATTGGTCCACAAGCAGGGCACTGCTAGCAAGCTTCTGTGCCTCTTCAGATGGCACCAGTGCCGGGTATTCGTCCCGCAGCGTCAACAAGCAGCTGGGCTCGCACCCCACGACTACGCAGCCGGATTCCAGCAGGGGAGCCAGTAGCGCGATATTCTTTCTCGCATTCTCCTTGGCCTGGTCGAGCAACCCCTTGGAGATTAACGGGCGGCCGCAGCATACGATCTCAGGAACACAAACTCGCGCACCGGCGCTTTCGAGTAATTTCAGGGCCGCGATCCCAATCCAGGGTTCATTGTAGTTGGTGAATGTGTCATTGAAAAGGACGACATTCGGAGTTGAGCCCGGCTTGCAGGACGGAGGATTCTTGCGTAAATGGCTTTGGAAAGTCACGCGCGCGAAGCGAGGAAGTTTGCGCAAGGGATGTATCCCCAAAGCGCTCTGCAGCGAGCTCCGAATGATCCGGGACTCGAGCAGCCAGTTCGATACCGGCGCAGTGGCCGAGCCAATACGGCTGAGAAGGGCGATGTTGCCGAAGACCCGAGCGCGCAGCGATGGACCGTGCCTGGCGTTGTAGTGAGCCAGGAACTCGTACTTGAGCTTTGCCAGGTCCACGTTGGCCGGGCACTCGGTCTTGCAGGCTTTGCATTCCAGGCACAGATCAAGAGCTTCAAACATACGCGAATCGGTGTAATCGGCTTGCGGCAGGCGTCCCGAAAGAGCGGCGCGAAGCAGGTTGGCTCGTCCGCGGGTCGAGTGTTCTTCCTCGCGCGTCACCATGTAGGAAGGACACATGGTTCCTGAACCTAGCTTGCGGCATGCCCCCATGCCGTTGCATTGCTCCACCGCCCTCGCCAATCCTCCTTCCTTCGTGAAATCGAAGTAGGTTGGCAATTCGACGGTCGAGTACTCCGGACCGTAGCGCAGGTTCTCGGTCATCGGCGGCGACTCTACAATCTTGCCCGGATTCATGATCCCGGCCGGGTCGAATGCAGCCTTGAGTTGACAGAAGGATCCATAGAGCCTGTCCCCGAAGAGCTCGCGGTTCCAGTGGCTCCGCGCCAGCCCATCGCCGTGCTCGCCGCTCATGGCGCCCTTGAACTCGACGACCAGGTCCTTTACCGCGGCCGCGATATAAGCCATCTTCTGAACCTGAGAACCTTCCTTCAAGTTGAGCAGCGGACGAATATGAAGGCACCCTACCGACGCATGGCCGTAAAATCCGGCTCGCGTGCCGTGCCGCGCCAGGATTTGCTGGAATCGAGCCACGTATTGACTCAGTTGGTCCGGTTCAACGGCTGTGTCTTCCACAAAGGCCAGGGGCTTGGAATCCCCACGGATGCTGGAGAGCAGTCCCAATCCGGCCTTGCGTATCGCCCAAACATTACCCTGGGCTTCGGGTGGTTACGGCTCGCACGTAAGCCGTACCCATTCCTCCCCGCTTCAGTCTCGACTCGAGCTGGTCCAGTTTTTCCTGCAGCTCACCAGGATTCTCGCCATAAAACTCGACGATCAGAATCGCCGCAGGATCACCTACGACGAAGGTCATTTTGGGAGCAAAGCCAGGCTGGAGCCGCGTCAGGTCTAGCAGCATCTTGTCCACCAATTCCACAGCCGCCGGCCCGAGTTTGAGGATTTCGTGCATGGCGTCCATGGCTGCCACCATGTCCGCGAAATGAACCACACTTAGAGCGGTGAGCCTGGGAGAGGGCACCAGACCGACTACAGCCTCTGTGTAGGTGGCGAGTGTTCCTTCGGAACCGACGAGAGCATGGCAGAGATTCCTGCTCGCGCCGGTCACAAACCTGTCGAGGTTGTAACCTCCGACGCGACGCATCACCTTGGGGAAGCGAGTCATGATCTCGGGACCGCTTTCCCGCGCGATTCTATCCACGCTGCGATAGACCATCGCTTCGAGGTTGTCCCTGGAGGCTTTGCGCTCCCATTCGATGGGGGTCAGCTCAGAGAACCGGCATGCGTCGCTGTTTGAGAGAAGCACTCGCATCTCTCGCACGTGATCGATAGTCTTGCCATACAGGATCGAATGCGAGCCGCAGGAGTTGTTTCCCATCATCCCGCCCAGGGTCGCGCGGTTGCTCGTGGAGACATCCGGGCCAAACCGCCAGCCTCTCGGGCGCAGATGGGCATTGAGCTGATCCAGGACAACTCCGGGTTGAACTCGCGCCCAATGCTCTTCGATGTTCACTTCGAGGATACGGTTCATGTACTTTGAATAGTCGAGCACCAGAGCTGCGCCGACGGTCTGCCCCGCGAGACTGGTCCCGCCACCCCGGGGTAGTAAAGGCAGACGGTGTCGGCCGGCGAGAGCCACCGCTGCCGCCACATCGTCGTGCGACCGCGGGACAAGCACGCCGAGCGGCTCCACCTGATAGATGCTCGCATCGGTGCTGTAAAGTAGTCGAGAAAAACGGTCCAGGCGAATCTCGCCGGAGAAAGAGCGGCGGAGTTCTTCGGAAAAATCGCGAAGCGGCTCGTCGGATGAGACTCCAGATACGCTTTTCATCCGGCTCACTATACAACAATTACTTTCGTCCCCGTTAAGATGCTTCGCGCCTCTTGGGACCTTTCGTTCGGGGCGAAGTCCCCGAACGAACCTTAGTGTCTTCGAGTCTTCGTGGTTAGTGCGGCGGAACAAAAACCAACCTCCAAGACACGAAGACTCGAAGAAACGCAAGGAACCTATCGAAGAAGAAGATACCAAAAGGAGGGTTCATGAACTTTAAACGAAGAGTTTTCGGAGTTGCGATCCTGTTCTGGATTTCGGTCGCCGCGTCATGGCAGGCGCCCCGGCAATCGCCTTACAGTGTCCTTCGGACGTCGTCGAGCATCAATGTCGACGGCAAACTGGAGGATGCCCCCTGGGCGGCAGCGCCGGACGTGGGCGACTTCGTGGTCAATCGTGACGGTTCGCCGAGCCAGCACAAGACCCAGGCCAAGGTGCTGTACGATGACAGCTTTCTGTATTTTGCGTTCCGGTGTGCCGACCAGAACATCTGGTCCACCATGAAGAAGCGCGATCAGCGCCTCTGGGAAGAAGAAGTCGTGGAGGTCTTTCTCAAGGCGGATCCGAACCAGACCAGCTATATCGAGTTGGAGGTAAATCCGCTTGGAACCATGATCGACATCTTTCTGCTCGACGTTCGCAAGCCTCTGCGCTTCGAGAGCTGGAATAGCGAGAAACTGAAGTGGGCTGTCCAGGTAGACGGCACGGTCGACGGCAAAGACGGCGATAGGGAATGGACGTGCGAAATCGCTCTTCCTATGGAAGACATCGTCCCGGCGCCGCATAGACCGCCCAAGCCTGGGGACCGCTGGCGGCTCAATCTGTATCGAGTGGAAAAATTGCCCGTCCGCGCGCTGCTGGCCTGGATTCCTACCTTGAAGGACGATTTTCACCGGCCGGAGATGTTTGGCGAGATTGTCTTCTCAGACCGTCAAGTGCCATAACAATTGACGATTGACGATTGACGATTGACGATTTAAACTTGCGGTTGCTGGCCAATCGTCAATCGAATCGACGGTTTGACGAACGTCTTTTTTTAAAAATCGTAAATCGTCAATCGTAAATCGTCAATCGGGATAGCGCCGTTTGGAAGGTCCCTGGTAAATCTGCCTGGGCCGGGCTATTTTCTGTTCGGAGTCCAGGATCATCTCCTCCCACTGGGCGATCCAGCCGCAGGTTCTCGGAATGGCAAACATCACGGGGAACATGTCGACCGGCAAGCGCAT
The DNA here is from genome assembly GCA_963827655.1 of uncultured Acidobacteriota bacterium. GTDB lineage: Bacteria > Acidobacteriota > UBA6911 > UBA6911 > UBA6911 > CAWHCF01. Next base: position 174,574 of record CAWHCF010000049.1, read on the forward strand.
GCTCTGGTAAATCAGCCCCGAGTAGAAGTCGACGTTCGGGTATAGCTTGCGCGAGACAAAATACTCATCCTCGAGTGCGATACGTTCCAGTTCGAGCGCAACTTCCAGCAGCGGATTGGGCCCCATCACCTCGAAGACTTTATCGGCCACCTGTTTGATGATCTTGGCCCGCGGATCATAAGATTTGTAGATCCGGTGCCCGAAACCCATGAGGCGCCCTTCACCCCGCTTCACCTTCTGAATGAATTCAGGAACGTTCCCTTTCGACCCTACCTGATTCAGCATGCGCAGGACGGCCTCGTTGGCGCCGCCATGCAGCGGTCCGTAGAGCGCGGCTGTCGCCGCCGCTATCGCCGCGTAGGGATCCACGTGGGAGCTTCCCACGCTGCGCATCGCGTTTGTGCTGCAGTTCTGTTCATGGTCTGCGTGGAGGATGAAGAGAACTTCGAGAGCGCGTTCGAGCACAGGATGGGGTCTGTACTTCAGCTCGGTCATCTTGAACAGCATGTTAAGGAAATTTCCCGTGTAGCTCAGGTCGTTATCGGGATAGGCATAAGGAAGACCAACGCTGTGCCGGTAACAGAACGCCGCAATGGTCGGCATCTTGGCGATCAGGCGAAAGGTCTGCTCCCGGCGAATCTGTGAATCGAAAATGTTTTTGGCGTCGGGGTAAAAGGTCGACAGCGCTCCCACGATACTCAGGAGCATCCCCATTGGATGCGCGTCGTGATGAAAGCCGTCAATCAACTTCTTGATGTTCTCGTGAATCAGCGTGTGATTCTTGATATTGTGCACCCATTCCGCCAGATGGGCTTTTTCCGGGAGCTCTCCGTGAAGGATTAAATAAGCAGTTTCAAGGTAGGTGCTTTTCTCTGCCAGTTCTTCAATCGGATACCCGCGGTATTCGAGAATGCCCCGGTCACCATCGATAAACGTGATCTTGCTGCGACATGAGGCCGTATTGGTAAAGGCCGGGTCATACGTCATCAGCCCAAAATCGTTCAAGGAGGTCTTGATCTGGCGCAGGTCCATGGCGCGTACGGTTCCATCTTGAATCGGAATCTCGAAACTCTTTCCGGTCCGGTTATCGGTGATAGTCAGGGTGTCTTTGGGCATAAAGCGGTTCTCCAGCGTGAGTGCGGCAGGGGGCGCCGGATCGCGACGGCGTATCCGCTGGCAAGATAGCACGACCTCTTTGAGAAGGGGAAGCTATCGATTGCAGATTTCGGATTGCAGATTGCGGATTGAAACCTGCTTCGCCCCTGGGAAAGTCTTTTGTTCAATCCGCAATCCGCAATCCGCAATCCGCAATCGGCTGGCTCTTTACATCGGGTGATGAATTCGCTACCGTTCCTTCGTCAAAGCGAGTGGCAGGGAACCATGAAAAAGATTCTGATAGTTGTCCTCGGAAGCGTGCTCTCGTTTCTCGCCCTGCATATGCCAGGTCCGTCGCGCGAGAATCGCTCCGGCCATCCGGATCTACTGGCGTCGGAACTTACACCCGAAGAGAAGGGATTTCGCAACCTGACCGAGCGCGCATATGGCGTTTCGATGGTAAATCCGAAAGTCTTCGAGAAAATCTGGACGGTTTGGGAACCGGAGTGGAAATCGAAGGTGGATCCCCAGGACCCGGCGCAAATCCGGAGGCTTGCGTTCGAGCGCTATGGTTTTTCAGAGGCTCCGTATCCCAACGGCGGGTTGCCGATGCAGTATGTAGCAACGGAAAAGGGGTGGGTTCCGACCTGCATGCAATGCCACGGCGGGAGGCTGCCCGGGAGCGGCGAGAGCGTTATCGGCCTTCCCAACACGGAAATCGACTTGGCCACGCTGGCTGAGGATCTCTCGAAGAGCTTTGGTCTGAGTTCGGACCAGAGCCGGCTTGGACAGACTCGAGGCCGAACCAACGCATTTGTGTTCAGTATAGAGCTGCTCCGGATGCGCAATGAAGACCTTTCAAAACGCTCTTCCCCGCTGGATATGGGGACCTACAAGAGTTCCGATCTCGATGCCATTCCCTGGTGGCATCTCAAGAAGAAGAACCGCCTGTATGCGGACGGCGGTCTCACCGGCGATTTTGCGAGAGCCATTATGCAGTTCACGCTCGCCGGACCTACCGGAGAGCAGATCAGGTCCTGGGAACCCGACTTTGTCGATATCCTCGCCTATTTGCGTTCGATTGAACCTCCCAAGTACCCGTGGCCTATCAATAAAGAGTTGGCTGCCGATGGAAAGAAGGTTTTTGACGGAACGTGCTCCGCGTGTCACGGGACTTACGGTCCGGGCGGAAAGTATCCCAACCGGGTAGTCCCTGTTGACATAATCGGCACCGATCCAGTTCGGTTCACCGGAGTTCCACCGGAGTTCCGGCGCTACTACAACCGGACCTGGTTTGGCGAACGGGCACGCGCCAATGGGGAAACTCAGGGGTACGTCGCTCCTCCGCTCGATGGGATCTGGGCCTCGGCTCCCTACTTTCATAATGGATCAGTTCCGACGATCTATGGGGTTCTCTCTCCGGAAAGCCGTCCCAGGTACTTCCGCAGAATTGGAGCGCCCAAGGGGTATGACACAGCCAAACTGGGGCTCACCATCGAGGTGTTAAACGGTCCTCCCCCGGGCGGGCTTGCGCCCGAAGCGCGCCGTCGCATCGTGGATACCACCCGGCCCGGGCTCGGCAATGGAGGGCATACCTTCGGGGCGTCTCTGACCGAGTCAGAAAAGCTCCAGGTCATCGAATACCTCAAGACGCTTTAACCCGCCTTTCAGTTCTGGTGTTTCTTCGTGTCTTCGCGTCTTTGTGGTCCCTGGCACACCGAAGAAACAGCAAGAATCTTGTTCTCGTGAAATTATCGGGCTGATGACGAAACAATAAGGGCATGACTCTTGAGCCAAGCACCTGGCGCGACCAGGAAGGGCTGGCCATCTTGATGTCCCTGATCGCGCTCTCGCTCTTCTCGCTTCTGGGGCTTTACATGGCGATCAACGCCACTACCGAAGTGCGCGTCAGCGACAATTACGAGAGCCAGGTGCAGGCCCGATTCGCGGCACAGGCCGGTTTGAATCATGCGCGGGAGCTGCTCCGTGGCCTGCGATTCGATTACCACTTGAAGGGACCGGACGGGCTCATCGACGCCGGCCCGACCGATCTCGTTCAAGCCAGGACGTATGCCTTTCGGAACCCTCTGGACTGGGCGACCGCGCGTTCCATAAACATCCTTGATCCGCCAAGCGATGTTGCCGCTGCCGGCGACGACGGGGTTTTGAACACCGGAAAGTACGGAACCAGGGACGGGACGGCCTTGATTCCTCGGACCGGAATAGCGCATACAACGCCGCATCCCAACGGGGGTGGCTTGCTTACGACCTCGCGTTATTTCGTCAAGGTCACCGACAACAATCGCGAAGCCTCCGAGCTTGGCGTGGACCTGGCGGACGATCCGTTTGTGGACGGTGACGGAATCGTTGTCGTGCGTTCGATGGGGGTGGCACAGACGATCCTCGAAAAGACGGGCGCGAACTTGCGTCGGAATTCAGTCGCCCTGTTTGAAGCACGCTACAAAATCCGCACTGTATTCAACCTCGATGCTGCCCTTGTGGTGCAGGGAAATATAGTTCTCCCATCAGAGTCCGTCATGTTCAACGGCGCCTCGTTCTTGATCCAGGGGGGTGCAATCAACAGGGGGATAGCGACAATCGACGTGGAGACTACTGATAGTCTGTCGCCAGCGCAGGCGATATCCTCGAAACTGCGCGGCTCACAAACGAACAACGTTCAGGGAGCCGGCCTGATACCCTCAATTCAGGACATGACCAATTCCATTGTCGCCCATAGCGAGAAGAAATCCCTGCTGGACAGAGCCTTCATGTGGAATTTTGTCACGAACGCGGCGCCCGGATTCGCGGATACTACCGTCAACGGCAACCAGTCATGGTCCGGAGGGAACGCGCCCTATCTGGGACGCTACGACGTGGGCCGGGCGGCGAATGATCCTGTGCAGGACCCAAGAGTGACGCTGGTAAATGGCGATCTTTCGATAAGCGGGAACGTCACCGGGGGAGGGATCCTGCTGGTGCGGGGCAAGTTTTCGGCAGCCGGCTCATTCAGCTATAGCGGGTTGATTCTGGTCATAGGAGCCGGCGATATAAGCCTTGAGGATCTAAGCGCCGGAATCAATGGCGGAATATACGTCGTGAATCTGGCGAACTCGGGAGGCGGTCTGAGCTGGGGCATCCCGAAGATGACGATATCGGGAACCTGCAATATCATCATGAATAGAGACGCGATTGACGCTGCGGCGCGGCTGATTCCTCCCGCTCAGATCAGCTGGCGTGAAGTCACCAGCATCATGGATCCCCCGTGAGAAAATGCCACCGAAGCAGATCGGAACATGCGGTCCGGGCGGAACTATCGGTAGGGACAAGAAGAATTTCCTGGCCGAGCGTTCCATTCTGCGCGAAGATGACACCATGAACCGCCTTGATCCGCAGCGGGCCCGAGTGAGGGAAATGCTTCTAGAAGTCGCAGGGGTCGCGCACGCTTGAGCTGCGCGGAGACAGGAGACAGAGGATAACGATGCCAGCACTGAAAACATTTAAAGGAACTTCCAAGAACGGCAACGTGCAGAAGGCGCTAGACCTTGCAATACAGGCCGCGCAACAGGCCGCCCCCGGCGCCGACCGATTGATCGAGTGGACCTTGAAGGAAATCTCAGGCCGCCAGGGCGGGATCACGGGCCTCAAGGAGGCGACTGTGGTAATCAAGGCCCGAGTGGTCTGAACGAACGCCTGCAGCTTGCGCAGCATCTACGCCCGTGTTGCGTCGTGGCGCGTATTAATGCCTCGGATGTTCAGTCACGTTGACACCACGCGTCGACGATGAGCCAGGACAACCGACACACACCGAACGCCGAAGCGTCGCCGATGGGACCTGGGCTACGGAGCGTCGGGTCTCATTCTTCGATCAATGACCGCGTCCGATAGTTCGTTCACATCATCGTGGAGTCTCGGAAAATATTGAACGAGAGCATTGCCACAGCTCTCGATTGCAGCGCATATACCCTCGCGGGCCTTTCCGCTGTGAATGCCCTCAATGATGCGATCCCTGACTTCATCCCAGTGGTGATCTCCGAGCTTCTCATGGATCCCTCGGTCCCCCAGGACTACGACACGCCTCTCGAAGCATGAAAGAAGAATCAGAACGCCGTTGGAGTCCCGTGTTCGATGTAGGCCGCTGGAGTAGAATTCGGTAAAGGCCGCGTCACGAACGCGCGCGTCCATTTCCGCCGCCGAGATAAACCAGCGCCGCCAGGATACTTTGGAAAAAAGGGCGTAAAAGCCCGCAAAAGATATGAGTTCGATCCAAAGCAGCAGGCTGATGGAGTGTATCAAAGGAAGGGCCAGGTACGTGGCGGCGCTCGCCACCATACCCGCCAGCGCGGCCTGAAGAGTCGCGTGGCGGTACTTTGCCGCCGCGTCGGTCAGGGAAAATACGATCTCGCCCGAGGTAGAGGATTCAGCCTTCCGGATGACCTCTGCTATAGCCAGCTTGTCTGATTCCGATAACAGGCTCTTTGCCATATCTACCAAGAATCAACCACGAAGACTCAAAGACTCGAAGAAACGTTAAGAACCTACCAGTTTCCCGAAGATCCACCGCCGCCAAAACTCCCGCCACCGCCCGAGAATCCTCCGCCGCCCGAAAACCTCCGCCGGAAAAACCGCCGAAATCGCCCGAACCCCCGGAGCCCGGGTACCATGGGCCGATCGCTCCACCCCATCGCCGGCGGCCGGGCCCCCTTCGGCCGGCGCGCGCAACAGCGCCGAGAAAAGCGCCGGCGACCGCTCCAATCGGCGCGCCCAGCAGCAATCCAAACCATCCCATCCCCATAACCATGCTCATCACGATGGCTCCGGCAGCGGCTCCCAGGATTCCACCTCCCCATTTGCCGACCGCGCCCAGAACCCACAGAAATGGGATAAAGAGAAAAATGATCCAGTCGAAAGATCTCCTTCCACCGGATCGATTAGAACGTGGACGGCTGGGCTCGGCCTGATACGTTCCCCGCACCACCTGGATTATTCCCGTGATTCCGGCCTCGATGCCCGAGTAGAAGTCACCGGTCTTGAAATGCGGAATCATGTTGTTTTGAATGATACGCCGGCTCCGCGCATCCGTCAGGGTTGGCTCCAGTCCATATCCAACCTCGATCCGGATCTTTCTCTCCTTCATCGCGATCAGGACAAGCGCGCCGTTATCGCGTCCCTTCTGTCCAAGCTTCCAGGCGCTGGCCACTTTATGCGAATACTCTTCCAGTTGCTCCTCTTCCAGCGTGGGAATAACGAGAACCGCCACCTGAGTCGAATCTTTAGACTCGAGTTCCTGGAGCTTCGCTTCCAAGGCGCGGACCTGTTCCTCGGAAAAAACGCCGGCCAGATCCGTGACGCGGGCCTCCAGCTTGGGAACGTCGAGGGCGAACGCAGTATGGCCGAGCAGAATCAGCAGTGCCAACGTAACCCGCAAGGTGCGCGCTCTCACGCTTGAGACTCCATGTATTTCCATCCCGACCGGCGTATTGAAATATTCGCGCTTCGCCTAACGGCTGAAATCCACCACGGGCGCCTTCTCGCTTCCTGGAGTGCCCTGGAAATATTGCTTCTCGGCAAATCGGAAGAAGACCGGCGACCAGGTTGGACGGAAATAGTTTGATCCGCGTGTTGTATTGCTGCGCCGACTCGTTGAAGCGTTTGCGCTCGACGGTAATTCGGTTCTCCGAGCCCTCGAGCTGGCTTTGCAGTTCCAGGAAGTTCTGGTTGGCTTTCAAATCCGGATACCTCTCGACGACTACCAGGAGTCGCTGAAGAGCGCTCCCGAGACCGGCCTGAGCCTGCTGGAATTTTTGAAACTCCGCCGGATTATTCAGGATTTCCGGCGTGGCCTGGATGGAACCGACCTGGGATCGGGAGGCGGTGACGGCTTGCAGGACCTCACTCTCGTGCGCCGCGTAGCCTTTTACCGTGGCGACCAGGTTCGGAATCAAATCCGCCCGCCGCTGATAAACATTCTGGACCTGCCCCCATTTGGCGTTCACATCCTGTTCGAGGGTCACAATCTCGTTGTAAGTGCTGCGTAACGAAAACCCTCCAATCAAGAGCACAAGGACGATCGCGCCGGCACAACCTATCAACCCTTTTTTCATGGTTCCCCCTCCCGTTTAGAGGAAAGTTCGCGACATATACTTGCCCGGCTGCGATTCTATTCGAACTGAGTTTTCGCAGGGCCGCTTACCTGATGCACAATCATACCGTTATTGCCGGCCGCCGGGCGAATTTTGTAAGTCTACTGCCAGAACGATGCAGCCGGCCGCCGCAACCCACCACGAAGGCTCCAAGACACGAAGAAACGCTGGCTCGAAAGCTGTAAGATATTGACAGGAATCAACCACCGTACTCATAATCTGGTAAAATCAGCGGGGGTGTCCATGCGAAACATAGGGAAACAAACCTGGATGGCGTGGCTTGCGTTCGCTCTGTTTATCAACGTAGTGCCTGCTTCGGCAGACGTCACCGGCTCCATCAGCGGGGTGGTGAAGGATTCGACCGGCGCCATAGTCCCCGGAGCCGAGCTGGTCGCCACGAACGTGGGGACAAACGCCACTTATAGCGCTCTCAGCGACGAGTCCGGAGTCTACGTGGTCCGGGCCATCCCGATAGGACTCTACAACCTGTCGGCCGAAGCGCGCGGCTTCAAGAAATTCGAATCTAAAGGCATCCGGGTCCAGGTCAACGAAGTAGCGCGGGTAGACGTCGCCCTGACGGTAGGCGAGACTTCGGAGACAATCGTCGTATCCAGCAAAGTCACCCACGTTGATACCGAATCTTCTACTCTCAAGACCGTGGTGGACCAGCGGAGGATCGAGGATCTTCCTCTGAACGGCAGGAATCCGACTCAGCTCATGCGGCTCGTAGCCGGTGTCCAGGCTGATCCCAGGGCTGACGTGTTGTCAGGGACCACCTATCCGGGCGTAGTTCCGGTTTCGGTAAATGGCGGCCGGGCCAACACAACGAATTACGTTCTCGACGGCGGACAGAACAACGATCACTACAGCAACGCGCCCAACCCCATGCCGAACCCGGATGCCTTGCAGGAGTTCAGTGTTCAAACCAACAACTTCAGCGCCGAATTCGGACGAAACGTGGGCGGAATCGTCAACGCCGTCACGAAGTCGGGAACCAACAAGCTGCACGGGACCGCATTCGAGTACGTGCGCAATCATGCGCTCAACGCGGCCAACTTCTTTTCGCCCATCAACGCACAGGGCGAAAAACAGGACGACGGCCTGAAGCGCAACCAGTTTGGAGCCACGCTGGGAGGACCGGTCTGGTTAGGCCCGCTTTACGATGGACGCGACCAGACCTTTTTCTTCTTCTCGTATCAGGGAACGCTCGATCGCAGAACGCCGCAATCCGTCCAGCGCGTGGTTCCCACTGAAGCGCAAAGGCGCGGTGATTTCTCGGCGCTCTCCAGGCAGCTTCGAAATCCTTTCACGGGCGCAAACTATCCCAACAATCAGATTCCGTTATCCGATTTCAATCCTGTGTCTAAATTCATCACCGACAATTATCTTCCTGTGCCCTCCGCCGGTGGAAATACGATCGCGTTTGCCGACACTGACCAACCTTGATGACCATCAAACCATGGTCCGGGGAGACCATAAGCTTTCCACCAACAATACGCTGAGCGGCCGATTCTGGGTCTCCAACGCCAGCCAGCCCGCCTTTCTCGATTCGAAGAACTACCTGGCTCAGAGTACGGGAAGAACCTGGCGCAATACCAGCGTCGTGATCGGCGACACGCACGCGTTCGGAGCCACGGTCCTGAACAGCGCGCTCTTCAGCTTCAACCGGACCAACGGAAACAACTTCCAGGTCTCTTCCGGACAGGAGCCTCACGGATCTGGGAGTCAAGATGTACAACGACCAGACCCCGCAATACCACCTGACCGTGGACGGATACTTCATGATCAATACCGGGGACACGAACACGTTTCTTCGGGACGAGTACCAGATAAGCGATACGATTCGCTGGTCGAAAGGCAAGCACCAGATCAGCCTGGGCGGCGAGTATGGACGGGGTATTGGCGATGTCGTCAATAATTTCCGCGCCAACGGCCAGTTCGGGTGGAGTGGCGCGGCCCCCTTCACCGGCGATGCGCTCGCCGACTTCTTCGTGGGCAAGTTCAACAGCTCTGGTCCCAGGGAATTGGCGAATACAAAAAGACGCGCTTCGATATTCTCGCGCTTTTCTTCCAGGACAGCATTCGTCTCACCAACCGGCTTACAGTGGATCTGGGCCTCCGGTGGGATCCCTTCTTTCCCTACACAGACGTGGATGGGAAGCTCTCGGCGTGGAGACCGGGTCAAGAGTCGACGCGATACGTCAATGCCCCGGTCGGAATTCTTTACCCGGGTGATGCCGGCTTGCCTGACGGGGGTTACGATACATCCTGGAACAACTTTGGGCCTCGCTTCGGTTTTGCATGGGATCTCTTCGGAGACGGCAAGACAAGCCTGCGCGGCGGCTACGGTATCTTCTACGATCGGTCCAACACGATCTCGACCAACAGCCAGGCCAACCAGGGACCCTTCGGTACTCTGGTCACGATCAACGGAAACGCCGCCAACACCTTCAGCGATCCGTACTTGGGTGCGACGAATCCGTTTCCGGCCAGCACAAATCCGCCGCCCGACGTAGCCTTTGTTCTGCCTCATGTCGCCTTTGTGTATGAGGCCAATATGCGAAACCCTTACATCCAGGCTTGGAACCTCACGCTCGAGCGGGAGGTGGGATGGGGATTCGTCGCCCGGGGGGCCTATGCGGCGTCGAAAGGGACGCACCTGGTGATCGGCCGGGAAGGGAATCCTGCCATCTTCGCGCCTGGCGTCACCACGGCCACAACCAACCAGCGCCGGCCGCTATTTCCAAATTTCGGCCAGGTGACGCTCGTCGAAGGGACGGGGAATTCAACGTTCCATTCGATGCAGTTGACGGCAGAGAGAAGATTCAATCAGGGCTTCTCGATCCTCACGAATTACATGTTCTCAAAGAGCATCGATGACAGTTCCGCCAATAAAGCGACCGGCCAGACGCGCGTCGGCATCTACGATCAGTCGTTCGACCGGGGTCCGTCTGATTTCGATCACAGCCATGTGTTCACCTCCTCGAGCCTCTGGGAGATTCCGGGGCGACTCGACAATCGTCTCGCGAATGCTTTCGTGGGCGGCTGGAACCTGACTTCAATCATTACGCTTCAGAGTGGGTTCCCCTTCACCGTCGCGAGTGGCGTTGATAATGCTCGAAGCGGCACAGGTAGCCAGAGGGCTGACCTGGTCGGAGACCCCATTCTCCCGGACAATCGCAGCCGGGGTGAAGAGGTGGCGATGTGGTTGAACCGGACTGCCTTCGCGCCCAACGTACTCGGAACATTTGGCAACCAGGGGCGGAACATGTGGCGGGGTCCGGGATACGCCACAGTGGACCTTGGAGTTCACAAGAACTTCCAGGCTGCCGAAGCGCTCAGGATTCAGTTCCGCTTCGAAGTATTCAATGCTTTCAACCGCCCAAATCTGATGGGGCCGAATGCCAGCCAGAATTCCGCTACATTCATGAGGACCACGACGGCCTTCGACCCGCGCATCCTGCAGTTCGCCATGAAGCTGATCTTTTGAGGTGAGACTTTGGGTTTCGCTTGCGGCATCGCCGCAGCGGCGAGGCCAAGTTTTGAACTCTTCTTGTTTTGGAGAACGAAGCCATGAGCCAAGAACATGAAAAAAAGCTTAGCCGGCGCAATTTCCTGCAGAGTTCCCTGGCGGCCGCAGCAGTGTCGGGTGCCGTCGCAATGCCTCGGCCGTCGGCTGCGGCGATTCCTGACGGGCCCCTGCTGAGAGCCGGGCTCGTGGGTTGCGGAGGTCGTGGTACGGGCGCAGCCAGAGATATTGTCAAGGGGGCTCCCAACGTGAAGATTACCGCCTTGGCCGATGTATTCCAGGACCGGCTGAACCGCGCTCGAACGACGCTGGAGAAAGAGGGGCAGAACGTACCCGATGATCATTGTTTCGTGGGGTTCGATGGCTACAAAAAGCTGATTGCCAGCGACGTCGATGTTGTGCTCCTGGCGACACCGCCGCATTTCCGTCCCGCGCATTTTGCCGCCGCCGTGGATGCCCGGAAACATGTTTTCATGGAAAAACCGGTCGCCGTGGACCCGGTCGGGATACGTTCCATTATTGCGAGCGGAGAGAAGGCGAAGACGTCTGGGGTTAAGCGTGGTGGCGGGAACCCAACGGCGACACAGTCCGGATTACCTCGAGGCCAGAAAACGAATCGCCGACGGCGCCATCGGGAAAATCGTAGCGGCGCGCGCTTACTGGAACCAGGGCCAACTGTGGTACAGGGAGCGTGATCCGAAGTGGTCCGACATGGAATGGATGATTCGTGACTGGGTAAACTGGGCCTGGCTTTCTGGAGACCACATTGTCGAACAACACGTGCACAACCTCGATGTCATTAACTGGTTCACCGACAGTCATCCGGTAAAGGCCGTCGGCATGGGAGGACGAGCTCGCCGGGTGACCGGAGACCAGTTCGACTTTTTTGATGTCGACTTCGAATTCGCGGACGGAATGCACCTTCACAGCCTGTGCCGGCAGATCAACGGATGTAAGGATAACGTTTCCGAATACATCGTAGGCACCAAGGGTTCCACCAACTGCGCCAACAAGATACTCGACCTCAACGGCACCCCGGTCTGGTCCTACGAAGGGCCAAAACCGTCCCCGTATGTTCAGGAACACACCGATCTGGTGGCGGCGATTCGCGCCGGCAAGCCGATCAACGAGGCTCGGAACGTCGCCGAATCGACCCTGGTGGCCATCATGGGGCGGATTTCCGCCTACACAGGAAAAGAGGTTACCTGGGATGAGCTGATGAAGTCGGATCTCTGCCTGGGGCCCACCGAATACGCCCTCGGCCCCATGCCGATCGGTAAGGCGCCAGTTCCGGGAGCGTGACACCTCACCGCAAAGTCGCGAAGACGCCAGGGATTAATCAAGAATCAAAGCCGACGAATACCGGTTCAGGGGTTAGATCGACACCGAAAGTTGTCTTGACTCCGGTCTGAATCTCGCGCGCCAGGTTGAGCACATCCTCGGCTGTGGCGCCCCCTCGATTCACAAGCGCGAGCGTGTGCTTGGAGGAAAGCGCTACTCTTCCGCGGGCATATCCTTTCGGAAATCCGGACCTCTCGATAAGCCAGGCAGCCGGTACTTTGACGTTCCCAACAGGTGCCTTGTATCGAGGAAGGGTTTCGGCGGGGGATAGAAAACCGCCGCGTCGAGCAGCCTCCTGGATTTCCAAGTAAGCCGCTTCGCTCACAATCGGATTCTTGAAGAACGAACCTGCGCTCCTGCTATCCGGGTCACCCGAAATCAGAAGCATCGCCTTGCCCGCCCGAATGCTAAGGACGGCCTCGCGGACGTCGGTGAGCGAAGGGTCGCCGGGTCTTCCGGCGAAATAACGCTGAAGATCGGCATATTCGATCCGAGGTTTTCCATTCACACGAAGCGCATAGGTGACGCTGAGGACGATGTACCGGTCTCGCATGGTGGTGTTGAAGAGGCTGGTTCGATACGTGAAACCGCATTGCGCGTTGCTCAGCTCCAGAATCGAGCGCTTCTCTCGATCGAGGACCCGCACGGACACGATTACCTCGCTCACCTCCTCTCCGTAGGCGCCGACGTTTTGAACCGGCGTTCCCCCCACCGTTCCAGGAATCCCGCTGAGGCACTCAATGCCAGCCCAGTTCCGCTCGACGGCCATCCGGACCACGGGATCCCAATCTTCGCCTGCCGCAGCCGTAAAGGTGCCGCTCTGCCCTGATCCGTGTTGTCGGATGCCACAAAGCGCCACCCTTAAAACCAGACCGGGGAAGCCTGAGTCGGCGATCAGCGTATTGCTCCCGCCCCCCAGGATGAACACCGGAATTCCTCGACTATCAGCAAAGTCCAAAGCTTCCAGGGCGCGGCTTTCTTCAGTTGCTTCTGCCAGAAAGCGAGCCGGTCCACCGATCCCCAGAGTAGTGAAGGGGGCCAGAGGGCACGTTCTCAAGAATCCAGGACATCTCTCTAGTAGAAAGTAGAAAGTGCGAGTGTTGAGTGTTGAGTACTTTAAATTACTTTTCACTCAGCACTTTCTACTTTCTACTGGCGAAAATGCGGCAGGATTTCCTTACCGTAGACTCTGAGGGTCTCTTCTTCTTCGCCGCACATCAGGTAGATGTTGAACTGCGTGACCCCGCGGTTGAAAAGCTCCTTGAGCTTCTGGCGATGTGCGCCGATCGAGCCTACGACGCAATAGCGATCGACAATCTCATCCGGCACAAAGGCCGCGTTGTCGCTCCCTACCTCTGCGTGGTGGTGATAGTCGTACCCCTTTCGGTTGTGGATATAGGCGGTTAATCCAGCCGGAAGCTCGGAAGGTTGGTACCGCGAAACCAGGTCTACTACGTGATTGGAAACCAGCGCCGGGAACCACCGCACGCGATCGCGCGCCAGCGCAAGATCGTCGGATACCCAAACCGGAGCGGCGCTCATGACCTCAATCGTCTTGGGGTCCCTTCCGGCTTTCTCGGCTCCCTCCCGGACGAAGCCCATGCACCACTGGATCAGATCAGGGTCCGCAAACTGGAGGACGATACCATCGGCGATCTTCCCGGCCAGGTGCAGGACTTTTGGACCATAACCCGCCACCCAGACCGGTACGTTCCCCTTGGCCCACGGCATGGAGATCGTTGCGCCGTCGTAGACCAGTTCCTCGCCCCGCGTCAAAACACGGATCGCGTTTACCGCCTCTTCCAGACGCTCCATCGTGGTAGGTTTCTTACCCATGACCCGGCGCGAGGAATCGCCGCGCCCGATACCCAGATCCATCCGTCCATTCGAGACGATGTTCAGCGTGGCCAGGAGACTGGCGGTAACCGTAGGATCCCGGACAACCGGATTGGTAACCAGCGTCCCCAATCGCATGGTTCGGGTGTTTATCGCCATGAGAGTCAGAAGCGGATAGGGTTCCTGCCAGAGAATGTGCGAATCAAAAGACCAGCCATATGTGAAACCGGCGCTCTCGGCCTGCCGGACCAGTGATACCAGGCGTTCCGGAGGCATGTCAGGTTTCAGGGTGATTCCAAAACTCGGCATAGTTCATCTCCTGCGCAAGAGATTAGTTCGCGTGACGGAGAAAGGCTATCCCTTTCTCTGTTTACTGGAAACCAGGATGTCAGACTCGACGCCCCACAGACAATGACCAGGTCGAGCCATGCTGTCATTGTCGAAATCGAGGCTCGCGACGTCAGGGCATCAGAGAGTCAGGATGGGTGGGCCGCATGCCGGCTCTTCACGCTGGCAATGCACCTGGCTTATAATCCGCACGGTCGGGACTCATCGAGGACCAAGGAATACCGGGTCAAGTCAAAAGGCGCCTTCTCGGAAGCTCGGATCTTCCGGAAGTCGGCGCAAGAGGAGGGGTACATGGCGCTTGCCTCCTCCTATCCGACGCTTAGCGGAAGAGAGTAACGATAACGGGAAGCGGGAGGTATGGAACCGCTCTTCGCCCGAAGTGTCGAGGCATCGGCACGGCGGGCAGGAGAGTAACGCGGCCACTACCTCCATCGCTGTGTCAGGCCGGCTGAAGGGCCGTCTTACGGCGGAACAAAGCCACGGCAATCCCACCAAAGAGGCAACCCACCACCACGGTATACGCAATCCAACCGGTAAGCTGAGGCACGAGCCCGATGAACAGCCATTTGGCAAACACGCCCATCTCCGGGAAGCCCGGCGGCGCTACGTCATAATGGGTACCCCAATTGCCAAGCATGGCCACGAGCATGAGGACGGCCACAGGAATCCGAGCCGCCAGGCCGTAGGCGAAAAGGACCTTGCCCAGCACCGGCGAGCCTGCATAGACGATAATCGTGCAAACCACCGAGGCGACGATGAAGAGGACGAGCGACGTCAAGGACGGCGAATTCGGGTCGAGTCCCAGGGCGAACACGCCTCCGAAACCGATCACAAAGAAGGCCGCCAGGCCCGACACCGCGTAGAGGACCGTCTTGCCGGCCTTGAGGGGTGCGGTTCCGGGCTGTGAGAGCTTGAGCGCGAAGTAAATTCCGAAGATCGGCACAAGCCACGCGATTCCGACGAGGGCGCCGCCGCCCCCCGCTTCGCGATTAAAGAGCACAGGTGACCAGTTCAGTAGCTCCCCGATGAGCCGCAGCAGAGTTACCCCAAGGGTGATGAGAGCCGGGACGCGGACGAGTTGAAAGAGGGACTCCATGGATTGCTCCCTTCCGGTGCTTGGAGCTGCGCTTGCGGCTCCTGCACCACTGGTGTGATTGTACACTGCCCACATCATACAACCTCTTGGCCTGCAAGAGAATTATCGGACTTGCGCCAGGAGGAATTGAGGAATTGAGAAAGTTGCAACCTTACCGAGCCCTTTCCTCCAAAAAGACCGCCCGAAACGGAGGCATTTCGTGGGTGACCCGAATTATCCTGGCCCGCCAGGGACTCCTCCACTAAAATCGACTCATGTCCTTGTCCGCCAACACGCGCCTCGGCCCGTACGAAATTCTCGCGCCGCTCGGCGCGGGCGGCATGGGGGAAGTGTATCGCGCCAAAGACACGAGACTGAAGCGCCTGGTGCCGGCGAAGTAGCTCTCGCGCTCCACCGATATCCATTCAGTGGGTGGGTGCCGGCAGCTTCCGACGCGAATGGAGATTTCAGACGCTGGACCGCACGACGACCTTCTCCAAAAGCCTGGTGGAGGCGTATATGGTTCGGGTATGCGGAATCGAGACTCCAAGCCGGTCCGCTAGCTCCACCACGGCCCCGACGATGGGCTCTAATTCGAGCGGCTTGCCCGCCTCGAGATCCTGCAGCATGCTGGTCTTGAATGCTCCGACCCGGGCGGCTGCTTCAAGACGTTTGTCGATTGGAA
Organism: uncultured Acidobacteriota bacterium; assembly: GCA_963827655.1. Lineage (GTDB taxonomy): Bacteria > Acidobacteriota > UBA6911 > UBA6911 > UBA6911 > CAWHCF01. Next base: position 190,623 of record CAWHCF010000049.1, read on the forward strand.
TATCCGTTTCCATCCCGATCGCGCGGCCCACGCCCTCGATCTCTTCCATGATCGCTCGAATCAGGGTTCGGACGGCAGGATCCTGCGTCATCTGTTCGAGCGTCGCGCGCGTGAGCGCGCTCAGCGGGTTGAAGGCGACGTTTCCCAGAAGCTTGACCCAGATGTCATGACGAATGCGCTTGCGAATCGGACACTTCAAGCCTGCCTTCTGGAAGACGGCAGAGATTCTTCGGCACCGATCGCTGACAGCTCCATCCAGCTCCCCTATGGGGAAATGATTTCCTCCGACGTGAACGATGACGCCCGGTTCCGAAATCACGGTTGAACAATTGATCACACACCCGATGACACGGCGGGTTTCCACGGTCGCGGCCAGTTTTCCCTCTGGATCTGTCGTTTCCAGGCGGAGACCCTCCAGCGGCCCCCCGTGATTCTGAAAATACCACCAGGGGATGCCGTTCTGCCCGATCACCAGGGGGGTATCGCTGGAGAGCAGGGGCTTGAGGCGCGGCGCCATCTCGGGGAGACTGTGAGCCTTCAACGTAACCAGGACCAGGTCCACGGAACCAATCACCGCCGGTTCATCCGTCGCCAGTGGATGCGCGGTGAACTCGCCCTCGGCGGAGCGAACCGTCACTCCACGTTCTTGAATCGCCCGAAGATGTTTACCTCGAGCGACCAGGGCCACCTCTTCTCCCGCCGCCCAGAGCTTGGCGCCTGCAAAGGCGCCGATCGCCCCGGCCCCAATGACTGCAATTTTCATCTGATGCGACTCCTCCAAGGTGAAATCAGCCGCGAGTCTAGCCCAACTTAGCCGCAGGCAAAAGCCGCCACTAAAGGGCCACCCGGATTATCGTGAGCACCTCGATAGCGACCGAGCGTGAGCTCCAGCGAACTCTCGGGTTGACAAGGCGGATATCGTGAACTAAAACTTAGGTGAAATTTGATTTCAATTTTCGTTTCAGGAAAATCGCCATGTTGCAGGCTTTCGTTATTACCCTCCGTGAAGGAATAGAAGCGTTTCTGATCGTCGCCATCAGCGTCTCCTACTTGCGCAAGATGGGGCGGGAGGCCCTCTTACAGCCGGTGTATTGGGGCATTGCCGCGTCAGTTTTTACCAGCGCCGCGGCGGGTTACCTGTTTTCATTCGCTTCGAACCAGGCTCTCTGGGAAGGGACGCTTGCTGTGGTGGCGGCGATCCTTGTGGCCACCCTGGTCGTGCACATGTGGCGCGCGGGCCGCACCCTCAAGGCTCGTATCCAGGCGCGGCTGAAGATTGCCGCCGAAGCGCCCGACCGGCGCGCCTGGCTGGGCGTTTTCCTGTTCATTGTGCTCATGATTACTCGTGAAGGAATGGAAACCGCGCTTTTGCTGGGCACCCTCCTGTTCCAGATGAACGCGCCACGAATCCTCCTGGGAGCGCTGCTGGGTGTTGCCGGAGCTGCCGTGGTCGCCTTCCTGTGGAGCCGGTACAGTCACCTGGTAGATCTGCGGCGTTTCCTTCAGGTGACGGCTGTTTTCCTCCTGGTATTTGTGGGTCAACTCATTCTCTATGGCGTCCACGAGCTTTCCGAAGCGAATGTTTTTCCCAACAGCGCTGCCATCCACGACGCCACGGAGCCGTATGGTCCCGATGGAATATATGGCCAGTGGATTTCGTTTTCCCTGATTGCCATCCCACTGGCATGGCTTGCCTGCTCCTGGCTGGCCGATCGCCTGAAGCGCGGCAGGGAATCCCGCTCTGTGCGGGCGGCCGCCTCTTCGGTGTAGTTCCCTGTATCACCTGCGAATTCGTTTTTAAGAACAATTCTCTTATTCGGCAATTCCGAAGGCTGAAGGCTGACGGCTGTGCGCTATAGCTTTGCGACGTGACGGATCTTCACACCAACGGCTGCTGCTGGGTAACACAGTGGAAAGCTCCCAATCCCCAGACTAGATCCCTCGCATCTATCCCGATGACTGTCCGAGAAGGAAAGAGCCGCCTCAGGGTGTCCAGGGCGGTCGTGTCGCTTTGCTGTCCATAGGTTGGAACCAGCACAACGCCGTTAGCGATATAGAAATTGGCGTAGCTGCATGGAAGCCGCTGCCCCTGGTAGTAGAGCGGACGAGGCATCGGCAGCGTGACGATCTGCAGCGGCTTGCCCGACTTATCCCGGATATGCTGGAGTCTTTCCAAGTTATCTCTCAGAGCCGCGTAGTTCTCATCCAGGGGATCTTCTTCCACGACCGTCACCACAGTCGTCGGGCTGACGAAGCGCGCCAGGTCATCGATGTGGCCGTCAGTGTCATCCCCGGCGATGCCCTGACCCAGCCACCAGAATTGAGTCACTCCCAGGAAGTCGCCGAGGAAGACTTCAATCTCGCGTTGGTTGAGGCCAGGGTTCCGGTTTGGATTCAGCAGGCACGACTCGGTCGTGAGTAGCGCTCCGTTGCCATTTACGTCGAGCGATCCTCCTTCCATGACTATTCCCGGCATGAAGCAGGGGGCTCCCAGCTCTTCGGCTACCCGGGCGGGAACCCGATCGTCCAGGTCGAAAGGCGGGTATTTGCCGCCCCAGGAGTTATAACCCCAGTCGACGACGGCCATTTCTTGCCGGTTACCCAGGTCTCGCACGATGAAGATCGGACCGTGGTCGCGGCACCAGGCGTCATTGGTAGGGATTCGATGAAATCGGACTCGGTTCAGCTCAGCGCCGCGAAGCTGCAGGAGACTTCGCGCGCTCTCTTCCATGGCCGCGTCGCAAACGTTGATATGCACCTGTTCATGCGGACTCAGCACACGGACGATTTCGGCGAAGACGGCAGGAATGGAGTTGAATTTCCCCGGCCAGGATTCCTCTTTGTGAGGCCAGCTCAGCCAGGTGGCGGCGTGCGGTTCCCACTCTGCGGGCATCCGATAACCGAGCTCTCGTGGGAGGAGACTCAATCCAAGAACCTTTTGGTGAGGTCCCCGTAGGCTTCGAGCCTGCGGTCGCGTAGAAAAGGCCAGTGGGTTCGAACAATGTCGACGTTGTCGAGATCGCAAGCAACCAACAGAGTTTCCTCCTGATCCTGAGAACCCTCTTTCAAGACGCTTCCGCTCGGATCACACACAAAGCTGCCGCCCCAGAACTCGATGCCATCGGGTGGTGCCCCTTCGTGTCCGACTCGATTTACCGAGGCGACATAGACGCCATTGGCTATGGCATGACTTCTCTGGATTGTCTGCCAGGCTGAATGCTGGCTGGCGCCGTACTGCTGCTTCTCACTGGGGTGCCAGCCGATTGCGGTCGGGTAGAAAAGAATCTGGGCCCCGCCCAGCGCGGTCAAACGCGCTGCCTCGGGGTACCACTGGTCCCAGCAGACCAGAACGCCGATCCGTCCGTAGCGTGTCTCCCAGGCCGGAAAGCCAAGGTCTCCCGGTGTGAAATAAAACTTCTCATGGTAGAGCGGATCGTCAGGAATATGCATCTTGCGGTACTTGCCGAGATAGCTTCCATCGGCATCGAGGATGGCGGCGGTATTGTGGTAGACGCCCGGAGCCCGGCGCTCGAACAGGGGAACAATTATGACCAACTTAAGCTCTCGAGCCAGCTTGCTCATAAGTTCCGTCGTGGGACCGGGGACTTCTTCGGCAAGTCTGAAGTTTGCATGGTCCTCGACCTGGCAGAAGTAAGGCGACTTGAAAAGCTCCTGCAAGCAAACCATCTGGGCGCCTTGCGCCGCGGCCTCTCGGATGCGCGTGACTGCCTTTTCGAGATTGGCTTCAGGCTTCCCCGCACACGACATCTGGATCAGTCCCACGTAAACACGCATGGCGGTAATTATATCAAGAGATCCTAGCAACGAAGTCGCGAAGAAACACAGGTACAGGCGTCTGTTTCCTGGTGTTTCTTCGTGTCTTTGTAATCTTCGTGGTATTTGTTTCACGGAAGGCAATGAAACACCAGGCTACAAGGAGGGAGAGCATTTTTGAGCTTGTGGCAGGGATGGATCTCATACAGAATCCCTCTCTGCGATTGAAACCAGGAGATTGATATGAGCGAAGCCAACCTCGTCGTCTTGAACAACGGCCCGCTGCGCGTGTCGGGAAACTTCGTGATCAGGGATGCCCAGGGAAATGCCTTTGATCTTTCGGGGCGCGATGCGATTTCCCTCTGCCGTTGCGGAAATTCAAACAACAAGCCTTTTTGCGATGGGTCTCACAACCGCGTAGGTTTTCAATCGGAGGTTCAGGCGCGGACGCTTCCGCCGCCTGCCCCGAAGCCGACGCTTTGAGACGTCCCCGATTCGTGACTGAACTCTGAGCGAAGGGTTGTTGCCCTGAAACCGCTGCGAAACGAAGAAAGTTTTCAGCCGCGCGCGCGATCGCGGGCTGCGTTGTTAAAAGCATCGAGCAAGCGGAAGTACTCTTCGTGGTCAAAGACCCGGTTCGGATCGCCGTTATCCACCTCGCCTGCTGATTTCAGGCACAACCGGCATATCCAGAGGACGCGACCCTTTTCAAAAGTTTCGGTGTAGACTTTTTCGTGCTGGCAAGTCATGTGGGCAATCCTTATTCTGCAACGCCAGGTTTACTTCGTCAAGATAACTGAACGGCTGGGACTTTGTGCCTGTGCGGCCGTACGCGAAAACAGGATTCACCGCCGGGACACGAAGTCGCCAGTAACCGCGAGTTCTCCTTGATCTCAAGCGATAGCACCATGACGGGCGGCGACCGGCCTTCCGCGACCCGGCATGGCTTTATCGATCTACTCCGCGGTTTCGCGCTGATTTTCATGATCGAGACCCACGTAGTCAACGCCTACTTGCCGGAGGCCTATCGCTCCAGCCAGTTTTTCTTCTGGCTCTCATTTGTCAATGGCCTGGTTGCTCCGGCTTTTCTTTTCGCCACCGGCTTTTCGGTCATCCTCCAGGCCAGCCGTAACTGGGATTCTTGGCTCAGATTCAGTTTGCCTTTCTTGAGGCAAATGCGACGGCTCGGGTTCATCACCCTGATCGCCTACTACACTCACATCCAATGCTTCAAATTGAGCTGCTATCTGAACCCGGAGCAACCCGATCTCTGGAGAAAGACACTGCAGGTCGATATCCTTCAGTGCATCGTCGCATCGCTCCTGGTTGTTCACCTCCTGATTGTCGCTCTTCGAAAGCCTATCCTGACGGCATGGGGAGCCGGTCTGCTTGCGGCGCTTGTCGCTCTCTTGACACCCCTGGTCTGGTCCCAGGACTTCACCGGCCGGATTCCCCTTGGGCTTGCGCTTTTCCTCAATCCGCACGGAGTGTCTCTCTTTCCGTTGTTTCCCTGGACTTGTCTGGTCCTTTCCGGCAGCGTGGCCGCCTTCCTCTTCCTCAAGTCTGTGAAAGCGCGGCACGAAATCCGTCACATGCGAAACGTGTTTCTTCTCGGTCTCGTCATGATCGCCGGCGGGCTGATCGGGCGCTGGGCTCCCCTTACTCTTCCCGGACATGAGAGTTTCTACACCACGAGCCCGCTCTACGTCATGATCCGGCTCGGGTGCGTCCTGGTCATCGTGGCTTTACTGGCCGGACTGGAGAAGCTCGCGCATCTTGTCCCAAAGTCAATACAGGTGGCAGGGCAGGAGTCGCTGCTGGTCTATGGTGTCCACCTCTGGCTCATCTTCGCCGTGTTCAGGGGAAAGCATGTGGGACCGATCCTGGGGCTGGAGGCCGGATACGCGAAGTGCTTTTTGCTGAGCGCCGTTGTTACGGTATTCATGCTGTGGCTTGCGGGCTGGTGGCACAAGCTCAAGCGCGACTATCCCACTCGTGTCAGACACGCCCAGGCCACGGCCGTGATCATCATGATCCTTGTTTTCGTTCTTCGGTAGCGCTGCAACCTAAGTCGCGCAGACTTAAGATTCTTCGGAGACGTGCAATCTGAACCGGTTTCTTCCGAAGCAACAGATCGCGCCATGAACCCTAAGACTCGAAGAAACGCGAAGAACCTCACTGAGCCGGCGCGAGCTTGGTAGAAGCGAGCGGAAGTGGCGAGCGAAGAAAACGCAGGAACTCCTCGGGCTTTCGAGTCATTCCGGGGAAGGTAGCGATCTTGTTTCCTTGATGGTCCAGAATGACGTAGAGCGGCAGGGCTACGGTGCCGAATTGGTCTTTTTGATAGCGCTGGTTGTCTTCGTATTGCTGGCCCGAGCCGTCGGTGTAAAGCTGAACTCGAACGAATTTCTCAAGCTCAGCATGGACCAGCGGGAGAGGGAAAATGTTTGCTTCCATCCAGCGGCAATTCGTACACGTGTACCCGGTAAAGTCGATAAAGACGCGTTTTTGAGTCGTGCGAGCCTGTTCCAGCGCAGGCTTCAGGCTGGTATGCCAGGTGAGGTCGGGTCCGCGGGAACCGCTCCCGGTTAAGGCAAGTCCTCCGGCATTTCGAGGAGGAAGAAAAGCCTCGAGCGTCCCCAGGCTTCCTCCGATCAAACCCGTGAAGAGATAAAAGCCGATCGCCAGGAAAGTCATTGCGGACAACATCCGCATTACCCCGAGGCTTTCGACTGGTGAGTCGTGCGGCAGACGAAATGTGCCGAGCAGGTAGACTGTCGCCAGGACGGCGATCGAGAGCCAAACCGCCAGGATTAACTCGCGAGTGAAGATCTGCCAGTTCCAGACCAGGTCTACGTTGGAAATGAACTTCATCGCAGCCGCGACTTCCAGGAAGCCCATCGTGACCTTGACGGAATTCAGCCAACCTCCGCTCTTGGGCAGCGAGGTGAGAAGCTGCGGGACGAGCGCCAGGATGAAAAACGGAGCCGCAAAGACAATCGAAAAACCGAGCATTCCAAGAGCCGGCCAGAGCCAGTCTCCCTGAGAGGTTGCGACCAGCACGGTCCCGACGAAGGGAACCGTGCAGGTGAAGCTGGTCAGAGTGAAGGTCAGTCCCATCAGCAGAGTTTGAACGTAGCCGCCGCTGTCCCCCGCCTTGGAGAGTCTGGTCAGGACGCTCGATGGAATTCCTATCTGGTATAAGCCAAAGAGGTTCAGCGCAAATCCAAGGAAAACCGCCGTAATCAGTAAATTCACCCACGGATTGGCCGCAAACTGGTTAATGCCGGTGGCTCCCAGCAGCGCGGCGAGCCCCAGGCCCAGGCCTGTGAATGTAAAGATGATACCCAGGCAATATATCGTCGCCTGCTTGAGTCCAGCTGATTTACCCGTCTCGGCATTCTTGGTGAAATAGGATACGGTGATCGGGATCATGGGAAAGACACACGGGGTGGCTAATGAAAGAGCTCCCATGGTCATGGCCAGCCACAAGAAAGGTAGAAACCCACTCGATCGCGCCTCCGCCACTTCCGCCGCGGTTCCGGCGATTGCGCGAGCCGGGTCCGGATTCGCAGCGGGTTGGGAAGCCGAAATGGGCGCGGATGAACCGGCGTCAGGAGGTACCGCAGGGTTCGCCGCGGATTCAGTTTCCGGCGCCGAGGTCGGCGCCTCAGCGCCTTTGCCAGGTTGCGCGGCCGTGCCGGATGACACCTTTATCTTTACCGGAATGGGTACTTTGGCGGGTGGCAGACAGAGCGTGTCATTACACGCCATGTACACCACCTGAATCCTGGCTTCGTATTCGCCCGGCTTGGCATCGGCCGCCGCTTTCAGCGACACCCAGAAATCGGCGCCGACGGTAAAGAACTCGGTCGGAATCCCGAAATTAGGATCGAATTTGGTAGTCGGGGCCGACTGGCGGACGCGGCTTCCGATCTGGAAGGGCGGTCCCGAAAGGAGTGTGAAGCGTGTGGGAACGGGCCCGCCCGGCGGCTGCGTTGTGGAGTAAAGGTGCCAGTCCCCGTCGATGGTAGCTTCGATTTTTACCTCAACTTCTCCCCCTGCCGCGACAGGCTTGGCCGGTGGCCGTGCAACCCACCGGACCGGCGGTTCAGAAGGAGCCTGGGCATGAGTTGGAACCTGGGCCAGAATGAATAAGGCCAGGATAGCGGCACAGCGGGAGCCAAGAAATACTCGACCTGACCGGTCCATGGCGCAAAATTATAGCAGCTTTCCATGTCGATGGTTGATTCTTTAGGTCTTCGTGGGGTTGCTTTGCGTCCTGGCGGTTAGCGCCAATAATGTTTAACGATTCCGGGGCAGGCATCGTCTAAGCTGTCGGAAAACCGGAAGAATGGGATTGGAGAATCGCTTAAGCTGGGGGAATGTGCTTAGCCTTGAGCACCCCGCGAAGGAGAGGCGCTTGACAGGTCCCGATGACCCGGGCGCGGCCTCGGATCTTGTCGAGGGCTGCAAGTTCGGGAAAATATCGGCTTACGAAGAACTCTATCGAGTGCATGGTCCGCGCATGAAGAGCATTGCGTTGAATCTGCTGGGGAATGTTTCCGATGCAGAGGATGCGATCCAGGAGGCCTTTTTGAAGATCTATCGCAGCGTGGGGAACTTCAAAGGGGAATCGACCTTTACCACCTGGATTTATCGCGTACTGGTGAACACGTGTTACGACTTGAGGCGAAAGCACAGACGACGGCATGAGACGGCGGAGCTGGATGCTGATCCCGGCGGAATTCACCCGGCTCGTGAGGTTTCCGATCATCCTCTGAGAATGACTCTCCAAAAATGCCTGGCCCATTTACACCCGAGAAACCGAGCGGTTTTTCTTCTGTTCGAAGTCGAAGGGTTCAAGCACCGAGAAATCGCTGAAATTTTGAGCATTCCTGAAGGAACTTCGAAGAACCTCCTCTTCGAGGCCAAGCGAGAATTACAGCGGATGCTGTGGGAATCTTCGAACAGCGCGAGGACGCATGCGTCATGAAGATTGAATGCAAAGACCTGCCTTACGTGCTTCGGCACGAAGAGCCCGAGTTGCTCAAGGCGCTCGAAGTCCACACCGAGACCTGCGCGCCATGCCGGGAGCAGTTCAAGATATGGAAGGAAATCTCACTCACCGCAGGCCAATTACGACAGGAGTGGGAGAGTCCTGGTTTGTGGCCCAGAATTCATCAGGCCCTGGCCGCCGAGTCTCAAGGCTCGAAGTCGACCAGATCCTGGAACAGCCTGATGTCGAGCTGGCAGGTGCCCGCCGCCGTCCTGGCGCTGATCCTGATCGCAATCTCGGGCGTTTGGGTTCTGCTGCGCAATTCTGAAACGGCGCCTGTCACCGACAATCGAGTCGATCAACGACAGCCGCTCCTTACCGAGCAGGCATTGCGCGACATCGAGAGCGCGGAAGCTGCTTATATCCAGTCGATTGAAAAGCTGTCTGCCGTTGTCGAGCCCAGAGTCCAGCAGGCGTCCTCGCCCCTCCTGATCAGCTATCGGGAAAAGCTGATGCTCATCGACGCCGCCATCAGTGAATGCCGCGCCAATATCGAGCGAAACCGTTTTAACGCGCATTTGCGTCAGGAGCTACTTTCGGTCTACAGGGAAAAACAGGACACACTCCAGCAGGTTTTGAGGGAGGACAAGCAATGAGCTGCGATAGGCCCGGCAAGGCGCCGGCGACCATAATCCGGTTCTTTTCCTTTATAACGGTTTGGCTCTGTTGGAGCGGGCTTGTCCTGGCCGGCAGACCTGCACAGCGCGAGGAATTCACCAAGAGCTTTCAGAAGGCCGTGCAACTCTCGCCCGGGCTTGGAATCCGAATCGACCATCGGCACGGCGACATCGTCATACGCACTCATCGCCTGGAAGAGGCGCGCATCGATGCCATGATCCGCGTATCGGCCGCGACGAAGGCCGATGCCACACGGTTCGGCGATCAAATCGAAATTCAGGTGGAGCAGACTGCCGCTGCGGTTTCAATCCGGACCAAATATCCGGAGTCGCGCGACGGGTCTCTCTTTCGCCGCCAGAACGTGTCTTTTTCCGTCGACTATCAGATTGTGATTCCCGAAAGCGCCCCTTTGAGCGTTCGAAATAGTTTCGGAAACGTCTCCGTGTCTCAGTTGAAAGCGAGCGCGGACATCACCAATGCTCATGGCCTCCTTGCCTTCAAGGACGGCGAGGGAACCCAGAGGCTGGAAAATTCATTCGGAGGAGTCGAAGTCACCGGGAATAGAGGCGATGTCACCATAACGAACGGCAACAATTTTGTCACCGTGGCAAATGTGGACGGCTCGGTCAATGTACGCAACCGATTCGGCAATGTGACTGCCACTAAAATAAGCAGGGCGGCCACAATTGTGAACAGCAACGGAAACGTCCTGCTGACGGGAGCCGCGGGTCCTTCCTCGATCGCGAACTCCTTCGGCGCGGCGAACGCGAGCGACATAACCGGCGACATCATCGTCAAGAATAACAATGGTGCCGTGGATGCGCGTAACATACAGGGTGGGGCCGAGCTGAGTACGTCATTTGGCTCGATCAATTTTTTCGATATCGGCCGGAGACTGGCCTGTATCGCAACCAACACGCGTATAACCGGGAGCAAGGTGGCTGGAGGCGCCGTGGTGCGCACGACCTTCGGCGCGGTCGAACTGCGCGACCTCGGGGGCGATACCGAGGTCCAGAATTCCAATGGCAAGATTTCGATTCAGGACGTGCGGGGCGAGGCGCTCCTTAAGACGAGTTTTGGAGCTATAGAAGCCATGGGCATTAGCGGGAACGCCACGGTCAGCAATTCCAACGCAGGCACCACGCTCAGTAATGTCCAGGGGGTGGTGGATATTCGCAGCTCCTTCGGGCCGATTGATGTAAGCGGAATCAGAAAAGGAGTCAAGATAATCTCCGGAAACAGCAACGTCACGATCGCGGGTATTGCCGATGCTGCTTATGTGAAAACGACCTTTGGGCTGATAAAGGCAAGCCGCATCGGGGGTTCGCTCACCGCGGAGAATACGAACGGCGGAGTTACCGGCTCCTCCATCAAAGGCGCCGCGAACGTGCGGACTTCTTTTTCTTCAGTGATCCTGGATGGAGTGAGCGGCGGAGTCGACGTTTACAACCAGAATGGTTCTATCGAAGTATTGGGACTGGCCGCCAAGACGCCAGGCTCGCCGGGCTGCAATCCCATTATCCTTAGAACTTCCTTTTCTCCCATTCGGGTCTACCTTCCAGAAGACGCTGGATTCAATGTCACGGCTCGAACCTCTTTCGGCAAGATCAATAGCGAACTGCCGCTGACCGTCAGCGGCAGCTTGAGCGCCGATGCCCTGTCGGGAAAAATCGGCACCGGCGAATGCGAATTGAATCTCACCAACAACAACGGCAATATCGAGATCCTTCGGGCATCCCTGAAGAAGAAGTAGTCGTTGGTCTTCGCGCCCTGGCCGGCAAGTCGACGAAGCGCTTGTTATCCGGGTAGAGAACGTCGCGTAAGAAGAAGCGATCGATGACGAAGATGTTGCTGTCGAGTAGATCAAGCGATCCCCTTTGATGGCCTTGTCCATTTCCCGCCAGGACTTGAAGCGAAGCCGACCGCGGACCTTGGCCGAAGCCTGCTCGAATAGCGACTCTAGCTCTCTGTCTTCTCGAGCCCTCAGCTCCGGGTACTTTCCGGCGATCTCCTCTCGCCAGGAATCGTAGAGAGTCGTCGGGTACTCGGTTGCTTTGGGTTTGAGGTCTTCAGGATCGAAGGGCTTGACTGTCGCAACGGGCTTCGCCCTTCGCGTCACGATAAGGGTAGTTCCTCGCTCTATTTCCCGCAGCAACCGGGTTGCCTGATTCTTCAGCTCCCGCACTGATACAAACCTTGCCATCGCCGCCTTCTCCAGTTGGCCACAATTGTAGCTACCTGAGCGAATTGAGTCAAGTCGCATCGTAGCGGTCGATCGCTCGAGATCTGCGATACGAGCACAGGCCGCACTCCACGGCCTAGACGACGTCGTCCCGACGCGCGAGCCTTCGGATGAGCAAGATTCCGAGCCGGAGGGTCCGATTACCTCGGATCGAGATCGTAATCCACTGGTTGCAGATCTTGATGCTGGCAGCGCCGGCGATGCCGAGGTAGTCTAATCATTCGGTCCGGCGATCGCAAACGAGCCTGCCTGGTACTCGGCGAAGACGCTTCGAAGTCGAAGCGTTTCAGGCAGGGAAGGGAAGAGCCGGCGGTGGTCTTCGAATCAGGGTGTGGTGAAATCAATTGCGGGGACGCCGGGCCGGGGAGGCTTCCTGTGCTCACCTTCCGGCCCGGCTCGCCTCGTCGTCCTCCCTCACGCCGACTCCCCCTAACCGGCGAGAAGAATTCATCGACGAAGGCGTCTCAACCCAAAAACAACGTGCGAACGATGCGTTCTTCCTGGCATCGCGTCCGCATGTTATGCAGCGATAACTCGATGGTGCGGTCAGTGAACTTCCGGATAAAATTCTCCCTGTTCCAAAACTTCCTTGAAATTGAGAATCCCCCGGCTGCAGGAGGGACATTCTGCAACATGAAGCTCAAGCAACTGCTGCATCTCGGGGCTCAACCCGTGCGCCCGTATTTCGTAGCAGAGGAGATCCAGCAGCGTTTGTGTACACCCAGACGGTTCATGGAGCCGCATCGTTTCCTCCGAGCTCCGATAAAAGCTGTCTCTGTTGCTACCGCCGATCAGCCCATTTTCTATTGACGATTGATGATTGAAATAATCCGTCAGTTCGAATACACCGCCAGTCTAAGGAATCTTATGAGGGATGCGTCTAGCGGCCCTCTGTCGATGAATCACTCCTGAAGTTGATTTTTAGGTAGATTTCGCCGTCCGTAACGTAAAGTTGAGCCAAGCCGTTCAGATCCTCTGAACGCATCCGGCTTCGTGCAATCTGGTAAAATCGTGTTTCCTCGACTGCCACCAGATCTTCCTCCAGTATTCCGTGTTGCTCTCTGTCCAGCGACTTGCTGGAGACACGCGATGAGGGAATCACGATCGCTACCTGCTTGCCGGGAAACATCGCATCGGAAAGGCGGTCGATGAACTGGCTGCGCGTCAGCCCCATGCGTTCGATCGCGCTCTCTGAGATCTCAAACTGGCTGTGACTCGCCAGTTCCCGTGATTGCGCATTGCGAGCGAAAACCATGGTTACAGCATCCAGGTGGCGGCAATCCGCCTCCCTGTGCCATGGCAAAGCCTGGAACTAAAGTAAGGTCAATACCCCTGCAAACAGCGCAGCCCCGCGGTTCTTCATTTCGCCTCCCTGCGGATGACCACGGGTAGTTGACGTTCAAGGATCAGCAGAGGTAAACTGTGCTCCGCTCAAACACTCTGGTCCCTACCCGAGCTGATTTGATCCAGGGCGCCGGGATTGCGGCAACAACCCCGGCGCCCTTGTCTTTTTTAGTGCCTATACGATCTCTCAATAACAAGAACGCAAAACAGAGGAATTTGCCTACCGAAGAAAATCATTTTTTTGCATCTTAGGTTGCAGTACTGCGGAGAAGGCAGTCAACTACCGTCTCGGTTAAGCCCAGCGCCCTCGAGCGGATAGACCGAACCGGCGAATCTGGAGTACCAGGCGACCGCAAGGAAGCGCAGAAATCCTTAGCTACTGCGGATTGCCGACGAGTACAAAGGGAGTCCAATGAAGCGGTGGTGGATCGGAGGTGGAGAGGTTGCCCTTCAGGATGTAGAGTTGGGCCATCTGCAGCGCGCGCGCCTTCGAGATCGCCCCACGAGCCATGAATTCATAAAAGCGCATGTTGAGCGCCCGCGTGGCGGCGTCATCCACGGGCAGCAGGCTCACCAGGACCGTGGGAGCGCCGGCGTTGAGAAAGGCTGGAAGCAAACCCCAGGGCGTTTCGCCGTCGGCTCGAGGACCAACCCCGGTGCTGCAGCCGGCCAGATTGACCAGAAAACTTCTTGCCAGTCTCAGGTCTTCGATCTGGGCCGGCCGAAGATAAGTTTCTCCCCGAGGAGATTTAAAGACCAGACTCGGTCTCCCATCCACCGGCAGGGCGTGACCCGAGAAATGAATGATCTCCGCGTCTGCTGCGGCTTGGGCCAGCCGATCGAGATCTCTTCCGTCGACAAGGTGCGCGCCCAGACCGTAAAGCCTGCTCAAGTGGGCGATTTCTTCCGACGCACCGGCCAGATTTGACGTGCCGTCGAGAAGGAGCACACTGGCCCGACGCCCTGAAGAAATTTCTCTTTTCTTGGAGAGGCAGTAATTCAGGATGCTGCGCGATGGAGCGTAGGCGAGGGCGTGCTTTTCCAGAAGGTAAGGACCCGCCGGACTCTTCAGTCCGGCAAATGGCAGGGAATGTAGCGGGCCATCGGGCAGTATGACCAGGTGCTCGACCGTCTGGGATTCCAGCTGGGCCGCGACCGGTGCAATCAGATAATCATAGAGCTTGCGGGCAAGCGCTTCGAAGCGCGCTTTTCCGTTCTCCTGAATGCTCTCAAGGTATTGTTGTACTTGCCGGTTCAGTTCGGCGGCGGAAAGAGCAACAGCGGCGGCTTTGACTCCGTGACGACCGGTTCCGAATACGAAAAGCTCCTCGCTAGTGGAAAAATACTCGATGATAAACGTGTTGCCTTCAGGCAGGGTGAATTCCGGGCCACCCTTCGAGACAGCCGGACGGCCCAGGGCAGCGCGCGAAAGGCCTTCTTGTGCGCCCAGCTGTTCCTTGAGCGTCATCGACTTGGCGCGATCTACCCAGGCCAGAGCGGAGCGCGGGTCCTTTTGAGAGCGAATCACCACCGAGACCAGCCCCTGGTAAGGGTCGAAGCGTCGGATCAAAAAGCTCTGTCGTAGATTCCGGGCGACGTGCTTGCGCATTTCCTCCAAAACCTGAATTGCGTGCTCGTAGTGGTACAAGGCATCAGCGGAATTGCCCTCGAGCCGGCGGAGGTCTCCGGTGAGGCTATGAGCCTGCCAATCGAGTTCGGGGAATTCTCCGGAAGAAGTAATAGACCGGCAGACACGCAGCTCCTCTCCGGCTTCCTCGAATTGCTTCCGGCGCATGTGGACTTGAGCCAGCCCAATGCGATTGCGCGCTTCCAGTTCGCGCATTCCGCCTCCGGAAGAAACCAGGCTCTCCCTGAAGCGGGTTTCGGCGTCCGCCAGGTCATTCATTCTCAGGGCAAGGTCCCCGAGTTGGCAAAGGCGATTGAGCCAGCGGGCTCGCAGGGCAGGCGCGGCCTGCATCGTACCCTCTTTTATGAAGCTTTCCTGCCTGGTCGTCGATTCCTGATAGAACGCACGTGCCTCCGGAAGCCGATCCTTTCGTTCCATGATCGCGCCAATGCTCTCGAGAGATTCGACCACAGTCTCTTCGTCCATCAGGCGATAACCTGCGGCCAATGCCTGGGTGAATTCGTCCAGGCTCTGGTCGAGCTTGTTCAAGTCCATATAGGCGGTTCCAAGGCCGTTGGAAGCGTACGCCCCCCAGGACTGCAATCCGTACATTGTGGACAGCTCTTTCATTCTAACCAGGCAAGGTATTGCCTTCTCGAAATCACGCTTTTCGAGGTGAGCGGAAGCCACGGCGCCTAGCGCCTTGGCGATCAGATCCGGTGAGCCGGAGAGCTCCGCCGCTCGGAGCATTTTTTGGTATTCTGCCAGCGCGCTCGGGAAATCGGCCTTGCTGTAGTACCGCCAATTGCCGCGAAGGTGGTGCAGGTCGACGAGTTGCCAGTGATCCCGAAGGCTACCGAATCTTTCCTCCAGGAATTGGCTGTCTAGGAGGGCTGAGTGCAGGTCTTTCGACTGAATGTCTTCATGACGATGGGTATCGATTAGTTTCTGTAGTCTCGCATCCAGAGCTTTCTTTGCGCGCCGTCGGGGAGGGGAAAGGCCGGCGTAGAAGTCGAGCAGGCGCTGGTAAGTGCGATCACCGGTTACAGAACCGTACTCAGCCGTCAGGATGCCGGAAGCCCACCCCAAGTCTGGGGAACCGCGCTTTCCCTCAGGCGCCGTACCTTCGATCTGGAGGCTTCGCTTGAGCGAGTTCCGGATGGCATTCGGAATCTGGTAGGGAACCAGCCGAACCAGCCGCTCCAAGCCGGCGGCATCAAGGGTCATCGCGGCCCGGTTCACCTCTTTCTGGACGGCATCGGCTCGCGTCATCCGTATTCTCGCCTGGATCGCCCGGAGTTTTTCGGCCCATATTGAAGTTGAGTCCCTGGAAAGATAGAGGTCAATCTCCGCCAAGGCTTCCTTGTGCCGCCCGTTGTCGTACAACGCGCGGGCCCGATCGAACCGGGCCTCGTCAGAACCTGGATTTTCCCGGAGCACCGCTTCGAAATCCTTGAGCGCTCGATCTATCTTGCTGGTACGCTCTACGGGGTCGCGAGATGCGAGCCCCTCCTCATAGAGAGCCACGCCTCGGCCGATCAGAGCCTGTTGATGGGTGCCTGTCTCAGCCAGAATCCGATCAAACTCCGCGCTTGCCTTCGAGAACTCTGATTTCGCGAGGTACACCGACCCAAGGCCTAACCGTGGTTCCAGCATGTTCTGCTGAAGGGCGAGGGCCTGGTAGAAGAGCTTTTCGGCTGTTTCCAGCGAGTCCTCGCCCGGCGAGCCGCGCCGGTTGGCCGAGGGCTGAAAGGGGAGGTTTAATCGCAAACCACTGGGACTCTGAGGCGCGTACGCTTCTTCCAGAGCGGCTCGGGCCTGCGCGCTGAAGGCATCAGCCTTGCTCCTGTTCCAGAAATAGACGGAGGCCAGCGAACCCGAGACTACAGCTGCTACGACGGCAGCCGCTACCGCTCCCCATCGGTACCATGCGCCGGAGAAAACGTAACGGCCCTTCCGGTTTCGTTCCTTCCAGGAGATCTGCCCGATTCTCGCGAGTGTTTCGTCGATTTCTTTTTTCGAAACTTCGCCGGTCGATTCGGCGCTTTCAGAGGGCTCGGGGTAAATAATCTTGATCAGCTCTCCGAGCTCAGAGGAGCACCGCGGACAGACGGACAGGTGTGATTCGAGTTCGGCGGGAACTCTCGTTCCCGGATTATGCGTGACGTAGCTGTAAAAATCTTCCTCGTTCAAACAATGATCTTTTGTGACATGCGGGGCATTGATCTGGTTTTTCATTGGATCGTAGCCTCCGAAGGCCCGGTTCCCGCAACATTCCTCAGACGATCCTTCAGTCGATTGAGGACTTTTTCAACGCCCGGCTTGGATAGTTCGACCCCTTTGCACTGAGCGATCTGCGTGGTGGACAGGCCATAGGTAAAGTAAAGCTGGAAGATCAACTGGTCGCGAGCCGACGATTCTCCGGAAGAATCACGGATCATCCTCATGCTTAGATCGGCAACTTCGCGAGCCAGGAGCTCGCGCTCCATCGACGCGTGTTTCGCGAAGCTGTCTGATACGTCGGTTCTCGACTCTGACAGGGAGGCCAGGGAAATCTGGGTATGGCTGATCGGGCGCTTGAGGGCTCTCTGGCGGCGCAAGAAATCTGAGACTACTGATCGCGTGATGACCGCAAGGTAGGCCATGAACTCCTCTTCGGTGATGCCCGAAAACCGCCTCATGACGGAGCAGCCGTTTTGTACCAGGCGAACGATCGTGTTCTGGAAAAGGTCGCTTTCCTGAAAGCCTCCGGACAGGAGAGGCGCGTCCGAAGGGCCGAAGGAGCCACCGCGGTTTTGCCGTAGCGTTCCTCGTATGAAAGCCTTGATCTTAGGTGTAATACGGCGCAGCAGCTCGGACCAGAGAGCGGAATTTCCGGTGTCTTGTGCGCATAAAGACACCAGCTCGACAGTCTCGATGGCTATCGGGTCGTTACCGGGCACACGTTCTGCGACGACTTTGGCGGACATTCAAACGCTATTCTATATGGGTCTCGATTACTCCAGCAAGCAAGATAATTCTGTCTTCACGGGAGCCCATGATTGCTAGATTTTTTCGAGATTGTAAGGGGCGCGATACTCCTTCATGAGATGTTTGTTCGCCTCGCGGTCGTTGATGAATTCTTCTTTGGCCGCATCCCAGTAGAGCTTACGGCCGGTCTTCAGGGCTATGTTTCCCAGAATCGCGGCCGTGGTCGAGCGGTGGCAAATCTCAACGTCGGCGTTGAGTGTCGCCTGGCCGCGCACGGCTTCAATGAAGTTTCGCACGTGGGGTGTTTCCTGATCCTGGCCGCGTCCTCGAATAGGGGCGGTGTTATAGGAAAAGACCCCCTCGTCAACAGTCCCCTTGCGGGTCTCCCGGGGGAACAGTTCATACTGGCTGCGGTCGGCGTAGAGCGTGGCGTCGGTGCCATAAAACTGGAAGCCGCCGCCTTTCGCGTCGATACCGCGGCTTACGCACTGAGATATGGAGTAGACCAGGATCCAACCCGGATACTCGTAGATCACCTCAAGCGTGTCGGGTGTTTCACGGTTGTCCTGAAGGGCCAATTTGCCTCCCGACGCGCAGACAGAACTGGGCGCCTCAACGTGCATACATTGGTGAATGGTGTCGATCCAGTGGACGCCCCAGTCCGTCATCAACCCGCCGGCGTAATCCCAGAACCAACGAAAATTTCCCCGCAAGAAGCGATTCGGGTTATATGGGACTTTGGCTGCCGGTCCAAGCCATGCATCCCAATCTAATCCGGGCGGTGGGTCTGTATCGGGTGGACAGCCGATTCCTGCGGGGTAAGAGTTCCCCATGTTCCACGCGCGGACCTGGCTGATCTCCCCCAGGACTCCACTTTGCACGAGCTGTTCGACCCGCTTGAAGTGAGGCCCCGAGCGATGCTGGGTTCCCGCCTGTACCAGCCGGTTGTATTTCCGGGCCGCTTCAACCATTTTGCGGCCCTCGCCGATACTCGTCGCCAACGGCTTTTCCACGTAAACGTGTTTTCCAGCCTGGCAGGCATGCACCGTGGGAAGCGCGTGCCAATGATCGGGTGTTCCTATGATCACGGCATCGATATCCTTGCGCTCCAGGAGCTTTCGATAATCACTGTAAACTTCCGGTTTACCGCCTGAATCGGCGCATGCTTCATCCGCATAGGGTCGATAGACATCGCACACCGCGGCGACCTCGGCCCCCGACCGAACAAAAGACTGCATTACCCGTTTTCCCCTGGCGTGAGGCGGACCGCCGGGGCCGATGACTCCCAGGACGATCTTGTCGTTGGCGCCGAGAACGTTCCGCACTGCCGGCGCCGCAACCAGACCCGATGCCAGCGCACTCGCGCTCCGGACGAAATCTCTGCGGCTAACCCTCGGTTTCTTCATATCACCCCTCCGGCTTCAAGACTGGATCATCTTACGGACTTCCTCGATGTCGGTAGTCTCCGCCAGAATCAACTGACGTGCCATCTCCTCCAAGGCAACGTCCTCGGCCGCCAGCTCCATCAGGTGCTGGTATAGCTGGAGAGCGGCCTCCTCGAACGCCAGGCTCTCCTGGAGAATGTCGATCACTCCGTGCTTGTTGGTCTCCGGGACCGCATCCACCTTGAGCGTGGGATGGCCTCCGAGCGCGGTGATTTTCTCTCCTACGGTGATTGCGTGCGTCATGGCCTCGGAGGCCTGCGATCGAAAGAAGGTGGTCACAGGGATGCGATTCGGGCCGAAGAGCATAAAACTGTAGTGCAAATATCGAACGATTCCGGATAGTTCCGCCCGGAGGATCGCGTTTAATTGGTCGATAATCTCTTTTTTTTCCATGGTGATCAGCGCTCTACCCTATTTTCATTTGAGTCAAAATGAAAGATCCGAGCCGGGCCCCGGCCCGGCTGGCTGAAAACGAAAATATCAACTTTGGGCTCAGCATCAAAGGGAATTCTTGAATTGACAAACGGCAATCGACGAAAGACAAATGGACTTTGCATTGGTTGTTGGTCAATCTTCTTTGGATTGCCGCCCGACTCGAAACGGGGCCCAATCCTGAACGCCTGGAAGGAGCTACATGTCTTTTCGATACGATCTGGCTAAATTTATTCCGTTTCGCGACGTCGAAGCGCTCGAGCGCGCGCGCAGCATCATCAAGAGAACAGATTACGCAACATCCCAATCCGGATTTCAAGCTTCGCGTCATCGAGGGTTCCGCTGACTTCTATTTCAGTTTTGCGCTCGATATCGTTCTTCGGATCAAGGAAGCGCTCGAGAAAGGTCGAAAACTGGTTGTCATCCTCCCGGTTGGTCCCACTCCTCAGTATGAAATCGCGGCCATGATGATCAATTGCTTCCGGATTTCGTGCAGGCATCTGGTGTCGTTCAATATGGACGAGTATGCGGATTCCGAGGGCAACACCCCTCCTGCAGACTGGGTGGGATCTTTCCAGCGCGCAATGATGGAAAACTTCTTCGGTAGGCTGGATGCCGAGCTTCGCCCGCCGCTGGGCCAGATCCACTTTCCTACCAAAGAAAAACTTGCCGATTACGGCAAGATGATCGCCGACCAGGGGGGTGCGGACGTTTGTTATGGCGGCATCGGCTGGTGCGGCCACATCGCTTTCTGGGAAGCCCATCTGGGCTTTGAGTTCGGCAACGATCTGGCGGCCTACAAGCAGGCCGGACCGCGATGTGTCGAACTTCATCCGATGACCATCATGCAAAATGCCCTGCATTCTTTCAGCGGCGACTGGTCTTGGGTGCCACCTAATGCAAATACAATCGGACCGGCCGAGATCCTCGGCGCCAAAGACCGCAGCTTCTGGCTGGACGGTTATCTCGGAGGCGGGGTCAGCTGGCAGCGCTTTATTGCGCGCCTGGTGGCCCATGGCCCTGTGAACACTCTGGTGCCGGGGTCGATCCTGCAGACGGTTCCGGGAACCTATACCATCCTCGGGGGTGTGGCCGAAAACTGCGTGGTGCAGATGAAGTAAGCCAGGAAGTCAGGAGTCAGAAATCAGGAGTCAGAAGTACCGATCGAGAATCTCGTCGATTACACAGAATCGTTCCGCAGGGCGAGATCCTAGAACTTGACTGCGACTCTGCACTGATTCTGGCTTCTGACTTCCGGGCTTCCTTACTTTGGCAGGCGCTCCAGGCGTGATCGAATCTCTCGCACATCGAGGGTGTTCGAGGGTGAATCCAGGAGTCTGGCGTAGGCTTCGCGCGCAGCTGCCGTGTTGCCCAGCGCCTCGAGCACCAGGCCTCGACCGTACAGACCCATATCATAGCCGGGATCTGACTGAAGCGAACGATCGAAAAAATGCAGCGCCCGGCTCAGATCCGGCATGCTGGAATAAACCATTCCCTTGGCAGCCAGGAACTCTTTGTCGGCGGGGTCTATGGCCAAGCCTCTGTCCAGGAGGCGCAGCGCCTCAGGCAGATCTCCCTGCTGGTATTTTCGGATAGCCGCCTCGAGCAGCGCGCGCATGTACCAGAACTCGCCGCGCTTCCATCGCGATTCCGGGAGAGCCAGCCGCAAAGGCCATGGGTTCAAGATCGCCTGGTCGGGTCTTGCGTAGGGTGGCGGAACCGCCTCCGGAAATCTGTTGATCCAGGGAGGTCGCCTCCAGAGAGGGTTTTCGGCTTCATTTGCCGCCCTGAGCTGTGTAGTGGCCTCCACGCGCGACAACCATAGATGGCCTGATAACTGGCTGAAGAGCGGCTCGAGACGCTCGTATTCCACCCCGGCGCTTCGAGCCGTGATGTAGAAGGCCTGGTAGTTTATCAGCGATCCCAGTGAGTTCACGGCAATTCCCGCCGCGACGAGCGCGTACCCCGCCCGCCGCGCCCAGAGTGAATCCGACGCCGCACCGGCCAATAGCGCCAGGAAAGGCGCGATCGGAAGCAGGAGCCGGGGGCCCCAGCAGTTTCCCCCTTCGAACATATGCCATTTTGAAATCAGACCAACCTGGGCCGCTATTGCGGCCGACAGTACCACCCCCGCCCACCGCTCGGATCCTCGGATGAGTTTCCATGCCCCGATTGGAGCAATCAGCGCCATGGGGAAGAACCAGAAAATTCCCTTTCTCAGACTGAAAGTCAAGCCCTGGAGTCCTTGCAGAAAGGGCGTGGTAAACGATTCTTCTCGGTAACCGAATTCCGTCACGTTGCCGTACAGAAGCAGGTTCGTTGACAGGAGCGAGATAAAGGCCAGTGCGGCGGGCGCGGCAAAGAGGGCGGCTCTCAGAGACGCGTCTCGCACCGGGAGTCGCTGCCTCCATACGGCAGCCGCACCGAGGACCAGAATGGGCGCCAGGATGACCAGGGTCGCCTTGATCAGAATCGCGTATCCGAGCGCACAACCGCCCAGCAAGACGTATCGGCGCCAATAGGCCTCCTCTTGCCTGGCTGCCAATAGACAATAAAACGAAGCGGCGATCAGAAGCGCCTGATAGGGCTCACTCCAGTTGATCCCTGCGTAGGGCCATGCGAACGAACCCAGGGCAAAGCCGAGCGCCGGCCACCACGCGTTGTCCGACCCGAGTCCAAGGCGCAAGGCCGCGCGCCATAGAACCGCCGTTGTTGCGGCTAGCGCCAGCACAGACGGAAAGCAAAGCATGATTTCGGACGCCAGGGTTCCGAAAACAGTGGCCATTAACCGGACCAGCGGCAGGTAAAGAGCGAGGATCAGCGGGTACCCGGGAGGATACTTGGCGTAGACTTCTCCCGATTCAGCCTGCTTTCCAAAGAACTGCCCGCCGATTCTCTTGGTCGCGAAACGGGTCGGTGCGGCGAGATCTCCAGTCTCAACCAGGTTGACCGCGCTGGTCAGCATCAGCTGGTCGTCGATATTCGTGATCGGGACGGAGCTGAACGTAAGGCAATAGACTGTTACAACGGCCGCGAGCAAAACGTATAGATTTCGTCTATCCCTCGCGTTCGCCGCCACGAAGGGTGGCAAGAACCGAGCGTTTCTTCCTGGGAGGCTTCTGTTTAGAACGCTTAGCCATGAGTCCCAGTATAAGACCGGAGGCAAGCTCCACATGGGGTCTTGCTTGCATCGGGGCCCAAAGGTTGCAAAACTCAGATTCTCGAACAACGTCGACAGTCGTCTACGCGCACGTGCACGACCACGTCAACGTTGACGTGCACGTGCTCGTGGACGTGGTCGTAATCGGCTTTTGCCACGTCCGGGGGTTAGCCTAGGCGTGCCGGGCCTTCGGCCCTGTTCGCGCGAAATCTCAAAGACTGCATCACGGGTGGCATGCTATAAGTACCGCCTCAATACGATTGACGATTTACGATTGACGATTGACGAGGAAACGGCTTGACTTATTTACGGCCTACTCTGGTTAAACGTGTGAGTCCCACTCAAACGGATGTGACCTGGAACGACGGGCATTTCAGTTCTTATCCATCCTGGTATCTCCGTCAGAACTGTCCTTGCGCTTCCTGCGTCGAGGAGCTTACAGGTCGGCGCAAGATTCTCGAAGGGAGTATTCCGGCGAACTTGCAGAGGCTCAATGTGGAGCCTGTGGGAAACTACGCGCTCAACTTCCAGTGGAGCGACAGTCACGGCACAGGGATTTATACCTTCGATTACCTGCGCCAGCTCTGTCCTTGCGCGGAGTGTCTCCCCGAAGGTCTTGCAGAACCTGACATCCGGGCGGGGAGAAAACCGGGTTCTTTCGAAGTATGAGAAGAGACTTTGGATCGGGATCCTAAGCTCATCCGGGCCGTAGGTCGGTGGGATCTTACCGCTCTGGCAATTAACGGGGTAATCGGCTCGTCGATTTTTGCGCTTCCCGCCAGCGTGGCTCAGCTCACCGGGTCATGGAGCGCTTTGGCCTGCCTGATGTGCGCCGGAATCGTCCTGCTGATCGTCCTCTGCTTTGCTGAGCTTTCCAGCCTGTTTTCCGGGACGGGGGGGCCGTACCTCTACGCGCGGGAGGCTTTTGGCGACACCACGGCCTTGGTTGCAGGCTGGATGATGTGGCTTGCCCGGGTGACCGCCTATGCCGCGAATTCGAACCTCCTGGTCTCCTTCGTGGCCTATTTCGTTCCGGCGCTGAAAGAACCGGCGCCACGCGCCATTTTCTTGACCGCCACGTCGGTTTTTTTTGCCTGGGTAAACATCCGTGGCGTTCGCCAGAGCGCCTATGTGGGCGACATTCTGGCCGCGTCCAAGATGGTTCCCATGCTGGCCTTCGTGGCGATCGGAATGTTCTTCATCGACTCCCGACTTATCGATTTCGGCACAAAACCCGCATCCGGGGACTTTGGCCAGGCGGTACTGCTTTACATTTTTGCCTTCACCGGCTTTGAATTTGCAGCCATTCCGGCCGGTGAGGCGGTCGCGCCCAAGAAGCACCTCCCGCAGGCGATGCTGTCGGCACTGGGAATTGCGGCGATCCTCTATACCGGTATCCAGATCGTCTGCCTTGGAACCTTGCCCGGGCTGGAGCGTTCCCAGACGGCCATGGCGGATGCAGGCGAGCGATTCCTGGGCTCGGTAGGGGGGCAGATCATCGCTGTTACCGCGCTGGCTTCCATATCAGGCAATCTAAGCGGGATGGCCCTGGTCGCGCCCCGTCTGACTTATGCCCTGGGGAAAGATGGTCTGCTTCCCAGGGCTCTGGCTGCTGTCCATTCCCGTTACCACACCCCCTATGTTTCGATCGTTCTGTTCAGCAGTCTCACCCTGTTCCTGGCACTCTCCGGGACCTTCGTCGGCATGGTCAGGATAAGCTCGGTGGCACGAATCATCACGTATGCCCTGGCTTGCCTCGCGGTTCCGGTGTTGCGGCGAAAGCGCCCCGAAGATCCTGATCGATTTCGTCTTAGGGGCGGATACGCGGTCCCCGCCCTGGCGATCGGTCTCTGCCTCTGGCTTCTCGGCCAGAGCCAGCGAAGGGATGCGCTGACCGCGGGCGCGGCTCTTGCGGCAGGGTTCGTCTTATATGGCGGGACGGTGTTATGGAGGCGGTGGACGGGTACTCCGAGCGCCGGGCGTGTCTAAGTACCGCCGAAGGGAAGTACCGGCCGTGAGAAGCTGAGAAAAAATCAGGTCTGTGGCGCGGGTCATCCGAGACTGTCGCAAAACTCAGATTGCCCTGGTAGTGTGGCTCAGACAGTCTTCCGAGCACCCTGTGGCGACGGGCCATTGGCCCGTCGCAAGTAACGGAATCGCTATGCCTTAACCTTAAAAAGTTTAGTAGTGCCCCTCGGGAGCCGGACGGGCTTGATGAGCCCGTCCGCACATGTATCGGGGGGTGTGCGCGCCGGTGGGGTGTGCAACGCGCCTTGCGCCGCGCCCGCGAATAGCCGATCTCCAGACCCAAGCCAAGGGCCTCCCGGTCAATCGAGGGTCATTCGCTGAAGTCTTTCACACCTGAGACCGGGATCGGACGAGCCATTAACCGACTAAGTCACTCTCAGGCAATAAAATACCGCCAAGACGCAAAGTTTAAAGTACTGAGAAACTTTGCTTTGGTTCCTGCCTCTCTCTCAGAGTAAAATATGCGGTTTGTGTTCTTAGCGTCCAACCGGGAAGATTCTCTTTCAATAAAGGGAGGTTCTCTTCAACAAGGTAAGCATTGTGAGCGATTTTTCCAACAAGAGTGAACTTCTAGAGCAGCTGCTGGCCCAGCGCATCGCCATTATCGACGGGGCGATGGGCACCATGATCCAGCGTTACCAACTTGACGAAAAAGGCTATCGCGGGGAGCAGTTTGCGGATTTTCCGCACGATCTCAAGGGGAATAACGACCTCCTTTCGCTGACCCAGCCCGCAATCATTGAAACTATTCACCGGCAGTACCTGGAAGCCGGTGCCGACATCGTTGAGACCAACACGTTCAACTCGAACGGCGTCTCGATGGCTGATTACAAGATGGAGGGGCTGGTCTACGACCTCAATCTGGCAGGCGCAAAGGTGGCGCGCCGCGCTGCCGATGCCGTGATGGCGGGCGATCCCAATCGGCCTCGTTTTGTAGCCGGCGCGATGGGGCCGACGAACCGGACCGCATCGATGTCGCCGGACGTCAATAACCCGGCTTTCCGCTCGGTTTCTTACGACCAGCTGGTCAGCGCCTATCACGAACAGGTGCGCGGTCTGATGGACGGGGGCGTGGATCTGCTCATCGTTGAAACGGTCTTCGATACGCTGAATTGCAAAGCGGCGCTCTTCGCTATCGAGAACTATTTCGAGGAAAAAGGACGTCGCGTCCCGGTGATGGTTTCGGTCACCATAACCGATGCGAGTGGGCGCACTCTTTCGGGGCAGACGCTTGAGGCTTTCTGGAATTCCATATCGCATGCTCCCTTGCTGAGCGTCGGAATCAATTGCGCGCTCGGAGCCAAGGATATGCGCCCTTATATCGAGGAACTGTCGAGCCTGGCGCCGATCTTTGTCACCTGCTACCCGAATGCCGGCTTGCCCAATGCGTTCGGGGAATACGACCAATCCCCCGAGGAAATGGCGGCTCTATTGAGAGACTTTGCCGCCAACGGGTGGCTGAACGCGGTGGGCGGATGTTGCGGCACGACTCCGGCCCACATTCGAGCCATCAGCGAGGCGGTTCGCGATTTCCAGGCCCGGATTCCTGCCAGTCCCGAACCCTATACTCGCTTGAGCGGGCTCGAGCCGCTGACCATAAGACCCGACACTCTGTTCGTGAACGTCGGAGAGCGAACCAACGTTACCGGTTCACCCAGGTTCTCCAAACTGGTTCTCGGCGGAAACTATGAGGATGCGCTGCCGATTGCACGCCAGCAGGTGGAAGGCGGAGCGCAGATTGTCGATGTCAACATGGATGAGGCCATGCTCGACTCAGAAAAGGCAATGAGCACTTTTCTCAGTCTGGTTGCATCCGAACCTGACATCGCCCGCGTTCCGATCATGATCGACAGCTCTAAATGGTCGGTCATCGAGGCAGGGTTGAAGTGCGTCCAGGGCAAAGCCGTTGTGAACTCTATCAGTCTCAAAGAGGGTGAAGAGGTCTTCAGGCGCCATGCCCGGCTGGTACGGCGCTTCGGCGCCGCGGTCATCGTCATGGCTTTTGATGAAAAAGGACAGGCGGATACAGTAGAACGGAAGGTCGAAATCTGCACTCGCGCGTTCCGTATACTGACCGAAGAAGTGGGCTTTCCGCCTCAGGACATCATCTTCGACCCGAACATCCTTACGGTTGCTACTGGAATCGAGGAGCATAACCGCTACGCGGTTAATTTCATCGAGGCCACTCGGATCATCAAGGCTACCCTCCCGCTTTGCAAAGTGAGCGGCGGCGTCAGCAACATCTCTTTCTCTTTTCGCGGCAACAATCTCGTGCGCGAGGCGATGCACTCGGCGTTTCTTTATCACGCGGTCCAGGCCGGGATGGACATGGGGATCGTGAATGCCGGACAGCTGGCAGTCTACGAAGAAATCCCAAAGGATTTGCTCGAGCTGGTAGAAGATGTTCTCTTCGATCGCCGGCCTGACGCAACGGAGCGGCTCATCCGGTTTGCGGAGTCCGTCAAGCAGCGGGGAAAAGCGGAGGTGAAGGAAGACGCCTGGCGTGAAGGCACGGTCGAAGACCGCCTCTCTCACGCTCTGGTGAAGGGCATCGTTGATTTCATAGACGCAGACATCGAAGAAGCCCGGCAGAAATATGACAGGCCGCTTTCGGTAATCGAGGGCCCGCTCATGGCCGGAATGAATATCGTGGGAGATCTTTTCGGCGCCGGGAAGATGTTCCTGCCGCAGGTCGTCAAGAGCGCAAGGGTAATGAAGAAGGCCGTTGCCTACCTCCTTCCCTTCATGGAAGCCGAAAAGCAAGCTTCAGGCGGCGGGCAGGCGCAAGGAAAGATCGTCCTGGCCACAGTCAAGGGCGACGTGCACGATATCGGCAAGAATATTGTCGGTGTGGTGCTTGCTTGTAACAATTACCAGATCATCGATCTTGGTGTCATGGTGCCCTGCGAGAAGATACTGAACACGGCTCGTGAAGAAGGGGCGCACATGATCGGCCTGAGCGGATTGATAACACCCTCGCTCGACGAGATGGTGCATGTGGCGCGTGAAATGGGACGTCAGGGGTTCAAGATTCCCCTCCTGATCGGCGGAGCCACCACAAGCCGGATCCACACGGCGGTCAAGATTGCCCCAGCCTACCAGGAACCGGTCGTGCATGTGCTCGATGCTTCACGCGCCGTCGGGGTGGTTGGGAAACTGATCAATCCGGAATTGAAAGTCGAGCTTGCCGCAAGGAATCAGCAAGAACAAGAACGGGCCCGCGAACAACATCTGGGACAAAAAGCGCAGCGGGCTCTCCTGAAGATCGAGGAGGCTCGCGCTCGAAAACCGCGGCTCGATTGGAACAGGACCGACGTGCCCAGGCCGGCTTTTACGGGGGTGCGCGCTTTGGACCGGTTTCCGCTTCAGGACATCGCTCGCATGATCGATTGGACTCCATTTTTCCACACCTGGGAACTGCGGGGACGGTATCCTCAGATTTTTGACGATCCGACTGTGGGCAGCAAGGCGAGGGAACTATTCGACGACGCCCAGAAACTGTTGGATCAAATCGTGAGTCAAAAATTGCTCACCGCAAGGGGAGTCTACGGTTTCTTCCCGGCCAACAGTGTGGGAGACGACATCGAGATCTACACGGATGAATCCCGTTCGAAGGTGTTGACTGCTTTCCACACGCTGCGCCAGCAAACCGACAAGCCGGAAGGCCAGTTCAACCACGCGCTCGCGGACTTCATCGCGCCGAAATCAACCGGTATCGAGGATTACCTGGGCGGTTTCGCCGTTACCACAGGGTTCGGCGTTGAGGCGCTCTGCGAACACTTCGAGCGAGACCACGATGACTATAACTCGATAATGACCAAGGCTCTTGCCGACCGTCTGGCCGAGGCTTTCGCCGAGTTGCTGCACAAGCGAGCCCGCGAGGATTGGGGCTACGGTCACCAGGAAAAGTTGAGCCTTGAAGACTTGATCAGGGAGCGCTATCGGGGCATCCGTCCGGCGCCCGGCTATCCCGCTTGTCCCGACCACACTGAAAAGCGACTTTTGTTTGACCTGCTTGAGGTGGAGCAAAACGCCGGCATCTATCTCACCGAGACCTGCGCAATGTATCCTGCCAGCTCGGTCAGCGGCCTCTATTTCGCGCATCCTGACGCCACCTATTTCGCGGTGGGTAAGATCGGTCGCGACCAGGTCGCCGACTATCAACGCCGCAAGGGCATGGACCTTCGAACCATTGAGCGCTGGTTGGCGCCCAACCTTGCCTACGATCCGGAAGAGGTCGAAGTGGTGGCCACCAGGAGCTAGGATTCAGGATCTAGGATTCTAGATGCTAATCCTGAATCCTGTTCTAGAGTCGCTGTAGCGTCAGGACGATGTAGTAGCCCATGAAGAGCATGATGATCGCCGTTGCCAGCCACACGGCGACCTTGATGAAAGGCGGAGGCAAGATTTCCTTGGGCAGATGCCGAGTCAAGAGGTAGACCGTGGCGGCGCCAATGACCGGAAGCATGAACGACTGGGCCAGTCCGCCCGCGACCACCATCTTCACCGGAGATCTGAGAAATAGATAGAGGATCACCGGGACCACGGTTAGAAAGACGATCAGCCACCGGCGGTACTGGACGCGCCGTGCATAGTCATCGGCCTCAAAAAACCCCATCAGGCGGAACATATCGGCGAAAACGCGGGAGTTGGCGGCTGTCGCCGCAAAAATAGTTCCATAGAGCGTGGCGATGGCTCCGGCATAGAACAGCCACAACGACCAGGCCCCTAGCGTCTGAGTATAGATGTTGGAAAGCACGGGGATCATGTCGTCGGCGGCTGGGACTTGCCCCATGCCGTGCAGTATGCCGGCTCCGAGGAAATAGAACGCAATGGTCGCGACCGTGTAGATCACCATCGATGCGATAATGTCGATGTGCATCACGCGGATCCAGCCCCTCGCCCGGCGGAGCCATGCCGGTGTCAGGTCCCGTTTGCCGCTGAAGCGGGCGTACCCTTTTTCGACGCACCAGTAGGGGTACATGAAAAGTTCCGATGCCCCGACACCCGTAATCCCGAACACGGCTACCGCCGTTGCGAATCCTTCTCCCGGCAGCCGAAATTTGAATCCTTCAAAAACATCCTTCCAGGAGAAATACTGAGGCATTCGAGTCAGCACAATGGCGGCAAGAAAGGTCAGGGTGGTAAAGAACCCGACCTTCACCAACGCGAGGCGCTCAATTCTCTCGTAGCCGCCTCCGAGTAGCAGAAATAGAGTAAGAATCAAGAAGACGAACACCCACGCATTCACCGGCAGGATCGGCAAAAGTAAATTCATTACCTGGGCGACCCCGCCGAACATCGCCCCGACCTGCAGCAGCGTCATCAAGACCATCAGCGCCCAGGACCAGACCACCCAGTTTACCTTCCAGCGCGGACCGGGAACCCGGTTGAAACCCTCGAGCCCCGTCTCTCCGGTGGCGATCACGTAACGTCCCATTTCCGCCTGGATGGCAGGCTTGATAAGACAACTTAAAACGATCACCCAGAGAGCCGCGTAACCAACCTGCGCGCCCAGAGTCGTCGTAGCGATTAGCTCGCCCGAGCCGACGATGGAAGAGGCCAGAATCATCCCCGGACCGATCCGGCGCAGAGCCGCAAGAGTGGACTTGGGTGCGTCGGCTATATCCTCCTGACGAAGCTGGTAAGGATCCGCTGCGCCGGAGGAAACGGGCGAGGTTTGATGGGGGCTGACTGGAACTTGCCGGGGATTGGGCTCGCGCATGATTCTCTCGGGTTTCCTTTGTCCTAGGGCTCGCGCAGAAATAACTTCGCATTCTGGCGCGAGAGTCGGTGATCAATTTTGAACCTGTTTTCTCTTGGCTGCGTAGTCTGGCACCCTCTGGATCGCGCCCCTTCGGGCTGCGGGCCTGCAGGAGAATGTGAGTTTCTGCGCGAACCCCTCAGGGTTTTCGCGGGTGAACAGCGTCAAAGCGACTGAAGAAAGTCTCGCAAACGGGCGATGTAATCTCCTCCTGCCACCCAGGGCAGGTCATTATGGCCTGCGCCGGGCACTTCATAGAACTGTTTTGGAGGCTGAGCCAGGTCGTACAACTTTTTTCCCATGCGAAAAGGGACAATTTCGTCCCGGTTACCGTGGATGATCAATTTCGGACAGCGTATGCCTGCGATCTTGGCCACGGAATCGAAGTGGACTCGTGCGATGGGTTGCAGAAGTCCAATCGGAAGGATCGTCTTCGCCATGTCCCAAGCGGTGGTGAAAGGGGATTGCAGGATCAACCCTGTTACGGGCGCTCTCGAGGCGAGATCCACCGCCACCGATCCGCCAATCGATTCTCCGACCAGGACCAGTTTTTCCCCCGAGGCTGCCCGCTCTCGCGTCCACCATTCATAGGCAGCGCGCGCATCCCGATACAAACCTTCTTCGAAAGGCTGCCCTTCGCTCTTGCCGTAACCGCGATAGTCGATGATCAAGACATGACCGGCCGCCTCATGGAGCATTTTGATCCAGTGCACCCTATGACTGATGTTCCCTGCGTTCCCATGAAAAACCAACAGGGTACTCCGGGATTTCGGATGAGGGACGAACCAGCCGTGAAGTCTCACTTTATCCTCGGTAACCAGGAAGATGTCCTGGTAGTGAAGCCCTACCATCGATGGACTGGTGTCGACGTCCTTCGTGGGATAGTAGACGAATAAGCGTTCCAGCGCCCTCGTTGTCATGGAAACTATTATCACGAACAGTAATAGTCCGGTAAAGAGCCAGTGCCTCCTTAGAAATATGACGGCAGCATTCCAGGTCAGGGTCATGTCGCGTCCAGAGAGTCGATTCTAGCACCTCTTTGCTCACCATGGTCGCCAGTCGGCAATTTCCGGAATCCTCGATCAGATCAATCATTAGGCGTGAAGAACGTCAATCAAGCAAACCGGGAAAATTTCCCGCCGTCTGATTTACGCCCCATCCATCATCTCTGACAGCTGTTCCTCTTGTCGGCGCACCCGCAATTTGTTGCTGAGTATCGGAGAACACCTGGTCACCACGCTTCGAGAACGACCCATTCTTTGAACTGGTTCGCGAATTGCTCTGCCTCTGGTCCGTGTTTGTTTAGTGGTTTTCGAGAGCTAGGCTATGGCGCAGTCGCGCCATGGCGCGAGGGAGTTGAAACGTGCTCTGGACTGTGTTTGCGATCCTGCTGATCTTGTCGCTTCAAATGGCCGTGACTGCGGGGACACTCGGCGGGATCATACATTTCTTGCTGATGGTAGCAATCGCTAGCGTACTCGTTCAGTTCCTCCAGAATCGCAGAGCCGTTTAAGATTCCGGCTGAGTTACATGATGGAAGGAGAGCGTCTATGACACTTGGAACGATCCTGGTTGTCTTGCTTATTCTAATCCTCCTCGGCGCACTTCCGAGTTGGCCCTATAGCCGAAGCTGGGGTTACTATCCAAGCGGCCTGTTGGGAACCATTCTCGTTATTGTGATCGTATTACTGCTACTTGGCCGGTTGTAGGACTACTGCCCGCTCGACTGAACCGGTTATCCTGGCAATAGAGCACGCCCCTTGAAGGCTGCGTAAGCCTTCATGAGCAGGACTATCCAAGCCCAGAGCTGGCATGAATACCGGAGATGGCATGAATAGAGAACCAAGCCAGACAATTGCAATCCTCTATAAACTGATTGAAACCTGCAGGGACGGCCAGGAGGGTTTTCTGGCAGCTGCCGACAGGGTCCCTGACGGTGATCTGAAGGCTCTCTTCAATAGCTATTCACGACAGCGCGCGCAGTTTCTACGGGAATTACAGGAGGAAGTACGCCGTCGTGGAGGAGAGCTTGAGACAACGGGAAGTCTAACCGGGACGCTCCGTCGGGAATGGATGGAGATGAAAGGCGCGGACGCCGGCGACTGCGAAGGGGCTATCATGACCGAATGCGAGCGGGGAGAGGACGCGGCCGTCAAGAATTACCGGGAGGCTTTGGCCGCGGAGTTACCAGGGGATTTGCTTGCGAGAGTCCAGCAACACTATACCCAGATTCGAGAGTCGCACGATCTGATCCGCGCCCTGGAGAAAGCCAGGACGTGAGAAAAGAACGGCCTATCGACTCATCCTGGTCATAATCGAAAGGGGTTCATGCTAGAGTTCCAGTCAGCCACGCTTCCAAACCAAGGGTTGTATGACTGACAGTCAACGGAGAAGACAAAATGAGTAAGCCCAGCCCCAAAGAAGGCCCTTTTTTGAGTGATGTGAAAGAGCTACGACGCCGCGCCCGGCAGCACATCGATCAGGGTGCCGTAACTTCCGGATATCTGGCTGATCGCGAAAAAGTCGTTGCAGTCTTGAACGAGGCTCTGGCGACCGAAATTGTCTGCGTTCTTCGATACAAGAGACATTACTTCATGGCCACGGGGATACATGCTCAGGCCGTGGCGCAGGAGTTTTTGGAGCATGCCAACGACGAACAGGGCCACGCCGATCGTATAGCGGAGCGAATCACACAACTCGGCGGAGACCCCGACTTCAACCCCGAGGGTCTCGCGACCCGCAGCCACTCGGAATACGTCGAGGGCGAGTCCCTCATCGACATGATCCGCGAGAACCTCGTCGCGGAACGAATCGCGATCGAGTCATACGGCGAAATCATTCGATTTCTCGGCGACCGCGACATCACTACGCGTCGTCTGATGGAGGAGATTCTTGCGGTCGAAGAAGAACACGCGGACGACCTTCGAGACTTGATGGCGACATTGGACCCGACGCGGCCAGGCTGAGTCGCTCGGGGCTCAATGCTCCGAGGTCCATAGGGAAAGAGCGTACGCAGTCTACCCTCGAATGCGTGCGGCACTACAGAAAGGAGCTCTATCATGGCAACTTTGGTAACCGGCATATTCAAAACGCGGTCAGGCGCCGAACGTGCGGTCAACGACCTCATAAGCAACGGATTCTCGCGCGATGACATAAGCTTGCTGATGTCAGACATGACACGGGGACGAGAGTTCGGTGTGGAAATGGCGACCAAAGCCCCGGAAGGGGCGGCGGCTGGCGCAACGGTGGGAGGAGTCCTCGGAGCAATTGCGGCCGGCCTGGTCGTTCTCGGGACCATCGTGGTTCCAGGCCTGGGTCTTCTTGCCGCGGGACCGGTAGTCGCAATCCTGGCAGGACTAGGCGCCGGCGCCGCTGCCGGAGGTCTGACTGGCGCGCTGATTGGCCTTGGAATTCCGGAACATGAGGCCAAGTTCTTTAACGACGCTATTGAACGCGGCGGAATTCTTGTCGGCGTCTATGCTCACGACGACAAAAAGGAAGTCGCCCGGAAAATCCTCGATGCCGCCGGGGCCGACAAAGTGAAGTGACCATAGGCAAAGATTCTTGGTGTTTCTTCGTGTCTTCGCGTCTTAGTGGTATTTGTTTTGTAGCGGTAACCACCAAGACACGAAGACACTGAGAAGTACGAAGAGCACCTCCGTTCCCCTCCAAGATAAACAAATCTTCCCATTAGATTAGATTGGTTCGCTAATTGCATCACTACTTTGCGTGTTTCATGCTGTTCCCGATTCCTGGGGAGGTTCACGATGAATTGCAGCTTTGAAAAATTGGTGCTTTACCTCGATAGAAAACTGAATTTGGACGCACAGCTTGAGCTACTGGAACATCTGGAGAAATGTGGGAACTGCTTTGACGCCGTTTATCATATTTCACGCGATCGGGATGCCAGGTTCTTCGTCCGCCGGCCAATGGAATTGGAGGTTTTGGTGTCAAGTTAACGGCTGCTCTTCCATGGGTGGTTGCGGTAACGAAGGTTTCCCCACGGGAGAGTTTCCCCCCACGAGTTTCCCCCCTTGGCGGAACGTTTGTTCCGGCGCCCGCGCTGAGGCTGCCCAGGCGCGCGGCACCTTTATTACAGGCAGCCAATCATATGGAGAGAGCAATGAATCAGGATGTCATGGAGGGAAAGTGGAAACAAATACGCGGGGAGGTAAAGAAGTGGTGGGGCCAGCTCACCGATGATGATCTCGACACGGTGGCCGGCAATAAAGACAAGTTGATTGGAAAGCTGCAGGAAAGGTATGGCTACGCCAAGGAGAAGGCGGAAGAAGAAGTCGATCGGCGCTTGCGAGAGTACACAGCGGCGCAGAGAGATTTCGTCCAGCCTGCAGGCTCCAAAGGGTCCAGGTAAGAGCTGGCCCGAATGATTGCGGAGCAAAGGGGGGTGTTCACACCCCCCTTTTCTTCTGTTCCCTATGTTCGCGCCATAACCGGGAAGGAACTTCATGCCTAAGAAAAGCAAAGCCACGCCGGGAGAAAGGAAGCCGTGCCGGCGGCGCAGCAGTGACCGAAGAGTCAAAGCGCGCGCCGGAGCCCGAGGTACAACAAGAGTTCGATGATGCTCAGCGTCTGGGGTCTGGCAGCGATCAGCTTTTACGCCGCCTTCGTGACCACCACTCCAGGACGCCCAAGTTATCGGGGGGTGATATTGATGCGGCCTGGGATCTGGCCGACGTCGGGGAAGAGACCGTAGGCGGTTCGACGCCGACGCCCGATCAGAACGTTGTGGATGAACTAGGCGAAGCCGTGGGACTGACCTACCAGGATAACGAAGAGCTACACACTGACTGAGAAGCTTGAAAAACGTGACCGGCACCGTTGGGATCTCGATCCTGCCTCGGCTGA
Source organism: uncultured Acidobacteriota bacterium (assembly GCA_963827655.1). Classification (GTDB taxonomy): domain Bacteria; phylum Acidobacteriota; class UBA6911; order UBA6911; family UBA6911; genus CAWHCF01. The sequence continues at coordinate 225,952 of CAWHCF010000049.1, forward strand.
CGATTATCCAGAGCGCAGCAAGCGGAAGAAGGACGGAGCCTAGCGTCTTCGAAATTCGGTGACAGGCACCAAATTGCGGGTCAAGAGAAGCCAAAGGCTGGTGTTTTGCCACGCAATTTGGTGCCTGTCACCGAATTTCGAGGCGACGAAGACGCCAACAGATGGGCACTTACCGATGGCGGAAGAATTCCAGCGCGATCTCCGACAGTGCGTTAATTGCGGGTTCCGCATATCGGCCGGTTCGACGGCGCGAGCCGCCACTGGCAAGCAGCAGGCCGACTCCGATCCCGGCTCCGAAAGCTATCAGCGTCAATTGGCCCGGATGTTCGCGCCCAAAGCTCATGGCCTGGTCATAGGTTGAACTGACCGCTTGTGCAGTCTTGTCGTAAGCCTCGTTGACCGTCTTTCGCGTCTGGTCGTAGACTTCCGTGGCGCGATCTCGCAACTGAGATCCGGCTTCCGCGGCGCGGTCTCGCAACTCAGCGCCGACTTCGGCGGCACGATTCCGGAACTCACTGCCGGCGGTCGGGTTATTGGGATTGCCCCCGGCTGACCACCTGGGTTCTCCACCCGTGCTATGGACACTGCCGGGTCTTTCCAGTTCGGGATTGGGTTTGTTCGGTTCCATAAGATGATTCCTCCTTTTTAAAGTTTTATCTAACGCTGCTACTGAGGGGTACGTTCTTCGGGCTCGAGCCGGTTTATTCGGCTGCCGGGTCAGGCTGCTCCCAGCGCGTATCGCTCCCGCTCCTGGTGGATTTGAAGGCTTGAACGACCGCCTTCGTGAGTACTCCAGCGATTGCCGATCTAAGAAAACTCGGGCCTGCCGTCCTCAGGAACAGGCTGGTTACGGAATGGCGCACGTCATCTGTGAAGTCCTCAATGGTTTCGGCCAGAGCATCCATGATCCGCTCCCGAGGCGTGGGGCGATGCTTGAAGGCCCCGGAAATGAGGACACCCACGGCCGCCGCCGCGCCCAGCGCCATGTAGGGATGCTGTGCGACCTGCTCACGCCAGTCCAGCTTTCGCTGTAGATGCTCACCCAGGCGATCGACCGTTTCAGATATGGACTCGCGCTTGGCCGCAATATCCTGACGTATTTCTTCGGCGCTCCTTTGCCAGGGTTGTTCAACGCTTCTCAGGTCATTTCTTTCAGCCATTCCTTGTCCTCCTTCAGGGAACGAACAGTCTCTTTCGGCTTTAGACGGGCCCGCTTGAGCCGGCGAATGCCCGACGAGGCTACGATCCCACCAACTAGAGCCAGCCCGAGTCCGATAATGAGCGCCGACATGCCGATACCGATAAGAATGCCGAGACCGATGACCGCTGCGGCGCAAAGCGTGAAGAGCGCTAGAAGGCCAAGCACCACGCTGACGGCGAGTGTGACGAGACCCGACCGCAGCCTCGCCAGGTTCTCGCGCATTTCCTCTTTGGCAAGCTCGATCTGGTCCCGGATCAAAGCCGCGGAAGTGCTTGCCAGCTGGCTCAATAGCTCGCCGAACGACTCGCGGGGCTCACTGGTTTCCACCTGACGCTGATTCATAGACTCATCTCCGTCTGAACAGACTTCCTATGATGAGTCCGGCGGCTGCGGCAATTAGCAGACTTCGGCCTGGGTTGCGGCGAACCTTTTCCTCAATGTCAGACCTGACCGTCTGAAAGTCCATGTCCCGCACATAATCTGCTGAAGCGTTCAACCAGCGCGATGCCTGGTAACCATAATGACTCAAGTTGCTCTGCTCGCCTGCCTCCTCGACCTTATCCTGGATGACACCGGCGGCGGTGCGCAGTGAATCAGAAACGCTCGCCTTCAGGTTGCTAAACGTCGAACCTGAGCTTTCGAAAGTCGATTCGGAGACAGCCCTTTCGGGGAAATCCATCGGGATATCTTGCGAACTGTTTTTTTCTTCCATTATTCAAAACCTCGACAGGTACCAATCTTCCTTGTCCGGGAACCATGGGGCGACAAACGAGGACACACAATCGCCCCGTCGCTTCGATGTTTACAATCCACTCTCGGCACTTCGCGCTTAACGAGTGCAAAGTCTGTGCCAGCGTGAAATCAGGTTCATTATCAGACTCGCGTTCGAACGACTTCGGGTATTCGGTTCAGGCGAATCTCAAGTCATATCGATAAACACCTGGGAAATTTTCCCGCCGCGAAGGGCTTAACGTTGCTTGCTGAGTCAGGGATTTTCAATGACTAGCGGGCGGGGTTCAGGAGAGATCTCATCTTCGACGGCGAGGTCGCTTATGGCAGGACCATTGATGACTCTGCCGTAGTGGTCGAAACGTGAGCCATGGCAGGGGCAATCCCAGGTTCCCTCGGCTGAGTTCCACGCTACCACGCAGCCGAGATGGGTACAGACGGCCGACCGGCCGTGCAGGTTCCCGCGCACATCCCGGTAGACCGCGACCTTCTTGAGTCCTCGGCGGACGACCGCGCCGGTCCCAGGCTGAATGTCGTCGGTAGACGAGACTTCGCCTCCGGTCAGCCAGTCCGTGTATTGGACCGCGACATTTATATTCTCTCGCGTGAATTCTGCAGCGGCTCTAAGGGTAATGCGCGACGGATCATAGAGAGCTTCCCAGGGATTCTTTCTTCCCTGAATCATGTCAGTCAGGAGAATACCGGCAATGGTTCCGTGCGTCATGCCTTGTCCCGAATCTCCGGTCGCGACGTATACATTGGACTGATCCAGGGGGTTGTGTCCGATGAATGCAAGGTAATCTATCGGCTCCATGACCTGTCCGGACCATCGGAACTCGATCCCTTCAATCATGGGAAATCGAGCGCCGGCCCATTCTTCAAGCTGAGCCCAACGCTGCGCCGCGTCGTTGGCTTGCCCCGTCTTGTGATCTTCGCCTCCTACGATAAGGAGATCATAGCCCTGGCTCGGTTCCTCCTGCAGCCTGATGTAGTGATAAGGGTCGGCTGTGTCCCAGAAGAGACCCTTGCCTACCGATCCTGGCTTTACTCGTGCGCCGATCACGTATGTCCGGTATGCCGCCTGCTTCGTGTGAATGGAAACCAGATCGTTGACCGGGGTATTGGTCGCAACCACGACCGCCTGGGCGGTAACAACCCGGCCGTTATTCGCTGTGATACGCGCGGGAACGCCTCCCTTGATGCTGTCCACATGGGTGCCCGTCTTGATAACCCCCCTATATTTGTTTTCGATTGCGTGGACAACTCCCGCCAGGTACTTCAAGGGATGAAACTGTCCCTGGCGTGGAAAGCGGAGACAAGGTCCGGTGTCGAAGGCTTTGAGCGGCGCATGGTCGAGGCGGCGCACCTGTGTCAAACCCGCGCGGTGCGCTGCTTCGAGTTCACGGTCGAGCAGTTCTCTGGATCCTCCTGGATGGAGAAAGAGGTAACCGTCGACTCTTTCGAAATCGCAATCGATTGCCTCTTCGGCCACAATGGATTCAATGCGGTCGATTGCCGTCGTGTGACTCTCGGCGCACAGCCGCGCTCCCTCTTGCCCATGGAGGCGCTCGATCTCGAAGTAGCGGTCGTCCATTGCGTTACTGAGGTGCGCCGTGGTGCGCGAGGTTTCGCCGCCCCCGATCAAACCGTCGTCGAGAACCACTACCGATTTCCCTTCGCGCGCCAGGCAATAGGCGGTGGTTATTCCCGCGATTCCGCGCGCCCACGATGCAGACGTCGGCATTTAGATCCTGGAGCAGCGAGCCTCGTGGAGCGGGTGCGGCATCCATCCAGACCGACACGCTTCGCCCGGACTCGTTGTTCATGATTCGCTCCTTTGCCCGGAAGACGAAACTTGCGTGAGCTGTGGATTAGGTAGTCGCCGGACTGGCTCAAGCCTCCATTCGACGATCTCACTTGCATCTGCGGTGATGCGAATGTAACGAATGGTCCCCTCGTACCCCGGCATTGCTGCCCGCACCTGGTGCCTTCCTGAAGGGAGGTCGCTCAGGATGATTGGAGAAGTACCCAGTTGCTGCCCATCGACGAAGATTGTCGCGCCCGGTGGTGATGTGCGTACATGAAGTTGTCCATAGCGTGGCCGTAGCGTCTCAAGCATGAAGCCGGCGCAGTAGACAAGGACTGCCATCGCCGTAAGCCCGGCGATGCACGCCGGCAATCGGCCCGAAGCCCCTCGCCGCGCGGAATTGTGCAGTTTTGATTTTGAACCATGATGCACGGAACGGCAGCTGGATGCAGTTCCGCAGCATCAATAGGACAGAACCGAAAATACGCTGGATAAACATTACCGCAAGAATTACACCCGATCTTTCCCGTTCGCATGTGCCAGCCCCCCGTATCGGTTAAGCCTTATGGCCGCCGCCTTCAGCGCGGTGAGAGAGCACTCGGCGCATTTCCAGGCAATCGACGTGCCACAGCAACGTCGAGGGTTAACCCCTGTTTGATCGAGAGGATTCCTTGATGATGTGAACGTAGGTCCACACGTCCGCCAGGGAAAATATTCCCCTTTCGGCTTGCGTCTTTGAGTCTTTGCGGTGAGTGCAGAAAAAGGCGAAAGCCACGTCCTGCTTTCGCTCGATTGACGATTGGACTCCTGAGGTCGCTATTTTACGGAATCTCCTCGATCTGAAAGCCTAAAGCTCCGAGCGTCGCCCCCAGCGCGGTTTGCCCTGGCGAGATTCCAACAAGGAAGTGCCGGAACTCCGGTCGCAACGGGTATTCATCTCGCAGCCGGTCAAAGTCCCCGGCGATCTGGTCGGGTGAGAGAGATCTCAGAGCCCGGAGGTTTGCGTCATCCTGCATAATGTCGTAAGCCTGGAGCACAACCGAGTGCAGAGCATCCTGTCCTGTGCTTTCGGGCGCTGGACGAATCTTGCGCGGCGGCGGATAAGCCAGCGCGCTGTCCCAGGGGTTGGCGCAACCGAAATGCCGGCACAGCGCCTCCAGAATCATCTCGATCCCCCGGATCTTTCCATCCACGGAATACCCGGCAATATGGGGGGTCCCGATGTCGACGAGGTCGAGAAGAGTCGGGTCAACCCTGGGTTCGCCCTCCCAGACATCCAGGACAGCTCCGCTGAGGGCTTTTTTGTTCAGAGCGTCTTTCAGCGCGGGCTCGTGGATCACGGATCCACGCGCCGCGTTGATCAGGAATTGTTGAGGGTTGAGACGGTCGAGAATGCCTTCGTGAATCATGTGCCGCGTCGGATACTTCCCCGAGCTGGTAAGCGGCACGTGAAGACTTAAGATGTCTTTGTCAAGAACGTCTTCGAAGAAGAGGTAGCGCGGGTCCCGAGTGCTCTCTCTCAGCGGTGGATCACAAAGGTGCAGCGACATTCCCAGGGCTCGCGCTTTGGTCGCCACTGCGCTTCCTACGCGCCCAGCCCCGATGACCGCAATCGACTTGTGCCGCAGGCTGAATTTCCGGGCCTGGCCCAGGACTAATAGCGCGGCGACGACATACTCGGATACCGAATTGGCATTGCACCCTGCCGCATTCGTGAAGACGATGCCTCGCGATTTCAGGTATTCCTGGTCCACGTGATCCATTCCGATGGTAACGCTTCCCACGAAGCGAACGGCGCTTCGTTCGAGCGCGCCCGCGTCGACGCGGGTAGCAGACCGGACTATCAATGCATCGGCGTCTCGAACACAGGACGGGGGCAGCCTTCTCCCGTCGAAGGGTCGTACTTCACCGAGAGGCGAAAAGGCGTCTTCCCAATACGGAATTGCGCCATCTACTGCAAGAATCAGTCGGCGGTTCATGGGAGACTGGTATAATGTAGGCTTTCCCGACCGAAAGCAACGCTCGGTTGGTTAGCATTTCTTCTAATCTTCGCATGCTAGGTCGTAATGCTTGCTTTTTTGGCAAAATTCTTGGTGTTTCTTCGTGTCTTTGAGGCTTGGTGGTATTTGTAACATGAGGAGGAAGAGCAATGGCGAAAGCATGGTCTAAAAATCGGCGCGAATTCGTTGTGTTCGTTTCGGCGCTTCTTATCGCCGGGACGGGCCTGGCGCAGGCTCCAGCGAAGAACTATTCGTTCACGCCGGTTCTTCATTCGGTTAGTTATGCAGGGGTATGGAGAGGGCAGGCCCAGTTGAATGTCGATCAGTTCCTCCTCAAGGCGAAGGAGCTGGGATTTTCTCACATTGAGCTGATGGCGAAGCGGCCCCACGTTTCCCCGTTGGATTACGATGCCGAGGGGCGCAAGAAGCTCAAAGCCCGGATACAGGAGTTGGGTTTGAAGCTCGTGTGTCTGGCGGGATATCCCGACTTCACCGCCAGCGTGGACAAGCCGGGCATTCCGAGCGCAGAGATGAGCGCCGTTTACGTGGGAGAGCTGGCGCGCCTGGCTCGCGACCTCGATGTTCCCATGGTTCGGGTTTTTACCGGATACGAACGGGCCGGGATACCATTCGATACCCAGTGGGGGATTGTGGTCCAGGGACTCAAGTTGGCCTCGCGCAAGGCGGCCGAGTACGGGGTGACGCTGGCGGTCCAGAATCATCATGACATCGCCATTCATCCCGAGGCTAACCACTGGCTGATCCGCGAAGTCAACGAACCGAATTGCAAGGCAGCTTTTGACGCCTGGTCGCCCGCGCTCCAGGGAATCAATGGGAAGGAGCTAGCCGAGGCCGCCTGCAAGATGGTGCCCATGATGGTCTACACCACCGTGGCCGACTACGTGAAGCATCCGCGCGCCCGATTCGATTCGACCCTGACCAATTACATAAAGCAGGAAGATCTCATCCGCGCCGTGCCTTTCGGAACCGGCTTTATCGACTATAAAGGCTTCTTCCAGGCTCTCAAGGACTCCGGCTACAAGGGATATGTCGCCTACGAAATGTGTGAGGTTTTGGACGGGGGCGGTTCCATCGAGAACCTGGACAAGACCGCGCGCCAGTTCCTCGAGTATTTCCGAGACATCGCAAAGTAGCAGTGAATGTTCTCCGAAGGCCTCACGAGCGACACCGTGATTACCGATCGCGCAAGTAATTTCTGCGAAGCGAAGCACGAGACTCGAAGGCGCTAAGCCGGGACGCTCAGGAATAGTATTTCTCCACTTTGACATCAACATCGGGCTTGAACCCGCGCTGTGAGAGGATTTGGACGGTATTGTCGATGGTGCCGGGATGCCCGCATATGTAGACGACGTGGGTTGCCGGGCTCAGCCGATCGCGCACCCATTCCCTCATCGCGTTTTCCAAAGGGTTCGGCGTCATGTCGCCAGGTGAATCCTCAAAGAGGGATTCAGCGCGGCCGCGGAGTCCTGTCCACGAAGGATCCAGGTGCGGCCGGCTTATGGTGGGGCAGTAAAAAAACCCTAGTTTGCGCGCGGGATTCTTTTGAGTCTCCAGATGTAACGCTTCCAACTCGCCACGATAGCCGAGATTTCGCGAGTAGCTTACGCCGTGAATGATACGGACCGCGCGTGAGCGGAAATTCTCGGGAGCCGCCAGATAATCTTCGTTCAATTTGCGCGTCATGCTGATGAAAGGAGCCAGCCCCGTTCCTGAGGCTACGAAGATCAGGTCCCGAGGATCGTTGAGGTCGAGGACGAACCGTCCCTTCGGGCCGGTGATAGCCAGGCTGGCATCCTCGCGCCCGCTCTTGAGGGAGTGCATCACTTCGGGGTCCCAGAGGGATGGAGTCAGACGGCCGTTTTCCACCAGGTTGATATAGAACTCGAGGATCCGGGTTTCCGACGGAGAAGAGGCGATGGAGTAAGGGCGCGGTATCGTTTCGCCGTTATGAGTCAGCCAGAGGGTGGCATACTGTCCCGGCTGGAAAAAGAACTCGCGCTGAAGAGCAAACCTGAAAATCGAAAGCCCAGTAGCCAGATCGATCCGCGTATCAAGCTCCGCTCGTATTCCGGCAGCTTTGGCTCCAGGCATTTTATCACCTGCTTGCCTCGAAGGGCGCGAAGACGCTCAGAGCCCCGAACATTCTGGATTGGCGTCTTCAAGTCTTGCGGTGCGTGCAAGAAAGGGACTGACGAGTGATGCGATATTGCCGCGAAGAAGATTCGCGGGCTTACGGAGACGTGCGCTCGGCGGACCAAGCTCCGCTTTCCGCTCCGCTGGCAGACGACCACTTGCCTGCCAGTTTCCCGTTCGCAAGACTTGCTTCGATGCGATAGGATCCCCCGCCGTACTCGATCTCGAGAGTGAGCACGTTGTTAGCGAACGCAGCCTTCTTTACGGGTATGTTCCCCTCTGGAGTGACGATGTTCCCCGAGATCATGTCGCCCGATTGTTTCAAGACCAGCTGAAACGGCCGGGTGCCATCGGGTGTCACCGCCACAGCGTTCCAGGTGCCCTGCAAAGGAAGGGAACCGAAGGCTGCGACGGAGGGTGCGGCGGGTGCGACGGAGGGTGCGGCGGCCTTCCGGGTTGCGCTCCAGGGGCCACCATCGTTCGTTCCAACATTGACCCAACGGCCGGAGAATTTATCGTCTTTCAGGACCGCGCTGGTCCGATAAATAGTTCCATTCATGTCTATGTCGAATTGCAGCGTGTCACCTTTGAAGGTCGCGGCCTGAATCGGCAAGGCTCCCAGTTCGGAGCTGACGGTTCCAGTGAGCTTTTCACCGTCCTGCTTCAGATCGAGCGAGAGCAAAAGCTCGCCCTGGGATGTAACGGCAACGCTGCTCCAGACGCCTGAGATGCCGCCCGCGGCGGCCGTGGTTGCTGTCGGTCCTTTTGCGCTCCGCAGTCCACGTTCCCTGCACCTCGGTTCCGACCTGTTCCCATTTCCCTGAGAACCTGCCCTCCTTCAACAATCCGGTTAGCTTGAAGTTCGTTCCTGCGAAGTTCATCTCGAGCGACAGGTTGGGGTCTTCGAATTTAAGACCACTCAGCGGGAAGCTGCCCTGGAAAGCGGCCGCAGAACCCAGCAGCTGGTTGCCCTCCATCTTTAGTTCGAATTCCATCTCTAAAGGACCATGCGGGGTTTGAGCTTTAGCGACCCACTTGCCCAGAATGTCTTCGACTCCACCGACACCTGGCCTGGCGGCAAAAAAAAGCATGAGCGCCAGAACGGCTAGATTTCGATTCATCGACATATGTTTTCCCCTTCCAGAACAAGAGCGGCTGTCTCCAGGCCAGAGGCAGCGGCTCAACCGGCCAAATGAGGATTGGTCTTGGATCGACAGCGCATCAATTCTGCCACAGCGAAAGAATCAATTCCACAATCAGGATCTAGGATGCTAGAAATCAGGCTGCTAGAAAGTTCGACTCAGATTCCGGATCCTGAATCCTGATCCAGAATCGAGCGGGCTCGTTCGAAGATGCCGTGGAACATCGGTCGCGTAAGCCGGCCGGTTTGCGTATTCTGCTGGCTTGGATGATAAGAACAAGATCAAGGTCAGGCGGCTGGAAAGTTCCCATTCCCCGCCGTGGCGAAACGCCATGCGTTCGACTGGACGGGAGCCACCGGTCTCGCTCCAGGCTTTCAAGAACGCCTGGAGCGCAATCTGTCCCAGAACCGCAATCACCCTCTTTTTCTCCGTCAATTGCAATTCATGTCGAAGATAACGCCGGCAGTTGTCCAGCTCGGGCGGCAACGGTTTATTGTCCGGCGGCGCACACCGCACCGCTGCCGTAATCAGGCAGTCAAGCAACGCCAATCCATCGTTTTTGTGAAGCGAGGACGGTTGGGTGGCGAATCCGAATCGATAGAGTGCTTCGTAGAGCCAGTCGCCGCTGCGATCTCCCGTGAACATTCGTCCGGTTCTGTTGCCGCCGTGCGCAGCCGGGGCCAATCCAATGATAATCAGCGACGCGTCGGGGTCTCCGAATGACGGCAGCGGGCCGCCCCCAGTACTCTTGCGTTTGAAAACGCGGGGCCTTCTGGCGTGCAATCCGTTCACGCCACTCGACCAGGCGGGGACAAAGGCGGCACTGGATGATTTCCTGCTGCAGGTTCGCGAACATCTTGAAGGACGATTCCAACTCGGGACCTGTCGTTTTGAAAGATTGGCACACACGTTGTTGCCGGGTGTATCATACTTCAGATCAAGCTTTAGAACCCTCGGGGAGGATGCAAGGGCAACCCAGGCTGCCTGATAATCTTCCCGTGAGCCCCCCCTCGACTCCTCCCCAGGACTTCCGGTCGGGTGTTGAACGGAGGAGTTATGAAGAAAACAGTTACCGCAAATAAATTCCGGTTTGATTTCCGCATCTTTTCCATCTTGATGCTACTCGCCGTAGTTCCGCTCTTGATAGGGAGCTGGTTGCTCTTTCGAAGCTATAAGGCGGCCTACCTGGACATGGTGGGCGCCCACCTCGGTGAGTCGGCTGAAATGGCTTTCGGCTTAATCGACAATTACCTGCAGCATCAGATTATCGCAGTCGCCGGCCTGACCGAGGTCCCTACCCTGCGAGACGCTGTCCGGACGGGCAACGAGGATCTGCGGAGGAACCTTGAAGAGGTGCGCAAGGCAATCCCGGCCATGGAGTCTTCGTGGAGCAGACTGGACAGGAAGTCCGCGCAGATGAGATCGATTCTGGACAACACGGCCTCAGATTTCCTGAGACGGTACATCTCGATCGAGAAGACCTATCGCGAGATCATGGTGACTGATTTTCTGGGACGGCTGGTGGCTGCGACTGGAAAGACCTCAGACTATTACCAGGCCGACGAAGACTGGTGGAAGGAGACTTACGGGGATGGGCGCCGCGGCTCCGTCTATATCGGCGATGTCAAGTATGACGAGAGTGCCAAGGCCTGGTCGATGGAACTGGCACAACCCTTCGTTGAACCGGAAGACGGAGTCATCGGCGTAATCAAGGTGGTGCTGGACGCGCAGGATATCCACAGGCTCATCGGATCCATGCGAGGGGGCCCTTCGACTACTGCCGCACTAATACGCGCCAAGGGAGATGTTATCTCGGCCCCGGGTTTTGGTCTTATGGATAAGACGTATCCCGAGACGCTGGACATTCTCAACGCGCGCGAAAAAGGAAAGCGGTACATGATTACGACGTCGTCTCCATCCCTCATGCTTGGATTGACTCCGAAGAACTTTCAGGACGTTTATCCCCACTTGAACTGGATCGTTGTGACCACGGGTTCGGTGAACGACCTGTTGGGCCCGTTCCCTCAGCACAGCCGCTATTTTGTCGCTCTGGTAGTAGCAATCCTGCTCTTGAGCCTGGTAGCGACGCTGGTTCTTTCTCGAGTGGAGTCTCGACCTGCCCTCGAGCAAGACCCTCATCTGGAGGCGCTCTGACGAGTGGGCGGATTGCGGATTTCCGCTTGGGGCCGCTCGAGCCGATGTCAAGTCACGCGATCGGCCAAAGCCGATCTCGAAACTCACGAGGACCGCGTGAAAATAAACATAGTCTCGCAGAATCCGGCGGTGATCCAATTGGTGCTGTCGGGAGAGGAAATCAACTACCTGCGGTTGGCCCTGGAACGCGCCACGTTCCAGGATACGCCGCCGCAGCATCAGCGGGCGATCTATAACTTCGCGGAGGATCTGCTGCGCGCGCTGGAAAAAACCTCCTAGGATTACGGATTTCGGATTCGATTGACGTTGCCGAGATGAAGCAAAGGCCTCGTCAGCCGACCTTCTACGGCGACGTCCCAACATGAATGACAAATGAGAAATGACCAATGACTGGTTGGGTCATTGATCGGTCATTTCTCATTTCATTCATTTCTTGTTAGGTCGCAGTGTATCCTCCGTCGACCATGAGATGCGTGGCCGTGATGAAGGAGGCCTCGTCGGAAGCCAGGAACAGAATGGCATAAGCGACCTCGCGCGGTTGTCCGATGCGATTGAGCAAGTGCAACGGGGCGTTCTTGGCGACGAATTCTGCTTCAGACATGCCGGTCTTCGCCAGGTGTCTCTCGGTTGCCGAAGTACGAATGGTACCGGGACAGACGCAATTGACTCGGATGTTGTAGGGTGCGAGGTCCATCGCCATGCACCGGGTCATATTTACCAGGGCTGCCTTCGTCGCGCTGTAGGTCAGGAAGCCGGGCTGAGCGATGAAGCTCGAGATGGATCCGAGGTTAACTATCGAACCCCCTTGGTTCCGCTTCATAATCTTGGAGACATGACGGGCGCAGAGCGCGGTCCCGATCAGGTTGACGTCGATGACCTGATGCCAGTCGTGGGGCGACGCCTCGAGACCCTTGAGCACAAAAACGGCCGCGTTGTTTACCAGAATATCCACCCTGCCGTAGGTTTGATCTGTCAGTTCGATCGCCTGCCGGACTTCTTTTTCTTTTGAGATGTCGGCCTGTATGAAAAGTGCCGAGCGCGAGTTTTCGCCAATTTGACGCGCCCGCTCGGCTCCCCCCGGATCCTTGTCCACCAGGACTACGCTGGCGCCTTCTTCCGCGAACAACTCGGCGGTAGCCCGGCCGATGCCGGCTGCGGCTCCCGTTATGATTGCGACCTTGTCTCTTAACCGCATATCGCTACCTCCGGGTGACGGGCTCGACTTCATCCGGTTCCGGGGAGTCCGGCTGAACCGGAAAAGCGGTACCTGTCACCGAAATCCTGTCAGTGTACAATAAGGCTTTCATAGGGCTTATCATCCACTGACGAGGAATATTTCATGAAGGTTGCTTTGGCTCAGATTAATACGACGGTGGGCGACATTCGCGGTAACCGTGACCGGGTGATGAGGGAGCTGGATAAAGCGGAGGGGATGGGTGCGGACCTGGCGGTTTTCCCGGAATTGTGCCTGACCGGTTACCCGCCGCGGGACATCCTGGGAATTCATGGATTTGTCAACGCCAACATCCGAGCCTTGAATGAAATCGCAACCCGTGTCGGACGAGTCGCCGCTGTGATTGGCTTTGTCGATCGGAACCATCAAGACGGAGGACGAGAATTCTACAACGCGGCTGCATTCCTTTGTGATGGAAAAGTCCAGTCGATCATTCACAAAACCCTGTTGCCCACCTACGATGTGTTCGATGAGGATCGCTACTTTGAAAGGGGGGATGAAACGATTATTGTCCCTTTTCGCGGGCGAAAACTCGGCATATCAATCTGCGAGGATTCCTGGAACGCAGGAGACTTTTGGCCCAAACCACTGTATCGCACCGACCCCATTCGCAATCAGGTTGAAAAAGGCGCCGACCTGCTTATCAACATATCCGCGTCGCCCTTTGAGATGAATAAGCCACGGTTCCGATATCGCATGCTTCTTAACCATGTCCGGAAGCACCGTGTTCCGCTTCTCTACCTTAATCTGGTGGGAGGGAACGACGATCTCGTCTTCGACGGAAACAGCCTGGCGCTTGGAAAAGAGGGGAGTGTCATTGCTCAGGGGAGGAGTTTCGCCGAGCAGCTCCTGGTCGTGGACCCGGACGCCGGTAAGGGACTGGGTTATCGAGAGGGCGACGAAATGGAGAATCTCCTTCACGCCCTCGTCCTGGGAACGCGGGACTATGCGCGGAAGTGCGGTTTCAGGTCGGCGGTTCTTGGTTTAAGCGGCGGAATCGATTCTGCGGTTACCGCCTGCATTGCCACCGAGGCTTTCGGCCCGGAGAATGTCATCGGCGTTTCCATGCCCTCGGTCTATTCGGCGGAAGAGAGCTACAACGACGCCCGCACCCTGGCCATGAATCTCAGGATCTCGTTTCAGGTAGTACCAATCCAAGCTGTGTTCGAGCAATACCGGAACGAGCTGTCCCATGCCTTTTCGGGTCTTCCAGAGGACGAGACCGAGGAGAATCTCCAGGCTCGGATTCGAGGCAACATCCTGATGGCGCTATCGAACAAAATGGGACACCTGGTGCTCAGCACCGGGAACAAATCCGAGCTGGGAGTTGGCTACTGTACCCTTTATGGAGATATGGCCGGGGGGCTGGCTGTTATTTCCGACGTGCCCAAGACTACGGTGTACCGGCTGGCCCGCCATATCAACCGGGTTAGCGAGGTCATTCCGGAGAACACGATTCGCAGGGCGCCGAGCGCCGAGCTGCGCCCGAACCAGAAAGACCAGGACAGCCTGCCCGAATACGATATCCTGGACGACATTCTTCGGCTTGCGGTTGAGGAGCAGTTGAGCGTGGATCACATCGCCGCCCGGGGGTACGAGAAGAGGATTGTTGAGGAGGTCGTGCGTATGATTCACAAGAGTGAATACAAGAGGCGCCAGGCGGCTCCGGGCCTGAAGGTGACGATCCGGGCCTTCGGAACCGGGCGGCGCATGCCCATTGCAATGCGGTTGAATTTTTGAGCTGCGGCGGAGAGAGTCTTTCAAAGTTCTCTTGGCGTCCTCGCGCCTTCGTGATTGCTTATGGTGGACCCGGCCGTCAGAAAGAAAACCATGTTCACCGACGCGCTGCTCACGGATCTTTACCAGCTCACGATGGCAGCCGGCTATTTGAATCGAGGGAAATGGGCGGAGCCGGCGACATTCGATCTCTACTATCGTCACAATCCCTTCCGAGGAGGTTATGCGATCGCCGCCGGTCTGGAAAGCGCGGTCCAGGCGGTGATGAGCGTCCGGTTCGGCGCAGAGGATGTCGCTTTCTTGCGTTCGCTGCGCGCCTCTTCGGGCGGGCCCGTGTTCGCCGCGGAGTTTCTCGAATTCTTGTCCGGATTCCGATTCGGCGGGAACATTCGAGCTATCCCCGAAGGAACCGTCGTGTTCCCGAACGAACCGCTGGTGCAGGTGAGCGGGAGGCTGATCGAATGCCAGATGGTGGAGACGATTCTGTTGTGCCACATCAATTATCAAACGCTGGTCGCTACTAAAGCGGCGCGGCTGTGGGAAGCCTCCAACCACGGCATCGTGATCGAGTTCGGGCTGCGGCGCGCGCAAGGACCCGACGGAGCGCTGAGCGCATGCCGGGCCTCTTTTATCGGAGGGGCTGAAGGCACGTCGAATGTCCTCGGCTCAGCTTCTTTCGGCATGCCGGTGCGCGGCACCCATGCGCACAGTTGGGTTCAGGCGTTTCCGTCGGAGCTTGACGCATTCCGCTCCTACGCGCGCGTGTTCCCGAACGACTGCGTTCTTCTGGTCGACACGTATGATGCGCTGAGCAGCGGCGTTCCCAATGCAATAACCGTCGGGAAAGAACTCGAGCAGCACGGACACCGGCTTTCCGGAATCCGGATCGACAGCGGCGATCTGGCTTTTCTCAGCCGGGCCGCGAGACAGATGCTGGATCAGGCTGGTCTTTCCTACGTCAAGATCATCGCCTCGAATGACCTGGATGAATATCTTATTGCGGACATTCTGGCGCAGGGCGGGAAAATCGACATATGGGGGGTCGGAACGAGCCTGGTCACCGCGGGGGGCGAGGGAGGGGCCGCTCTCGGCGGCGTTTACAAACTGGTCGAGCACAATGGCCTGCCGAAGATCAAGCTCAGCAGCAACCCCGAAAAAACGACCAATCCGGGCGCGAAGAAAGTAATCCGCTTCTACGATGACATCGGAATGATCGAGGCGGATGCGCTGGCCCAGCAGTCGGAAGCCATCGATCAAAACGAAGTCCTGATCGTCGATCCGATTAATCCGCTTCGCCGCAAGAAGATCCACTCACGCCGGCGCTGCGAATTGTTGCGCGACGTCGTTGCGGAAGGCAGGATCGTCTACCAGTTTCCGTCGCTGGAGGCTGTCAGAGCACGGCGCCGGGATCAGCTGCTGCATCTGCACGAGAGTTATCGGCGGCTCCGTAACGCTCACGAGTACAAGGTGGGACTGACCTATGCGCTCTGGCGGCAAAAGGAACAGATGCTGAGCAAATTCGGGATGGCTCCTGATGGAGCGTAACAGCGCGCCTTTGGTGCGCGAAGCTTGCTTGCGCTGTGTGCGCGGCAGCTTGCGCCGCTTATCCAGGCAATTTTTCAGCGTCCGTCGTCAGGATGGCGATGCAAGTGCCGATTAAGACGGCAGGTCGCACAAATGCCGATTGAAATTCTTGCCTCAACAGGACTATGGTTGGCTGACTGGAGGAGTCTGATATGAAACGAAGAAGCCGCCGTCAATTCCTGAAGGAATCGGTTGCCGCCGGCGCCGTCGCGGGAGCTTCCATGACCGACGGTGAAGTGCGTTTGCCGGAAGTGCTTCGCCCCAGGCCAGGGTCATAGGCGCGAATGATCGCATTCGGGTCGGGCTGATCGGATGTGGGGGAAGGGGCCGAAGCGATTTTGAGGGATTTCTTACAGGTCAAGAGCATCGAATGCGTTGCGCTGTGCGATGTCGATGATGCCCAGAGTGCCGAGGCGGGGAAGCTTACTCAGCAGGCCTCGCAAAAACCGGCGCTGATCACTCGCGATTTTCGGAGAGTCATCGAGCAAAAGGATATTGACGCAGTGATTGTCGCGACTCCGGATCACTGGCACGCAATTCCCACCATCATGGCGTGCCAGGCGGGGAAGGATGTCTATGTCGAAAAACCCCTGTCGGTCTGCATTGCGGAAGGTCGCGCCATGGTCGAGGCCGCGCGCAAGCACGATCGCGTCGTCCAGATGGGAACCCAGCAGCGCAGCGCTCCTCACTACACCGACGCCGTCGAATTCGTAAAGAGCGGACAATTGGGAAAGATTCGACTGGTGCGGACCTGGGCCTATCTCGATTGGAAGGGCGAACTCCCTCCGGTTGCAGATGCCGAACCCCCTTCCACCGTTGATTACGACCTCTGGTTGGGCCCGGCCCGCAAGCGCCCGTTCAACAAGAACCGTTTCCATTTCACTTTCCGGTGGTACTGGGATTACTCGGGCGGTCTGATGACGGACTGGGGAGCTCACATGATTGATATCGCCAATTGGGCGATGGGCATAAAAGCTCCCAACTCGGCTGTTTCAGTAGGCGGGAAGTTCGGCTATCCCAATGACGCCATGGAGACGCCCGATACCCAGCAGGTCATCTGGGCGTTTCCTGAATTCACCATGATCTGGGAACATATGCTCGGGGCGGGACGAGGCCCTGAAGCGCGCGAGCATGGTGTTGCGTTCCACGGAAACAGCGGGGTGCTCGTGGTCGATCGCGCAGGCTGGGAGGTCTATCCTGAAACCGACAGGATCGATAAGCCCCGCATGAACAAGTTTCCTGGTGTTCCGCGCCGCGCCGCAGGAAATCAGAACTATAATCTGACTCACATCCAGAATTTCATCGACTGCATGCGCTCGCGCAAGCGCCCGAACTCCGACGTCGAGATCGGACACAACTCGATGATCGCCTGTCACCTGGGGAATATGTCGCAGCGCTTGGGGCGGCAGATCAAATGGGATGTCGAGCGCGAAAAGGTAATTGGCGATCCCGAGGCGCAAGCCCAGGTCTCGCGCGAGTACCGCGCTCCCTGGAAACTCGCCACAACCTAGTAGTTGAACCAGCCGGGCGTACGAGCGCATGGGAGAAACTAATGTCACGCCGGCAGCGGTTCCTGGCTTCCGGCAGAATCCGCGATGGGCTAGCGGGGAGGACCTTGGAGCGCTTTTCCGGTCATAGGCACGAAACGGACCGGAATGGTCGAGCGGCGGGTAACGCCGGAAGGCCCTTTCTCGATAAGAAGCAGCTCCTGCTCTCCACGTCCCACCGGGATGATCAGCCTCCCTCCGGTCCTGAGCTGATCGATCAGCGGTTGAGGGACGTGGTCGGGTGCGGCGGTGACCATGATTCCGTCAAAGGGCGCGGATTCCGGCCACCCTTGATATCCGTCTCCAGTACGAAAGCGTATGTTTTTGTAGCCCAGCGACTCGAGAACGGATCGGGCGCGTTGGGCGAGTTCCGTCACAATCTCAATGGTATAGACTTCAGGGGCAATCTCCGCCAGTACTGCGGCCTGATACCCGGAACCGGTTCCGACTTCAAGCACGCGCTCGGTACCGCGCAACTTCAAAGCCTGAGTCATGTACGCGACGATATACGGTTGCGAAATAGTCTGTCCCGACGCAATCGGAAGAGCGCTGTCGTCATAGGCTGAGTCCACAATCCTCTCCGGAACGAACTCGTGCCTGGGAACCTTCAGCATGGCGGCCAGTACCTGGGCGTCCTTGATGTCACGCCCCTGCAACTGCTCGCGCACCATGCGCTCGCGCATGTGGGTAAATCTTTCTACCCCGGTCGCGGGCGATCTCTGTTTGCCGTCACCACCGAAGATGGACCAGTTCGTGGAGCACCCTCCGCTACTGAGAACCAGGATGGAAACCAGCGCAACCGTTAGTAGCGCGCACCGCAACCATCCTGACCCTTCGAGACAACACATTCGAAGTCCGCCCGAAAGTAAGCCCAGGGTCCAAGATCCCCTGATCATGATTAATGTACCGCCAGACGAGGCTAATTTTAACCATCTTCTTCGGGTTTTCGCGACACTCACCGGCAAGCGCTAACCGCGAAGACTCGAAGACACGAAGGAATGCCGAGAACTTGTTTCCTGGTGTGTTCGAGTCTTCGTGGTTAGTGGCTAAAGAATATTCTTTCCCAGGGCTGAGAGGATCAGTTCCACGCCGAGATATGCCGTAGAATTGCGCGTGTCCAGGATTGGATTGACCTCGACCACGTCCAGGGCGACCAGACACTGGCTGTCGGCGACCATTTCCATCAGCAGGTGAGACTCGCGGTAGGAGAGACCGCCGCGCACCGGAGTGCCCACGCCGGGTGAGATGGCGGGATCCACTCCATCCATGTCGAAGGAAACGTGCAGCGCCGCGCCATCGGCGCATGTCAAGTCGAGAGCCTCCCTCATGACCGCGGCCATGCCGCGCAGATCAATGTCTTTCATGGTGTAGGCACGAACGCCCGATTGCCGGACCAGCCCTTTCTCGCGCTGGTCAAGATTGCGCAATCCCACCACCGCGCACCTCTTGGGATCTACCTTCGGGCTGAAGCCCCCGACCTCGACTAGTTCGGGCGGTCCCTTTCCCAGAATGGCCGCCAGCGGCATGCCGTGAACATTACCGCTGGGAGTCGATTCAGGCGTATTCATGTCCGCGTGGGCGTCTACCCACAATAAGCCCAGGGCGCGGTTCTGTTTCTGCAGCGCGGCAGCGGTTCCTGCGATGGATCCGGCGGCCAGGCTATGGTCTCCGCCCAGGCTCAGGGGAAGGTGTCCTGCCAGGATGCTGTCGCGCGACTTCTGGTAAAGAGATTCACAGGCTTCGCCGATCTCCCTGGCATAGCGGGCTCGGTTGTCTTTGATCCCGATGGTCTCAGGAATGGGGACCGGTATGTTGCCGCAGTCATGTACCTCGAAGCCCAACTCTCGAATCCGGCTGCCCACATCTGCGATGCGAAAAGCTGAGGGACCCATGTCGACGCCACGCCGGTTTGCGCCCAGGTCGAGAGGAACGCCGATTATATCGACAACTTTCATGAGGCGCGGGGTCCGGCCGCGATCACTTGCGGCTCGACCGCCGGGGCGTACTGCTCGAAGTTCTTGGTGAATCGATGAGCCAGTTCTCTGGCTTTGGCGTCAAAGGCTGCGGGGTCTTTCCAGGTATTTCGCGGGATCAGGACTTCTGGCGGGACTCCCGGGCATGAGCTTGGAATCTGCAGCCCGAATATTGGATCTTGACTGGAAGTCGTGGTGGCGAGGGTGCCGCCGAGAATGGCATTGATAATGGCCCGGGTAAATTGAATTTTCATGCGAGAGCCCACACCGTAAGGCCCTCCGGTCCAACCGGTATTTACCAGCCAGCAATCCACGTTGTGGCGCGAAATCTTGTCTCGCAACAGGTTGGCATATACCGAGGGGTGCAAAGCCATAAAGGGAGCGCCAAAACAGGTACTGAAAGTCGCCTGCGGTTCTTTGCCCAGTCCCTTCTCGGTCCCGGCGACCTTGGCGGTATATCCTGAGATGAAGTGGTACATCGCCTGTTCCGGCGATAGACGAGCGACCGGCGGCATGACACCAAATGCGTCGCAGGTCAGCATGATGATGTTCTTGGGATGATCCCCTCGCCCCGTGGGGACGGAGTTCGGGATGCAAGACAGCGCGTATGCGGCTCGAGTGTTCTCGGTCAGAGCGTCGGAATTCAGGTCGAGCTCGCGCGTATTCTCGTCGATCACTACGTTTTCCAGAACTGTGCCGAAGGTCTGAGTACAGGCGTAAATCTCCGGCTCGGCCTCCGGGCTGAGGCGAATCACCTTCGCGTAGCAGCCTCCTTCGAAGTTGAATACGCCATCGTCACTCCAGCCGTGTTCATCATCGCCGATGAGGCTGCGCATCGGATCGGCCGAGAGGGTCGTCTTCCCGGTTCCACTCAGGCCGAAGAAGATGGCGGTGTCTCCCTCCTTTCCGATGTTGGCCGAGCAGTGCATCGACATCACCGACTTTTGCGGAAGCAAGTAATTCAAGACGGTGAATACCGATTTTTTCATCTCCCCGGCGTAGCCGGTTCCGCCAATGAGAACCAGTTTCTGGGAAAAATCGAGCAGAATAAAGGTTTCCGAGTTGGTATCGTCCTGGGCCGGATTCGCGGTGAAGTTCGGCAGGCAGATGATTGTGAAATCAGGGGCGCTCGGTCCGGAATCGTTGCCGGGCAGAAAGAGGTGCCGGGCGAAGAGGCTATGCCAGGCGTATTCGGTGATTACGCGAATGCGTATCTGATACTTGGGATTCGCGCCTGCCGAACGGTCCTGGACATAGAGATCGCGGCCCTGCATGTAGGCCTTCATCCGTGCCAGGAGAGAATTGAATTTTACCTGGGGGATAGGGCGGTTAACCTTGCCCCACCAGATTTTGTCCTGGGACGAGGGTTCCTTCACGATGAATTTGTCGTTCGCGGACCGGCCGGTGTGGCGTCCCGTATTTACCACCAGCACGCCCCGATGTGAGATCAGTCCTTCTTCCTTGCGGGTCACGTGTTCGTAGAGGGCAGCCGCTGAAAGATTGTGATAAACGGCGCCTACTCCCACGATTCCACTGGCGTGCAGACCGTAGTCTTCCCCTTTTTTCACCGTTGCCATGGATCAGCTCTCTCGGTTTGAGTGTCCGCCACAGGCGGCTATTCTGTCTTAAATCGACCCAACGGTCAATCTTTGGAACCTTTGAGACCGTAAGGGATGCTTGATCACTTTCCCGTTAGCGCTTCCTTGTTTTCCATTGGATCCCGGGCGTTTCTTCGAGTCTTCGTGTCCTGGCGGTTGGTTTTTGAAACACAAAGCTGCTTGCGCGCGCCAGAGCCTCCCGGCAAACTATACTCTTGTACTCCGCAAGCAGCTTTGGAAGGAGAGCGAATTTGATGCGAATCCTGGTCTCGAGTATGGTCCTGTTTCTCAGCCTGGTGATTTCGATGGCATCCGAAAGCATATTCCCGTACAAGTACTTCATCGACGATCTTCCCAACGGTCTTCGACTCATCGTGGTTCCGACCGATTACCCCAATCTAGTCGCTTTCTGGGCCGTGGTCCAGGCGGGATCACGGAACGAGGTAGAACCCGGAAAATCGGGTTTCGCTCATTTTTTCGAACACATGATGTTTCGTGGAACCGAGAACTACAGCAACGAGCAGTATAACGAACTCCTGAAGAACGCAGGAGCGGACGCCAACGCGTTTACCTCTGACGATTACACTGCCTACCATATCACGGTTGCGAAGGAGGATCTGGAGTTGATTTTCAAGCTCGAGGCGGACCGTTTCCGGCATCTGAAATATTCGCAGGAGGATTTTCGAACCGAAGCCAAGGCCGTCTTCGGCGAATACAACAAGAACAGCTCCAATCCGGTTCAGAAATTATTGGAAGTGCTTCAGGACAAGGCCTTCGACGTTCACCCCTACAAGCACACCACCATGGGATTCCTCAAAGACATCGAGGACATGCCCAATCAATATGAATACAGCCTGCAGTTCTTTTCGCGGTTCTACCGGCCCGAATACACGACGCTTCTTGTGGTCGGAGACGTGAAACGCGAGCAGGCGCTTGCTCTGACCAGAAAATACTGGGGTGACTGGAAGCGTGGCTCCTACGCGGCTCAGATTCCTCAAGAGCCCAAGCAGACTGCCCCTCGCACCGGCCACGTGGAATGGCCTTCCGATACGCTTCCCTGGATTGTCGTTTCTTTTGAGGGGCCGCCTTACTCGGACGAATCGAAAGACATGCCCACGGCGGACATTATCTCGAACCTCTTTTTTTCGGAAAGCAGCGCTTTATATCAGAAGCTGGTGATACAGGAGCAGAAGGTGGATGCCCTTTCCCCCAGTTTTCCAGATCACCGGGATCCGTTCCTTCTTTCGGTCCTCGCGCGCGTGAAGGAGCTCAAGGATGTACCGTATGTTCAGGAACAGATTCTGAAAACGTTCGAAACGGTCAAGAGCGAAGCTTTGTCCGCCAAGCGGTTGGAGGATGTGAAATCGAATCTGAAATACTCGCTCGCTCTGCGGATGGATAGCAGCGAGGCCATTGCCGAGACCCTGGCCCATTACGTACAGTTAAGGCGCACGCCTGAGTCAATCAATAAGCTGTTTCGCCTCTATGACGCGGTAACTGTGGAAGACGTCCGGCAGATCGCGAAAAAGTATTTTATTCCAGAAGGTCGAACCGTTGTTACCCTGAGTCCGGCCAAGGAGAAGTAACGATGGAATGCCGAGGTCTTCTTCGAAAACTGGTAGTCCTCTTTGCCGGGATTGCTGCGACTTTGTCGTTTTCTGATGCTCAGGAGAGCGCCAAGATGGAAACAGTACTTCTCCCGAGTTCCTCGCCTCTGGTTTCGTTTCGAATTCTTTTCCAGATCGGAAGCGCCTCGGATCCGCAAGGCAAAGAGGGCGTGGCCGCATTGACTGCGGCGATGATCTCCGGGGGAGGGACCCGGAAGTTGTCTTATTCCGAGATCGTCCAAGCCATGTATCCGATGGCTACGAGGTTTTCGTCTCAGGTCGACGAGGAAATGACGGTTTTCATGGGGAGCACCCACAAAGACAACCTCCGGAAATATTTCGATCTCATCTCAGCCATGTTGCTCGAGCCCGGCTGGAAGGAAGAGGACTTTAGCCGGGTCAAGTCCGATGCCATCAACTATCTCAAAGTCAATCTTCGAGGAACCAACGACGAGGAGCTGGCGAAAGAAGCTCTGTACAATTTCATCTATGAAAACCATCCGTACGGCCACGAGAATACGGGAAGGGTTTCAGCGTTGGAGAAGTTAACTCTGGACGATGTAAAGGCTTTTTACCAGGCCAACTATTCGCGCCAAAACCTCGTTCTTGGCCTGGCGGGAGATTATGGCCCGGAATTCCTTCAGCAGGTCAAGGCGCGCTTCGGCAGCCTGCCTGAAGGGAATCGGTCTTCTCTGGTGCTTCCGGTGCCGAAAGCCTTCGATGGACTTCAAGTCAGAATCATCAAGAAGGAAGCTCGCGCTACGGCGATCTCGTTGGGCTACCCTATCGAAGTTACCCGCCGCCACAAAGACTGGGTCGCCCTCTACCTGGTCCAGTCCTATTTCGGCCAGCACCGGTCGAGCAATAGCTATCTTTATCAGCGGTTGCGCGAGTTGAGGGGGCTGAACTACGGCGACTATGCCTACATCGAGTATTTTCCCCGCGGCATGTTTCAGTTTCATCCGGATCCCAATCTCGGCCGCCGGCAGCAGATTTTTCAAATCTGGATACGCCCGGTCGAGCCACAGAATGCCCACTTCGCGCTCCGTACGGCCATCTACGAGCTGGGCAAGCTAGGCAAGGAGGGTATGAAACAAAAGGATTTCGAGGATACGCGGCGTTTTCTCTCAAAGTTTGTCAACGTCCTGACCAAAACGCAGGACTTGCAGTTGGGTTATCAATTAGACAGCCGTTACTATGGAATTTCCAGCTTCACTGATTACGTGAAGACCGGGCTGGCGAAATTGACCCTGGCTGACGTGAACCGCGTGATTCGCGAGAATCTGCAAACGGAGAACCTCATGATTGTGATCGCAGCCAAGGAGGCGGAGAAGTTGAAGGAGGCGCTGGTTGCGAATGCCGCTTCGCCCGTCCAGTATAACGCGCCCAAGCCCGCCGAGATTCTGAACGAAGATAAGATGCTGCAGAACTATGGGCTCAAGATTTCGGAAAAAGCTGTGAAGATCGTACCCGTAGATCAGGTCTTTCAGTGATCAGTCTTTGGTCTTCGCGCCTATAGCGGTACGTGTTCCGCAGCGCTAGCCCCGAAGACACGAGCCGAGTTACAGAATGCCCTGGTAGGCGAGAAAGAGGGCTCGGAAATATCGCATTATGCGCACAGGATCGCTGCTCTCCGGGATTTCGGCGCAACAATACCCTTGAAATTTCATTGCGGACAATAGTCCAAAGAGCTTCCGCCAAGGATAGTCGGCGAAGAGGTCCCGGGTATGCACGTGCCGCACCTTTTCTGAAACTCGGGCGAAGTTCTCTTCGATCGTTCCTCCCTCCAGGTCTGCGGGATTGGAATTCCAGTTCACCGTCACTTGCGAATGGTCCGCCACTTTCATGATTTTCTGGATATACTCGATCCGGGACGTGCCGGTTCCATGAACCTCGAGGCGGACCTCCACGCCGTTATCGGCGGCGGTCTTGCCCAGTGCCTTAAGGGAAAGACCGATCTGCTCCAGGGTCTTTTCCACGGGAATCCCGGCCTTGGTCTGGAGCCCGTTGGGTCGCACCTTGACCCCGAGGGCGCCCACATCGTGCGCCAACTGGATGTAGCCCTTGCATCCCTCGATGTTCTTTTGCACTTCCGCCGGATCGGCTGAGTGGAACTCGTAAGTGCTCCCAAGCTGGACCAGCTTCACGGCGGAGTCGGCGAACCTCCGCTTGACCTCAGCGCGTTGACCGGAAGTGAGTGACATCTCGACGCCGTGGGCATGGGAAGTCCGCAGCTCTACGCCGTCGTATTTCGTTTCCGTGCAGTTCTTGATAATTGTCGGCAGGTCCCAGTCTTTGGCAATGTTGTAAGTCACGATGCCGATCTTGAGTGGCGAGTTTGAAGCCGCCGCGCTTTCAAGAGCCAGAGAGACTTCGGGATTTGTCATCCCTGCGAGAATCGGTCCGCCCATAACGCTGCCGGCAAGAAAGTTTCTGCGCGTCCACTGAGACATAGGTACCTTTCTCCTGATGTCAAAGTATCGATTGAGTTCCCGGATTCGAATGACGCGATTATAGCACTGATAGCGCCGCCTGGCGCGCTGTGTTTCACGGTTAATTTTGTCTTCCCTGGCGTCCACTGCGGAGACGCGTGGTATCCTTAGTACTGCTGTTCGCAATTACGGTAGTAACGAATTTTGGAGCAATTAAGGCCCTGAAGGGCCGAAAGAGAGTGGGGACCAGCGGTGAGAAGCTGTGAAAAGATTAGGTCTGTGGCGCGGTCATCAGACCCGCGCGTTGAGGGCAATCGCGGCGGACTAACGGGCCTTCGGCCCTGGGCAAAAAAACAGAGCCGACTCGTACAGCTCCGCCGGATACGTTACCGTATGAACCAGCCGACTTAGGGCTCGCGCAAAAATAACTTCACATTCTGGCGCGAGTCGGTGGTCAATCATGAGCCGGTTTCTGTTCGCTAAGCACGCTGAGGATCGCGCCCCTTCGGGCTGCGGCCCGCAGGCCCGCTGGCTTTGTTGCTCGCTCCTCACGTACCGCACCGGGTACGCATCGTCGCTCGCGCCTCGCCAGCGGGCCTGGGGGCCTGCAGCAGAATGCGAACTTATTTCTGCGCGAACCCTTAGTGAGGTGATTTGATTGGAAGACAGGTTCAACCCGCTATCACATGGAGTGCCAGAGGAGGCTGGATGATTTTCGCGGTAGAAACCTGGCTACTCCCCGCGATCGCGGCAGGTTCTTCCTCCTATCTTGTCTCGTTGGGGTGGGAGCGACTTCGAAAGCCAAGCGCGCCAAGCGGCATAATGGCGGGTTTTCTGGCTGCTCTCAGTTTCATAATGGGCGCAATATGTGCCTATTACCGTCATACAGTCTTTGCGCCCAGCCTGGAAAACAACATCATCGTCATGTTTGTGGTAGGGGCCAGCACTACTTATCTGTGGCTCCTGCTGCGCAAGTATCTTCCGGGAACGGGAACGCCGCGTTCAAACTTGACTCGGTAGCCCTTTTGGAGTTCGGTGACGAGGCTGTCGCTGCGCTTCATGACTTATGATGGGCACGGAGCGGAGCGTCTTCTCTTCCAGGTGATGACCCTCGTGGGCGTCATTGCGTACAACAAGGAGTTCGCGCAGAAACAGGTTGGCATTCTGCTGCAGGCCCGAAGGGGCGCGATCCTGAGGGTGCTAGGCTGCATAGCAAACGGAAAACCCGGTTCAAAAAACTGACCGCGACTCTCGCGCCAGAATGTGAAATTGTTTCTGCGCGAGCCCCTAAGAAAGGACAAGGATGTCTTTCGTCGAAAATCAACTTCTTCCCGATGAAGAGGTGGTCCTCCTGACCCATCAGCATCCGGTGGTCCTTTTTTGGCCGATCCTGATCAACATCGCGGCCGCCGCCGTCGTGATTGCTCTGGCCTTCAACCTGGCGATCTACTGGTTTCTTCTTTTCTATTTCGGCCCGCTTTTGCTTCTTTTGTGGGAAGTTCTGGTTCGGCACAAAAAAGAGTACATCATCACCACCCGCCGCATAGTCAAGCAGCAGGGAGTTTTTTCGGTGAGTTCTTTCGACGCCTCGCTGGATAAGATCAACAATATTCTTCACGAGCAGAGTTTGTGGGGCAGGGTTCTTGGCTACGGCAACGTCAGGTTGGAAACGGCCAGCGAGCATGGTATTACGGTATTTCATCTGATTCCCGATCCCGTAGCCTTCAAGAACTGCATCGTTCAGCAGCGCGAACTTTACCGATCGTCACAGGCGGGATCCCTGGGTTCGGTCAGTCGCGAAGATGTTCCTAGAATGTTGGACGAATTAGCGCGTCTGCGCGATCGAAAGGTAATTACCGCGGCTGAGTTTGACGAGAAAAAGAAGAATCTCCTTGCGCGCCTGTAACAATTGACGATTTACGATTGACGATTTACGATTGGAAATTCGTTTGTTTACTGGCGGTGGGTGATTGTGATTCACAGCTCCAGCTACTTTGCCTTCAATCGTAAATCGTCAATCGTAAATCGTAAATCGAATCATGCATAACCAAGTCTCCCATGCGCCCGCCCGGTCGCTTGAAAAGCTCGCCTTGCTGAATGAGATCGGGCGTCTTGTGATCTCATCCACGAACCTGGACCAAATGTTCGAGGACGCCGCGCGGCTCCTGCGAAAAAATCTAGGTGTGCAATACGTAATGATTGGGACCGTAGAGTATGAGAAGGGGCGAATCCTCACACGCGGCACGGATGGTATATCGCCCGATCTCGTGACGCGCTATCAGTCTCAGGGAATCGAGCAGGGTGTCATCGGCCAGGTAGCCGAGAGCGGGAAGACGGTTGTCATTGACGACGTCTCAAAGTCCTCCCGCTATTTGGATGCAATTCCCGGCACGCGTTCTGAGATTTGTGTCCCCTTGAAAATATTTGGAAAAGTGGCGGGCTTCCTCAATATCGAGAATGACCGCCTGGGAGCCTTTGAGCCCGCCGATGTCGAAATCTTCGAAGCCGTGGCAAACTTTTTGGGCCAGGCTATGAAGAGAATTCAGGCCGAAGACGCGCTTCAGAACAGCCTGCAGGCTATGCAGTTGCTCAACGAGGTGAGCGTCGAGCTGGTTTCGATTCTCGACCTGGACAGGCTGCTGGACAAAATAGCCCAGATAACGCGCCGGTTCATTGATTACGAGCTGTTCGCGATTCTCCTGGTGGATGAGGACGCGCAGGAATTGGTCTGGAAGACATCGGTCGGATATAGCGAGGAATCTCGTCGCGAACTCGGGCGGCTCAGCCTTCATGAAGGGGTAATCGGACGAGTGATACGTACCCGCGCCCCAATCCTGGTCCCCGACGTGACAGCGGATTCGGACTACAAGCCGGCCCGCACCCTCAGCGGGGTTGAACCTCAGTCGGAGCTGGCGATCCCCCTGATGGCCAAGAATCGGATCGTGGGGGTGCTGGTGCTGGAGAGCACGCGCAAGGGCTATTTCGGTCCGCAACACCTGCGGCTTATGACGCCGCTTGCCGCACAGATCGCTGTGGCAATTGAGAATGCCAGCCTTTACGAGGGGAAGACCCGGGATGCGCTCACTGCCCAGGTGATGAATGAGATCGGCAAGGAGATGACGGCCATTCCGGAACTGGATGAGCTTCTGAACAGGATTGCCGCGTTGATTCGTCGCATCATCAATTACGAGGTTCTCGGGATCTTTGTCTACCGGCCTGAAACTGAGATCATGGAACTGAAGGTTGCGATCGGCTATGCCGAGGAAACACTTCAGCAGTGCCGCGCCTTGCCGATGGATAAGGGGCTTCTGGGGCACGCGGGCCGGGAACGAAGGACCATCCTGTCTACCGATTTGGCCAACGACGGGAGGGTAATTCGAGCCAAAACCCTGGATGGACAATGGACGCAATCAGAAGTTGCGGTGCCGATTATTTCCCGGGACCGCCTGCTGGGCGGAATTGTAGTGGAAAGCTCCAATCCGCGGTTTTTCAAAACCGAGCAGGTGCAGATGCTGGAAACGCTGGCGAGCCAAATGGCGGTCACGATCGACAATGCGCAGCTCTTCCAGCAATTGCTGGCGAAGGAGCAGAAGCTGGAAGCTGACTTTGGCCTGGCGCGCGACCTGCAGTCCAGCATGCTCCCGCTCTCGATGCCGGAGATGGGGGGTTTTGATTTCGCCGCCATTTACAAGCCCGCGGAAAGTCTGGGTGGCGATTACTATGATTTTCTCTGGCTGGACAGCGAACATCTTGGACTGGCAATCGGCGACGTTTCCGGAAAGGGCGTCGCCGCCGCCATGACGATGGCGGCGACTCGCAGCGCGCTGCGTTTCGCCGCCCGGGTAAATTCCTCTCCCTCGCAAGTCCTGTATCACGTGAACCGGCGCCTGTACCGGGACGTCAAGAATCGGACCTACGTCAGTCTTTTTTACGGGATTCTGGACATCAAGACGCGCTGGTTCCGGTGGTCCAACGGCGGACATTTTCCGCCGGTCTTGATTCACGCGGACGGCCGCAGAGAGGATCTGTCAAGAGGAGGCACAGTTCTTGCACTCTTCGACAAGTCGCGCTATGCAGCGGCACAGACGCTGCTTCGCTCGGGTGACGTTCTCTGTTTTTATACCGACGGAGTCATTGAGACATGGAACCAATCCGAGGAGGAATTCGGCCGGCAACGTTTGGAGGAAGTGCTCTCATCGAAGGCGAACCAGCCGGCCAAAGAGATACTGAAAGCGCTGACCAGCGAAATGAAGAGGTTCGCGCGCGACGCCGCGCAACACGACGACATCACCGCATTTATTCTGAAAGTGCCCAGGTAGCGTGATGCATCGGAGCATCGTGCTCGGATTGGCGTTTTTGCTGATGGCGGCGGCGTTAGTCGGCTGGATTCACTATCGCAGCGCGGCTTACGATCACTGGATCGCCCAATCCGCTGCCGAGAACGGAATCGATTTTTATCTGGTTAAGGCGCTTATTTACGAGGAGAGCTGGTTTCGGCCGGGCATTCGAGGGGCCGCCGGCGAGCTCGGGCTGATGCAGGTCTCCATGGGGGCGGCTCGCGATTTCAGCGAAAAGAAGAAATTGCCGCCCTTTCAGGAAGCCCAGGTCCTGGAGCCCAGGCAGAACATTGTGATCGGGTCCTGGTATTTGGGACGCTCTCTGGAGCGCTACAAGGATTCCCCGGCGCCCGCCGTCTTTGCGCTGCTCCGCTACAATGCGGGAGAAACGCGGGCAAACGGCTGGTTGCAGGCCGCGGGGCAGAAACCGGTACCCACCTGGCATCCAGGCGGAGGAGTTTTACCTCTCGTTTGTGGACCTGCCCAGAACGCGCAACTACGTCCGCCGAATTCTGCACCGCGCGAGAAGCCGCAATTTTTGGTTTTGACGACCGGGATACCAGCAGTTTCAGGGTTTGTCGGCGGGCCGGCGGTCGCTGCTCTCTATTTCTCCGGTGATCTGGTCTGCAGCCCGCTGTGGGTCCGGGGCATGCAGTATTGGGCGTCCGACCACGAGAAAGTCCGCGCCCGCGCGAATGGCATCGGCCGGGCCGGCGATGCGTCGTTGATCGTCTGAACTTGCGCCTGAAGGACGGATTCCGGGAACGACCAGTTTCATTTGTCCTCGGAATTTTTGACGGAGATGCGTCAATTCCCAGGGGGATGCTACCAATCCGGTCAATCGGGACTGATAGGCGAGATCAGCCAGCCTCTCAACCCAGGTCTCGATCGCCTCGTGAACGCCTATGCGCCGTGTGTCGTCGTTCGAAAGGCTCGTAAGGGCTGTGACTCCGAGCAGGAGCGGAGGAGTCGTCCATGATTCGGCCGCCGCGCGGGCGGCCTCGAGCATGGCCACCCCTCCCGCAGCATGAACCGTGAGCATCTGGACATCGAGCCGGGCTGCCGCTCGAACTGCCGCGGCGACCGTGTTGGGTATGTCGTGAAGCTTGAGATCGAGAAAAACGCCCTCGCCGCGTTGGCGAATCTCGCGTACCAGGTCAGGTCCCTCGCTGATAAAAAGTTCTAAACCGATTTTAAAATACCCCACCCGGCCGGCGAGCTTGTCCACGGCGCTCAAAGCGGCGCTGCGGTCGGGGACGTCCAGAGCGACGATCAGCCGGGATCGCCCATTCGTCATACTCGCAAGCTCCCCACCAGCTGGTTTATGTCAGGGATTTCGTGAGAGCGGCAATACCGCTCCAGTCCGCCGGCGATCTGCTGCGACGCGGAGGGATTGTAAAAGTTTGCTGTGCCGACCTGGATCGCGCGCGCCCCCGCCAGGAGAAACTCGAGAGCGTCATCAGTGTTGGCAATTCCCCCGATGCCGATCACCGGTATCTTGACAACCTGGCAGGTTTCCCAAACCATTCGCAGGGCCACCGGCTTGATCGCAGGACCGGAAAGCCCGCCCGTGACATATTTCAAGCGGGGGCGGCGCCTGACAGTGTCGATCGCCATCCCGACGAAGGTGTTCACCACCGAGAGAGCGTCCGCGCCGGCATCTTCGCAAGCGCGGGCAAAGTCTCTTATATCGGTCACGTTGGGCGAGAGCTTGACCCAGAGCGGTATTTGCGGAGACGCCTTCTTGGTTTTGGCGGTAACCTCGAAAGTGTCTTTCGGCTTCTGGTTGAAATGAAAGCCTCCGTGCTTGACGTTGGGACAGGAGATATTGAGTTCCAGGGCTGCAATTCCTGGGCAATCATTAAGAAAACGAGTGACCTCGAGATAGTCCCTCAGAGTGAACCCGACCACGTTGACCACGACCCTGGTCTGGAATTTCCGGAGCGCGGGAAGTTTCTTGGTGGTGAACTCAACAGCGCCGATGTTTTGCCAGCCGATTGCGTTCAACATGCCCGAGGGGGTTTCGTAGATCCGGGGAGGAGGATTTCCTTTGATGGGCCGCATCGAGATGCCCTTGACCACAATTCCGCCGATCGAGTTGAGATCCATCAGGTGCGCAAACTCGATGCCATAGGCGAAGGTGCCACTGGCGGTCAGGACCGGGTTCTTAAACTCCACTCCCGCGATTGTGACTGACATTCGTGGTGCTCGAGCCGATTTACGAGCCATGGTTCATCCGGTTCTCAGAGTTTCCAGCTTAGCGCGAAGGCGCAAGGATTCGCATGGTCAGAGGGGTGGAGTGTTCCAGTCCACGGTACGGCTATTCATGACCGGACCCTCGAGGCACACGCGCAGATACTGCTCCTCGTTGTTCTGATCCCAGGCGCGGATGACGCACCCCATGCAGGCGCCCAGGGAGCACCCCATGCGAGCCTCAAGACTGACTTCGCAATCCACACCCTGGCGTATGGCAAGTTCGTGCGTGGCTTTCATCATCCCCCAGGGACCGCATGAAAAAAGGCGGAGATTGGCGCGGGGATGCTGTTTCAGGAAGCGACTGAGCGGAAGCGTCACTAATCCTTTTTCTCCGATCGATCCGTTTTCACTGGTGTAATGGGTTTCAATTCCGAGTTGCTCGAAGTAGTCTCGCAGAACCAGGTCGGCGGCGGTCTTTCCGCCATAGAACAATACCGGAGTGATTTGCTTTGATATCAGCGCGCGCGCAAGAAGATAAAGCGCGGCGATCCCTACCCCGCCGGCGACCAGGCAAGCAAAGTCCAGCCGGCCTCGCCAATCGTCCGGGAGCCGGAAGGGTTGGCCCTGAGGTCCCAGTGAGTGAATTTGGTCGCCCCTCTGCAATTCCACGAGCCGGCGCGTGCCGATTCCGACATCCTTGACCAGGATGTCCAATCCCGTGATCCGGCCGGAACGCGGAGTGCGTTTGATGTCGAAAACACTGAAAGGACGTCGCAGAAGCGGATTCTCTTGCACATCGTCCGAGCACTTTATCATGACAAAATGCCCGGGTTGAGTCCTTCGAGCCTGCTCCGGCGAGTCCAGAGTCAAGAGGTAGTTGTGGCCGCCGAGAGGCCTTATGTCGCGGACCCTTACTTTCTTATCAAGCATCGGGTCTCAGTATAGGAGCCAAATCGTGGTTTGCAATGCATTTCCCCTGTGGTATGATCGCCGCGCTTTTGACGGTCCAGCCAGTTACGAATCCAATACCCATGAGCAAGAAAACTGAGAGCAAGCCTCTGATGGACGCGCGCGAAATGGATCTGGCGCTGTCCCGTATTGCGGCGGAGATTGTTGAGAAAATCAGCCACAAGAATGAGTTTGCCATCATTGGGATTCGTCGACGAGGGGTTCATCTTGCGCAGCGGCTTTGCACCAAGGTGGAAACGGTTGTCAAACGTCCGGTCTTGAACGGCATACTGGACATCACACTTTATCGTGACGATCTCACCACCATTGGCACCCGACCGCTTCTGCGGGAGACCTCGATCGAATTCGACATCAACAATCTTAGCCTGGTGCTGGTGGATGATGTGCTTTACACCGGGCGTACCGTGAGGGCGGCGCTGGACGGCCTGGTGGATCTGGCGGCCGAGGCGGGTGCAGCTTGCAGTGCTGATCGATCGGGGGCATCGAGAGCTTCCCATTCAAGCCGACTATGTCGGGAAGTACGTGCAGACCACCGAGGACGAAATCGTAGAAGTCCGGATGAAAGAGGAAGATGGTGAAGAAAACGTGGTGGTTGTCAGGAAGTCATAGGATTGACGATTTACGATTGACGATTGACGATTTCAGGTTGGCGATTAGTACTACTGGTCGAAGGTAAAGAAGGCTGGACCGATGAGACGATGGAGTTCAATCGTCATTTGGATTGACGATTTACGACGATTGACGATTTCAGGTTGGCGGCTGACCGTGGGCGATAAAGTTCAAACGTCACCAAAACTGGGCGTAGTACGGCTGATGTACGATTCCACATTGTCGATGGCCTGTGCGCGTTGGGGATTCAATCGTCAATCGTCAATCGTCAATCGTCAATCGTAATGTCGTCCCTGCGTCATAAAGATTTACTAGGCGTGGCTCAACTCTCCGTCGAGGAGATACAACTGATCCTCGACACCGCCGTGGCATTGAAGCAGGTGGCGGATCGGGCGGTCAAGAAAGTTCCTACCCTCCGCGGCAAAACCGTCATCAATCTTTTCTTCGAGCCTTCCACTCGCACCCGGTCTTCGTTCGAGCTGGCGGAGAAACGGCTCAGCGCCGACATACTCAATTTCGCGGCTTCTACCAGCAGTGTATCCAAAGGGGAAACTCTCCTCGATACGGCGCGCAATCTGGAATCAATGGCGCCCGACATCATAGTGATCCGGCACTCTTCGGCTGGTGCGCCGCATCTTCTGGGGCGCGAATGTCGTTCGTCAATCGTGAACGCCGGCGATGGCATGCACGAGCACCCCACCCAGGCGCTGCTGGATGCCCTCACTGTGCGTGAGATGAAAGGCCGGATCGAGGGGTTAAAAATTGCCATTATCGGCGACATCGCCCACAGCCGCGTGGCCCGCTCCGATACGACTCTGTTTCACAAGATGGGGGCCGAAGTCTGGGCGTGCGGCCCGGCTACTCTTATTCCCTGGGATTTTGAAAAATTGGGCGCGAGAGTCACGGGACACATCGATCAAGCGCTTGAAGCGGCGGACGTCGTGATGATGTTGCGCGTGCAGCACGAGCGTCAAACCGAAGCATTTGTACCCACCACGAGAGAATATTTCAATTTCTACGGCTTAACCCGGGAGCGGATGCGCCTGGCCAAGAAAGATGCGATTGTCATGCACCCAGGACCAATGAACCGGGGAGTCGAAATTGATTCCGAAGTGGCGGATGGCCCGTACTCTGTCATCCTGAACCAGGTGGCCAATGGCGTGGCGATTCGGATGGCAGTCCTTTACCTGGTGACGGGTCATTCGGGATTAAGGCCGAGGAAAGAGGCGCGATAAATGCCCATGCAACTGATACTCCGTCAGGGCCGGGTGGTAGACCCCTCACAGCGTCTGGACAAGGTCGCCGATCTCGGAATCGAAGATGGACGGGTTGCGGAGATCGCGCCCCGACTGCGCCGGAAGGGCCGGAAGGAAGTGGATGCTCGCGGGCTCATCATTGCGCCTGGATTCATCGATATGCATGCTCATCTGCGCGAACCCGGACGCGAAGATGCCGAAACCATTGAGAGCGGCACCAACGCTGCGGCGCAAGGCGGCTTCACCGGCGTGGCTTGTATGCCTAACACTCAGCCCGTGAACGATTCAGAGGCCGTTACGTCTTTCATTCTCGAAAGAGCTCGGGAGGTTTCCAAAATAGCTGTCTATCCCATCGGGGCCATTACGAAAGGAAGCCAGGGAGAAACCCTAGCTGAGATCGGCGAGATGCGTCGGGCCGGGATCGTCGCCGTCAGCGACGACGGCCATCCCGTGCAGAACAGTCAGATCATGCGCCGGGCGATGGAATACTCGACCATTTTCGACCTGCCGGTCATAGATCATTGCGACGACAGGGATCTTGCCGCGGGCGGCTGTATGAACGAAGGATATTATTCGACCGTCCTTGGACTGCGCGGCATCAATCCGGCCGCGGAAGAGATTCACGTTGCGCGGGACGCGATCCTTGCCCGACAAACGGGAGCCCGAGTCCATATTGCCCATCTGTCCACGCGACAGTCCCTCGAGATCGTCAGGCGCGCCAAGAAAGAGAAGATTTCCTTGACCTGCGAAGTGACACCCCATCATTTGCTGCTTACCGATGCAGAGGTGGTTTCTTACAACACCAACATGAAAATGAACCCGCCCCTTCGGACTGCCGAGGACGTCAAGGCTCTGGTTGACGGCCTCGCATCGGGAGCAATCGATGTGATCGCCACCGATCATGCTCCGCATAATGTCAACGACAAGATGCTCGAATTTGACCGCGCACCCTTCGGCGTGGTGGGGTTCGAGACGGCCATCAGTCTCATGATGGATCGATTCGTCAGAGCCGGAAAACTCAGCCTGCGGCGTTTGGTTCTGGCCTTTTCGACCAATCCCGCCCGTATATTGAGGCTGGAGCGAGGAACACTGGCACCCGGTTCGTGCGCCGATGTTACCGTGATCGATCCCGAGTTCCACTACCAGGTAAAAGGGGCCGACTTTGCCTCTCGCAGCCGCAACACCCCTTTCGAAGGTTGGACATTGACGGGAGGACCGGTGATGACGATTGTTAAAGGAAGAATCGTCTCGACGCGGCAGACATGAGCCCGGTGTTCCTTCGTGTCTTTGCGTCTTTGAGGTTAGTTCTTCTTTTGGCTCAGTTTTTTCCGGACTTTGGGGAACCGGATGGGGCGGGAAGTTGTTGAATGATCTCGCCTCTTTTGCCGTATCCTTTTTGCCGCGCGTATCTTTCGAGAGTCTCCCGATCGTCCCGAAGATTGCGAATCTCATCCAAGCGGGCCTTGTTGCTCAGTTCCAGAGCTTTAACACGGGCTCGACGGGTTTCCAGGTCCGCCCGGTTTTTTTTCATTTCGAGATACCCTCCAGGCCCCCAGATCGTGGCCGCGCTGGCGACCAGAATAGTGAGAATCAGGATGATGTAGTAGATTTCGTTCCCGTAAGTATGGTGCCGCTTGGAATGAAGCATATAAAGCCCAAGTCTTTGAGCGCGTTGATTTTGACGACCGGCCTTGATTATACTGGCGAAGATTTGACCGAATCAATCGATTTCTCGTTTCAAACCCTTTACGTCGACTCACCTCTTCGGAGTTAACCAGCCATGAGTGAAATCCTGGTTTTGACCACGGCAGATTCCCTCGACCTCGCTCTGAGAATTGCCTCGGCTCTCGTGGAGCAGAAGGAAGCCGCCTGTGTCAACATCGTGCCAGGGATTCGTTCCATCTACCGCTGGGAAGGAAAGGTCTGCGATGACGCCGAACTGCTGTTGCTCATAAAATCCTCCGCGGATCGATTCGAAGCCGTCCGATCACGAATCCGGCAACTCCACACCTACGAGGTTCCCGAAGTTATCTCCCTTCCTATTGTGGCCGGAGACCAGTCTTACCTCCGCTGGCTCAACGAACAAGTCAAGGCGGATTGACGATTGACGATTGACGATTGACGATTGTCCCGCCTTCACAAGTCAAGGTTGAAATCGTCAATCGTTAGGATTTTCTGAAATATTGTCGACTCCGCAAACTTCAGTCATTACACCGGCGAAGCTATGGCCAGGATCACTCAGGCTCGGAGAAATCGACTCTGCTTGTGGCCGGAGACCAGTCTTACCTCGCTGGCTCAATGAACAGTCAAGGCGATTGACGATTGTCGAATTTACGATTGAAAAGGGCATGGGCCTTCTAGCTGCTCAAACATAGTCGACGGACTTGAAATCGTCAATCGTAAATCGTCAATCGGTCACACCGGCGAAGCTATGGCCAGGATCACTCAGGCTCATCATCGGAGAAATCGAACTCTGCTGGAATGGATCAGCGCCGAGAAGGCAAAGTCGGAAGTGGTCTGGGGTTCGGAGCGCGTGGGCACCTGGGAGGGAATACAACCGCGGTGGCGGGAATCGAATCAAAGGATTCGGTTTAAGTTCCGAGCTCGGAACAGGAATGTAACCGCATGGATTGTCTGTCTTCAGCCGACTCCCTGGGGCATCAAAGTTCTTTTGCGCGACTTTGACAAGGCCTTTCCAAACGAGCTCCGGGTTGTGTGGCCGAACGCATCCTTCGAGGGTACCCCTGCTCGAGCAAACGACTTTTGGGAGACGATACGCCCGTGGGTCCGAGTTCACTGGCCTGGTTGCACGATTGTCTCGGCCACGCAGCGCGCGGATCGAGCGCACACGATCTCCGGTGCATTTCTCAGGGTCCAGGTTCGCTATCGCGGAAGGGTCTACCTTCTGATAGGGTGCGGCGCAGCTCCCGTGGAAACAACCAACGAAATGCTGGCCCAGGGACTCCTCTGGGTGGCCTGTCTGCAAAAGAGCAGGCAACTGGACGGGTTGCCAACTCTGTGCCTGATGGTTCCTGCTGGTCATTCCGGGATTCTCTACCACCGTGCGCGCTATCTTAACCCGGAACGGATAAAGGTGGAGATCTGGGAACACGAGGACTCGGCAGAACAAGGGTCCTTTCGCCCCGCATCGCCGCCCCCTCCTCCCGAAGAAAATCGTGACTTCCGCTGGCCTCTGCTAGGTCCGTTCCGATGGAGTGCGCTGCTCGCTCGAGTGCTCGACCTGGCCCCGAACTTGATCCGGCGGTATCCCCGCTTCCAGGACTACGATTCGCTGCGTCTGTGTGGTCTCGAATTCGCCCGCGTGTTCGGGGAGGAACGTGACCGGGTTAGCTTTGGGATTGGGCCGCACCAGAGCGAGTTGACGGATGAAACCTTCGCAGAACTCCGGTCGCTGGTGGAGGAGATACTCTTTTTTCGCCGGCCCGACACCCCCGACACTCACCACCCGTATTACACACTCCAATCGGAACGCTGGCTCGAATCGCTGATACTCGAGGAGGTCTCACGAATTTTCCCTGAACTGGCGCCCGAGACGGTCTACTCTCAAATCCCGGTTTACTTGGGTAAGGATCCGGGCCGGGTGGACATTCTAGGGGCCGATCTTCAAGGGACGCTCGTAGTCATGGAGTTGAAAGTCCTGGAGGATCCCAACCTTCCCGTACAGGCGCTCGACTATTGGGGACGCGTCATCCAGCACAATATCTGTGGCGACTTCGAACGGCGCGGATACTTCTCGGGGATCCAGCTGAATCGCAGGCAGCCTCGCATATACGTGGTTGCGCCCGTCTTCTCATTCCACGATTCGACGGAGCGTGTGCTGCGGTTTTTCGACCCCGGCGCTGGAGGTCTGGAAGATCGCCATAAATCATGACTGGCGATCGGGGGTCAAAATCCTGCAGCGTACCAGTTTGCGCTGCGGCGAACTGCCTTGACGCCTGATATTGAAAGCGCGCGGATATCAGGATCACGTTTTCGAGGACAAGCTTGGCTTGAAAATCTTCCCGATCGATGGCGCTGTGCTGCGGTGTGGACGATTCGGCAGCGATTATTTCTTGGCGACTTCTTCCTGACTTGCCTGAAAAGCACCCCTTCTCAGTGCGTCACCCGAAGGGTCTCCACCAGATTTTTCTTCCTGCCCGACTTTGAGCGCGGATTTGAAATTCTTGATTCCTTCACCCAGGCCCTTCCCCAGCTGAGGAATCTTATTCACGCCAAATATGAAGATCACGATGAGAAGGACGACGAAAAGTTCCTGCGTGCCCAGACCGAACATAAAGAACCTCCTATGTTCTGCTTTTGGAAAACTCGATTAGAAGAGTACTTTAGCGCTTCACAGAAGTCAATCCTTCCGGTGCCCGAGCCTTGTGGTCAGCGCTACCGAACAAATACCACCAAGACGCGAAGACTCAAAGGAGAATTCGCTCATTCCCCTGGCGTCGGGTAAAACGCTCCCGATCGAGAAACTCCAGCAGCGGGATCGCGTGCTTTCGCGTCAGATCGAACATATCCTTGAATTCGGTTACGCCAAACGTGGACCCTCGGGCGTAGGTTGAATGAATCTTGTTCTTCATCTCTTCAAGAGTTTCGCGGTGATAGGCAAGATCGTCGGAGATCTTGACGAGAATCTTCTCTTTGACCATCCAGAAATAGATCTTACGCACCTCTTCGGCATCTGCGGGGATGGCGCCTGGGAGGTCGGATATCGCCGGGGGCTGGTAACCAGCGCGCTGGAAGACTTCTTCAATCAATTGGCGTACGTGCTGGCCCTGGGCGTTGAGCTGGACCTCTCGTCCGTGTAGTGAGACGGTGTCCTCATGGAGGGAGACTTTGCGTTCTTTGACCAGATCATCCAGACAGAAACGAAAGAAGTCCGGTGGGAGATCCCTGAACAGCCTGGCACGCAGTTCTTCCCTCGAGATCCCTCTTTGAAGTGGATGCTCCCGGTGGAATCTCGCCGTCCGGGACAGGACTCCCTGTTTCAACCGCTCCGCCGTTTCAGGGAGGACGAGCATGAGGGAAGCTCCGGGGATGATTGTGAGCTTCCGGGCCGAGGCCAGGCCGGAACACAATTCGATGAGCTTGGATCCGGCGAAGCCGACGAGCGAGTTCAACTGGTCGAGGCTCATTGCCCGGCTCGTGGACGCGGCGATCAAGCCTAGAATCCTTTCCTCAAGTGACGCTTTATCCAGCGTCTGCAGGGCGGTAACCGCGTTCCTGTCGGTGATCTTATGTTTGAGGGGATGAGGATTGAGAACTTTCCCGCCGCCGATCGTCATGGTGGGGGAAAACTGGCGGATGATGAACGGATCGTTGTGAAGACAGAACACCGGCGCCTCCAGGCGAAGCTGCGCCTTGGCTGATTCTCCCGGAGCCATCGAGTCCATACCGAGCAGAGCGACTCGGGCGAGAACCTCCGAAGTGCCGTGATGGAAACGAACCTTAACCAGGTTCTTCAAAGGGCGCGGAGCAGAGGTCAAGAGGTCGAGGCGAACGTCGACCATTTGAGTTGAATGAAACAGCCGGGGAACAGTTAGCACCATTCCCCGCGCCACGTGACCCAGGTCGAGCCCCTGCAGATTAATTGCCGTGCGCTGTCCGGCGACGGCCCGCTCGCTCATTTTTCCGTGGACCTGGATTCCTCGCACGCGCGAGGTGAGATTGCCGGGAATCAGTTCGAGTTCCTGGTCTTTCAGGATCTGACCCGCGGTTAGCGTACCGGTAACAACCGTACCGAAGCCTCGGACCGTGAACGCTCGATCGACGGGCAGCCGCGGCAATCGATCCTGCGGACGCTCCGGTGTGGAAAGCGCCAGCCGGCGAAGTGCCATTTTCAAGTCTTCTATGCCCGAGCCAGTCTTGGAACTAACCGGGATAACCTCGCCGTGTTCTAAAAACGAGCCGCGCGTGAGATCGTTTATTTCTTCTCGAACCAACTGAACCAGATCCGGTTCAACCAGGTCTGTTTTGGTGATTACTATCAGGCCGGAATTGATTTCCAGAAGACGGCAAATGTCGAAATGCTCACGTGTTTGTGGCATCACCGACTCGTCGGCGGCAACCACAAGCAAAACCAGGTCTATCCCGCCAACCCCGGCCAGCATGTTCTTTACGAATCTCTCATGACCGGGCACGTCAACGAAGCCTACCTGAAGATCGGTCAGATCGAGATGGGCAAAGCCGAGGTCGATGGTGATGCCTCGCAGCTTTTCCTCCTTGAGGCGATCCGGATCTGTTCCCGTGAGGGCTTTTACCAGCGCGCTCTTTCCGTGATCGATGTGACCGGCCGTTCCGGCGATGATGTAACGCATTGATTGCAATACTTTCCGTTCCGCGATGTGCAAGGTCTTGCTCCCGTGATCGGGCTCGTCGTCAGAGGAAGGGAAAAGACCTTGACTGAGAAATTTCGTGACAGTACGCTTCTTGGTCAGTCGAAGCCGGGTGACTTCGCTTAAGAAATTTATCTTAGTGCAGTACACCAGGGTTGACCAGTCGAAAACCCCAGTCGGGGTCTTTCGATTTCTAACTTGGTTGATTCGTGTCAACCACGAGACGTGAGCAACGCCAGGTGATGGTAAATGTTTGAGAGCCTCTCGAACAAGCTGCAGAAAATCCTGAAGGACCTGCGAGGGCAAGGTCGTGTATCCGAGCGTCACATCGAGGAGACCACGCGTGAAATCCGAAACGCGCTTCTGGAGGCGGATGTCCATTTCAAGTTAGCCAAGGAGTTCGTCGAGCGAGTCAAACAGCGTGCTTTAGGGCAGGAGGTTATGGAAGCCCTCACGCCCGGCCAGCAGGTGGTAAAAGTCGTGCGCGACGAGATCGTGACCCTGCTGGGAGGCGTTCAGAACGAGCTTGAGTTTGCCAGGCAGCCACCAACGGTTTTTCTGATGGTAGGACTGCAAGGCTCCGGCAAGACGACCACTTCGGCCAAGCTTGGATTGTGGCTTGCAAAGAACAATCACGTCCCATTGCTGATGTCCGTGGATGTCTATCGCCCGGCGGCAATCGAGCAACTCCGGGTGTTATGCTCGGAGCATAATCTGGGGTACTACGATGCCGCGGGAAATCAGGATCCGGTCGGGCGCTCGGAGCAGGGTCTAAGACAGGCGCGTAACGGCGGCTACGATACGCTCCTGATCGACACCGCGGGACGCCTGCACATCGATGACGAAATGATGCTCGAACTCAAGCAGATACGGGAAGCGATGTCGCCGACCGAGACCCTGCTGGTGGCTGACGCTATGACCGGCCAGGATGCTGTTCGTAGCGCGAAGGAGTTTCACGACCAGCTCGGCCTCACCGGCGTCATTCTGACCAAAATGGATGGCGACGCGCGGGGGGGAGCGGCCCTGTCGATCAAGTCCGTTACCGGCCAGCCCATCAAGTTTCTTGGAACCGGCGAGAAGGCGGACGCCTTGGAGCCTTTCCATCCAGACCGGTTGGCAGGGCGAATTCTGGGGATGGGAGATGTTCTGTCATTGATTGAACGCGCCGAAGAAGCCGTCGATCAGGAACAGGCTCTGGAACTGGCCGAAAAAATCCGGAAGGATGAGTTCACCCTGGAAGACTTTCGAGATCAGTTGCGCCAGATTCGCCGGCTCGGACCGCTGGAGCAAATCCTGGGCATGCTTCCCAACATGGGACCCATGCGAGGCTTGAATAACGTTAAAGTCGATGAGAAGGAATTGATTCACATCGAAGCAATTATTAATTCCATGACTCCCGAGGAGCGGCGCCATCATCACATTCTGAATGGGAACCGGCGCAAGCGGATCGCGCGGGGCAGCGGGCGTCCGGTTCAGGAGATTAACCGCCTCTTGAAGCAATACATAGACATGCGCAAAATGATGAAGAGTCTTAACCGCGGTATCGTGCCCCGCATGATGAAAGGATTGCGCTTTCCGATGTAGCATTGGATTGCGGATTTGTCTCTCGCGTGACGAGACTTTCGGGTTCGAATTATCCGCCGGAAGAACATGCAAACGGCGCCGGCGCTCAATCGATTCGTTCTTCAATCCGCAGTCGGCTGATCCTTGTTGCATCCCATTCATTGATGTGCCACAATTCGAACAATTCAAGGATTCCGTTTGCTGAGGAGGACTGTTGCTGAGGATACGATTAACCCGAATGGGCGCGAAGAAGAGGCCGTTTTACCGTGTGGTGGTCGCTGAGCAAAGACAGGCGCGTGACGGAAGCTTTGTCGAGATCCTTGGTCACTACAATCCGGGCACAAATCCCCCCTCCATAAAGCTGGACTTGGAAAGGGTGGGGCACTGGATTGCCCGCGGTGCCCAGCCTTCGGAGACGGTACATTCGCTCGTGAAGAAGGCCAAACAAGCCGTATCAGCTACCTAGCTTCCCATCTTCGTTCCTAATCGCGAGAAATCCCCAGTTATCGACCGAGCAGGCTGTGCAACTTTACGCGACCTCGCAGGGGAGGCGGTGATGAAAGAGCTGGTAGAAATGATAGCGAAGGCGCTCGTGGACAATCCTGAACAGGTGGTCGTGACTGAGGTCGAAGGAGAACAGACCACGGTGTTGGAGCTGCGGGTCGCTCCATCGGATCTTGGAAAAGTGATCGGAAAGCAGG
Source organism: uncultured Acidobacteriota bacterium (assembly GCA_963827655.1). GTDB lineage: Bacteria > Acidobacteriota > UBA6911 > UBA6911 > UBA6911 > CAWHCF01. The sequence goes on from CAWHCF010000049.1 coordinate 268,829, forward strand.
GCCGGACCGCTCGCTGCATCCGAACTCTGCTTGGTGCCGCGGGTATGAAATTGCGCAAAAGATTTGTCCTGGAAATCCTGGAATAGTGGGGCAAGTCGCTCGACCTTCTTTCATAGCAATTGCCAGAATCGTCAGGCCTCGCGGAAACCGCGGCGAGGTGTTGGCGGAACTGCACACGGATTCTGCCGGCCGCTTCGAGCAGCTGGAGGAGATCTGGTTAGAATACCCCGACCAGCGCCGTGAGCGGAGGATTCTCGAGAATTCCTGGCCGCATCGTGGAAGGGTGGTATTAAAGCTCTCCGGCGTGAATTCGATTACCGAGGCTGAAACACTCGTGGGCGTCTGGATCGAGGTTGAGGTCGATCAGGCTGTTTCACTGCCCGAAGGAACCTACTTTGATCATGACTTGATCGGGTGCGCACTTTACAGCCCGAACGGCGAGGAATTGGGCACCGTCAGCGATGTCCTGCATATCCCCGGCAACGACCAGTTGGTGGTGCAAGGTAAACGGCAGGAAGTTTTGATACCGGCCAGGTCTGACATCTGCAGGGAAGTTTCTGTGGAACGAAAGAGAATCACGGTGGATCTGCCGGAAGGATTGCTGGACCTGAACAAATGAGATTCGACATCATTACGATTTTCCCTGACCTTTTCACGGGCTTCCTCGACCATGGAGTCGTCCAGCGCGCCAGGAAATCGGCAAACCTGGACGTTCGTATCGTCAATCTCCGGGATTTCGCCAAGGATCGCCACAGGTCGGTCGACGATCGTCCTTATGGCGGCGGAGAGGGGATGGTTTTTATGCCAGCTCCGCTGTTTGATGCTGTCGAATTCTGCCGTGGAAGGGAGGGCCCGTCTGGTTGCCGGGTTGTTTTGCTCACCCCCCAGGGGCAAACCTGGACCCAGGAGATGGCCGTCGATTTCGCCGCAATTCCGCACATTATAGCGATTTGTGGTCGATATGAGGGCATAGACCAGCGAGTGATCGAAAATGTCGTGGACGCGGAAGTCTCCATCGGTGATTTCGTTCTGTCGGGGGGCGAGGTCCCGGCCATGGTTATCCTTGATTCAGTGGTAAGACTGATGCCGGGGGTGTTGGGCAACAGCGAGTCTGCAGTTAACGAGAGTTTCTCGACTGGACTTCTGGACTATCCCGTGTACACTCGCCCCGCCGATTTCCGCGGCTTGACGGTTCCCGCGGTTTTGCGGTCGGGAGATCACGCTCAAATCGAGCGATGGCGCCGCGAGCAGGCATTGGAGAAGACCTGGGAAAAACGTCCCGAGCTGGTTTCGCCGAAAGATCCGCGGATCGCGGCTGGCGAGCGAAAGAAAATCAAGAACTGAAATAATTTGGAGTAATTTCATGAACTCAATGCAGGCGGTCCAGGGTTCTCAGCTTCGAACGGATCTCCCGAAGTTTCGCCCGGGAGATACGGTTCGCGTCCATGTGAAGATCAAGGAGGGTGACAAATACCGCATCCAGGTGTTCGAGGGCGTGGTAATGGTCATCAAACGCAACCAGGTATCGTCGACTTTCACAGTTCGGAAGGTTTCGTTTGGGTACGGAATTGAACGCATATTCCCGGTACACTCCCCGATCATCGACAAGTTGGAAGTGATGAAAAGCGGCAAGGTACGCCGTGCTCGACTGTATTACCTCAGGGGTCGGCGTGGAAAAGCGGCCAGGCTCAAGGAAGTGGGAAAGGGCGAACGCGAGCCTCAGGTCGCTCCGAGTTAAACCCGGCGGCAGTGTTGCCCCGGCAGGCACGATTTTTCGCGAGCGATCAAACCAGCCGGGCTGCGCGCCCAGTCCCTGGCTGAACCTGTAAAACTGTCTTTTCATCGGAAAGGCAACATCGGCGTTATCTGCCGGACTGCGAACTGCTCAGGCGCTCCGCGGCAACGAAATGCCTGGCTCGAGTCGCGCGTCTGACTCTCTTGGAGTGAAATGTGGCTGGTGACCGCAAGGTCAGGATTCGGCATCGTGACGTTGCCCAAAGAATCGACCCTGTCAAAGGGCAGTCCTGATGGGCGTCTCTATGCCATGGGAGCCCGGACCTCGAGCAGAGGCCTAAGCCACGCCTGGGCTGGATCTGGCACATTCTCTACATTATCTATTCGCTCGAGGTTGGCGTTTTTCTATTGTTCCTTCCCTGGCTGCAGATATGGGACAACAATTACCTCCTCTATCGTTATCCCGGAATTCGCCCGATAATCGCCAACTCTTTTCTCAAGGGGGCCGTTCTCGGCCTCGGTATCGTTAACCTGCTGATCGGAATTCAGGAGATTGTCGATTTCAGAAGGAACTTCAGAAGCTATTTTTCAAAGTAAGCCACTCCTGTACTACATCACCGATAGAAGGCAACTTCCCGAAAAGACACTCCTGCCCAACATTCGCCGCGTCATCAACCGAGGGGTGGATTTCGTTCAGATTCGTGAAAAGGATCTTTCCGACCGACAGCTTTTCGATCTGACTCGCCGCGTAATCGCATTAGCCCGATCCACTCGGTGCAGGGTACTGGTGAATGGGAGGGCCGATATCGCCCTCGCTGCCGGCGCTCACGGCGTGCATCTCCCGTCTCAAGGCCTCCGCCTGGCTGATTTGAAATCATGGCTGCCGCCGGGCTTTCTCGCAGGTGTTTCTATCCACTCGATACGCGAGGGCCGCCTCGCTGCCTCGCAAGGGGCCGACTACGTCCTGCTCGGACCGGTTTTCCCCACGCCTTCCAAAGCCGGCTACGGTCCCCCTCTGGGTCTGGAGTATTTGAGGCGAGCGCGAGGGTCGTTGCCGTTAGCGGTCCTTGCGCTTGGCGGCATAAGACCAGACAACATCGAGTCTGTTCTAAACATAGGGGTCGCCGGAGTAGCGGGCATTTCCCTTTTTCAGGACGCGCCGGAACAAATACCACTGAGCCTTGAAAAATCTCGCTTCTGATGCTCTCTTTATATCAGGGGTAGAAACCCGGAAGATGCCGGCAACAGTGAAAAGTGTCTAATAATGATACTGTCATTCCGACATCAATAATGAGCGCTCACCCTCAGGTACCAGGGCATGGACCCAACCACTGAACTTGTGCGTCGTAGCATCGACGGCGATTCCGAGGCCTTCGACTGTCTCGTGCGCGAGTACATGAATACTGTGGTGGGTCTGGCCTTCAACTATGTGGGTAACTTCCACACGGCAGAAGATCTCGCTCAGGAGACCTTCGTCCAGGCCTTCCAATCGCTCGAAAGACTTCGTGATGGCACTAGATTCAAGGTCTGGTTACTCCGGATCGCGCGAAACAAATGCATAGACTATATCCGGCGTAGCCCTCGATGGCTTTCCATCGATCACGACCATGAGCTGCAGCGGGAGGTTTCGACCAAGGTCGCGGCGCCCTTCTCCCACGGAGAAGAGGCCTCTCGTTTCTCGGAAGCAGACCTTTTTTCGGCTCTCAATTCACTCCGAAAGGACTACCGCGAGATATTTCTGCTCAAGCACGTGGACAATCTCTCCTACAAAGAGATTTCGGGATTACTCGGGATGACCGTTTCCGCAGTTGGTGAAAAGCTTTATCGCGTGCGCGCGATGATTCGAGAAAAGTTGGAAGACATCAAATCCGGGAGCAACAACTCATGACTTGCCCCACCTATTATCCGCGCCTTTCGAGACTGCTCGACGGAGAGCTTGCGCTCTCCGAACAGGCTGAGGTCCAGCATCACTTAGTCCGATGCGAAGGCTGTCGTCGAACATTGGAAACCTGGCGATTGCAGGGCCTTCTTGTCAGGGGTTTTTTCACACGGCACTCGGTGGGCGAGGACTTCGTTTTGAAGGTTCGTGAATCAACCCAGAAAGTTGTTGAGCCTGTTGTGAAGAACCGGCTGCGCGCGAATATGCTGACCGGGCTCCAGGTCGCCGCCGTTGTTTTGATCGCCATTCTGGTGGCGACCCTTATTCTCTTACCCGGGGAGAACTTGAGCCTGGCGGAGGTACTGCATTCCGGAGAACGACTGGATCTTCTGGGCGCAAACTCAGAATCCTGGATGCCGGGTGAAGCCGGAGCGCGCCTGCACAAAGGAGATTGGCTGCGCAACGTGAGAATCAGCCCGGTTCAGATTCTGCTCAGGGACTCTTCCCGGATCACCCTTGAACGGGGGACTCTGGCGCAACTTCAAGGAAGTTCCCGCGACCTGGGAAATCAGCTATTCCTGGCTCGCGGCTCGATGATCTCGGATCCTTACGATGCTCGGAGGGACTTCCAGGTGGGGACGCCAGCCGGCGCAATAACAGGGTCGGGCGCCAGTTTCGGGGTGAGTGTCCGCACTTTGACACTGCCGACCCTTTCGATAGGGAGCGACAATTCTGAGCAGCTGAGAGGATCTGTCTTTCCGCTCGCTGCCGTCAGAGTGAAGCAGGGCAGTATCCAGGTGGAAACAAGATCTAGTCACAGAATGGTTTCTGCCGGGAACACTGCCATCTTTACCCCTTCTTTGTTCGCAGCCGGTCCCGCCGCGGGTAGCTATACGGGAATTACAACGCAGCTGCGTGCGGATGCTCAATCGGGACCCGGAAACGGCGTCTTGTCGTCTTCCCTGGTTCCGACTAAGGAAGGCGCGGAGATTGCCTTTGAAGCCGAACACGTTCCCCTGACTCGCCTTCTCGAATCCACAACCGGAAGCGCCGTCAGAGGCGGCGACAATCTTAGAGTTAGTGGAAGGTTAACGTACCCGGTCGATACGCCCGATCGCGCGCTGGTCTCGGCCATCGGGCATAGCCTGGGACTTGAGCTTGCGATCCGCGAGGAGCTCCGGCGCCAACAGACCGCGCTCCTGACGGAACGCGCGTCGCTCACTTCAAAAGATCGAGCGGCCGGCGAGTTTGTGATTCAGAAGTCGCCTCAGGGAACGATTTCGTTTGATTTCAAAGATGTGAACGCCGACGAAGTTTTTCGAAGCCTGCGCGCCCAGCAGATCGATTTGCCTGAACTGGCGCTAATTAGCGAAGACGTTCCCATCACACTCAACGCGACCGACTTGAAGCCTGAAGAAGTGCGTTCCTGGCTCCAGGAGCGGCTTCGGCTATCCCTGAGTGAGGAGGAAGAGCTGATTCAGGTGGTCGAAGTCGTATCGGCCGCAAAAACCGACGAGCAGTCTTCGGCGTTTCCAGTTCCCAAGACCCTCGACCCGCAGAAGTTTTTTTTCCTGACGGGCAGTGGGACAAGTCCGTCGTGGATTACGGCCTCACCGGCGGATCCGACGGCCGTACCGGGGGTGGGGGAGCGCTCGCTCTGGAGCATCATCACCGCAGGGGCAGGGAGTCAACCCCAGGGTAAAGCGCCGGTCGTCATACGGGAGACAGAACCCGCAGGGGCAGCAAAAACGGCAACCCGGCCCGCGGAGGCTTCTGAAGAAGAATGGCTCGTCGAAGAGACCCAATCCGCGGGACATCTCGTGTGGCCCGTGATTTCTTCGGCGGATTCAGGGTTCGAGGAGGTCTACTTTCTCGCGCAGCCCTCCGATGAAAAGAGAGAGACAATCTGGCTCGGCTACGACGGCAGCGGTCAACTGGTGGCGCGCGTTACGCTTGAAATGGCGAGCTCGTCCATCGTGGTTCTACCCTCGAGGGACCTGAATTTCCGAATCGGCGATGGCGGCCACTGGGAGACATTGAGCGACACGCCGTTGGCTGGCTCAATGGCCACAAGGATCGATTGGAATCGTTACGATACCCAGTACGACGCGGTGGACGCCGGTGGCTTGAGTGATTATTGGGAATTTGAAACGCCCCTGGGAGGCTCCCGGTATTTCCTGGTTAACCCGGGCGAAGAGAGTGTGGACGTCGTCGTGGCGCTCGTACGCGAGAATCGAATTGTCGCCGCCGAGGAAGTCATTCTGCCGCCTCATGGCTCTCTGGTATGGTCCGGTTATAGCCAGATCCCGGAACTTTATTCAGGCGCACGATTGATCCTGAAGTCGCTGAACGGGCGAGTCGCCGCCGGAACAGCCAGACGGTGAGTCCGATGGCGCGGACGCACGAGTTGAACCTACAACGTGTCTTCGTGTCTTCTGTCGGTGGCGCTACGAAACAAATACCATCTAGTCACCAAGACACGAAGAAAAATCAAGAATATGGATGAAGCGACGATTCGTGCGTGGTGGTCCAATCGCCAGGGGTTGGATGGCACGCTGCGCGGAAAGTCCGCGGCTGACGTCCTGGAGCGATCCGGATGGGCTCGGTCTGTCGGTGGAGTCGGTCCCTACCTGACCCTCTTTTCACGCGCCGGGATCAATCGCGAAGATTCGGATAAGGCGGTGGCCAATCTCGAGATTCACGAGTTGCCATCCGCCCGGGGCTGCACCTACGTCGTTCCAGCCGGCGACTTTCCACTGGCGCTCAGAGTCGGTCAGGAATTCGGCGAGGGCGAGATGAAGGTTGCGGGCAAGCTCGGTGTGACAGACAAGGAAATCGACCGGTTGTGTGATGCGGTTGCCGGGGCCCTTGCCAAAGGCCCCCTCGATCCGGAGCAGATTCGCGAGGCGACAGGGGGTGCGGCGCGCAACCTCGGTCCCGAGGGAAAAAAGAAGGGAATGATTACCACACTTCCGCTGGCCCTAGGCAGGCTGCAATCCCTCGGCGAGATACGTCGAATTCCAAGCACAGGCCGCATCGACCAGCAGCGCTATCAGTACGCGCTTTGGCGTCCCAATCCTCTGTCCGGGTTCAAACTCGCGCCGGCGGAGGCGTATACGGAGCTGGCGCGGCGCTTCTTCCGATGGATCGGGCCGGCGACCCTGGGGGAGTTCCAGTGGTTTTCCGGGCTTGGCGTCAAAGCCAGCAAAGCAGCTGTCGAGCCCCTGAAGCTCGTCGCTCTCGAGAACGGCAGCGACCGGCTGATGTTTCCTGAGGCTCGCGATCGGTTGGTTGACTTCAAGGCGCCGACCAAGCCGCAATACTCCCTGGTGAGCAGCCTGGACGCGATCTCGGCACTGCGGCGCGACGTGAAAGGATTGCTCGACTCAAAGGACTGGAACCGGCGAGTCTTCATCGACAATTCGATGATGGCGGCGAAGGGACTGACGGACCTGCCGAATCATGCGATTCTCGATCGCGGCCGCCTGGTCGGTCTGTGGGAATATGATACCGAGAAGCAGTCGATCGCATGGACCTCGTTCGGGATCAAAGATAAAAAGCTGGATGCGGCAGTGGAGCAGACCGAGAAATATATCCGCGAGCAACTCGGCGACGCGCGATCGTTCAGCCTCGATAGTCCCAGGAGCCGTGGTCCTCGAATCGAAGCATTGCGAAAAACCGGCTGAGGCGCCAATAACACGAAGACGCGAAGACTCAAAGAAACACGAAGCATTTTTGGAGTGACGACGTGCTAGCGACACAGGTGAAGCAGAAGGAAGGCCGGTTCTATTTCATTGCCTACAAGGCAGGCGATCTGCTCGATCGAGTGAGGTTCACCAGCCGCTATTATTATGAAGGGGAGCGCATCGAGGCGGAAACGGGCGGCGAGGATGAGGTCGCGCGCTTCATTGCCGGCATCGAGAAAAACGAAAAAGCCTTCCAGCGTCAGCTGAACCGGCAGAAGGTGCGCCAGATTGTCAACTTCTACGAGACCGCGGTCAGTCAGCCTCTGATCCCGGGTACCATTTTGCTATTCACGGACGAAGAGCTGCGTTTTGAGCCGATGGGATCATTCGAAGCCGTGGGAAATTTGAGCGAACCCCATTCCAAGTATCTCGTGATCGACGGACAGCACAGGCTTGCGGCCCTGTATTTCTTTGAGCAAAAACATCCCGACCAGATTGACCGGGTCGAAGTTCCCTGCGTCCTGTTCGACGGAAAGAGCGGAGACTTCGCCACCGAGATGTTCGTCATCATTAACTCTACCCACACCAAGATAAACAAGTCGCACCTGGTCGACCTCTACGAAAAAGTGTCGTGGGAGACGCCCGAGAAGAAATTCGCCGCGCGCATCGTGAACCACCTGTATGAGACAGCGGACTCTCCCTTGCGCTATCGGATTAACCGCCTGGGCGGACGGAGCCGGCAGGAGAAATGGATTCTTCAATCGGAACTGTTCAACGAGCTCCACAAAGTCGTTCAGACACATCGTAAGTTCTTCGAGAAGCGTTTGCACCAAAGGCCGGATCGCGCCTACGAACTGGTTCGCGACTACTTGAAGGGAGTCCGCGAGGTGATGGAGGCGGTGTGGGGAGAGAACGAAAAATACATGTTTACGCGCGACGTTACCCTGAAAGCCCTCATTCGCGTGCTGGCGGATTTGCTGGACGATGCCAGCTTGATGGCGGCCTGGCAGGAAGACCGCTCGCCGCGCCCGTTCCGGCAACTTCTCCAACCTTGGGCGGAAATCACCAAGGAGTTCCGCGCCGAAGGCTTCTACGAGCGTTTCCCGGCCAAGGGACAAGTGGAGCGCGTGAGGCGCATCCATACCCGTCTTCTGGAGGTTTTAGGCCGCTGAAGTCTCGTTGCTTCTTCGTGATTAGAGCTGCCTGACAAAAACCACTAAGGCTCTAAGGTTCGTTCGGGGACTTCGCCCCGAACGAAGGCCCCTTCTGAACGACAACATGTTGGTTTGAACGTTTGCTAAGCGCCTAAGACGCGAAGAAACACCAAGAAAACCGCAGCATCAGGAGGCGCGGCGCGACTCGCGGGCCACATCGTAGAGCGCCCTGATGTAGCCGATACTGTAAGCCCATCCGGTCCGGCGGTCGCCGACCATTTGCGGGACATGATCGGCGATAAGAATACCTCGAAAATCCACCTCGACCAGGGTTCGCATGACCCGCTTCATGTCCGTGTATCCGTTGTCGACAAAGGTCTCGACGAAGTTCGGGATGGGCGCGCTCACGTTGCGGAAATGGATTTTCCACAGCTTTCCCATCTTGGAGAATCCCCGGATGGCCTCCACCACATCCTTGCCCATCTCCTTGCCTCCTTCCATCCAGGTGCCGCAACAGAGGCAGACGCCGATGTTCGGGCTGTTTGCGATTTCGAGCGCGCGCACGTAGCCGCTGTAATTGCCGAAGATGCAGCGCGGGACGCCGGCGAGCTCGGGTACGGGCGGATCATCGGGGTGGATTCCGATCCGGATGCCCAGCTCTTCGGCAACCGGGACCACCTGTTTGATGAAGTAGGTGTAGTTTTCCCACAGTTCTTCCTTGGTGAATTTACGCCCGTGTGAAAGCGGCGGCTCGAATACCTTGCCTGCCCAATTGCCCTTGGCGGTTTCAAGACGGAAGGCGCGCGCCGGAGCGCCACCGCGGGTTGTCTCCCGCTCCGAACTCCAGATTCCGTTCCCCATGTGCGCGTAGGTCGTGTAGAAGATCCCGGCCTGGGCCAGATCGCGCAGGTATTTCTTGTACTCCTCGATCTTCTGATCGCGGCCAGGGAGGTTCAGCGTGACCTCAGGCATGTTGTGGACGTTCGAGTTTCCGATATTCGCAATCTTGAGACCGGCGGTTTCGACACGCTGCTTGAAACCGGCGAAGGTCTCGTGGGTACCGCCGCGAGTCGGGATACTGACGTACTCGACGCCGATTTGCTTGGCGAATACCAGGTCCTCTTCATTGAAGTCGGTCGGAATCTGAAGAGAAATCTTGATGCCGGGGGAGAGCGGGTCCAGGGACCGCTTGCCGGCGAAAACCGGAGCAGCCGCGAAAGCGGCGGCGGCGATGGCGCGAGCAAAGTCGCGGCGGCTGAGTGCGCTGTAATTCTTGTATCTCATGACGAGTGCCTCCCGAGTGCGCGGACCTATTATGCCGGCTGGAGATCGATTTTCTTGCCGGCGACCGACAGGTTTTCACGAATGAAGGTTTGATCCCAAAGATTGGAAATTACCGCCGAGACGTTCGGGTTTTGAAGGGTCCAGGTGTAAGCCTTCAGGGGCGGCTTCATGGAACCCGGGACGATACGGTTGACCTTGTCGACGCGCCACTGCGGTGTCGGCTGCAGTGCCTGATGATGCGTGGCCACAGCCATCGCCACCTTCATGGCGATGACGCCCACGTCTTTGGCGCGGGCCAGCCGAAGGGCTTCCTCGACATATCCTCCGTTGATGATGTTATAGGCGACCATGGCAACGTCGTAGTGACCGAGCTCGACGGCCTTTTTCAGAACTCCGGCAGGATCATTGTGCGCGGTCACACCGAGGAAACGCACCTTTCCCTGTTTCTTGAGCTGCAGAAAGGTCTGGTAGATCTCGGGCGTTTCGAGCTCTTCGGGGCTGTTAGCTCCATGCGGACACATCACGATATCGAAGTAGTCCGTACCCACGCGCTTCAAGCTTCCCTCGATCGATTCGATCATGAAGCGACGGAAACGCGGGTTGCCATCCACTTTGTGCGCGTAGTCGGGCGCCATGGCGTTGCTCAAGTAAGCCGGTTCCAGGGCCCTTTTCTGACCGGGAAAATACTCCAGGAAATACCCCGGTTTTGCGGCCCCGCGCTCGGCCAGCATCTCGTTGGCCCGCCCGAGTATGGTTCGCTTTTTGTCATCAGGCAGTGTCTCGAAGATCTCTTTGTACAGCTCGTAGCGCACGGATGAGTAACCGCTGATCTTGGTCGTGAGGAAGACCTTCTCACGCACCGACGATCTACCGGCGAGCAATTTGCCATAGGCCGTCTCGCAATCGCCGCGGCTGTAAGACGGAGCCATATCGAGATAGTTCAACCCCATATCGACCGCGAGATTGAGGTGCTCGTAGTTGTCGGTTCGGATGGGATCGCCGCCGCTCACGACTTCGGAGACCATGATTCCGGTGCGCCCGAGCCGGCGATAGGCCATTTCCGGCTGCTTGTTGCGCCACTCCGGATCTCCCGTCCGGTTGACGGCGGCATGGATCGCTTGCCTGGGCGCGCCGAGCGCGAGTCCCAGGGCGGCAGCTTGTTTGAGAAAATCCCGGCGGTGGCTTTTTTGACGAATCATGACCCGCTTCTCCCCTTTGCTTTGATGAACCTATGGTCCCGAGATCGCAAGCGCCTGGCTTCTCTCCGAGCCTTCGGGGTTGACCTGGTTTCGACGAGTTGCTCTTTATGCGAGAATTCCCTGAAAACGTTCGCATCCGACTCAAGAGCGGTGAGCGCATGATCGTTTGATCTTAGCGCTGATCGTTTCCAAGCTCCACAATTGTTTGCATTCACCTGGCGTTTCTTCGAACAAGAGAAAACATCTTGTTTTCCGGCAAGATTTTGCTCACGAAGCAGAGAGCAAAGAAGATTTGCCACGATACGTTGTGGCCACAGGCCATTCGAGCCTTGACGAGATCGTCACGCAGAAATACCGGCCTTGAGAGAAGGCCTGCCGCCCTGTATCATTTCCGCTCTCGACTCATACTGATAAGGAGAAATATATAATGGTTGAATCGAAATCCAACGCTGGTCCATCTCCGCAGCTCTTCTTTGACACTGTCAACGGGTACCAGCGTACCTCAGCGATCAAGGCTGCCGTGGAACTGGATGTTTTCACCCCAATGGGAGAGGGAGAAAAGACCAGCCAGGAGCTTGCCAGCCAGTGCGGAACCTCTGAGCGCGGGATGCGAATTCTTTGTGATTACCTGGTCGTCCTTGGTTTTCTGACCAAACAGGCGAACCGATACGCCCTCACTCAGGATTCGGCTGTCTTTCTCAATCGGCAGTCGCCCATGTATCTGGGCTCCGCGATCGAGTTCCTTCTCTCGCCCATGCTCGCCGACAATTTCAAGGTTCTGAAAGTCCGCGGTCCGGAAGGGTGGGACAGCGATGAGCTGCAGAAGGAACCGTTGCTCCCGAGCACCCGATCTGGGTTGAATTCGCCAGGTCCATGGCTCCGATGACGACCCTGCCGGCCCAAAACATGGCGCGGCTGGTTCGACTCGCTCCCGACCGGAACAGCAAGGTGCTCGATATCGCCGCCGGTCACGGGAAGTTCGGCCTCGCCTTCGGCGCTGAATACCCGCGGGCTGAAATTGTGGCGCTCGACTGGCCCAAGGTTCTCGAGGTCGCCCGGGAGAATGCGCGCGCGGCCGGGCTCGAGTCCCGCTTTCGAACCATAGCAGGGAGCGCCTTCGACGCCGACTACGGAAGCGACTACGACGTTGTCCTGCTGACGAATTTTCTGCACCACTTCAATCCTGAGACCTGCGAAAACCTTCTGCGCAGGGTGAAAGCGGCCCTTAGAAAAGGCGGCCGAGCCGCGGTGCTCGACTTTGTGCCCAACGAGGACAGAGTCACGCCTCCTGTGGCCGCGTCATTCAGTCTGATGATGCTTGGGTCGACTCCAGGCGGAGACGCCTACACCTTCTCCGAATACGAGCGCATGTTTCGCAACGCCGGTTTCGCGCACACTGAGCTGCATGCGCTTGCCCCTACCTTTGAGAGTGTCGTGATCTCGCAGGCGTGATTCCTGGCGTTTCCTCGCTTTTGGTTCAGCCGCACCAACCACGAAGACGCATTAACAAGCCAGGGCACTGCGTCGCATGTAACCTTTCGGCTGGATCGCGGTTACTACGTGTAGTGGGCTGGACCGACGCGGTGTGCGCGCCGTCAGAGTCAAAGGACGAACAGAGATCTACACTGGAATCTTCAAGGAGATGGGACTATGCGTTTGACCAGGATCGTAAGCCTTGCATTTCTGTGCCTGGCCGCGGGACGCTTTGCCGGGGCCGAGCAGGACTCCTTTCGATGGCAGGGGCGCGTGGACCCTGGCCGAGTAATCGAGATAAAGGGGATAAACGGCGATGTCGATGCGCAATCCGCCTCCGGCAGCCTGGTGGAAGTGATTGCCGCAAAAGAGGGTCGCCGAAGCGACCCGCGTCTGGTCAATATCCAGGTGCTCGAGCATGCCGACGGCGTTACCATCTGCGCGGTCTATCCCAGCGATGATCCGAGCCGGCCCAACGAATGCAAGCCAGGCAAGGGTGGGCGCAGCAGCATACGCAATAACGACGTCAAGGTAGATTTTGCGGTCCGTGTTCCCCTGGGAGTCCGGTTCACTGGACGCACCGTTAATGGCGAGGTAAGGGTGGAATCGCTCGCGAGTGACGTCGAGGCAGCTACCGTTAATGGCAGCGTACGGATCAGTACCGTCGGACACGCGCAAGCGGAAACGGTAAATGGTTCCATTACAGCATCGATGGGGAGCGCGAGCTGGGCCGAACCGCTCGAGTTTAAGACGGTCAATGGCAGCATTACCCTGCAGCTCCCGCCGACGACCGAAACTGAAATCAGGGCGGAGACGGTCAACGGCGACATCTCGACAGACTTTCCGGTGACGGTCCGGGGTAGCTTCAGCAAGAAACGGATGGACGGGACGATCGGGCGCGGGGGGCGGACGCTTGTTCTCAAGACGGTCAATGGCAGCGTGAGGCTGAATTCTCACTGAGCGATCATACAGTTTCAAGAATCAGCAGCCTTTGCGCCGGGTGTTGTTCATGATTCTGCATGCCTAAGGCGCCCGCCGGCAGCCTTATTCGGTGGCGGGTTTCAGGGGGCTTTTCGGGGATAGCCCTGAGCGAGTGCCTGCCGCGTGACTTTCGCAATGAAATCACTCTTGGCCTCGGCATATGCCTCACGCGTCTCGAAGTGAGAAGACGAATACCGCGGAGCCAAATCCTTCTTGAGCGATTCGTACTCCCGTGCGACAGCATCGTGGTCGCGAAGGTAGTCTCGGAAGGCTAGCGTCTTGCTTTCCTCTTCACCATCGGCCGCCACGACGTGGATATGATGCGTATGGGGCCATGTCTCAGGGCGATGGAAAAACGGTGCGAAGGCGTCGTCCGGATGTAGAACGTGAACGTAACCAAGTTCCACCAGACGGCCGGCGTAGAGATCGATCGGGTGCAGCCGCCTCACAGAGATCTGGATGTCGATCACCGGCTTCGCCGACAAGCCGGGAACCGAGGTAGATCCGTTGTGCTCGATTCGTACCGCCAGCGTGCCCAGGGCCTTCTCCAGTCGAGCCCGTTCCTGTTCGAAATCGGCCGCCCAGCGTGGATCATAGGGCTTGATCTCGAGGACGTCAGTCATTCCGTGCGCCGCCCAATTTGTAATCAGGCCCACCACGCCGGGAACTGAACCTGGTCGGCCTGGCACGAACTATCACAACCACTAGGATCAACGTTTCTTGGATTTGGTTTTGACCGGAAAGCGCTCTAGGCCCGTTTCGGCGCCTTCGCGGGCGCCCTCGGCTATCTCCAGCCCCTGGTTGCTAAGATTCCAGACCGGTTCGTCCTTTTTCTCCTCCGCAATTTTCTTGATGATGGCCAGGTCCTTCGCCGCCTTCTCAGCGCCCTCTTTAAGATCCTTGAGAGCTTTATTCAGCTTGCCCCGGTCGGTGGAGGGCCTTTCGGCCGCCTCGTCGAGGTTAATCATGACGCTGCGTATGATCCGGGAATAACCTTCGAGCATTTCCTGGACCGTAAAAAACTCCAGCGGGTCTCCCGCGACCGACTCCTTGCCGTGCAGCCTTTCCTCGGCGGTCTTCAGCCGCAGCGCGCCGGCATCCATATAAATCTTGATCCGCTTGTCGATTTCTTGAGCATCCTGAAGCTTGAGAATCTCGTCAGGAGTAAGAAACTCCTTGCCCGCGGATGACGTGGCGGCGATTAGCCCGAACCCTACCGCCACTAGGTATGCCTGAATTAACGATCTGAGCATCCTGGTTACCTCTGAAATCATGATCGAACGTCACATTTTAGGAGGGGCCTCGCACCCTAGCAAATCAAGTGCTTTCTCAAGCTGCTTGCGCACCAAGTCGGTGACGAACAGCAAACACTGTTTTCGATGGTCGTCGCTTTCGGAAAGGATGTGATGACGGTGATAAAAGAGATTGAACTTCTGCGCCAGGTGAAAGGCGTACTTTCCGAGTTGGGAAAGTTCCAGGGAGGATGTTACCTGCCGCACTACTTCAGGCAATCTAGCCGCCTGGTATACAAGCTCCCAGATGTCGTTTTGTGAGGCCAGGAACTCCTGCAACAGCGCCTCATCCAAGGCTTGGACCGGAGGCGATGCCCCTGACTCCGCGAGCTTTCGGAAGATGTTGTTGGCGCGGACCACCGCATACTGGACGTAGGGTCCGGTCTCTCCGTCGAAGTTCAGGGCTTCTTTGAAATCAAAGGCTATCACCGTTGTGCGCGCGAATCGCAGTAGAAAATAGCGCAGCGCCCCCACCGCTATGATTGAAGCGATCCTTCGGGCCTCCTCGTCGGGAAGGGCGTGGCGCGAACGGACTTCTGCCAGAGCCCTCTCCATGAGGGTGTCCAGCAGGTCATCGGCCTTCACGCCCAGCCCCTTGCGGCCCGAGACCTCGACGTAAGGACGTTTCTTCTCCTCCGCGGAGAGTTCGACTCCGAGTTCTTCACAGCATGCGGGACTGAGAGCCACCATCGCGTAGGAGAAATGGACGGAGTTCTTCGCCTGTTCCTGGTAGCCCAGAGCCTTCAATCCTTGAAGTACAACCTGTTGCAAGTAGGCCTGACGGGTATCGATGACATTGTAGACCCGGCTGGCGCACCCGAACCGAGGTGGTTGCACTCCGGGAACTTCATCAGGCGCGGTAATCCACAGGGTGTGGCCATTGTAGACTTCGAAAGGGCGGTAATGAAAATCGAGACCGAGCAAGCCGAATTTCCACAGCTGATAGGCGATGTCCTTGCCGACATAGGTTACAGTGCTGTCGGACCGGACGATAATCTTTTCATCGTCCTGGACTTCGTCCCCAGAGACTTCCCCTGCGGACTCATCGGCCCGATCCCGGGTTTTCATTACCCAGCAACCGCGGTTCTTCCCATCCTCTACGAAATAGACCGCACCTCTGTCCTTCAGTAACTTGAAGGCCCTCTCCCAAAAGTGAAGGTGCAGGATTTCACTTTCGCGAGGAAGAAGATCGTATTGCACGCCGATCCTGCCCATGGTTGCCACGTGCGCCCGCACCACCCGCATGGCCACGTGGTTCGCGAGTTCCGCGGTCGGGTTATTCCCGGCCTCAATCGCTTGCAGGCTCAAGCTGCGCAATTTTCGATTTTCCTCGGACTGGGTGTAGAACTCGGCCACGCGGGCATAGACGTCCCAGCAGTAGTAGTCAAATTTCCCGTCCACGGCGGCCACCTCGGCCAGGTTCTTTCCCTCCATGCGCTCCAACCCCACTACTACGTCCGCCACTTGAACGCCCGTGTTGTCGACGTAGTTCTGGACCTCCACGTCATGTCCTAGAAAGCGAAGGCATCGGACGAAAGAGTCGCCCAGCGCGGCGTTGCGCAGATGTCCTATGTGAGCCGCCTTGTTGGGATTGATATTGGTGTGTTCGACGATGATTTTGCCGTCGGAGACCGACTCCTCGAGTCTGCCGTGCAAACTCCGTCCGATACTCTCTTGCAGGCGAAGCGCCAGGCTGCCGCGGTGGAGGTAGAAGTTAAGATAACCGCCGCCGGCAACGTCAACCTTCCAGATTCCGGGAATCTCTCGCGCGGCTTGGGCTAGTTCCAGCGCGATATCTCGAGGGGCGCGCTTCAGTTTGCGCCCCAGGTCAAAGGCGATTGGAAGAGCCAACTCACCCAGATCGACGCTCGGAGGGAGGGTGAAGTTCAGTTTTTCGTAGCTGACTTGATAGCGGTCGCGGATTTGCTGGAGAAGAACCTTCTCCACTTCTCGCGAGAGTGCGGAAAGCATAATTCTCCGTGCTGTGCCAATCGAAGAAGATACCCCATCGATTTCATCAAATCAACGAGCGCAAGGCGGGACAAAACCAACCACAAAGACACGAAGACTCGAAGAAACGCCAGGTTTCCCAAAAAGGTCAAGCAGCCGTCCGCCGAGCCACACGTCTTGACTTCGTCCGTGGGCGAACCCTACGATTCAATTTCGGATTGCAGATTGCGGATTGCGGATTGAAGATAGTTGCGGATTGGGGATTGGAATTGGGAATTACGGATTGAAGAGCGTACCCGATAGAGAATCGGCCATCTCGAAGGAGACAATCTGCAATCGCGGAAATCTGCAATCCGCAATCGATAGAAGGAATTATGCGCATCGTGTATTTCGAGCCCTTCTCGGGGATCAGCGGCGACATGGTACTCGGAGCTCTGCTCGACCTGGGTCTCGAGCTCGAGACCCTCCAGCAGCAGTTGAATGCGCTCCCCTTCGAGGACTATGGCCTATCTAGCCGCAGGTGTTCCAAGGCCGGAATTCGGGCAATCAAGTTCGATGTCAATGACCGCACCGGCGCCGGAGAGGTCAGCAGCGGCTCATCACTCGCACACGAGCTACCGCGAAATCCGGAACATGATTCAGTCGAGCCCGCTTTCGGCCTGGGTTAAGGGAAAATCGCTGGAAGCCTTTCGCCGGCTGGCCGAAGCCGAAGCGAAGATTCACGATCGAGACCCCGAAGAAGTTCAGTTTCATGAGGTCGGAGCGGTCGATTCCATTGTCGATATTGTGGGGTGCATGATTGGTCTTGAACGGTTCCTGCCGGCAGTCGTTCCTCTCGGCTCCTGTGAATGTGGGGCAGGGCACTCTCCGCTGCCAGCACGGTATCTATCCAGCGCCTGGCCCGGCAACCGAGGAACTGCTCAAAGGGATACCAACATACTCGGACGCGATCTCCGGAGAGCTCACGACTCCGACTGGAGCGACCCTCCTCGCCACGCTGGTGGAACGGTTCGGTCCTCGGCCGCTCATGCGGATCGAGGGCGCCGGCTATGGGGCTGGAAGCCGGGACCTGGCGGGAGTCGCGAACGTGCTGCGCCTCACGGTCGGAGAGGAGATCCGGTTCGACCAACCCGCCTCAGCGCGCGAACAGGTCGCCGTGATCGAAGCGACTATCGACGACATGAACCCCCAGATCTACGGGTACTTTCAGGAAAGGGCGTTCGAACAAGGCGCCCTCGATGTTTATGCGACTCCGGTTCAGATGAAGAAGAATCGGCCGGCGATGGAATTGACCGTCGTATGCACGCCGGAAAGCGTTGAGAGACTCAGCCGGCTGATCTTTGCCGAGACCACGACGATCGGCATAAGATACACGATCGCCGAACGCAAAACGCTTCAACGGCAGTTCGCCGAAGTCCAGACGGAATACGGACCGGTTACGATCAAGGTGTCATCATTGGACGGGCGCCGCATGAACTTTGTCCCCGAATATGAGGACTGCAGGCGATTGGCGGTAGAAAAGGATGTGGCTCTGAAGGAAGTTCAGGCGGCCGCCGATTCGGGCGTATCTTGAGAGCGCGGCCAAATCGATTGACGATTGACGATTGTCGATTGAGATTCGACTCGGAATCGCTCAATCGTCAATCGTAAATCGTCAATCCGAAGGAGAGTGAAGCATGCCCGAAGAGAAAGCGATGCCATCGGTACCCGATGTCCCCAATGACAGGATCAGCATCGAGGACTTTGCCAAAGTGCAGATGAGAGTGGGACAGATCACGGAGGCGGAGAAAATTGAAGGCTCTCGCAAGCTGGTAAAGCTCAGAGTCGACCTTGGTACGGAGGTTCGCCAGGTCGTTGCTGGTATTGCCGACGCTTATGATCCGGCCAGTCTTCTAAATCGAAAAGTAGTCGTGGTGGCCAACTTGAAACCGGCCAAGCTCATGGGCGTCGAGTCCAACGGCATGGTTGTGGCTGCCTCCGTCGACGGAAAACCGGTCCTCGCCACGTTCACCGAAGATGTGCCCAACGGCACTTTACTCAAGTAAGTGCGTCACACCGGCGCGTCGATGATAGCCGACTCCCACGCTCATCTCGATATGCCCCAGTTCGACTCGGATCGCGACGACGTCATCCGCCGCGCCCGGGACTGCGGGGTTGAGTTGCTGATCACAATCGGGACCGGGAATCCGGCGGAGTCTTCGGTCGAGAAGACGCATTGAACTGGCTGGGAAGCATGACTTCATTCATATCGGAATAGGCGTACATCCGCACGACGCGCGGCTTCCTGACGAGTCATACTGGGAAAGAATGGGACAGTGGGCACGACATCCCAAGGTCGTGCTCTGGGGCGAGATAGGGCTGGACTATCACTACGACCGTTCCCCCCGCGAGATCCAGCGGCTGGTATTCCGACGACAGCTCCGGATGGCGCGAGAGCACAACCTGCCCGTATCGATCCACTGCCGTGACGCGTGGCCGGACCTGCTTGCGATGCTCGAGGAGGACTGGGATTCGGGCAAGCAACGGGGAATTCTGCACAGTTTTACCGGTGACTCGGATCAGGCGCGAGAATGTGCCGCCATGGGTTTCTTGATTTCATTTTCCGGAATAGTGACTTTCAAGAACGCAGACTTCTTTACGGGAGGCGGCGCGAGGCCTGACACTCGACCAGATCCTGGTTGAAACCGACGCCCCCTTCCTGGCGCCGGTGCCGCATCGAGGAAGACGGAACGAGCCCGCCTACGTGGTAGATGTCGCGAAGGGTCTGGCCCAGACCCTGGAGGTGACGTTGGATGAGATTGCCCGTCACACTATCGAACAATCTCCGCCGCCTTATTTCGATTGACGATTGACGATTGACGATTGACGATTGAGGCGGATGAATTCTCATACTCGGTTCGTCAACTAAGAACGACAACGGATCGGCAATCGGAGGGAATTTCAATCGTCAATCGTCAATCGTCAATCGTAAATCGTCTTTTGACCTGTGGTAAGATGCCGTTTTTCGACGCGCTTGATAAATCAGTTCACCCTTAAGAAGGGGGAGCATTGACCCCGCAGGAAATCTTCAAGCTGGTGGAAAGCGGGCTGGCAAAAGTAGAGCAGGAACTCTCTCGCCAGACCAACTCCAATGTGCAGCTGGTAAACCGAATCGGCCGTTACATTCATAACAGTGGCGGAAAACGGGTTCGTCCGGCGGTCCTGCTTCTAACATCACAAATGTGCGGGTACGAGGGGCCGGTCGGGCATCGCCTGGGCGCTGTCGTGGAGTTGATTCACTCCGCCACTCTGGTTCATGACGACATTATCGATGATGCGAAGGTACGCCGGGGTCGAGCGTC
This sequence comes from uncultured Acidobacteriota bacterium, assembly GCA_963827655.1. Lineage (GTDB taxonomy): Bacteria > Acidobacteriota > UBA6911 > UBA6911 > UBA6911 > CAWHCF01. Next base: position 288,802 of record CAWHCF010000049.1, read on the forward strand.
CGTGAATGCCGAATGGGGAAACGAGATCACCGTCTTGATGGGCGATTGGCTGTACATGACCTCTTTTAACCTGGCGCTGGGTGAGAGACAGTTCAAGATCCTCGACATCTTGACCGACGTCACTCGCAAGATGATCGAGGGAGAGTTGATTCAGCTCAGTCTCAACGGAAGTCTCGAGGTGACCGAGGAGCAGCACTTGGACATCTCGATGCGGAAGACCGCTTTTCTCTTCTCGGCCTGCTCTCAAATCGGGGGGATCCTGGGTTCGGTCAGTGAGGAGGACCAGGAGTCGTTGCGCCAGTACGGTCTGTGTATCGGAATGGCTTTTCAGATGGTGGACGACGTGCTGGACGTCACCTCCAACGAAACCACCCTCGGCAAGCCTGTGGTCAGCGATCTCAAAGAGGGGAAATTGACCCTTCCTCTGATATACCTCATGCAGGACGGAACCCCCAGCCACCGCGAACTGGTGAAAACTGTCCTTCGAGAGAACGGATTCGGAACCGTCAATAAGGAAGCAATCCTGGATCTGGTTCGCAAATACGGAACCGTCGAACGGGTCCTTGATAAGGCCCATGCCTACGCGCGTCAGGCGAAGGAGAGTCTCGCGCGATTTCCGACCTGTCAGGAACGGGAAGCCCTGCTCGCGGTTCCCGACTACATAGTCGAACGGGACCGCTAACCAGGATCTAGGATTCAGGCTCGATTCCGCATGCAGGGTCAGGATCTAGGATTCAGGCAGCTGCCACTGAATCCTGAATCCTGATTGGGGCTTCAATCCTGAGGGCGTTTGGGAGCGCCATCGCCTGGAAGGTCTTCAACGAAGAGCTTTTTTCGCCTGACCGGAGTGGTCTCGTGGCTTTCTGTGAGGGAGATCTGATCAGTGATTTCGGTGACCGGGAATTTCTCGACCGGCTTGTCCTTCAGGATCGCTTCCATGTAGTTAATCCAGATTGGAAGCGCCACCGTACTTCCAGCCTCTTTATTTCCGAGGGACTTCTTAGTATCAAAGCCTACCCAAATCGCCGTCGTAAACGTGGGGGTGAATCCGACAAACCAGGCGTCCGTGAAATCGTTGGTTGTTCCGGTTTTTCCACCCACCGGTCTCTGGAGCGACCTGGCTGCCGTTGCGGTTCCGCCCCGCACGACGTCCTGAAGGAGTCCTAGCATCTGCTGCGCAATTTCAGGGTCAAGTACTTTCTGCAGGCGGGGGACGGTTTCTTCCTTCTTGACGTGATCGTAATCTTCGATCTTGCGGATGAAGTAAGGTTCTGGTTGCTTCCCCAGGTTCGGGAAAGTGGTGAACGCCGCTGCCATCTCAAGCGGAGTAGCCTCGCAAGCGCCGATCGACAGGGGAAGGTAGGCTTCCATGGGCCCGCTGAGTCCGAATCGTCGAGCCATGATCAGAACATTCTTTATTCCAATCTGCGACCCGACCTTTATGGCCGGTACATTCCTCGATTCCATCATAGCTTGACGAAGCGTGATCTCGCCTTTGAATCTCCCGTCATAGTTGGCCGGGCTCCAGACGCGGCCGAGCGCATCCGTGAAACTGATGGGGTCGTCGAGAATCATGCTGTCGGGTTGCATTCCCTTTTCGAGCGCTGCTGAGTAGAGAAAAGGCTTGAAAGTGGATCCCACCTGCCGCATTGCCTGGGTAACGCGATTGAATTCACTGGACTCGAAATCGTACCCGCCGACCATGGTTTTTATTTCACCGGTCGCGTTGTGGATCGTAACCAGAGCGCCTTGCGCCTCCGGTGACTGCTCCAGTAGAACAGTGGCGGTATTCTGGGTCTCATCAAGAGTCGCGATTTTAAAATAGGCCAGATCTCCGGGTTTAAGAATAGCCGCAGCAGATTTCGCTTTGGTCCAGGCGATTTCCTTTGGACCGACAGCCGCGCGATACTTTCCGATCCGGACGGTAACGCTTGGACCGCCGGCATTCTCGACCAACCCCACCACGATGTCTCCCGGACGAATCAGATTTCGCCAATCGGCGTGAGTGTAAGTTTGGAGAGAGGCGGAGGGTAGCTTCAGGATGTTGCTGATTGGACCGCGCCAGCCGTGCTTCTTGTCGTACTCGCGCAGCCCTTCGCGGATTGCTTTGTTTGCAGCTTCCTGCATTTCGATATTGAGAGTGGTATACACCCGAAGTCCCTTGCGCCAGATCACCTCTGTGGAGTACCGGTCCGCCAGCGACTGGCGGACCCATTCCACAAAATGAGGGGCTACACCGGCGTCTCGGGTTCGCGGCTTGAGGGTGAGCGGCCGGGTCTTGGCCTCGGCGGCGACCTTCGGCGAGATCATCCGCTCAGTCACCATGCGGTCCAGAATATAGTTCCGTCGCGCTTTCGCCGCCTGAGGATGCAGCCGCGGCGAATAGAGACCCGGATTGCGTGGGAGTCCGGCCAGCAACGCGCATTCATCCAGGGTTAGATCCTTTAACGGCTTCCCGAAGTAAGCGTCAGCCGCTGCCGCAACTCCGTAGGCGCCATGACCCATGTAGTGCTGGTTGCAGTAGAGAGTGAGGATCTGACGTTTCGAGTACCGGCTCTCAATTTCCCAGGCCAGTAGAACTTCCTTGATTTTCCGGTCCCAGAGCTTTTCGGGTGTCAGAAGGAGCAGTCGTGCCAGTTGCTGGGTAATCGTGCTGGCGCCCTCGGCCCTGCGCATACTGATCAGATCCTTGTAAGCTGCGCGCACGATGGCGAAATAATTGATGCCGGAATGATGGAAGAACTGAGCGTCCTCGGCCGCCAGTATGGCATTTTGCAGGTTGGCGGGAATTTCTTCATGAGTGACGACGATGCGCCGCTCAACCGCAAACTCCCCGATTACCTTACTGTCATCGGAATAGATATCCGTGATGACATCAGGGCGATAATCTTCCAGAGCCTGGATTTCTGGTAAGTTGAACTTGTAACCGAGCAGGATCCCGAGGAAAGTGCCGCCCGCGACAAAGAATAGAACGAGAATGGCATAGATAGCGATCAGCCATCGAGGCAACTTGAGCGAATTTAACGGGGAAGGCGTCGGCGCAGGGTCCATAACAGGATGGCATTATATCATTTTTGCAATTCTGTCATTGCCCTGGTTGATGCTGCCGGACAGTCAATCACCGAGGACGCCCAGCGCGAAAAAAAGAGCGCGCTAGAAAGGGTCCTCGCCGTCGCCGGTTGCTTCATCGCGATTTGGATGTCCGCCGGTTTTCGTGTCGAGAAACGTGACTCGAGACGCAATCACCTCGGTGGTGTAGTGCTTTTCCCCCGGGGGCTTCTCCCACGAACGGCTCTGTAGCGATCCCTCCACGCACACCAGCCTCCCTTTTTTCAAGAACTGGTTACATTGCTCTGCCGTCTTCCCATAAGCTACTATTTGATGCCACTCGGTAGTCTTTTGAGTAGTCCCGGTTGCGTCGTTCCGGAACTGATTGGTGGCCAGACTGAAGTTCGATACTCTCGTGCCTCCGCCCGTCATGCGGTCATTGGGATCCTTACCGAGACGCCCAATCAAGATCACCTTGTTCATCACTGATTCCTTCCTTGATAATTGTCAGCGTTTTCGATGCGTCTGTGCGTCCGGGGCCGGCTTCTGCCCGCGCTCACCAGAGAGGTGGCAAGCAAAGACCGTGCTTTCCGCACCTCTTGCTGCTTCTAACTAACCGTCCTATTTGGAATTGAGCGAAGAAATCTGGGACCTGCTCGAGGTTTGCGGCCCGAAGAGAGGAGTCCGGAGAAGCCTGAGGATGAGAGCGAACCGTTGAAGGCGAGGGGATGTCACCGGCCAGGCGCCGGAGGGAGGCGGATTGGCCGATAGAAGCCATCAGCCGGAGAATCGCCCGCTATCGGTCCAGTGGGCTGCCGGCGGCTTCTCAGTGGTGGCCTTCGCTTCATGGCCCGTCTCCTCGAACCCGGCGGGTTCACTCAGCCAGGGAAGCGCCGATGGTCAGCCTTGCATACTTATGCTACTTTTTTCCCGGCGCAGCCGGGCGGCAGCACACCGAGTTTAGCGACCAGCACCCAATGAACGCCTTGCCGGCAAAACAGGCGTGCCGCCGTCGGAGCTTCTGACCCGTCTATTCAACCGCCCGCTGTCCATTTTGTGAGGCTTCCCGGAACCAGCCATCATACAGATCGGCGAGGTCGTGAATGGCTCGAACCGCATCGCCATTAAAAGATGATCCGTGCATCAGGGCAAGTGCCTTCGGAGAAAGATCGGCGAGCTTTCGGATGGTCGCTCCGGTGGTTGGCGTGAGGCAGCTCCCGCGAAAGAGTTCCTCGGTTTTCTGGGCCGGTTCAACGATGTCCTGGGTGGTGACCGCGGCTCCATCCCCGGTATGAGTGAAGAGATCCCCGCAAAGCAGCGTACGGGTGGTCTCCTCAAATAAGACGCGCGCTTCCCAGGCGTGAGGCACATGTGGAGTATCGATGTGACGGACTCGCTTCCCGCCGAGATCGATGATTTCGCCGTCCTGGAGCGCCCGAGGCGGCCGGTTCGCCAGGTCGTTGAGGGAAACCATGACACCGATCGCGCCATGCGCAACCTCGGCTCTTGGGGCGGCATCGAGCCATTGGTTCATCGAGCCGCATTCGTCGGCTTCCACGTGGCCGAAGGTGATCCACCGCAGTCTTTCAATCGGAACGACTCTCGAAACGGCCTCCGAAACGAGGGGGAACATCGCTCGAAGACCGGTGTGGAAAAGCAGCGGTTCTTCGGCCTTGATCAGGAACTGATTGAACGTGAATCCATCCGGCGTGATGCCAGAAACGCAGGTGGAAATGCGGAAAATACCGTCAGCGATTTCGTCGGTTCTTGTTTTCATGAGTTCTCCTTGGTTGTTGGTGGACCGCCGAACATGGATGTCGTGCCTTTTAACAAGCAAGGGTGTGTAACGAGCAGCCCGCACGTTACACATAAAATGTGTGTTCATGGAAACTGAGCTGAACGATGCCGACTTGGTCCGCCAGATCGGCTCCGGCGATCCCAACGCCGAGGGCGAACTGGTCCGCCGGATGGCTCCACGCATTCGCCTCTATGGTTTGCGTCACTTGAGAGACCGAGCTGCATCGGAGGATCTGATGCAACAGGTTCTTATTACGACACTCGAGGCTCTGCGGGCCGGCCGTCTGCGAGAACCGGAGAAGCTCGCATCCTTCGTGCTGGGAACGTGCCGGATGACGGTGCTCGATCTGCGCCGAGGGGTTCAAAGAAGGGAACGCCTTCTTGAACGGTTTGGAGCGGATTTGGTGAGACCAGACGAGTTGTCCGTTCCGAGCCTCGACCATGACCGGCTCCGGCTATGTGTGCAGAGTTTGAAAGAGCGGGAACGCACGGTAGTCGTGATGACTTTCTACCACGAGCAGACGGGATCTGACGTCGCGAGCCTCCTGGGGATTTCTGAAGCCAATGTGCGCGTGATTCGCCACCGTGCGATCCACCAGTTACGCCAGTGTATGGGAGGTGCGGCATGAGCATTGGAAAAGGGGTCGACCGAAGGAACTGTTCCAATCCTATTGATGCGGCAGTCCTGGCCGATTACTGGCTCGCTGCCCTGACAGGTTACGACGAAGTGACCGTCGAAGAGCATCTGTTCAACTGCGACGGGTGCGGTGGGCGGTTGAGGGAGGTTATCGCGCTTGCCGAAGGTATCCGCGACCTGGCGCGCGAGGGCTCGCTGCGAATGGTGGTGAGCGACGCCTTCTTGAAGCGTGCTTCAGCGGAAGGTTTGCGTGTCCGTCAGTACGCTCCTCCCTCTGGAGGTAGCGTCGAATGCACCGTGACCGCTGAAGACGACATTCTTATTGGACGGCTTGCCGCCGATCTGAGTGGGGCCGCACGGGTCGATCTCTGCATGTGTGACGAGTCCGGCGCCGAACAGTTCCGGCTGGCGGACATTCCCGTGCATGCCGGGGCAAGCAGCGTTGCCTATCAGGAGTCGATCACATTCGCGAAGGCCGCGCCTTCAAACAGAATGATCGCGCGCCTGGTCGCTTTCGATGAAGCGGGCGGCGAGCGTCTGCTCGGCGAGTATACGTTCAACCACAAGCGGTCATTGCCCGGTCCCGGTGAGAGATAAGGGTTTCCGTCCAACATGAGGATCCCACCCTCGCAGGTCGACGGCGCGCGCGTGGCGGACCAGCGTCAGATTCGAGACGCCGGCACAGCGATCAAAAGAAACCGAGCCACTCTCGATCGAGACGCAATCTGAAGCGCCGGCCGGCGTGGTGGTTGAGTGGCTTCCTTTACGTCCGGTGCCTGGCTTCCCTTCGGGTGGCGACGTCAGGGGTCCGGAGCCGGAAGCGGGCGTCTCACCACCCCTCGCTGCTTCTAACTAACCGATCCTATTTGGAATTGAGCGAAAAAATCTGTCACCGCCCGAGGGTCTATTCCCTTGACACCCTTTGGCCGCTTTGCTATAGTCGTCCGGTTTTTCGCTGGAGTGCCAGGAAGGCTGATGGGCCGTAAGGTCATGGCCTTCTTTCTGGGTTGGTAGGCAAGGAGAAGGAAAGGTTTGCCGACTTTCAATCAGCTAGTTCGATCTGGTCGAAGGAAGATTCGCTACAAGACGAAGAGTCCGGCTTTACAGGGAAGTCCGCAGCGCAGGGGGGTATGCACGCGGGTGTACACACAAACACCCAAGAAACCAAACTCCGCTTTACGTAAAGTTGCCCGTGTCCGGCTAACGAATGGAATTGAGGTCACGACTTATATTCCCGGTATCGGGCACAACCTGCAGGAACATTCCATCGTGCTGATCCGCGGTGGACGTGTCAAGGATCTCCCTGGGGTTCGTTACCACGTGGTGCGGGGCACCCTGGACTCGGTTGGAGTTCAGGAGCGCAAGAATTCCCGCTCCAAGTACGGTGCCAAGCGACCCAAAAGCTAATCACTCCTTCAATACAGCTATCGCGAGTGAGGGGTTCGGTACCCTGCGAGACTCTTCAGACGGTAACCGCCACTGCCGATGAGGCTCGTTGCCGGCAGAGGAGACCCCTTGATACCCAGTCCGGAATCCGGTGACAGGCACCGCTTTCCTGATTGCATCACCCGGGTTGGCTAAAAAGCATAGAACGGTGCCTGTCAATCGAGCCGCTTTCGGCTTCCAGCGGAACCACGAGAATTCGGAAGCGGACAGCAGAAAGCTGGCGTGTGACGCTCCCAGTCGCTTCAAAAGAGACTGACGAGCAAGCCCTTAGGCGCTTAGTGAAACGTTCAAACCAGCATGTTCTCGTTCACTAGGGGCCTTCGTTCGGGGCGAAGTCCCCGAACGAACCTTACCTAATCGCTGGAGATTTCTGTAACCATGCCCAGGCGGAGAGAGGTACCGAAACGAGACGCTCTACCGGACCCGATATTCGGCAGCACCCTGGTCACCAAATTTGTGAACTGTATGATGTCCAGGGGAGAGAAGAGCGTTGCCGAGCATATATTTTACGGCGCGCTTGACGTCATCAAGGATCGCTCCAAGGAAGATCCGGTCAAGATCTTCAAAAAGGCGCTGGACTCCGTGAAGCCCGTCCTCGAGGTCAAATCGCGACGCGTCGGAGGCGCCACGTATCAGGTCCCGATTGAAGTGGCTGCAGGATCGCCGGACCTCGCTGGCGATTCGCTGGATCATCGCCAATGCTCGAGGCAGGGGTGAAAAGACCATGCGCGAAAAGCTGGCGTCGGAAATCATGGACGCTTCAAATAATCGCGGCGGCGCGATCAAGAAGAAGGAAGACACGCATCGCATGGCGGAGGCGAACAAGGCCTTTGCGCACTACCGGTGGTGACCGGAAGCGTTTCTTGTCTTGAACCGCAAGGACGCAACCGAAACGCAAGGAATGGAGTGGTTGAAGTGGGACGTTTAGTACCTCTGGAAAGAACCCGCAACATAGGGATCATGGCGCACATCGACGCGGGGAAGACGACCGCCACCGAGAGAATCCTGTATTACACAGGCATAACCCACAAACTGGGCGAGGTGCATGAGGGGACCGCGGTCATGGATTGGATGGAGCAGGAGCAGGAGCGCGGAATCACCATCACGTCTGCTGCGACCACCTGCTTTTGGGGGGATCACCGGATCAACATCATCGATACCCCGGGGCACGTCGACTTCACCGCCGAGGTGGAGCGTAGCCTGCGCGTTCTGGATGGATCCGTGGCTCTTTTTGGCGCCGTCGAAGGTGTTGAGCCTCAATCCGAAACGGTATGGCGCCAGGCCGACAAATACCGCGTCCCGCGGATCGGTTTCGTGAACAAGATGGATCGGCCGGGGGCCGATTTCCAACGGGTCATGGACATGATGCGAAGCAAGCTTCATGCGACCCCGGTGGCGGTTCAGCTCCCCCTGGGCACGGAAGATCAATTCCGTGGCATCATCGACCTCGTCCGTGGAAAGGCCATCGTCTTTCGAGATTACTCCCTGGGCGCCGAGTTTGAAGTCGAAGAAATCCCTGAGGGATACCGGGAGACAGCGGCCAGGTATCGAGATCAGATGCTGGAGGTCATAGCGGACGTAGACGATCACATGATGGAGAAATACATCGCGGGCGCCGAAATCTCCCCGTCAGAAATCCAAGCGGCGCTGCGCAAAGGAACGGTAGCCCTCAAGTTTGTGCCAGTTCTTTGCGGAGCGGCCTTCAAGAACAAAGGGATTCAGCAGCTGCTCGACGCGATCGTGGCATACCTTCCTTCGCCGCTCGACATACCTCCGGTGACGGGTGTGAAGCAAAACGGAAAGGAACCTCCGGTGCGAAAGGTCTCCGACGATGAGCCTTTCTCCGGGCTGGTCTTCAAGATCATGACCGATCCCTTCGTGGGCCAGCTGGCTTTTTTCCGGGTCTACTCCGGGCAGCTAAAGTCGGGTTCGTCGGTCTACAATTCCACCAGGGATTCGATGGAACGTATCGGCCGGCTGCTCAAGATGCATGCCAACAAACGTGAGGAGATCAAGGAAGTCTATTGCGGCGACATCGCTGCCGCAGTCGGACTCAAGAACGTCAGCACGGGCGACACTATTTGCGACAAGCAGCGCCCCATTGTCCTCGAAGCGATCGAATTTCCCGCCCCGGTCATTTCCGTAGCCATCGAGCCCAAAACCAAAGCCGATCAAGAAAAGCTCGGCCTTGCCCTCGATAAATTGATTCGAGAAGATCCGACTTTCAAGGTGCACACGGATCAGGATACGGGCCAAACCATCATATCGGGCATGGGTGAACTCCACCTGGAGATTCTGGTCGACCGCATGGTGCGCGAATTCGGCGTCGCTGCCAACGTTGGGAAACCCCAGGTGGCCTACCGCGAAACCATCCGCCAGAGAGCCGAGGCCGAGGGGAAATTCATCCGCCAAACCGGCGGCCGCGGTCAATACGGTCACGTGAAAATCGTTCTCGAGCCGCTTGAGCCCGGGAAGGGATTTGAGTTTGAGAATGAGATCGTTGGCGGAGCCATTCCCAGGGAGTACATCGCGCCGGTCGAGCATGGCATCGAGGAAGCCCTCGAATCCGGGATTCTCGCCGGATACGAGATGGTTGACGTCAAGGTCACGCTGGTGGATGGTTCGTATCACGAAGTAGACTCTTCGGAAATCGCGTTCAAGATTGCCGGATCAATGGCTCTTAAAGATGCGGCCAAGCGCGCGCGCCCGGTGCTTCTCGAGCCCATGATGAGGGTGGAAGTAGTGGTGCCTGAAGAGTACACCGGTGACGTTATCGGTGATTTGAACTCGCGCAGAGGGCGGGTAGAGTCAATGGAAGGACGGCTGGGGTCCAGCATCATCCAATGCAAGGTTCCGCTTTCCGAAATGTTCGGCTATTCCACGGGTTTGAGATCGATGACTCAAGGGCGGGCCACCTACTCCATGCACTTTTCCCATTATGATGAAGCGCCTAAGACGATCAGTGAAGAAGTGATAGCGAAAGTGCGCGGCAAACTTGTCAGCAGCTAGCCCGTTATGCGAAGCGTCAGGAAGTGGGAGTCTCTGAGTGACTGCTGACAAACCGACCAGGTGGGTGTTTCGAGGTCTTGACACTTCAGGTTTTGGAAGCGACATCAAACGGCAACCCTTGCCGGTTTAGTCTGGGAGGCATCAATGGCGAAGGAGAAATTTGATCGGAGCAGGCCGCACGTGAACGTTGGGACGATCGGGCACGTGGATCACGGGAAGACGACGTTGACGGCGGCGATAACGCAGGTACTGAACAAGCGGGATCCGAAGGTATCGGTGCGGACGTTTGATTCGATCGACAATGCGCCGGAGGAGAGGGAGCGAGGGATAACGATAGCGACGGCGCACGTGGAGTATCAGACGGCGAAGCGGCATTATGCGCACGTGGATTGTCCTGGGCATGCGGACTACATCAAGAACATGATCACCGGGGCGGCGCAGATGGACGGGGCGATACTGGTGGTATCGGCGGCGGACGGGCCGATGCCGCAGACGCGGGAGCACATACTGCTGGCGCGGCAGGTAGGGGTACCGTTCATCGTGGTATTTCTGAACAAGATCGACATGGTGGATGATCCGGAGTTACTGGATTTGGTGGAGTTGGAGGTAAGGGAGTTATTGACGAATTACGAGTTTCCTGGGGACGACATACCGGTGGTGCGCGGGAGCGCGTTGAAGGCGCTGGAGGGGGATGCGGAGGGGGAGAAGCAGATCGTCGAGTTGATGGATGCGGTGGACAGTTACATACCGATACCGCAGCGGGATATGGAGAAGGCGTTTTTGATGCCGGTTGAGGACATATTTACCATATCGGGACGAGGGACGGTAGCGACGGGGCGAGTGGAGCGAGGGAAGGTGAAGGTAGGGGAGGAGATAGAGATCGTAGGGATGCGGCCGACGGTGAAGCGAGTGGTGACCGGGGTGGAGATGTTCAAGAAGTTGCTGGATGAAGGGATCGCGGGGGACAACGTAGGGTTGCTGCTGCGAGGGACGGAGAAGAAGGAAGTGGAGCGGGGTCAGGTGATAGCGGCGCCGGGGAGCATCACGCCGCACACGCATTTCAAGGCGCAGGTGTACATACTGGCGAAGGAAGAAGGCGGGAGGCACACGCCGTTTTTCAACGGATACCGGCCTCAGTTTTACTTCCGGACGACGGACGTGACCGGGGTGGCGGAGTTACCGGCGGGGACGGAGATGGTGATGCCGGGAGACAACGTGGCGCTGTCGATCAATCTGATCACGCCGATAGCGATGGAGAAAGGATTGCGGTTTGCGATCCGCGAAGGGGGAAAGACGGTAGGCGCCGGCACCATCGCCGAGATTGTTGAGTAATTGTCGACGTTGATTCCCGACCGGGAAACGGAACGGGCCAGGACAACTATGCTGAATGAAAAGATCAGGATCAGGCTCAAAGCGTACGATCACAGGGTGCTGGATCAGTCTACTTCGGAAATCGTCGAGATCGCCAAGCGCACCGGATCCCGAGTCTCGGGGCCGATTCCTCTGCCCACGATAAAGAACAAATTCTGTGTTCTGCGTTCGCCGCATGTGGACAAGAAGTCACGGGAACAGTTCGAGATTCGCACCCACAAACGACTGGTAGACATTCTCGAACCCACTCCGCAAACTGTAGACGCTTTGATGAAACTGGATCTTCCTGCGGCTATCGATGTCGAAATCAAGGCCTTCGGCACCGAGCACAAATGAAACCGTAGGCAGTGGGCAGTGGGGGAGAAACGATGGTTGATGGCTTGATTGGGATCAAGGTTGGGATGACTCAGGTGTTCGACGAGAACGGCGTGGTCATACCGGTCACCGTTATCAAGGCGGGTCCCTGCGTCGTGGTTCAGAAGAAGCTCAAAGAGACCGATGGCTACGATGCGGTGCAACTGGGCCTGGTCGAGTTTGTTCGTCCTAGCCGGATCAAGAAGCCGCGAGCCGGCCACTTCAAGAAGGCCGGCGTGCCTCCCGTTCGCCTGTTGCGGGAATTCAGCTTTGAAGATGCTCCAGAGCCGGTGAAGGTTGGAGACCAGGTGCTGGTCAATCAGGTTTTCCGAGCCGAAGACCGCGTCGACGTCGTCGGGACCAGCAAGGGGCGCGGATTTGCCGGGGTGGTCAAGCGCCACCACTTCCGCGGCGGGGCGGCTACCCATGGCTCCATGTTTCATCGAGCCCCTGGCTCGATCGGGGCGTCGGCTTTTCCCAGTCGCGTGCTTCCCGGGATGCGGGCGGCGGGGCATATGGGGAATGAGCGCGTGACGGTCCAGAACCTCAAGATTGTGCGTGTCCTGGACCAGGATAATCTCCTGCTTGTCACCGGAGCGGTTCCGGGGCGCAACGGCGGCTACGTAATTGTGAAGAAGGCCTGATCGATTGCAGATTGCGGATTGCGGATTGAAAAAACCACGATCTCACTCTCGCAATCGGCAATCCGAGATCGATTCGGGTATACGAAATGGCTGAAGTTGAAGTAAAAAATCTGGGCAATGAAGTGGTCGGGAAATTGGAGCTCTCGGACGAAGTCTTCGCGGCCGTGCTTAACCTTCCCCTGATTTGGGAAGCGGTAAAGCACTACGAAGACTCAAAACGAAGTGGCACGGCGGCGACCAAAACCCGGGGTGTCGTCAGCGGCAGCGGGAAAAAGCTCTGGCGCCAGAAGGGGACCGGCCGCGCCCGAATTGGAAGTATCCGAAGCCCACTGTGGCGTCATGGCGGGACGGTGCACGGTCCGCAGCCTCGCGACTATTCCTATCGCTTCCCTAGAAAGAAACTTCGAGGGGCGCTCTGCTCTGCGCTTTCGGCCAAGCTGGGGGAAAACTCCCTTACGGTCGTCGATGGCTTCACGCTCGAGAGTCATAAGACGAAGGACTTTCTGAAGGTACTGCGTAATCTGGGCGGGACCGGCAAAATCCTGATCGTTGATTCTGACGACAATCGCAACCTCAGGCTGGGTTCCCGCAATCTGCCTGACGTCAAGGTGGTCCTTGCCGCGGCGGTCAATATCCACGACGTAGTGAATCACCAGCTCCTGCTGTTTTCCAGGGGCTCGATTCTGAAGGTGCAGGAGGCGCTGACCCGATGAGCCGAGCGCACGAGGTCTTGAAGGCACCCGTGATCACCGAGAAGAGCACCTTCGTGAAGGACAAGCTTCACACGCTGACTTTTCGCGTGGCACGCGATGCCACCAAGCTGGAAATAAAAGACGCGGTGGAGCGTATTTTCAAGGTCAAGGTCGATAGTGTCAGGACGGCAACCTTCCACGGCAAGATCAGGCGGCAAGGCCGCTTCAAGGGCCGCAGGCCCGATTGGAAGAAGGCCTACGTCACCCTCGAGAAAGACCAGAAGATGATCGAGTTCTCGGAGGCGTTTTAACGATTGAAGAAATTTGGTGCCTGTCACCGAATTTCCTTACCAGGCTAACAGAGCTATGGCTATAAAAACATACCGGCCGACAACGCCCGCACTCCGGTTCCGGACCACGCTCGCCAGCGAGGGGCTGTCGGAGGAACGCCCGCTCAAGCGCCTCACGCGCCCCAAGCGAAGGATCTCCGGACGCAATAACAAAGGGCATTTGACGGTAAGGCATCGCGGTGGCGGGCACAAGAAGCTATTTCGCTTGATCGACTTTCGCAGGGACAAGCGAAATATTCCGGCCAAGGTCATTGCCCTCGAATATGATCCAAACCGGTCGGCTCGAATAGCTCTGCTGTCCTACGCCGACGGAGAGAAGCGGTATATCCTGGCCCCGGACGGTCTGGCCGTCGGGTCAACCGTTATCGCAGGCGAGGGGGCGGACATCCTGACAGGCAATGCCTTGCCCCTCAAGAATATTCCTCTCGGCACTATGATCCACAACGTGGAACTCAAGCAGGGCAAGGGGGGCCAAATGGTTCGCGCCGCCGGGGGAGCCGCGCAGCTTCTGGCCAAAGAGAGTGGTTACGCCCAGATCAAGGCGCCTTCCGGAGAAACGCGGATGGTCCACCTCGAGTGTTACGCCACGATCGGTCAGGTTGGAAACCTCGATCACGAGAATATTTCGGTGGGGAAGGCAGGACGCTCCCGCTGGCTGGGAAAACGTCCCACGGTTCGGGGCGTGGCGATGAACCCGATCGACCATCCTCATGGAGGGGGCGAAGGAAAGACCTCCGGAGGGCGTCACCCGGTGAGCCCCTGGGGTTTGCCGACAAAAGGATTCAAGACCAGAAACAACAAACGCACTCAGCGCTTTATCATCAAGCGCCGCGGCAGGAAGTAGGAGGACTGTTCGATGGCGAGGTCGGTCAAAAAAGGCCCATTTATCGATGAGCACCTCCTGAAGAAAGTGCGGGGTGTGGGCAGCAGCGGCAGCCGGACCGTGATCAAGACCTGGTCCCGGCGCTCAACCATCACGCCGGAAATGGTGGGCCACACTATCGCGGTGCACAATGGGAAGAAGTTCATTCCCATTTACATCTCTGAGAACATGGTCAGCCACAAGCTCGGCGAGTTTGCTCCCACGCGAATTTTCAAGGGGCATACCACGAGGGTAGCGGAGAGAGCGACGGCAGTTAAACCGCCGCCCGCTTAACGATTGACGATTTACGATTGACGATTGACGATTGAAAAACCAAGATGATCGTCAATCGTCAATCGAGTGAGCTATATGGAATCAATAGCGAAGGGACGGTTCATTCGAGGATCGCCGCAGAAGGCTCGACTGGTGATCGACCTTATTCGCGGGAAGAACGTGCAAGAAGCGCTTGGGATCCTGCGCTTCACGAAGAAGAGGGCTACCCGCTCGATCGAGAAAGTGCTGCTTTCGGCCGTGGCTAATGCGCACGAGAAGTTTGCCGGGGCTGACATCGACCGGTTCGTTGTGGAGCGCGCCGTTGTGGACACGGGGCCGACGAAGTGGCGTCGCAGAGTGCGTCCGGCGCCCATGGGTCGCGCGTACCGGGAACAGCGAAGGTACAAGCACATTACGATTCGGATAAAAGGCGAAGAGGAATAGAGGAGGTCTCAGCGTGGGTCAGAAAGTTCACCCGTACGGTTTCAGGCTGGGGATTAACCGAACCTGGCGCTCGCGCTGGTTTGCGCGGAAGGACTACGGCGCCCTGCTCCACGAGGATCTCAACCTGAAGGTAATGCTCAAGAAGAAGTTCGCTCATGCGGGAATTTCCCGGGTCGAAGTCGAGCGCGCAGCTAACAAACTGACGATCATTGTCTTCACCTCCCGCCCCGGCATCATCGTGGGGAAGAAGGGGACGGAGATTGAAAAGCTTAAGAAGGACCTGCAGACACTCACGGGGCGGGACATCAATCTAAAAATCCAGGAAGTGAACAAACCGGAATTGGATGCCCAACTGGTGTCTGAGGGAATTGCCCAGCAGCTCGAAAAGCGCATCGCTTTCCGGCGAGCCATGCGGCGCGCGGTAGACAGCACGCTGCGTTTCGGGGCCAAGGGCATCAAGGTCAGGACTGCGGGCCGCCTGAATGGCGCCGAAATCGCCCGATCCGAGTGGTACCTTCACGGTCAGCTCCCGTTGCACACGCTGCGGGCTGACATCGATTACGGCTTCGCCCAGGCCTTTACGACTTACGGCGTTATCGGTGTCAAGGTCTGGATCTATAAGGGCGAGGTTTTCGAGATGCAGAAGATGGAGCGTCCGCGTTAGCTGAGGCCAGGAGTCATCGTTCATGTTGATGCCCAAGAAAGTCAAATACCGAAAGCAGCAGAAGGGACGCCGGCGTGGAAAGGCCTGGCGAGGCTCTGACGTCACTTTCGGCGATTACGGTCTCAAGGCCCTGGAACCGGGTTGGGTCACGGACCGGCAGATTGAGGCTGGACGCGTGGCGATTACCCGGTTCATAAAGCGCGGCGGGAAGATATGGATCAGGATTTTCCCTGATAAACCGATTACCAAGAAACCGGCTGAAACCCGTATGGGCAAGGGGAAGGGAGCTCCGGAAGGCTGGGTCGCGGTTGTGCGGCCTGGCAAGATCATCTACGAAATGGAAGGCGTAACCGAGCAGGTGGCCCAGGAAGCGATGCGGCTGGCCGCTAACAAACTATCCGTGAAAGCCAAGTTTGTGGCCCGGTTCGGTAAGGAGAGCGCGTGAAAGCCTCCAAACTGCGAGATCTGTCGAAGGAGGACCTGACCCAAGAGGAGTCAGAACTTCGGGAGCAGCTTTTCAAGCTTCGTTTCCAGGCGGCGACGGGTCAAGTGGAGAGCGCCGGCCGCATGCGGGGCGTTCGCCGGGATATCGCTCGAATTCTGACGATCTTGAGAGAAAGAGAAGTCAATCGTCAATCGTAAATCGTCAATCGAGATCGGCTGTGGGGTACTTGATGAGCGAGGAGCAGGTTAAAAGGGGAGTTCGTAAGAGTCAGGTAGGGGTGGTCACCAGTAGTGCCATGCAGAAGACGGTTACGGTGGCGGTTGACAGGCTTGTTAAGCATCCCCTGTACAAGAAGACCTTGCGGAGAACATCCAGGTTTCTGGCGCATGATGAGAATAATTCGTGCCAGGTCGGCGACCGCGTGAGGATCATCGAGACGCGGCCGCTAAGCGCCAGGAAGCGGTGGCGGGTTGCCGAGGTCCTGGTGAAAACCAAATGAACGATTGACGATTGACGATTGACGATTGACAGATTGAGAATCTCGACAGGAAGGATTGGATCTCGAAGAGAAGGATTCACAATGTTTTAAATCGTCAATCGTCAATCGTCAATCGTCAATCGGGCGAGGGTTGTTATGATTCAGATGAGAACCATACTCGACGTGGCGGACAACTCGGGCGCCCGGAGAATCTCGTGCATCTTGCCATTGGGAAACCAGGTGGGACTCATAGCGCGTCTTGGCGATATCATCACCGCTAACGTGAAAGAGGCGTCTCCGGACGGGACTGTCAAGAAGGGAGATGTGGTAAAGGCTGTAGTGGTACGGACTCGAAAGGAGTACCGCCGAAAAGACGGCACCTACATTCGCTTCGACGATAACGCGGCCGTCTTGATCAACGATCAAAAGGAACCTATTGGGACTCGAGTCTTCGGACCGGTGAGCCGCGAGCTTCGCGAAAAGGAGTTTTTGAAGATCGTGTCCCTGGCTCCTGAAGTCTTGTAGTTGCAGCGAGGACTGGAACGGATGCCCAAAATCCATGTTAAGAAAAACGACCAGGTATTCATTCTTGCCGGCAAGGAGCGCGGCAAGATCGGAAAGGTCTTGAGGGTTTTCCGCGACAAAGACCGTGCCATCGTCGAGGGGTTGAATTTCATTCAGAAGCACACGCGGGCCAATCCGCAGCGAAATGTAAAGGGGGGAATCCTGCCGAAGGAATCCTCGATTCATCTGTCCAATCTGATGGTCGTCTGTAAGCGCTGCAATAAACGCACGCGCATTGCTCATACAACAATACAGGACGGTCGCAAAGTTCGAGTCTGCAAGAACTGCGATGAACTCTTGGATGAATAGGCGTGCGGCATGAGTAGATTAAGGGAATTTTACAAGACGGATGCTTTACCCGCGCTCATGAAGCAATTCGGGTACAAGAACGTGATGGCGGTGCCGAGGATGGTGAAGGTCAACGTCAATATGGGGTTGGGCGAGGCTATAGCCAATGCCAAAGTGCTTGACGTCGCCGCTGAAGAGCTGTCGGTTATCACCGGGCAGCGCCCGATCGTCACTAAGGCCAAGAAGTCAATTGCGGCGTTCAAACTCCGGCAGGGAATGCCGATTGGCGTGACCGTCACGTTGCGTGGCGACCGTATGTATGAGTTCATGGATCGTCTGGTAAACATAGCCCTTCCGCGGGTCCGCGATTTCCGTGGCGTCTCCCTTCGCTCGTTCGATGGGCGCGGGAACTACACTCTGGGGCTTCGGGATCAGCTTATCTTTCCCGAGATCGATTTCGGCAAAGCCGACAAGGCGCGCGGAATGAACATCACGGTCGTGACCACGGCTAAGTCGGATGACGAGGCGTATGAACTCTTAAAGCTTCTGGGGATGCCTTTCGCGAAAAAAGGACAATAGGATTGACGATTGACGATTGACGATTGAGGATTGTCTCGAGATAATCGTCAATCGTCAATCGTACAATCGTCAATCGAAATGGGGTGTTCGTGGCAAAGACAAGCATGATCGCAAAAGCGAAGCGCGAGCCGAAGTTTGCTTCGCGCCGCTATAACCGCTGCCAGCGCTGTGGCCGTCCTCGAGGATACTATAGGAAGTTCCAGCTCTGCCGGATATGCTTCCGCAATCTGGCCTTGAGTGGCGAAATCCCGGGAGTGACCAAGTCGAGTTGGTAGTTGGCAGAGGCCAATGATCAGAGGGGAAAAGATCGTCGGAGGGTTGCGGCCCACCCGGTCACCGACCACTGAGAAACTGAAAAACAGGATGGATGAACAATGACTGATCCCGTTTCCGATCTCTTGACGCGCATACGCAATGCCCTGGTGGCAAAGCACGAGACGGTGGAGATTCCGTCTTCGAAAATGAAACTCGAGATGGTCAGGATTCTCAAAGAGGAAGGTTTTGTCGCCAATTACACCCAGGCGAGAGACGACAAGCAGGGCATCATTCAGGTCACCCTGAGTTACGCCTCCGGCAAGCGGCCCGTAATAAGCTCGATCACGCGCGTGAGCCGCCCCGGTTGCCGCGTTTACGCGCGCAAGTCCGAGATTCCCGCAGTGCTTGGGGGCATGGGAATCTGCATCCTCTCCACCTCTCAGGGGCTTCTGACCGGGAAGCAGGCTCAGGAAAAGGGTCTGGGCGGGGAAGTGCTCTGCGCGGTCAGCTAAAGAGGCGTTATGTCACGGATTGGCAAGAAGCCGATAAAGGTTCCGGCTGGCGTGAAAGTTGAAATACGAGACCGGCTTGGTCGAAGTCGAAGGAAAGAAGGCCAAACTCTCCAGCCCGATACCTGATGGCATCCGGTTTGAGCTGAAGGGGGACGAGCTGATCGCTTATCGCGACTCGGACGAAAAGCCCTTTCCCGGTTATCATGGACTGGCGCGTGCCCTGGCCGCCAATAATATCCTGGGGGTCACCCAGGGGTTTACCAAGGAGCTCGATTTGGTGGGTATCGGGTACAAGGCCGACGCTAAAGCGAAGTCGGTAACCATGAGCCTCGGGTACTCTCATCCGATCGAGTTCCCTATACCCGAGGGCATCTCGGTGAAGGTGGACAAGCAGACCAAGACCATCCAGAACTACGTGGTAACTCTGACGATATCAGGAGCCGACAAGCAGCTCGTCGGACAGGTGGCCGCCGACATCCGGGCCTTGCGCCCGCCGGATTCTTACAAGGGAAAAGGAGTTCGCTACGTCAACGAGGTTGTGCGGCTGAAAGTGGGGAAGAAGGGGGCCTGATGATTACTCCGCTCGATCGCGCGCGGGAGCGCTCCAGGATTCACCGACGAATTCGCCGAAAGGTACTTGGAGACTCCGGGAGGCCTCGCCTCTGCGTCTACCGAAGCCTGAACCACATTTACGCTCAGGTTGTCGATGACTTCGAGAGGAAGACTCTTGTCTCTGCTTCCACGCTGGACAAAGAGATACGCTCCAGCCTGCCACATGCGGGCAATGTTGCGGCCGCCAAGGCGGTCGGGAAAATGGTTGCACAGCGGGCCATAGCCAGAGGGATTGAATCGGTGGTCTTTGATCGCGGGGGATATCTCTATCACGGGCGGGTTAAGGCTCTGGCCGAGGCCGCTCGTGAGGGTGGACTCAAGTTCTAACAGAGATGACGGCGGACACGTAACGGCTGCCGGGCCGGAGACATTGTCAGCTGTTACAGGGGGAGGCTTGGACAGAGGCTTGGACAGAATTGACGCAAGCGGTATGGAACTGAAAGATCAGGTCGTCTCCATAAACCGCGTCACCAAGGTCGTAAAAGGGGGAAAGAACCTGAGCTTCAGCGCTCTCGTTGTCGTCGGCGATCAGAACGGCCTGGTTGGTTATGGCATGGGAAAAGCGAAAGAAGTTCCCCAGGCGATTCGGAAAGGCGTCGAGCAGGCCCGGAAAAACCTGATCAGGGTCCCGCTCAAAGGACGGACCATTCCCCACGCCATAGTCGGGCGCTTCGGCGCCGGAAGAGTCATGCTTAAGCCGGCTTCGGAGGGGACGGGAGTCATCGCCGGAGGGCCCGTCCGGGCCGTGGTTCAGTCCGCCGGCATTTCCAATATTCTGACCAAGTCTTTGGGGAGTACCAATCCGCACAACGTTGTAAAGGCTACTTTCGACGGGTTGAGGAGATTGCAGGAACCTACGTCGGTCGCCAGGCTGCGCGGGAAGTCGGTCGAGTCGCTTTAGGGGGAAACAACCCCGCGCTGGCCGCTGAGGCAATCGGGTAGGAAACGTCGCATTTGTTAGGGGAGTGGGGGCCGTCCCAGGAAAAATGATGGCAGCGAAAACAAAAACCACCGAGGGCGCGAACGCCGGTATCCGGATCAAATACTACCGGAGTGCCATCGCGACGCCTCGGAAGCATAAGCTGATTGTCAAAAGTCTCGGTTTCAAGCGGCTCAACCAGGTCGTGACGCGTGTTGACACGCCCGCGATCCGCGGTATGGTAGCCCGGATCCCGCATTTGGTAACCATCCTCGGGTCTGATTAGGTGAAGGCTATGGCACTTACGCTTAACACGCTGGCGCCTGCCAAAGGGGCCAATCGCAAGAACAAGAGGGTCGGTCGCGGGATCGGGAGCGGACATGGCAAGACGTCTACCCGGGGTTACAAGGGGCAGAAGTCTCGATCAGGATCGTCGATTCGTCCCGGCTTTGAAGGGGGACAGATGCCCTTGCATCGCCGCTTGCCAAAGCGCGGGTTCAACAATGTCTTCCGCAAGGAATACACCATAGTCAATCTTGACACTCTTTCGCAGTTCGAGCCTGGAGCTAGCGTGGCGCCTGAGACGCTTCTGGAGAAGGGGATCGTCAAGAAGCTGAGAGATGGGATCAAGATCCTGGGAAACGGTGAATTGAAGCATGCAGTCAATGTTCGCGCCCACAAGTTCAGCAAGGGCGCAGCCGAGAAGATTCAAAGCGCGGGAGGCACAATCGAAGTCATAGTCGCATAATTCGATTGTCCCTGTTCGGTAAAACGATGCCAGAAGAACGAAGTCCTATCCTAAGCTCCCTCAAGAATATCTTTAGCATCCCGGACCTGAGGAATCGGGTTCTTTTCATGCTGGGGCTCCTGGCCGTATATCGCGTGGGCGCCTTTATCCCGACGCCTGGAATCAATCATGCGGCGCTGGAGCAGCTTTTCCAAAGCCAGGCGGGAACCATCTTCAGCTTTCTGGATATTTTCTCGGGCGGAAACCTCCGGAGGTTCAGCATTTTTGCTCTGGGGATCATGCCCTACATCACGGCCTCGATCATCCTGCAGCTTGCCACCGTGGTGGTTCCTTATCTGGAGAAGCTTTCCAAGGAAGGAGAACTGGGCCGCAAGAAGATAACCCAATATACCCGGTACTTGACGGTCGTGTTAACGATGTTTCAGGCTTTCATGACCGCCATCACGCTGGAACGGTCCTCCGGCGCCGACGGGTCCACAGATTGTCGAGGATCCCGGGTGGGCCTTCCGCTTCATGGTGATGATTACCCTCACGACCGGGACCGCATTCATCATGTGGATCGGTGAGCAGATCACCGAGCGTGGAATCGGCAATGGAATAAGCCTGATCATATTTGCGGGTATCGTGTCGGGGTTGCCCGGGGCGATATATGAAATCTACGTGAACGTCCAGCAGCGCACCTGGTCGATTTTTACTGTGGCGATTCTAGTCGTAGGGATGGTGGCCACGGTGGCCGCCATCGTGTTCGTCGAACGCGGGCAAAGGAAAATCCCGGTGCAGTACGCCAAGCGCGTTGTCGGACGACGCGTTTACGGCGGGCAGGCGACCCATCTTCCGCTCCGGGTCAACTCCGGCGGCGTCATTCCAGTCATATTCGCCGCCTCCATCGTGTCTATTCCCTCGACCCTGGGGGTGGTTTTTCCGAACACGTTCATGAAGGGCCTGTCGGGACAGCTGGCTCAGGGGATGCCCCTGTATAACCTTCTGTATATTTCGGGCATCATGTTCTTCGCCTTCTTCTATGTGAGCATCATATTCAATCCGATGGAGGTGGCCGACAACATTCGAAAATACGGCGGCTACATCCCCGGGATTCGGCCGGGAAAACGAACCGCCGAGCACATCGATCGCATCCTGAGCCGCCTCACGGCAGCCGGCGCAGTCTATCTGGTTCTGGTCTGCCTCTTGCCGGAGTTTCTAATCACAGGGTTCAAGATTCAGCCCATTCCGTTGATCGGGCCTCCAATCGACGATTTTTTAAACTCCGTGGGTATGTCCTGGATCACGACCGGTCTGGGCGTGACCTTTTACTTCGGCGGAACCTCGCTCCTCATCGTTGTGGGTGTAGCGATGGATACTGTCCAGCAAATTGAGTCGCAGCTGATCATGCGCCACTATGACGGCTTCCTGAAGAAGGGGAGAATTCGGGGACGCAGAGGATGATGTCGATTGCGGATTTTGGATTCGGGATTGAAGGTTAGGTTTAGGAAAATCATGCTGCACACCAGAACGATGCGACTCAAGAAATATCCGCCGTCCGCCATGCGTAATCTGCAGTCGATCAACGGCAGTATCGGTAGGATGGCGATCATTCTGCTGGGACCGCCTGGGGCTGGCAAGGGGACCCAGGCTCGAAAGCTGGGCGCCCGCTACAACTATCCCCGCATCTCTACGGGCGATATGCTGCGAGAGGCGGTGAGAAAAGAGACGGTACTTGGGAAGAAGGCTCGGCATTACATGGAGGCGGGAGAGCTCGTTCCCGACGGCCTTGTGGATGCCATCGTCAAAGCCCGCGTGAAACGCAAAGACTGCGTCCGCGGATTCATACTCGACGGCTACCCGCGTACCATTCACCAGGCGGAGTTTCTGAAGCGGATAGTCGACAACAAAGAACTGAAGATTCTTGCCATCGGCATTCGAGTCCGCAACGACATTCTCCTCGACCGACTGGCCAGGCGCTGGACCTGTCCCAGGTGCGCAAAGATTTTCAGTGGCGTGTCGGGGCCGAGTTCAGGCAGGAGTCGTTGCGACGAATGCGATTCCCTTCTCGTCCATCGAAAGGACGATTCCGCCTCTATCGTCGAGGAACGGCTTCAGGTTTACCACGAGGCGACCGAGCCGCTGATTCAGTACTATCAGTCACGGGGATTCTACGTCGAAGTCGACGGCGAAAGACCGGTGGATAAGATCTACCGAGCCATGACGGGACTCCTCGGACGGAAGTCCGATCGACATTCCACCGTAGCGTAAGGGTTCCAGGGCCGCGCCTAATATGCCGAAAGAGGAAGCCATTGAAGTTGTTGGGACCGTTGTGGAAACGCTTCCCAATGCCATGTTCAGGGTTGAGCTCGAGAATAAGCACGTGGTTTTGGCGCACATTTCGGGAAAGATGCGCAAGAACTTCATTCGCATTCTCCCCGGTGACAAGATCCTGGTCGAACTTTCTCCTTACGATCTCTCCCGCGGCCGGATCGTCTATCGCTATAAGTAGCGCCTGGATTGTTCATTCGCTCCTTGCGGCTCCTGAGACGCAAGGACATGCAGTGGAAAGTAGAAACATTCATGAAGGTAAGAGCATCAGTCAAGAAAATGTGTAACAAGTGCAAGGTGGTTCGCCGGAAGGGCGTGGTTCATATTCGGTGCGCCAACCCTAAGCATAAACAGAGGCAGGGGTAAGAGTCTCTTTTGTCTGATGTGCCCGTAGGAGCCATGGGTATCGAAAGGACGAAAAGGGGAGGTTAGGTTTGGCTAGAATCGCGGGAGTGGATTTGCCGCTCAACAAGCGGGCGCAGATCGCCCTTACCTATATTTTTGGAATTGGTAAGAGCCGCGCAACCAAGATCTGCCAGGAGGCAAAGGTCTCCTTGGAGACTAAAGTAAAAAACCTCACGGAAGATGAGACGGTCCGGATTCGCAACATAATTCAGAGAGAAGGCATGGTCGAAGGCGACCTGCGCAAATCGGTCTCCATGGATATCAAGCGTCTCATGGAAATCGGATGCTACCGCGGGTTGCGCCACCGACGCGGACTTCCGGTCCGGGGACAGCGGAGTCGTACCAACGCCCGGACGCGCAAGGGTCCGCGCCGGATTGTCGGCAAAAAGTAGCACTACTTGGTTCCAGGTGCGCAAGGAGGGAGGAGAATGGCGGAGAAGCTGAAAAAAACAGGTAAGAAGAAGGTGGGTAAAAAGCGCGAGAAAGTGAATATCCCGGCAGGGATCGCCCACATCCTCGCTACCTTCAATAACACAATCATCACTATCACCGACCTCGAGGGTAACCTCCTGGCCAACTGCAGCTCAGGCGCGGTAGGCTTCAAAGGATCGCGCAAGGGAACGCCGTTCGCGGCGCAGCAGGCTGCGGCCAAGGCGGCCAACGCAGCCCGGGAATACGGGATGCGTTCGTTGCAGGTGCATCTCAAGGGTCCCGGAGCGGGTCGTGAATCTGCCATTCGCGCGCTGCAAGCAGCCGGACTGGAGGTGAAGTCTATCCGGGACATTACACCGATCCCGCACAACGGCTGCCGCCCTCCAAAGCGCCGGCGAGTGTAACACCAGTCCTTTGGCGTCTTTGCGCTTTCGTGGTTAATGGTGATCACGAAGACCGCTGAGGATGAAAAGCCTCCAAGAGGAGAAGTGATTTGGCAAGATATCGTGGAGCTAAGTGCCGTTTGTGCCGGCGGGAAGGGATGAAGCTCTTCCTGAAAGGGGACCGATGCTTCAAAGACACCTGCGCCATTGAAAAACGCAACTGGCCTCCGGGTCAGCATGGGCGGGACCATCGCCCCAAAACCGCCGCCGGTTATGGCGTGCAATTGCGCGAAAAACAGAAGGTAAAACGCATCTATCGTGTGCTGGAGAATCAGTTTTCCAACTACTTCAGCAAGGCTGAGAAGAAAAAAGGGATTACGGGTGAAACTCTGCTCCTTAGCCTGGAACGTCGTCTCGACAACGTCGTATGCCGCCTTGGATTTGCCACTTCGCGCGATCAAGGCAAGCAGCTGGTCACCCACGGCCACGTCCGGGTCAACGATAGGAAGGTAGACATTCCCTCCTACCAGGTCAACGCCGGGGACGTCATTACGCTGGGGGAGCCGGCCAGGAAGATGCAGCAAATCCTCGATTCAGTGGCCTCCGTGAGCGGGCGCGGTGGGGTTCCGGCATGGCTTCAGCTTGATGCGGACAACCTCAAAGGCACGGTGGCCTCCTTGCCACGGCGAGATGATGTCCAGATGCCTATCGACGAGCAGCTCATTGTCGAACTCTATTCAAAGTGAAAAAACCGGTGTCCAGTCTTTGGGAGACGTGTGTCAGGTACTACCAACGTCTAGCCTGATATGCCTGACGCCCGAATCCTTGGCACCTGAAGGGGAGAAAGAGAAATATGAGTAAGGGTTTTCAAAAGCCAAAAAGGTTAATCTGTGAACTGGAAACGCTGAGCCCCACATACGGTCATTTTTTCGCTCAGCCCTTTGAAAGGGGTTTTGGCACCACGATCGGCAATGCCCTGCGCCGCGTGCTGCTTTCGTCGATCGAAGGAGCGGCCATCACAGCGGTCAAGATTGAAGGGGTGCTGCACGAGTTCACCCCGATTCCCAACGTAACCGAGGATGCTACAAACATCATCATGAACTTGAAGCAAATCCCGCTCAAGCTCCACGTGGACCATGCCAAGACAATCTTTCTCGATGCCGAACAGCCGGGCGAGGTGAAGTCTGGCAATATCACCCCGGACCCGGACATCGAGATTCTGGATCCCAACGTCCATATAGCCACGATCGGCGAAGGGGGGAAACTCAAGATCGAGATGCGCATCAGGAACGGGCGTGGATATGTGCAGGCGGACGAAAACTTCGAAGAAGACCTGCCAATCGGTTACATTCCTCTCGACAGCGTCCATTCCCCTATAAAGCGCGTAAATTATACAGTAGAAGCCGCGCGCCTGGGTCAGACGACGGACTACGACAAACTGGTACTCGACGTCTGGACGAATGGGTGCATCATTCCGCAGGACGCGATCGCCCAGGCCGCCAAGATCGTCAAAGATCACATGTTTATTTTTATTAACTTCGAGGAACAACCCGAAGAACAGGAAGAAGAGGTCGATCGCGAAGCCGAGCGCATGTATGACAACCTCAAACGTTCCGTCGAAGAGCTGGAGCTTTCAGTAAGATCCTACAACTGCCTGAAGAATGCGGACATCAAAACCATCGGTCAGTTGGTGCAGAAAACCGAAGCCGAGATGCTGAAGACCAAAAACTTCGGTCGCAAGTCTCTGAACGAGATCAAAGAGATTCTCTCTGAAATGGGTCTGTCGTTCGGGATGAAGCTGAGCGACGATGGGCGACCGATGCCGCCCTCCAAGGCCGAATAGAGACGCCGGGAAAAACCGCGAGCGAATGAACGGCGAAGGGGATTTATGAGACACCGGGTTGCCGGGAGGAAGCTGGGACGAAAAACCGCCCATCGTAGGGCGATGTTTCGCAACATGGTGACCTCCTTTCTCGACAAGGAGCGCATCCGCACCACTCTGCCCAAGGCCAAAGAGCTGCGCCCGATCGCCGAACGGATGATTACACTGGGCAAGCGTGAGTCGCTCCATGCCCGGCGTCAAGCCCTGGCGTTCATCAAAGACACCGCGGTCGTCACCAAGTTGTTTGAAATACTGGCCCCGCGTTTCGCCCAGCGCAACGGCGGCTACACTCGGATTATTCGACTGGGGTTTCGTCAGGGGGATGGGGCTTCGATGGCGATCCTCGAGCTGCTCGGAAGCGAGTTCAAATCCGACAAGGCCGAGGATGAAAAGGGGAAAAAGAAGGCTAAGAAGAAGGCAGCCGCCCCATCCAAAGAACCCGAAGCCAAACGGACCAAGAAAGAAAAGGCCGCCAAGGATTGACGATTTACGATTGACGATTGGACGATTGAAGAATGACGACCGGGTTTTTAACTGTCAGTGGTTGAGTTCAATCGTCATTCGAACGTTCTTCGCAGCTCGATATCATCCGAAGAGCCCAGCTTGCCATCGGGTCCGGCCGAGACCAGACGCAGGGCCTTGGGCCCCAGCCTGTAAGCCGCCAGGGGACGCCGCCAGGCGTCCTCTCGAATCAGTGAAGTCATATAATCGGGATTCAGTGAATTCGACAGCGAAATGTAGTCGGTGAACTCGGGCAGGATGCCGTTCTTGGTCCGGTATTTTTCGGCTGCTGCGGCGACCTGCTCCAGAAGCTTTTGCGTATCCGCGCTTTTCACTTGATCGAGTGCCCGTAGCACACTGTCGAGTTTCACCCACTCGCCGTTGCCTAAACGCACTTCCTGAATCACCCAATTTCCCTGTATCCTCTCCAGCTTGAAGGCGACCCGAACCCCTGCCACCGCAATTGCGTGATTTGCTCCGGTCTGGCTTACCGAATGGATCGATATATCGTCCTTGTCGAAGACCCCTTCGGGTAACGAAACAATCAGATCGTGAGCCATTTTCTTATTGATCGACCTGGCGGCGCAGGCGCCGATAGACAGGATCAGGAGAAGGAATAAAACCGCCCGGCAGACGCTGATACCGAATCGCATCGCGCCAAAATATAACAAAGCGGCTGAAAGATTCTTAGCGTTTCTTCGTGTCTTTGCGTCTTCGTGGTTGATTTTGTTCGGCTGTGAATCTGGCATAATGCGTGCCATGCCGACCTTTCGAGCAGAGCCGGCTCCGGGGATATTGCGCCTTGATACTCCGGTCCAATACATAAAAGGTATTGGGCCCCGGCGAGCGGAACAACTCTTGGCCCTCCAGATCCAAACAGTGGCAGATTTGCTGAATCATTCGCCGCTCCGTTACGAGGATCGCTCCGAGTATCGCTCGCTCAGCATGCTTCGCGACGGAGAGTGGATTCTCACGCGCGGACGCATTCTCAGCGTGGGCAATCATCTGATTCGCCGAGGCGGGATGTCAGTCTTCGAAATGCTGGTGGGCGATGACAAGGGGAGAATAAGGCTCAAGTTCTTCAACCAGCCTTATCTGCGTCAGGTCTTTCGCGAAAAGTTGAATCTGGTCGTTTACGGCCAGGTCAAGCGCGACAGCTATTCCGGAGGGTCTCTCTGCTTCATCAATCCCGAGTGTGAGATTGTCGAAGATGAGGGAAAGGAGTCGGTTCACACGGGCCGCGTGGTGCCGATTTACCGAAGACTTGGCGATACTAGAGGGCGGGCGCTGCGTCAGATCATGCACAATATCGTATCGAACCTGCCTCGGGACATAAGCGATCCGCTACCGTCCTACGTGCGCAAGAAGTACCGTTTGCTGCCCCGAAATGAGGCCTTGGCGCGGGTGCATTTTCCCGAGCTGCGCGCCGCATCGGCGACGGACCGTGCCAGGGCCCTCGAGGCGCTCAATCGCGGAGTCTCACCCGCGCACAAGCGGCTGATCTTTGAAGAGCTATTCCAGCTTCAGGTCGGCATTCGCATGGTCCGGGCGGGGCGAATAAAAATCTCAAAAGATCGCAGGATCCAGCTGAGTGAAAGTGTTCGAGATGCAATCAAGAAAATTCTCCCGTTTCATCCCACTGGGGCCCAGAAGCGCGTCTTGAAAGAGGTGGCCGACGATATGCGCTCGGCTCGCCCGATGAGCCGGCTCTTGCAGGGGGACGTGGGCTCGGGCAAGACCATCGTGGCGGCCCAGGCCGCCATTATTGCCGTAGAGAATGGCTTTCAGGTCGCGGTGATGGCGCCGACCGAGATCCTGGCCGAGCAGCACTATTTCAACTTTCGCCGGCTCCTGGCACCCATCGACTATCACGTGGACTTGCTGAAAGGGAAGATGCGGGCGAAGGAGAAGCGCGACGTTCTGGAGCAAGTCCGGGCCGGAAAGACTCAGATCATCATCGGCACGCACGCGCTCATACAGCAAGGGGTCGAGTTCTTCAACCTGGCGCTGGTGATCATCGATGAGCAGCACCGCTTCGGAGTCATGCAACGGAACGTGCTGAAAGAGAAGGGAAGGCAGGCGGATGCGTTGGTAATGACAGCGACTCCCATTCCCCGTTCTCTGGCGTTGACGCTCTACGGAGATCTGGATGTTTCGGTAATCGATGAGCTGCCGCCTGGCCGGAAACCCATCGAGACCTGGTGGCTCGATGAGACCCAACGCCGGCGAGCTTATCAACAGATGCAACGGACCGTATCCGAAGGACACCAGGTCTATGTGGTTTACCCGCTGGTAGAGGAATCGGAAAAGTCTGATCTACGCGCCGCGACGGAAATGGCGGAGAGCCTGAGACACAAGGTCTTCCCGAACTTTCGCATCGGCCTGCTTCACGGAAGAATGAAGAGCTCCGAAAAGGAGCAGATCATGACCGCGTTTTCCCGCGGAGAGCTTCAGATTCTCGTTTCCACTACGGTCATTGAAGTAGGGGTCGACGTAGCCAACGCGACCTTGATGGTAATCGAGCATGCGGAGCGGTTCGGCCTGGCTCAGCTGCATCAATTGCGCGGCCGCGTGGGGCGCGGCGCCGCTCAGTCTTTATGTATTCTGGTGGCAGACGTGAGAAACAACCCGGAAGTTCAGCGCCGCCTGGAGATCATGTGCGAGACCAACGACGGTTTCCGAATCGCCGAGGTGGACCTCGAGCTCCGGGGACCCGGGGAAGTGATGGGAACCCGCCAATCCGGTGTCCCGGTATTCAACTATGCCAACCTGGTACGAGACCGTAGAGCGCTGGAGCTGGCGCGCCTCGAGGCTGATCGTTTTCTCGATATCCTGAGCGGTGGTCCGGATGATGAGTGCCGTCAGATCGCCGCCATGATCCGCCATCGATGGCGGGACCGCTACGGGCTGGCTCTTGTCGGGTAAAAACCGGGGTCGTCTCCCGGGTTTCGACGAGCCTCTCCAGCTTCCAGGAACAAGGAAAACCAGGGGGCTGCCCCTGGTTTTTCAATGCTATGCGAGTGATCTCTGGAAAGTTTCGCGGCAGGAAGTTACGAGGCCCGCGGGGCTTTCGCCTGCGCCCTACCAGTGATCGCCTCAAGGAAACCCTCTTCGACATCCTCGGTCCGGCGGTTTCTGGCACAGTTTTCCTGGATGTTTTTGCCGGGACCGGTGCGGTTGGCTTGGAAGCGTTGAGTCGCGGGTCGCGCGAGGTCATCTTCATCGAATCCAGCGGCGAAGCCGCCGATCTCATTCGCCGGAATCTCGAGCTCTGCGGTGTTAGCACGGCGTATCGCATCATCGAGCGCGATGTTTTTGCAGCTCTCCGTGCCCTGGGCCGGCAGGGTTTTCGTGCGGATACGGTTTTCTTGGACCCTCCATACGAGTGGCAAGCCTATCATGACCTCTTAGACAATGTTTTTCGCGCGGGCCTTGTGGACCGCCAATCGCGCGTTATTGTTGAGCATCACTGCAAGGCCGCCCTTCCGGGGGACGCCGAGAGGTTTGAGCGGACTCGCATCGTTCGCCAGAGTGACAAGTGTCTCAGCTTCTACCCGTGAAGAATTGAAAATTTGACCCTCTCTCCGGCGATGTTAAGGGGAGAGGTGGACACCGGGCGCCATTGATCGTTGAAAACTGACAATTAGAAAAGTGATCTTCGTGTGTCACTTTCTTTCGAAAAAGTTGATCAATTCTACCGACCCGGTCTGAGCTGCGTTTCTGACCAGGCTGATTTCGCCGGGACTTACGGCTCCCCCGGTGTGGTCCCAAAAGTGCATGGCCTGAAACCGTCCGCGTTCCCATGCGTTTCTTGTTGTCTCCGCGCCTTCGTGATGAGTGCGGCATGACCAAAGTCGGCCACCAAGACAGGAAGACTCGAAGAAGTGCGAAGAACCTTGATGGGATAAACGGCAACGGAAACGCGAACGTTTACTCTGGAAGGCGGTATGAACCGTAAGCGAATCACACTCACGCTGGTGGTTCTGCTGGCGCTATTGGTCACTTTGGCGAGGCCTTTTGGCGAGCCGCGCCCGTGCTCTATCTGCTGTATCCGGCCGGAATCCTCCTTGGCGTGCTGTGCGGATGGCTGTGGGTCTTAGTTTCCTGCACTGGCGCAGGCCGGCTTTGATGATAATGCTCGCTGCAGTGCTCCTGTCGCTATTACGGGCTCCGCCGCGAACACCTGGACTTGCTTTTACTTCAGGCATCAAGAACCTTGAAGTTCGTCTGCCCTGCGGACGCAACACCGCGCGCTTTGATCGGCTTCGGCTTCGGCTGCATCCTTGGGGTCTCTGCCGCTTTGCTCGTCAACCTGTTCATCAATAGCTGGCGCGGCGGTCGAAGACCGGGCGCCCGCTAACCCGACATACGCGATTGACCTGGTACTCGACACTCTGTTGTAGCCGCTTCGTCAAGACCTCCCTGGAGAGCGCTCCCTCAGAGAGGACCTCCCTCAAGAGTCTAAACCTAACCTTAAAGGAGGTACACAAATGATAGTGCGTCTACTTGTCATGCTTGGAAGCGCACTCCTGATTGCTTCCCGCAAGTGCGCAAGAGCAACACCCCGACACACTCGTCCCACGCGAAGGCTGCGGCTGCGCCCGTCAGGGTCATCGATGGGTCCAAGACACCGGATGAGATCCCCCACGCCAATGCCTGGCGATTGTTCCTTCGGGCGTTTTCCGAATCAGCTGGCCCGGAGACAAAGGTCGCGCGGGCGAAAACCGATGCCATCGGCCTGGACTCCGACGATGCGGCGGTCTTCCGCAGTACGATTGCCGAGTTTCACATCGAAGTTTCCCGGCTCGAACAGCAAATTCAGTCGATCGGGCGCGCCGGTCCAGGCACAGCCGCGCACGCCGAGATTGCGCGCTTGAGGGCGGCCATCAACCGGCTCGCGGTCGATGTACAGAACCGTCTGGAAGCCGGACTGAGTAAAGACGGAGCGAAAAAGCTCCGTGACTTTGTCCGTGCTCAAAGAAAGCACATGAAGGTTGTTCAACTCCCTGCTGCCAGAGACAAGGAGGATTTAAGATGAGAACGCCAGCTTTAGCAGTTGCCACGCTGTTCCTGTTAACCGGATCAGGGGCGTATGCGCAGCAGGTCAGCTACTATTCCTATGGGGTGGCTGACGATAACAACGCATATGCCTGGGCCGTGATTGATGACGGGGGCATGTATGGCGAGATCCACATGCCTGGACAAAGGGCGTCCCTGCGCAGTCCCTCCGGGAGAACTACCGGCGTCGTCTACTCACAGTCATACCGGATCGATTTATCCCTGCCACTGAACGAGGAGTACGGCAATTTCACCATCACCTCCTACCACTCGCTGTACTGCACGTACCTCGGGTGGATCCTGTACCAGGTGGCAAGCGCCTACGCCATCGACGTGCCACCGCTCTTTCATGTCTCGATGAGGGCCTTTATCCCCGAGAGGTTGCTCGAAGTACCCCTGTGGTGCTGGTACAACGGGCAGATAGGGATATACAATGCAGTTTTCCGGGGATAACCGTTGGTTCGACCCGATCGATGGATCCCCTTTTGGTCCCACCAGCTACCGCGCACAGACGACGACCATCGTTCGGCCCCGCGATGGGACAATGTTCAGTGCGCCACGCATCACCGAACAGGAATAACCAAAGGCTACGGGTTCGACCCAGGAATCGACGATGAAAATCTAAATGATTGCTACCGGCTGGATCGAGTGGGGTACGGCGACCCCAGCTGGATGCGGGCGAGTGGCAGCCCGGTCGGCCCGATCACTAACCGCACGGTGCGCGCGCGGCTCTACGGTGCTGCTTACTCCACTGGGGCGCCATTGCCGGGTATCGATTATGACTTCACGGTCGATATCCAGGCCTACCGGCAGCCCTAGAGCTTTGCAAGGCAACCTGGGTGGCACGATTGTTACCCCGCCTACGAGATCTACATCCGCCGGCGACGCGACGGTCCGGCCACGACGGTGTATCAGTATGCGCCCCCCAGGCGCGATTGGGCCTACTTGATCGGTTGCCTCGAAACCTATAACCCGTACTACCCGAGGGTCCAGGTCGGCACTCACGCCGATGTGATCCCATAAGGAGCGAAATATGAAACAGATTCTGCTAATTTTTGTTTTTGCTCTCTGTGCGCTGCCGGGCAGGGCGCAGTGCCTGACGTAGTCGCACACGTCAAGGATATACTGAGCGAAGACCAGCAGGCCGTCGCACGCGCCAGAGAGCAGGAGCCATGCCGCCTTGAATCTATTCGAAGGACAACGCATTCTGGGATCGCGTCGTGTTGCCCTACCTCAAGAGCGAGAACCCGGGCACGCGCGCAGCGGCAACCGCTATCGCCCTGCATATGACTGCCATGCGGGCCGACGGCGCCGCCGTAATTACAAACTTTCTTCCGGTGTTTGCCGAACACTTGGCCGATCCGACCACCTTGGGACGGCAAAACACAGCAATTGCGGTGCATCACGTCATGGGCGTGCTCAACGACCCGCCCAAGGAGATCTTGCAAAAGATCGCTCTGGCTGCAACGGATGGCGACCGAGGTGTGCAGACTCGCCTTGGGCGCTGGCACGAGACGAACCCGATGCCGGAGTGGGTCAGCGACATCCTGTTAACCACGAAGCTCGACGAACAGGAGCGATTGCGTGCCCTGTCTCATGTCAGGGACATGCGGCCAGAGATTATGGCCAAACTCATTTACTCGCTGAGATCGGAAGACAAGGCTCTGGTCGAGGTTACGCTTTCGGCGATTGCAGAGCTTGGCCCGAAGGCCGCGGCGGCCTCTTCGGAGCTTCGCCGGCTGGCGCAAGAGTCGAGCGACGCGACAATCTCGAAGAGCGCGCTCGGTCTGGCCGAACGGCTGGAGTCGCCGCGCAAACAGCAACCACGTTTGCAATGAAAGTGACTGAGACGACGAAGAAGACGGTTAACTGCGATAGCCCTTTTGGTTTTGGTTATTGCTGCGGAGGCTTGGGCGTATCTCCTCTTCCTATTGGCACTGGCTTTTGCCATTGGGTTCCCTCATGGAGGGTAATGCGGGCACAAAAGAGCGAGTACGAAAGCCTGCGGTGGAAGTCGAAAGGCCGCCGCAGGCTTCGCTAATGCGGTGGAACGAGGCTACGCCTTCGCGCCCGTCATCAACGAAACGAAACCGTGCGCGAGCACCTTGGCGGCCACAAGTATCGGGACACTCTGATCCCCTGCAGCGCAGGGATGTAGAAAAGGTGAGCCGGGCCTGCATCCGGCGAGGCCTGGAGATCGAGCGTCCGGAGGTCCACAGCCCGGGCGCGCTGGCCTCGTGAGCTTGACGCGGGCGAGGAGGGCCGAGGCCCGGGTCACACACCAGTCTGCGGCTGGATCGGCGCGGCGCAGCCGAGGGGCAAAACGTGTGAGCGAGGCGGAAACGGAATCCGCCCGGACGCGCAAGGAGTTTCCTGAGCACCCCTTCTGAGCAAGATCTTCAAAGTAGATCCCCTCGTCTTGTCCCAAATGTCTCGGTGTCATGAAAAGCATCAGCTTCATCCGAGACCCCGCACTCATCAAGGAATTCTCCTTCATCTGAATCTTGGGCAGTCCCCAAGCGAGAGCCTCGACTCGGCAAAAGAAAGCGCTTCGTTCGCGACGCACCGGCTTGACGGTGAAACATCGCCGGCTGTGGACGTGGGACTAACGGGCTTGACGAGACCTGTTCTTTGGCTTGTTCTTGGGATTCCTCGTAGCCGATAATCGACCAGACCGGTCAATCAGGTTCGGCGCTTGCCTGAGGTGAGTCGTCAAGAGTTTCGGCGGCTCATCGGCTACCTGGGAAGGGATGATGACGCGCTCGCGCCATCTTGAAGAAGAATGTTTTCGTGAACGGGACCTGAAGACACAGATTTCTCAAGGCTAGAAGAGACACGAAGCAGGAACTTGGCAGCGGTGATTTTTCTTTTGTGGAGGCGAACATGAGGACTGCGTTTTTCATTCTTGTGGCGGCTGTCAGTTTGCCGGCCCAGGAGCCGAGCTACGATTTGCTCCTCAAGGGCGGTCATGTAATCGATCCCAAGAACAACATCAGCAAGGTTATGGATGTGGCGATCACGGGCGGAAAGATCACGCGCGTGGCCGAGAATATTCCAGCCGCGCAGGCCAAGACGGTCGCTAACGTGGGCGGACTGTATGTCACTCCGGGGCTGGTTGACATTCACGTCCATGTATACACCGGCACCGCGCTCAGAGCCAGCACCGCAAGGACTGACACTAATGTGCAGGCGGATGCTTTCTCGTTTCGGAGCGGCGTGACGACGATGGTGGACGCTGGAACGTCCGGCTGGAAGAACTTTCCTGATTTCCGGGACGGTGTCATCAAGAAGTCCAGGACCCGTATCCTGGCAATGCTGAACATTGTCAGTGCCGGGATGGGTACGGCGGCAGGCGAGAACGATCCGAGCGGTATGGATGCCGAGGCGTCGGCCAAGATGGCGAACGAGAATCCGGAGTATGTCGTGGGGTTCAAGAGCGCGCACTATGCGGGTCCCGGTTGGGCCTCGATCGATAACGCGGTAAAGGCGGGGAACCTGGCGAACGTACCGGTGATGGTCGATTTCGGGAGCATCACCAAGGATCGGAACCTTGATGGACTGCTGCGAGATAAGCTGCGGCCAGGCGACATTTACACTCACTGCTACTCGGGCCACCGGCTGGAGGTCCTGCCGGATGACAAAGTGAACCCGGCGATGGTTGCAGGGCGGCAGCGAGGCATCTTCTTCGATATCGGGTTCGGGCAGGCGAGCTTCTACTGGTATGTGGCGGTGCCCTCGTACGATCAGAAGTTCTATCCGGACTCCATTTCCACTGACCTGCACCTGCGCAGCATGAACGCCGGTATGAAGGACATGCTCCAGTGCATGTCGAAAATCCTGGCTTTGGGTTCATCGCTCGAAGACGTGATCCGCATGTCCACGATAAATCCGGCGCGGCAGATCAAGAGGCCGCAGCTCGGCAACCTGGATCCGGGCGCCGAAGCTGATGTGAGTGTTCTGCGGCTGGACAAGGGAAATTTCGGCTTGCTGGATTCGGCCGGGGCCAGGTATCCCGGCAAGAGCTTGCTCGCCGCCGAGATGACGATCCGGAAAGGCGAAGTCGTGTGGGACCTCAACGGCCGGGCCGCTCGGGATTGGAAAGACTTTCCTTACCGCCGCCGTAGCGTCCCCCAGTAGAGTCATTTGGGGACAGTCAGCAAGAACTGTTACAGTAAACTTCGGCTACACCAACGAGTTTTCTGCGATCGCATTGACGAGATCCAAAGGTTATGCCACCTGGTTTACGTGCTGGCGGCTTTCGCTTGACGTGTTTCGGATTGCGGGTATGATTGGCCAAACGGTTGAAAATAGTTGTTTTGGGCTTCTTTGCCTTGTTCGGACTCTCCTGTCAAGTGTTGACGGGGAGCGGGCGAAGAACTGCTCCCGCCAACAACGGAAGGAGACGCATGGCCACGAGAAAGACGTCGTATGTTTTTTTGTGCGCGTTGAGCCTCAATCTGGTTTGCTTGCCGGTATTCGGCCAGGAAGTTCGAGGAAGCCTGCTCGGGCGTGTGACTGACGCTTCCGGGGCAGTCGTCCCGGGGGTGATGATTACGGTCACGAACCTTGAAACCAAAGTCTCCACCGAAACGATAACAAATGAAGAGGGCAACTACAGGGTTCCCTTCCTTCGCCCTGGTAACTTTAGCGTCACTGCAGAGCTGACGGGTTTCAAGAAGATCGACCGGACAGGGATTCGTGTGTCAGTCGGGTCGGATATTGCGGTGAACTTTGTCCTGGAGGTCGGCGGAATCGGCGAAACTGTCACCGTATCCGGAGCTGCGAGTCAGTTGGATGCTTCCACAGCGGATCTGGGACAGGTGGTTGAGAAAAATCACATCGAGAACACCCAAACAAACTTAGTGCGGAACGTCTTGGCTCGACTCGAGGTCACAGCTTCTCTGACGCAGTTCCGGACTGGCGCCACGGGAACGGGCACCACCTACACGAGCAGTGGGCAGTCTGATTTCAGCATTTCGGGTGGTGGCGGGAAGGGCGGTGGAAACGAAATCATGGTCGATGGAGTTCCAAATACGGTACCTAGCGGCGCCGGTGGAATCGCGCTTTTCATTCCGTCCTTGGATATGACTGACGAAGTGAAGGTCCACACGACCATGTTTGACGCGTCGTTGGGCCATTCGAGCGGGGGCGCTGTCAACATAACTACCCGCGGAGGCACCAACGAGTATCATGGCGCTGCCTTTGGCTACAAACGCTTTAGAGAGCTGGATTCTAACAGTTGGACCAACAATCGACTCGGCATCCCCTTGGGTAACGCCAAATATGGGCAGTACGGGGGCATTTTTGGGGGGCCGGTTAGGCTGCCCCACCTCTATGACGGGCGTGGACGTTCCTTCTTCCTGGTTTCGTATGAGACTGATTCCGAAATACGGGGGGGCGATGCGCCCGATTTATTTCGGGTTCCGACTGCGTTGGAGAGAAAAGGAGACTTCTCTCAGACCCTGAATCAGCAGGGGACAGGCATACTGAGGATTTACGACCCTTGGACCACTATGGGAACCGGCGCAGCCGCGACGCGGACGCCATTCCCGAACTCGATTATCCCCGCTAGTCGCCTCACCCAGACCGGCTTGTCGGTGGCCAACCTTTACCCCCTGCCAAACATGCCCGGCTCACCCCAGATTGGAGCCTACAACTGGTCGGTCACATCCACAAACAAGGTCTCACAGAGCCAATTCAGCATTCGAGAGGACCAGATCATCAGCGACCGACAGAGACTGTTTGTCCGATTCAGCCGAATGTATCGGACGACGATAAGCCCGGAACGGTTTCCGGGCGCCGCCGGCTCTAACGACAGTGGGAACACCTTCGATTCCGTAGCCTTGGACGATACGATCACGTTCTCTCCGAAATTCACAGGCTCCCTGCGCTACGGTTTCGCAGAGCGGTACTCGTATTCCACACCGCATGGCAGCCTGCAAGACCCGTCCTCCCTGGCTTTGCCGGACGTGATTCTCGAAAACCAGTTCACCAAGGGCTTGCCAGTATTCAACCTGGGTGAGTTCATTCCGGTTGTGGGCGACTCGGAAAGCCACGGAAGGCTGTACTCGCACACCCTCCTGTCGACCTTTAACATGGTGCAGGGAAAACACACCCTGAAGTTTGGGTCGGATTACCGGCTTTTTCGAAACAACGACATCAACCCGGGCGCCTCACAGTCAGGAACATTTGCATATAGCCCTACTTTTACTCAGGCCAACCCCTTCGTGGCAAGTTCCAGGAACGATTCGGGCACCGCGCTCTCTTCTCTGCTGCTTGGAATCCCGGACTCGGGCAGCCTCGGTTTTGTCAGCCCTCGGTCTCTGCAGAATCAGTATCTGGCGTTGTTTCTTCAGGACGAGTGGAGAGTACGGCGAAACCTCACATTGACTCTGGGTGTGCGATACGAACTGGAAACGCCCTACACCGAGAGATTCAATCGAGTCTCCCACGGTTTTGACTTCGACGCGCAATCCCCTGTATCCGTGCCGGGCATGGATTTGCACGGCGGAGTGCTGTTCGCGGGAGTCGATGGAAATCCTCGAGGCGTGGGGAGAGTTGATGCGAACAACTTCGGTCCTCGCTTTGGCTTCGCCTACAGCTTGAACAACAAAACCGTGTTCCGCGGGGGTTACGGATTTTTCTACAGTGCCCAGACTTACGCTACCGACTTTTCCGGGAGTGTGGCTACCTTTGGCGCGGTGACTGCATACACGGGCACTATCGATTCTGGCGCAACTCCGTTTACGACCCTGGACAACCCCTTTCCTGGCGGTGTGGTTCAGCCGAAGGGTAGTTCAGTCGGGCTGGCGGCACAATATGGGGACTCATTGATTGTATTGGATCAGAACAGGCTAAGCCCCTATAACCAGCAATGGCAATTGAGTATTCAGCGTGAATTTCCTTGGAGTGTCCTGGTGGAAGCAGCCTATGTCGGCATGCTGAGCCTCAAGCAGCTGGAGAGCTTTGACCTGAACGAGAAGCCGGATCAATACCTGGCGCTGGGGGCGCAAGAAAACCAAAACGTGGCCAATCCCTTCTTCGGGGTCTTCCCTCCCACCACACCCTTGGGAAGGGGCGCGACGATACGCCAGGGGCAGTTATGGAAGCAGTATCCCCAGTACAACAGCATCACCCTGCAAGGCGCCAACACCGGGCGTGCGATCTATCATGCGCTGGATTCGAGAGTAGAGAAGCGCTTCACTGACGGGCTCAACTTCCTCGTCTCGTACAGCTGGTCCAAGGTGATACAAAATAATACAACGAGTATCGTCAATGAGCGGAATTACCGCAGTGTTTCCTTTCGTGATCTGGGTCACGTGGTCAAGATTTCCACAGTGTACGAGTTGCCTCTCGGTCCAGGCAAAGCTTTCTTATCGTCGAGTGGATTCCTGGGAGGACTGGTGGGGGGCTGGAAGATTTCGGGATACTTCTGGTCGAGAACAGGATCGCCTCTCTCTATCACCGATGTTAACGGCAGGCCCATTGTTCTGCGTAACCCTTCGAAAGGCGGATCGGTCAAGGATAAACTAGGCGATGTTGTCGATCCGGTTACGAGGCAGGTCCTGAATCCTTTCTTCGACACGACGGCATTTGCCCGGTTGCCAAACCAATACACGATCTCGCCCACGTCGCCCCAGCTGGACTTTCTGCGCGGCCCAGCCATTATCGGGCTTAACGGCTCCCTCGTGAAGACCACGAGAATAACGGAAGGTGTGCAGCTTGAATTCCGAGTGGATGCGAGCAATGTCACCAACTCGCCCCAGTTTGATCTCCAGGGAGCGACTGTGCAACCGCAGGGGATAGGATTAGACATGGCGAATCCTGCCACGTTCGGCGTGATCACCCAGGCAGGTTTCGGCCGGAAAGTACAGTTGGGTGCACGATTGACGTTTTGAGTGAAGTTTTGCGGCTGCCAGGCGCCACCGGCATCGCAAGCGACACTCATACCCAGTTTCCGCCCTCACGATCGTGGCTAGAATAGGCAACTGTCGGGCATGTAAGCACACGCTTCCAGGCTTGCAGGATCTCGCGACGAGTCACTACACAAGCGATTCAGACCGGTGCAGGGATGGAAAAAGTGAAAGGGAAAGGAATATTTTATGAAGACACCATCAATAACATCAAAAACATTAGCTACCAGCCTTTTGTTGTTATGTTGTTTTCTGGTAGTCGGCGCTGCTAACGAACAAACTTCGAATGTCGGTAAACGTTACCCATCTGAAACACGAGTACTAGTTGACCGGATCACAGGCTTCCCAATCACGGCATTGACCGCCTCCCCAGCCAAGGATTTCATTTTATACCAGACCCACCCTCAGTGGACATCCGACGGCAAGTACATCATCTTTCGCTCGAATCGCACAGGCAATAGCACGCTAAGACATGGGCTTTCACAGGTCTTTGCAGTCGACGAAGTTGCGGGCGACATTATACAACTCACTGATGGGCCTGGTACCATCACCGGTACCGGCGCCCTTTTTGTTTCCCGGAAGTCGATGCACTTCTACTACTTTAGGGGAAACCCCGGCGAACCTCGTAAGTTTATTGAGTTAAAGCTCGCTCCGCTCTTCAACGATAGTAAGGCTGGAACCATGAAACCGGCCGCTAGTTATGAGCGTGTTATCATGACCATACCTGACATCATGACAGATGTAGGCGCGTTTACGCTCGATGCAGATGAAAAGTCTGCTTACATTTCAGGTTTAGCTAAAGATTTTCCTGGGAAAATCGATCAAGCTCATAAAAAAGAGGTGGACCCTCGCCAGCAGGCAATCTGGAAAATTGACATCCAATCCGGCCAGATTTCCAGGGTAATTGACGTGCCGTTGCCCATCCGCATTCACCATATGCAGGCAAATCCATGGGTACCAGGCGAAATCGAGTATGCCGATGGAGGCTCAAATGCCGCTCAACGGACGTGGCTTGTAAATGCCGACGGATCAGGCAACAGACCCTTATATAAGGAAGCCGAGGGAGAGTGGGTAAGGCACGAAGTCTGGGTAGATGCCGATCATATGTATTTCGAAGTACAAAAGACCAACATACTCTATAAGGAGGAGGGAGAGAAATTACAGAGTTCGGCTACTAGACCAACTGGAATTTTTTCCATCAACGTTCGAACCAAAGAGGTCAAAGTTCTTGGCCAACTCGCTGGAGAAGGAGACGAAGGATTCGAGCATTGCGATGGTTCCTCGGATGGCAAATGGGCCGTCGCCGATACTTACCGGGGAGACATCTACCTGATCAACGTTCGAACGGGCGAGCAAACGCTTCTGACCACCGGCCATAAGATGAAGCCAGATCATTGCCATCCGACGTTTAGCCCCGATAATAAGCGAATACTGATTCAGTCGGGCCTCCTTTCCGACGGCAAAACTCTTAACCTTATGACAATCACGATTCCGCCGTCGTTACAAAGACAATAATCAATTCGAAAAAACTCACCACAGAGACACGGAGAAGATTTGGATTGTTTTCTCCGTGTCTCCGTCGTGACGAAAGAGGAGCATGAGGAATAAGAGGAAGCTAGCTTGTATTTGGTTTGTCGCAGCTGTACTCCTATCCTCCTCCAGCGGGCGCCAACGAGAAACCGCACCCGCCGGTGGGCTCAAGAACATGCTCACGAACTACTTGACCGCGATTGCCGAGAGGCAATGGAAAGAGCGAGCCGAGGCGATCGCGGCCATTCGGACGCCCGCCGAAGTCGCTAGACGGCAGGCTTATGCCCGTTCGCGAATCCTCGAGTCGTTCGGTGGTTTTCCCGAAGAACGGACAGCTCTGCGTGCGAGGATCATAGGTGCGTTTACGCGAGAAGGCTACCGCGTGGAAAAACTCATTTATGAGAGCCTTCCCGAGTTTTATGTCACCGCCAATGTT
Source organism: uncultured Acidobacteriota bacterium (assembly GCA_963827655.1). Taxonomy (GTDB): domain Bacteria; phylum Acidobacteriota; class UBA6911; order UBA6911; family UBA6911; genus CAWHCF01. Next base: position 330,643 of record CAWHCF010000049.1, read on the forward strand.
TATGTGCCGCTGCAGGCTAGGCCGCCCTTCCCGGCAGTTTTGCTCACAGCGGGGCACAGCGGGATGAACGGCAAAGATTTGTCCACCACTCAGCAAATAGCAGGCTCTCTGGCCCGGCGCGGTATTCTGGCCCTGGCTTACGATCCGATCGGCCAGGGAGAACGCCTGCAATATTTTGATCCGGAGGTCGGCCGCTCGCTCGCAACCCTGAGCGACGACCGAGGCACAACGCGCGAACACATGATGGCGGACTGGCAATGCCGGCTGACGGGCGGAAATTTTGCGCGCTATGAGATTTGGGACGGCGTTCGAGCCGTGGATTACCTGTTGGAGCGACACGACGTCGATCCGAAACGCATCGGCGTAACGGGTTGGTCCGGTGGAGGCACACAGGCAGCCTACCTGGCCGCTTTGGAGCCACGCCTCGCAACGTCCGCCAGCGTTAACTACATGACAAAGTGGGACACTTTGTGGACGTACCCGGGACCTCAGGTGCGCCGAGATGTTACTCACCAACTTCATTAAGGACGGCCTGGATTTCGGCGACTGGGCGATACTGATTGCTCCCAGGCCCTTCAACATCGTCGCGGGAAAGCTCGACATGTTTCCGATCGAGGGTACCCGCGCAACCGCCGCTGAAGCACGCCGCATCTATGAAATACTGGGCAAGCCGGAGGCGGCTGGATTCTTCGAGGATGAGGGTCCCCACGGATATTGGCAGAGACGACGCGAGGAGACTGTCCGTTGGATGCAGCGGTGGCTGAACGATCAGCCAGGAGATTCGGGCCACGAGCCGGAGATAACGATCGAACCCGATGAGACCTTGAACTGCACGCCCACCGGCCACCTTTCCACGTCCCTGAAGGGAAAGACCGTTCACCTGCTAAACCGCGCTTTGGCGGAGAAGCAGTACGCCGAGCGTACGGCGACCAAGGTCGCGGATCCGGCCAAGATGCGGTCGGTGATTGCCAAGCGCATTGGTGTTACGGTCAACGTTGACGCCGAGCGTGCTGCTCCCATCACGTCACGCCGCGGCGAAGTGACCCGTAAGGGATACCGGATCGAAGACGTCGCCCTGGAGACCGAGAGAGACATTACTGTACCCGCACTGGTGCTGGTTCCCGAGCGGGGCGAGGGGCGGAAGCCCGCGATTCTGCTCGTGGACTCGGCCGGCAAGCCGACTCGCCTGACGCAGGACGAGGGCAGAGATCGGTCGGACCGATGGGACGGGGATGCAATGGTGGAAGCGGGTTTCGTCGTAATGGCGGCGGATCTGCGCGGCTGGGGCGAGAGCTTCCCGGCGTACCCAATGAATAAAATGAATAAGTCGGGCTATAACGGATTCTCGATTGAGCATCAGTCAGCTCAATGGGCTCTGCTGGTGGGCAGGAGGCTGGTGGGCATGCAGGTAGACGACTTGTTGCGCTCGTTCGACTATCTGGCGTCTCGCCCCGACGTAGACCCGCAACGTATCTCCCTTTTCGGCAAAGGCGACGGCGGCACCGTTGCTCTTTATGCCGCGGCCCTCGAACCACGAATCGAGAAAGTCGTCTCAGAAAGCGCACTGTCGTCATACATGGATGTGACTCGCTGGAAGTTCCACCGGAATCTGGAGCGCATCATCGTTCCCGGTGTGTTGAAAGACTTCGACCTGCCCGACGTGGCCAGGATGATCGCTCCGCGACCAACGTGGATCGTGTCACCCGTAACCCCAACTCGCGTGGCCGCCTCGTTGCAAGAGGTTTCTGAAGACTACGCTCCGGCACTGGCGGCCTTCAAGCGCGCCGGCCGGCCAGATAACCTCCGAGTTATCAGTAGACTTTCCGGGGTGAGTTTCGAGAAGGTGTACCAATCGTGGATGATTCCTTCGCGAGTCGCGCAGACTCGATGATCTTCCTCGTCGAGAGCGGTAGAGGGCGCTGATCCGTGAGATCGGGTTCCAGGCTTCCGATGCGGCACCCAAACGTGCGGCCTGGTCAAGATCGCGCCGAATCGACGCGCCGCAAGGTTGGGACTGGCAAAGAGGATCGCCGGGAACGCTATTCATCCTATCTCGCAGGACGGAGGAAGCACCTCGGCAAAGCGAGGATCAGCCATGGGGCTTAGAAACTGGAGTGTTTTTGGCGCCTCGCAAGAAGGGGATGCGCAAAAGCGAAGTCTTCCATCCGTTCGATTCCGCGTCCGTTTCCCGATGAATTCCCACACCGCTTCTCTTTTTACGTTACGTCATCACCACCTTCTCAAGGGGTCGACCGCAGAGATCGGCGGATGAACCTCTTTAGCCGACGAAGCCCCTGGACACTGCGATGGCGCAATGTGGAATAGGGAATCCCTCTCTCGGCGCCGGCATCTCGAATCGATGCGGCGCCCGGCTCCAGGACGGTCAGATAGAGGGCTTCGTATTGCTTTGTGGGAAGACGCGCCAGTCCCTCTTTCAGCAGCTTCGTGAGTCGCTCCGTCTGATCGGACTCTTCCTGGTTTTCCAGCATAGCCTGGGGGCTGACGCTTTCTGAAGCCGACAATGTCTGCTCCTTTAAAGGAAGGCAGCGAAGCCGCTCGCGCCTTCGGCAGTGATACGACTCGATCGCGGTATTGCTGATTGCCCGGCTCAGGTACATCCTGGCCTCTTCTTCCGATCGAAAGGGGCGATCACGGAGAAGCACGCGGCGCACCGCTTCCTGTATCACATCCTCGGCGTCTTGCTGGTTGCCGACTATCCGCAGGACGAAGCGAAACCATTTGTCGCCATGCCGCCGAATCAGCGCGGCTATGATGTTCCGCAAGTCCAGGCTGTCAACATCCCCCGTATTCATCAATTTCTTGGCTCAAATGGCAGAACGGTTGTTAGAAAGGTGCACCATGTGTGCCGCTCCTAATGTTTCGAACAGCGGCTTTGTATTTCATGGAATTCGCGCGAGCCTCGATTTGACCTCCAGGATGCCTCGACAACCGAGTCATGAGCCGGCGCATCGCGAGTTTGTGCGCGCGTTGGAAATTGCGCGCGGCAGGCTGGCAGTCGCAATGGCGATGGAATCGAAAACCACTCCGCCCGATCGCTGGAGGTACTATCGGGAGACAGAAGACAGGATGCGGCGATATCTGAAAAAGCTGAGATCCGACCGGCGCTCAGAATTGGAAGAGCGGGTGGACTTGCTTGAATTGGCAAGAGCGTTGAAGCGGCTTCCTTTTGCCCCCAACCACAGCGTTGCGCGCCACGGAGAGGCCCACCAGCTCTGCCAGAAGCTGAGAGAGATCCTGGCGCCGCTGGAGCAGCTCGAAACCGAGTCTTCGTGACTTCGTGGTTAGAGCTGTCTGACAAATACCACCAAGACTCAAAGACCGAAGAAACACCAAGACTCTCGGGGTTAATGCTCTTTGCGCGCGGCTTGTTGAATTCTTGAAAGTGTGTTCCTATAATACGCCGTCTTTGTAAACGGAACGACTCAAGGGTTGGCTTCACGAAACGCGATTCATGGGAATCTGTTGCGGCTGGCGGCCGACCGCGGTTCCGGCTATGATTTCCACGTGGGTTATTGATGAAGATTCGAGCCGTTTATCCTGGAACCTTTGACCCGGTGACCAATGGGCACATTGATCTCATCCAGCGAAGTGCGGAGCTCTTCGACCGGGTCATCGTCGCGGTTTTGATGAATACCGAAAAGAGCCCGCTATTTACCGTTGCCGAGCGCGTCGAAATGCTCGAGGAAGCAGTCGAGGGGCTGAAGAATGTCTCGGTGACGACTTTCCAGGGCCTCCTGGTCGATTTCGCCGATCAGAGCAAGGCCACCGTTATTGTGCGAGGTATCCGTGCAGTATCCGATTACGAATATGAGCTTCAGATGGCGCTCATGAACCGACGTCTTTCCCCTCATGTGGAAACAGTCTTCCTGATGCCGGCGGAAACCTACTCCTACCTGAGTTCGCGCTTGGTCAAGGAGATATCGCAACTGGGCGGCTCGGTCCGCGGTCTTGTTCCATCTGCCGTCGAAGAACGGCTCAGATTCAAACAACAACATATGGTTTCTTCCTAGGAGAAACGACGTCTATGGCTTTGGTTAAGTCAGCGCGACTGTTTGCCCAACGGCTCCAGAACGTGGAGGAGTCCTCTACCATGCAGGTCATGATTGCGGCCCAAAAACTCAAGTCCGAAGGGGTCGAGGTCGTCGATCTTGGAGCCGGAGAGCCTGATTTCAATACCCCTGAGAATATCAAGGAAGCCGCCAAGAGGGCGATCGACGCAAATTTCACCCGCTACACTCCCGCAGTCGGTGTTGCCCCGCTTCGGGATGCCATCCTGCGCCGATATCGCGAAGACTTCGGTGTGGAGCGAAAAAGGGATGAAGTGATCGCGACGGTCGGGGGCAAGCATTCGATTTTTAACACGATGCTGGCCCTGATCGACCCTGGCGACGACGTAATCATCCCCGCTCCTTACTGGGTCACCTTTCCCCAGGTGGTCCACCTCTGCGGCGGAAGACCGGTTATTGTTGAAACGTCCCCCGAACAGGGTTTTTCCATTACGAGCGAACTCATTCAGAAGCACATCAGCGACCGAACGAAACTCGTTATCCTCAACTCCCCGTGTAATCCGACCGGGGCAGTGATCGCGCCCGGAGAATTCCTGAAGATCTGCCAGCTGGCAGCGGAGCGCGAAATCTACGTTCTTTCGGACGAATGCTATCAGGTTTTTCTCTACGACGGCCTGCAGCCGTCCACCGCCGCGGCGGTGCCGGAACACCTGCGCCGCTGGGTGATTGTGTCGGGTTCGTTGTCGAAGACCTACGCGATGACCGGGTGGCGCCTCGGTTACACCATCGGACCTTCCGAACTGGTTGCGCAGATGGCGAAGATTCAAGGGCACGAGACCTCGAATCCCACGTCGATCGCTCAGGCCGCCGGAATTGAAGCGCTGACCGGCTCCCAGGATTCGGTCCGTGAAATGATTCGCGAGTATGAGCGGCGGCGGAATTTCCTTGTGCCGGCTCTGAATCAGATTCCCGGTGTCCGCTGCTTCACGCCCCAGGGTGCCTTTTACGTCTATCCTGATATCCGTGCCTTCCTCCACAACGGACTGAAGACGTCCGACGACTTTGCCGGCCGGCTTTTATCCGAGGCTCACGTTGCGGTCACCCCTGGCTCGGGTTTCGGGATGGATGGCTTTATTCGCATATCCTATGCCGCGGCTTACACGGCGCTCGAGGAAGCCGTCAGACGGCTCGCGAATTTCCTGCGTTCCTTGGAGTCCAGGCGATGAGCACGCGAAGGGCATCAACCCGGAGCGTGCAAAAGACGCCCAACGTTTCTCGATGACGTATCGACCGGGAAGGCAAACTCTAATCTGCCTTGCTGCGCTGGTAACGCTGGCCGCTAAAGCTCATGCCGGTGACTTCTCAATACATGCCGGTTACCTTAATCCGGGAGATCTGACGGTTGAGAACGTGACCAGGAGCCTGGACGGCAGCGGAATCTATGGGGTTCGTTTCGGGGGCACATTTGCCCGTATTTTCGGTATCGAAGAGACCCTTGCCTATAGTCCCAACTTTTTGCGCACAGGGGATTTCGCGCAGTCGGAGGATGTGAAGGGATTTATTACCAGCACAAACTTCGTTTTGAGCATGCCGAGCGGCTACGTCATTCCTTATGCCACGGTGGGGGTCGGCACGATCACTCGATTTGGTTCTGGCCCCGACTTTCGCTTCGGTACCAAGTTCGCGCTGAATTATGGCGGTGGTTTGAAGCTTCCACGTCTGGCGGGACCCTTAGGATTGAGGTTTGACGCCCGCGGTTACAGGGCCGAGGACATCTTTTCAGAGAGCCTGAACATTTTCGAAGTTAGCGCTGGAGTGCTCTTCACCTTCGGCCGTTGAGATACCCGCCCATGTAAAAAGTACCTTTCAACTCAGCACTTTTTACTTTCTACTTCTTTTGCATGAGCTCGCGCCCAGGATTTCACCTGCCGTTCAAGAGATCTCCGTCACGCCGAGAACAACGAGAAATCGAGGAGATGATTGCGACCCTGGCAAGCCGCGCTCTTGCCATCGTCGATCTTCCCGATCGCAAACTCTTTCTCGAAAAAGAAATCAAGCAGGGATTCCACTTCCGGCGGGTCGAGATTCTTCTGAAGCCAGAAGGACCTGAACGCTACGCGTCCGAGAGTATCAGGGTGCGAAACCTGCTTGCTCGAACCCTGGGGATCCTCTCAGGGAGCAAAAAACCCTTCCTCAGCGGCGCGATTGCTAAGGAGCTCGGCGTGGCCGCCATTCTCGAGCCACTCGGGGGCACGCATGCTTTCCCGATTCGACAGGGAGCGGAAACGCTCGGACTTCTGATTTTTGACGCATCGCCCCAGGCGCAACTCCCGCGGTACACGGAGGAGAAGCTGCTGGACCTCTGCCGCCAGATCGCCGTGGTATTTGAGAACTCGGACCTCTTGCGCAACAAATTGGAACTGGAGCGAGCGCTTGCCCGCCAGGCTCAGATGGTGCAGCTGGGGGAAATGACCGCCCGGATCGCTCATGAGATAAAAAACCCGTTAAGTTCGATCAAGACCATCATCCAGGTCATGTGCGAGGACCGGAGTCTGCAGCCGGGCTACAAGCAGGATCTGGAGTTGATTAATCGCGAGATCGATCGGCTCAGCGACTCTGTCGGCCAGCTTCTGAGCTTCTCACGGCCAACCCCCGATCCAGGGGGAATCCTGAGTCTCCGGGATGAGGCCGAATCGGTGATACTCTTTCTGGAGCGCGACATTCAAAATGCGGGAGTGATCGTCGCGAATGAAATACCCCGGGAACTCTCGGGGGTTTCCGGTACCCCTTCAGCCTTTCGCGAGATTTTCATGAATCTCGTCCTTAATTCGATCCAGGCTGGAGGGAAAGGGACTCACATTACCTTCTCGGCCTGGGAGGGGGTCCTGGAGGATGGCTCGGAGCGTTTCGTGCTGCTTGTGGTAGAAGATGACGGCTCCGGGATACCGGAGGAAGCACAGGCAAAGGTTTTTACTCCCTTCTTCACGACCAAACTGCGCGGGACCGGCCTGGGGTTGGCGATCGTCAAGCGAAACGTAGAACAATTGGGCGGCCGTATTACTCTCGAAAGTCCAGCGAGAAACGGTAAGGGCGCCCGCTTCCTGATTCATCTCCCGGTCGCGGCGCGGTGAAAAATTGGGGACGTCCCCAATTTTTGCGTTAAGCTGGGGTTCGGGAGCGACTCATGAAGTACAAGATCCTCATCGTCGACGACGAAGAAGCGGCGCGCTACGGCATGCGCAAGGCTTTGCAGTCCAAGGAGAATCTTCTCCTCGAGGCGAGCGATCTCCGGATGGCTCGTTTTATAGTTGAGAAGGAGGAGCCTGCCCTGGTTCTTCTGGATGTTAATCTGCCGGATGGATCCGGTATCGATTTCCTGAAGGAGGTGGCCGCCCGCGCGGACCCACCGGCTGTTATCGTGATCACAGCCCATGGTTCCGAACGTGTGGCCATCGAGGCGATTCGGGCCGGAGCTTATGAATATCTTTCGAAGCCTTTCGAAGTGGATGAGCTGCGGCTCCTGGTCAAAAACGCGCGCGAGCGAACCTTTCTCGCCGAAGAAAACCGGATTCTGAAGGAGGAGCTGAGGCAGGAAACAGGCTTCGGAGCCATGGTGGGGAGCAGCCCCGCGATGAAGAAGATCTTCGAAGTCGTGGAACGAGTGGCTCCTACGGACGTCTCAGTACTCATAAGGGGGGAAAGCGGGACGGGAAAGGAACTGGTCGCCCGCGAGATCCACCGGCGCAGCGGGCGCTCGGGCATGCCCTTCGTCGCGCTGAACTGCGCCGCTCTTCCCGACGCTCTTATTGAGAGCGAGCTGTTCGGCCATGAAAAGGGGGCTTTCACCGGAGCCGCCGCGCGCCGGCAGGGGAAGTTCGAGCTTGCCGATGGGGGTACGCTCTTGCTTGATGAAATCGGCGATATGGCTCTGGCGACTCAAGCCAAAGTCTTGAGGGTGCTGGAGGAGAAACAGTTTGAACGCCTTGGTTCCGCAGAGACTCTGACTTCTGATGTCCGGATCGTCTGCGCCACCCATCGTGATCTGGCGCAGGCCATCGAGGCGTCAGAGTTTCGCGAAGACCTCTACTACCGCATTCATGTGGTCACCATAGAAATTCCTCCGCTGCGGGATCGGCAGCCAGATATCGAGTCTTTGCTCGAGCACTTCGCGGCGCGCTTTACCGAGAAATACCGCATCGAATGGAAAGGCTTTACGGAAGCAGCGCGCAGAAGACTTTTGAACTATCCCTGGCCCGGAAACGTTCGGGAATTACGCAACGTCGTCGAGAGATGCGTGGTGTTGAGTCTCGAGGGACCAATCGATGTTGCGGAGCTTCCGGCAGAACTGATTTCGCAAGCGCCCGGAGTTCGAGGCGCCCAAGGGGCCGAAGAAGTCTGGCAGCTTCCGTACGAAGAAGCCCGGGCGTCATTCGAAAAGAACTATCTGCTTCAGGTTCTGGAACAGAATGGAGGAAACATCAGCCAGGCAGCGGCCAGAATGGGTATTCACCGGCAGACGCTGCAGTACAAGCTCAAACAACTTGGCATTCGCAAGTCCTGGGCAGAGTGAGCCGATTGCAGATTGCGGATTGCAGATTGCGGATTGAAAAACACCGATGACGAGTTGCGGTTCATCGAAGAGTCAATCCGCAATCCGAAATCCGCAATCCGCAATGGATATGGGTGTGTCTTTCAATCCGCAATCTGCAATCTGCAATCCGCAATTGATATGAGACTTGCCATTATCGTGAATCGGGCCGCCGGCGGCGGGCGCTCTTACAAGAAGTTAGAACGATATCTCAAGAACTGGCCGCATCACGATTGGAGCGTGGAGGTTCATTCCACTTATGCGCCGGGTCACGCGGGCGAGATCGCCAAGGAGTTGCTCGCAAACCCTCCCGATCTCCTGGCGATCTGCGGTGGCGACGGTACTGTTAACGAGGTTGCCTCGCGGGTTCCTAATCCCCCGTTTCCGATCGCCTTGCTTCCTGCCGGCACGGCTAATGTCCTCGCCCGGGAACTCGGCCTCCCCATGGATCCGGTGAGCGCGCTCAAGATTGCCTTTGAGAGAGTCGTGCGTCGAGTTGACCTGGGCATCTTGCGGGCGCGAACCGAGCATTACTTCCTTCTGATGGCCGGCATAGGCTTCGATGCGTACATAGTCTCGAAGGTGAATTTACGCTTCAAGCAAAAGATGGGCATCGCCGCATACTATGGGGCCACGTTGAAACACGTTCTGACATATTCCTTTCCCGAGTTTGAGCTTGCGACCGAGAGCCAAACGGTCCGCGCGACATCGTGCCTCATCGCTAACGCGCAGAGCTACGGCGGCGGCCTGGTGCTCACCCCGGGCGCCGACATGAGTGACGGCGTCCTGGATATTCTGGTGCTGTCCGACAAGCCGAAGATCGATTATCTCCGCTTTATTGTCGCGGCGTGGCGCGGGCATCCGGACAAAGTACCCCTGGGCGCTTCATTTGAAGGCACGGACGGCAAGGATCTCAGGTCCGCGTGGTATCTGGGCCCACGTGGACGGTGAATTAGTCGGCACGCTTCCCCTGGAAGTAGGCGTGGTACCTGCTTCATTTCCCCTGGTGGTAGGAACGAGCGGTAAGTAAGGGTTCGGATTCTCTTTGCGTCTTCGCGGTGAGGCAGGCATTGTTTCGCGTGGCAATTGTGGGACGGCCGAATGTAGGGAAGTCGACCCTCTTTAACCGGCTCTATGGTTCAAGGAGGGCGATTGTGGGTGACGAACCGGGCATCACGCGAGACCGTATCCAGGGGATTGTGCGCTGGGGCGGGAGGACGATCCAGCTCCTGGATACGGGAGGAATGGTGCCAGGCAGCGCCGATATCATTCCGGCAAAGACTCTTGAACAAGTGCAGGTTGCAATTGGTGAATCGGATCTTCTGCTGCTGGTCGTGGACGGACGCGCTGGAATCACCGCTGTGGACGAGCAACTGCTCCCCACGTTGCGTAAAGCCGGCCGGCCGGTCTGGGTTGTGGTAAACAAGATTGATACTCCGGAACTCGAACCGGAAACGGCCGCCTTCTATGCGCTCGGATTCGAAAAGGTCCTGGCTGTTTCGGCCGAGCATGGCCGCGGAATCGGCGAGCTTCTGGATGAGATCACGGCTCGCGCGGAGGAGAGTCCCTCCGGCATCGAGCCGGAGCAGTTCGACGAAATCGGCGTCGCGGTGGTGGGACGGCCCAATGTCGGAAAGTCGTCGCTCGTGAACCGCCTTCTGGGAGTCGAGCGTTGTATCGTGAGCGAAATCCCCGGGACTACGCGCGACGCGATCGACACACTCCTGCTGCGAGACGGCGTCCGGTACCGCATTGTGGATACGGCGGGAATTCGGAGAAAGGGGAGCACCGAGCAGCGAACGGAGAAGATCAGCGTGGTCATGGCGCGAAAGAACCTGACGCGAGCGGATGTGGCTCTCCTGCTGATCGATGCAGTCGAGGGTGTGACCAAGCTGGACGCGGCGATCGGAGGCTACGCTTACGAATCCGCGTGCTCGGTCATCATCATTCTCAACAAATGGGACCAGGTGCAAAAGGATGAAGACACTCTCCAGGAATACACCGACTCCATTCATCGCCGGATGAAGTATCTGAGCCATGCCCCGATCCTGACGGTTTCGGCCTTGACCGGACAGCGGGTTTCGAAGATTTTCGATATCATACGCAAGGCTTCCGAAAGCCGTCGGGTGCGGATTTCGACCGGAGTGCTCAACAACCTGTTTGTTCCCGACCTCTCCGAGAAATTCTCGGCTCGAAATCCCGCCGCGAAGCTGGGGATACGGTACATTACCCAGGCGAGTTCCGACCCTCCAACCTTTGTGGTTTTCACATCCGGCACGAAGCCGTTGCACTTTTCCACTGAACGATACCTGGTGAACCAGTTGCGAGAGAAGTTTGGCTTTTACGCGGCGCCTATCCGAATCCAGCAGCGACTGAAGAAGCGCCGCAAGCGTCGCCGGCGGATAGGGCATCGGTCCTGGCGTTTTTTCGAGTCCTTGGGTCGTAGCGGTGAATTCACACAGGCCGAGGGGATTGACACTCATTTGGCTCGCCTCTAGTATGGGACGTTCATCCTTTTCCAACCCAATCTTCACAAAACGATGCGGAAAGATTGAATGTGAACAAAGACGATCTCAGTAAAGCGATTCACGACGTGCATGGAGGCATGTCGTATGCGGATTCCCAGCGGATTGTGGACCTGATTCTCGACATAATCAAAGGCAGGCTGAGTCGCGGCGAGAAAGTCCTGATCAGCGGATTTGGCTGCTTTCGCATAGTCAAGCGAAAGGACAGAAAAGGGGTGAATCCCCAGACCGGGGCTGCCATCATTATTCCCGGCAGGAAGGCCATTACCTTCAAGCCGTCAAAATACTTGAAATCGGTCTAAGTGCCATGAAGTTCGAGCCGAAGAAGCTTTATTACCGCATTGGTGAAGTCTGTGAGATCGTCGGCGTCGAGGCTCACGTCCTTCGCTACTGGGAAACCGAGTTTTCCCGCCTGGCGCCCCCCAAGAACAAGTCCGGCCAGCGAACCTACAGACCCAAGGACATAGAGCTGCTTCTTCAGATCCGAAAGCTTCTCTACGAAGACGGATTCACGATTGCTGGAGCGCGGAAGCAACTCACGGCGGGTGGGCTGCCTGAGAACGGTTCCGCCTCGCCGAGCTCGGCGCCGTCCAAGCCCGCGCATCACCCTGCCAAGCCGTCGGAAGCGCCGGCGCAGCGTCTGCGGCAGCTCCGCAAGGAGCTGGAGAACATATTGACTTTGCTCGAGCGCGAATGATAGTGTTCGAGCCCGGTCGGGACGTAGCGCAGCCTGGTAGCGCACACGCTTGGGGTGCGTGTGGTCGGTGGTTCAAATCCACTCGTCCCGACCATTTTTTCTAGCGGCCTGTGTCACTTGTCCTCCTCACCAACGACGATGGAATAGAAGCCGAAGGTCTGAAATGCCTCGAGGACGCGCTTCGAGGTCTTGCGGACACTCTTGTCGTGGCACCCGACAGGGAACGGAGCGCGATCAGCCACGCCCTCACGATTCACACTACCCTCGAGCTGATCAAGGTATCCAAGAACCGCTACACTCTGAATGGCACCCCGGCGGACTGCATCATCTACGCGCTGACACATCTCACGGAGCGGCCTCCGCATCTGGTGATTTCGGGGATCAATCACGGAGCCAATCTGGGTGACGACATCATGTATTCGGGAACAGTAGCGGCTGCGCGCGAAGCATCGCGGCACGGAGTTCCGTCGCTTGCCGTATCCCAGGCTTACGCCGACGCGCCCATACGTTTCGACCGTGGGGCCAAGTTCATTCGAAACCTGGCCAAGATGATGCTCGAATTAAGAGGCGGAGCCGGCATGTGCCTCAACGTGAATATACCGGTGGGTAAAGTTCGCGGCGTGATGGTTACGAGACAGGGCTGTACCTTCCACTTCCCGCATTTTAATTCGCTGGATCTCCGGCCACCCCCCGGCGGTCGCTACCGGAGACGCGACGATAAGGCGGTAAGGTCGGCAATCACCCTCGATTTCAAAGCCATTATTGAGAACTATATTTCCGTGACACCCCTTCAGCGCGACCAGACCGACTACACGACCGTGCAATCCTTGCTAAAGGATACCTCCCGTCTCTTTCAGTGATTGCGTTTGGAGCTTCGCGTTTCTTCGTGTCTTCGAGTCTTAGCGGTTGGTTCGGGTCCGTCTTGGGCATTGATCGGGTGGGCGAATTAAGCTAGCATTTTCCGCTGATTCTGGACGGGGCGTGGCGCAGTTTGGTAGCGCGTACGGTTCGGGACCGTAAGGTCGGAGGTTCGAATCCTCTCGCCCCGACCATCTCTCTCCGAATACGATCTCCGGCATAAAGTTAATAAAATCATTAGATTCAAAATAGACCTCGGTGGTTTCTAACCACTGAAAACTGGGGCCTTTTGAGGTTCCCCAATGGTCATCTGTTTGCCGGTGTGCTAGAAATGTGCTACTTCTCCAGGAAACGACTTGATCACCGTCGCAATCCGTCCGCCAAACGGGAGCGGATGAGGTTCAACCATTCTCACCCCGGCACGCGATCCGGAGTCTCTTGCTCAGAACGCATGTCCTAGCTTAATCTTTGTTCTCATCACGGCTCGTGAGTCGCGCAACCTTCGACGAAGTTGCCAGACTCAGGGTCGAGGGCCTGAACAAGTCTGCGATCGCCCTGGTAAAGCGGATCGCCTGGAATACCGTCGCTCGATGGCTCGAAAAGGCAGCCCATTCGTGTCGGTTCAACGATCGAAGAATAGCAACTCTCGCAGTCGCGGAGCTTCAGGCGGACGAGATTCGGACGATCGTCGGCAGCAAGGAACATCCAATCTGGGTCTTCACCACGATTGATGTCCAGCATCCGCCGCCGCGACGACGGCCTGCTCCAGATCAGCACACCTCCCGATCAACGCCACGAAGATACGGGTCGCCGGCGAGACGCCCAGCACATCAACCTCGCAGCAGGCGGATCACGTCCGGCATCGAAAGCGCCTCTCGGCAGCGAACCGTCACGCCTCGAGCATTCACCACCTCGACCGCCTAGGGTGACGGCGGCGCAAGCAACGGAGGCATCTTGATCTCGCTGAAGATAACCGCGGGAGTTGTCGTTCGTTTCGCCTCGGCTAGCCAGCGCCTCAGCGTCCAGAGCGACATCCGCTCTCGGGCAGCGAACGCAGCCGCAGTCAGGCCGCTCTTGTGGAACCGCTCAAGGATCTCGGCGCGCTGCGCTCTATTTGTTCGGCGTGCCTGTTTCGGAATCCGTGCATCCGACATGCCCCCAGATTATCCGCTCGAGACAGGGATAGCCAGATGCACCCTGGTTACCGCTTACGAACACATCCCTCTACATTTACAAAGAAGTCGAACGGCCTCCTCTCTGCCAGTCCGATAACAAGCTGGACCAGGACTGACTCATTGGTGGTCAGCGTATCATCAGCGCCAGCATCAATGGCTTGCTTGCTGCCGGGCCCTCCGTTCCCCTCTGTGGCACTGACGAGCCTATTCCCATTGGACAGCGTCACGACATTCACTTTGAGGGGTTGGAAGATCTCCTTCGTGCTGGCATTGGTGAGCCTGGCGGTAATCGTAAACCTGCCAGCGGGCGCACCCGGACTGGGGGTGGGATCAAAGGAGGTTTGTGTCACAACAAAAGTGACCAGATCATTGACAATCTGTTGCTCACACATCTGCTGCAAGGAGGCGCAATAGCGCCCGCCGGTGTTGGTCGTGGGAGACTCCCCCCCAGACGATCATTTCACTCCCGGTCCAGACCGCAGTGTGACCGGATCGTGCACTGGGTGCATTCAGCGTGCTCGTGGGCCTCCAGCTGTCGGTTGCCGGATCGTAGCGCCCGCCGGTGTTGAAGACGGTAGAAACCGGTCTCCCCCCCAGACGATCATTTCACTACCGGTCCAGACCGCGCTGTGACCAGATCGTGCGCTGGGTGCATTCAGCGTGCTCGTGGGCCTCCAGCTGTCGGTTGCCGGATCGTAGCGCCCGCCGGTGTTGAGGTAAGGAAGACGGTGCCTCCCCCCCAGACGATCATTTCACTGCCCGGTCCAGACCGCGCTGTGACAGATCGTGCGCTGGGTGCATTCAGCGTGCTCGTGGGCCTCCAGCTGTCGGTTGCCGGATCGTAGCGCCCGCCGGTGTTGGGTGCGAGATCCCCCCCAGACGATCATTTCATGCCCGGTCCAGACCGCAGTGTGACTGGATCGTGCGCTGGGTGCATTCAGCGTGCTCGTGGGCCTCCAGCTGTCGGTTGCCGGATCGTAGCGCCCGCCGGTGTTGAAGAAGGTAGAAGGAACTGCAGCCTCCTCCCCAGACGATCATTTCATGCCCGGTCCAGACCGCGGTGTGACTGGATCGTGCGCTGGGTGCATTCAGCGTGCTCGTGGGCCTCCAGCTGTCGGTTACTGGATCGTAGCGCCCGCCGGTGTTGAAGAGGTAGAAGGACTGGCAGTTCCCCCCCAGACGATCATTTCACTCCCGGTCCAGACCGCGCGTGTGACCAGATCGTGCGCTGGGTGCATTCAGCGTGCTCGTGGGCCTCCAGCTGTCGGTTGCCGGATCGTAGCGCCCGCCGGTGTTGAAGAATAGGAACTCGGCGAGCATCTCCTCCCCAGACGATCATTTCACTCCCGGTCCAGACCGCGGTGTGACCGCTCGTGCGCTGGGTGCATTCAGCGTGCTCGTGGGCCTCCAGCTGTCGGTTGCCGGATCGTAGCGCCCGCCGGTGTTGGTAGACAGGGAATCCCCCCCCAGACGATCATTTCATGCCCGGTCCAGACCGCGGTGTGACCACGTCGTGCGCTGGGTGCATTCAGCGTGCTCGTTGGCCTCCAGCTGTCGGTTGCCGGATCGTAGCGCCCGCCGGTGTTGAAGTCGAGGGAAATCCCCCCCAGACGATCATTTCATGCCCGGTCCAGACCGCGGTGTGACTGCTTCGTGCGCTGGGTGCATTCAGCGTGCTCGTGGGCCTCCAGCTGTCGGTTGCCGGATCGTAGCGCCCGCCGGTGTTGAGGCAAGGAAACTCGGTGCCTCCTCCCCAGACGATCATTTCACTCCCGGTCCAGACCGCGGTGTGACTGCCTCGTGCGCTGGGTGCATTCAGCGTGCTCGTGGGCCTCCAGCTGTCGGTTGCCGGATCGTAGCGCCCGCCGGTGTTGAGGCGGCAGGAACCCGGTGCTCCTCCCCAGACGATCATTTCACTGCCCGGTCCAGACCGCAGTGTGACTGGATCGTGCGCTGGGTGCATTCAGCGTGCTCGTGGGCCTCCAGCTGTCGGTTGCCGGATCGTAGCGCCCGCCGGTGTTGAAGTAGGTAGGAGCACCGCCGCTCCCCCAGACGATCATTTCATGGCCGGTCCAGACCGCGCTGTGACCAGATCGTGCGCTGGGTGCATTCAGCGTGCTCGTGGGCCTCCAGCTGTCGGTTGCCGGATCGTAGCGCCCGCCGGTGTTGAGTGGTAGGAAACTCGGTGCCTCCCCCCAGACGATCATTTCACTCCCGGTCCAGACCGCGCTGTGACCGGCTCGTGCGCTGGGTGCATTCAGCGTGCTCGTGGGCCTCCAGCTGTCGGTTGCCGGATCGTAGCGCCCGCCGGTGTTGGTAGAAGGGATCCCGGAGACTCCTCCCCAGACGATCATTTCACTCCCGGTCCAGACCGCCGTGTGACCGGCTCGTGGGTCAGGGGGAGCTGGCGTTGGAGTCCAGGTGTCATCAGCGCACGAGTTCAAGGCCGGCTCTATTTTCGCCAGAAAATACCCATATCCCTGCCCGGCCACTTCTCCCCGTAGCTGCGGTCGCACTCTACTCCACCACTCTGCGAACGCTTCCTTCTTCCACTCCACGGTCGCCACCTTCAGTCGCGCTCCATCCTTTTCCACGACTGCCGCCACGTAGAACCGGTCCTCTTCCTCCTGTAACCGGCTCAGCTCACCCAGCGGCAGCCGATCCAACTCCTCCCGTACATCACGCTGCTCTCCCCCGAACTGGGCGCTAGTTTCCTTTCCTCCCGCGAATAACCGCGCCAGCTCGCGCACCTTCGCCTCCCAGTGCTCGGAACTCAATACCACTCTGTTCTCATGCTCCGATTCCTCCTGGCTTCCTCCTTTCACCCACTCCAGCTCTCGATACTCCCCGCTCATTTTCCCCATCTGTCTCGGCGTCCCGTACGAGCTCAGTTCCCCCTCCGCCCGCCGCTTCAGCTCTCCGTGATACCGCTCATCCGAGGCATACCAGCTCCTGATCAGCCGATGCGCCAGCGCCGGCCGCGCCACGCACTCCGCGATCACAAAGGGATCATGCCCTAA
Source organism: uncultured Acidobacteriota bacterium (assembly GCA_963827655.1). Lineage (GTDB taxonomy): Bacteria > Acidobacteriota > UBA6911 > UBA6911 > UBA6911 > CAWHCF01. The sequence continues at coordinate 347,534 of CAWHCF010000049.1, forward strand.
AGCTGCCCATAGCTCCTCGAGCATCTCCGGCCGTTTCGTCTGCCGGGCCATCCGGTTCATCTCCGCCTGCAACTGCTCACCTGTAATCGGGCGCTGCCAATAGGCCTCGAGAGCTTCCGACTGGCGCAAATAATCTTTCACCTTCCCGACGATGGTCGAAAGCGGCATTACCTGGTCCAATGATGGCTTTGGCTCGGGATTCTCCTCCGGCCATATCCTGTGACGCCAGTAAACTTCCTCGATCGCCCGTTGGTAAACTACACGCTCTTCGAAGGTCAAACTCCTCTGCTCTGTGTGCACGCCCGCTCTGCCTGCCCCAATCCAGGAATAAGCCAGCGGTGTCGTCGAAATGCCTAAAGCGATCAGCACCAGTGCCAGCCCCACCCCATCTCTGCCGTGATTTGTTGAGTGATTCCGGTCTATCATTGCGGTCCTCCTTGTTTTGAGAGCCCTGCTCAATGAACCGAGACTACACAAGGCAGCGTTGGATGGGGGGATTCATCCGAGTTCAGCATGAAAGATTCGATGCGCGGACTATATGCTTAGTAAAGCAGCAAATCAATTTCAGACCCAAGATCTTGCGTGCAAGGGGGCCTCGAGCCTTGTCATAGGAAGCAAAAGGCATATTCATAAAGGATCCTCCTGGAAGATTCCGTTTCTTGCAGCATCGCTGACTACGGATCTTTCGACTACTGCCCGCCCCGCAAGGCGGTGAAGCCTTTGTGGCGAAGCTCGATGCCAGTCACCCGGCGGCGCACGCCTCGGCCAGGCTCACCCCGTGCAGATTGCCCATGAGATCCGTCCCCGGTGTGGCGCCCGCGCAGCCGGAGCCTGACAGCAGAGGGTGAGATTCCCCCGATAATCCAGGTTGAATTCCTCGAGTTCGAGCGGGGCACAGGAGGAAAAAGGAGCGTCGCGCGCTGCGCTCTATTTGTTCGGCGTGCCTGTTTCGGAATCCGTGCATCCGACATGCCCCCAGATTATCCGCTCGAGACAGGGATAGCCAGATGCACCCTGGTTACCGCTTACGAACACATCCCTCTACATTTACAAAGAAGTCGAACGGCCTCCTCTCTGCCAGTCCAATAACAAGCTGGACCAGGACTGACTCATTGGTGGTCAGCGTACCATCAGCGCCAGCATCAATGGCTTGCTTGCTGCCGGGCCCTCCGTTCCCCTCTGTGGCGCTGAGGAGCCTATTCCCATTGGACAGCGTCACGACATTCACTTTGAGGGGTTGGAAGATCTCCTTCGTGCTGGCATTGGTGAGCCTGGCGGTAATCGTAAACCTGCCAGCGGGCGCACCCGGGCCGGGGGTGGGATCAAAGGAGGTTTGTGTCACAACAAAGGTGACCAGATCATTGACAATCTGTTGCTCACACACCGGTAGTGGAACACCAGCGGAGAGATTCGGGTCGAGCTTGGCGACAAAGACTTCACCGTCGCCTGCAAAGGTCATGTCCGCTGAGCCTGCCCCGATGCCGGAAAAGTCGGGGGAGGTTGTACCACCCGCCACATAAACATTCCCCATGCTGTCCAGGGCGACGGCACTAGCGCCCTCAAAACCACTCCCCCCCAGGAAGGTGGCCGCCAAGAGCGTGCCGAGCTTGGCATCGAGCTTCGCCACAAAGGCGTCATTGGATCCACCAAACGTGCTATCGGCCGAGCCCACTCCGATCCCAGGAAAGTTGGGGGAGTTTGTAAGACCCGCCACATAGACGTTCCCCATGCTGTCCAGGGCAAGGGCACCAGCGATTTCAGTAAATAAAGAAGCAGGGCTCCCCCCCAGGAAGGTGGCTCCCAGGAGCGTGCCGAGGTTGGCATCGAGCTTCGCCACAAAGCCTTCCCAGGCTCCAGCAAAAGTACTGTCGGCCGAGCCCGCCCCAATGCCCGGAAAGTCGGGGGAGGTTGTACCACCCGCCACATAAACATTCCCCATGCTGTCCAGGGCGAGGGCAAAACCTGCGTCAGAATCACCAATTATGCGGAGACCACTCCCCCCCAGGAAGGTGGCCGCCAGCAGTCTGCTGAGATTGGCATCGAGCTTCGCCACAAAGGCTTCCTGGCCTCCAGAAAAGGCGCTGTCGGCCGAGCCCACTCCGATCCCAGGAAAGTCGACAGATCCTGTCCAACCCGCCACATAGACATTACCCAGGCTGTCCAGGGTGAGGACATCGGCGCCTTCACCACGGCTCCCCCCCAGGAAGGTGGCGGCCAGCAGTCTGCTAAGATTGGCATCGAGCTTCGCCACAAAGGCTTCACTGAATTCAGAAAAGGTGCTGTCGGCCGAGCCCACCCCGACCCCGGGGAAGTCTGAGGACCCTGTGAAACCCGCCACATAGACATTTCCCATGCTGTCCAGGGCGAGGGCATTGGCGGAATCACCACTGCTCCCCCCCAGGAAGGTAGCCGCCAAGAGCGTGCTGAGATTGGCATCGAGCTTCGCCACAAAGGCTTCACCGAATTCAGAAAAGGTGCTGTCGGCTGAGCCCGCCCCGACCCCGGGGAAGTCTGAGGACCCTGAGGAACCCGCCACATAGACATTCCCGATGCTGTCCAGGGCGAGGGCTCCAGCGAAGTCTTCAGCACTTCCCCCAAGGAAGGTGGCCGCCAGGAGCGTGCTGAGATTGGCATCGAGCTTGGCAACAAAGACTTCACGGTTTCCTGCAAAGGTGCTGTCGGCCGAGCCCGCCCCGATCCTGGGGAAGTCTGAGGACACTGTGGAACCCGCCACATACACATTCCCCAGGCTGTCCATGGCGAGGGCAGCAGCGAAGTCTTCAGCACTCCCCCCCAGGAAGGTGGCGGCCAGAATAGGATCGATCACCAACTCTTTTGTCTTGTCATACGCGCCAACCTCAAAGCCGTACTCATTGCCCTTTACTACATAGGCTACCGCCACCAACTCTTGCTTGCCTCTCTCTTCTTGATAGGCCACAGGCTTGGAGAATGTCACTGTCCCCAGCTTTGTCTTGACTTCCAATTCCCCCTGCTTGGTGATCTTTAATCCCTTCCCGCCTCGCATCCGCAGCTTGATCTGCTCCGGCCGACCTCCAGGTCGCACATAAAAGAGCTTTTCCGTCGTGTGCCCATAGGCCTTGAGCTTCACTTCCACTCCCGCATACACTTCTCCCAGACTCACACAATCGTATGTGGGAATATCATTCGTCCACTTCGATCGGTTATTCCCCTTGAAGTAGTTCAGCTTGGTAGTCGTCTTGCCCTCTCCCTGCACTGCTGTCACTGCTCCCCCTACCAGCTCCTCCCGCAAAGCGACTGCCTGGCCTGGACTTTTTCCCTTCCCCTGGGACAGGGCATACACGAACGCACCTTTCTGTGTTACAAAAACAGTTCCCCCAAAGATAGGGGCATAGAAGGTGACCTCTGCTTCCGTCTGTCCCTGATTCTTGATAAAAGGAATATGCAGCTTCCCGATCTTCTGCCGGACTGCCTTTAGGAGCTTGTCCTTGTCGCTATGCGCACGTGATGGCTGCGAGACGTCCTGGTTACCATCGGCGGAGTGGCGATCGGCCCCCAGAGCCCCTGGCCCACCAAAGTGTCCGAAAGCCAGGAGAGAGACGATCAAGGCCACCACAGACATACGCAGCGCTCTGCCGGACGGCCTCTTGCAACTGTTTTCTGCCTTGGTTTGCCGCTTCAGCTTCGGCTCCCGCCATGTTTTTGTGTTCTTTTGTGCTGCTTGCGATAGTCGAACTGCTTCCTCTTCCATGTTTATCTCCCTAGCCACTAGTTTCGCGGCCTCAATCTGCCATTAGAGGATCCAGGTGCTCTGGCAACTGATCTTTTGCATAGTTTCTCCATCTCTTTCCGTCCCTATGCTGTCGTCTAGGAACAAAAGATGGCTTACCAGAGCACTAGCGCATCCCACCCAGAGGAGCTTGTGCAATCCAGATACTTCACACGGTACCAGCACGGGAAATGATCCAGCGGCCTCCACGCTCCGTTCTGCACTCGCAGGTGCTTTCGGCCAGGCAGGTCGTCACCCGGTGGCGAAACTGCGCGCACGCTTCGCCAGACTCACCCGTGCAGATTGCCCATGAGAATCCGTCGCCGGTGTGGCGCTGCGCAGCCGGAGCCTGACAGCAGAGCGTGAGATTCCCCCGATAATCCAGGTTGAATTCCTCGAGTTCGAGCGGGGCACAGGAGGACAAAGGAGCGTCGCGCGCTGGGCTCTATTTGTTCGGCGTGCCTGTTTCGGAAGCTGTGCATCCGACATGCCCCCCGGAATATCCGCTCGAGACAGGGATAGCCGGATGCACCCTGGTTACCGCTTACGAATACACCCCTCTACATCCACAAAGAAGCTGAACGGCCTACTCTCTACCAGTCCAATAACAAACTGGACCAGGACTGACTCATTGGTGGTCAGGGCATCATCAGCGCCAGCATTAATGCTCTGCTTGCTGCCGGGCCTCCTCCGTTCCCCTCTGTAGCGCTGAGGAGCCTATTCCCATTGGACAGTGTCTTGACACTCACTTTGAGGGGTTGGAAGATGCCCTCCGTGCTGGCATTGGTAAGCCTGGCGTTAATCGTAAATCTGCCAGCGGGCGCACCCGGACCGGGGGTGGGGTCAAAGGAGGTTTGTGTCACAACAAAGGTGACCAGGTCATTGACAATCTGTTGCTCACACACCGGTAGTGGAACACCAGCGGAAAGATTCGCGTCGAGCTTGGCGACAAAGACTTCACCGTCGCCTGCAAAGGTCATGTCCGCTGAGCCTGCCCCGATGCCGGGAAAGTCAGCGGAGGTTGTACCACCCGCCACATAAACATTCCCCATGCTGTCCAGGGCGACGGCACTAGCGCCCGTCAGAACTACTCCCCCCCAGGAAGGTGGCCGCCAAGAGCGTGCCGAGATTGGCATCAAGCTTCGCCACAAAGGCTTCATTGAATCCACCAAACGTGCTATCGGCCGAGCCCACTCCGATCCCAGGAAAGTCGCGGGAGTTTGTAAGACCCGCCACATAGACATTCCCCATGCTGTCCAGGGCAAGGGCACAAGCGATTTCAGAAAATAAAAAAGCAGCTCCCCCCCAGGAAGGTGGCTCCCAGGAGCGTGCCGAGATTGGCATCGAGCTTCGCCACAAAGCCTTCACCATACAACAAAAGTACTGTCGGCCGAGCCCGCCCCGATGCCCGGAAAGTCGGCGGAGCTTGTGATACCCGCCACATAAACATTCCCCATGCTGTCCAGGGCGAGGGCACCAACGCCGTCAGAATCACCAAAAATGCGGACCACTCCCTCCCAGGAAGGTGGCCGCCAGCAGTCTGCCGAGATTGGCATCGAGCTTCGCCACAAAGGCTTCCTGGCTTCCAGAAAAGGCGCTGTCGGCCGAGCCCCCCGGACCCCGGGGAAGTCTGAGGATTGTGTGAAACCCGCCACATAGACATTCCCCATGCTGTCCAGGGCGAGGGTCACCAGCCGGAATACCACCGCCGCTCCCCCCCAGGAAGGTGGCCGCCAGAAGTCTGCTAAGATTGGCATCGAGCTTCGCCACAAAGGCCTCACCGTCTCCAGAAAAGGCGCTGTCGGCCGAGCCCGCCCCGATCCCGGGAAAGTCGGCGGAAAAGGTGAAGCCCGCCACATAGACATTCCCGATGCTGTCCAGGGCGAGGGCATTGGCGGAATCAGCACTGCTCCCCCCCAGGAAGGTGGCCCCCAGCAGTCTGCTAAGATTGGAATCGAGCTTCGCCACAAAGGCTTCACCGCCTCAGCAAAGATGCTGTCGGCTGAGCCCGCCCCGACCCCGGGGAAGTCTGAGGACTCTGTAAAACCCGCCACATAGACATTCCCCATGCTGTCCAGGGCGAGGGCACAACCTCAGCGAAATCGACCACTCCCCCCCAGGAAGGTGGCCGCCAGCAGACTACTGAGATTGGCATCGAGCTTCGCCACAAAGGCTTCACTGTCTCCTGCAAGGATGACAAGGTGCTGTCGGCTGAGCCCGCCCCGACCCCGGGAAAGTCGGTGGATTCTGTAGAACCCGCCACATAGACATTCCCCATGCTGTCCAGGGCGATGGCGAAAGGTTGCAGCGAAATCGTCAAAACCACTCCCCCCAAGGAAGGTCGCCGCCAGGATAGGATCGATCACCAACTCTTTTGTCTTGTCATACTCGCCAACCTTAAAGCCGTACTCATTTCCCTTTACTACATAGGCCACCGCCACCAACTCTTGTTTGCCTCCCTCGTCCTGATAGGCCACAGGCTTGGAGAATCTCACTGTTCCCAGCTTTGTCTCGACCTCCAGTTCCCCCTGCTCAGCGACCTTTACTCCCTTCCCACCCTGCACCCGCACCTTGATCTGTTCCGGCCGAGCTCCAGGTCGCACATAAAAGAGCTTCTCCGCCGTGTGCCCATAGGCCTTGAGCTTCACTTCCACTCCCTCATACACTTCTCCCAGACTCACACAATCGTATGCGGGAATATCATTCGTCCACTTCGATCGGTTATTCCCCTTGAAGTAGTTCAGCTTGGTAGTCGTCTGACCCTCTCCCTCCACTGCTTTCACTTTTCCCCCTACGAGCTCCTCCCGCAAAGCGACTCCCCGGCTTGGCCTCTTTCCCTCCCCTTGGGACAGGGCATACACGAACGCGCCTTTCTGTGTGACAAAAACCGTTCCCCCAAAGGTAGGGGCATAGAAGGTGACCTCTGCATCCGTCTGTCCCTGATTCTTGATAAAAGGAATATGCAGCTTCCCGATCTTCTGCCGGACTGCCTTTAGGACGTTGTCCTTGTGGCCAAGCGCATGTGATGGCTGCGAGACGAAAACGCCCTGGGTACCATCGGCGGAGTGGCGATCGGCCCCTAGAGCCCCTGCTCCACCAAAGTGTCCGAGAGCCAGCAGAGAGACGATTAAGGCCACCAGAGACACACGCAGCGCTCTGCCGGACGGCCTCTTGCCACTGTTTTCTGCCTTGGTTGCCGCTTCAGCTTCGGCTCCCGCCATGTTTTTGTGCTCTCCTGTGCTGCTTGCGATAGCCGAACTGTTTCCTCTTCCATGGTCATCTCCCTGGCCACTAATTTGTCGGCCTCAATTTGCTATTAGCGTTCCCTATTAGTTCTCTCCATCTCTTTCCGTCTTTATGCCGTCGTCTAAGAACAAAAGTTGGCTACCAGAGCACTAGCACATCTTCAGAAGAGCTTGTGCAATCCATGGAGCATTGCTCAAGGATTGTGTTGAAAGTGCTGCTAAGTCCCCGGCGGCGGGAGAGTGGCTCAGAAAGGAGCTTCGCTGAATTATCCAGGGGCACGCCCTCCGGCACCGACTGCCGTCTTTTTCAGGTGCCAGATGGCTGCTTCCACCTCACGCCGCTCGTGCGGGGCGAGGTCAAGCTGCTGGAACGCTGTCTCCGGCGTGGGCATGACGTGCCCAAAGCGCACCCCCTGGTTCCCAAGACGGCCCGCGAGCCCAACCATTTCGATGTATAAGCATTTTCTATCCCCAAGAGGGTTGGAGAGGCAAGCGAAATTCCGGCGCGGGCGAGGGTCGGCAGGTCTGTTCGGTGGCACCTGTTGAGAATTCGACTTGACATCTCGGAAGCGGCACATGACCATAGGGGCAGCTTACTTCACTCTGGAGCGGGTTCACTCTACTGGTGTTTACGCCTGCTGCGGAGGTAGCGCCCTTGTTCTGAGATGCGATAAGAAGAATTCTCCCCAAGCCAAACTCTGCCCGAGCTGGTAAGGGATGGCCGGGTTGCCGCGGCCGGCAGCATTCAGCCACCAACGGTGGCCTGGGGGGATTCTTGACTTTCAGGGTAACGTGATGTTGGCTTGCTGTCGATCTTTTCGTACCGTCCGAGAACGCGTCGCCCAGGCATGGCTTGCCGCTCGTCTAGGCAGTTTCCTTTGTCTACTGCCGGTTCTTCTTCGTATCTACTCTCTTCCGCGCGTCCTGCAGCGGCTCGGGAAACCTTCGCAAGACCCCTGGGGGAGGTTTTTGCAGTTCGAATCAATTGTTCAGGTTGTCAGGAGGATGAGCAACTTGCCGTTTTTACGTCCCCCTCTCTTTCCCCGCTCCTGTCTTCTTCATTCTCTGATCTACTACCACGCGTTGCGCGGGCGCGGGATACACCGTACAGATTCATTTTGGGATTCGCAGGACCGGGGCGGAACTGCAAGGTCATAGCTGGCTAACCATACCCAAAATGCCAGCCGCCCAAGGAAATCGCACGAAAGCGTTTAATACAATTTTTTCGTACCCTTCGACTTCATTCTTGTCTTCTGGCCAGGAGGCCAACAGAATTGAGAACGAAGTTAAGTCCACTTAGCATGGAGGCATCGATGGACGAAAAGAAAACAGAAAATTCGCTCGAAGAACACGACCAGGAGAAATCTGTCGCTTTTTCGCCGCCACGCAAAAAGGCCTGGGAAGAGCCGAGGCTGTCGTATGTCAAACCCAAGCTTACGATACATGGGTCGCTGAAGGAGCTGACTGGTTTCTTCGGCGGATTTACTCCCTGATGACTTTTGTACTTTTGGAGGAAAGGCGATCGCCGTCCTGTAAGCGGATAAGGATCGAGAGGACGGTCTGAGAGATGGGACGCCAATCGGAAGGGCCGTCGAATCCCAAGTGCAAACGTAACGCCGCGCTACTGAATACCTCAGGCAAAATTGAAGCCCATCCTTACCTACCCAAAGCAACCGAGAAGAGGGAAGCGCACTTACTACGCCCTTCACGATCTCTTGCTGGAGGTGGAAGAAGAAACAGAGGGAGACGGAAAGGATCTGGCACGGCTTCTGTGCGACCTGACGTGTGTGCAAGCCGGGCCTCGGGCCCACAACCCAAGTCTTCGAATCACCGTCGCCAATGACGTGAATTTGCGCAGAATCCCGAGAGGTTGCCGGGAGGTTCTTCAGGCTGATGGATTCAGCGGGCTCGAGAGAGCGGGTGAGTTCTACTTGACCGACGGCTCATCTCTGTTTCGCCTGCGGCCTTTGCTGTCCCGGGGGGATGCTCAGATAGCTCCTTCGTTTTTTGATAAACCGCCAATCCTTCAAAGAAACTTCTGGGCTTTTGGGCTACTGAAACTCCTGAGACCCTTGGGTGTGTATAGTCTTCATGCCGCCGGTGTGGCCGCTAGCAAGGAACTGGGCGTCTTGATCGTCGGGGAATCGGGCAGTGGGAAATCCACTCTGGCGTTAGACTTGATCCGACAAGGCTGGAGCTACCTTGGGGATGATGCGGTACTCCTCCGGATGCAGCCGGAGGGCGTGGAGGCGCTGGCATTCCGTAGGAATTTCTATGTCGATGCTAGCGCCGGTGGAGACAATTTAGATTTTCCCTTAGGCGAGCATGTGCCGGATTCCTTTGGGAGGAGAAGGCGAATGGTACATGTCGAAGAAGCCCGTCCAGAACAATACATTGCCGCGTGCATCCCGCGTGTTCTTCTATTCTCAAAAATCATTGCCGGCTCGCAGAGTACGCTCGCTCCTTTGGACCGTAGCATCGCCCTCAAGCGCTTGCTCGCCGCCAGTGGCCCGCAATTGTTTGACCGAAACACCATGGCTGAACACCTGGAACTCCTTAGTGTTCTCTTGCGGCAGACGGTTAGCTACCAGTTAACCGCCGGGCGCGACCTTTACCGCAATCCTGTCAAACTCGCGAATCTGCTTCGTGCTTCATTTCATAATTACGGTGACTTTGCGCCGCCGCGGGGGATGGCGGGCGTTGCATTGCCTCCGAGAGGAAAAAGAACACCGCCGCGCAAGCCAGCTTCAAGTAGCATAGTTATGAAAGAAGACTGAGGCCCCAGGACAGACGACATGGCGCGACTTGTTATAGAGCTGACCAATCGGTGCAACCTGATGTGTGAACACTGCTTCGACGAGAGGCATGCTGGCACCGGGGACCTGCCGTTGGAAGTCATCGACAAAGTGCTTGGGGAAGGGAAGAGTTGTGGTATCGACCACCTGGCTTTTACTGGCGGAGAGCCGACCATTCATCGTCAGTTTCATGAAATCGTGCGTCGCGTCTGCAATGCTGCGTACACCTTTAGCCTCGTTAGCAACGGCACTACTTTTCCCGAAGTGTATCCGTTGCTTGTCGAGAACCAAAGATGGTTCAAGGGCGTAACCTTCAGCCTTGATGGAGCACGACAGGAAACCCATGATGCGTTGCGGGGAAATGGATCGTATCGTCGAGTAGCAAAGGCAGTCAGCATCTGTGCTTTCAAGAACATCCCCTTTACCCTCAATATGGTCCTGACTGCCAAGAATCGAACAGAAATAGCAGAAATGATCGAACTGGCTGCCCGATTGGGAAGTAGCGGGGTGCGCTTCGGCCACCTGATGCCGACACCTGAGACGGCACTGCGAGGTCTCGATCTTTCCCCTGTGCAACGGCGGGGAGTGGAAGCAGAGATCTGGCGACTCCAGAAGAGTGCTCCGGTGCCGGTCTATATGGCGCCCGGATACTACAGCGAATCCCCCTTCTTTCCGTGTGCCCCCCTGGAACTTGAGGAATTCAACCTGGACCACCGGGGGAACGTTACCCTCTGCTGTCAGCTTTCAGGCTATTCAGGACCAGTATCCGGCACTGACGTCATAGGCAATCTGCGCGAGGTAAGCCTCGCCGAAGCGTGCAACAACTTCCGACTGCGAGTGGCTAGATACCTGGACGACAAGCGGGATCGGATCCGCCAAGGAGCATTTAGCGATCTGGACCATTTTCCTTGCTGGTACTGCATGAAATATCTGGACAAAGTGACCCGACTCAAAAACTTTCCACAGCACTCGTGGGCCCACGAGAATGCCGAGATTATTGCTGAGGGAGTACATGTTCACTCTGGATCAAAAGCTTGGAGTTCACCCTGAGGTTGTTGATACCGAACTCGACACGAGTGAAACGGCTCTGCTCCACCTCGGAAGCAAAATCTACTACAGCCTCAACGCGACAGGAGTGCGGGTTTGGCAGGGTCTCAAGCAGGGACTCACGCTGAACCAGATCAGTCAGAGTCTTCAGGAAGAGTTTGATGTGGATGCTCAGACGGCCAACCGCGGTGTGCTTGAACTCGTTGAGGATCTCAGCCAGCAAGGGCTGGTTCAAGTTCTCGACCCATGATCATCCGTCCGGCCAGGGGTGAAGATCTCCCGAGTTTGGCCGTCCTCTTTCGACAAGAGATCGCGTATCAGAGGCAGATCTGTCCATTTTGGGAGCTCTCGCCTCAGTTCGATTGTCTGAGCTTTTTGCAGACCAAGCTGAGCAATCCCCACGAGCGGCTGTTTGTAGCGGAGCGAAACGCGCAACTATTAGGTTATATCCTTGTCCGGGTCATCCAGGCGCCTCACCATCGTTTTCCGAGAAACATCTTTAGACATTTTTTTTCAGAGAAATCAACTCTTGCATTCATCCGGCCGCCCAACACTGGCTCCATTGAGGACTGCTATGTCGAACCACAGTCGCGGCGGCAGCGAGTGGGCAGCGCTCTGTTGAAACAGGGTCTTGAGATGGTTGGAGGCACAAGGGGTAAGGCACATAGAGCTCGCAGTCTCCGCGGGAAATGGAGATGGCATTGCTTTTTGGGAGAGGCAGGGCTTCGTCTCGTCTCGATTCCTTATGTTCAAGGAGATCGGCTGAATTATGCAATGGATTCCTCCGTTGAATCTATCTCCTGAATGGAGATTTGTACTCGCGTCCGCCCGAACCGACATTCCTCTGCATGACCTGCAGATTGGTCTAGCTAGCCAGGATTTAGATTGGGATCGCGTGACAGAAATCTCATACCGGCATGGTATAGCGCCGCTGATCTATTACAACCTCAAGCGCCGCGAGGTTACCGGTGTCGTGACAAGCAGTGCGTTGAACAAATTGAAGGAATCCTATTACGGCAATGCAGCCAGAAATGGACTTCTTTACCGTGAACTGCATAAGGTCCTGGGATCCCTCAAAGATGTGGGAATTGAGGTTATTGTGCTGAAGGGCGCAATGCTTGCGGAGACCGTATATCCGAATCGAGCTCTAAGACCGATGAACGATATCGATCTTCTGGTCAGAAAGGAAGCTGTATCGAGAGCCGAGGATAAGCTCGCTGAGCTTGGCTACAGTTTGCGCGAAAGTCCCAGATCGAAAGAATGGTTTAAAGAATATCATCACCATTTACCTCTTGTCAGGTACGAGGCCGGTCCCCTCGAAATTCACTTGGAAGTTCATTGGGATATCCAAGGCCCAGGGAAACCGTTCAAGATAGGGATCGACAGAATTTGGAGCACAGCACTGCCGGTCACGATAGCCGGTGTTGAGTGCTCCGTGCTGTCCAGGGAGGACTTGCTACTGCATCTATGCCTCCATACCTGTCACCCCCACAAGTTGACCGGCGGGATAAGATCTCTTTGCGATATCGCCGAAACTATCCAGCGGTATGGTCGACAGATCGACTGGAATCAGTTACAGACTCGTTCGTCTCGATGGCGAATAAATCAATACGTTTACCTCACGCTGCGTCTCGCCAAGGAGCTATTGGGAGCGGAGGTTCCGGATCCCGTATTAGACTCTCTTGAGCCCCACGGCTTCGACCGCGGGCTGGTCCGGTGGGCAAAAGAAGAGATTCTGGGAGACAAGGAAGCTTCCCCAATCTTTCCTGAGCTCGCGCAACTATGGAGCGGGCGCCGTATTAAAGACAGGTTGCAGATCCTGGTGAGGATACTTTCCCCAAAATTAATCGCAAAGTATCAGGGAATTTCGCCGGCGTCAAAGAGAATCTATCTCCATTATCCGGCACGGCTCAAAACCCTTTTCTTGCGGTATGGTCCGGTGCTGTGGGGCCTGGTTCGTTGCGATCGGAAACTAACAGCGGCAGCGGAGGGAAAAGCGCGATTGGCGGAGTGGCTGAATAAGTGCTGACGTCAGGCGAAATTTGGATTCCTTACAGGCACTCTCGTTCGTTGAAAGCGTATCAAGAATTACCTGAAAGGAGTCATCGTGGCAAGTCGACTACGTGAGCCAGTTGACCGAGTCGAAGGATTCAGAGGCCGAACCCATCTACTTCTGTTTAGACGCCGAGAACGGATGATCTCGACCGTATTGTGCTTTGCGCCGTGACGGGTGGAGTGAGGCATTAATCGTCAGGTGTTGCACGAAGGAATCGGGCGTGAGGACGACGCTGAGGCGCAACGAAACTCGCGTGATATAGTGCGACAATCCGCAAAAGCTTGAAACACATCCTGGGCAAATTTTGACACAGCGAATGCACGTGAGCGTGTGTCAGGAAGGCACGGTGAGTCATGAATACACAGAACAGTAACACGATCGGTTTCAACAGATGGTTTGGGATGATGTGCGTGTGGGGAGTGGCGGCCCTGATTGCGCTGACCGCGACGTCTGCGGAGGCCGCGGGATTTAACGTCAATAGCGAGGTGACGTTCACTCCGCTCCCCTCGACATACACGACGACCACCAGCACGACCGGCTGTCCGGCAGCATTTTCCGGAAAGTTCACCTTTACCGCCCTGTTAACGAATAAGACCGGAAGCCCGGCGATGCCGGGTCTGACCGTCCGCGTCGTGACGCTCACCAACGGTAATCTGCTGCTGGACCCGCAAACCAACGCCGTCCTAGGCGGAGAGGGCGCGGAGATGACAGTACCCAAGGTGGAGCAGTATGCCGACGGCCTGCTCAGTCCGGGCGAGTCGGTGAACGTCCCGTTCTCGGTGTGCTTAAAGACATTTCAACCGTTTCAGTTTTTCGTGGACGTGTTCGGTGTCGTGACCCGATTGGTCAGCATCAACCGGTTTGGAACCGGGTCCGGCAATGGCTCTTCGTTTGTCCGCCCAGCGGCGATCAGCGCGGACGGCCGTTTCGTGGCATTCGACAGCGCAGCGAGCGATTTGGTGGCAAACGATACCAACGGCTACCGACGACGTGTTCGTGCGGGATCTGCAGCTGGGGACGACTACGTTGGTGAGCATCAACCGGTTTGGAACCGGGTCCGGCAATGGCTCCTCCTTCGCCTCCGTGATCAGCGCGGACGGCCGTTTCGTGGCGTTTCCAGCGCAGCGAGCGATTTGGTGGCAAACGATACCAACGGTATACCAACGACGTGTTCGTGCGGGATCTGCAGCTGGGGACGACTACGTTGGTGAGCATCAACCGGTTTGGAACCGGGTCCGGCAATGGCTCTCGGTTGGTCTCCGTGATCAGCGCGGACGGCCGTTTCGTGGCATTCAGAGCGTTGCGAGCGATTTGGTGGCCAACGATACCAACGGTACCAGCGACCTGTTCGTGCGTCCTGTCGCGCCCTGAGGAAGTGCGGAATTCAGGATCTTTCACAGGCGTTGCACAATCATTCACTGCCCCGACTTAGTGGTGGCAAGTCGACTACGTGACGGATTTTAATATGAAATTACAATGGCAGATTAAGGTCACGAAACTAATGGCGCGGAGGTAACCATGGAAGAGGAAGAAGTTCGGTTATCACAAGCAGCACAGGAGAGCACAAAAACATGGCGGGAGCCGAAGCTGAAGTGGCAAACCAAGGCAGAAAACAGTTGCAAGAGGCCGTCCGGCAGAGCGCTGCGTGTGTCTCTGGTGGCCTTAATCGTCTCTCTGCTGGCTCTCGGACACTTTGCTGGGGCAGGGGCTCTAGGGGCCGATCGCCACTCCGCCGATGGTACCCAGGGCGTTTTCGTCTCGCAGCCATCAGATGCGCATAGCGACAAGGACAACATCCTAAAAAACAGTCCGGCAGAAGATCGGGAAGCTACATATTCCTTTTATCAAGAATCAGGGACAGACGGATTCAGAGGTCAGCTTCTATGCCCCTACCTTTGGCGGAACGGTTTTTGTCACACAGAAAGGCGCATTCGTGTATGCCCTGTCCCAGGGGAAGGGAAAGAGGCAACAGGGGAGTCGCTTTGCGGGAGGAGCTGGTAGGGGGAGCAGTGAAAGCAGTGCAGGGAGAGGGCAAGACGACTACCAAGCTGAACTACTTCAAGGGGAATAACCGATCGAAGTGGACGAATCACATTCCCACATACGATTGTGTAAGTCTGGGAGAAGTGTATGCGGGGGTGGAAGTGAAGCTCAAGGCCTATGGGCACACGGCGGAAAAGCTCTTTTATGTGCGACCTGGAGCTCGGCCGGAGCAGATCGAGCTGCGGATGCGAGGCGGGAAGGGATTAAAGATCACCAAGCAGGGAGAACTGGAGGTCGAGACGGAGCTGGGGACAGTGACATTCTCCAAGCCTGTGGCCTATCAGGAAGAGGGAGGCAAGCAAGAGTTGGTGGCGGTGGCCTATGTAGTAAAGGGCAGTGAGTACGGTTTTAAGGTTGGCGAGTATGACAAGACAAAAGAGTTGGTGATCGATCCTATCCTGGCGGCCACCTTCCTGGGGGGGAGTGGTCTTGACGCCATTAGTGACTTCGCCCTGGACAGCATGGGGAACGTCTATGTGGCGGGTGTCACAACCTCTCCACGACTTTCCCCACATCGGGACGGGCTCAGCCGACAATACCTTTGCAGGCGGCACTGAAGCTTTTGTCGCCAAGCTCGATGCCACTCTCAGCACGCTCCTGGCGGCCACCTTCCTCGGGGGAGTGGCTTTTTTGGTGAGGAGGCTGGGGCCCTTGCCCTGGACAGCGTGGGGAATGTCGATGTGGCGGGTTCCACAGACTCCTCAGACTTTCCCGGGGTCGGGGCGGGCTCGGCCGACAGCACCCTTGTGGAGGGCAGTGACGTTTTTGTGGCGAAGCTCGATGCCAATCTCCGCACGCTCCTGGCGGCCACCTTCCTGGGGGGGAGTATTCAAGACTTCGCTGGTGCCCTCGCCCTGGACAGCATGGGGAATGTCTATGCGGCGGGTTTCACCGTTCCGTCGACTTTCCTGGGATCGGAGTGGGCTCGGCCGACAGTACCTTTGCTGGAGCCTGGGAAGGCTTTTGTGGCGAAGCTCGATGCCAATCTCAGGACACTGCTGGCCGTCACCTTCCTGGGGGGGAGTGGTGTTGACGCCATTAATGCCCTCACCCTGGACAGCATGGGGAATGTCTATGTGGCGGGTTGGACAGCCTCCTCAGACTTCCCCGGGGTCGGGGCGGGCTCGGCCGACAGCACCTTTGCTGGAGGCAGTGAAGCCTTTGTGGCGAAGCTCGATGCCAATCTAAGCAGACTGCTGGCGGCCACCTTCCTGGGGGGGAGTGCTGTTAATAATGAACAGGTTCATGCGGCCTCGCCTTGGACGGCACGGGGAATGTCTATGTGACGGGCTTCACAGAATCCGCCGACTTTCCTGGGGTCGGGGGGCGGTTCGGCCGACAGCACCTTTGCTGGAGGCAGTGAAGCCTTTGTGGCGAAGCTCGATGCCAATCTTAGCAGACTGTCTGGCGGCCACCTTCCTGGGGGGGAGTGGTGTTGACTCCGCTCTCTGCCCTCGCCTTGGACGGCACGGGGAATATCTATGTGACGGGTGGCACAGGATCCACCGACTTTCCTGGGGTCGGGGGCGGTTCGGCCGATAGTCACCTTTGCTGGAAGCAATGAAGCCTTTGTCGCCAAGCTCGATGCCAATCTCGGCACTCTGCGAGCGGCCACCTTCCTGGGGGGAGCAGTAGTGAAGGCGCCGGTGCCCTCGCCCTGGACAGCATGGGGAATGTCTATGTGGCGGGTTCCACGGAGTCCTCAGACTTCCCCGGGGTCGGGGCGGGCTCAGCTGACGTGACCATTGCCGGAGGCAATGAAGCCTTTGTCGCCAAACTCGACCCGAATCTCTCTCGTGATGTTCCACTACCGGTGTGTAAGCAACAGATTGTCAATGACCTGGTCACCTTTGTTGTGACACAAACCTCCTTGGACCCTACCCCCGGCCCTCGTGCGCCCGCTGGCAGGTATACGATTACCGCCAGGCTCACCAACGCCAGCACGAAGGACATCTTCCAACCTCTCAAAGTGAACGTCGTGACGCTGTCCAATGGGAATAGGCTCGTCAGCGCCACAGAGGGGAACGGAGGGCCCGGCAGCAAGCAGGGCATTAATGCTGGCGCTGATGATACCCTGACCGCCAATGAGTCAGTCCTAGTCCAGTTTGTTATCGGATTGGTCGAGAGGAGCCCCTTCAGTTTCTTTGTAAATGTAGAGGGATGTGTTCGCGCTGACCCCTAGTCGTCATTGGAAGGAAAGGAAGATCATGTACTGACTCAAAGTAACAGATGCGTCATTAAAAGATGCGAACTCCATGAGGCAGAATCGGTTTGAAGACAGATGTGGATGGTTGGCCAGACTCTCTCGAATTGGAGCCTCCAGCTTGTTCCAGTGTCCAGGCATCGATTCTTTGGTACAGCAGCGAACGCAACTCGAATCCTTTGGTGAAACGCATCATCTCGATTGTACGCGGCGAGTTGGGATCCAGGTGTCCCATAATAACGCCGATCAAAGGGAGAATTCTCTATGAGCCTACTGTCATGCCGGTTGAGAAACGTAGTGACGCTGGTGGCTTTCTTTGGCGCCTTTGCGACCGTTGGACTTGCCCGTGACTGGAGCTTGAATCTGAGACAGGGGAATCAAGATTCAGCAAGATTCACTCTAAAGGTTAAAGACGGGAGGGTGTCGATTGGGGCGAAAGACATCTCCGTCGCAGAAATCTTCAAGGACCTCAGTCAGCAGACCGGAATACCTATTGAAAATACGCTGAGAACTGAAGAAAGGATCACGATCCAGTTTAGCGATTTGCCGATGGCGGAAGCGGTGGCGAGGCTGGCTAACGTATTGATCTTCTATGACAAGAATCCTGCCGATCCAACATCTCCGCGGATCGTCAAGATCGTAGTATCTGCGAAGGGGAAGGAAGTTTCGGCTACCGCCCTCAAGCCTGCCCCTGCCGCCGGTGCGGTTGGAGAACCTGAGAAGACTCCGGCACCCAAGCCTTTCGAGTTTGTCTTGGACCCGTCCAAGCCTTCACAGGCGCCCGAGAAGAAGACTCGCAAGGAGAACTAGTCTCCCGAACCTCACATGAGAAATTTTCTCTGGCTTGGCGTTGTCCTGGGGTTTGTCAGTATTCGGTTAGCTTCCGCAGGGGAGAAAGTCAGCCAAGGTGTTATTGAGGCTCTGCGGAGAGAAGGTGGAGCGAACGTAGTTGTCGCACTTGTAGAGCCTCTGTCCATGCGGGCGCCGCGGATTGATCTGCCCACACTGAGGAGCGAGATCGCGAGTATGCAGTCTCAGGTGTTGTCGACACTGGACCCTACGGATTACCGCGAGAGGCACAGGTATGAGACTATCCCCAGCTTGGCCATTTGGGTCGCGAAGGCGGGGCTTGCGAAGTTAATAGCGCATCCCAAAGTAGTGAGAATCGACCTGGATGTCGGCGGTACAGGGAAGCCTAGAAAAAGAAAGTGCGATAGGCACCGCAAATAGGGGTCAATGGAGCTGAACGTCGTGCTGCGAGGTGGGTCATGAAAAATTTACTATGGCTTGGGATTCTCCTGGGGTTTGTCGGTGTTCGATTAGCTTCCGCACAGGAGAAAGTCGGTCAAGGCGTTATCGAGATTCTACAAAGAGAGGGTGGGGCGAACGTAGTCATCGCACTCGTGGAGCCTCCATCCATGCGGGCATCGCAGATTGATCTGCCCATCTTGAGGAGCGAGATTGCCAGTCTACAAGCTCAGGTGTTATCCACCTTATATGCTTCGGATTACCGTGAGAGACATAGATTCCGAGCTGTGCCCGCCTTGGCGGGCCGGGTAAGCAGGGCTGGACTTGCAGAACTTGTAGCAAATCCCAACGTGGTGAAAATCGACCTGGATGTTGGCGGTACCGGGAGCCTAGCAAACAGTGTCCCGCTCATTCGTGCTGATGATTGGCACGCACTCGGAATCACGGGTAGGGGGGTGGTAGTGGCCGTACTTGATACGGGGATTGATACGGATCATGTCGACCTAGCCGATGATCTTGTTCACCAAGAATGTTTTCTTGATTTCGACGGAGCAATTAACGGGGTAGGGCGCTGTCCCAACGGTAGTGATAGACAATCGGGAGACGGCGCGGCAGAAAGCGGACTAAACCACGGGGTGATGACGACAGGGATAATCACTTCACGAGGGACCGTGAGTTCAGTTGGCGTTGCACCGGATGCTAAAATCGTGTCGATTAAGGTCCTCGATAACACCCAACCTGCTGGCATATTCGCATTTTTCTCAGAGTTAGTAGCCGCGTTGGATTTCATTATCAACAATCGCCCCGATGTGAAAGTCATCAATATGAGCCTTGGGACGTTTGCTTTGTTCGCGGGTAACTGTGATAGCGCGACAGCCTTCAACATGGCCGGCGCAGCTGCCATCAATACGTTACGGAAAAATGGGGTAATCGCCTTTGCGGCTTCAGGTAATAATGGATCAGGAACTCAGATGACGTCTCCTGCCTGTATCAGTAACGTGGTATCGGTGGGAGCTACGAATAATGTCGATAATGTAGCAGCTTTCACAAACAGTAATGCTTTTCTCGATCTTATGGCGCCCGGGGTTTATATCACATCTACGGCGTTGGCTAATGGAATCGCAACCGGGTCCGGAACGAGCTTCGCAAGTCCTCACGCGGCGGGTTGTGCCGCTCTGTTCGTTGATGCGGGGATAGCTGTAAGTCCTGCCCAGATTGAGGCGCGCCTAAAAGCATCGACGGTACGGATTACTGATCCGAAAAATGGTCTTGCATTTCCAAGGCTCGACTGCTTTGTTGGTGTGGAGATTGTTAACGACTTGGTCTCAGTGGCTCCATTAGTCACTTCCTCAAGTACTACTCCGGTTCCGAATGGTCCTGCTGGAATATTCGGTATTATAACAACCTTTACCAACACCAGTTCCACTTCTATACTGAATCCATTCTTTGGAGTTGTAGAACTCTCCGGTGGAAACTTGTTGCTCAATGCCGATAGTGGTCCAGGTGGAGTTGGAGCCACTTTGACTCCTAATGTAGGCGCTGATCGGATTTTATCACCGGGAGAATCTTTTAATGTGATTTTTATAGTTGGTCTTCAATCCAGTCAGCGTTTCACATTCTTTGTCAATCTGTCAGGAGTGCCAGATCCATAACAGCCCGTGAAAGTTAATGAACTGGTAGGCCAACTCGACCGCGAGAGACTAGCAAAAGTAGAGAGGATCGCTCCCTGCCGCCGTAAACGTGCCGTTGTTATCGCTATCAGTCTCATTTCGACGCTCCTGGCGTAGTCATTCCCACGAGAAAAGAAATTCTCATTTTCCCTCACACAGCGGTCTGAGCTACGCTAGAGTCTTACAACCAATGGAGTCGGTCAATGGCTCGCGATCCCTTCGTTTTTGTTGGCACGCTAGGCCAGGGAATCTTTCGCTCCGATGACGGCGGGCTTTCGTTCGTTCGCAAGAGTGTCGGGATGAACTTCGAATGCGACGTGCGGGCTCTGGCGGTGCATCCCCAGAATCCGCGGCTGCTATATGCCGGAACCAACGAAGGGCTGTACCGCAGTGACGATGCCGGCGAGCATTGGGCCCGTCTCGATTCGCCCATGAATCACCTGGTCACGTGGTGTGTGCTGGTCGATCCGCGGCAGCCGGAGGTATTGTTTGCCGGAACACGACCGGCGCGTATCTTCCGCTCGACAGACGCCGGTCGCAACTGGGTGCAGCTCGATGTCGCGATCGCCCAGCATTGCGACAACCTGGTCTACAATCGGGTGACCACACTGTTGCCCGATCCAAACGTCTTCGAAGGGTTGTGGGCCGGGATCGAGATTGATGGTATTTGGGGGAGCTCTGATCTCGGTGAAAGCTGGTCACGGCATAGTGCAGGGTTGTCTTCGCTCGATATCCATTCGATGGTAATCGTTCCGCGCGACGGGGCTTCACGACGCATCTTCGCATCGACGAACAACGACCTGAACCTGAGTACCGATGAAGGCCGGATGTGGCGGCCGCAGAGTCTCCAGGCGAAGTTCGAACTGCCCTACTTTCGCGGAACCGCGCAGAAGTCCAATGACGCAAACGTCCTGCTTCTGGGCAACGGAGACGCGCCGCCAGGTCGCGTCGGGGCCCTGTGGCGATCCGGCGACGGCGGCATCACGTGGGACCAGGCACAGTTGCCGTGCGTGCCAAACAGCACGATCTGGGGGTTCGCGGTTCATCCCGCCGATCCTGACCGGATTTACACATACAGCGTCAGCGGCGAGCTGTACGGGTCGGTAGACGGCGGGATCGAATGGGAGAAGCTCCCGCGTGAGTTTGGCGAAATCCGGGCCGTCTTGTGGACTCCCGCTTGACCGTTTTGAGAACGAGCGAATGAAAGTGAAACCGAAAAACTCGGTTCCGTCCGAAAAGCGCTGGAGCAGGCCGACGGAAGCTACGACTGGAGCGCGCAGGTAGAAGTGCAGCGGCTGGCCGCTTCTGCCTGGGTGGCGCACGCGGAAGGAAACAACGAGGAGGCAGTCCGGCTGATGCGCTCGGCTGCTGAGCTGGAAGACACGACCGGGAAACATCCAGTCACGCCGGGAGCGGTCCTTCCCGCACGGGAGCTGTTGGGAGATCTCTTCCTCGAGCTCGACCAGCCGACGCGGGCATTGCCTGAATTTGAAACTGCGCTCCGCAATTTGCCGAAGCGGTTCAATGCGACCTACGGCGCTGCGCGCGCAGCCGAGCTGTCAGGCGACCGAAAAAGGCGAAAGAGCGTTACACGGAACTGATCGAACTTTGCGCCGATGCCGATTCTGCCAGGCTGGAACTGCAAAATGCGAGGGCATTCCTGCAGCGCTAAGGTCCCAGCCTCGCTGGTGAGGGCGCAGTCCGTTCTACCAGCTTCTAAGATATACAAGGTCCGCCGGCCGAGGGGGCCGGAGTTGTCTGACAATGATCGTAAAAGTGGTTGATCTAGCGGCTGGGCGCTCAAGGCAGGTACTGATCCCGACATCGCGGGTCGTGACATCGTCAACAGGGCTGATTTCCTGGACCGCCGTCGAAATCAACCATCGATCAGCTACGTCGCAACTTTACCCTGCGACACTCCAGTGGAGCGATGGTTTACGATGTGGCTACCGCCTGACGCCTACACCATGCTGCCCGGAACGTGGTTTCTAAATAGCGATCTTGAGCGCTATTTCACTGTAGAGCGTTTCTGGAACCTTGACGCGACGCTTTCCAGCGCTTCGGCCTGCGGTCAACTTGACGACACCGTACCCCTCGAGGAGATGTAGATCCTCCTGAACGTTCTTTAGGTTCCGGTTCAGCTTCTTTGCGAGCTGGTAGATCGAGCTCGGGCGCTCGGTTCGGATCGCTCGGAGGAGGGCCAGGCGATTTGGCGTGAGGAGGTTGCGGGCTGCTTCGATGCTGGCGAAGTAAACGCCTTCTCGACGTCGAACTCGGCGGCCCGCATCCAGCGCTTTATACGCCTCTCGGAATTCTTTCATCGCCTTTTCCACAGGTTTGATCCTTATCGTTAAGGTCTTGGCCATTTTCTCTCGCCTACGATCCATCTTACATCCGACGCAAAGTCCGCAAGGAGTCTGTCGACATCCACGAACACATAAGGCTCTTCGATCCCTTCGATGTGGCGATGGTGCCCTTTGGGCCGATGGTTGTCGTACAGTATCGCAGGGACAGTCTCGCCGCGCCGGATGAACGCCAACCGGTACCGCACCCCCGACGTGTTCTGGGACGTTGCGGGAACCTTCCAGAGCACCAGTTCCACGATGTTGCCCGCCTCATCTATGACCTTCTCGCGAAAGATCAGTGATGCACGCGCCATCGCAGCTTCCAATATATGGCATTACGTGCCATGTATCAAGCCAAACATATCAACCCGGCGAGGCCTGGAAAGAGAGGGGCGTTCCGGGATGGACTCGGCCAGGTATTCATCCGTCGCGAATGCGGAAATCCTGCGCAGAACAGCGTACATGCTCGATACGCGGTTAAGAAAGGCGGAGGAAGATCAGAGATGGAAACTTTCTCCCGGTTAGACCAATTACCGCTGGGAAATCTAGGTCCTGCGTAAGGTGGTTCGAATTCTCAGCGATGGCTCCCAACAATACTCTGGTCGGCAGCAGAGGCGTCAACCAGGAACGAGCACGACGTTGTAACCGAGAGAGCGCAGAAGCGCACACTTCGTCGCGATGAGACATGTCCGAAAGAAAGGTCAAAGTCATGAACCACCCGAAAACCTCAAACAAGCACTGTTGCTGACTCAGTGGGCTCCAACCGAGAAAAATGCGTGAGGCTTCGGCCGAGAAACTTGGATCTTCGTTCTGCGCATGCTCTGTGGTCGATTACCCGAACGAATGAAAACAGCCCGCCCTAGTCTGTCTGACCACTGCGAGCATGCTCGATTCCTGGCAGGCTGTTGGCCTGAGATTTCTTCAAATACAAAGACCCTTCGGTTACTTGCGCATGGGACGCAGCTTGATATTGCGGAACTCGATCCGGTTGTCCTTCTGGCACTGGAAGCCAACCACACCGGAAGAGTGTTTGGACTCCCGCGCGTCGAGCAAAGTCTTGCCGTTAAGCACAACCACGAAGCGGTCGCCCTCGGCCGTGATCTCGTAGCTGTTCCACTGGTCCGGGAGGATCTTGGTAGCGGCTGCCTTGAGCGATCCTACCAGGCTGCCGGTGTTGAATCCCGCCGGCTGATAATCCCAGATCTGGAGTTCGTAGCCTGTGATGTGCGGCTGCCCTTCCTTCTGCGAGCGCAGGAAAATGCCGCTGTTCACCTTCTCCGGGCCGCGGAACTCCAGCTTCAGAAGCGAAATCGGAGAACGATGCCGAAGTGCCAATCCAGCTCGGCATCGTCCCCGCGCAGACCATCGCTCCATTCTCCGCCTTCCAGTCTCCCGTCCCGTGCGTCTCCCATCCGTCGAGACTCTTGCCGTCGTATAAAAGCACCCAGCCTTCCGCCGCCTCTTTCTGAGTGAGCGTATTGGGCCGGTCCTGACCGCGGACCGCACTCGCCGCCAGCGCCACGAGACCGATCCCGATAACCAATTGGCGAACCATGAAAAAATACCTCCGTGTCTCCGGCTGATTATCCAGTTTCAGAACCGCCCATGACGGAGCGGCCGGTGGCCGTTCTCCTCACCACGGCATCGACCTCTTACTGAATTTCCGGCCTTTCTCGGCAGCCGCCTGACCGCCGGCGCAGATCATGACGCCCTCCTTGATCATGTCTTCGACGTTATTCTCACCGCAGGCGTTCAGGAAGAAGATCTTCGCCTCCTTGGTGGCCTTGAGGACACGGGAGCGCGCCTGAAGCATCACCGGCGGAAACTGCCGTTCGCCTCCGCCCGGCCCCTCGCTCTGGGTCAGGCCGACCAGTGACCATCCCATGTCTCCGGGTCCCCACTCGGCAAACCCGACGCCCGGCACCTTGGACACCTTCTCGGCATTGGCCAGGGCATGCTTGTCTTCGATCTTCAGTCCCAGCAGGATCTCGCCATTCTTGTTAAGCGGCCAGGGATCGGCCTTTTTCAAGTACTCGGTGGCAGGGATGCCCCAGATCTGCGCCGCAAAACCCTGGCTGCCGCTGCCACGGAATCCTTCGCCAATTCCGACAACTTTTTCGGCAAACGGATACCGGCTGGCCTCGACCATGATCCGGATCGCCTCCGGGGAGCGCGCGTGACACAAAAGAATCCCGTGGACCCCGCAGGCCAGCACCTGCTGCACGACCCAGTAATTCGCCCGCATGCTGATCTCGTCCAGACCCAGGACTGGAAGGGTGGCGATGACGGCCGGTGTCCGATGGCCGCTCTTGGTCGGGCCGCCTTCCACCAGACCGCGCATGAACTCGCGCAGAGCCGTCATGTCAAACGCGCCGTGCTCCATCTCGTAGTTGATGTAGTCGGCGTAGGTCTGGGCCAGTTTCTTCCCCTCCTCAAAGCCGCCGCGCCCGCCCGTGTAGTAAATCGGCTGGCCCTGCTCGAGCAGTTCAATAGCCTTGTTGATTCGTTTAGGCTTTCCAGTCGCCGGGTTTTGCGCCGCCAGTGGCGCGGCAGCCAGCACGATGGCAATTAGCGTGAATACAAAAGATCTCTTCATGTTCTCTTTCCTCCTGATGGGGGCTCGACCGGTGGCCAAACGCCAAGGCAGGTGAGCTTCGTCGCGTACTTGTACCGCTGTTTCTATCCCCGACGCCGTGGGAGGCGCAAGCGAATTTTGGCAGGCGGGTCGGTAAGGCTGATCTCAGGCCATGCTCGAGCAGGAATGAATGCGCGGACAGCGCTCTATAACACCGGTGCGGAATTCTCCCTTGCGGACGGAGATGGCAAAAGAATTTTCGGTGGCATGGACGTTTTTGAACTCAGATTCCGCCTTTATGGCTAAGGGCAGCAATCAACTGGTCCCTGAGAGTGGTGAAGCCGTTCGGCAAGGACCGGCGCTACCCGAGTTCAACCCGCAGGCGAGCCATCAAACACCGGATATTGTGCGCAGCGTGACTGAGGCCGCGGCGACCGTGCTCCGGCTAACAGCGCCGGACCCGCAATGAGGCCGATTACTCTGACTCGGCCGCCTGCAAAGCTATCCAGGAGGGCGGTCCACGCCACTTCTACTCACAGCTCACCAAAAACAAACCTCAGGCCCTCGCCTGAGAGACGAAAGGAACACCACAATGAAACGGACTATCAAAATCACCCTGCTTGCTGTAGCCCTGGCTATTCTCGCCAGCCTGCCCGGTATAGTGCCCGGCTTCAGACCTCTGGTTGAACTGCCAGGTATCGTGAAGGCCGCCAATAAACATAACCTCACCTTCGATGTAGCGTGCGACTGCCGCATGGCCTCACCGGCATTCATCAGTGGGAACCGGGGCGATGCTTGGATTGTTAGCGGCAAGATCTTTCCTGCCGGGACGCTTCCAGCCGGAACCGCCACCAACGATCCGACTCTGCCCGTCCGCGGAGTCGCCCCGATCGGCGATTGGACCTGTCGCGGCCAAAGCGCTTTCCCATTTCCGCCTGCCGTCGCCGCGGCTTACAGCGCTACACCCTTCGCCTTCAACACCCAGTACTTCATCCTGAACGACGGCCGGGCGTTGACCGTGGAAGGCTATGCCATTCCAACCGGAGAGCGATTGTCGCTGACAGGGGGCATCGGCGGCTTCAGTGGCGCCGGCGGTGACGTCGAAGAAGGGCCATTCGGCACTAATGCCACCGGATGTCCGAACTTCCATCCGTCTGCGCAGTAAAGAAACGCGGCCAAAGCTGACTGGGTCACCCACGACAGCGGTCCAGTTACGCGGCGATCTGTAGCCTTCCCAGCGCTTCTTCATCTCCGCCATGAACTGAAGGAAGGCAGGGTCTTTGCGGATCGGGTCCAGGAACGAGTCGCGCGCAAAGAGTGGATAGCAGGGGAAGCCTTCATTAACCGTTATGCGCAGCCACTTCACGGCTTCTTCACTCTTGCCTCCCAGCGCGTAGATGCGGGCGAGTTCGTACGTGGAATGATGATACCCGCGGGATTGTTCGGACCTTTTCTAAAACTGAAAGGGCCACCGCTTCAGCCTCCTGGTGTTTCCCCTGCAAAGCCAGCAACAATGCCCGGTATACGCGGGTCCACGGGCGGTTGGGATCTTGATACTCCTGCTCGACCCGCGGTTCGGCTTCCTTCAACATTCTCTTTTCGACGTAATATCTGAGATCGGGTCCCCGATTGAAAAATCTTTTGTTCGCCTCTAAACCCTCATCGGGTCTGGCCGATTGAAGATAGTGGACGACATAGTATTCTTTGGTCCGATCGTTATTAGGGTCTATCTTCAGGGCTAACTCAAACTCTTCGACCGCCTGCTTTTCCAGGCCGATGTGGTGGTAGAGGTCCGCTAGTTCGGAATGGCCCGCGTTAGGATCATGCTCTTGTGCCAGACGCAACTCGCGAATTGCAGTTTCAACCTGCCACCCTTCGTACTGGCTGAAGGAAATGAAATAACGCGCCGCGTGAACTTCAGCCAGTTGCGGATCGAGTCTTTCCGCGATGCCAAGTTCCTGTTTCGCCTGTTCAATCAGAGTAGGATTGTTTTCCTGAAACACGGCTATCCGAGCATAGGCATACCCAAGTTGAGCGTGAGCCAGGGCATATTTCGGATCAAGATCAATCGCTTTCTTAAAGAGATCGATCGCCAGTTCGGACTCTGATCACTATTGAGACTGGGACCAATACCACCAGAGTGATAGATGGCCTTCGCGTAGTAGCTATAGGCTTCGAGGTTCGAGGTATAGCGGTTGGTGAGCCGTGCGTGCTGCGCCGGGCTGAGCTTGAGTGCTCAGACGCTGCGCCACCTGCTGCGAAACCTTGTCTCTGAATTGCGAACATGTCGGTCAAGCGCTCATCAAACTGCTCGGCCCACAACGAGGCGCTATCCTCGACTCTGATCAGATTCACGGTCACTCGCAACTGGTCGCCCACTTGCAGGAACGTGCTGTCGAGCACGGCATCCACCTTCAGCTCGCGGCCGCTGCGAGCGCGTCCATTTCCGGGTTAACATATTTGCGCACCGCGCTGGGCGGGCGCACCGTCAGTTCGCCGCTCTGGCTGACCTTCGTGATGATCTCGGTCGCGATGCCCAGTCCGAGGTAGTCCTCCGTCGGCTCACCGGATTGAGCGATTTGAACGGCAGCACTGCGAGTGATCTGATTTCAGGCTGTGACCCTGCCGGCGGGCTTCGCCAGAGCAACCAGGAGCCGAGTCCTGCCATCACGACCACGATCACCGCAGCCCAGGCCAGCCTGACGCGAGAGCTGAGCCAACCGCCCCACCTGAGGCCGGGCGCGCTGACTGTGCTGGTCACGGTTAACTCTTTCGCCCTTTCTTCCAGCTCCTGGTACAGGGCCTTCAGATCCCGGAGCACGTCCTTGATGGTTTGATAGCGCTCCTCACGGTCTTTGCGCAGCGCTTTCGTCACGATCCGCTCCAGCTCGACCGGAACCTCAGGTAAGAACTGGGTGAGTGGAAGCGGCTCCTTGGCCAGGAGCGCCGCAATCACGTCGCTCGAGGTCTTGCCTTCGAATGGGGCGCGCCCCGCGATCATCTCGTAGAGGACAACGCCCAGGCTGAAGATGTCACTGCGCGCATCCACCTTCTGCCCCCGTGCCTGTTCCGGTGACATATAGTGCACGGTGCCCATCACCACGCCGGCCTCCGTGCTGACTTCGGCCAGCCGTCAATGCCGCAGTGTCTATGGCCTGCACGCGTGGCTCGGTCAACTTGGCCAGGCCAAAGTCCAAGACTTTGACGTACCCATCGCGCCGGAGCATGACGTTCTCGGGCTTGACGTCGCGATGCACAATCCCGGCCTCGTGCGCCGCGGCTAAAGCACTCGCAACTTGCACGGCCACGTCGAGGGCTTCTCTGATCTCGAGCCTCGCGCTCTTCATCCGCTGGCGCAGCGTCTGGCCGTCGATGAACTCGGTGACGAGGTAATGTCTCCCGTCAACTTGCCCGATCTCGTGAATGGTGAGGATATTCGGATGGTTGAGCGCCGAGGCCGCCCGCGCCTCTTGCTCGAAGCGGCGCACTCGCTCGGCCTCTTGGGTGAAGCGGGCCGGCAGCAGCTTGAGCGCGACTTTACGTCTCAGCCTCTGATCCTCGGCCAGGTAGACTTCCCCCATCCCGCCCGCGCCGAGCAGCGAGAGAATCTGGTAGTGGCCAATCCGTTGCCCAATCAAGGCCGGCACTGAAGCCTGCAGCCTGCGCGCGCGACGCGATCAGCGACTCGACTTCCCGCCGCAGGGCCTCATCGCCGGCGCACGCTTGAGCAAGGAAAGCCGCCCGCTGACCAGGTTCCAGCTCCAAAGCCGCGTGAAAGATCTGGCCGATTTGCTGATGCCGCTCAGGCGTCATAAACAGAGTATGCGTGACGAGTCAGGATTATCAAAACAGTCCCTACTCACTCGTCACGGTTCACTGTTGGGCGAGGGCGTCCTCATCTCATCCCCTCAGGTGCCGAGCTGGTCATGGGATGGCAGAGATTATAACACCGGTGCGGAATTTCTCTTCTTCGCAGCCTCACCGAGATTTCTGGTATTTCTTCGTGTCTTAGAGGTGTTTGTTTCGCAGCGCTAACCACGAAGACATGAAGAAACCGGGCATCGCTAACGGGCGAGCGCCTCGGAGAGCACCTTGCCCGGCAGGCCCGGCATGCTGAGGTCGAGCAGGTGCGCGATCGTCGGCGCCACATCGTAGTTCGTCGTGTGGGGCAGCCGCGCGCCGCGCCGGACCCGGTCTCCCGAAAGCACGAGCGCAGGATACATCCGCGGATGGCTCGGCAAGTAGCCGTGGCCGTGGTACGGCCTTTCTTTCGGCATCGGCCGGGTCGACTTTACAGACCGATCGGCGGCCAGGTGGGTGTCGATGTCGGCCAGGATCGCGTAATGTCCCTGCACGTAGGGACTCTCCTCGTAGCGCGGCAGGCCGAGCCCATGGAGATCTTCCGGGCGCACCACGCGGGCGACGCCCTCGAGCTTGAGGGCCCGCTCGAAGACCTTCTCGAGGGCCGGGAGATCGCGCGTCCGGTCGAACTTCTGGTCGAGCTCGATCCAGAGTGTCCAGTCGCCTCCGTGGAGCCGGACACGGTCCGTGAGGCCGGCCTCTTCGAAGAGCGGGTAAAGGTTGACCTGGCGCGCTACCGTGTGGAAACCGTGGTCGGCGACGATGAAGAACGTAGTGCGCGCCTCGATTCCGGCGTCCCGGACCGCCTGGCGCAAAACCCCGACGCAGGCGTCGGCGTTGGTCAGAGCGGCGGCGGCCAGGTAGTGGTCCGGGCCATAGCTATGTTGCGCGTCGTCGGTCGCGAGAAAATGAATGGCAAGCAGGTTGGGACGGTGGGCGCGGATGGTATGGGCGGCCGCCCGCGCCAGAACCGCGTCGGCGGCCCCCTTGAAGCCCGGCGAGCGGTACCACTCGTAGTAAAGGTCGATCGGAACACCTGCCTGCCGCAGCGCCGCCAGGAAGCGAGGCTCGGCCCCGGTCGGGTCGGCATTGTTGCTCGAGTCGAGTGTCTCCGGCAGGTTATAGTCGATGGCCGGGTCCCCCTTGGTCTCGGGCCAGAAGAAAGCGGCCGTCGTCAGTCCTTTGCGCTTCGCGGCGTCGAAGAGCGTCGGGACCAGGATCGACTCCGATCGAAGCTTGTTGGTGGGGTGAAACGACTCTCCGGTCGTGCGGTGGCGCAGGCGGTTGGAGAGAACGCCGTGGACCCGGGGCGCGACGCCGGTGATGAGCGTCGTATGGGCTGGATGCGTCACGCTTGGGAAGACGGTCTCGCTGCTGGCGGCCTGCGCACCCTCGGCAGCCAGCGCCCGGATGTTGGGGAGGGAGAGCTTCGGGTTGTCGAGATGATAGGCCGCGAAGCCGTCGATCGATACCAGCACCACGTACCCAACCTCGGCTCCGGGCGCGAGCGCGGCCACGATAATGACAAGCAGCGCGGGCAGTGCACGCAGGCACAGAAATCGAGGCATAGTCATGAACCGCATCTTGTATCACGCGCGCGGTTAAATGGAAAGGACAGGGCTCGTTCGAGTCGCAGTCTGCGACCGGATCCCGCCCGGTCGACGTGCTCAATCGTCTGGTCCCGCGCCAATCAGGTTCGCGGCAATTGCGCTCCGACCGATTGAAGCGGCTAGAGGCAGTCCCGAATTCGCCGCACGTGTGATAGAGTACCTCCCCCACGTAACCAAGGAGGTGATTCGATGACCACCAGGAAGTTGTGTTTGCCTGGGCTCGGGATATGCGTGGCCTTGGGTATCATTGGGGTAGGTAGAATCCCGGCCTCGACTCAAACTAAATCCGACCAGCCAAAGGCTCCCGACATCGAGACCATAACCGCCGAAGAGCTGAAAGCGAAAGTAGTCAAGAAAGAACCCGTCACAATCATAGATGTTCGCGCGAGCGACGCGTACGTCAGCAGCGAAAACAAGATCGAGGGTGCCATCTTTGTAAGGTTCAGAAGACTCAAAACCCGACTTGCCCAGCCGCCTCTCAAGGATGTTCCTCGCGACCGGGAAATCGTTACTTACTGCGCCTGCCCGAACGAGGAAACAAGCATCCGCGCCGCGCAACTTTTCTTGGAAGCAGGCTTCCAGCGCGTACGGGTTTTGAAGGGGGGATGGCAGGCGTGGCTCAAGGCCAATGGCGGGATGGAATCACGGCCGAAGGGGCCGTAAGTACGGTTGAGGGGCATGGGCGCGATCGTGACGAAGACAGAAAAAAAACGCGATCAGAACGTTTTTCTCTTGACATCGCCGTCAAGGATTCAATAAATTGGCCGCCTTCACGTTCCGTTCAATAAATTGTCGTTCTCTCTGCAACCGCATTCACCAGAGGGAGCGGTCGCAAGAGAGTTCAAGCAGCCTCTGGCACACTTTTGAACTATTAGGTTTGGTCGCCAGATGAAGGGGAAGCAGCGGCCGGTACGTGGGTTTGCCCCGCGTCGTTTAACCTGTAGTTCCTCCGGATTTCCGCGGCACACGAGCACGGTAGCTCCGTCATCGTCGTTGCCGGCCGAAACCACCAACTAAGTCTTCCTCGTAAGCTTCTCATCCGACGGTCTTCAAGCGACTCGAGAAGCTTGATCTGCCGGTTTTGTTTTTACGGCATCGCTCCCTCTAGGGTAGAGCGATCACCTGAAATGCGGTTTTTCAACCGATTCAGGTCTCTAGCGCTTTTCCAGCACAAAGTAAACAGCTAGGCTCGGCTAGTAACCACAACTGTGGCTAGAAGCCTGGGCGAAACTTCCAGGATCGCCCACGATACCTGTGTGCCCGGATGTTTCCAGGGCACGCCGGCAGTTGAGTTGCCCGTGCTTCGACGGTAGAGGTGTGCCTCGCGGAGTTGCGAGCGAGACACCTGGCAAAGGCCGTGCTGTGCGACAAGCGACTGCCGTCCAGTTTCGCGGTGCTCGAGGTGCGCCCTCTTGGTTTCTACTCCAGGCTGCTAGGGCAGTCTTCCTAAGAAGGGGGAAACTAACAATGAAGCTTCTGAAAATCTCTGTGTCGTTGGTTTTTATGATCGTGTTGTTCTGGCCAATGATCTGAATTCCGTCACGGGAGACGATTCCGCCAGAGAAGCTCCCACTACTGACTTGAACGTCCTTACCGACGATATTTTCAACGGGTTCGGCGACAAGGGCCGTCCTGTGGACGAATGCTCGAATCCGCCGGTGGCGAACCGCTCGTTCGAAGATAACAAGTTCATATTCGACGAGCGCGAGACTCCGGAGGACGGGCTGGGTCCGGTCTATAACGATCTCGGCTGCGGCTCCTGCCATCAGAACCCGGAGAGCGGCGGCATCAGCCAGATCAACGAACTGCGGGCCGGACATGTGTCTAAGCGGCAACTTCGTTGATCCTCCAGGTGGTTCGCTGATTCAACTGCGGGCGCTCGCCGCCCCCATACAGGAGCGTCTGGACGACGCCCCGCTCGAAAACATCAGGACCTTTCGAACGACTCTCAACGTCATCGGCGACGGCTTCATCGAGGCCATCGCCAACAGTAAAATCGAAGAGATTCAGGATCGACCAGCCGTCAGGCTTCCAGGGCACCATCATCAGGGTTCCGGTGGTCGAAGACCGCGGTACGCTTCGCGTGGGCCGCTTCGGCTGGAAGAACCAGCATGCCAGTCTGGTGTCGTTCTCCGGTGATGCATATTTCAACGAAATGGGCATCACCAATCCGTTTGACGGGAATGGCGGAAGGAGAGAGAACACCTCTCTGGGCGACTCGGTCGCAGCATTCGACCGAGTAGCAGACCCCGAGGACGATGGCGAGGATGTCGAAGCCTTCGCCAATTTCATGAGAGCCACCAGCGCTCCCGGCCGCGGGCCGATCACACTCCGCGGTTCGTCGCGGTGAGGATCTGTTTGAGGAAGTATCCTGCTCTCAATGTCACACTCCGACGATGACTACCGCAGAACCCGGCACCCTTATCAACGGCGGCCAGTTCAGAGTGCCGTCAGAGCTGGGCAACAAGATCATCCACCCGTTCAGCGATTTCCTGCTGCACGACATCGGGACCGGTGACGGGATCGTCCAGAACGGCGGTCAGGCCACCCGGAACATGGTGCGAACGCCGCCGCTTTGGGGTGTGCGCACTCGCCCGATGCTGATGCACGACGGGCAGTCGTTCACCTTCAACGAGGCGATTCAGCGCCACGCGGGTGTGGGCGGCACAATTTCAAGGAACTCCTTTAACGCCCTGTCCTCCTCGCAAAAGGCGGATCTTATTGCGTTCCTGAAGTCGCTGTGAAGTCACCGGCCTCAGGGTCAGGTGGAGAATATGGACAGAGGCTCGCCGCTGAGTTTTTGGGCGAGCCTCTCGTCTTATCTAAAGCCACCACGAAGACACGAAGACACAATTCATGAAGTAGCCAGGTCATGTATATGATGTCAGAACTACCAAACAAACTCTTTAATGTAGTCTGTTCTTGCCGGGGTGTGCATCCTTTCGCTCAGTTGCTCCAAGCCGCCGGAGACAAGCAAGGTGGAGCCACCGCCCCGAGCTGAGTCAAGATCAACTCCAGCGCCGGTCACGCCCAGGGGGATGCTCAACCCTCCGCCGCCCGAACCTGAGGAAGTCAACAGGGCGGTTAGACGCGTGTTCAAGGATGCCGTGATCATTGATACCAGGAGCAGCCCCTATTTCATGGCAGGCGACTTCAACGGGGACCTTACACAGGACATCGCTGTAGTGGTGAAGCCCACCGTGGCCCGGCTGCCGGAGATCAATGACGAACTGGCCAACTGGATACTGGTGGACCTGAAGAACTCGTATCAGTCCAGGCCTCACGCTGGAATGGTGAGGCTGCCGCCAAGAGTTCGCGTGAACGACGGAGACATTCTGTTGGCAGTCATTCACGGGTTTGGATTCAATGGCTGGAGGGACGATCAGGCAACCCAGACCTACGTGCTCAAGAATGCCGCCGGTGCCGGGATGAGGACCGAGGCGCGCCAGCAGGTGGTCAGGCCCGACACCCAGGACAAGCTGCCACGCATCCGGGGTGACGTGATCGCGCAGAGCATGGAGGGGCAGGCCGGCTTCCTCTATTACAACGGGGCCAGGTACGCCTGGTACGATCCGCGCACTTACAAGGCGGACGCGCTGGCCGGGCGGCCCACGGCAGGACACACGAGACGATGCGGTAGCGGGCAAGGCACTGAGGGTCGTGCGGTTTTCGGTGTGCGTCGGGCAAAACATTCAAGCTTTGCGGGCGGCGACGTGTGGTAAGCGGTCCGGAGAGTGCGCGACCGGCGATGTTGATGTCATCAGCCGGCCACGCGCTCGGTTGCTGCTCTATGGGTCGAGGTGGTGCGCCCCGTCAGCGCTCGACCGGCGGGACCCAGCGGAGAAGTTTCTCTCCAGGGGCTGGGTCTCTGCTGGCTGAGGATTCTCCAGAAGGGTTCCGGTACTCTTCGCACCGGCACACATCCCGAATCAACGGATCGCCGTCTCAGGGCAGGGCAGAACCGAACCGTGCGCCCGAACTGAGGGTTCCGGCTACGACATTACCCGCAGCGTCCTGAGCGCCCTGATGCCAGAACTGATTGCCGATGACGCCCAGATGTTCGAGGATAGTACACTCGGGAGATTCCCTGCCGCCGGTGAGGCGTAGATTACATTGATTGCGCCGGCATTCGTGAATCCCGCGACGTCTTCTTCCGCGACGCCGATGGCGAGGTCTGCAGCACCGTCACCGTTAAAGTCTCCGGTGGTGAGGGCCGACCCGAAGCGGTCGTTCTCCTCAGCCTCATCTAAGATCGCAGAACTTCACACTGGGCGAAATCAGTCATCGATCATGGACCAAACTGCTGCGGCTCGCAGGCTGCTCGCAACTCGCACGGTCGCATCCGACGATCCGAGCCTGGAGCATGCCGAAGGACATGCTGCCTGATCCAGTCCGGCCGAAGCTGGCCATGGCGCGTCGGATGAAGCTGAAGATACGCCATGGTCGTGAACGTGTCTGGAAAATCGTAGAGACACGGGATCTTTTGGCGTAGAATCTGCGCGAACAAGGGGCCTGGCCGCTCAGATCACGCGCGGATTGTCCGTCGTTCGCAGAACGCGACATAATCCTGAACGTGGAAGCAGAGGCAGTCACGGCCTGGGCTTAGATGCCAAAGTGCCGCTTGTTTTTTCTATCCGCTCCCACGCGGAGTCTTTGCTGAGGAACGTGGTGCCGGGGAACCCGGAGGACCTGCTGGAAAAGGAGTATGCCCATGAGCGATGACGCCGACGGCGTCATGAACCGCGGCGCCGGTAGACCGCCGACCGACGAAGCCGAGGTGCGGGCAGCCGTCGAGCGAGCGCATGCGCTCCTCGGCGGCGCGGCCGGCCGTCGACGCCGACGACGTCGAGGCGCGCCTTACTCGCATCGGCGAGATGATCCGCCTGGCCAGGCGCCTGGAGCGGCCCGGCGGGCAGGACCAGGTGGCACGAGCGCTCGTCGAAAACGCACGGGCAGCCGCGATGGATCTGGCGCAGCGTCTCGACCTCGACCAATTCTCGGAACGCGCGAGGGATGGAACGGCCTCGATCGATGACTTCGCCGGGCTACGGCGGCGCATCGACCACACCATACGCGTGTCCAGACACCTCGAGTATTTCGGTGAGCGAACTCACGCACGGACACTGTTGGCCAGCGCGCGGGTCGCTGCCATCAATCTCGCTGTTGACATCCTTCGCGGCGCCGGGAGCACGCCAGGCGAGACCTTGGCCCTGGCTAAGCTCCTCGACCGCCTTGACGAGTTCAACTTCGCGTGGAGGATTCTCGACAAGGCCCGCGAGCATCGTGACTTCGGCAGAGAGCCCGGCGAGCGGATCCGGATCGTCCAGAAGCGGGCACTCTACACATACAAGGATGTCACCCAGCCTCTCGGCAAGCGGCTCGACGAGGCGCTGACATTTCTTGAGAACGAGGCAGAGCTGAAGACAACGACAGATCAGGAGACGCTCGGCCTGGCGGGGGCTATCCACAAGCGGAAATGGGAGCTCACCAAGAACGACCGCCACCTGAACGACTCGTACGCCTATTACCATAAGGGATACGCCCAGAAGCCGTGGAAGGATCAGGGGTATACGAGCATCAACGCCGCCTACCTCCTGGACTTGCTCGCCCAGGCGCATCGAGCCCTGCCGGAGCAGGCCGAGGCACACCGTCATCGGGCAGACGAGATCAGGGCGGAGATCATCTCCGTCGTCCCCGAGATGCCGAAGCAGCCCGGTCAGGAGTGGCTGGAGGACATGTGGTTCTTCTACAGCACGGTCGGCGAGGCGTACTTCGGCCGTGGCGATTTCGACAAGGCTCACCTGTGGCTGGTGACCAAGCCGGAGCTGCGCGGTGTGCGCCCGCCGGACTGGGAGTTCGAGACGACGGCGCGACAGCTTGCCGAATTGGTGCGGATCCGAAATCCCGACGTCGACTTCGCGTCGACGCCGGCATGGATGGCCTTCAGGCAGTTCCTCTCTGAAAGCCCGCTCGGCGGGGGAGGCGACGTGAGCAGCGAGGCTGTGGGGCGGCTCGCCGACGGCAAGGCAGGCCTGGCCCTCTCAGGCGGCGGTTTTCGCGCTTCTCTCTTTCACATCGGCGTCCTCGCTCGACTCGCCGAGCTGGACGTGCTCCGCCGCGTCGAGGTCCTGTCGTGCGTCTCAGGAGGTTCCATCGTCGGCGCCCACTACTACCTGGAGGTCAGAAAGCTCCTCAGTGAGAAGCCCGACCATCAGATTGAAAAGAAGGACTACATCGAGATTGTCCAGCGTCTCGAGAAGGAGTTCCTCACCGGTGTGCAGACCAACATCCGCATGAGCGTGGTCACCGAGGCTAAGGCAGTCCGGCGGATGCTCCACCGGAGCTATTCGCGGACGGTGCGCCTGGGAGAGCTCTACGAGGAGCAGCTCTACTCGCGCGTCGCCCCCATCGAGGGCGAGAAGGTGGATGCGGACAACGGGGTGCGCGAGCGTTACATGCATGAGCTGGCGATCCACCCCAAGCTCGCGAAGGGTGGTCAATGGACCGACTTTGCGCCAAGGAATCACAACTGGCGGCGCGAGGCCAAAGCCCCGATCCTTATTCTAAACGCCGCCGCCCTGAATACCGGTCACAACTGGCAGTTCACGGCCAGCTACATGGGCGAGGCGCCCGCCACCATTCACCGTGAGATCGACAGCGTCTCGCGGCTGCGTCGCAAGTACTACACAGATGCCCCTCACAGCGCGGCCGCTCCACAGAAGGTGCGGCTCGGCGCCGCGGTGGCCGCGTCATCCTGTGTGCCCGGTTTGTTCGAGCCCTTGGTGTTCGCGGACATGTACGAGACGCGAGGCAGCGGGCAGCCCATCGACGTCACGCTCGTCGACGGCGGCGTCTGCGACAATCAGGGCGTGGCCGGTCTCATCGAACAGGATTGCACCGTCCTGCTCGTCAGTGACGGGAGCGGCCAGATAGACGCGCTGGACGCGCCAAGCGCCAGGGCGCTGATGGTGGCCTTGCGCACGAACGGGATCTTGCAGTCGCGTGTCCGCGGCACCCAGTACCGCGAGCTGGATGCGCGGCGCGGCGCCCTGATGCTGAACGGGTTGATGTTCGTCCATCTTAAGAAGGACCTCGACAACCAACCGGTAGACTGGAAGGACTGCCCTCCGGAGTTGAGGCTCCGCGCTCCCGATGATCGTGAGGTGCTGACCAAGTACCGAATCTCGAAGGACGTACAGCGGCGGCTGGCCGCCATCCGCACCGATCTCGATTCGTTTTCCGATCAGGAGGCCTACGCCCTGATGCTGAGCGGCTATCGGATGACCGAGTATGAGTACGCGAACAGATTCGCTCCCGTGGCCGCGGCCCCCGAGCCGCAGGCCTGGCGCTTTCGTGCGATCGAGCATGCGATGACGCGGCCGGGTGAAGCTCAGGACTACCTCAACACGATCCTCGACGCCGGGAGCAGCCTCGCCTTCAAGGTCTGGAAGCTCGATGCGCGGCTCCGGAGCCGCGCGCAGCGCCTGAAGCAGCTGGTAGTCGCGGCTGGCGCGGTCGCCGGGCTCGTCACCTTGCTCGTGCTGGCCGCTCTGCTGCAGGCCGTGTGGTCACTGTTGGGGGGTGGCGCCTCGGTGTTGCCGGCCGCCGCGCTGACGGGGCTCGGTGCGATCGTCACCGTGGTGGCGGTGGTGGTCGTCCTCGGGTCGCTGTTCGCCCTGCTGTTCTATGCGGTGAGGCTGCGAGGGAAGGGCGACGCCGTGGCTCATTTCGCAGTCGGCGCGTTGCTGCTGTTCGTCGGCGGTCCGGTGGCGCGACACCACATGAGGAAGTACGAGCCAGCGTACCTGGAGCGGGGAAGCATCCGGAAGCTGCCCGGTCCGTCCAGGGCCGCGTTTAGAACTGCCGCGCGCTGATCTCGATTCCCCGGCGCGGATGCCGTCCGGTCGCGGGTCCCTTCGAGCGTCTTCGGGTATAGCAGGAGTCAACAATGAGTCACCCGGTCAAGCACAACATCCCGTACGCGGAGAGCGACAAGGGAGCGCTACGCCCGATTGAGTTAGCGTCTCGAAGCGCACCTTGAATTGCTTGGCTGCTCTTAGAACTTCGTGAGGCCTCACGGGGCGCTTAAATTCGGAGTCGAGTTCAGAAACATATAAAGAATTATTTCGAGTGCTCTAGTAGCTTCCTCTCAATTTCATCCGCCCAACGAACCTCGTCGTTTCGCTGTTTGCGCGCTTCTCGGATAAGACCCAAGTTTCTCGCCGTGGTTGCTGGTTCCCAGGATTCCCGTATTAAGGTCAGCGCAACAGTTAATGAGCTAGTCGCTTGTTGTTGATCTTTGGCTAAGACCGCCAACTCAACCAGAGTGGCATAATCCCAGTAATCAGGCTTACCCGTCGCGATACGACGCTCAACCGCGTACGCAACAACCGGGACCAGCCTTTGCTGGCGCGTATCCGGCGGTTCCCTCAGCTCCATCAATGTAACGGCATTGATTCCAGGGTAAGCGTCTCGCCAGTCAGCCTCGAATCCTTGGAGATAGGTTTCTATGGCCTTTTCCAGCAGGCTCTTTGCGACTGATATGTCCTTTCTTTTTGATGCTTCCTCCCATTGATCTTTGTAGATACGCCCAAGAATGCTGCAACTTTCGCTGCTGGGCCCTCGCTTTTCAATCAACTCCTTTAAAGTCTCTTCGGCTTGGCGTCTCTCGCCGAGGCGATTGAGCGCGAGGGCGAGCTGTTCTTGCACCATGACGGTTGACGCCAAGGGTCGTGACATTTTGTTTACTAGATCGGTCATTTCCTTCCAGGCCTGAACAGCGCGATAGGAAAGAAGGAGATCAATAACCACTCCAGTGTCACAATGTTCAATGTTGCCAAGCTCGGCTTCTATTGCGCGCAGCGCTTCAATGTTTTTACCTTTCCGCGCCGCCGCAAGTTGAGCTTTCCTCTCTGGCGAGTATGCTACTACTTCTCGGAAGACGTCAGTTTTCGTGTGGGCAATACCAGGGTAATTTTCCACCAGCTCATAGATCGAACTGCCAGGAGCCGACTCTCGAACTTCTTTCAATTGAAAAGCCAGCGCAGCCTTAGCACCCTGAACGTCTTTCAGAGATCCGTTGGAAGTTAGCGCGTAGGTTAAGGTCCGGAGCGTACCGTGGTCAAGGGTCACGCCGCTCGCCTCGGAAAGGATGACCACCGTAGAGTTCGGACGCACTGCATCCCGCGCACCCAGCTCATAGATCGCGTTGGCATTGGCTGTCGTCAGGTCCACGACCGCGTACTCGCAAAGAATAGCTTGCTCAACCATAGGCTTGTGAATCATTCCCCCGATCACCGGCTCATCGGGCCGAATCGCCTCGAGCCCCGCTTCTTTTATTGCAGGCGCCACCAGGTCTCGATAAATCCCTTCAAAATCGATCGTGAACCCCTTTCCGTCGGCTTTCTGGCCATAGGGCATAAAAACAAAGCAAAGTGGTCGACTCATAAAATCAGGACCCGTCTCCCTGCACCTCGGCTGAAAAACACCGACGGCTATGAAAACCCGTGCTCTCTCGAGCCACCTGACAATTCGTCTTTAAAGCTCCCAATTCAACACGCGCCGACGGTAAGGATAAGCGATGCGATGCAGAATACCTAACAACTCAACGTCATCGGAGTAAAAGAAGACCTGCTGATCGCGGAACATGAACGGAGGGCGACGGCGTGGCGATCGTGCAACCAAATAGAGTTTTGCATCAGCTCCCCGAGCGATACCAGCTTCTATGCAAGTGTTCAAGTTGTCTTCCGAGATGTCTGAGGCCACCATCGATGCCTTCGCGATTCGCTCAATAATGGTCTGCTGGATCTGGCCCTCGCGAATATCATCGCCCACAACACACGGAGTTCCCGTGACGCGCTGAAGAATCTGTTTGATGACCTGATTCCGCACTCGGTTTTGATCGTCGAAATTGGTGGAGAGAAAAGTATAGTGGGGCCGTGGAGGTCGTTTCCATTCATCAGAGATCCACTCAATGCCTTTGCGCAAGCTATTCGCAACTGTGCTGTTGAAACCTCCGTCTGAAGGCGCGACCCGTATTAGACGTTGCATCGAGCCCTCGGTTACCTGAACACTCGGTTCCGCGATAACAAGGCAAGGCAGGCCGAGCGCTCCAGCAATCTCAATTTCCTGTAGCATGTACTTTGAAGTCTCACCGTTACCACGATCTGGAAGGATGGCGACCAGTCCCCCACAGCTCGAAATGATGCTCTGAATCCGAGTTGCCTCGACTCCTGGCCAATCCTTCGAGTCACCAACAAGCCTGAAATCAGCCTGGGCGAGAACTTCTTTGCATATACCGTCGGCCAGGGACGACTCACTTTCTCTCCACGTTCGACTGACGTAGACGTCACGGGTTTTTTCGAAATCCAGATCCACTTCGTCGTAATACAGATCCGCGAGAAACTGACCATAGGTGACCACTTCTCTCTTATCTTGGACAAGGTCAACCCACTTGGTCGTTTGCAGGAACCCGGGCACTTGGCATTCGTCAATGCGCACTGGAATAACGCGAAAATCTTTGAGTTGCGTCCGCTGGCCAATCGCCGCTTCATACTCCTCTCTGACCCAACCCGAATTGATAGAAGCGCTCGATAATACGATGATCATGGAACGGCATTGAGTGACGGATTCCGCGAGTCGTGTCGCGATGGTAGCGCCGGCGGGTAGATGGCGGGCGTCGTACCAGATCGGAATTCCTGATACCTCACTCAGCCACTTATGCAGACCGTCAACAAATGACTTGTCGGCATGCGCGTGGCTAAGAAAGGCACAGAACTTGCGCTTGTTTAATGGCAGTTCCCGCCAAAATGTCCCTCCTTGAACTCAAGTATGTCCAGAAAGTCTACTGTCGATGCCGCAAATTCGAGCTCGAAGATGCCGAATATAGCAGTACTGTTCTTGATGTGCGATCAGTATTTCCGTGGGCTAATTTCCTTGGAGTGCGGTAGCAAGCTTGCTACTGCCTTAGGTCGGCGAAGCTTGCTTCGCCGACGCCAAACCTTACAGGCGGTGCGAGCGCATGAACCGGGAGCTTTTTCAACGCGCTCTGATGACCCGTTCCACAGACCCAATCTTTCACAGCTTCTCAGGGCGGGGATCTTGAAGACTCCCCTGACACGAGGTCCGAAGGACCGGCGCGCCGGCTGTGTCGCAGCTTTGGCGCTCTTCTTGACCAGCGCGGACGGCCGGCGAACTTGATTCGGCATCCACCTCTTTTGACCAACCCGAGAGTGTTTGACATCGACCGGCGAAATAGCTAACCTCAATACGCTTTCACAGGCCGAATTCCAATTGACGACTCATTGGCACTTGCCGCGGAGGTCTTATGAACCGTCGCCAGTTTCTCGAAGGAACCGCTGCCGCGAGCGTGGCAGCGACTCTATCAAGGCCGGGTGCCTCAGTCGCGAGCCCGAACGATATGGTAAACGTGGCTATCGTCGGAATTCGAGGCGAAAGCCAGGGGCAGCCGACGTGGACCCGGCTCGGCCGAGGGCAGGATCACTACGCCGGCCTATCGCATGTGAAGAACGCCCGGATTACGCACGTGGTCGACATCGACGAGCGCCACTTTGCGACGGTGCTTCCCAAGCTCCGGTCACGGTGGGGCGGGGATCCGAAGACCGAGACCGACATTCGGCGCATCCTGGATAATCGCGATGTCGACGCCATCACGATCGCGGTTCCCGATCACTGGCACGCGTTGATGACGGTCTGGGCCTGCCAGGCGGGCAAGGACGTTTATGTCGAGAAGCCGGTGTGCCACAACCTCTTCGAAGGCCGCAAGATGGTCGAAGCGGCGCGAAAGTACAAGCGCGTTGTGCAGGCGGGCACGCAGCGCCGCAGCAACCAGCTTACGAAAGAAGCGGTAAAGTTCCTCCAGTCCGGAGGGCTGGGGAAGCTGTACGCCGCACGCTGCTCCGTGCTGCGGCCGCGCGACCCGATAGGACACAAGGTCGACGGTCCCGTTCCAGAGGGAGTCCACTACGACCTTTGGCTGGGGCCCGCGCCCCTACGCCCCTTCAACGAGTTGCGCTTCCACTACACCTGGCACTGGTTTTGGGACTACGGTGACGCGGACCTGGGGAACAACGGTGTGCACGTGCTCGACATCCTGCGCTGGGCGATCGGCAAGCGGGAGCATCCGCGCCGTATCCACTGCACGGGCGGGCTGTTCGACAAGGGCGCACCCACCGACCAGGAGACCCCGAACACCCAGTACGTCACGTTCGAGTATGCCGACGGCACGAACCTGCGCTGCGACGTGCAGGGCTGGTACGGCGGGAGCGACGGAGGCGGGAGTTTCATCTATGGCACCGAGGGTTGGATGGATCTCGGCGGCAGGGAAGGCCCCCGGATCT
Organism: uncultured Acidobacteriota bacterium; assembly: GCA_963827655.1. Taxonomy (GTDB): domain Bacteria; phylum Acidobacteriota; class UBA6911; order UBA6911; family UBA6911; genus CAWHCF01. The sequence continues at coordinate 390,339 of CAWHCF010000049.1, forward strand.
TCTTGGGACGCAAGAATGAGCCCGGGCCCGACCTGCGCAAGCTGGCCGGGGGCGGTCAGGGCGATGACGAGGGTCCCGACCCGCACTTCCAGAACTTCATCGAATGCGTCCGGTCGCGCAAGTGGCAGGAACTGGCCGCCGACATCGAAGAGGGGTACATGTCAACCGCGCTGTGTCACCTGGGAAACATCTCCTACCGGCTCAAACGCCCGCTGGTCTTCGACGGGCGCAGCGAGCGCTTCCCGGACGACGCGGAGGCCAACCGGTTCCTCACTCGCGAATATCGCCGGCCGTTCGTCGTCCCCGAGAAGGTGTGACGGCTCGCTTTTGGAGTGCGCAAGCTTGCTAAGCTTGCTTGCGCCTTGTGTTGCGGCAGCTTGCTGCTGCAGCACGGAATCGCTAGACTCCAGGCGCTTTCGCCATTCCAGATACGTTATCGTAATTGCGAAAGCATCCCTGCGCCGAAGAAAAAAGCCTTGAGCCGTCAGCCGTCCGAGCCCGATGTCCTCCGCTGCGATTTCTGTGGTAAATCGCAGTCTGACGTGAGGAAATTGATTGCCGGGCCGCACGTCTACATCTGCGACGAGTGCGTGGAGATATGCGTTGAAATCCTGGGCGACGAAGGCGTGAACGTCACGATCGTCCCAGAACCAACAGTCAAGAATGAGAGGATCCCGGACCATACCATACTCTGGCGCAGATTGGACCAGGCGGGCCATGAGTCAGCGCGGCTGTCCTATCGAGATTTCTCCTGGCATCTGAACGGAACGTCGGTGTTTGCGCATCAACAGCAGCCGTGCCGGCTCGACTACCTGGTGATCTGCAACCGGAAATGGCAGACCGTGTTCGGGCGGGTTAACGGCTGGGTCGGGGACCGGCCCATCAATATCGAAATCTCGGCGGACACTTCACGACGCTGGCAGCTCAACGGGAAAGAGAATCCCGAAGTTGAGGGGTGCATCGACCTGGACCTTAACTTCAGCCCGTCGACCAACCTGCTTCCGATTCGACGGCTGGACCTGGCGGTCGGAAACGAAGCCAACGTACGGGCAGCCTGGCTTCGCTTTCCCGCTTTCACGTTTGAACCACTCGACCAGCTCTACCGCCGTACGGATCGCGCGACCTACCATTACGAAAGTGGGGGTGGCGCCTTCGTCGCTGAACTCAGGGTGAGTGAGGCAGGGTTCGTCACGCATTACTCAGACTTTTTTGAGATCGTCGCGCCGTCATAGCCAGTCCACCGGCTCTCGGACGCGGCACGAGATCGTCCTGTTCGTGCCTCAACGCCACACAAAATGCCCGTACGAGCAAAACAGATCAGAGTTCACGGCAGAGTCCAGGGCGTGGGGTTTCGTTATTTTGTGCAACGGGCCGGCAACCGCCTCGGTCTCACAGGGAATGTGCGCAATTGCCCGGACGACACCGTGGAGATCGTGGTGGCAGGTGACCCAGAATTGATAGAAGAATTCTTGAAGGAGGTCACCAAGGGGCCGCCACTCTCCAGGGTCGAGCGTCTTGAGATCAACGACGTAGCTCCGGTCGAGAAGTTCCGAAGTTTTCAAATTGAGGGATGGTGATCATGCGAGATCTGAAAGCGGCGATCCGCCAGATTCCTGATTGGCCCCGCAAGGGAATTCTCTTTTACGACGTGACTACTCTCCTCAAGGACGGGCAATGCTTTCGGCAGGTCGTTGATGCTCTGGTAGCCCCATTTCAGGATAAACCGGTGGAGGTGGTCGTCGGAATTGAGGCCCGCGGATTCATCTTCGCGCCGACCGTGGCCTACGGCCTCAATGCGGGTTTTGTTCCTGTGCGGAAGCCGGGGAAACTGCCGGCGCCGACTCACCGAGCCGTGTACCAGCTCGAATATGGGACCGATAGCCTGGAGATCCATCAGGATGCGATTCAGCCGGGACAAAGAGTCTTGATTGTGGATGACCTCATCGCCACCGGAGGTACGGCGAAGGCGGTCGCCGACCTGGTTCAGGTGATGGGAGGAATTGTCTTGGGATTCGCTTTCCTGGTCGAGCTTGAATTTCTGAATGGGCGCGACAGGCTGGCGGATTACCAGATCACGAGCGTTCTGAAATACTGAAGGTTGAAGACCCGAAGCGGGAGCCTCCATGCCGGAGTTTCATGCCGAACCTTATGTCTACCTGGCTGGACTGACTCACAAAGCGGCGCTCATTGCGTGGGGAGGTTTCTACTTCCGAGTCCGAGATCAAAAATCGGATGGAAGTTGGAAACTCGTAGACGACCGTGACCTGGAACATGTTCACCCGCCCCGGCGCGAAAGCATCGGGGCGAGGTCGGAGCCGTATGGGCCGGCTAAGGTCGAAGTTTTTGATGCCTCCGGAACGCTGGTTTCATCGGCTGAAACCGCCACGACCAACCACGTCTGGGTTCCAGGACTCGCACCCGACACGGAATACACCTATCGCGTCATTGTGAATGGCGAAGTTTGGGGAGACGGCGAGCGCCGCGACTGGGTCACTGGTTCGGACGGTCAAGGTCTGGTCCGCACCGGCCGGAGGTACGAGAATCGTTTCCGAACTCATCCCCATCCGGAGGAATCCGCCTCGCTGACGTTCGCAGTGCTGGGCGACTTCGGAACCGGCGTTCGCAAATCGTCCAAGCCGGAGAAGAGACAACGCGAGGTGGCACGGGCGCTCGACCGGGCCATCGATGAAAGAGGAGTGCGCCTGATCATCACAACCGGTGACAACATCTATGCCGGCAAAACCTTTCTCGGGTTGCCCGTGGGGGCCACGGGCGACGAAGACGATGACTGGTTTTTCACTTTCTATCAGCCCTACCGATACATCATCAATCGCATTCCGGTTTACCCTTCCGTGGGCAACCACGACAGCAACGAATCGGAAGCGAGCGACGACCGCCAGCAACTGATCGACAATTTCTATCTTGCGGAGCGTTTTTCGGGCGAAGAAGCAGCCGGTCGAGCGTCCATAAACCCCGGCCTCTTTTACCGCTTCCACTATGGCGCCGAAATCGAGTTCATCTGCATAGACACGTCGCGGCAGTCGAGCCTGTTCTCAAAACGGTTTTTCGAGCATCCGAATCACATCGCGTTCGTGGAAGCATCATTTCCCGCATCGGGCGCCGCGGCCAGCGACTCGCCGGCCTGGCGCATCCCTTTTTCACACCACCCTCCATATTGTGCGGGCCCTCGACATTTCAATTCGCGCTCGATGATCGAGAAGCTCGTGCCGTTGTTTGAACGCGCGGGAGTCCGGGCTGCCTTCAGCGGACACGAGCACAATTTTCAGTATTCGCGCGCGGGCAAGATTCACTACTTCGTCACGGGCGCCGGGGGCAAGGTCCGGCTCGAGACGCCTTCAGAGTTCAGCAAGGCGCAAACGTCCGCATGGGCGAGCGCCGGCCATTTCTTACTCGTGGAGGTGGACCGACGGCAAATGATCGTGAGTCCGATCGGAGAAATTGGTTCAGACGACACTCTGTCAAACCTGCGCATCGTGAGCCCGGACAATCAGGCCATAACGACGCCAATCATCATTCCCCGGGCATGACGCCGAGCGCACGGGCTCGAGCGTTTTCGAGGGCAGGGGGGATGATTTCGAGACAGCTCATATGAGGCCGACTACCTTCACACTCGCCCTGATCGTGATCTTCGGTACGGCCTGCAGCCGCGCGCCTTCCGATAATCCTGAGGGAGAGCGGCGAGCCAACCCTGGCGTGCATGACGCCCTGAAAGCGAAAAACCCGGGCTACAGCGGCCAGGGGCAATTCGAGCCACGAGCCGGCGGGTTTGCAGCCACGTTGCGTGAGAGCGGGATCAGCGATCTCAGTCCCTTGAAAGAAATGCCCCTGAGAGAACTCGATCTCCAGAATAATCCCGTCACTGACTTGAGCCCGCTGCAGGGGTTGCCGCTGGAAGCGCTTTACCTCGAGGGAACTCAGGTCAGCGATCTTCGACCGCTCAAAGGCATGTCGCTGCGCGTTCTCTATCTCAGTGGAACCAAGGTGAGCGACCTTTCGCCCCTCAGAGGTGTGCCTCTGCGCGAACTCAATCTGCTGGGCACGCAGGTCACGGATCTCGCGCCTCTCTACGGCGCGCCGCTGGAGATCGCGTGGCTCAACGAAACACCGGTGCGCGATCTGACCCCGCTCGAAGCTTCGCCACTCGTCAGCCTGACAATCCACCGGACACGCGTCGAGAATCTCAGCCCGATTCGCAAGTTGAAAACCCTCCAGCGGCTCCATCTGGCTGAGACCCCGGTCAGTGATCTGACGCCGCTTGAAGGCATGGAACTGGTTCGATTGATTTTTTCGCCCGGGCGCATTCGGAAGGGGATCGGGGTAGCGAGGAAGATGAGTTCGATCCGCGAAATCGGCACCGACCTTGAGGGACGACTCTCACCCGCTGTATTCTGGGAGATGTACGATAAGGGGGAATTCAAGTAAGCGTCTTCGTGTCTCAGCGGTTAGTACTGAAAAACCAAAGCCACCGCCAAGACACGAGGACACAAAGAAGCTTAGTCGTTCCCCCCGGTGGCGGTCTTTCCCGCCGGCGGCTTATCGAGAACAAAATCCATCCAGCCGATCATCATCTCTTCCCAGGTCTGATCTCCCCAGTAGACTTCTTTCGTCGGATCCGGATTGTGCTTGTTGTTAGGCGAGTTGTCGAAGTGGGCGACGCAGTCGATGCGACTCCCCTTGGGCATGAAAACGGGCTCCTTGAACCGGTAGATGTTTTGCCAGTTGAAGTCCCATTTTACAGCCAGCAGCACCTGCTCCCGCCCGTCCGGATAAACTGCGGTGTACTTGAAATCCTTCCCGCGCACATGCATGTGGGGCATCAGGCTCAGGACGCGCGCATCGTCCGGGAAGCTGAATGACGACTTTACTTCGTGATTTGGCTCGCCAGGCGGAATCTTGAATTTCGCCTGCGCGATCCCGAACGTCATCACCGCTCGTTCTGCAGGAGCCTTGGCCAGGGTCAAGCCAACGCTGGTCTGATCTTTCTCCACCGAGCCGGTCGGCGTGTAGTGCATCTGGAAAACCAGGTTGCTTCCGGCCTTGATGAGCTTTCCCTGGCCCGGCTTGAAGGCAAAAGCCGGCATCCCGGGCGCGGTTCCGACCAGCATGGCGTCTAATCGTCCCTCGCGGATCCGCTGCTCCTGACGCCGCGACACCCCTTCCGGGCTGCGATCGTCGGCGCCGGCCTGGGGGTCGCGCAGTCCCGTCGCTCCGGCCTCCCGCACAAAGACAATCACGTGATGGACAACCGAACGGTTGCCCGGGCGGATCTCGGCCGCTTGAATCCAGGTGTCTTCCTTGAAGTTGGTCGGCACCACGAAATACTTGTAGGGAACCACTCCGTCGGCCGGGACGGTGAACGCCTCGGGGAGAGAGAATACCAGGTCGGGTTGACCAAGGCTCCAACCCTCGGGGAAGGCCGGGTTCTTCGGTTCGTGCCTTGATTCGCCTTGACGGGTTCCGCCGTCCACCCAGGACACAATCGTATCGATTTCCTTCTGTGACAGCCGCGGATCGTTCTCGAATACACCAGGCCTGGCATCGGCGTGCCAGGGCGGCATCTTGCGGGCCGCGACGGCCTCCCGAATCGCCTTTGCCCAGGGACGAGCCTCGTCATACGAAGTCAGCGGCATCGGACCGATATTCCCGGGCCGGTGGCACGTCATGCAGTTCTTCTGAAGGATCGGCGCCACATCCTTGGTGTATGTCACCCCGGACGCTTTCGTGTCGGCCGCCCATCCCAGAATGGAAACCAAACTTACTGCCATTAGAGCAATTGCAACAGCTGCGATTCTGCCTCTCATCGAGTTACCTTTCGGGTTTTGACCAGCGAGCTTAAGATGACATTTTGTCATTATACAGAAGAAACTTGGCGCCGCGAAACAAATACCACGACGAAACAAAGACACGAAGAAACGCTAAGCGACCGATTCTAATCGTGATGCGCGGGTACGATTGACAAAACGTGAAAGCGATGCCATTAATAATTCGTTTTTAGTCGCCTAAGTTGTCCTCCCTTCCTGGGGGTCAACGCGGGGGAACCAGATCCTCGAAGTAATTCGAGGCGGGGCTTATGATCGCATGTGAGTGCGACCACGGCAACTTCCAATGCCGAGCCCGTCAGCTAACCTCGCCGGCATTTGGAAGGGCGATCCTCTAGGGTTGAATTCCCAATACCCAAGATCTCCCCAGAAAAACGGCATTGAGCGGTGGAAGCCGCTTGCATCGGGATGCGATTCCCTGGGAGAGGTGCGTATGTCTGGCGGAGCAACAATACTTTTGACAGTCGTGTTCGCAGGGTTAGCGCTTTTTGTCGGCGCCCTGGTGGTTCTGTTTTCGATTCGCAGGATTGGTCCTACTGAGGTGGGGTTGGTCACGAAGAGATTTTCGGGAAAGAAGCTCGCCAATGACAATCCGATCGCTTTCGCTGGCGAGGCCGGCTACCAGGCCGCGTTGTTAATGCCTGGATTGAGATGGAAACCATGGCCGTTGTACAAAGTTGAAAAGTTCACCTGGATCCAGGTGCCGGCCGGTGAAATCGGCGTGGTCATCGCGCAGGTGGGCCAGCCTTTGCCTATAGGCGCCAAATCCGCCCTGTATAAGGCCGAGTTCGGCACCTTCGCCGATCTCGAGAGCTTCATCGTTAACGGCGGGCAGAAGGGCGTGCAACGGCCCGTGCTTTCCCTGGGACGTTGGTCCCGATTCATCCCGTAGGTTTCCTTGTCATTACCAAGAGCAAGGTGTACGGGCTGCCGGTTTCGCCCGAATTGAAGCGGAGCGCCAGGCTCACTGCGGAATCCTTCGGGCTAAAGCCGGAGCAGCTGGATCTCATGAGGATCTCGCCCCAGCCAAGAGGAGGGCAACACGGAGTGATTGACACGATCGGCATCGTCACTGTCTTTGAAGGCGACCCTTTGCCTTCCGGCGACATTGCAAGTCGTCTGGGTGGTTTCACCGATGTGGAGCAGATGGAACAATCCGGAGTCGAAGACGCTCAGATCATCGAGAGACTCCTGGGAAACAAGAACCACCTGCACAATAACTACCAGGATTTTCAGGCGTTCCTGGACAATGGCGGAAAGATCGGTCTGCAGCATGATCCGCTGATGTACGGCGCCTACGCCTTGAATCCGTTTCTGGTGAGCGTTGAACTTGTCCCAATGCTGGTTGTGAAGCAAGGAGAGGTGGCGGTGATCAAAGCTTATGTCGGCCTGGTTACCCAGGATACATCTGGCGCTGAATTCAAATTCGGCTCACTGGTAAGGCCGGGTCATCGAGGGATATGGCAAGAGGCGCTGCGGACCGGCAAATACCCGATCAATCCGCGCTGCTACGAAGCAGAAATCGTTCCGACGGCGATCTTGACCCTCAATTGGGCAGACGCCGTTTCCCAGGCCCACAACCTGGATGCCCAGCTGAAGCAGATCCGGGCCAAGAGCGGCGAGGGCTTTGTGTTCGATATCGACCTCCAGGTGCAAATCCATGTTCCGGATACCAAGGCCCCTAGAGTCATCACCATGGTTGGTACCATGAGGAATCTTGTCAATGAGGTTTTGCAGGCGGCAGTGGGAAACCATTTCAGAGACAAGCTCCAGAGCATGCCCGCGATCAAGTTCATCGAGATGCGGCAGCAAGTCCAGGTGGATGCCTTCAACCACATCAAAACGGAGCTGGAGCAATATCAGGTCGAGACGCGCGGCGTCTACATTCAGGATGTCATTCTGCCTCAGGATCTGGTCAAGGTTCTGACCGAACGCGAGATCGCGAATCAGGAGATCCAGACCTTCAGGAGGCAGAAGGAGGCTCAGGACCAGAGAATCGACATGGAGCGCGCCACCGGGATCGCAGACATGCAGGCTCAATTAGCCAAGTCGACGGTCGGCGTCGAGATCGAAAAGAATAATGCCAACGCAAGAAAAGCGCAGGCCGATGGCGAGTCGGCGTATATTCGTGAAACCGGCGCCGCCAAAGGGGCCGAGGTTGAGGCTATCGGACTGGCCCGCGCCAAGGGTTACGAGTCCCAGGTGAAGGCTCTGGGCCCTGGCTCGACGACGATTGTAAACGCCCTGAATGCCCTGGCCGAGAGCAGGGTCCGGTTCGTTCCCGATGTCCTGGTTTCGGGGGGCAGCAGCGTGACGGCTATTGACGCGCTCGCCGGTGTCCTCACGAAATACGTCAATGGGCATAACGGGCAGACTGTACCTGGCAACTCGTCCGATTGCGGAAAAAGCATCGCGACTTAGGCGGCGAGTGCGGCCCAGGATTCCCGGTGTTTCCTCATGGCTTCGCGTCTTAGTGGTTCGAGCTGCAGAGCAAAGACCACAAGACGCGAAGAACAAGTTTCAGTGGTTAGAAGCTCAGCCGGAAACCAATCTGAATTCTTCGAGGATCGAACGCGGAGGTGTACCCCAGCGCGACGCTCGGGCCCACGTCCTTTCTGGCCTTGACCCTGTACGGCGGGGCGAAGCTTGGGCCCACGGTGTTGTTTACGCTGGCGAAGTTCAGGCGATTGAAAAGATTGAAGGCCTCGAAGATTAACTCCAGATTTCGACTCTCTGACCCAAGACCGATCCGGCGACCCAGGCGCAAGTCGAGTGTCCAGAAATTCGGGCCTATGCCGGTATTGCGCCCGGCAAAGACAGGACGGTCGGTGGTTGAATGGCGATCGCCGTTGAGCTCGCCTCCGACCAGCAGATTGAAGGGCCGCGTGCTGTTGGCGCGGAAGATCGGAGTCAGGACAAAGTCTGCGAGGACATTTGAGAGCGCCGAGTTGCCGGATCCCGACCGATACGGACTCTGAAGAAAGGCATAAATGACGAACTTGTGCCTCTGGTCGAACGCGGAAAGGGCGCGCTCGAGCCGCACGTTAGTCTGGTCATTAGGCTGGAAATCGCTGTTGTAGTCGGTCACTTCATCAATAGCCTTGCTGAAAGTGTAGCTTCCCGACAGGCTGACATTACCGTGGAAGCGTTTGCTGATCTCCACGATCATGCCGTGGTAAAAAGCCCTGGCCGAAGATTCGTAGACATTCTCCTGAAACAGCAGCGGGTCTCGAAAGCAAGCGGTGATCCCGGCACCCGCGCACCCGGATGCAGCCGTCCAGTCCGAGAATTCCAAGGGGCCCTACCGGGCGTGGAAGGACGTTGATATCCCGGGCGCGCGTAATCTTGAGGGTACTGCGCGAAGATGTAGTTAGCCGCCGTGCTGAAGCCCGACGCGAACTCGTGTTCGATACCAAGGCTGGCCTGTTGCGAATACGCGTTCCGATAGTTCGGGTCGGGCCGGAAGAGCACGGTAAGCGGCGGCCGGGGTCCGGTCTGCGAGACGATGATCCCGAACTGAGCAAGGTCTGCAGGTGTGATCGTCCGGGTGGTTTGCGGGACGCCAATCACCCCCTGGGCCCGCAGCGTCTGGAATATATTGATGGGGCCGTTCACTGCCAGGGGATTTGCGGCATTGAGCGTGGTCAAGACCTGCGCAATCTGACGGAAGCCGTCGATTTCGTTCAGGGCATCCACTACATAGTCGATCTGATAGTAGATGGGAGAGTAAAAGATGCCGTAACCGCCGCGGATAACCGTTCGCTTGTTGTTCCACGGGTCCCACGCGAATCCGAACCGGGGTGCGAAGTTGTTCTTATCTGTGGGAAGCGGGTCGCGGCGATCGTCCAGTTCGTAACGCAGGCCGTAGTTGAGCGTCAGGTTGGAGCGCAAGTTCCAGCTGTCCTGTGCGTAAAAGGCGACGAAAGGGTCGGTGCTTGCAATCGTCGGGTCACCGAATCCGGTCTGGTAGGACTGGGGCAGGCCGAGATCGAATGCCTGGAGAGCAGTGATGGGGGCGGCCCCGAGAGCCGGGCTGACGAGAGCGCCCGGCAGGGTCCCGAATCCGAATCGGCCGCCGAAGAATGTGTGGGACTCGAATTCTCCCCCGCGGATAAGGACGACGGCACCCAATTTAAATCGATGCTTCCCGCGCGAAAGGATCAGGTTGTCTGCTGCTTCGTACCGTCGCTCGGTATTGAAGGATGGCAGAAAAATATCCCGGTTGAAGAAACCGAAGCCGGTAATGTTGAACTCCGGGCCGTTGGGCTCGTTCGGCCGCACATTGTACTTCCGGTAATTCCATTGAAAACGCGCTTCGTTCACCAGGCTCGGACTGAAGATACGGGTCCAGCCCGCGACCGCGTTACTGTCGAGCCCATGAACGTTGTTCGACCGCGAAAAGCCCAGCAGCGCCCGCGTGCTCTGGTTCCCCTCGTCGGTGTTGGAGTAGTTGTAGCGCAGGAACAGCTGGTCACTGGTGCTGGCGCTGTGGTCGATTCGCACCGAGAAGGCTTTCGAGTTTGTGGTGAAAGGAAAAACGCCGCTGTTGGCCCGGAACAGGTCGACGGTGCTTTGCTTGCTGGTCAAAGCCCCGCGTAACACTGTCGCGCAGACCGCGGGTGGCAGCATCGCAGCAGCCGGCACCGCCGGCAGGCACGCGATCGGAGCGGTGCTGGTATTGGAAGCCAGGGCACTCAGGATTGCGGTTTGAGCCGTCGTGGGCTGAAAGATCGGAAAGGTCGGTCAGAACCGGCACGGCCGATGATTCGTCGCGATTGAGTCCCTCGAAACCTCCAAAGAAAAAAGTTCGATCCTTCCGCACGGGGAAGCTCAGGGTCCCGCCGTACTGCTGCCGTTGGGAAGGTGGCTTGATGCGCTGCGGCGTGGTTCCGACCAGCTCGATGGCAAAGGGATCCCCCGCATCCAGCTTGTCGTGGCGGAAGAAACCAAAGGCGCGGCCGTGAAAGTTATTGCTGCCTGACTTGGAGACGATATTGATCACGCCACCACTGGCCCCGCCAAATTCTGCCGCGTAGTTGCTCCGGTTTATCTGGAACTCCTGCACCGCCTCCTGGCTGAGCGTTGAACGCACGCCGCCGCCCGCGTCGTTTGCCTCCGCTCCGTCCACGGTTACGCTGTTTCCGCGCCCGTTGCTGCCGTAAAACGAGAGGCCGCTTTGCGCGGCTCTGCGTCACACGAAAGTCGGTATTGTCGGCCAGAGCGTTGGAATCGACCACTCCAGGCGCCAGGAGGGTAAAGCTCAGGTAGTCGCGGCGATCGATCGGAAGATTGCGAATGTAGTTTTCTTCGATCGTGTTGGATTGTGTGGCGCGCTCGGTCTCAATTGCCGGTGGTTCCCCTGAGACGGTGATGGTCTGGGCCGATGTGCCGACCTGAAGGCGAAAGTCGATGGCAAGAGTCTGGCCCACGGTGACGTGAGCGCTGCGTACTTGAGCGGCAAAGCCGCTCAACTCGACTCGGACTTCGTAAGCGCCGGGAGGGAGGAGGAGGATGCGGTATTCGCCCCGTTCATCTGTGATAGCGGTACGCGAGAAACCCGTATCGGTGTTTGTAACCGTGACGGTTGCTCCGGGCACGACCGCCGCCCGAAGCATCGGTGGTGGTTCCCTTGATTTCTCCTGAGGAGGCGTTGGACTGTGGCAGCGCATGCAGGCAACAGAAGAGAACGGCGACGAATGCGAGCAAGATTGTCTTCCACATATTTTTCTCCTTGGAGGGGAAGGGTGTATGCATCCCGTTTACAAGCAGGCCCTTTAATGTCCTCATTCTCCCCTAAATAGCCGCGTCCAGCAAGTGTCTCCAGATTCCTGGTGCTTCCTCCTGTCTTCGCGGCCTGGCGGTATTTGTGTCGACGACTCTAATAAACGCATACGTAGAACACTCTTGTTCCGGAATATACTATGGGCGCGCTCGACAACTATGCCCGATCCTTCTCTCATTCACCGGCAGTCGTTCTTCGGCTTTGCCTCGCTGCGGCTGCTGGGAGCTTCTTCTGCAGCGGCCTCGAACCTGAAAATCGAGGGGATGGAAGTCTTCGTGGTCGATGTCAGTCCCAAAGGCAACTGGATTTTCGTTCGCCTCAAGACGAACCGGCATCTGACCGGATTGGGGGAGGCTTCGCACGGGTTTGGCGCCAGCCACACACATGCTGCCGACGCCGAGCGCATGACAGGCGCGCTCAAAGAGTTTTTTGAGCTGATTCGAGAGCAGAGTCCATTCGAACTTGAAGAGTATCGGCGTCGCGCCAGGACCCGGGCGAAATCCGGCGGCCTCATGCTGGCGACGGCATTCAGCGCACTGGAACAGGCTCAGTGGGATCTGGTGGGAAAAGCGCTGGGCGTTCCGGTGAACAGGTTGTTCGGCGGCGAGGCGCGTAGCGAGCTTCCGCTCTACGCGAACATCAACCGCGCCACGATCGAACGGTCGCCGGCAGCATTCGCCGCGAATGCCGCCAAGGCGGCGGAGCAAGGATTTCGCGCGATCAAGGCGGCGCCTTTCGACGGGTTCCCGCCCTTGACGGCTCCACGAGAGCTGATCGCAAGAGCTGTGGACGACGGCATCGCGAGCGTCGCCGCGATGCGCCGGGCTATCGGTCCGGAGGTGGATTTGATGATCGACTGTCACAGCAAGTTCGACGTCGACCTATCGATCGAGATCGCGCGCCGTCTGGCGCCGCATGATCTTGCGTGGTATGAGGAGCCGGTAGCTCCGGAACAGACCGAGGAGACAAAGATCATCCGTTCATCGATCAAACAGCGCATGGCAGGCGGCGAACTACTCTTCGGCGTCGAGGGATTCGCTCCATTGTGTCGCGATCATGGATTGGACGTCATCATGCCTGACGTCAAGCATTGCGGGGGAATCCTGGAAGGACAGGAGATTGCCGCGCTGGCCCAACTCGAGAATCTCGAGGTTTCACCCCACAACCCGAGCGGTCCCGTGGCCACTGCGGCCAGCGTCCAGTGGTGCGCAGGGATGCCAAACTTCACTCTTCTCGAGTACCAGTGGAATGAGGTTCCGTGGCGCAGTGACCTCATCACGCCTCCCGAGCGCTTCCACCACGGCCGCATTCGCGTGCCCGCCGAACCGGGGTTCGGCATCGAGTTGAACGATAGGGTAGTGCAGGCGCATAGCTGAAGCCTTTCAACTGCATCACGAACACGCTTGCGGATACGAATCGTGTCATCGTCGTCGGCGTGCGATTTAACTTTTGAAATTCCCATCACGACGTGAAGAAACCCCAGGAATAGCACCTCAAAACTTCTCTTTTCCCATGAATTAGTGAAACGAAACCGGGTGGTCGATCATAGAAGTATGTGGATACCGTGGGATTTGCCAATGGGAACGTTCTCTTTGAGCGGAAAGTAATTTGAACCGAATACGCGGTTTCGACGTCGATTGCAATTGAACTTCCCCTGATTTCGATGGCGGGTTTTTGCTGCGTTTCTCGCTTAATAATATGCGGTGAGGTTTTCTTTGGAGATCTGCTTCTTGAAAGGTACGACCATGCGGTCGAGGGTTTTAATACCGGCTTTTTGTTTAATATTGTTGGTGGTTTCGGGCGCAAGTGCTCAGACTTCAGATGATTTCTTCAGCCCTAATGAACTACATGAGATTCGCCTCTACATCCATCCGGTCGATTGGGCTAAGCTGCGCGCAAATTACCTGGACAACACCTACTACGACTGCACCTTTGTGTGGCGCTCCGGGCAGTACGAAGTCGCCTCCGAGTACATCCAGGTTCGCTCGCGCGGTCTGGGGAGCCGCAGCCCAGACAAACCAGGTCTTCGACTGGATTTCGACCCTTTCAGCGATAGACCCCAGAGGTTCTTGGGACTCAAGTCTTGCGTCCTGGACAACCTGGTCCAGGACCCTTCCATGCTCAGAGAACGGTTGAGCATGCAACTCTTTGAACGGCTGGGACTACCCATCTCCCGCGAAGCCAATGCCCGCCTCTACGTCAACGATCAGTACCTTGGGCTTTACACAATTGTGGAATCCGTGGATAAGGATTTCCTCAAACGCAACTTCGGCGAAAATGACGGTTATCTTTACGAGTACCAGTGGGTGTATCCCTACTACTTCACCTGGCTGGGCGACGATCTCTCGCGTTATCAAGAGCTGTTCGACCCCAAGACCCATGAAAAGGATTCCAAGGCGGCGCTCTACGGTCCGATCGAAGCCATGATTCGCGCCATAAATCAGTCCGGCCAGGAAAACCTCGAGAACTCCATGGCCGGATACCTCGATCTGAGGATGTTCGTAACCCTTGCCGCCGTCGAGAGCTTCCTCGCGGAGGCCGATGGCATCCTGGGCTATGCCGGGATGAACAACTTTTATTTGTACCGTTTTGAAGGCAAGGATCTGTTCCAGTTCATTCCCTGGGATATGGACAACTCAATCAGGTCGATTAACAGTTCGATCTGGGACCGGGTCAACGAAAATGAGTTAATGCGCCAGGCGCTGGAGATTCCCGAACTGCGCAGCCTGTTCCTGGAAACATTGTTGACCTGCGCGGATGTGGCAGGCGGACCCGAGGGATGGCTCGAAGGCGAAATCGAGCGCGAGTACCAGCAGATCCGCGACGCCGCACTCGCCGACCCCCACAAGCCCTATTCGAACGACGACTTCGAGAATGAGGTGAATTTCCTGAGGCAGTTTGCCCGCGAGCGCAGCGCAAACGTCTGGAGCGAAGTTGTGGCGAACCTTCCACAACCCTAGCTTTTCTTCGCGTCTTAGCGGTGACTTCGAATGAGTTCGAGATCAGCCATATCGGGGCGGTACGTGTATTCAAGGAGGCGGCTGCGCGATGTGCTGCACAGGCAGGAAACGCGGCGGGGCCTGCTGATTGCCTTCGAGGGACCGGATGGCGCGGGCAAGACGACCCAGCGAAAACTTTTCAAAGAGTGGCTGAAGAGCGAGGGTCACGAGGTCGTTACAACCAAGTGGAAATCGTCGCCTGTGATCAAGCCACTTCTCACGGCGCGGAAGGCTGCGCGCGCTCTCAATCCCGAAGAGTTCTGCTTGCTTCACGCCGCCGACTTTCGGCACCGGCTGGAAAACGTGATTCTGCCGGCGTTGTGGCAAGGGAAGATGGTGGTGGCGGACCGGTACTTGTTCACAGGTCTGGCGCGCGACGGGGCGCGGGGTTTGACACTGGACTGGATGATGTCTGTCTATGGTCCGTTGCTGTGGCCGGACGTGGTCTTCTACTTCTCGGTCTCTCCGGAGACCTCGGGCCGCCGCGTCACCGCGAGTCGCACACCAAAGTTCTACGAGGCAGGCCAGGACATCACCGATATCGAGGATCCGCTCGAAAGCTTCAGGCAGTTTACCGGACGTGTGATTGAAGAATACGAAGCGCTGGCGCTGATCTTCCGATTCGTTAAGGTGGACGCCGAGCAGTCGATTCATGAACAGCATCGATTGATTCGTCAAGTATTCCAGGAGGGGCAGCGGCGTCCCTGGGCCGAATGGAATGTGGATGCGGTGCTGGACTGGCTGGCGAGTAAACCCGTGATGGACCTTGGAATGGAGATCCCAATTGGGGCGTGACTCTATACCAAAAGGGCAACTGATTGCCGTTGAAGGCGGGCAGGGGCGCTACGTTGGCGCTGCGGCCCGGTTCTTGCTGCGCTATTCAAAAGTAGAAGCGGGAATCAGCGCATGGGATGCCTCCAGCATCTTCTATGAAATGCGATGCGGCAATCCCGGCGATTCCGGTCTGTCGCCAAGGGTGCTGGTACTGCTTTATGCTGCGGATCTGGCGTTCAGACTTCGATGGGACATTCGCCCCGCGCTCGAGGAAGGGCGCTGCGTGATCGCGGCGCCTTACGTCGAAACCGCCATCGCTTTCGGCCGGGCCGCCGGCCTGCCGCATCGCTGGCTGGTTCAGTTGTTCCGATTCGCGATCAAACCTCACGCCTGCTACCGCATCGGTGGACGGTCTGAATCACCGCTGGACGAACCCGCCGCCGGTTATCTGGAGTTTTGCTGCTCGACGCTGAGCGCTGGCTCTCCCTCTTGGAATTCGGCAGAACTACTCCGGAGATTTGGAAACTACCTTGACCGACTGGAGCGGCGAAGCGCGCGCACGACGATGGTCGTGCAGCCGTTGCCTCCGGCGGATCGATCACCCGGTTTTGCCCGCCACGATCTTCGCAGCACTGCCCGATAAAAATTCTTCCGCCTTCCCCTTCAGCCTGCTCCGAACCTTAGTCGGCTGGTGTTTCTTCGTGTCTTTGTGTCTTTGTGGTTACTTTCCCCTCAGCACTTTTTACTTTTCACTCTCCACAGGAGTTCTGCCAAATTTCCTTGTCCGGAATGAGCGGCGATAATAAGATCGACGCACCGGGAACGTCGAGATGCACTAACGCCTGCGCATGTTAGCATTCGCAAAAAGGGGGTGGGGGATGAAGCTTGTCTGCATATTATGCTCCGCCTGGGTGAGCCTGGCCGCAGTCGCGGCATCTGGACGAAAGCGGCGATCTCAAGATGACCACTGATTTCCGGCGCGTTTACGCGACGATGCTGGACGAATGGATGGGATGCAAAGATATCCGCTCGCTCTTGCGCGGCGACTATTCCGCCCTGGGAGTTTTCAGCTAAGGGTTCGCGCAGAAATAAGTTCGCATTCTGCTGCAGGCCCCCAGGCCCGCTGGCGAGACGCGAGCGACGATGCGTACCCGGCGCGGTACGTGAGGAGCTAGCAACAAAGCCAGCGGGCCTGCGGGCCGCAGCCCGAAGGGGCGCGATCCTCGGCGGCTTAGCGAACAGAAACCGGTTCATGATTTGACCACCAACTCTCGCGCCAGAATGTGAAGTTATTTCTGTGCGAGCCCTAAGATTCTCGGAGTTTTCGGGTCCACTCACGAAGACCTGACGCTACCCGTATCACCGGAGAGCAGGATGAGTCTTGCAAGGATCGTATTCTGCGCTGTTTCGATAATTCTGGGGCTGCCCCTCAAGGGGCAGGAGCCGGTGCCGGGCAATCCCGCCGATGTTATCCGGGAGGGTCAAAATCAGAAGAGAGCGTTAAGAATCGTCGAGGGTGTCTATCAGGCGGTTGGTTTCGGCAACACCTTCATGGTGACCACGAGCGAAGGGAACGTGATCATCGATACCTCGCTCGCCGCGGGAGCTGCCCACCACGTTAAACTCCTCAAGGCCGAGAATGCCGGGCCGATCCGATATATCATTCTGACCCATGGGCACGGAGACCACACCGGCGGTGTGGGGCTGTGGAGAGAACCGGGCACCGCTATCATTGCGCAAAGAAACCATGTTGAATTCATGCACTACCAGGCGCGACTGCACGGATTCTTCGGATTGCGTAATGCGGCACAGTTCGCTCTGCCCAGGCCGGCGGGCCGCGAGTGGCCCGGCAACTACGGCGCGAAGATCGAGCCCAGCCTCTTGTTCGACGACAGACATGAGTTCACCCTCGGCGCGACCAAATTCGAGCTGTATCACACGCCGGGCGAAACACCGGATCATCTCACGGTGTGGCTGCCGCAGAGTAAGGCCGCCTTCGTGGGCGATAACTATTACCAGTCATTTCCCAACATCTACACCTTGCGCGGCACGCAGCCGCGGTGGGCATTGGACTACATCCATTCGCTTGACAAGGTCCTGTCGCTCAAGCCCGAGGTCGTTCTGCCGAGTCACGGTCCGCCTATCCACGGCAATGCGGAGATTACCCGCCTTCTGACGCGCTACCGCGATGCCGTTCAATACGTACACGACGAGACGGTGAAAGGGATGAACGCGGGCAAGGATGTTTTTACCCTGATGCGCGAGATCAAGCTTCCCGCCGCACTGGATGTGGGTGAAGGTTACGGCAAGTTGAGCTGGTCGATACGAGGCATTTACGAAGGGTACGCCGGATGGTTTGACTTGAATCCGGCCACGATGTACGAGGTGCCTTCGTCTTCTGTTCACGCGGACCTTGTAAGGCTTGCCGGCGGGGCTGGTGCCATTGTCAAGCTGGCGACGGAACGAGTCGAGGGCGGCCGGGCCGTCGAGGCATTACACCTGATCGAGGCCGCTCTGGCTGCTGATCCGGACAGCCGCCCGGCGCTCGAGGTCCGGCTCAAGGCGCTCCAGTCTCTTCGGGACCGGTCCCGCAACAGCAATGAGCGCGGGTGGCTGGATTACAGCATAGGCGTTACCAAAGGTAAGCTTGTGGGAAAACAATGAGGGAAAGGGTCCACCTCTCTTGACGGGCTTTCCCGCTGCGCTGGAGACGCGAATGTATTGAGGCTTGACGGCCGTTGAGAGGGTTGAGCGCTATGGGACGAAGCGTATTGGCCGTGTTGCTGGGTGTCGTAGTTGGCGGTCTTCTGGTTGCAGCAGTCGAATTCGTGAGCCATTTGATCTATCCGCCGCCACCGGGCCTGGACCCAGCCAACATCGAGGCATTGAAGGCGGCGATGGCGAACGCTCCGGCCGGTGCTCTTCTGTTTGTCCTGCTCGCATGGGCCTTAGGCAGTCTTGGGGGAGGCTGGCTCGCGGCGAGCATTGCGCGCCGCTCTCACACACGGCACGCCCTGATTGTGGGGGCAGTCCTGATGGCGATGGGAATCCTGAATATGGTGATGATTCCCCATCCACCATGGTTCTGGCTTGCCGCGCTGGTACTTTTTCTTCCCGCCGCCTACCTGGGAGCGAGGCTGGCCAGGCCGGGAGTGCCGCCGGAAACCTCGCGTGCGTGAACGATCCGGGCACATATTCCTTGCCCAAGAATCGGTTTTGGTCTACGTTACTCTCCAGCGCGGCGCCCAATTGGGATCGCGGCGAATGCCTATGATTGTCGTCTGATTTTGAGCAGGTTGTAGCCGGCTTCGGGCGGCGGAATGAACGCCGCTTGCCAGACGGTAAGGTCTGCTCAACCCTCCACTCGAAAAACACCAGCCATTTCCGGCGTTGTTCGCTTCGCGAGCAGCGGATCGCCTCGTCTACGTGACGAGGCTGGCTGCCCTGCTGTTGTGATCCGACAACCGAAACCAGAAATGGCAAAACAGAACATCGATTCTCTCAGACTCAGGAGACAGAAAGTGGCGACGCTCGAAGCATTAGGGTGGAATTCGTTTTTTGCGGAGCAAGCGCGCAGGTTTCCTGGCCTCGCGCCCGCGCGGGTGACGGTAGAGCACAAGCATTTCTATCGTGTCGTCGTGGAGTGCGGCGAGATGCGTGCGGAGGTGGCTGGCCGGCTGCGTCATCAGGCGACAGGAAGGGACGGCTTTCCGGCGGTGGGCGACTGGGTGCTCGTCCAGCCTCGGCCACTGGAGAAGCGCGCGACGATTCATCGCATTCTTGATCGCCGAAGCAAGCTCTCGCGCAAGGCAGCCGGCCTCGAGACGCAGGAGCAGATCCTCGTCGCGAACATCAATACCGTGTTTCTGCTCCAGTCGCTCAACCGGGACTTCAACCCGCGGCGCCTGGAGCGCTATCTCACGATGGCGTGGGATAGCGGCGCGAATCCGGTTGTGCTGTTGACGAAGCTGGATCTCTGCCGGGACGTGAGGCCCTTTCTTGACCAGGTGGAAGTCGTTGCCGCCGGCGTCCCGGTTCATGCCTTGAGCGCGATCACCGGTGACGGGCTCGAAAGCCTCGACCCGTATCTCGGGATCGGCCAATCCGTGGTGATGCTGGGCTCATCCGGTGTCGGAAAGAGCACGCTGGTTAACCACCTCGCAGGCGCCCATCTCCTCGAGGTTGGGGAAATCCGGTACGACGATGATCGAGGCCGGCATACAACCGCACAGCGGCAGCTGATCCTTCTTCCGCGCGGCGGCATCGTGATCGACACGCCCGGAATGCGCGAGCTTCAACCGTGGGCCGCCGGACTCGATAGGACGTTTGCCGACGTCGAAGATCTTGCGCGCGAGTGCCGTTTCCGCGATTGCAAGCACGAAGCCGAGCCCGGTTGCCGCGTGCGGACCGCCCTCCAGGAGGGGATCCTCGATGCGGCGCGCTTTCACAGCTACCGGAAGCTGGGTGCGGAGTTGAAGTACCTCGAGCGCCGGCGCGACGCATTCGGCATGGCGCAAGAGAAAGAGAAGTGGAAAAAGATTCACAAGGCCCACAACAGGATGATGCGCGAGCGCGGCCGCTGAACGGACGAGTGGGCCGATCGTAACCATTTAGATGAATCTTGGTTACCGTTTGCCACCGGCGAACAGCGTGTCTAGTGGTCTTCTGTTTCGTGTCACTGCGTGGTCATCTTATGAGTCTTCGGCGACATTACAGGCGGATTTCGGCCTCGCGGGCAGGCAGGATGCGCACCGGCCCCAGGAGCCCGGATGCGAGCAGCGGCGTGCTCTTATTCCAGCGCGCGTTGGTGCGCGCAAGCTCCGATGCTTCCGACAGCGCCTGACCGGTCAAGCGATTTGACCACGTGTTGGCCACTTCCACCTCCAGGCGGTTCGTGCCGGCGTCTGCCGCTTGAGTGATCTCGAGCCGGAACGGTCGGGTCCAGCAGATTCCTGCTTCTTTGCCGTTAAGGCGGAGGCGGGCGATCACGCGCACATCACCCAGGTCGAGAAACAGGCGCAGACCGGGTTCGAAAAGCTCACCAGGGAGGTCGACCGTCTTACTGTAAGTGGCGATTCCGGAGAAATACTTGATCCCCGGCTCGGTGTTTTCCGTCCATGACACCAGCCTCGGGAAAGTTGTCGAGACGGGCGCTCCCCAGCCCTCGCCGAAACGAACGTCCCACGGTCCGGCGATCTCAACTGCCGGAGGCATCCTGTCCAGCGTACAGTTCGACTGCCGACCGGCACGGACCCGGTAAGAGCCGGGACTGAACGAGAGCAGCTTCACGCGGTCTTGATCCGGCATCGACACTTCAACCGATGGGAGATGCTCGATCGCCATGTTGGCCGCGACCGCCTGTCCATCGCGGACAATTGTTAAAGGTTCCGAGTTCGTGGACCGGTCGAACACCACGAACGACGAGCCGAGGGGTGGGAGAACGAGTGGAACGCGCGTACCGCCGCCGTCGGCTCCGGATACGGGCAGCGGGTGCCTGACACCGGTCACGGGATCCCAGAGATTCGGCCGGCCCTTTTGCGCGAAAGACGCAATCAGCCGGGGCCCATTCTTCGCCCTTGTTGCGGACGAAGTAGACGTCGCGAGGGCCGTCCCGGCGATGGATGTAATCGAGATCGATTTGGCCGCCACGGCCCGAGAAAGAGAAATCCGGCCGCAATCCGCGGCGTCGCAGAATCTCGGCGATGGACACGCCGCAATAGACCATGCCCTTACCGTGCGCCCGCTCTCGGATCCGTACGCCATCGCAATCGCCCCAGAGCCTGGAAGCAAGATCCCGCACCCTGGCGTCGCAATCGGGATAGTCCCTCAGGCCTGTGGCGCGCCGGGGCCTCGGCCCGGAAACAGTCGCGCCTTCGCGGACCAGTTGCTCGATCCGTTCGAGAACCTCGACATCCAGGTCGCGGCGATCAGGCAAGACGAGCACTTCGTAGCTCAAACCATCAGGGAGGACCAACCTGCGGTTTTTGACCACGATTCGGTTCAGGAGCGCATCCGAGTTCGTGGTGTCGAAGTCGTAGCCGGTGGGCAAGCCGATTTCGGCCGCGGAGCTTTTTTCAGGCGCGAAGTTGAAGCCCCGCTCGCCGTAGTAGTAGCAGATGTCGGCGACGAACAAGCCCTGCCGCAGGAACCAGGAGCAGCGGGCAAGGTAATCGAGAAACGGGTTGACCATTGGCCACCAGGTTTCGTTCGGGCCGAAGTGAGTGCCGGCGTGATAGACCCATCCAGGCTTGCCCGCCTGCTCGGGCACGTGCGGCATGGTATGCCAGACGAAGTGATTGGCGCCGTCGCAGAAAGCGCGGTCGGCAATTTCTTTGATGTCACGTGGGCCGTCCTGCCAGTGCCGGAAGCTGGTGAATGCTTCCATTTGCACCAGAGGCCGGCCGTAAATGTGGGCTGCCGAAGCGGTCTCTTTCACCACCCAGGTCTGCCGTCCCTTCCAGAATTCGCCTCGGGGAATGTCCAGAGCGCCCTGGGCTCTGAGCGCATCGACGGGGACCTGGTGCAATGGCCAGCCGGGGCCGCCGGCTTCGGCGACCAGCTTCAGCCCGTACTCTGAAGCGGTCTCCCGGGTCACGCGGTAGAAGTTATCGATAAACAGGTCACTGACGGTGCGACGGTAATCGATGCGGAAGCGTTCCGACACGTCTTCGTCTGCAACTACGGCGCCCGCCAGTACCGGCAGATAGCGGCGCGGGTCGTAGCCGCGCCGGCGACGGAATTCCTCGATAAAGTTCGGAGTCCAGATCGAGCCACGGACCTCGTAGCTGCACGCATAAAAATACTTCAGCGCCGTCTTGCGAAGATCGCCCAGCTCCGCGCGCAGGCGCTCCAGCATATGCCGCGTGTGCATGCGGGCTGCATCCGCGCTGAAGTGATCGATAATGAAACCATCGGAGTGCGGGCTGGGGGCTTTCAGCTTTTCTCCGTTATTGGCCGCGATGAATCGGTACACAATCCATTTTCCGGCAGGGACGTCCCAGGTGAGGCGGTTGTGCGCGTCGAGACGGCTCGTCAGGTCCAGGATCTCCGATGGATCTCTGACCAGGGGAGGAGCCCCGCTCACGGCGGCCCAGCTACCCTCGGGGCCGGTCAACCGCCCATCATAGATATTTTCGGCCATCCACTCGCGCTCGAGGCCAGCCTCCGTGGTGAAGCGCACCAGGCCCCCGACCGTCTTGCGGCCGTCGGCCGTCTGGACTGTCACGACGTTGTGGCGTCGGCCGAGAACGCTTCGAACTCAGCCAGCGCCACGCGGCCACCGGGATCATGACCGGAGACGACGCGGAGCTTCAGGAACTTCGCGCGAGCGGGCGGAATCGTAAAGGATTGTGCTCCCGTGCGGGCCTGCAGGGTACCGCGAAATGCTTCACGGAAATCCGAGGCATCGCTTCCCGATTCCGAAGCGTAGATGACAAACTCTTTGACGGATGAGTCCGACGCGGCATTGTGCAGCGTCACGCGGTTCACGGTGTGAGTCCCCGGGGCGAGATCGAAGACGAAGTCGAAACCCGGCCAGCTCTCATCAGCCGAAAGTGCGAGCACGGCCACGTCGTTGTAGTAGGCGGGCGAGCCGTCGAGGTTTCGCGGCACCGGCGCGGGAAGCTTCGGGAAGGGCAATACCTCGGAGAAAGTGGCAGGTCCCTGGACGGTCATGCGCGACCAATACAGTCCCTTGCTTGCGTGGTTCGGGCCGACCCACGATCCGCCGGAGTTCCAACTGCTGGCGTTGGTAAGGCCGACTTCCATGCCTAGACGTCCGGCTTCGCGCACGGCGTGAGCGATCGCCTGGAGAGACTCCGTCCCCATGTATGCAGGTCCGGCTGGCACGCGATCGCCCGCGCGAGCCCCGATTTCCAGGATGTAGACGGCGCTGATGCCTGCTTTCTTCAGCTCCTCCAGTTCGCGGGTCATGCTGCGCCTGTCGGTGAATCCATTCAGCCATACCCAGTAGGTGGACGGGCGCGCCTCCCAGGGCGGATCGGCGAAGTGGGATACGTCCGCGTCGGCGCGCAGTTGTCGCGCTGCCAGCAAGGCGCCGCCGGCAATGAGAAATTCGCGGCGATTCAATCGGGTCTCCGCCATGGCCTCGCTCAAAAATAGAAGCGCAACGCGCCTGGTGCTTCTTCGTGTCTTTCAGTCTTAACGGTATTTGTCAGACAGCTCCAACCACGAAGACACGAAGGAACACTAAGTCGGTTGGTTCATAATTACGCCGACGTATTGGGCAGAGTCGGAGTCGGCTGTGTTGTTGCCTAGGGCCGAAGGCCCGTCAGTGAGTAGCCCCGCCCGTAAGGGCGGGGTTTTCAAAGGGTCCCTGACACGAGGTCCGAAGGACCGGCACTCCGGCTGTGTCGCACCTTCGGCGCTCCTTTTTAATATTGCAAGTATGATCCCGGCCTTACGGCCGGGCCTACTCTCTGGCGGCCCTTCAGGCCTTACTGCCAAAATACAGTCACCGTAATTGCGAACAGCAGCACTAAGGACGAATTTTTGAAGCTCTGTACTCAGGTTGCGCTCCGCTGCATCTCTCGTCCGCTGTCGGGGAGGTTAAGCTTCCACCAGGATTCCGCGTGGGTTTGGGTCCAGCGGGCTCCCAATTCCACCTTATTCAATTCTTCCCAGAGTTCCAAGGCTGAAGAAGGCCTATCCGTTGGCAGCTTTTCCAGGCAGGCGAGAACGATGTCGTCAAGAGTTGCGGGAATGTGGAGCTTGCACTCTTGCGATGGCGGGGAAGGTTTCCGCTGAGTATGCTCGAGCATCAGTTGGACCACGTTGTCGGCTTCAAAAGGAGGTCGTCCGGTCAGCATCCAGTAAGCCACGCACCCGACGCCGTACAAGTCCGCCCTGTGGTCCACCGCCTGTCCGAGGATTACTTCCGGTGCCGCGAAGGCAGGCGTCCCCACGAAGCCGCCGGTGCCGGTAACCGTCGTCTGCTCGCACGCTGCCCCCTCCTTGACCATTCCAAAATCCAGTACCTTGAGAAAGTCGTATTCGGAACCCATCTTGCACACGAAAATGTTGCCCGGCTTGATATCTCGATGGACGAGTCCGGCTTCGTGCGCCTCGGTCAGGGAACGGCACGTCTGTTGCAACAACATGGCGGCGAGCTGCATGGCCATCATCCCGGTATAGTGCATGGCGCCGATTCCAAGACCCATCAACATGCCACTCAGCAGGAGAAGCGGAACACTCCACTGCTTCCGGCTCATCATCAACAAAACGACTCCTGCCGCCAGAACCGATGGGATCACCGACAACAACGTTGTCTGGATATCGTAGGTGACAGGAATCGGCAGGCGCAGGGCCAGCATGCCGATGAAGTGCATTGCCCATACGCCCATTCCCATAGTCGCGGCGCCGGCGACGAGCCAGGCGGCGAGGGTCGACGTTTTCTCCGATCCCTTAATGCGACCGGACAGTCCGAAGACCGCATAAGAGGCGATGGAAGCAATCACAACGGAGACTGCTACAAGCTCCGGGTTGTAGGAAGCTGGCAGGGCCAGGTCAACGGAAGAACTGCCGGTTAGAAACTTGATGGGAACCAGTTGCTGACTCCTTTCACGGCCATGCGGGAGGGCACATCAATCGGATACTCGACCTCGGTCGCATTTTGCAACTCTGATAGGAAGGGCTCCCTCTCCAGGGTCGAATCGACCATGAGAAGGTCTGTCCGGCATTCAGGTATTTCAGTTCCGCTATACGGCAGCATGCCGCATTATAACCCTGTCCGCTGGTTATGAGATGCCTGGACGGCCGAGGCCTGCCGCTGCAGGACAATCCAGATGCGTAGCCGACTTAATGTTTTTCCTGGTCCGGCGAACACGCCGGCCTTGGTCCAAAGCAGGCGTTGCAGGTAACGTAGCTCGGAGATCACGCGAGGGGGGATTGAGTGTCCTTTCTACTTAAGTGCCCTAATTGCGGTGAACGCAGCGTGTACGAATTTCGCTTCGGGGGAGAATACCGGCCGCGTCCCGCACGGGATGCGCCGGATTCTGCGTGGGTCGAATACGTGTATTCACGAGAAAACAAAAACGGCGTGCACCGGGAGTGGTGGTACCACCGCGACGGGTGCGGAGCCTGGTTTCTGGCCCAGAGGGACACGGTCACCAATAACGTTCTGACAACCGTATGGCCCGAGAGTGCCACACAGGATTAATGCATGAGTGAAAACGGCGTTCGACTTCCCGCGGCGCCCTCGCGACAGGTCGATTATTCCCGGAGAGTGACCTTCTATTTCGAGGGTCAGCCGCTCGAAGCCTTTACCGGAGAAACGGTGGCCATGGCGCTGTTTGCCGCCGGACGCCGGATTTTCAGCCGCAGTTTCAAATATCACCGGCCCCGAGGCCTGCTCTGTTGTTCGGGAGATTGTCCCAACTGCCTTATGCACGTTGCCGGGCGCCCCAACCAGCGCGCCTGCCGCGTTCCCGTCCGTGAAGGTCTGCAGGTTTCGGCCCAGCATGCGTGGCCGTCGCTCGATCGCGATCTCCTTCACGGCATCGAGCTCTTCAGCCGGCTGATGCCTGTGGGTTTCTACTACAAGACGCTCTACCGGCCGAGGTTTCTCTGGAAGCTGGCTGAGCCGGTCATTCGTCATCTGGCCGGTTTGGGGCAGATAGATATCAACGATCAGGGCCACGGCGAGTACGAACATAGCCATGAGTTCACGGATGTGACCGTTGTAGGCGGCGGACCGGCCGGCATCCAGGCGGCTCTCCGCGCGGCGAAGGCAGGCGTTTCCGTGACTCTGGTCGACGGCGAAGCCCGGCTCGGGGGACACCTCTGCTACCAAACGCTGCCCTGTGATCCTGGTGGTATGCCAGGCTATGAGGCGGCCGGCGAGATGGCGGCTGCCGTGCGGGAGCAATCCAACATTCGTGTTATGGAATCTTCCTCCGCCGTTGGAGCCTACGAAGGTGGTCTGATTCCGATCCTTCAGGAGAACACCCTGGTTCACTTAAGGACCAGGTGCCTGATTGCCGCCACGGGTTGCCACGAATATCCGCTGGTTTTTCGCAACAACGATGTGCCGGGTGTGATGTTGGGCCGCGCCGCTCTACGGATGATAAACATCTTTGGAATCCGGCCTGGCCGCCGCGCCGTCGTTGTGACAGCCAACGATCATGGCTATGCAGTGGCGCTGGAGTGCGCGCGCAGCGGAATTGAGATTGCGGAAGTCGTCGATGCGCGCCACCAAGTCTCAAATTCTCATGAAGCATCCCGGTTGCGGCAGCAAGGGATTTCCGTCAGCCAGGGACACACTGTACGCGAGGTTATCGGAAAACGCGCGGTCCGCGCGGCACGCCTGGGTCGTGTCGATGCCGACGGACGGCACATAGCCGGCGGCAGCAGGGAGATCCGCTGTGATCTGGTGCTTGTTTCGGCCGGCTGGCAGCCGGCCGCGTCTCTCCTGTATCAAGCCGGCTGCCGTATGGAATTCGATCCTTTGCTGGGTCAGGCTGTGCCGCGCAAGCTTGCGCCCGGAGTGTTTGCAGCGGGCGAGGTGATAGGGCTTCGCGATCTGGCAGACATCCTTCTGTCGGGAGAAAAGGCTGCCGAGGCTGCCATCGCGTTCTTGAACGGGGATGTTGCGGTCAGCGGAAGGGACGACGTGGAAGAGTCGCTCGATCGCCTTCGCCGCGCCTCTCCGGCATTTTCCATCGACAGCAGCACGGGCCAGGAGCGGAACTTTGTTTGCTGGTGCGAGGATGTGGTCGAGAAGGACCTGAAGCAGGCCGTCGTTGAGGGCTACGATGAAATAGAGACGCTCAAGCGCTACACCACGGTGTCCATGGGACCGTGCCAGGGTCGCATGTGCGCCCGCGCTGCAGCCGAGATCTGCGCGCGCGCAACCGGTAAAGAGCTGCGCACCATTGGTACTACTACGTCACGACCGCCGCTCGTTCCTGTCCCGCTGGGAGCCCTGGCTGGACAGGAGCTCCATCCGGTGAAGCTCGGCAGCATCCATTACAAACATGCGGCTCTCACCCACCGGATGATGAACATGGGGGTGTGGCAACGACCCGGCGTTTACTCTTCTGTTCAGGAAGAGTACGACGCCGTGCGTAACCATGCGGGTTTGATCGACGTGAGCACTCTTGGGAAGCTTGTCGTAAAGGGCCGAGACGCGGCAAGTCTTCTCGACAAGGTCTACACCCATTGGTTTTCGACGCTTAAGTCGGGGCGCGTCCGTTACGGAGTTATTTGTGACGAGAGCGGCACTATTCTTGACGATGGCACTGTGTCGCGCCTGGCGGAGGACCATTACTACATCACAACCTCCACCGGCAATGTCGATTTCGTCGAGCAGTGGCTCAAGTGGTGGGCGGCCGGCACCGGATGGTGTGTGCATGTTGTCAACGTGACGGCCGCTTACGCCGCGCTGAATCTTGCCGGACCGAAGGCCAGGGAAGTCCTCGCCACATTGACCGACATGGATTTGTCGCCGGCGGCATTTCCCTACATGGCCTGCGTGGAAGGCAGAGTCGCCGGCGTCCCGGCTCTGTTGTTGCGCATCGGCTTCGTCGGAGAAACCGGCTGGGAAATACACTTTCCGGCCGAGTGCGGCGAGTATCTTTGGGATCGTCTCCTGGAGTCGGGACGCCAATCCGGCTGCCGGCCATTCGGCGTTGAAACCCAGCGATTGCTCCGGTTGGAGAAGAAGCATGTGATCGTAGGCCAGGATACGGATGCGCTTTCCAACCCCTACGAGGCGGACATGTCCTGGATCGTCAGACTCGACAAGGAAGACTTTGTCGGGCGGCACGCGCTGGCAAATCTTCAGAGACGAGAGATAAGAAACCGCCTCGTCGGCTTCCGAATGTCGGATGGTGGTTGCCCTCAGGATGGCAATGCCGTTGTGATTGCAGGAAAGCTGGCCGGGCGAGTAACCAGCGCCCGTTTCAGCCCGGCGTGGAATGAGTATGTAGGGATGGCCTGGGTTCCCGCGGAGTTCGCCAAAGAGGGAACGCGGATTGAAGTCCACGTGGATGGCAGGCTGGGATCTGCGACGATCGTCGAAAAACCCTTCTATGATCCTGATGGGTTACGGTTGAAATGAATGACATCTACAAGCTGACCCCTATCCATCACTGGCATCAGCAACATGGTGCCCGTTTCGTGCTGGAGGCAGGGTGGAAGCGGGTCGAAAGCTACGGCAACCCGGAACAGGAGGTGTCGCAGGTTTCCACGGCGGCCGGCATCTGCGACGCCACCCCGCTGACCAAAATCGATCTTCAAGGTAAGGATG
Source organism: uncultured Acidobacteriota bacterium (assembly GCA_963827655.1). GTDB lineage: Bacteria > Acidobacteriota > UBA6911 > UBA6911 > UBA6911 > CAWHCF01. The sequence goes on from CAWHCF010000049.1 coordinate 419,001, forward strand.
CAGCCGCTTTCCTGGCCAGGCAGCTGCCTGGAGCCGCCATCCCCGCGTTGGGATTTCACAACCGCGTCCGCCTCTCCGGCGATGAGAAAGGCGGTGAACTTCAAGTTGCCCGCTTGAAGACCGAGCGTTTGCTGGTCTTTGGCCCTCCTGATGCACGGGATGTTTTAGTTCCACGCTTCGCCGAGCGCGCTACTAGCCTGGAATGCTCGCACGTCACCGACTTGACCTCGGCCTTTGCTGCGATGCGTCTGGTCGGTCCTTCAAGCGCCGCCGTGCTGAAGAAAATCTGCCCGCTTGATTTGGATCGACTGGCCTCTGGGCGGTGTGCCCAGGCGCCGGTTGCGCGAGTGGGGGCGGTGGTGCTGCGGGATGACCTCATGGGATGGATGGGCTACCTGATCCTGGTTTCCAGGGACTATGGCGAATATGTCTGGAAAAGCATGCTGTCCGCCGGGGAAGGGCTTCATATGGGTTATTTCGGTTTGACGGCGGAAAAGAGAGTGAAAAGTAAAAAAGTAAAAAGTGCTGAGTAGAAAGTGCTGAGGGGAAAGTAGGGAGGAAGCGATGGCGGAGAGAAAAAGAGTCGAACGGTTTGAGGATTTGATTGCGTGGCAGAAGGCGCGCGTTGAGGCTCTCTGCCCTCAAGCGGAGGAGGTGAACATCGGTCGCTTAGCGTTTCTTTGTGTCTTTGTGTCTTGGAGGTTGTTTTTTCCGCCGAGCACTTATGAATAGCGAACCCATGTGGCGCAAGGCACCGCTGCGAGATCGATATGATGTGGTTATCGTCGGCGCCGGAGTGCATGGCCTGGCCATCGCATACTATCTCTGCAAACGCGGAATCAGAAATATCGCGGTCCTGGAGCGAGGGTACCTTGGCATCGGCAACAGCGGGCGAAACACGGCCATCCTGCGCTCGAACTACAGGACCCCGGAAGCTATTCCTTTCTACAACGAAAGTATCAAACGGTGGGAGGGCCTCTCGGCGGAACTGGAATTCAACCTGCTGTTTTCTCAGCAGGGCCACCTCACCCTCGCGCACACCGATTCGGCCCTGAACGGGCTCCGGGTGCGCGCCGACGCCAACCGGCTGCTTGGGGTCGACAGCTACCTCGTCGGTCCGCAGGAGATCAAGAGACTGGTACCGGCCATCGATATCAGTTCCCATGTGCGCTATCCCATTGAGGGCGGTCTGTATCATCCTCCGGGAGGAATCATCCGTCACGATGCGGTGGTGTGGGCTTACGCTCGGGCCGCCAGCCGGATGGGAGCCGAAATCCACACCCATACCGAGGTCGTGGGAATCGGAAGAGGCAACAATCAAATCGAATCGGTTAAAACCAGTCGGGGGGACATCAACACGGGGGTCGTTGTCAATGCCACGTCGGGCTGGTGCACGACCGTGGCCCGGATGGCGGGCGTTTCCTTGCCGGTGACGTCGCACCCGCTGCAAGCCTGCGTCACGGAGACTCTCAACCCTTTTTTGAGCAAAGTGGTGGTTTCGGCAAACCTGCACGTTTACGTGAATCAGACCGATCGAGGCGAGGTGGTCCTTGGCTCTGAAATTGATCCCTATGCTTCTTACAGCCAGCGTTCCACGCTTCCAACCCTGGAGATGATTGCTGCCCATACCCTGGATTTGTTTCCCTGTCTGCGTCACGTGTGCGTGATGCGCCAGTGGACCGGCGTGTGCGACATGACTCCGGATTTCAGCCCTATCATCGGGGAGGCGCCCGGCGTGAAAGGATTCATCCTGGATGTGGGCTGGGGGACTTACGGTTTCAAAAGCGGCCCGGTCGCCGGATATCGGGTCGCCGAGTTGATTGACACGGGGAAAACTCCCGACCTGATACGTCCGTTCGCGCTCTCCAGGTTCAGCGAAGATCGACTGGTAGGCGAGAAAGCCGCGGCCGCGGTTTCTTCATGACAAGAAAAATGGATCGGCGAGTCCTCGACGCCGCAGGTTCTCACCGGCGCAGCTCATTCTGTCGCCGAGGAAATGTCGGTAACAATGGTGCCCCCCTGGTTCGGAGCTTCCGTCATCAATCGTGGTGAAGACCAATCCGGATTTTTTTGGTCGTCGCCGATTGTCCGAATCTGTCCGTCTGAAGCTCCCGCAACGGAGAGTGCGGCTATTTTTCGATCATTGAACCGGCAAAAGTGGGCTGCTCTTTCGAGCCAGCGATCAAGATTTTCATGAGTTCTTAGACCCAGCCTCTCCACCGTCTTCAGGCGGATAATAATAATGAGGCACTGGGTCTAAACGCCGGAACAGGACCACGCCTCCCTCGAATGGCTCAGCGCGGAGCACGTCCTGCCGGTGGCGGGCCGCCTCGAGACCAGGCACGTCGTCCGCCACCAGCGTGATTCCGAACAAGGTATCGGCTTGGTACTCCTCGGGATCAATATCGGCTTCGGCCTCCTCATCGAAGAACACGTACTGCAGGTGGAGGCGCCGCAGGAGTTCTTCTCCGATGTGAATCAAGGTGCGCGTCAGTTCTTTCCGCCCATGCCGGTTCCCCACCGCCTCGAACAGTTCTTCGTCAATGTCCAGCGTAGAAGCGACCCATCCGTCCCGCTGGTAGGATCGGCAGGTCATCGGCAGGCCCTCCCCGACGAAGGAAAGAATCCACTGCCTCACTCGCATCCCATCCATCGAAACGCCGGCGTCGCCGGGATTCAGCCCGGCGTGTTCCAGAGCCTGATCCAAAGTGGCGGCATCCTCGAGCGATCCCGGCCAACCAAAGGCTAAGCTGACAAAGGCACCCATCGGCTACCTCACCCGGAAGTTCGAAGCGCCTGACGGTGGCGCAGTCAGTTTGACGCCGGCCAGTTTGTTGGCCGCATTGGTCCAGCCGCTAATGAAATTCCCCGAAAGATCGGTGACCACGATCTGATTCCCCTTAAAGGCATGCACGGCCCATGGAGAATTGTGATACGGACCGAGATAGACTTCATCGGCTTTGGCGACCACTTCGTCCACGGCGTTCTTAAACTGGGCATGGGCTGCCTTATCCGTCGCCTTCCACGACGTCGCGACACCGAAGTCGGCAGCATGTTTCCACTTCTTCTGGAGGCTCGACGCGGACATCGTCGTGGCCGTGAGCGCAGCGGCCTTGTCGAGATCGGCCTTGCCAACCTTTTGAAGCGCTTCGCCCCCATATTTGATCATCGCATCGGCGCCGTCCTGCGTGACGAGCTTGACGAAGTCATCCACGCCGACCTTGGCGATCGTGTCCTTGAGGGTCAGCCCGTGGAACGTCGTCGCGTCCATACTCTTGAACAGGCGCTCGGTGACGCTGGCGCCTAGCTCTTTGGTCAGTTTCTCGACGACGTTCTGGCCCAATTCCTTGAGTAACTTGCCCGCGGCTTCCGCGCCAAACTTGTCTACAAGACCCTTGAGACCCGCCGCCGTCATGTCGGCGGTGAGATCGCCCACCGCTTTGGCTCCCATCTCCCGCGTCAGCGCCTGAACCGCGTCCACGCCAAGCGTGTCCACAAGCTCCTTCAACCCCTTAGCTCCGAGGCGGTCGGTAAGTTCCTTGACGGCGTTCACTCCGAGCTTCTCTACGACGGTTTTGAGCGTCGCCGAGCCAAGCGTCTCGGCGAGTTGTTTCACGCCCTGGGTGCCGAGGTTATCTACGACTTGTTTCAAAGTTCGTGGGCTGAGCTCCTCGGCTAGTTCGGCTGTCAGCTTAGGGCCGAGTTCCTTCGCCAGCTTCTCGAAGCCTTCCTTGCCGAACTCTTTGATCATCTCGCGGGTAACCGTTTGCCGCTCAGGCGTATCGTGACCTCCAACGCGGCGATCTTACCCGCGACCTTGCTACGCACCAGCTTGCTCAGCCACTTCACGCCCTTACCAATCCCCTTGGCGCCCTTGGCCACATATTTCAGAAGGTTGCCCAGCCCTGGGATCGCGAAAATGCCGGAGATGATCCGGCCGACGATGCCGACTTTCTCCCCCGTAACGGGATTGACGCCGGTCACAGCAATGATGGCATCCTTCACATTGCTTACTCCCGGGGCGAAATCGGTCCCAGATCGGCGATGATTTCTCCGACATCGGTTTTATCCTCCTTCTCTCAGGTTTCTGCTCTCGCTCCTCTTCGGAAAGAGGCGGCGCCGAAGACAGCGGGGCGGGAAACATGTAGGGTTGTCCGGCGTTCTTGTCGGACCGGGGCGAGAAGACGTAAACGTCATAATCGAAGGGTTGCTTCAGCCAGAGCTTGGAGTCAGGCTCGCGCTCAGGGTGGTACCCGACGCGTTCCGCGAACGCGCGCGCGACAATCCCTTTGGTGGGGTGCCGAAAGGCCGTGTAGGATGGGCGAATCGTGCCGCCCTTCACGTACTTGCGATAGACGAAACTCGCCGTGGTTTCCGCTAAGAGATCGCGATCAATCCCGGCGTTCTCGGCGATGATGGCGCGAACGAGCAGTGCGCCGGGCTTTGTGCTGTAGAACGTAGATCCAGCCCGGTGCCAGCGATATCCAGGGAAGCTCTCCTCATCGATGGGGTCGGTTGCTTCGGTGGGAGATTTGTCATCAGGATGACGTTGAAGCGTGGGCGACGCCGTAGCTCCTATCTGGAGGCCTGCGTTGGCGGGCGCCTGGAGTAAACGCTGCATGTAGCGGTTGCCGTAATGCTGCTGCAGCCGCTCGGCCAGTGCGTGCTGCACTGGACGGCTGGCCGGGCTACCGCGTTGCCGGCCAGTGAGGAGGGAGCGGTGGCGTTCGACGGGCGGATTCGTCAGTCTTCCGCCGCCGTTCGTCTGCGTCGAAGCCGCATCGGCCACGCGCTGTGCCGGTGTCAACTGCGGTTGTGGTGCGAGCTCCGGTTCGGTGGAGTGCTTAAGCTCTTCGGTTTTCTTACTCGTGGATTCTCTGCTCGCCGTCATTGAGCGGATAGGTAGGGCAAGGAGCCTTTTTCGGGGGTAGTTCTGCGGCGGCTTTCCTCAACGGTTTCTGAGTTCAGCTAACTTCCGGCAGTTCCTGCACCGTTGCCAATCGGGCCGGAAGGGCTATCTTACCTCGATCGATGCCGACAACGGTGGAGTTTTCGCACACTCCGTCTTCCGGCGCGAGCTGCGGGCGCTACTCGAGGAGCAGCGAGCGAACCAGCGTGGTCCGAGGTCCGAGGGATCGGCCCTCCGAATGTACAGGACCTTCGGCACGTATACGACCTTCAGCGCTCATGGTTGTGAGCCCCAATTTTCCCGGCCTCAGTCCGGGTATAGCGAAGCAACGCCTGGGGCGGTAGCAAGCTTGCGCCTTGTGCCGCGGGCACCTTGCTGCCGCGAAATGACCAATCTCCAGGCGCGGGTCTGATCGGCGCCACACAAGCCAAAACGCTCCGGTCAATCGAGAACTGTTCACTGAATTGTTCACACTTCTCACAGACGGGCTAGTACGGTTGGCCCTTGTGGCTTTCCCCGTCTTCGTTCTCGGCCAGCGAGCACTGTCTGAATCTCAGGACTGTATTTGGTGGAGATAGATTTTCCTTTCGGGAATAATGCAAATCAGCCGCTTCCCGTGGGATCACCCGAACGAGGAATCACTGTCCCGACGGATCGCGCGGCGAAAATCTTGTTGATACTGGATGAATCAAAGGGAGGTGGCCGTACCCATGCTTCGAATTCTACCGCTTCTTTTCCTTGTTTCCGCGGCGCTCGCCCAGACACCCGATCGCGCGCCGGCTTCCGACGAGTGGGGATACCGGCCGCTCGACGGTTCGATGGTCTCGCTGAACCCGCCTTCTTTGACCTGGGTACACGAACCCGAGAGCGCTTCGTACGTTCTCGAATGGTCACAGGACGCTGATTTCAAGGACGTCGCGACCGTGAAAGACCTGCCCTGGAGCGTCTACACGTACAACCAGCCGTTGTCAGCCGGAACGTATCACTGGCGCTACCGGATTATCAGGCGAAATGGCGACCCGTCACCGTGGAGCCGCATCCGGCGATTCACGGTGCCGGCTGACGCAGTGGTTTTTCCGCAGCCGAGCATGGATGAATTGCGCCGCAGGATTCCCAGCCAGCACCCGCGCGTATTCGTCACCCAGGGAGACCTTGTGCGCCTTCGGACGTGGGCGGAAGGCGAGGGCCAGCAAGCCTTCCAGAAGCTCCTGCGAAGGGCGGACGAACTGCTCGTCAGCGAGCCGACAGCCGAACCTTCCGTACGCGCCAGCGCGTCCGATCCGGCGACCAACCAGTTCTGGTGGTCCAATCGTCTCCAGGCGATCCGGGCTGCCCAGGAGGCCGAGGTCCTGTCATTCGTTTACCTTCTGACTGGAAACGAAAAATACAAGGCGCCAACCCGGCGCCGGATTCTTGGTCTGGCCTCATGGGATCCTGATGGGCCGACCAACTGGAAGGTGAACTGCGAAGCCGCGAAACCCATGCTCCATCGCCTTGCGCGCGTCTATGACTGGGGATACGCAACACTCAGCGATGAGGAACGCCGGAGGGTGCAGGCGGTTCTGCTACGGCGGGCGATGGATGCGTGGAACAGCGGTGAAGTGAGACAGGGCGCCGGTCACCTGAACCAGCCCTACAACAGCCACGGCAACCGTACCTGGCACAAGCTCGCTGAAAACGCGCTCGCCACTTTCGGCGAAACGCCCGAGTCCGAGAAGTTTTTGCACTATGCGGTCTCGAAGTTTTTCGCCGCATACCCCGTTTGGGCCGATGACGATGGCGGCTGGCACGAAGGCCTCAACTATTGGGCGGGCTACATGGCCAAGGCTACGTGGTGGTTGTCGCTGGCTAAAACAACGCTTGGTATCGACGGCTTCAAGAAACCATTCTTTACCCATTTCGCGGATTACGCGCTGTACACGGCTCCGCCGGGCTCGCCGAACATGGGCCTCGGTGACCTCGCCTACCGACCGCCTTCCCCTTCCTGGTCATTCCTCTATTACGTGATTCGCGAGACCCGGCAACCGTCTTGGGCCTGGTGGGCCGGGCAATGGAAGATCCAGACCGAGCCGGATGAACCGGTGCTTGCCTTCCTGTGGGGCGCCGCGCCGCCGGTCGAGCCTCGGACTCCCGCGGACCTGCCTTCGTCCAAGGTCTTTAGCGGCATCGGCGTCGCCATCTTGAACAGCACGCTCATCGACGCCGCTACCAATGTGCAGGTCCGCTTCAAGTCGAGTCCGTTTGGCAGCCGCAGCCATGGACTGGACCCCCAGAATTCTTTCACCTTCACAGCCTACGGAGAACCGCTCCTTGTCAACAATACGTATCGCGATTTGTACGGAAGTCCGTTTCATAAGGGTTGGTGCTGGACCACCAGGGCTCATAATGCCGTGCTGGTGAATGGCGAGGGTCAAAAGTCCCGTTCGCCGGATCCGGCGGGCCGCATCGTTTCATGGAGTTTTCAGGACGGCCTGGACCACGTGGCAGGCGATGGAACCGCCTCTTATGAAGGCAGGCTAAAGCGCGCCGTGCGGCATGTTCTCTTCGTCAAGCCTGATCTGGCCATCATCGTTGACGATCTGGAAGCGCCACGGCCGAGCACGTTTCAGTGGATGCTGCACGGACTCAACCCCTTCAAGATTGATGAACAGGCCGCGCGTCTGGAGCGAAACAACGCCAGCGTTCTGGTTGACTACGTCAGTTCCCAACCGCTCAGTCTCCGTCAGTGGACTGGTTACGACCCGCCGCCTGACGCGCGGTACCTCGCCTCCATCAATCACCCGGGAATTCCGGAACAGTGGCACCTGGAAGCCGCCACATCTTCGCCTGCCGAACGCAGTTTCACCCTGACTGTGCTCCGTCCTTTTCGCCGCGATCAACCTCCGGCATCGAAAATCAAAGTGGAACAGAACGACACGGCAGTTCTGCTGCGGGTTCATGGTGATTCCGAAACTACGGTCGCGTTGCGCAAACCCGGCGCCGCAAAAGCGCTGATCGGCAGTCTGTCATTTAGTGATTTCGCCCTCGTGCGCAAGGCCGCTCGGGAGTGGAGGGTGAAAGCGGAGTAGCGCTGCGAAACAAATACCACCAGGATCCAAAGACACGCTAGCGCTTCTTCCGGTGCACCAACGACCCGGTTGCCGGCGCCAGGCCGAAATTCGTTTGTTCCGTGGCCGCCCGCGTGATAGAAACGGTTATCCTCGGCGAAGGCAGGAGAGAAATCAAACGTTGCAGGGCAACTATTGATGAATTGTCAGCCGCGGCACCGGTTACGGGGAGGCAGCCGTTGTATGGTCCTGCCCGTCATGCGAGGATTGTTGCCGCTGATCCCTATTCTCACGCTCCTTGCCTGGGCGGATCTTCCATCGCGCAGGCCTTTTCCGGGACAAACGCGCGTCAAGCTGGCGATTCGCACGCCGCAAGGAAAACCCACGGGCTTGCGTTTGCGCGTGACCGACGCCTCGGGAGCCTACTTCGCGCCTCTCGGTCACGCTTCGATCGCAGAAAGCCGCCGGTCCGCCGGCGACGTACTTTTCGGCGACGGCAAGACCTCGCCTTTCGAGCTAGCCGCCCTGGTCTACGACGGCGCACAAATCGATCTTCCGCCCGGATCGTATAAATTTGCCGCCCGCAAGGGCTTCGAGTACGAGCCCGTCGACATGCAGGTCTCGATCGGGACGGCGCCGGAGCAGACGGTGACGCTTCCCTTGCGGAAGTTCGCCGATTTCGAGGCGCAAGGCTGGTACCCGGGCGACACGCACATGCACTTTCCCGATCCATCCGGCATCCGCTACGAGATGGAGTGCGAGGGCCTGCGGGTTTGCAGCCTCCTCATTTATAAGAACGGCTACGCCCGCCCGCCTCGCCCCGGCGAGGGGGTGTTCCTGAACGTCGAGCACTTCACCGGCAAGTTGTCCCCCGTCTCGGACGCGGAGCATTTCGTGAAGGTGGGCGAAGAGTTTCGCAATGGCCTGTTGGCCCACCTCATCTTCCAGAACCTGAAGCAGATCGTCTGGCCGGTGTCGACCGGCGGCCTGCGTGAGAGCGGCACCGGAGGTTACGACTGGCCCTTGATGCTGGGCGCGTCCGACGACGCCCGCGCGCAGCGCGCGCTCGTCACCTGGGCGCACTGGCCCTACCCCAGCATGGAGGCGCCGCTAGACATCGCGCTCGGGCGCATCGACTCGCTGGACATCCTCACGACCGGCAATCCGTTCGAGCACCATCCCGAACTGGTCCAGATTTATAAGATGCACGGACCGAAAGCCTACAGCACGCCGCCCATCGAGATGTACTACCACTACCTCAACTGCGGCTTCCGCCTGGCCGTGTCGTCGGGTTCGGACAAGATGGCCCAGAACCCGCCCATGGGCAGCGCTCGGGTTTACGTCAAGACCAAGGGACGCCTCGACTACGATTCGTGGATCGAGGGCATCAGGGAGGGACGGACCTTCATCAGCAACTACCCCCTGCTCGAGATGTCCGTCGACGGAAAAATCGCCGGGGACACGCTGCGCCTTTCGCCGGGCAAGGCCAAGTTGCACGTACGCGCCCGCGCCCGCTCGATCGAGCCCTACGAGGTGCTGGAGATCATCGTCAACGGTGCCGTGGTGGCGAAGTCCACGCCCGGGGGCCCCGGCACCCGATACGAAGCGGCTCTCGATCAGGTGATCGAAGTCGAACGCGGCGGCTGGATCGCGGCGCGGGCGCATGGACCGATGATGCTGCCTTACGGGGCCACCTGGTGGCAGATGCCGGTCTTCGCCCACACCTCGCCGATCTACCTCGACATGCCGGGTCGTCCGGCGATTGCGGAGAAATCGGCCGAGATTCTCCTCGAACAGCTGGGATATCTCGAGCGCTGGGCCAAGGAGAAGGCCAACTTTCCCACCGCCGATGCCCGCGCCCAGGCGCTCGACTACATCGCCCAGGCCACGAAGGTATACGAGGACGCGAAGGCCGGCTCGGGGAAGTAGCTCACGGCCCCCTCCACCTCCACAAGCACGAGACCGCTTCAGTCAGAAAGGCCGATGATCACCTCTGCCGTGGCCTTCTAGGCGGCGCGAACGAGTACTACCACCTCGTGGTCAATTCCCGACCAGTTGCGGCACGAGGAACTTGCCGGCCGCCCGCTGCCACCGCGACCAAGACTCTCATCGCGGCGGCTCCGCCAGGGGGCGGTCTGTCGCCAGCACGGGTGAAGCGGACGCCGGATGTTCATAGCAGCGGCCTGACTTCCTCGAATCGATCCGCCGACCTGCGCCCAAACAGGACGGTCTCCATGCCGCGGCATGTAGATCGCTCGCCTTGCTGACTTCACTACGGTATCCGGAGCTGTGCGTGCTCAGAGCCTCAAGACGTCTAGATGTCACTTCGTCTGCCTTGCCGAATGGACCGGCGGCAGGGCAAGAAACGTGTTGTTCGTTCCTCAGTTTCGGTTAAACTTGGTATTGCGCTGACAGACGCAGCGACAACCGACCGAGCCACTGGCGTGGCGCATGTAAGTCCGGGACTTGATCAACTGCTGACAGGTACCAGGCAATGACGAGCGACCTTTTCACTCCATCATTTCCGCACCTATCAGCTTGCCTCCAATGAGGTGAGCCATGAACGTCTCTATTTTTCTTACTGCCAAGATCGAGGGCAGAAAGCTCTCGCTGGTTACCTGCTACGATTACACCTTTGCCCGGCTGCTGTCGAAGAGCTCCGTTGATGCGATCCTTGTCGGTGACAGCGCGGCTATGGTGATGCACGGACATCCCTCGACTCTTCAGGCGACTCTGGAGATCATGCGCCTCCACACCGAGGCGGTTGTGCGCGGGGCTGGAAAAAAATGTGTTATCGCCGATATGCCGTTTCTGACATTCCGGAAAGGAGTTCCGGCTGCCCTTGAAGTTGCGCAAGCGCTCATGAGCGCCGGCGCCGCTGCGGTCAAGCTCGAAGGCGTAAGGGGGCATGAGGATGTTGTCCAGCGCCTGGTGGAGAGCGGTATTCCGGTTATGGGTCATCTCGGGCTTGAGCCCCAGTCGATGCGGCGCTACGGCGGTTACCATGTCCAGGGCCGTGATGAGGATCAGGCGCGGAAAATACTCGATCATGCACGAGTGCTCGAAGAGCTTGGCGCATTTGCGGTGGTTTTGGAGTGCATTCCTTCGTCACTTGCCGCCAAGATCTCGGTCGCTCTGAAAATTCCAACCATCGGGATTGGTGCCGGCGTTGCCTGCGACGGGCAGATTCTGGTGTTGCAAGACCTTCTTGGGTTAAATACCGATTTCCATCCGAGATTTGCACGGACCTTTGCGGACATCGGTCAGTGCGTCCTGGCAGCGATTGAAAGCTATGACCGCGCCGTAAAGACCGAACAATTTCCGGCGAGCGAGGAGAGCTTTACGTGATGCAGGTTTGGGAAACTGTTCCGGAATGGAGCGAGCGCCGTCGCGCATTGAATGGCCGGGAAATTGGTTTTGTGCCGACCATGGGCGCCCTTCACAGAGGACATGCCTCGCTCGTCGAGCGCTGCCGGATGGAGAATGAAGTTGCCGTCGTGAGCATCTTCGTCAATCCGGCGCAATTCAACGATCCGCAGGACCTTGAACGTTATCCAAGAAATCTCGATGATGATTTGGCCCTGCTCGAGTCTCTTGGCGTAGACGAGGTTCTTCTGCCGCGCGCAAAAGACCTCTATCCGTGTGGCTACCGTTTCCGCATTGAAGAAGAGGGTCTTACCAGACTGATGGAAGGCGCCTGCAGGCCCGGATTCTTTCAAGGCGTGATGACAGTCGTCTTGAAGCTTCTGAATCTCGTACGGCCGTCACGCGCCTACTTTGGCGAAAAGGATTATCAGCAGCTTCGGGTTATCAAAGAAATGACCAGAGAGTTTTTTGTTCCTACGGAGATCGTGGCCTGTCCTACGGTTCGCGAAGAGTCGGGCCTCGCGGCAAGTTCCCGAAATGCCCTTCTTTCTGCCGCGGGAAGGGAAAAAGCTGCCGTCATGGCGCAGGCTCTGCGGCAGGCGCCAACTTGCGCGAAAGCGGCGGAGATGCTTGAAGGCGCGGGCTTCCTGGTGGAGTATGTGGAAGAACATTTCGGCCGGCGTTTTGCGGCCGCACGCCTTGAAGGCGTGCGGCTTATCGATAATGTGCCGGCCGGTGGATGCGAAGCGAATGCTTCTGTGTCTTGATGTCGGGAACACTCAGATTTTCGGCGGTGTTTACGAGGGAGACGATTTACGTTCTACCTTTCGGCGCACGTCAAGCATCCGCGCCTCCTCGGACGAATTTGGGATGTTCTTGCGCGCAGTCCTTCGCGAGAACGGCATCGAGCCGGATCGGATCGCGATGGCGGCGATCTGTTCGGTCGTTCCCGACGTGCTCCATTCGCTCCGGAACTGTTTTCGCAAATACTTCAGTTTCGAACCGTTCATCCTCCAACCCGGCGCAAAGACCGGACTGAAAATCCGCTACCGGAATCCGCTCGAGGTCGGAGCCGATAAGATTGCCAACGCGGTCGGAGGACTTTTTTGCTTTCCGGGAAAGAATCTGCTGATCATTGATTTCGGAACTGCGACAACTCTCTGCGCAGTGACGAAAAACAAGGAATACCTCGGGGGAATCATTACGCCTGGCATTTACGCTTCGATGGAGCTTCTGGAATCGAAAACGGCGCGGCTTCCTGCAGTAGAGATCGTGCGGCCGAGAGAGATCCTCGGACGCTCGGCGGTGGAAAGCATTCAGTCTGGTCTGTATTACGGTACGCTGGCGGCCATAAAGGGACTCGCCGCCGCCCTCACGAAAGAGCATTTTGCAGCCGAACGACCGTTCATCCTCGCGACCGGAGGATTCGGCCGGCTCTTTGAGGCGGAGTCCTTTTTCGACGCGTTCTTACCCGAACTCGCGCTCATCGGTCTCCGCCGCGCTGCAGAGCTAAGGGCTCGCGCAGAAATAACTTCACATTCTGGTGCGAAATCCGGCGGTCAATCATGAACCGGTTTCTGTTCGCTAAGCACGCTGAGGATCGCGCCCCTTCGGGCTGCGGCCCGCAGGCCCGCTGGCTTTGTTGCTCGCTCCTCACGTACCGCACCGGGTACGCATCGTCGCTCGCGCCTCGCCAGCAGGCCTGGGGGCCTGCAGCAGAATGCGAACTTATTTCTGCGCGAACCCTAAGCGACCGCACTAGCCGAGCATGACGCGGCGTACCGGGAAGCGAGGAAGCGAGCGAGGGCGATCTCTTTGATCCAGCCAAGTGTCTGGATGCGGCTGCGCGCGAAATCAGCGAATCGCTGCCCCCCAAGATTCTTGCCTCATTCACGCGGTTGACCTAAGATGGCCTCGGCTCGGGCGTCCGAGCGAAAAGAGTGACGTTCGGGTGCCGGCGACATCGACAGAGGGTCCTGCGGGACCATTCGGGTCTTTCAGGAACGCCGGTCTCTTTTTCGCTTCGCCGGTCGGACTCCTCGAATCTGACTGCTTCTGGAATACCTTCGCGATTGAAACGCTCGAAGCCGTGGCCGAGGGATCGATCGGCGCTTTCTGCGAAATGATCCAGAATAGGAGGGCACGTTGCGCAAACTTGGATCTGCTTGGCTATTCGCGGCACTGCTGGCCGCCGCTGCGGCCTGGATGGTCGCGCAGAACCTACCTTTTCGGGCCAATCGCCATGACTACCACTGGGTCACCGGCGAAACTGTCTGGCGCGGGACACAGGCCCTGAAGCTCTGCAACGGTCTCTTCGTGTCGAATCGCACCGTCGATCAGATCTACGCGCAGGAGTTGACCGGCATGGGAGAGCCCATGCCAGCCGCGCGTGTCGAGATCGATTCTCGCCGAAAGACTGTCGTCGTCGGCACCGGGACCGATGATCTCATCCCGCCCATGCGCGCGGCCCATCGCGACGGGATCGGCTGCGTCGTGATGGCGCCGGATCAGAGTTTTGCCGATATCGACAAGCTGCCGCTGCTGGAGATGCCCGCGATGCCGGGTGATGCGTCCGCGATTGCCTGGCCCGACGGCGATCGCGTGGAAAAGAAGAAGCTGGCCCAGGGTGTGAACGAGCTCGCCCTGAAGCGCGCCGGCGACTGGGCCTTCGACCGGGCGGCGCACGGCGGCCACCGCGGCCAGGTTACGCTCAGCTTGCTCGTCGTCCACGGCGGGGAGATCGCCTACGAGCGGTATGCGCAAGGCATGGATATGGATACGCGAACGCGCACGTGGTCCACGGCGAAGAGCATCGCCTCCACGCTGATCGGTATTGCGGTCGCCCGTGGAGTCCTCAAGCTGGATGCGCCGCTTCCAGTCGCGTGGAAGCCCGACGCTGGGCCGGATACATCCGATCCACGCCGCAGGATCACGTTGCGCCACGTCCTTCACATGTCGAGCGGCCTCTACCCCGTGGACAACGATTACGGATCGGTTATCGGCTCGCCGCTCTCCTATTTCGCCGGCTGGAATTCGGCTGATGGCGCGCGCGATCGCGGCCTCATTCGAGAACCGGGAACGCACTGGGACTACGAGAACTACGACACGCTGCTTGCCGTGCTGGCGTTGAAGTCGGCTCTCGGCGACGAGAAGACATACCGGGAGTTTCCGCGGCGTGCGCTGTTCGATCGCATCGGAATGAGGAACACGCTAGCCGGGATGGACCGCTTCGGGAACTATGTCATGAGCAGTCAGGTTTACACGAACGCGCGGGACCTCGCGCGCCTCGGGCTGCTCTACCTCAATCGCGGAAAATGGAACGGCGAGCAGATTTTGCCCGAGGAGTGGGTCGACTTCGTCCGTATGCCCGCGCCCGCCACACGGCAGAGCGGCCGCAACTACGGCGGTCAATGGTGGCTCGTTCCGGACAGCCGCACGGATCTTCCGCAGGACGCGTACTCGACGGCAGGCGCGCGCGGACAGTACACGATCGTGGTGCCGTCCTACGATCTGGTCGTCGTGCGCCGCGGGCTGGACTGGCGGCAAGGGGGCGGCCCGGGGCTCTCGCAATGGGACCTGCTGGCCGAGGTACTCGCAGCCTTTCCCCGCAGAGCGGGCGGAACGAAGCCCAGCGCCCCGACGCTCTAAAGCGAGTGTGGAAGATCCGTACGGGAAACCGAGGATGGCCGTGTCCGAGCGCCCTGTGGCGACGGGCCATCCGGCCCGTCGCAAGCCCGTCAGGGCCGACAGGGCAATAGCCCCGGCCGTAAGGCTGGGGTTACAGCAAAACCCGTGCAGTCCGAGGGCCGAAGGTCCCGGATCGACACGGGTCGTGCGCTGGTCCGGACCTCCATGTCATCTGACATCAGAACCACGCCCTGACGGGCTTATCAGCCGTGCTCGGCCCGGCTGGACTGATCCTGTCAGCCACTTAGCCTTCAAAAGTTCATTTGTGCCACCAATGGTCGGACGGGCTTGATAGCCCGTCCGCACAATGGATCGGGAGGTTTTGGAGACAGCCTCTTGAGACCTGCACTTCACGAGACAGGCTTCGAAACCAGCCTCCTGACGGCCTCGTTACCATTGCCGGCGCGTCGTTGGATACGACGGCGACGCGTGCCCGGCACTCGGGGCGGGACTCTACCGGGGAGGCAGTTTGATCTGCGCCAGATAGATGGCCGACTTGCCCTCGTGTGACGAGTAGTAGCTCATCCACAAACGTCCGTCGTGCCAGACGAGTCCTGGATAACTGGTGTCGCCGCCGCTCGGCAGCGTGAGTGAGGGAGCGTAGTCCCCTGCGAGCTTCATCCGCGCCAGCACCGTCGTCGCGCCGCCGGGGTAGCTGCGACCGGCGGCCCACAGGGTGCCGTCCGACAACACGATGAAGTTCGGTCCGCCGAGTCGGTGCGTCGTTTCCTTCCAGCTCCAGTCTGTGTAGGGAGCGCGGCTGCTGCCGATCCAGCCGAACCTGTTTCCCCCTTCGCGACGGACGAGCGCGATCATCTCGCCGCCGCGCAGGAAGCGAAGCGTCGTTTCGTTCGGATGGCCGGGGACGTCGAGGTGAGTGATGACGTCGTACTCGAGGCCGTCGTGGCTGGCGACGAGCTTGAGCTTCCAGTCCGCCGGACCGGGCGGCGCCGTTCCCGAGGCGGCGGCGGCCCTGGCTTCGTCGGTGCCGCGCATCGATGCGTTGTACGTGACCCCATAGCACCGGCCCTCATGCCAGGTGACGCGCCAGAGCCATTCCCCTTCGGAGAGGACGCGCCGCGGCGGTGTCCACTCGCGGCCGTCCTTGGAGAACGCAACGCGGGGCTGGCGGCCGACGAGCGTCATGCCGTCGTAAACCGAGCCGCCCGCCACGATCATCAACCGGTCGTCGGGCGTGACGGTGAGCTTGGGGTCGCGCAGATCGATGCCCTCTTCGCGGACGAGAGCGATCGACTCCCATCGTGTCGCGTCGCTCGACGTCAGCACGCGCAGCTGTCCGTTGCCGCCGACATGCGCGTCGGCCTCGCGAAAGATACAGTACCAGCGGTCATGCCAGCGGATCAGGTCGGTGAAGGCGTTGTGCCGCCCCTGGTTCCAGATCTGGATGACGGAAACGATCTCCGGCTCGGCAGCCGCCGCCTGCATGACCGCGAACAGAATTACCGCCACGAGTCTGCCCGGAATCACTAACTCCAGCGCTCGAACCGCTCCCGCGCGATGAGGTCGAGCAGGAGAAAGCGATCGGGGCAACCCGCCTTGCGATTCACTCGTCATTCGTTTCATCAATTGTGTCTTTCTGGTGGGAAGAAAATAAGCGGCCCTTACGGAGCGCCGCCTCTATGACGATCACTTCTTAAGGGCTCGCGCAAAAATAACTTCACATTCTGGCGCGAGAGTCGGTGGTCAATCATGAACCGGTTTCTGTTCGCTAAGCACGCTGAGGATCGCGCCCCTTCGGGCTGCGGCCCGCAGGCCCGCTGGCTTTGTTGCTCGCTCCTCACGTACCGCACCGGGTACGCATCGTCGCTCGCGCCTCGCCAGCGGGCCTGGGGGCCTGCAGCAGAATGCGAACTTATTTCTGCGCGAACCCTAAGAATGCTCACGAGGGCCGCCAAACCAGGGAACACCATGATGGCCAAACTGACGATTGCCACTACCAACGATGAGCAGATTCCGTGGCCGGCGCATTTAGACCCTTGAGTTCGGGAAGCCATGCGATCGAAGGTAGGCGACAGTGAGGTCGCGCAGCATCGGGCCCGGGCGCCCCCTTTGGATCCGGCCGAGTTTCTCGCTCCTTTCGCCGGCGATGTATGCGGTGGTGGCGATCGAGTAGGTCTTTTCGGAATTTGCGTCGATGCGTCGTTCACGAAGGCTGGTCAGGAGCATGCTGCTCAGGTTCGATCCTCGAACCTCGACCACTTCCGTCGTTTCCTGCCAGCTTTCGAGACTGTAGATATCGCCGGTGCGAATAAGTCCGGGACGCAGCCGGCCGGCGACGCTCGCCTCATCGTAGTAGGCGAAGTCCGCCCCGGTTTCGCTGCGCAATGCCGTTTCGAAAAGAGCCTTGACGCCTTTTCCGTCGAGCCATTCGGAATTGTTTCCGAGGGGTTCGCCGACCGAAAGCGGCGCATCGCCATCCATCGCCACATTGATAAAGGCGTGCACGTGCGGATATCCACGGAAATAAAAGACCGCGGCGGGGCCCTCTAAACGAAAGACCTGGGCGTCAGGAATATCGCCGTCCTCGCCGTGCTGGTAGTAGCTCAGGAAGAGCGCGTCGAGCCCGCCATTCGCGGCGAGACACTCGCGCGCGTACGCCACGTCGTCGGGTGGATATGCTGAAAGGATGCGCTCGACCAGCTCGCGCACCAGAGCCTTGCCTTCCGGCGCGAGCTCGGCCACGGGAATTCCCGGCAACGAACCGTGCCGACCCTGAAGTTCGATCTTCGTTTGGACTGGAGCTTCTTCCAGAAGCGCGTGCTTCCTTCTCCCTTCGTCGAGGCTGCGGAGGAGACGTTGGCCGGACAGGAACTGGTCGCGATACAAATTGTCCGGCAATCCGGCGATCTCGTTCCCGCGCTGGTCGCCATAGACCTGCGGACCGCCGAAGGCCGCGCCTTCGCGGCTCTTTCCGCCAAGACGCAGGTTCAGATGCGCACCCGTGAGAATGATTTGATACGGCCCTGCCGTGGGATCACCGCAGATCAGGACGCGCATCGAGTGCACGCCAGTCCAGCGCGTGAAGTACTCCTCGGGCACGCGGTCGCGCCCCTCCTCGGACAGACCTGCATATAAGAGATCAGTCAGGATTTGCCGCTGCTCGCGGTTGAAGGCGGCGAAAACCGATTGGCCTCCGCCCCAGACTCCGCGGTTGTGATATTGCCGCAGAGGATGGTCGTAACTCACGCAGGTTTGGGCGCGCTGATCGGCATCGAGACCCACATAGAGATGCCGCGCGAGCGCGTCCACCGGTTCGAGCACACGACTCCGCCGAGGCGGCAGAAACCGGTAGCCACCATAGGCCCCGGCCCCGGCGAGTACGCCGAGACCCAGTTTGAGAACAGCGCGGCGATTCATGATAGAGCACCTTCATATTACCAGACACGTCGCTCAGAGCGGATAGACGGAATCATTTTCAGCTCCCGGTACGCGCCCTCCTTGAGAATTCCCTTGTGCTCCGCAAATATTCGATCTGACACGAAAATTGGCTTTTGAGCATGTAAGATTTGTCCGCCATGCTGAACCTGCCCCAACTTGTATCCGGTTACCGGACGATAAGGGCAAGTGGAACGTTAGTCGGATGCCACAGGCGTGTTTTCGAAGCAGATGCGGAACGGCGATCGGAAGCGAATAATCGAAGGCTCTCTGGGCAACCACCTGCAAGCTCTAATTGGATGACCCGATGGCATAGAGCGCGTTTCGGGTCCGAATGTACATTTGGCCTTTGCTGACTGCCGGAGTTGCGTAGATTTCCGAGTCGAATTCATTGATCGCCAGAATCTCCCAATCGCCAGCAGCACGCAGCACGACAACCTTGCCATGCTCGCTGGCGATGTAAACCTTACCGTCGACGCCGATCGGTGAGGCGTAGTAGTCTTCGAGCGCGCCCGTCAAACGCGCCTGCTTGAGTACCTTGCCGGTCTGAGCGTCCAAAGTGGTCGCGATTCCGCCGCTTCGGACGAGGAACACCACGTCATTGTAAACGAGGGGCGCCGGTACGTCGGGCAGCGACTTTTCAAAGCGCCAGAGCACGTGCGTGTCTGTCACGTCGCCGCTGCCTCCGAGTTTCACCGCCAATAAACCGTTGCGCGAGGCACGGCGAGTGCGGAAAAACGTCCATTCCCTCTCGTTCAGAAAACCATCTCGATCCAAGTCGATCGCACGCCAGGTTCCTGTGGGCTGCCAGGGCTGTGGAAGTTCCGTCTGAGAGAGCTTCCTGTCGTGATTGGCATCGGCTGCGGCGATCACCTCGGCGAAGGTGGGCAGTTCGACCTGCTGTCCCGCGTCGTTCCCGGAAGTCCAACCGCTGAAGTAGACAATATCGCCGGCAATGGTTGGCGCCGATTTTGGCTGGCAGGTGAGACCCCGAACGAACCAGAGCGGTTCGCCGTCCAAGATGGAATACGCGGTGAGCTGGTAGGAGCCGGGTGCGATGACTTGTGCGGGGCCGCGGGCCGGACGGTAAATGATCGGGGTGGAGTACCCGTTGATGACGTCGCGTGGCGTTTTCCAGGCAATCTTGCCGCTATCTGCATCCACCGCGATAATGTATGCGTCGGTGTCCTGATCGAAGACGAGGATCACTCTTCCATCGGCCTCGACAGGCGATGCAACCACGCCGTGTTGACTGTTAAATGGTCCGAGCGGCAACTGCCATCGCTGTTTGCCCTCGAAATCATAAGCGACCAGGCCGAAATCAGCGAAGAAGACAAAGACGCTCTTTCCATCGGTCACCGCGGTCGGCGCCGCGCGGTGATTGAGGGTGTTCTGTGCTTCGCGCCTGGCAGCGCGGACGGATTGGCGCCACTGAACCTGGCCGGTGGTGCGGCTCAGGCACATCGTAATCAAATCATCGCCCTCGGAAGCGGTAAGGAAAATGCGATCCCCGGCCAGGACGGGGGAGGACTTTCCTGCCGGCAGCTCTGTCTTCCACAGAACGTTTTTTTGAGGCCCAAACTCGGTTGGCAGTTGCCCGCAGGAAGGGCACAGTCCGGAGCCGTTCGGACCACGAAACTGAGGCCAGTCGGCGCCGAATAGACCGAGTGCTAGCAGCGGATAGAGTAGGGTGCGCATGGATCTGTTACCCATATTAAGGTGTCGCAACTCATACAACGTCTCGATGGGCTGGTTTGAAACCTGATCCCGCTCGAGCCGGTTGATCATAGCATCAGCAGCGCTTCCGGACCTCATCGAGCATGCTGCGTCCGATTGGCACTGGGCACGTCGGCGGCTTTCAACCGCGCGAATCCGTTCACATCATCATTCCGCCGTCGATCACGACGGCTTGGCCGGTCATGAAGCGGGAGTCCTCCGAAGCGAGATAAAGAGCGAGAGCCGCGATCTCCTCCGCGGTTCCAAGCCGACCCATCGGTTGGCGGGCGACGAACGCCCGGCGCGTCGCGTCCGGATCGGGTGTGTCCGCGACGCGCTGGCGCATGGAAGGGGTATCGACGGTGGCAGGACAGATGCAGTTGACGCGGAGACCGTCCTTGATGAAATCTGCGGCCAGGCTCTTGGTCAGCCCTATGACCGCGGACTTCGAGACCGAATAGGCGCCTCGATTTTGTACGCCCGTCAACCCGGCGACGGCGCCCATGTTGATGATGCATCCACCCCCCTGCTTGACCATCAGGGGAACCGCTTCCCGGCTGAGAAGGTACATCGATCCGATATTGACATCAATCGTTCTGCGCCACTGCTCCTCGGTGCAGTCGACGAGACTTCCCACGGGGACTATTCCGGCGTTGTTGAACAGCACGTCGAGCCGACCGAAACGCTCCATCGTACGTTCGATGACCGAGCGGCAGACCGAGGGGCTCGAGACGTCGCCGGCAATATCCAGCACGGCGGCCCGGGCCTGCCCGAGATCACGAGCCAGCTTTTCGAGTTCGGCCCGATCCAGATCGACGAGCACCAGACGCGCGCCCTCGCGTGCAAAGAGGCGCGCCGATGCTTCGCCGATGCCCGCGGCCGCTCCTGTGATGATCACGACTTTCTCCGTCAGCTTCATGGTTCTAATTCCTCCCGCTCGCCCGTTCGGGACGCGATTTGTTTCAAATGGCTCATCTGCGAAAGAGTGCTTTCAACGGCTGGGCCGCCGGGGATGCGATCTCATTGACCGCTCCTGGAAGCGCTCTCCGGACACGAATCGCCGGACTGCCTCCTGGAGCAACCGGGGGGAGCGCCGGTCCACGCGTTGCGGGTGGAACCCGCCAGATGCGCGTTAGCGTCAGGCTCCAGTTTTCTCCATCGACTGTCCGGCGGCAGCGGCTCGTGCCAAAAAACATCCAGCGCTGCGCCCGCCAGGTGTCCTGTGCTCAGAGCCAATAGCCTAGCACTGCATACCGCTCGCTGGCTGAGGAATGTGCCAGCGGCAGTTTTCCTGAGCCGGAGCACCCCAGATTGGCGGGGTCTTATTGGATGTAACAAAAAACGCCTATTTGTTGACAATTCCCTTGACACATGTCACAACCAGCCACTATGAATGTTTTATATATTGTAAACCGCGAGGACGTAACCAGCATCGCATTGTAGAGTAATCCGGCCACGCGCCTTGAGACGGAGTGTAAGAGCGAAGGGCCTCTCAACGCGCCAAGCCAGCGAGACGGAAGGGTAGAGCAGTAAAAGGCGGTTGAGGTCCCGGGCTCGCCGACTTAAACCGACGGAGACTTCTTATGAGGATCAGCACCCAATCAGATAGGGCGGTCGTGCGCCGTGGACTCGCGGCTCGAGACGTTGTCAACAGCTCGATGAAATTCCTGTTTTGCCTGTTAGTTCTGGCGTGCATGGCTCCGCCAGTTACTCTGATGGCCCAGACCTCGGGCACGGGCGCCATCACCGGTACGGTCAAGGACGCGTCCGGCGGGATTATTCCAGGGGTGACGGTTCAACTGACCCAGGCCAGCACGGGAGATATGCGCGAGGCCACAACTGGAAGCAACGGCCTTTACAGCTTCCGGCTGCTTGCGCCCGACACCTATAGCGTCAAGTTCTCCCAGCCTGGTTTCAAAACCGTAATCCGGGACGGGATCACCGTGCGGGTGACGGAAACCTCCGTTGTGGACTTCGCACTCGAAGTGGCGTCGCAAAGCGAAGTGGTCACGGTCACGGGGGACGCTCCGCTGCTTCAAACCGACAACCCGGCCCTTGGGCGGGTTGTCGACTCACGCCAGATCACCGAGCTGCCTCTGGCCTCGCGCAACTTCACGCAGCTGACCGCGCTGTCTTCCGGGGCGCAGATGGCGCTGCCGGACAGCGCGGCCCTTGGAAAAGGCACACGCAACTCCTTTACCAATGGGGTCTTTCAACAGGGGAACAATTACATAATCAACGGCATAGACGCCAACGATCCGTATACCCATTCGGCTTCTTCGCTCCGCGGATCCGGAGTGGGCACTCCCTCCCCCGAGAGCATTCAGGAGTTCAAGGTGCAAACCGGACTCTACGATGCTTCATATGGGAGAAACGCCGGAGCGAGCGTGGCGATCGTGACCCGTTCGGGGGGCTCGACCTATCATGGAGGGGTTTACGAGTTCTTCCGGAACGAAGTGCTCAACTCCAATAACTTCTTCTTCAACAGCGTCGGCAAGTCCCGTCCAATCCTGCGCCAGAACCAGTTCGGAGGGACGTTCGGAGGACCGGTTCTCAAGAACAAACTGTTTTTTTTCACCTCCTATGAGGGGAGTCGCCAACTCAACGGCGCCTCCGCTTCTTCCACGCGCCAGCTGGTGCTGCCACCTGTTCCGCAGAACCGCAGCGCCGCAAGTCTAGGGGCCGTTTTCGGGGGCCAGACGGGACTCCGGGGAGGATTGGCCATCGCTCCCGACGGTTCGAACATCCACCCGGTGGCTCTTAATCTGCTGAACTACAAGCTTCCCAACGGCGAGTTCCTCCTTCCGAGTCCGCAGCGCTCCGGGCCCGGCGTCAACTACGTCCTCTCCATTCCCGATGTCTTCGACGGGGACCAGTTCAACGTCAACCTCGATTACGAGGTCAGCGGAAACAACCGGCTGGCATGGAAGTACTTCTTCGCCACATCGTCCCAGGATAATGGGCTGACCGGCCAAAACAATGTTGCGGGGTTCCCTGCGACCACAGAGTTCGGAAATCAGAATATTGCGCTGGCCGATACCCATATCTTCGGGTCCGCCAGGGTCAATGAGGTGAGGATCGGGTATGCCCGGAACCGCCGCTTCAATACCGGTACTTATGCGCTTGAAGATGCGGACGTGGGAATCTTCCGCGCCAACCAGGCTCAGTATCCGGGATTCCCAGCCACGTTTATTCCGGACGGATATAACCTTGGAGGTCCGGGAAATGAGTCGCAGCAGATCGCGAACACCTATTCTCTGGTTGACGTCTTTTCATTTCGACTGGGGAACCACTCCCTTCGAGCCGGAGGCGAGACCAAGAGGATCCAAATCAACAATAACACCTTCCGAGGCACCCAGGGCGGTGTCATGCGCATCCAGTCATTCGCCGATTTTCTCCTGGGAAGGCGTTCAGGCCCGATCGCTGAAGGAGGGAACGGGACCACCTTCAGCAACATCAACCAGGTCAACATTGCGGGTCCGGCCAGGTTCAATTACCGGATGACCCGCACCTGGGATCAGAGTCTCTTTCTGGCTGACGACTGGAAGGTGAATCCGAGGCTTACCTTGAATCTGGGGCTCCGCTGGGAGTTCCTGGGCGATGCCTGGGATTACAATGGTTATAGTCTCAACTTTGATCCCCGTTTGTATCGGGTGCCACCGCCAGGCGGTTTCAGCTCAGCCGGGTGGGTGCTGCCGGAGAATTCGCCGTATGCCGCGTCTTTCCCGGACATCCCGCTGGTGGGGCGGACGTTCCTTGACTCCACCGACTGGAACAACTTCGGGCCTCGTTTCGGCTTCGCCTATCGGGCGTGGAAGAACATCGTGATCCGGGGTGGATACGGAATCTACTACGATAAGAAGAGCTTCCTGCCCGTGATTGCAGAGAGCGGGCTGATTCAGGCTCCCCTCGGGCGCAATGGCGTGGACAATGCGGCATCGACTCTGGACAATCCCTTTCCTGTTCCGCCGACAGGGGATCAGCCCATCAATCTCACGATCATCCCCGGGCCTCCGTTCGCGGGCCCAACGCTATCGAGGGGCTTCCTGGATCCGCTCAGCCGAACCCCCTATTTTCAAAACTACACCCTGAATGTACAGTACGAATTCACCAAGGATCTCATGCTGGAAACCGCCTATGTCGGCTCCAAGGGGACGAAACTGTACCTTTCGGTAACGAAGAACCAGGCAGATCTGGCGAGTCCCTCGAATCCGATCAACGGCCAGACGACCAACAGCCCCGCGAACGCGGTGCTGAGAGCTCAGTGGCTGGGCTTTTCCAACGTAACCTGGAGCAACGAGAACACGGGCATCTCCAATTACCACTCGCTGCAGACGAGTCTGACCAAACGGATGAGTGACGGGCTGGGATTTCTTGCTTCTTACACGTTCTCGAGG
Source organism: uncultured Acidobacteriota bacterium (assembly GCA_963827655.1). GTDB lineage: Bacteria > Acidobacteriota > UBA6911 > UBA6911 > UBA6911 > CAWHCF01. The sequence continues at coordinate 443,519 of CAWHCF010000049.1, forward strand.
AGTCTCGGCAATGTTTCCGGAGGAGACGCCTTCGGGGATTTCGCCGGGAGCTTCGGCAACCTGGCGCAGAATCAGCACGACGTCCGGGGCACCGGATACGGGCCGCTCAACTTCGATCGCACCCACCGGTTCGTGATGAGTGGCCTCTATGAGCTGCCGTTCTTCCGGGGAAGCACGTCCGCGCTCGAGAAGGCTTTCGGAGGCTGGCAGCTCTCCGGGATCTGGACCGTGCAATCGGGCACGCCCTTCAGCATCATCGACACGACCTCGGGCACGCTTTACGGACTCAGCGGGAGGGCGAGCTTTGCGCCGGGCGCAACGGCAGAAGCCGCCACCCTGTCGGGTTCCACTCAATCCCGACTGAACGCCTACTTCAACACAGCGGCCTTCATTCGGGCTTCCTCGATTCCAGCCGGCGGGACAACTCCCGACGGTTTCCCGGTCTCGGCGGCGGGGACGGTCTTCGGCAACACCGGGGTGAACATTCTCCGGGGACCGGGCCAGGCCAACCTGGATCTCGGTATCTTTAAGAGGTTCAGCCTGGGAGAGGAACGAAGGCTCGAGTTCCGAGCCGAGTTCTTCAACGCGCTGAATCAGGTCAATTTCGATTTGCCCGGGTCCGCCGTCTCCACGCCGGCAACCTTCGGCGTCATCAGCGACACGACGGCGGCTCCACGGGTGATTCAGTTTGCCTTGCGACTCATGTTCTGAAGGGACTGATTTTCAAAAGCCCGAGACGAGTCAGGAGCAAGAAGTTGGTTGGCACTACTTGAAAAGGATAACATACGAGATGGGTAGGTTACGTCAAAAGAAGGATGAATCTCCTGGAGGAAGTGAGCCGCCTGCTGAATGCATATGCAAAAGCGATTCTGGCTTCTGCTTCTGACTCCTGGCTTCTATCCCGCTGCTTTTGGCGAAATATCAAGGGCGCAGCCCTTGCCTGGTTAGGAGAATACGCATGTCGGAGATGTATGGGTATCCCGTGAGACTTCACATTGTCCGGTGGGTCGTCCTTGTCGCCTCTGCTCTCCATTTCGCTGTTGTCGCCGATGGAAGGCCAGGGCGCCCGGAGAACCAGACCTCGATTACGTCTCCGCAGCCAGCGCGCTCTTCCACTGGCAGGAAAGAGGTCGGCATTTGTGCCTCAGGGGCGCTGGAAGTCTATGCCCGGAACGAGGCGGAGGGCTGGGCGAAGACGCGTTGCGCGCCGGCTCCGCCGAACGTCCCGAGCGACAAGAATGGCCTAGCCCTGAACTGGCGCGACGCGGCCGTCAAGAAGGCCGACGGGCTGACCTATGTGGTTTTCCTGATCCCGGGGGAGGATGCCGGAGGTCAGATCCGATTCAACGACGCTCCCTCGTATGGCGCGATCGTCGTCGGGCACGGCGGGGGAGGTGGCACGGCCTGGCCCTTGAAGGCGCGCGACGGCGGACGGGAAGACGACACCGACTGGCAGGACCTGCAGGACAAGCACGGCATGAGGGTGGTGGAAGTCGCGTGGCACGACGCCGGAATCAAGAATGGGGGACGCTTCACACGCAATTCGCCGGCCGGGCGCACGCTCGGCGACATGCTGGAGCGGCCCAACCTCCTCTTCGAGTGGATCTACGACAACTTGAACGTCGAAGGGAAGCCGTTTGGCCTGATCGGTTCCAGCGGTGGCGCGGATGCCGTGCTGGCGCCGCAGGTTCTGCAATCGAGGATCAAAGACAAGATTTCCTATCTCGCGCCGGTCTCCTATCCGCCTCCCTTCTACGATCCGGTCGTTGCGTGCAACGGTCCCACTCCGCCGGGAACTTTCGTGACGGCGGCCACGGCAGCGCTGGGCGAATCCGGTATCGGCGTCAAGGTGGGGTCGGGGAAAAATGTGGTGGATAGCATCCTGCGCACGCCCGGCCAGAACTGCGCCGCCCAGACCATGACGAAGGCGCTCGCCGGCGGGTCGAGCACCAAGGAAAGCCTGGATGCCATCCTGGCGCGAGGAGGGAGCGGGTACAAAGGGGCGCTGCACGTCCTCATCGGCACCGCAACCACTGAACTCCGCAACAGCGATGTCGGCAACGGAGTGGTCTGGTCCTCGGGCAACCTTTTCCATCACCCCTACTTCGCCGGTGCCAGACGGATCTGGTTCGAGAGCGCCACTGAGGGCCATGGCGAGCCGTTCTGGAATGCCAGCGGCGCGGGGTTTTCTCAGGTGCACCGCGAGCTGGTGCGCACGTTGCTGGACCCGCAGAAATGATCGCCCGCGCGTCGAGATGAGTTCCATTGGCTTTGAGTTTTGGAAAAAGCCGATGTCCCCAAAAACCGTGAAAACCCGTTGCTTCAGGCTGCCGGCTACCACGTGACCCGCGCGGCGATCGCTCGGCATGTTTGATGTCATCGCGATCAATGCCCAGGGCGTCAGGCTCATCCAGTAAAGACCAACCGCGATGCTTCGCCGCTCGAGCGCGAGGCCATCCAGCTCTTCAATGGGGCTGCCGGCGAATGCCACCAAGGAAGTCTGGATCTTCCGGGACTATGCGCGGGCGCCGATCGTCAAGGCGATCGGGGTAGACCTCCGAACTTTGGTTCAATCTGAACCGAAGTCCTTCAAAGTGGTCAAACGAAAGTTTGATATCCGTAATGCGTTAAGCTACACTTTTCAAAGTGAGGATACGCAATTTTGTTCACAAGGGACTCAGGCGGTTCTATCTCGAGGGTGACTCCAAGGGCCTACCGCCCGAGGCGGTGGATAAATTGCGAAAGATCCTTGGGTTTCTCCAGGACATGGAAGACCCGGGTGAGCTGCGTTCGTTGCCATCATGGAAAGCCCATCAGATGAGCGGCGATCGCAAGGGTACCTGGAGTCTTTCGGTCACACGTAACTGGCGTCTGACCTTCCGGGTAGATGCTACAGAGAACGAAATCACGGATATGGATTATGAAGACTACCATTGACGAGAAAACCAATCCGCGCATGGCAAACCCGCCACACCCGGGTGATTTCATCCGGACGGAGATTATCGAGGCACTCGAGCTGTCGGTGACGGCCGCGGCCAAGATCCTCAGGGTTTCGCGGCCGGCGCTATCGACTCTGCTTAACGGCAGAGCGAATCTGTCCGGTGAAATGGCGCTCCGAGTAGAGAAGGCCTTCGGCGTGAAGATGGATACGCTCATGCGCATGCAGTCATCCTATGACATCGCCCGCACGCGGCGCGGCGCGAAGGCCATCAAGATTCGCCCTTATCAGCCCGAACATATTAGCGCCTGATACTCGCTTTCCGCCAAACGCCGTTTGTCTAAAGTGTTGAAAACAAAGTGTGCCTGTAGCTCAGTTGGATAGAGCAATGGTTTCCTAAACGGATCCTCCAAAATCCAAGCCCTTGGAAATGACGATGCGATCGTTCCTTCGCGTCTTGATCATCCGAATACATTAGAGTTCATGATGAGAGCACCTGCCGATCTACGGTGCATTCCCCAACTGCCGGAGTATCCCCGTCGCCCGCTCGCGCGTTGCTGCGTCCGAGCTGGACGCAGCTTTTTGAAGGTGCGGAACTGCGCCCCTCGAGTCGCCGACGGCTGCCAACGCCGAGCCTAATCCGAGATGCGCACGCGCAGATTCAGGCTTGATCCGAATGGCTTCGCGATAGCGCGGAACGGCATCCCGCGCTTGTCCCTTCGCCATCAGCAGATCTCCGAGGAGCTGGTGGGCATCCGCAAATTCGGGGTCGGCGCGCAACCCAGCCTCCAACTCGCGCTGCGCGTCGTCGTACCGGTTGGTCCGGCCGAGCAGCATTGCATAGTTGTACCGGGTGGCGGCATCACCGGGCCGGAGCCGTAGGGCGATTTCGAAATGCTCCCGTGCCTCACCCGAGTTACCTGCTCCCGAAAGAAGATTGGCCAGGTTGCCGTGCGCGTCCGCGTAATCAGGGCGAATCCGGATGGCTTCTCGAAAGGCCGACTCGGCGCGCACCTGAGCACCTCCCGCAAACCACATAATGCCCAGGTTGTTGTGGGCCTCGGGCAGATCCGGATCGCGCTCGAGAGCCTTTCCAATTGCGGTCACGGCATCCGTGCTTCTGCCCAGCGCCCGGTACGTCAGACCCAGTTCGTGCCATATCAAGGCGTCCCCGGGCGCAATTGAAGCAGCCCGCTCTAAGACTTCCGCCGCTTCCGGGTATTGCCCAGACCGCCGCAACGCGGTGCCGAGTTTCTGTAATCCAACTGTGAACTTCGAATTTCGGCGCACAGCCTCGCGGTACATCGGCAAAGCTTTGGCCAACTGCCCGTTACTTTGCAGCGCCTCGGCGAGTTCCAGATAAAATTCCGCCCGCTGTGGCGAATACTTGGCGATTGCCTTCGTGAGTTGCGCGATACCCTCCCTCAGATTGCTCCCCTGTTTCACCTGCGCGACGGCGAGATACAGCTCGTTTTCCGGTGTATGAGGCAGCTTTTCGGGATAGTACAAAACCACCGGACCACGATATGCGTTGGCGCCCGTCTCCTGCCTTTCCGCCTTTTCTGCCAGGAGGTCTCCCGCGGGCTTTTGCCGCTGGATAAAGTGATCAGTTACGGCTACGTGGACTACGTCCTCCGTGCGCCGTTTCGGCATGTGACAACCGGCGCAGCCGTTCGCGCGCGTGTGTTTCCCCGCCGCGACTTGCTGGTCGAAAGCCGGCCCGTGGCATTGACGGCAGACCGCGGTGTAATGCCGCTCTGCCGCTTCTCCCCGCGGAGCATCATGCGGATTGTGACAAGTGGTGCACAGCATCTTGCCATTGCTCTTCAGAAAACAGGCCGAGCGGCGCAAGCGATAAGCCGCGTTGACGATCTCGAACTTTTCTTCACGGCCGGTGCCTGGCGCGTGATCGAAATTCAGGATGTACGCTTCCAAGGGCTCGCCCGGCCGGTATGTGAACGGGCCGCGATCATATCGCTGAATCGCGTTCGGCAATGGGAAGCTGGTGGTCCCCAGATGGCACGACATGCAAATCTCCATCTGCCGCTCTGCGCTCAGCCGGGAAGGATTCACTATGGCGCTGCGGATGTCTTGCCGCTTGGCGCCTGCGGTCGCGGCCAACTGCATGTGCCGGCTCCCCGGACCATGACACCGCTGGCAATCGATGCCTTCCGGCAGCGGACCCTCATAGACGGATTGCGCGAACGGCTGCTCATGCCCCGCGGGAATAGGTGGATACGCGTTGTGGCAGAACATGCAATCGTATGTGATGGGGCGGCGGAAACCGTCGTGATCCGGACGGTCGTAGCCCGGGTTCATCCCCCAGTAGCCGCCCTTCTCGGCATACCAGCCCAGCGGCAGCTGAATTAGAGTGTCAGCCGCTGTCCGGTGGAAATACGCACGCGCGTGATTTCCCGAACCCATAATGTAGTCGATGCGCTTCTCCATCATGTTGACCTGTTTGCCACGAGAATCGATCTGGTACCGGCGCTGATAATGTTCGCCGCCACGCTGTAGCATCGTGAAGTAGCTGTCCGACGCTTGATGGTAGAACGTATTCTTGTCGCGGAAGTCTTCGATCATGTTCTCCGGCCAGGGGCGATAGAAAGATCTCCCCATGCCGGTCCGGCGGTAGGTCTCCCACACGTCCCGATGGCAGCCGGCGCAAACAGGAGCGTTCCCACTCTGGGCGCCTGCCACCCCCTGTACGGGCGCCGCTGCCAGCGGTGCCATCAGGAGCACTTTCAAAAGCCAATCCTGCCGCATCGTGGCCCTCATGTTAGCAAACTCGGCAATGTTAGCAAACCCACGTGACAACAGTTCCGGCTTCTGCTAGTATGCCGAAAAATTCGAAGGGGTAACGGTAAAGACCTGATTCCAGCGGGATCAGGTAGTTTTTCAACGCGATCGCGCCCGGTCCAGGGGGTTTCCATGATCAGATTCCGCAGCATTCCGCAAAGGACAAAGACGATCCTATTTGTTGTATTCGCAGCGTGGTTAATGCTCCCCGCTAGCTTGCTCGCGCAAAGCGGTGCGGGTTCAATTCAGGGCACAGTTCAGGACGTGACCGCAGCCGCTATCCCGGGCTGCTCGATCCATGTCGTCAACCAGGCCACGAACGTTGCCATTGAGACAACCTCGAGTACAAGCGGTTTTTACTCCGTGCCAGGCTTGTTTGCTGGCACGTACACGCTCACCTTCAGCTCTCCGGGTATGAAGAAGCACGAGGCGGTCATCACGCTGCAAAACGCGCAAGTTGCGGTTCTGAATGTCGCGTTGAGCGTGGGTGACGTCGCCGAGAAAGTCGTCGTCACCGCAGAAACGGTGCAGCTTGCGACCTACGACAGCGGCACGGTCAGCACCCACCTCGATTCCACGCGCATTGACCAACTTCCGCAAAACGGCCGCAACGTGCTCGGCCTGGCACAGAACACCGTACCCGGCCTCGAGGGTAATGGGACGCGCGCCAACGGACTCATGCAGGAGGCCATGGAGTATTCCCAAGACGGCGCGCCAATGACGAATCGCAACTTCGGTGGTGAAGCCAACTCGGCGCAAGCCACGCTGCCAGACCCCGATGCCGTTCAGGAAGCTAAGTTCGAAATCCTCAATTCCAGCGCCAAGTTCGCCACGCCGGCCACGGTTATCCTGACCACGAAGTCGGGCACCAACGAATTCCACGGTTCGCTGTTTGAAACATTTCGAAACAACTATTTCGGTGTCGCCAAGGCGCGACAGAATCCGGCGGACTTCGCGGCGCCACACCTGGTGCGCAATGAATTCGGAGCCTCCATCGGCGGCCCGATCCTGATCCCCAAAATCTACGACGGCAGGAACAGGTCGTTTTTCTTTTACGCGTACGAGCGTTTCTCCCTTCGACAGGCGGCCAACCAGTTGGTTGCCGTGCCTACCGTGCCGATGAGAAATGGCGACTTCAGCGGTCTGGTGAACAGAGCGGGGATCCTGCAGCAACTCTACGACCCTAACACCACGCAGGGACCCGAGAGCAACTACGCGCGCCTTCCGTTTGTGAACAACCAAATCCCGCTTAGTCGCATCAGCCCGCTCGCTAAGACGATATATGCCGCAACGCCGCTCCCGCAGACGCCCGACAACCCACTGATCAATTCCAATTTCAATGCCGTGAACAACATCGAGCAGACGGTCCCGAACCACACCGCCCGATTCGATCACGTGTTCAACGAGAACAACCGGGCGTATTTCCGGTTCACGGACATCAATCAGCAGCAGCAGGCTCTGCGCAACTACCCGGCAAATTCGCCGGCCAACATTGAAGGCGGCGGACTGCCGGCAGGCGCGACAGGGTTTCAGCGGATCCCGATCCGGACGATCAGCGGCGCATTGGGCTATTCGAAAGTGTTTTCCCCGACATTCTTCTCCGAGACCGTCTTCAGCATGCAATGGCAGAGGATGTATGTCGAAGGGAACGAAGCCTCGCAAAGGAATTACGAAAAGCAGTTGGGCCTTCCGAATAACTTCGGCCAAATCGGTTTTCCCGACATTGGCGCGAACTTGATCATGCCTTATGGCGGTTCCATGTGGAATTACGGCATGAGCCAGCGCCTCTCCACGATCGACGAGAACCTCAACAAATTATGGGGTAAACATGAGTTTGCGTTTGGCTTCCGTTACCGCCACGAAAAATTCGGCTATCTGTCCGACCGTTCTCCTGACCAGGTTGCTTTCACGAATTTTGGCACTGCCATATACGATCCGACAACGGGGGCGAATTACGGCGCCCGTGCCAACACCGGCTATGCAGATGCAGACTTCTTCCTTGGATTGGGAAGCAGCTACAACCAGCGCAGGAACGCGCCGTTCAACGATTGTAGCCTGCAGGAGTTCGTTCTCTATTTGCAGGACAACTACCGCGTCAGCCAGAGGCTTACCCTTAATCTCGGACTCCGCTGGGAGGCGCATCCAGCTCCGCGCGCCCGCAATGATTACTTGGTGACCTTCGACCTCAAAAGCACATCGCTCGTCCTCCCCCGGCCGCTCGAGTATTACGTTCAAGAGGGTCTGACGAGTCAGGCCATCCTCACCAACCTGAAGAATCTGGGTGTTAACTTCGCGACGCCCGATCAGGTCGGACTTCCCTCGCGCGGGTTCTACGGCAGTTATGGAAACTTCCTCCCGCGGCTGGGTTTTGCATACACACCTTCGTTCGGCCGGAACGGCACGGTCATCCGCGGAGGTTACGGCGAACATATCTATCCGGTGCCCGTCCGTAACTCCATCCGGTATCTGACCGCTAACTACCCCTTCACCGCCAGCTACTCACAAAGCTACACGGCGGCTTCTCAGTCGCCGGACGGATTGCCGAACTTCCTGCTTCGGTCGGCGCCGGCCGTCATCGCCGGACAGAACAGCAGTAACGTAGTGAACAGCGAATCAACAACCGCGCTGCTTCCGGGCATTTCACTCGGCACAACTCTAAGTGCGGAATTATCCTCCGGCTCGGGTACGTGAAGGTAACATGAGCGTCGAACAGCCCTTCGGCGACGGCTCCGTGTTCCGGATTACGTACGTGTTCACGCACGGGGAAAATCTCGATCAGAACTATCAGTGGAACAACGCACCGTCCGCTTACGTGTGGCAGATGGCCACGGGAACCACGCCCCCCACCGGACCGCTAGCGTCCGTCGCGACCCGTCCCTACGACCAGACGGTATGGGGCGGCGGCAACCTGTCGATGAAGACGGGCTGGTCGAATGACAGCGCTCTGCAACTGAACTATCAACGGCCCTTCAGCAAGGGCATCGCGTACCAGATCTTCTACGTCTACTCGCGCGCCTTCCGCGTCGGAGGCAACACGTTCCGCGACAACACGCTTTATCCAGCCGCGAACTTTGCGCCCGGAGTGCTTCCTGCCGGCCTGGACGTCGGCACGCCTCTCGAGCCCAGCCGCGCTCTGAACCGCTACCAGAATTACATGGTCGATACCGCGATCCCGTTGCATCGCATCACCTTCAATGGAGTCTGGGACCTGCCGGCAGGCAGGGGCAAGCGCTTCCTGGGGAATTCGAACCGGTTGGTGGACGCGCTGCTTGGCGGCTATCAGGTGGCGTTCGTCGGCACGGTGGTCTCGCAGGCTTTCGCGGTGGCTTCAACGAACTGGGGCGCCACCAGTCCGATTCAGCGGTATAAGAACTCGGTTCCGGTGACGGACTGCCGCAGCGGCGTGTGCCATCCGGCGTACATGTGGTTCAACGGATACCTCTCGCCGACGCAGATAAACACGGCAAACGGTGTTCAGGGTCTTCCTTCCGGCTACACTCCGTATCTCGCTCCGATCAACAACACTCCCGGCGCCCCGAACTTCGGGAACAACAATGTGCCCGTCACGCTGAGTGACGGCAGGCAGGTAGTCACGGCGTACTCACCCGGACCGGGAACGGGCGCCCATCCGTACGGCCATAGCGTCCTGGAGGGACCGATCAACCACCGTACGGACATTTCGTTGTACAAGATTTTCACCATCACTGAGAGTGTCAAGCTGCGATTCAACATGGACGCCTTCAATGCGTTCAACATCCAGGGTCTCGTGAACCCGAATTCGTCGGACGGCATCCAGTCTCTCCAGACCTCCTACTGGACGCCGCGTCAGATTCAGTTCACTCTTCGCCTGTTGTTCTAGTAGCTCAGTTGGATAGAGCAACGGTTTCCTAAACGGATCCTCCAAAATCCAAGCCCTTGGAAATCAAGCATTTTCAAGGGCTTGATTTTTTCCTGCTTTGGGTTTCGTTGGGCAAAGTTGGGTATCTCTGTTGCTCGCGGGCAAAGTCTGGGCAAAGTCAAATAAGAAACTCGAAGGGATGTTTCAAGTGGAGCATCCATGTGAATAGGGCCATTATTCTTATTTTGCCCGAACGGACGGTGGCAATCCGGATAAACAGAAGGTCGCGGAAATTCACAGGACTTTCGGCATTGGGTGGCTGGATCTGGATGCCGGATTCGGATGACATGTCGGAGTGAAGACGGGCAGGCCTCGGTTGGCCGATCTGACCGAACCAAGCTTGTGCACTCCAATGAGAGTCGTTCGCTGCTGACCGCCTGGATGCCAGTCAATGAGAACCATGGGGACGAGCTCTTTTCCGCCTACCCGCTGGAGCCTGATTATTGCTACGCGGGAGCGGCCAACCACGGAGGCGCGCAGGGCGCTGGCCACCCTGTGCGGCAGCTATTGGTATCCGCTTTATGCTTATGCGCGAAGGGTCGGCCATAGCGTCGCTGACGCGGAAGATCTGACCCAGGGCTTTTTCGCGCGTTTGATCGAGAAGCACTATCTCGAGGACTACGACCGGGAGCGCGGGCGATTCCGGTCGTTCTTGCTCGCTTCGTTTCGTCATTACATTGCCAATGAACGGGACCGGGCGCTCGCTTGGAAGCGCGGTGGCGGTCGGGTGGTCGCTTTGGACCTCGAGGATGCCGAACGGCGTTACCGCCTGGAACCTGCCGATCCGATCACACCCGAACGCCTGTATGAGCGGCGCTGGGCGATGCTGCTGATCGAACGGGCGATGGAGAAGCTGGAAGCTGAGGCCGATCGACCCAGCCACTTCCAGCGCCTGCGCTTGTTCCTGACGGGCGAGCCGGCTAAGACTTCGTACCGGCAGCTTGCGGAACAGATGGGAGTCTCCGAAGGGGCCGCCAAGATGGCCGTGCACCGGCTGCGCGGGAAGTTCCGCAATCTGCTCCAGGCGCAAGTCGCCGAGACAGTGTCGGGCCCGGAAGAAACCAAGGAAGAATTGCGTTATCTGCTTTCGGTTCTGGCGTGACTTTATCCTCTGGTTGCTTCATTAACAAAATGGAGCCAGGAGGTCGATAACATGAATGAGTGTCCCCAGTGCGGCGCGCCCCTGCCGCCCGAGGGCATATGCCCGCAGTGCCTGTTGCGTGTCGCGCTGGAAACAGATCCAGACTCCAAGCAGAGCACGAACTCGCAGTCCACTCCTGGCGCGCAGGCCTCCGGCGAGCGCATCGGCCCCTACAAGCTCCTGCGCGTGGTGGGCGAGGGCGGTATGGGTGTCGTATGGCTCGCCGATCAAGATCAGCCTCTCCGCCGCCGCGTCGCCGTAAAGCTCATCAAGCAGGGCATGGATTCCCGAGAAGTGATCACCCGTTTTGAGTCCGAGCGGCAAGCCCTGGCTCTGATGGACCATCCGAACATCGCCACGGTCTTCGACGCCGGCTCTACGACGGACGGCCGCCCCTTCTTCGTCATGGAATATGTGCCCGGCCTGCCGATCACCCGTTATTGCGATGAGCGAAGGCTGGGCAACCGCGAGCGGCTGGAGCTGTTCGTGCAAGTCTGTCAGGCAGTGGAGCACGCACACAAAAGAGCTGTCATCCATCGCGACTTGAAACCATCGAACGTGCTGGTGATGGAGGTGGAGGGCAAGCCGCTGCCCAAAGTGATCGACTTCGGGATTGCCAAAGCTACGAACCAGGGGCTGACAGAAAAGACGCTATTCACGGAGCTGGGACGGTTAATCGGGACGCCGGAGTACATGAGCCCTGAGCAAGCGTCCGGAGACGGCCAGGAAGTGGACGCCACCACCGACATCTACTCCCTGGGCGTGCTGTTGTACGAGCTGCTGGCCGGCGTCCTGCCCTTCGATCCCAAGGAACTCCGGAAGGCCGGCTATGAAGGGATCTTGCGCATCATTCGGCAGCAGGAGCCGCCTACTCCTACCAAACGCATTAGCAGCCTGGGTGCCGCCGCCAGCGAAATCGCGGCCAGGCGCAAGACAGACCCGGCGACTTTGGCAAGACAGCTCCGCGGTGAACTGGAATGGATCACGCTCAAGGCAATAGAGAAGGATCGTCACAGACGGTACGTCTCGGCGGCAGAATTCGGCGTGGATGTGGCGCGGTACCTGAAGGACGAGCCGGTGCTGGCCCGCCGCCCCAGCGCGATCTACCGCTGGCGAAAGTGGGCAAGGAAGCGCCGGGGAGCGGTCGCAGCCACGGCGATAACCCTTGCGATAGCGGCTATCAGCACAGTTCTGGTCATTCAAGCAAATCGCGGTCAGATGAGCGCCGCACCACCTGTGCTCATTCAAGTGACCCGTGACGCCGGCCTGACGATCGAGCCGGCAGTTTCACCTGACGATAAGCGGCTTGCTTACGCTTCGGATCGCGCCGGCGACGGCAACCTCGATCTTTGGATCCAGCCTCTGCCGGTGGGCGACCCCATCCGGTTGACCCGGCACCCGGCTGATGAGCACGAACCGGCTTTTTTGCCCGACGGAACGCGGATTGTGTATCGCTCCGAGCGGGAGGGCGGTGGCATCTACGTTATCTCCATCGATGGAGGGCAAGAGCGGCTCCTTGCCAAGGAGGGACGCCGGCCGCGAGTCTCGCCCGACGGAAAGTGGATTGCGTACTGGGTCGGGAATCCAATGTCGAGTACTCTCGACTCGTCCAAAATCTACGTCGCGCCGGCCGAAGGCGGCGATCCGCGGCAAGTGGCTACGGAGTTCAAGGTGGCCGCGTATCCCGCCTGGTCGCCCGATGGACGGAGCCTCCTGTTCTACGGAATTGCCCTTGATCCAACCACGGGCGGGTGGAAAGGGTTCTGGTGGGTGTACCCGCTGGCGGGAGGAACACCGGCGCAAGTAAACGCTTCGGTTCTCCTGCGCGGGATCATCCCGGGTTGGTGGCTGCGGTCCAACCGCGTCATCTACGAGTACTCGCCACATTTCGGCCTTCGGGAAGGCACCAACATCTGGGAAATCCCGATCCACCCGCAGACTCTGAAAGCAGGCGAACCGAGCCAGCTCTCGTTTGGGTCTGGCGCCGACAAGTCGCCAGTCATGACAGGCGACGGCCGGCTGATCTTCTCGGCGGTCACTACCCAAACTGATCTCTGGGCAGTCCCCCTGCCGGCGGGTACGCTCGGGGAACAACTACAACGGTTGACCCAAGACAACATCGCTGAAACCAGCCCGTCGGTTTCTCGTGACGGACGGCGGCTGCTTTTTGGAGCGCGCGGCATGGGGAACCATGAGATCTGGTTGCGAGAACTCGACAGCAACAAGCAACGCCGGTTGTATGTCTCGCCGAATTTTACATTCTGGCCCCACATCACGGCTGATGGGACGATCGCATTTTTTACCGAATCTGCAAAACAGCACCAGATCTACCGGATGCGCATAGGGTTTCCTCCTGAAAGGGTATGCGAAGGCGCCAACAGCGCCCAGGGTGTGACGGCGGACGGAACGCGGCTGGCGTCCACTGTCAGCACCGGTCCTGGTGGCGCAGGCCTTGGTTTCCGGATCATGGAAGTGTCGAGCGGGCGCGAGTTGACCCGGTTCGAGCATCCACAGCATTCCCTATATGACCCGAAGTTCGCGCCGGACGGACGATGGCTGGCGTTTAATGCGTCAGCTGGTCCGGACAAGCGGCGTCTGTTCGTGGCCCGTCTCACGGACTCACAGCGCTCTGGCCCCGAGGACTGGATTGCCATCACCGACGGGACCAGCTGGCTGGACAAGGCCGACTGGTCGGTAGACGGCCGTCTGCTCTATTACGTGTCTTCCATCGATGGCTACTGGTGCATCTGGGCGCAGCAGCTCGACGAGAATTCGAGGCAGCCCTTGGGAGGGCCCGTCGCCGTTCACCACTTCCACGACAATCGCGCCTCGATGCGAAACCTGGAAACGTCGAAATTAAAGCTCGCAGTCGCCAACGACAAGATCATTTTTAGTATGGGCGAGCTTTCCGGCAATGTCTGGATGGCGACGCGCGAGCAATAGTCAAGGGTAAGGATAGAGTATCGAGAATCGAAGATAGAGGATCGAAGAAGGCGATTTTCAATTTTCAAGCACAAGCGGATGGCCGCAACCAAAGTGCTTTTAGTGTTTCTTTGTGTCTTCGTGACTTCGTGGTTAGAGCCGTCTAACAAATACCACTAAGGCTCAAAGACACGAAGAAACACTAAGAATCTTTGCAGGAAAAAAGGTCGTGAGAACGCAGGCAAGCAACACGGAAAGTCAGAAGGTGAGCAGTATCCTGAGACGGGAACGCGCCGACGGCTGCGCAGTTGGCAAAAAAGAATGACCCCCCAAAACATGACGCCTGAAAGGTGGAGGCAGGTCGAGAAGCTCTACCGCGCCGCGCTGGAACTCGAGCCGGCGGCGAGGGCGGATTTCCTCGCAAGCGCCTGCGCGGCCGACACGGAATTGAGAGAGGAACTGAAGTCGCTACTGGTGTTCAATGACCAGAAGCGGACGTTCATCGAGTCGCCTGCGGTGGAGGTCGTGGCGCAGTTGCTGTCCAGGAGCGAGAAGCACTTAACAGGCCACAGCTTCGGTCCATACCGCATCGTACAGTTCCTCGGCTCGGGCGGGATGGGTGAAGTCTACCTCGCGCGCGACGGCCGGCTGGACCGCAACGTCGCGCTCAAGCTGCTCCCTTTCCACTTTACCATCCTGGCGGAGCACTTGATCCGGTTCAAGAAGGAGGCGCGAGTCGCCGCGGCCCTCAACCACCCGAACATTGTCACGATCTACGAGATCGGCGAGTTCGAGGGGGAACACCTCATAGCGGCGGAGTTCGTCGACGGCTTGACGCTCCGCAAGCGGCTTACGGAAGGGGCCATGGGACTCCTGGAGGCCGTTAGGATCGTCGTTCAGATTTCGAGCGCCCTTGGCGCGGCCCATCAGGCGGGAGTCATTCACTGCGACATCAAACCCGAGAACATCATGCTGCGGCGGGACGGCTACGTCAAAGTGCTCGACTTCGGGCTCGCCAAGCTCGCCGGTCACGGCTCCGGCGCTTCGGGCGAGCAGACTCCAAGCACCGCCACCATGCCAGGCATGGTCGTGGGGACGGTTCGGTACATGTCGCCGGAACAGGCGCGGGGGGCCGCGACCGACCCGCGGACGGACATCTTCAGTCTTGGAATCGTCCTGTACGAGATGGTTACCGGGCGGCTCCCGTTCGAGGGCGCCTCGACCAGCGACCAGATTGCGGCGCTGCTCGTCTGCGAGCCGCCGCCCCCATCGCAGTATGCTCCCATGCCGCCCGAACTCGAGCGAATCATCCAGAAGATGCTGGCCAAAAAGGTCGACGAGCGCCACCAGACGGCCGCCGACCTCCAGGCCAACCTCGAAGGGCTCAAGCGCGACCTTGAGTTCGAGTCGAAGCTGGAGGAGTGGGCCTCGGCGCCGCGTAGCTCGCCTCAATCGGTGCCGGAAGCCCGCTGGAGTGGCTCCGGGGTGAAGCTAGAGCCGGTGGGGGGCGCCGTGCCGCTCGACTCAGGTTTTTAGCTGAGCTCTTGACGGTAAGGCTGGAGGCAGCCATGGAGCAGGAAGTGTTGGCGCGAGACAAGGAATAATATGCATCGAGACGTGCCATTTCCTGGTTTTCTGCCCCGACCGTCGAGCCAGTGGAAGGACGCGATGACAGCCCCCTCGGACGGTGAGATCAGTCAGCTCCTCCTGGCCTGGAGCGACGGCGACGAGGCGGCGCTCGAGCAGCTGGCGCCGCTCGTGTACGCGGAGCTACACCGCCTGGCCCGGCATTACCTCGATCGAGAGGGCCGGCGGCAGTCGATTCAGGCCACGGAGCTCGTCAACGAGGCCTACCTGCGCCTGGTGGACTGTAAGGGCGTCCGCTGGCACAACCGCGCCCACTTCTTCGCGCTGTCGGCTCGGATGATGCGGCGCATCCTGGTCGACTTCGCGCGCGCGCGGGGGAGGGCCAAGCGTTGGGGCGACCTGGAGCGGGTCTCGCTCGGCCAGGCGGCCGGGCTTACCCTGGAGCCGCCCGCCGACCTCGTCGCGCTGGACGAGGCGCTTGACAGTCTGGCCGCGCTCGATCCAAGGAAAGCGCAGGTGGTCGAGCTGCGATTTTTTGGCGGCCTGACCGTCGACGAGACGGCGGAGGCGTTGAAGGTTTCCGCGGAAACGGTGATGCGCGAGTGGAGCCTGGCACGCGCCTGGCTGCTGCGCGCCCTAAGCCTGGACCTTAGTTAGCCGCGCCCAGGAAGCGCTTCCTGTGGCGAAAAAGGCCTCAATGGTCGGTTCAGACCAATGGACTACCAAAGCTGCCGCGCGGCGTTCTCCGAAGAATGGCAATACGTGCAGCCGCATGCGCATCTGCAGATCAAGAAGAGATCGTCGGGCGTCGTTTACAACATCCTCGGCGATCTCGCCGAATTTTGATCCGTGCCAACCTCGGCATTACAGGCACGCCGCGAGCGATATCTCCCCGGCGAAGCTGTAGAAGCGTTTTGGCGTCGGATTCCCGGTTGCTTCCAGAACTCTCTCGCATCGGTACTCCGTCGCGATAGTACTTAGGGTTCGCGCAGAAATAAGTTCGCATTCTGCTGCAGGTCCGGCGCTGGCGAGCGCGAGCGCGATGCGTACCCGGTGGGTACGTGAGGAGCGAGCCCCGCGGGCTGCGGCCGCAGCCCGAAGGGGCGCGATCCTCAGCGTGTTAGCAACAGAAACTGGTCCATGATTGAGCACCGACCCTGCGCAGAATGTGAAGTTATTTCTGCGCGAGCCCTTAATCCACCACACGCTACTCGCGTACATCCCATCCGTCTTCTTGTCCTGTACTTTGGTTAGTAAATGCTTCCCACTACTTTCTCGTTTCCCCAGTTAATCAAAACCACTAGGTCCGCCGATTCTATGCGTTCGGACGTCAAGAATCGTCCAACTCGTTAAAGTTCTGGCGCGCCGATGACGCTTTAGTTAGTGAGGGCAGTAAGAAGGTGAAGCAGAATCGCCAGACGTTAGGAATTTTGGCTATGCAAGGGAATAGTTCAACCTCGGTAATTATTTCTTTGCCCAGGGGCGCTCCACGGTCTGGGCGAAAAGTTTGCCCCCAATCTTCACACAGGCACTTTCAGCTTCCATTCCCGCCTCTATTGATGAGCAAGAGAGACAGGCTGGCGGGCCACTAGGTCTGATCCGCCGGCGCGGGTGACTAAGGATCAGCTTCGACCCGTCATAACAGACCAATTGCCAGTTCAATGAATAGGAGATGAACCATGCCAGTAACCATCTACGAACATGCAGATTTTCAAGGGCGTTCTCAGGTATTGCCCAAAGGGCAGTACGATAATGCCCTCGGTCAAATCACCATTGGGAATGACACCCTCAGTTCCATCAAGGTAGCTCCGGGGTTAGTGGCCAGGCTCTACGAGCACTGGCTCTTCCGCGGAGAGTTCATAGACATCCGGGCAAATACCCCAGCCATCACTCTGCCCTGGAATGATCGAGTCTCTTCCATCGTCGTCTATGACGAAGGCCAACAACCGACCATCAAACCGTATGGTCCGTTGGTTGGCGTCAATAGTCTCGACGCAAACAGTGGCGGCGGGATTGGCGTGTACGCTGAAAGCCAGGTGAACGGTCTCCAGGCGGAGGGAGGCGCCAATGGCGTATACGCAAAGGGCAAGAGCTGGTGTGGCGTTATAGGTATTAGCGAAAGTACGACCGGTGGATTTGGCGTTTATGGCGCGAATACCACAGGTGGTACCGGTGTAGTTGGGGAAAGTAAAGGATGGATAGGTGTCTATGGAAAAAGCGAAAGCGCAACGGGTGGCGCCGGCGTGATGGGCGAGGCGGTTGGTCAGGGCGCAGTTGGGGTCTATGGCAAAGGACGTGTTGCTGGACGCTTTGAGGGCGATGTCGAAGTTACCGGCGACATCCGACTGCTCAACGCCGATTGCGCCGAAGATTTCGACATCTGCGAAACGGAGCAGATTGAACCCGGAATGGTGATGGCGCTGGGCGAAGATGGGAAATTGCGGCAAAGTCAACAAGCTTACGACAAGCGCGTCGCCGGCGTGGTCTCCGGCGCGGGCGATTACAAGCCGGGAATCGTGCTCGATCAGCAGCCATCCACAGGCCTCCGCCTACCGATCGCATTGCTCGGCAAGGTTTACTGCAAAACGGATGCGAGCTATGGGGAGATCAGGATCGGTGATCTGCTGACGACTTCGCCAACCCCAGGGCACGCTATGAAAGCGGATGATCCGGCGCAGGCGTTTGGGGCGGTGATCGGGAAAGCGCTACGACCTCTTAAGGAAGGCCAGGGGCTGATTCCCGTGCTTATCGCCTTGCAGTAACCAAACCTGGATGAAGGGAGAATCATCATGATCAGCGTCAGCGTCCGTAACGTCCTGAACCTGGTAGGGCAATCAGCCAGCATCCGACAGGTTGTGCGCCAACACAATTTGCCATTCCCCAGATGGTCGTACCCGCTCTCGTTGCGCAAGTTCGTTGGCGCGCTTCCGCCGGGCCGGATTCTGCGGAAAGTGATCCCGCTGGATTTATTGCAGCGCAAGTTTGACGAGTTTTTCAACAACCGGCCCAGGCCGCTGTTCAAATTCAAACTCCACGGCGATGAATGGGGGAAAGGCGAGTTCACCATTCTGTTTGACTATCCGGTAGAGGGGTATAAGCCCTACCGCGATCCCACGCCTCTTGAGTCTCTATGGCTCGATGTGCAATGGCCCCTTCCCAATACCAGCTACCGCTTCAATGATCTGAACACTGACCGGATCACCGCGAATGTCATTCCCGGGCAACCGGTGGGCATCGAGCTGCGGGTCTATTTCGAGACGGAGGGAGAGGAACTCAAATTAGAACAATATCCCAACGTCGACTTCGACGGGCTCAATATCAAGCTGAAGGTGGAGTTTGGCGTTCACAACGGGGCCATAGACCTGTTCAGTTGGATGGAGGCGGTAGACGCGGCAACGGCAGCCGCAGTGGTCACGCCGGTCGGCAATAACCTTCTGCGTCTCAGCGTGAATTTCAGGGGGAAGATGTTTGAGGCCACCGGCTATCCGCTGCCGTTGGTCAAGAACCTGCTCAGGGAGAAACTGAACAAGGAATTTATTCTCGCCGATGCGTCGGTGAACGTTGATGTGCTGCCTGATGGCTGGGTCGCGCGTAAGATTGAGGGCACGGTAAATTCAAAAATATTTGAGGCGTTGACGAAAGAACCCGAACCCGGGGAACAAAGCGTCCGCGACTCTCTTAAGCAGAAAGTGACCACGTGGCTGGTGGGCGGCGCGTTCCATATCATTGGAGTCGCCAGTGATGGGCAGGCGCTGACGATTGATTACGTCTTGCCGTTAGGCCAGCTCGAACCTTTCCCCGAAAATCCGCAGCCGCCGCTTGATCCGGGACGACTTGCCAACATAGACCACATCGTGGTGCTGATGATGGAGAACCGTTCGTTCGACCACATGCTCGGTTACCTGAGCAAGCACGGCGGGCGAAACGACATCGATGGACTGCGTGGCGGCGAGAAGAATCCTTACAAGGGATTGGACTACCTTTCTTCCCCGCTGCCTGGCACAGTGTTTCTGTACGGTCCCTGTCACGGACACGAGTGTGTCACAAATCAGGTGAATGGGGGCAAGATGGATGGCTTTGTGACGGATTTCGCTCCGCGCGCCGAAGAAAAAGGCATTAGTCCCGGCGAGGTGATGGGCTATTACAATGCCGCCCAGGTACCGGTCTACGATAGTTTGGCGCGTGAGTTCCTGATCTGCCAGCGCTGGTTCGCTGCGCATCCGGGGCCGACCTTCCCCAACCGTCATTACACCTTGACTGGCCGGCTCAATCGCGACTCGTATGGCCGCTGGGAATTCGACAATCCCCACGGCAGCGATTTCACGCCGGTCGCCGCCAAAAACATCTTTGACCACTTGACCGCTCAGGGCGTCTCCTGGCGCTTCTACGAGCACGGCGGCTACTGCTCCCTGCGCTTGTTCGAGCGGTACACCTTCGACACAGTGAATATCGTTGACGCTGGCATAGATGCTCAAAACTTCGTCGCGAGCGCGCTGGCCGGAACGCTCCCATCGGTGACGTTTATTGACCCTGACTTCATTAACGTTCCAACCGGCAACGACGACCAGCCGCCAGCGGACATTGCGCATGGACAGCGCCTGATCGGAAGAGTGGTGGACGCGCTGGTTAATAGCCCGCGCTGGAACAAGACGCTGCTGATAATTACTTATGATGAGCACGGTGGCTTCTTCGATCACGTGCCGCCGCCGCAAGCGCCTGCCGTGTCGGGTATTGATCGTTACGGCACGCGGCTGCCCGCGTTCGTCATTTCCCCTTGGGTGGAACGCGGCAAGGCGACCGACGTTGTGTTCGATCACACCTCGATCCTCAAAACCATCATCCGCCGTTTCCTCAGCGTCCGCCCGCCCGATTTGGGCGAGCGCGTAGCCGCTGCCAATGATCTGTCAATGGTGTTGCGGCCAACTGCGCGCTCCGATAAGCCGCGCATCCCTGTGCCACCCGCGCCCCCGCCCAGCCCCGCCCTAGCCAGGCTCGCAGAAATGCCGACAGAAGGCGATAGGGATTTCAGGGCGCTGCTGCGCTCGGTGCGCTCCCGTTATCCCATTCGCAGATAGATCGGACGCGCGACGAACTCACGGCATAACATGGTCAGGGCGATCTCTCTGATGCGGCCAAACGCCTGGATGGGGCGGCGGGCAAGTTACGGGCAAAGTCGGCTAATCCGATATGGTAGAATCTGCCGGCAACTGATTGATTCTACAGTGTGCGCCTGTAGCTCAGTTGGATAGAGCAACGGTTTCCTAAACGGATCTCCTAAAATCCAAGCCCTTGGAAATCAAGTATTTTCAAGGGCTTAATTTTTTCTTGCTTTGGGTTTCGTTGGGTAAAATTGGGTATCTTTTGTTGCCCGCGGGCAAAGTCTGGGCAAAGTCAAACGCCGATCAGCGACCGACACCTGATTCAAATTCTGGCGCCAGACGCGAGATTGAGTTAAGCCTCGAAGAGCCTTTAGGAAGGAACCACCTTTCCTCCTAAACAAGTTTGGCTTACGAGAGAAGATTCGATACCGGACAGCCGATGTCTGTTCTCTTCTCGGCATAAGTTCGGGTTTGCTTCGGTGGCGTTTTCTCAGGGGCAAATATGCTGAAGCATATTAGGTCATGTCGTCGGCAAGGCTGTGAGGCACTCCTTTGGGAAAACCATCGCGGATCTTCCACGACGTGTGCGCGTACTTGGCTGACGTCCAGCGCCGGATCCAACGCGAACGCACAATGGCGCCATGCCAGCAGCATCCAAGCCAGTACAAAGACCAGGCGCGACGATGTCTCGACCTCGTCCGAACGCTCTCTCCCTAGCGCGCACATCTTACCACGGGGCGCCTGCGTTCATCTTTCGGCCTAAACGTACGCTGGAGTGCTGGGCCAAGCTCATTCGTCCAGTGTCGCGGACGAAAACAGAGATGAGGTATTTGTCCCATCACCCTATTGAGGATGTTGACCGACGTAGAGCCCAGGAGTAACCTCCCGTTTAGCCCGTGGCACCGAGGTTGACTTATGTGCCGAGTTCCCGCATTCGCGTTCCTCCTCCTTCTTTCGTGCACGTCTGTTCTTCGCGCCCAATCCACAAATGCCTCGCTCACGGGTTGCATAACTGATCCCGCGAAAGCCCTGATTGTTGATGCCAAAGTCGCCGCTACCAGCATCGATACAAATGTCCGTTACAAAACCACGACCAGCGTCACAGGCGAATACCACCTGGCGAACCTCCCCCCAAGCCTCTATCGAATCGAAATCGAAAAATCCGGCTTCAAAAAGTTAATCAAGCCGGATGTGATCCTTCACGTTCAGGATGCGCTCGAAATCGACTTCGAGATGACGCTCGGTCCAGTGTCCGAAACCATCATGGTGGAAGCGGGCGCGCCGCTGGTGAATACGGAGTCGGGGACGGTCAGCACGGTGATCGACCGCACCTTCATCGAGAATCTTCCTCTCAATGGCCGGAGTTTCCAGACGGTGATCACGCTCACGCCGGGTGTGGTCGTGATCGCCAAAAGGTTCGACGACCAGGGACAATTCAGCGTGAATGGACAACGCGCGGATGCGAACTACTTCACCGTAGATGGGGTCAGCGCCAATTTCGGCGTAACCGGATTACTTCAATTGGTGCAGACCGCTGGCGGAGCGCTGCCCGCCCTCAGCGCTTCGGGCGGGACAAACAGCCTGGTGTCGGCGGATGCCATGCAGGAGTGGGACTACGGCGAATCCGAAGGGACGAACTGCACAACCAGCTTTGAGGGTTGCCAGAAGACGGGAAACACTCGGTAAGCTCGTTGGGCCGTGTGCAACACACAGTTCAACGAACAACTTGATCCGCCGCTACCGAAATATGAAGGAAGGAGCATGATGAAAACGATCGGCTATGACAAACCACTTTACGTTCTGCCCTTCGACCATCGAGGCTCATTCGAGACCAAGATGTTCGGCTGGCATGGAGATTTGACCGCCACACAAACAGCCGAAATCGCCGCCGCCAAGGAGGTGATCTATGACGGCTTCAAGGCTGCGGTCGAAGCCGGTGTACCCAAGGAGAAGGCCGGCATCCTGGTGGACGAGCAATTCGGCGCCGGCATCCTTCGCGATGCGGCGGCACAGGGGTACGCGATTGCATGCCCGGCCGAGAAGAGCGGGCAGGAAGAGTTCGACTTCGATTACGGCGAGGACTTCGCCAACCATATCGAGGCCTTCCATCCGACCTTCTGCAAGGTGCTGGTGCGTTATAACCCCGATGGTGATGCAGTCATGAACCGGAGGCAGGCGGCACGCCTAAAACGATTGTCTGATTACCTGCACAGCAAGGGACAGAGCCGATTCATGTTCGAACTGCTGGTGCCGGCAGAAAAGTCACAGCTCGAACTGGTCAAGGGAGAGAAGAAGGCGTACGACCTGGAGCTTCGCCCCAAGTTGATGGTGCAGGCGATGCTGCAGCTTCAGGACGCGGGCGTCGAGCCGGATGTTTGGAAGATCGAAGGACTAGATCGCCGCCAGGAATGCGAGAAGATCGTGGCTGCCGCGCACCGCGCAGGTCGTGACCAGGTAGGCTGCATTGTTCTAGGCCGCGGTGAAGATGAAGAGAAGGTGCGCGAATGGCTGACGACGGCAGCCGGAGTTTCGGGGTTCATTGGTTTCGCCGTGGGCCGGACGGACTTCTGGCAACCACTTGTCGACTTTAGGGCGAAGAAGATCACACGCGAAGCCGCGGTCGCCGAGATTGCCGGCCGCTATCGGAAGTTTGTGGACGTTTTTGAGAACGCTCGCGTCGGGATCAGCGCTGCGTGACGCGATCACTTGCGGCGCGCACTAACGCTTAGAAAATGGACAACGATTGTTTCAACAAGGAGGGCTTATGCAACTTGGAATGATAGGGCTTGGCAGGATGGGCGCCAACATGGTGCGGCGCTTGATCAAGAATGGTCACACTTGCGTGGTGTTTGATCGGTCGCCGGAAACCGTGAGCAAGCTTGTACAAGAGAAGGCGGCGGGAGCCGCCTCACTCGCGGACCTGGTAAAGAGGCTCGAGAAGCCGCGGGTGGTCTGGCTGATGGTTCCCGCGGCAGTCGTGGACGAGACCATTAATGATCTTCTGCCGCTGCTCGATGCAGGGGACATTCTGATTGACGGCGGGAATTCTTACTACGTAGACGACATCCGACGCGCAAAGGAACTGGCGCCGAAACATATCCATTACGTTGACGTTGGCACGAGCGGTGGCGTGTGGGGACTGGAGCGAGGCTACTGCATGATGATTGGCGGCGAGACGGATATGGTTAAACATCTCGATCCGATCTTCGCGACGCTGGCGCCGGGCGCAGGTGACATCCCGCGCACGCCGGGACGCGAAAAGACTGAGGGGACTGCCGATCAGGGCTACCTGCACTGCGGTCCGAGCGGGGCCGGCCATTTTGTGAAGATGGTGCATAACGGAATCGAGTACGGAATTATGGCTGCATACGCCGAAGGGTTGGGCGTGCTGCGCTCCGCCAATGTCGGCAAGCAGAAGCATGGAATTGACGCCGAGACGACGCCACTTGCGCGATCCCGAGCATTATCGGTACGACCTCAATCTATCTGACATCGCCGAGGTATGGCGGCGTGGCAGCGTGATCGCATCGTGGTTGCTGGATCTCACTGCGACAGCTCTGCATGAAGATCCGACTCTTTCGAATTTCGCGGGCCGTGTGTCCGACTCCGGCGAGGGCCGCTGGACGATTAAGGCCGCGATTGATGAGGCGGTGCCGGTCCCGGTTCTAACTTCGGCTTTATTCGAGCGATTCGAGTCTCGAGGCGAAGCGGGCTTTGTGGACAAACTGCTTGTCCGCCATGCGCTATCAATTCGGTGGACACCTGGAGAAGGCAGCCGAAAAGTCATAGGCCGCAAGGAGGTACGCATGAGGAATCTACCATCGGACGCGCTGGTCTTCTTCGGCGCGACAGGCGATCTGGCCTACAAGAAGATTTTCCCAGCGCTGCAAGGCATGGTGAAGCGTGGGCATCTGAATGTGCCAGTGATCGGCGTGGCCAAATCCGGCTGGAATCTGGAACAGTTCCGAGCGCGGGCGCAGGACAGCCTTGAAAAACACGGCGGGGTCGATCCTGCTGCTTTCGAAAAATTGTGCGGTTTACTGCGCTACGTGGATGGTGATTACCAGGACCGGGCGACTTTCGAGGCGCTCCGAAAAGAACTGGACGGGGCCGAGCGGCCGGCACACTATCTGGCGATCCCGCCGCTTCTATTCGGAGCGGTCGTGGAACAGCTGGCGAAATCGGGCTGCACCAAAGGAGCCCGTGTCATCGTCGAAAAACCCTTCGGACATGATCTTGAATCCGCACGGGAACTGAACCAGATTCTGCTTGGCGCCTTCGCACGAAGCAAATATCTTTCGCATCGACCACTATCTAGGGAAGCGGCCGGTGAACAATCTGCTGGTGTTTCGCTTCGCGAATACATTTGTCGAGTCGTTCTGGAACCGCAATTACATCGAGAGCGTGCAGATCACGATGGCCGAGGATTTCGGCGTCCAGGGCCGGGGAGCTTTCTACGATAAGACCGGCGCCATGCGCGACGTGATTCAGAATCATCTGTTTCAGGTTCTCTCGAGTCTGGCGATGGAGCCGCCAGCCAGAATCGACAGCGAAGCCATCCGCGACGAAAAGGTTAAGGTGCTGAAAGCGATTCCGCCTATAGCGGAGAAAGACCTGGTCCGCGGTCAATTCCGCGGCTACCGCAACGAGAATGGCGTGGCGAAGGACTCGCAGGTGGAAACCTTTGCCGCGTTGAAGCTCGAGATCAATTCCTGGCGCTGGCAAGGGGTCCCTTTCTACATTCGGGCCGGGAAATGCCTGCCGGTAACCTGCACTGAAATTGTCGGCCAGTTTCGCAAGCCTCCATCACTGGTCCCTGCCGAGGTCCTGAAGGAGAACCACCTGCGGCTCCGCCTCAATCCCGACGTGACGATCGCTATGGGAATGATGGTGATGACTCCGGGCGAGGAGGTGCACGGCCAGCCAGTGGAAATGCTGGCGAGCCGTTCGCCGCGCGCCGGCGACATGGACGCTTACGAACGGGTTCTGGGAGCCGCGATGGAAGGGGACGCCACTACTGTTTGCCCGGGAGGATTACGTCGAAGAGGCGTGGCGCGTTGTTGATCCGGTGCTGAAAACGGGGACACCGGTCTACGAATACGAAACGAATACGTGGGGGCCGAGCGAGGTGGGGCGAGTGACTCCGGCGGGAGGCTGGAGCAATCCGACAACCGGCGGAGAAACGGTTGCTGTCGCCGGCCATGCCGCGTGAGAAGTAGTTGTATCAGTCAGGGTTGGAGAAATTGTGATGAGAGTTGAAGTATTTGCCGATGCCGGCTCGGTTGCTCGAGAGGCTGCCGCCATTGTGGCTGCTGAGGCCAGAGCGGCGATCGCTGCGCGTGGCGGCTTCGTCATCGCCGTGAGCGGCGGACGCACGCCATGGCTTATGCTTCGTGCTCTAGCAAGTGAAGACCTCCCTTGGGACGCTGTGCATGTCGTGCAGGTTGATGAGCGAGTCGCGCCCGCCGGGGATCCTGATAGAAACCTGACACACTTGCGTGAAAGCCTGCTGGGACACGCTTCGTTGCGACCTGAGCAGATTCACGCCATGCCGGTGGAAGCGCCCGACCTGGACGAAGCAGCCGCCCAATACGCAGTGGCTCTCCAGCAGATCGCGGGTTCACCACCTGTGCTGGATCTCGTTCACCTGGGCCTCGGACCTGACGGGCATACTGCTTCCCTGGTACCCGGAGATCCGGTCTTGCACGTCGATGAGGCGGACGTCGCACTCACGGCGGTTTATCAGGGAAGACGCCGGATGACGTTGACCTATCCGATTCTCAATCGGTCCCGCCGTGTACTGTGGCTCGTAACCGGTCATGACAAAGCTGAAATGTTCGGGCGCCTCTACGCCGGAGATACTTCGATTCCGGCCGGACGGGTTTGCCGCGACCGTGCCTTGATACTCGCGGATCGCGCAGCGGCGGGCCGAGAGTACAGCGTTCAAACAAAGGAGTGAATGTGCGAGGCCGAGTTCAGTCAGGCCGAACGCCACCTGCGCCGCCTGGGCAAAGTCGCTTCACTGGAGAAGCAAGTCACTAGCAACAGTACCAGAGTATAACGAGGAAATAACCATGAGCGCCGCGCAAGTCATTGACGCTTTGGCCGAAACGAAACTTGATCAACTTTGCATCAACACCATTCGCACGCTTTCGATCGATGCCGTGCAGCAGGCCAAATCCGGACATCCCGGCACGCCGATGGCGCTGGCGCCGTTGGTCTACACGATCTGGAATCGGGTTCTGCGCTTCGATCCTCAAGAATCCGATCTGGCCCAATCGGGATCGCTTTGTCCTGTCGAACGGCCATGCTTCGATGTTGCTCTGGTCGGCGCTTCATCTCAGCGGCACGCGGGCCGTCAACGCCGATTATGAAAGGCTTGGTGCAGCCCTCGGTGACGCTCGACGACATCCGGCGGTTCCGCCAGCTCGACAGTAAGGCGCCCGGTCACCCTGAGTACCATTGGGTGTCGGGCGTTGAGACGACGACGGGTCCCCTGGGGCAGGGCGTCGCCACGAGCGTCGGCATGGCCATCGCCGAGAAGTGGCTCACCAGCCGCTTCAACCGACCCGGCTTCGAGATCTTCGACTACAACATCTATGCCGTTTGCGGAGATGGCTGTTAATGGAGGGCGTTGCGTCTGAAGCGGCATCGCTGGCTGGTCATCTTGGGCTCGACAATCTATGCTGGGTCTACGACAACAACCACATCACGATCGAGGGGAACACGCGTCTGGCGTTCACTGAGGATGTCGTGGCTCGCTTCCTGGCCTATGGTTGGAACGTCCTGCGGATCGGCGACGCGAACGATCGTGAGCGCATCGCGCAGGCGCTGGACATCTTCCGAAAGACGAAGGGGCGCCCACGTTCATCATTCTGGACAGCCACATCGGGTACGGTTCGCCGCACAAGCAGGACACCGCAGCAGCTCATGGCGAGCCGCTCGGCGACGATGAGGTCCGGCTCACGAAACGCAGCTACGAGTGGCCTGAGGATGAAAAATTTCTTGTTCCGGATGGAGTGTACGAGCACTTCGCGGCCGGCGTTGGCGCACGCGGCGCGAATTTGCGGCGTGAATGGACGGGGCTGTTCGAAGCCTATAGAGCCAAGCACCCCGAACTGGCAAACGAGATCGAACTGATGGAGCGGCGGGAGCTCCCGATCGAGTGGGATCGCAACTTGCCTGTTTTTCCGCCCGATGCAAAGGGAATCGCTGGGCGGGACGCGTCGGGAAAGGCATTGAACGTGCTCGCACAAAATATCCCGTGGTTCCTCGGCGGCTCTGCGGATCTCGGGCCATCGAACAAGACCACCCTGAAGTTCGCCGGCGCGGGAGATTTCCAGGCTGAGAGCCCCAGCGGGAAGAACCTGCATTTCGGTATTCGCGAGCACGCGATGGCCGCGATTGTGAACGGCCTCTCGTTGTCCAAACTCCGGGCTTTCGGCGCAAGCTTCTTCATCTTCAGCGACTACGCGCGCCCTGCGATTCGGCTCGCGGCGCTGATGGAGCTGCCCGCTATTTTCGTCTTTACGCACGACGCTATGGGCGACGGAGAAGACGGTCCCACTCACCAACCGGTCGAGCACCTTGCTTCGATGCGCGCGATACCCGGGCTGATCACATTGCGGCCCGGCGACGCCAACGAGGTAGTCGAGGCTTACCGCTACGTCATGCAATTACGCCATCAGCCCGCGGCGTTGGCATTGTCGCGCCAACCGCTGCCGACGCTGGATCGCGGCAAATACGCGCCGGCGTCAGGGGTCGCGCACGGCGCCTATGTGCTCGCCGACGCTCCCGGCGGAGACCCCGAAGTGATCTCATCGCCTCGGGCAGCGAAGTCATCCTGGCGGTCGAGGCCCACGATAAGCTGCTCGCCGAAGGCATCCGTTCGCGGGTAGTGTCTATGCCTCCTGGGAGATTTTCGATCACCAGACCGAGGAGTACCGGGACAGCGTGCTGCCACCGAACGTAAAGGCGCGCGTCGCCGTGGAGCAGGCCTCCACTTTGGGATGGGAGCGATACGTTGGCCCCTCTGGTCACGTCATCGGCATGAAGACGTTCGGGGCTTCGGCGCCGCTCAAGGAATTGCAGCGGAAGTTCGGGTTCGAACCGGACCAGGTGGTTGCGGCCGCAAAGAAGCAATTGGACAGGAAATGAGTC
This sequence comes from uncultured Acidobacteriota bacterium, assembly GCA_963827655.1. GTDB lineage: Bacteria > Acidobacteriota > UBA6911 > UBA6911 > UBA6911 > CAWHCF01. Next base: position 472,063 of record CAWHCF010000049.1, read on the forward strand.
GCCTAAGGATCGTACTATGGCTGACGCAATTGCCGTCCTGAACGCTGGCTCATCCAGCATTGACTTCTCCCTCTTCGTCAGGCGCGGCGGTGAGCTGGAGCTCGAACTCGAACTGCGCGGCCAGGTCGAAGGGATCTACACCATGCCTCACTTCATCGCGAAAAGGCGTGGCGGGCCGACGGCGGCGGAAAAGTCCTGGGCCGAGGGCACGAAGCTCGGCCATGATTGCGCGCTCGATCACCTGGTCGCGTTTCTGCGCTCCGAGCTCGCGGATGACCGTCTATACAAGCGCCAGCTGCTGAACGCGCTTCGGATCGTGGTGCTTTGTAGCCAGTTCCGGGAAGTTCTCAAGTGATCGAACCATCGCCGAGTACGCGGCCGACATCTGGAACGTGAAGCAGTGACCGGTGGAGTGAAGTCGCCGGCAAAATTATCGAAGGGGAACGACCCATGCCAATTTCTCCACTTGCAGGCAAGCCTGCCGACCCATCGTTGCTGATCAACGTGCCCCGGCTGGTAACCGCGTATTACACGAGGCAACCGGATCCAGCAGTACCCGCACAACGCGTCGTGTTTGGAACTTCCGGGCACCGCGGCTCCGCGCTCGATAATGCGTTCAATGAGGCGCATATCCTCGCAATCACGCAGGCGATTTGCCTCTATCGCAAACAGCAGGGCATCGACGGACCTCTCTACATCGGCGCCGATACGCACGCGCTTTCGGAGCCCGCTTTTGCCAGCGCTTTGGAGGTGCTGGTAGCGAATGGCGTCGACGTGATGGTCGATGCCGACAATGGCTACACTCCTACCCCGGTAATCTCGCACGCGATTCTCACCTACAATCGCGGACGGAAGCGCGGGCTCGCGGACGGCATCGTCATTACACCATCGCATAATCCGCCACGATTCGGCGGCTTCAAATACGATCCGCCCACCGGTGGACCCGCAGACACCCACGTCACCGAATGGATAGAACGACAGGCGAACGCCTTGATTGCCGACGGCCTGCGCGGGGTGGCGAGAGTACCGTTTGAACGTGCTCGGAGCGCTTCCACCGTACACCCCCATCAGTACCTCGATTCCTATGTGCGCGATCTTCCTTCGGTGATCGATCTTCAGGCAATCCGCGAGAGCAAGGTTCGCATCGGTGTGGATCCGTTGGGCGGCGCCAGCGTGGCTTACTGGGATGCCATTGGCGACCGCTACGGACTCAATCTGGAGGTCGTGAACCACGTCATCGATCCTACCTTCCGCTTCATGACGGTCGATTGGGACGGCCAAATCCGGATGGACCCTTCGTCGGTGTATGCGATGGCAAGCCTGGTCGGACTCAAGGAGCGATTCGACGTAGCCTTTGCCAGCGACACCGATGCCGATCGGCACGGAGTTGTAAGCCGCAGCCATGGGCTCTTAGATCCGAACCGCTATCTCTCAGTTGCTATCTCATACGTGTTCGCCAACCGCCCGCAATGGTCGCATGCGGTCGCCGTTGGCAAGACCGTCGTCAGCAGCAGCATGATCGATCGCGTGGTGAAAAGGCTAGGCCGACGGCTGGTTGAAGTTCCGGTAGGTTTCAAGTGGTTCGTGGGAGGACTCATCGACGGCTCACTCGGATTCTGCGGCGAGGAAAGCTCGGGCGCAACATTCTTGCGTCGTGATGGCACGGTCTGGACGACGGATAAAGATGGGCTTGTCCCGAACTTGTTAGCAGCCGAGATCACCGCGCGGACAGGCAAAGACCCGGGCGAGCACTATCAAGAACTGACAGCCGAGTTCGGCACCCCATACTACACACGCATCGATGCCCCAGCGACGCCGGAACAGAAAGCGAGACTGCAAAAATTGTCGCCCGAGGTGGTTGTAACTGCGAAACTCGCTGGCGAGCCGATCACAACCAAACTGACTGCGGCCCCGGGTGACGAGGCACCGATCGGCGGCCTCAAGGTAGTGACTGCCAACGGCTGGTTCGCCGCCCGACCCTCCGGCACCGAGGATATCTACAAGATCTATGCGGAGAGTTTTAAGGATCAAGGCCACCTGGACGCGATCGTGAGCGAAGCCCATGAGATCGTGAACGATGCACTAAATTCCTTTGATTCAGTTCACCAGCAGCGGGAGGGCGCTCCGAAATGACGGAGGCCGCGTCATGACCCCGAGCCCAATTGTTTTTCTAGTTGACGTCGACAACACGCTACTCGACAACGACCGGGTCCAGAATGACCTCAAGCGTCACCTTGAACGTGAGTTCGGGGCGCCCTGCCGCGACCGGTATTGGGCGATTCTCGAACAGCTCTTCACTGATCTGGGCTACCGCGATTATCTCGGCGCCCTTCAACTCTATCGGGTCGAACACCCGCAAGATATTCACCTGCTGTCGATGTCGTCATTCCTGTTGGACTACCCGTTCGCCAATCGTCTCTATCCCGGATCGCTCGACGTGCTTGAGCGGTTCCGCTCCTGGGGACAAACGGTAATCCTCTCGGACGGCGATGTGGTTTTTCAACCACGCAAGATCGAACGCTCGGGCATCTTCGAAGCTGTCGAAGGCAACGTCCTCATCTACATTCACAAAGAAGAGGCGCTGGATGACGTCAAGCGGCGTTACCCGGCTCAGCACTATGTTCTCGTGGACGACAAGCTGCGCGTCTTGACCGCAGTTAAGAAGGCCTGGAGGTCGCGCGTGACCACGGTCTTTCCCCGGCAAGGTCAATATGCCCATGACCGAAACATCATTGCCCAATCCCCGCCCGCGGACCTAACGGTAGAGCGCATCGGCGACCTGCTTGACTATGAACTGTCCGCCTTGCTCGCGGGTTAACGGTCGGTTCATCTTTCTCAGGAGGTGACAAGATGATGCATCAAACTGAGTGGGCCGTGATTCTGGCGGGTGGAGACGGAACCAGACTAAACCCACCCTTGTGGCCTGAGCGATTGGCCGTGATCAAGGTCGATAGGTAAGGCATTTTGGCGATTCATTGACTTGGGTTGGGGCGCAACCTTGACTTGCGACGACATGGTGGTCCATCTTGATGCTCTTTGGCTATCGCTTCTTCGGGTTACGAATGCTGTCTACTCATTGCGCCTAAGCGCCGTCAGATATCATTCCTTCTCATGACGATGATCGTCTCATCATCCAGACGCTCTCCGTCTCCGCGAAAGGCCCGGAGTGCTGACGCGAGTTGAGTGCCGAGTGCTTCGGCGGAGCTGGAGTCAAGCGCGCGCGCCATATTCATCAGGCCGTCCCGACCGAGTTCATTTCCAGCTGGACTGGTGGCTTCGGAGACGCCGTCGCTGTATAGCACCATCAGGTCGCCTGATTGCGGTTTGACGATTAACCGGTCGTAGGTGACGTCGGGGAGCAGGCCAAGCGGCAGACCCGCCGGTCGCCCTCGCTCGCTCGCGCGTTGCGTTTCAAGCCAGCTCCACTCGTCGCGCGAGGCACGATACCAAAGAGGAGGAGGGTGCCCCGCGTTCGTCATTACCACCAGACCCCGACGGCCGTGCCACCCAAGTGCCACCATCGTGGCGTAGTGCCCGTCGCCAAGTCCTTCTCGAACCGCCTGATTGAGATCCCGCATCAGTGCGATCTGTTCCAGGTCGCGAAGGTACCGCTGCATGAGGTTTCGGAGCTTCTCGCCGAACACCGCCACTGCCTGTCCGTGGCCGCTCACATCCGCAAGCGCGATCCGCGAAACGATGCAACTCGGACACACGGACACGTAGTGGACATCGCCGCCAGTGTGAGTTGGCCCCACCGGCACCGAATGCACCCATGCAGTTAAACCTGGCAGTTCGACCAGACTCGCGGCACGCTCGCTACCGGCCCATGTTTCTGCACACGCAAGGTGCCGCGGCATCGACTGGATCGGATTTTCACTGTTCACGGCAAGCCCCGTTAACGTTCATCGCTCTTCTTTCTCAGTACCTGTTCCTGGCGAATTCTGAATTCGGCGTCATTCCGTTCACGCGTCCAGGACGAATTGTCCCAATCCTTCGACTTTCCGATTTTCAAACGCGGCACCCAAATTGAAACCGGACTATTCAAAGGTGAACGGGCGAGTCTGACGCGCTGAGCCATTGCTCAGCCCTATTCGCTTGCCCGGAATGCGTTCGATGACCGTTATCGTAATGTTGGAAATCAAGTAGCTTCGTCTCCAGATCTGTCGTGGTCCAGAATAGAATTCGGTCGAGGTGTTCGCGCCGAACCGTACCGATAAGGCGTTCTACGAACGGATGCGAGAGCGGCAGGTAAGGGACAGTCTTGATTTCCGTCATCTCGAGTACTCGAAGATTGGCTTGCCATTGGTGGAACCGAAACAGCGGATTATGATCCGAGCTGAGGTATTTTAGCAGACTTTGCCCGCAAATCGTTCGATTGAACATCCGGCGGTGTCGTCAAGCCGCTTATCTCGAAAATCGAGGATTGCTAAACAGCGTGCGGCTCCAGCGTAACTTTATGTACCAACTTCTCGAGACGCTTTACCAAGTAACGAGCCAGACGATCCCTTTGGAGGTGGTCAAAAAAGTTCTCTCCCAGTTCCTGGTAGACTGCGCGATGTTTTAGGAGGCGGTAGACTACGATCAGGATCGTATGTCCCACAGCCATAATGGCTCGTTTCCGTCCGCGCCTAGCCGCCAAACGGTGGTATTGGGCTTTCAAATAGGTGCCCTTCGTTCGGTTGCCAGCCCAGGCTGCTTCGCATAAGCTGCGGCGCAGCCAACGACTCCCCTTGCGGGTTCTGACGGACCGGCGTTTGCCTGCGCTCTCGTTTTGTCCCGGGCACATTCGGGCCCACGAGGCCAAGTTCCTGGCGGTGGGGAACTGACTCATGTCGGGACCTAGTTCCGCGATCAGGTTTTCCGCGGCTCGTCGGTCAATCCCAGGAATCGTACAAGCGTACAGACTCCTGAAGCGGAGCCATACGCCTTTCAATCTCTGCGGAGACTCGGGCGATGGTTTGGTCCAGATACTGCACTGTGGTTCATCAACTCGCCCAGCAAGAAACGGTGGTGATCCGTTAAGCGACCCTCCAGAGACTTTCTCAATTGGTTCGTCTTGCTCTTCAGGCGGCCTCGGGCCATGTCGGCCAGCACCACCACATCTTGTTGACCGGCAATCAAAGCCTGCAAGATGGCCACGCCGGATCGCCCCAATACGTTACTGGCTACCGAACCTAGCTTGATATTGGCGTCCTCCAGTACCTTCTGAACGCGATTGGCTACCGTCGCTCGCTGTTGGCTCAATTTGCTCCGGTGGCGCGTCAGGTCTCGCAGTTCTCGGACTGGACGAGGGGGGTACAAAGCTGCCGCGCAACAACCCATGTTGGAGCAGTTGCGCGATCCATTCGCAGTTGTCTGACGTCAACCATTTCTTTTTCCCGTAGTGACTCACCGAAAAATCTAACTATCCGGAAGTTGTTGCTTCATAACTCTTAAAGAGAAAGCCGGAAAGAGAGAATCAGTATCATCTGGTTTCTTGTTTTTGGCGTTTGGTTGTTACCTTTTGCGCAACCAAATTCCGATGCTCGCCGGACCCAACGAGATCATCTTGTCTCGTTTCTTCGCCAGGCAGCTGGCCTTTCGTTCGAGCTCGGCCATAACATCGTCAGCGAGGGCGATCTCTTCGATGCCGCCAAGCGCCTGGATGCGGCGGCGGGCAAAGTCAGCCATTTTCAGCGCGCCGATATGTTAAATCTGCCGGCAACTGATTGATTCTACTAGTGCGCCTGTAGCTCAGTTGGATAGAGCAACGGTTTCCTAAACCAGAATCTGCAGCATCGTAAATCCTGTAACCACATTACTTGTCAAACACTTGCCAAATTGCAAAAGTTTGGTGGAGTAGGTTAGAATGGGGTGATTTTGGTTCTAGTATGCACAATTTCATGCACAATTTTGAGGGGGTAAAGTGACCGTGCTCGGCTCGGATCTGGCTAGGAGTTGCTGACCTTCGTCGCTGAAATCCGACCCGGGAGCGGCTGATAGCTTCAAATTGGAAATAGCGCCGAGGGCGGACTCGAACCCGCACGCCCTTGCGGGGGCCCAGGATTTTAAGTCGCCCCCTCGGCACCTTGCAAATCTCGCAATTATTTGACTTGAAAGGATGTTGTATTCACCTGGATCTTGGGTATTGTTGGGTATTTTTCGCTTTTTTTTGTCGCGACAGACACAGTGATAAGCACAGTGCCGAGGGCCCATTTTCCCGGGCTAGATCGGAATTCCTCATTCTACTGCGACCCAACTGCAGCGAAATGAATGGCGGAGCTGACGGGGATCGAACCCTGACCTCCTGACTGCCAGTGGGGTCAGGGCCAAGAGCTCAGACCCCTTTTCTTTCTATGGATCGGTGCCGAATCCCGCGCCGATTCAGGGTTTCGGGACTCTCCAGAAATTACAAGAATTATGCCCAGGCGAGGCAATATCATCCAAGTTCGACGAAAAAAGTGGCACAAAAACTGACACAGCGATTCTCTTGCTTACCGATCTCGTGAACCCGACCTCTTCATCGTCCAGGCTGGGCGCAAATCCGGTCGAAGTCCCGTTTCGTCACCCGTGGTGTGTCGTCAAAACTCCGTGAGGCAGCAAATTCAAGCAATTAATGCGGGCGCCGGAACGGACCCCTATGCTATAAATCCGTACCCATGATTCCATTTTTTATCAGCTTCTCACCTGCCTCAGCGCATTCTTCCGTTCGCGCTACAACCTCGGCCTCGAGATCCTTGCCCTCCGTCAGCAGTTGGGCATACTCAAGCGAAAACAGCCTCACCCTCGGCTGCGAATCCAGGATCGAATATTTTGGATCCTGCTCCGCCGCCTCTGGCCTGCATGGAGCAACATCCTGATCATCGTCAAACCAGAAACCGTTGTCGCCTGGCATCGGGCTGGCTTTCGGTTGTTCTGGCGCCTTCGCTCGCGCCCAAAGAGCCTTGGCAGGCCAAAGATCGATGCCGCGGTTCGAGCTCTGATCCGGCGGATGGTGAAGGAGAATTCCACATGGGGCGCTCCCCGGATTCATGGTGAACTTCTCAAGCTCGGCTTCGAGTCTCTGAACGCACAGTTTCTCGCTACATCCGGCGCTTGTCTCCTCCCGAGCAGGCACGGAAACTCTGGGCTACTTTCCTGCGCAATCACCGCGAGGTCATCACGGCCATGGACTTCTTCACCGTGCCGACCCTCACTTTCCGAGTCTTGTATTGTTTCTTCGTCATCGAACACGATCGACGCAAGATTCTCCATTTCAACGTCACGGAACACCCAACCGGCCCCTGGATAGTGCAGCAACTGAGAGAAGCCTTTCCGGAATCCTGTCCGTACCGCTACGCGATCCTGGATGGTGATTCCAAGTTTGGCCAGGAGGTTACCGATATGCTGAGAGCGGACGGCATAAAACCCGTGCACATAAGCCCTGCAAGCCCGTGGCAGAATGGAGTCGCGGAACGCTGGATCGGAAGCTGTCGCAGAGAGCTTCTCGATCACCTGATGGATCATTACTCATACTGCGCCTCATTCCTCATCTGATGAGTGAAGTCCGTGAGGTACACGACGACGATCCTCTTTGGCGGGGTGAGCACATGGTAATGGGCCCGTCGGCGGTTGGAACAGCAGATCCTTGCCATTAGCACGAACGGCACGCAGAATCCCTTCTTTTGCGTAGATCCTGGCGGTGTGGGGATGCACTCCGATCTTGCGTGCAATCTCAGGCAAGGTGAGCCAACCACTACGCTGTAGGTGCTGGCAATAGCTCTCAATGCCATAAGCAAAACGGATATACCTCACCCTGGATGCCGTAAAACTTTTTCCTGTCCCTGAGCGATAACGGCGAGAGTTGAGAGTGCATGCAATCTGATCATCGGCCTGTCCTGTCGCCAGGACGCGGATCTCTTCTATGACTGCAGCAGGAGTGCGGACAAGTTCGAAGCAGGTGTGGGGCCGTGGTACATCGAGCGAGGTGGTTGCCCCACCTTTCCAACGAATGTGTACACGGATCAGTTCTCCGTCCCGTGCCAGTGTCACGTCGTCGATCAGGAGCCTCAACATGCGCTTGCGATCACGCGCTGACGTCCTCGGATCTTTCCACACTCGAGGAAAGTCTGATGCCAAAGCTCCAATACGTTCCTTGACCTCAGTGCTCAGCTCCAGGGTGCCGTCCGCCTTCGTGGCACGTGAGTATTCCGCCTCCGCCTGAGCAAGTCTCGCCATGCTTTCATTCCATTGTCGCTCGAGAGTGTCCACAACAAGTCGGTTCTCCGGCCGTGCCAGCATATACTGACGTTGGGCCAGTTCCGCCTCCTCTCTCGCCCGTTCGACCTGAGCACGCCGGAGGCGGTCCACCTCAGCTTTGCGCGCGCGTAGTTCTTCGAAAACCTGCAATGCCACATCCAGTGTCGCGGGCGTCACGGCCTCAACCGTAGCCTGCCCGACCGCTCCATCAACCGCGAGGCCAACAATGCACTGGCACATAGGCCCCGCCGACTCAATGCCCCGCCGGGCGCAGACATAGTTCGATATCTGATGGCCCTTGCGGACACTGTATCGCACCGTCATGCGCAAACCGCAACGACCACACAGTACCAACCCCTGCAGCAGGGCATTGCCTTCGCGGGCGGGTCCCTTGTGACGGTCCCTACCGTCGCTGTGCCCATTCTCGCGCAACTTGGCCTGATTGGTTTCGTACTCCTGCCAGGAGATGTAACCAGGGTGGGCGTCGGGCAGAAAAACCTTCCAGTCCTGATGTGCCAGTAAACAGATGTGCATCCTACCATCCGGCCCCTTCCTTGTCCGTGTGCGCCCGTAAACGAACGCTCCAGCGTAGCGAGGGTTATGCAAGATATTCAGAACCATGCCGCGCTGCAGTTTCCCGAAGACCACCTTGCCGGCTCTTTTGCCTTCAAAAAGTCGGCTGGGCCAAAGGATCGAATGCTTTGAGAAGTACTTCACGACTTGCCCGGCTGATCCGGTCCGACGGAAAGTTTCAAAGAGAAGCCGTACCGCACTGTGGATTTGCTCGTCCGGGTCGAACACGAGTCTTTGGCTCTCGTCGTAGACGTAGCCAGTGAGCGGACGTACCCACAGCTCTCCGCGTCGAGCTTTGTTGAGCAGACCGCCTATGAGTCGGGCCCGCAGCATGTACAGCTCCGCTTCGCTCATCGTACCCTTCAGCCCGAGGAGCAGACGATCGTTGAAATGGTTTGGGTCGTAGACTCCATCTTCGTCTACGATGAGCGTCCCTGTCAGCGCACAGATCTCCAATAACCGATGCCAGTCCGCGTTGTTCCGGGCGAGACGGGATGCGTTTAATCCCATCACGAGTCCCACCCGTCCCAAAGTGACCTCCGCTACCAGGCGCTGGAACCCGCTCCTGTCGGTAGCGGTGGCAGCAGATTCTTCGAGATCCTCGTCGATCACAACAGTCTGTTCGACACTCCAGCCGAGCTCCTGTGCGTGGCGCTTGAGGTCGTACTGCAGTGCGGTGCTCTCACGATTCTCCTTCACTTGATGCAACGTAGATTGCCGGACATAGAGGATCGCCTGCTTTCGTAGGTGGTCGGCGGTGACCTTTGTCTGCGCGTTCATGTCGTTGTCTCCAGATGTAAAGCAAGGACCATGTCAGCCAATACGGATGTGAAGTCGGACTGTACAGAAGAGGGGAGATTCGGCTTGCAACCTGATGATCCCCTCTCGTTCGGATGGTACGGCCTTTCCGCCGACTGCGCCAATACAGCAAGCGCAGTGAGCCAACCCGGCATTCCGCGGGTCAGAAAAAGTGCAAGCCCATGCCCTCGGCGTACGACTGAGTCGGTGTCAAGCGCCTGTTTGCGAAGTGCCTCGTACTGATCCACCATAAAGCCCGGATCCGATCGAAAAAACATCAGCCTTGGGTCTCCAGTTTCGTCGGCGGTTTTTTTTGCGCCGCTTCAGGGCACGCTCGATAGAACGAGGATTGATGGTCACGCCGAAGCGATGCCGTACCGCTTCGACAATGGTCTCTTTGCCGTCGGCTGTCTGACGCCACTGATCCACGAAATCCAGGATCTCGTCCGTGCACTTATGGGCACGCCTCGGGCCGCGTCGCCGCGGCAGCAGCCCTGGAAGGCCGCGGTTTAGAAAACTTGCATCCGTGACGTAGAAGGCCTGCCGGCTGACCCCGAACGAATGGGCAACATCCGAGACGGCCTTGCCATCAATGCGGTGGCGGCGGAGCATCTCGTATCTCACCTGTACAAGGTCCCGGGGATCGAAAAAATCAACAGAACGGAAAGTTTCGTCCTGGACATTCTCAGGGTGGCGATGGAGCGCGCGTTGTTCTCGCAGGGACTTGAGCTTTGGATCATCTAAAGGTTTGACCGGCATGTCAATCTTATTTAATACACACACTGGTATACTGTCAAGAACAATTTCATATAGAATCCATCTATACACGTATTTATACACGGGTATCTGAGCATATGATATAAACAATCCGTAATTACCCGTCCGGTTCATGTGGAGTAATCAAATTGACAGTATGGACGAAATATGATTGACATAACCCTCCTTATGAATCAATCCCTCTCAGCAGATCGGCGAGCGCAACTAGGTCCTCGACTCGGAAATGAGATCGACCCTGCCCGATCATCAAGTAT
>CAWHCF010000050.1:0-187774 GCA_963827655.1 uncultured Acidobacteriota bacterium
GGTGGCACAGTTCATTATCTCCATGGCATGGGAATTGATGTTCAGTGATTTGAAATCATGTTCAAACGAGGATCACCTCCTCGATGACTTTCGCGATTCTCCCGGCGTCGAGCGCACCGCCCGGGTCATCACTGGTTTCAATGAGCGTGCCTTCAGGACCGCCGCCGTCCTGCCACGGCAAGATTCCGGCCGCCAAGTATTCCGCGCGTTTCCGCTCCCATCGGGCTCGATAGCGTGGGTCGTCGAGAAGTCCGAGGTGCTCCCAATAAAAAGTCACGCCGCGGGCATGATCCGCAATGGTGAAATCCGGGTAGCGCACGCGCCCGTTGGACAACGGCAATGGCTGTTCGTAAGCATACTCAATCCCACGTGCATAGAGCTTGTCGGCGATGACAAGCTCGGACTTCGACCGCACGAGGCGTCCTTGTTCGGTGCGGTGGATGAGGCCATCTTCGAGGAATCGTGTTGTCGTGCCAACGACAACCTCCCGCGGGAACGGATCTACAAATAGGTTGGTCATCCGTCTGGCAATTTCCGAATGTTCTTCACTAGCGTAGCGACGGAAATCAGTGTCGGTCCCCGGTGCAGAATGACAAGGCACTCACGGTGCCTAGTGAGAGCGGTATAGAGTAGCTCACGCGAGAGCAGCCAACATGGATTTGGCAACACCAGAAATGTGATCCCGAATTCGCTTCCTTGTGTCTTGTGGACGGTTAGGGCGTAGCAAGTTCCAAAGGGTTCATCGCCTCATCGCCGAACTCGCCTTTCCAGAAGCCATACTTGTGTCCGAGCTGACCTGCGAACTCAACTTCCAACTTAGCAGGTAATCCCCTGAGCTTGGACTTTGGCCCTTATATTGACCGACCACAATGCCGAGGTCACCGTTTGCGATGTACGCCTCGCCCTCAACTTCTGGCCAGACGTCGCGTCGCTTCTGGTTGACAATGTTGATGACTTTATCCCCGTAAAGGATCGACTGTGCACCAAAAGGTTTCGGCAACTTCCCGCCCCCAACCCTCTGCGTTCGCCATCTCCCGCCATTGACGGCGAAAACGTTCCTGGATCGAGCGATTGAGAGCATCGACACCATCGAGACCCCCGCGTACGGGCGAGAGAACCTGCCAAGCGTCTGTTTTTGAAGCAGCACCCGGGTTTTCACCGTATCGAGTCGAAAAAAACGCACGGGTCAGGTCCCTGAATTGCGAGCCACCGAGCGAGACCTAGAAGCCCAATTCGTCCTCGGGTCCCGTTAGGTGTAGAGTCGTGACCAACTTGGCAATGATCTTCGCCTGCAGATCTTGGGGATCGTTCCACTGCACAATGCGTAGCCGATCGCTGCCGCCCGACGCGAGGCGATCCCAGATTTCATCCGAGCCCGGATCGAGCGGTCTGCCACTAAAGTGGGAAGCAAGCAGCATGCCTTCACTTCCAGCCGTTTGCCGGCGTGGGACTGTCAGCTCCCCGTATCCCTGCCCGCACCGCGGGAAGATTGACTCAACGTTCGCCGGTGCCAAGTCAGTTGCAATATCCAGGAACGGACGGCCTGCGCCGATAGGAGGTAGTTGGCGCGGATCTCCCACCATCACGAAGCGCTCTACGTTCGTCAGAGCATCAAAGAGGGTCGCAAGCTGATCTTCGGTAAGCATCGAGCATTCGTCGACGACTACAGTACGAAAGTCCCCGCACTTTGGCGCGCTTCGATTTGGGAAATACGTTCCGGTCTCCGTGTCATAACGAGAATAGCGGTTTAGAAATTGAGCCAGGGTAAGTCCCTTGCCGCGGAGTTCGGTTAGCTCTTCGAGCCGAACGCGCGCCTTGCCCGTGGGTGCGAGCAGGAGGATTCCCTTTGCTTTTACCTCACTAAGCTTGCAAAGCATTCGCAAGAGAGTTGTTTTTCCCGTTCCGGCGGGCCGACCAATACTGACAGTCGGGAACGGTAGAGCTGCTCGAGCGCTGCTGCTTTCTCGTCCCGTGCCCGATTTTCTACGATCCTCTCTTCAGCATCCGCACCAGGCCTATACGGAGGTCCTGCTCCACAAGGGCACGCCAATTGTGGGAAGCCGAGTGGAGTTTGCCCTTCTTTCTACCGCTTACCTCTCGGCGAATGATTTTGCGGCATTCGACCAGTCGATCGATCTGGTAAGCTGCCTCGCCGCCGCGCGTCGCAACACGCTCAATGATCGGCGCGAAGTTCTCTTCGCTCACATCTAGAATGTTCTCACCTAGCGGACAGGGAGGCTGAAGCGCCCGGTCGCGCGCGCGACGGATAACCCAGCTTCGCGGCAACACGGTGTGCCCTTGCAGTGAGGCTTCCTCCAACAATTCGGCTACAAGCGCGCGTACGCGCCGAGGATCGGCCGGATCGTCGATTCGGCTCGGGTCCGGCACCGGGAACTCCTGCCGTACTGCCTCGTCCGGAAAAAGCCCGCGGTCGACCCCCCGAAGACAACGGGATTCCAACTTTGGCGATCCCGTTCGAAGAGCAAGAAAGGATTTGCCAGGAGTTCGCTGTCGCTGACCTCGACCCCGGCGTCACGTCGCTCCGTCGGATCGTATAAACGTAGTGCCTGATCCTCGGTGATCGCACATCGGCTCAGAAGCTGGAGCAAGGCACGACGCTCGCCGGGAGACTCTTCCAGCCTTTTCGCAGACTCGGGGATAAGAGCTTTGCAACGGGACTCTGGAGCCGCGCCGGATTATCTATCAAGGCGTCCACCAGTTCCCATGGGTTGCCACCGCCCGTACGCTCGCGCTCGAGCTCTACTTCATAGGCGAGCAGACTGCCATGCTGGAAACCCCACTCGTAGCCGAAGGCGAAGAGGGCCGACCCCAGGCCCGGAAATGCTCCCCGGGCTCGCCACAGCCGATTGAGCTCTCTGTCGATCCACCGCAAGGCCGCTTTCCACGGCCCTTCGATTCGCTCCTGGATGCGGTGAAGTACCGCGGCGCACGACACGAGCGAGGCAACGGCTCCGTCATGGGTCAGCAGTTCCGAGGCATAGGAGAATTCGGAGAAATGTTCGTCGGGTGCAAAGCAAACGAGTTCCTCAGGGTCGATCCCGGTGTCGTGTGCGAGGTGCAGTACCTCTTTGTAGGGAAACAGGAAACCGTCGGTGTACCCAGGACGGATCGAGTGCCCCACGTTGCGCTCCCACAGCATGCACCGCAGTGGCGGTTTGACCACTCTGTATGAGTACTCGAGGGCTGCACCCACTGAGAGAACCCGCCCGGCGCCCACGATCACCCGCCGCGACTGCTCAGACAGCGGTGTTCGTTTAGCATAGAAAAAACACAGCGATTCCTCCGGTCGCAAAGCGCCGAAGAATGTGTCCAGCAGCGTGAGCTGGTTGTCACGGTCCTGCACCCATGGGGTTTCGAACTTGAGCTTGGGTTCTCGATCTGGCGTCCAGCCGAGCTTCAGTGACTCGGCGAGACCGAGGTCGTCGTTCTTCGGATTGCCTTCGACCTTGCCGCGTAGCATCCATCGGAAAGGAACACACGCGGCGGAGTACGCAGGCTGCACGAAGCGCGTGGGGGCGAAATGCCCGTGAGTTTCAGGATTCGTTTCCACGTAGGGATGCTGCATAATACGAGTCAGCTCGAAGGGAGCCATAAACGACACGCGCTCGCCTACGCAGGGTGGCAGGTCACCTCCGGCCAGCTGGTCGAGTCGCTGTCCGGCGCATCGCCCTTCAACGGCTTCGCGCTTACTCTTGCCAATGCGGGGCAGTACCAGGCAGCTCGTGTTTTCGAGCGGTCGCGTACAGACCGAACCTGTCCAACCCCCATCGTGCCAGGGCACTCGGATTGTGAGATGGTGAGCCGGCAGTAGCTTGGCGCCGGGAGCGAGCGATCTGACAGAATCCCTCCTTCCACGTGCCTGATTCGCCCCTTCTTTCGCTCTGATCATTTTCGTCCCTCCAGGAAGGCCCGACCCTTGTCAGAGATCTCCCAGACGCCGCGCGGCGAGCTGTAGTGCGAGGCATAAACGTTTTGCGGTGTGGTGTTGGTCAACTCCAACCGTAATCCGGGTTGCGATGAGCTCTCGTGGACTACGAGTCTCCGTACGACACAAGACTGTGCGTATTTCGACAAGCTCGAATCGGGCGTTGCTACAGCCGCGACATCAGCACTAAGGGGGAGGAGTACCCAGGAAACGATATTGAAGAATAATTCGAAGTAGCTCTCGTAAGCAACAGCAATCAGCCATGCAGGCTGTCCGCAGAGCCACAGGTTGTGTAACTCGCACGATATGATCCACCATTTTCGGCATCCTGATTCGGTACCCGAGCAGCGTCGTCGTGAACCCCGGCACTGAACCGGTCACGGTTGTCAGGTTTCCGACAACCCTCCGCCGAACAGGCTCGACCCCGGCCCGAGCCGGAGCGGATCCCGAGAACCTTTGACTGCGGCTGTGGAGTCGATCTCGGTCAAGAACATCTCAAGAGGATCCGATGAAGCCGGGGGCGTCTTCTTGGTCCTACGTTGGTTCAGAGCGAAATGCTTCCCGGCAGGTGGCGGATCTACATTGCGTGTCAATCTGTACCACCAAGAGAGGCCCAGACCGAGTCGGGTACGTCAGTCGGAAGCTTCCATCTGACCGTAATCGGTCGATCGCCGTGCCACTCCAAGAACTGCACGTCGCCGCAGTAGACGAACGGCGCCGCGCCCCCAGCGCCATTTTCTTTTGGCCTCGGACGAACAAGTGGACAGCGAATCCTCGCTCGACATGGTGACGAATGTCCCGGCCGTCACCGCTGTCTTGGCCAGTTCGATTCTGGCTCTGCCACTCGAACTCGCTTCGGCTGATGAAGTGGTCCTTGTACTGGAACTCCGATCCGTGAGCGGACTTGTCGAGCGTTACGAGTAGGAACATGTGGCCTGGTCTCTTCACGAATCCGGCATTCCAGATCGCAGTCGAAAACTCGAAGCCGAACAAGGGTGGGATCTCTTCTCTCGAATAGCTCTGCCAAAGCTGCAACTCTCCGCTTCGGCGGCCAAGCGGCATGAGGTGCCAGCCGTTGTCTTTCAGTTCAAGCGCGACGGCGTGTCGTGTGCCGGGCGCGCCGGCGTCCGGACCGAACCAACGACGCAGAATCTGCGGGAGATGGTTGTCCTCGTCTCCCGATTCCCGAACGACGTTGACCGCCACCTTGACGAAGTTCGCGGAATACGCTGCGTCATCGACCAACACATCGGTCCAGCCCTCGGGAAGGTCGCTTCGCTCGGGTTCTGGCGGCAAGAACAGGATGGGGCTCCCGTTCGACTGGCTCACCTTCAACGTCGAGAATCCAGCCGTTTGCGTCTGCGCACGATCGAGGTACTCCGTGAGTCGCCACTCCGCGAGCTCGCGCACCAGCTCCTGGAGCGCCGGGGCCGTGTCCGCCTCGACACTGAAGGTCGTTTGAAAGACCTGGTCGCGATAGCTGAAGTACGAGACACCCGCCGTGCCCTTTCCTCCTGCCCACGCCGCAAGCGGGTTCTGTTCGAGCAGCCTGATCAATGCCTTCCGGTCATTGAGTGCCGACCCGATGTCTGCCGACGCCCTGGTCGTGCGCGTGGCGAGCTGCGCAACGTGGTCGGCCAGTTCATCGATGCCGATAGAGCCTGGGAACCTATCCGCGTTCAGCATCGCGAGCAGGACGAGCATCTTGTAGCTCTTCACCATTTCCGTCGTGTCAAGCGCATTCACGAATGCTTCGTGTCTCTCAAACGCGCGTTGCTGCGTTGCATCGAGATCGCCCATCGAGGCGACGAACCCGGTCCACGACCCGGCTCGTTTGCGAACCGCGCGAGGGTTGTACCCGTCTTCGTAGACTTCCGTCGCCGTGGGCCTGATGCCGTGCAACGTCTTGAAGTCACGGTAGTACCGTTCTAACGCATCGTCTTGTGTCGTGGTGCGACGCAACAGACTGCTTGAGGATCTCCACGGCCTCCAGTTCGTACGTGACCTCACAACCGGGCGGCAACTCCTGGGTGCCGTTTCGCAGACGCTCGAGCAGATTGAAGATCTCCCGGTCGCCGGATCGGAGGCCGAACAGCGTCTGCGGCTTGAGCAGGAAAACTCTGTGGTTGCCGATGTAATCGATCACCACAAGTCGCTCCTTGCCGGGCGCCTTCCTCAACCCCCGGCCGAACTGCTGGAGCCAGAGAATCTTTGACTCGGTCGGCCGAAGCATCATCACGGTGTCGAGCGTTGGTAGGTCGACGCCCTCGTTGAACATATCCACGGCGAACACGATGTCCAGATCACCGGCCTCGAGCTGCTCGAGCGAGGCGGCCCGCGGCGCAGATGTGGGACCTGAATGGACCGCTACGGCGCGGATGCCTCTGTCCTTGAAGAATGCCGCCATGAAGTCTGCGTGTCGCTGCGACACGCAGAAGCCGAGCGCGCGCGTGCCCCCCTTGGTTCGAAACTGCTCGAGGGCGTTCTCGGCCCGCCGCTGTGTGGCGACAGCAGCCGTGAGCGCCTCTTCGTCGAACCGCGTGCTCCGCCACGGGATGTTCGCGTAGTCCACGTCATCGGGAACGCCGTAGTAGTGAAATGGCGCGAGCAGACCGTTGCGCACGCCCTCGACCAAATCGCATCGGTAGACAAGATTCTGTTGGCAGAGCGCCAGCAGATCACCTCCATCGCTCCGCTCAGGTGTGGCGGTCAGCCCTAGCAGGAACTTTGGCTGGAAGTAGGCGATCAACTTGCGGTACGACGCGGCGGCGGCATGGTGGAATTCGTCGACGATGATGTAGTCGAAAGCGTCTGGCGAGAACCGCTCGAGATGTTCTCTTCGGCTGAGGGTCTGGATCGACGCGAACACGACGTCGGCGTTCGGGTCCTTCGCGTCTCCGCTGTAATGGCCCAAGCGGGCCTCCGGTCGCACGCGTCGGAAGGTGTCGAGCGCCTGGTTCAGGATCTCCTCGCGATGGGCAACGAACAGCACACGGCGATACTCGGGCCGGTTGGTATCGAGGGCTGAGAGCCATGTCTTTCCAAGACCCGTCGCCAGGACAACGAGGCCGGCCTTGTTCCCAGCCGCCCGAGTCTGCTCCAGCGCGTCGAGGGCTGCTCGCTGCACTGTGCGTCGGTGTGACCGGCGGCTTGGCGGCCTCGGGTGCGACGTCGGCCGCTTCGACAATCGACCCCTGAACAGGTCGCCTTTCGCGATACTGGTCCACCCAGTCGGCAGTCAGGTCTTTCGTGCAGGGATGCCGAAACAGCGCGTTGAAAGCGGCGACGCTATCGGCGAATCCAGCGCCATCGCGAGATGAGATGACTCGGTAGTTCCACTCCACCGCACTCGTCAGGGCCGATGCGCTCAAGTTCGAGCTGCCGATGAAGGCCGCGCCGCTCCCTTCCGTGTCCGAAGATGTATGCCTTCGGATGAAAGGACCGTACGGTCACGGTGTCGGGGCGAATGTCAGACACGTCGTGGACTGGGGCGGTCTCAAACACCCGACGCTCGATATTGCCCTCAAGGTCGAGAAGGCGCATCAGCGCGTTCGGTTCCGTGATCCCCAGGTAGTCGCCGGTGAGGATGCGCAGTTGCCCGCCTCGATCCAGAAGGTCGCGAAAGTGCTCGAACACACGATCCACGCCGCTCTGGAGCGCGAAGCTCACGACGATGTCGGCCCGGTCGGCGGTCGCGAGCTGCGAGATGATGTGCGGCAGGAGCGGATCGTCGCCGCCCGTGATCAGGTAGCGCCCGCTATCGGCGCCTCGCTGGGGTTCGGCGAGATAGTTGCCGCGACCAGGGATCACGTGCCGCATCCCGCCGCGCGGGTCGGGAACGTCGCCGCGGTATCGGGGAATAACGTGAACGTGCAGGTGAGAGACTGTTTGACCCGCCGCCTCGCCAACGTTCACGCCGATGTTGAAACCGTCGGGTGCATGACGCTGCAGAATCGCCTGGCGTGCGGAGTCGATCGCTTCGGTCAGCGCTTGTCGTTCTTGGGCGGTCGCATCGAACCAGCTCGCCACATGGCGACGTGTAACCAACAGCGCGTGTCCGGCGGCCACGGGAAACGCGTCCCACACGCCGACGATGAGTTCGGCTTGCAGGAAGAGGCGGTCCGGATCTAGGTTACAGAATGGGCACTCTGACTGAAGCATGTGATCGGTTACCGGCTGGAGCACGCGTTCCGTCCTGAGTTTGCCTTCAAGCCCAATGGCCCGGCATTCCGGACACCGCCAGCGCGACATCCGGCGTTTCGCGAACCTGGAAAAATGGCAGACGGCACAGAAGTGACGGATCCGGATGCGGTCGTACGTGCCACGTCGGTGTCCGCAGCGTACCAGGGTTGCGCGCGGCTCGAAGCCGGCGGTGCGCATCAGCGCCGCCCACTCCGGACCGTGTGGCCGCGCCGCGCGGCCCGACTGATCCCACACGACAACGTGCGCAGCCTCGTGAGCGATGATCTCGCGGAGCCCTGGCGCATCTCGCGACTCTGCTGCTGGGCTGATCTCGAGAACGTTGCTGGGCGGCAACCATCGTGCGATTGTCGACTTGAGATGCGGGTTGACCGCGATTTGCAGGCGGGAGACGCGTGGGTGCCTCCAGACTCGTGCGAGCGACACGAGATGCGCCCGCCCTATTTCCACGACTCGATCATCTACGAACGCTCGCATCGCATGCCATCCATCGAGGTCGTTTCCCTTTGAGAAGGACAACTCAGTCGGCCAACTATGCTCGCATAATTGAAGGTCTTGACGACCGACGGGGACGCGGAGCTGGTGGTCCGCGGCTACTCAATGCTGTGCGAGCTAACGGGCCCGCGGAAGGAGGCCCCGCAAGATTCCGAGACGGCCACATACTGGGCAGCCGGGCCGTGATACCCTCGACGAGCCTCGCAACCGTGCTGGGACTGTTACGTTAGCCATGGAACTCAAGCAAGGTTCGTCACTCGCGGCGTTGGTGCGGCATGCCTCAATTACGGTATCGCTCATTTCGAACAAGATCCATACTTATGAAATAGCTGGACCCAAGTAATGAAGTTTGAGTATTAACTAATCGGCGAACACCGGACGGATTCATGAAAGTTCGAGCTGTTTGCACTCAATGCTTCTGTCGCCTTTTTCCTTACCCCACGAACAACTATAGTTTAATCGATACGTGACGTTCACGTTAGAAATTCGCGCCATCCATCCATTGAGTTATTCGGAGCTGCGGGAGTCTTTAATTGTCTATCATAATTAAGTTTATTTAGGCGACCTTTAATATGGTCCACTACTCTAGTCTCCCGTCCCAAGCTAGTTCCTCGCTTGCCAAATGTCATCGTTGCGCCGCGTGTACCGATGGTCGTGCTTATGCCGCTGCGGCTGAAGTTCAGCCGGACGCCAGGAAAAGACGTACGCTTCGCCGGAATCGTAGTCCCATAAAGACCTCCAAAAAAACGCAATCGATTTATTTATGGCCTGCAAATACCACAGGGGCGGAATCCCGCTGCAACAGCAGCTTCACGCGATGGCAGTTCTGTCGTGCAGTTCTTGCAATTGTACTGGGCGCAATTAGGCGCGTGGAACACATGACTCTTGATGTTACCGTGATAAACCCGAGCGGCACCTGATTCTGCTGGGACGCTGGGTGCAACACTCGCTCGATGACGATGATCCCACGGTGCGATCGGATTGGATAAGGACCACAAGCCTATCCGATCTTCACTGGCCTTCCTCTCAAGCTCTGCCAGGTCCTGGTCGTGGTTGTATTTTTTGAAGTGCCAGGCCAGACCTGCCTTGAGCAGCTCTTCGGAGACATCTTTGCCGTCAACGACGACTCTGGCAATCAGTCTGCCGTACTCGTCATTTCCTATTGGGCGGATCTTCACGGTTTTGCCAAATACGAGGCCGGACGTGAACTGCTTGGCCTTCTGACTGAAGCCCTGACCGAGTTCGGGACAGTCCACGCCTTCGAGACGTACCCTGATTGCCCGATTGTCCCGCAGGACTTCGATGGTATCCCCGTCTCTCACGCTGATACATCTTGCTGAGAAGGAATCAGGCGCAAGAAAGAAAAAGGCCAGCCAAAGACTCATTTGGGACGGGTTCATATTTCTCAATTACTCATTTGCAAGGTTCATTTGCCGGGAACGAAAGAGCCGGTCGCTACGGTCGGGCTGAAGACTCTAGTTGAACTGTCAATTGCGAATTCGAATGTTGCAGGAACTTGATAGCGGATCGGTAGAAATCGAGAACCACTGGGTTTTCACTGACCTTTTCTAAACTCGTGCTGATCTAGCCATTACGATGCCAAGTTGACAATGCCCTTGCAGCGCCTTATCTTGCCCAAATTCTGTTGAAATCAGAGATGTAGTTCTGAACCAGGGGTGAAGCCTGGATGAAGACCGCGTTTTCGAAGTTGTTGTCCTCAGCATTTGCAGACCAGTTGTAGCTCCCGGTCAAGAGCAGGCTACTATCGACGATCATGTATTTGTTATGCATGATGCCGCCGGAATCGCCAGAAGAGCGTTTGAGGTTGAAACCCATGCTTTCCAAGTTAGCGATCTCGCTGCCCTGTCCGTTTGCCTGGCTGGTATCTGCAATTATCCGAATTGTCACTCCACGGCTCCTGGCCCGGGCGAGCGCATTTCTGATTTCGTCCGAAGTAAACGAATAGATCGCGAGATCGAGGGTCGACTGGGCCCGATCGATCTCTGAGACGATACGGGCACGCACACCTCCATTGGGCGAAAATAGCGCTGTGGTCGCCGCTGGTGCATATCCAGGCGTGGCTACCGAAACTGTGCTGAAGATCGAGGAACTGTGGAAGCGAAGCGCCACGATCGCAAGTGAGCCCTTTGTTATAGAAATCTCCGCCCGCCCGGAGCTGGCCCCTGGCAGGACCTGAAACAGGAAGACAGCCGTGTGCTGGCCCGACGGGAGGGAAAACGGGTATGTGCCCGACGCCAACCCCGTAGTGCTTCGGAGTGTCAGCTGGCCCATAGTCGTCCCGGATCCTGGATTGGCCATGGCAAAGCCAGTATTGAACCCGCCGGATTCATCGACGAAGAAGTCGGCAGTCGCTGCCGGGTATGTCGCCGGAACCGAGGCTTCGGAGAAGAGCGCGGAGCCTTTGAACAGCTGGAAAATGGCGTTACCGCTAAGTTGAACAGCCATCGAGTGTGTAAGTTTAGCCCAGCCGGTCGAGATGCTCGGTGACGTGCCACTGGTTTCGAGTTTGAGCGATCCACGCGCCGCAATTTGGAGTGAGAAAGTGCTGGAGGTCGTCGAGCCGATCGTTACTGTCAGGGGTACTCCTGAGCTTGAGAAAAACGACAAGGTCGCATCGGCGGGAACCGCTGTCTGGTTTGTCAGTAGCAGGATCGTCCGATACCCTCCACCATCCGCAATGTGCGGGAACACAAGATAGACCTCGTCAGCTGAAGGACCCGGTCCAATGGCAGTCACTGACAGCTGAATCGCCGCCGTTCCGTTGCGAGCCTGAGCATCGCCTATCGTAATTGGGATAGTTTTCGGCCCGCTTGGCGTTGAATTGGACAGGGATACCTGAAAGGAAAATCGGTTGTCTCCCGCAATCGCGTCCCCGTTTGTGCCGTCGTCGAAAAAGACCTGCGAAGCGGACGACCCGATCGGAGAGAGATTGCCGTTAACGACGATCCCGGTGCTGGTCGGGTTTGCCCCGGGCGTGACCGTTACCACCAGGAGAACTGTGCCACCGGCAGTCACAGAGGCGGGCAAGGCAGATGCTGAGCCAGACGGCGATGTCGCAGAAGGGATCCCGCCGCATTGGTTGGCGGCCGATGAGCTATTACGTGGACTGGGCGATCCGGTGGAGAAGTTCGAAGAATTGCTATCTGTGTCCGAGCAGCCGCCGTCAGCCCGGAGGATCGCCGTTGTGTTATTCAGACCCGGTGCCGGGGTGCCTTCTGAGCAGTTGGCGCTTCCATACCCCACGAAGTCAACAATGCTGCTGCTCGAAGGACACGTACCCGTCAGCAGAGTGCTGCTGTTGACGAGGGCGACCTTTCCAGCCATTGCACTGATTCCTATGGAGCCGACTGCGTCCGGTTGGGGCAGGCTCACGGTTCCGCTATTGCCCTGCTCTTCTTGAACCAAATAGTACCGGCCCGGCTGAATGGTTCCGGTTAGTGCTGTCGATACCCACGAGCTGCCGCTGGCAGATGCATACTGGACCGTCCAACCCGCGACGCTGATTGGCAGGCTTCCACGATTGAACAGCTCGATAAAGTCGTTTCTGATGGTGGCGCCGGAGTTCCCGCCTCCGCCGTAGATCTGGCCGATCACGATATTTTGCGATGCTGCATGGATCGGTCCCGTCAGAAGGAAACCAATTAAGATTGCAGGGAACAGTCTTGCGGCTCTGAACATATGTCTACTTGCGGCTCCCGGACACCGTCCGTGTATATAATTCTGGTTGAAAGGGAATTAAGAAAACGAATAGCAGAAGCGGAATGTGTGTTCTGTGCTTCGGCAACTTACTACTGCTGACTAATCCTCAACCCCATCTTGCAAAAAACACTTGCCTTCCATTAATGAATTCACTAAGCCAAATCTGGACGTGACTTACCGCCTAAGTCCTCAAGGACCAACCTATAAATGAGGACGGAAGTACCTCGAGAAATTACCTACCCGGACAACCTCGAGGCACCGAGTAAGAGGCACCTGGCACAAGAAAGTTGCTCAGATTTCACCAGGCACGGTCAGGGCATTGGTGCAGGAAAGCACTGACGCGCCTGCGAAAGTTCCAAAGCCGATCTTCTTGTTCTCGCCCGGCTGCTTGCAAGGATGTGACACAGCCCAAAGAGTTAATGAGAAAAGTCTGGGATGTACTGAGGCCTAAGATGGAGAGGATCTTTCACTTGCGGCTCGGCTGAGTTTCTTTACCATACGCCGTGCCGAATAGATTTTTCCTGCGCAGAATGTTTGGAGACGACCGCGATCGGGAAATCGACGTCGGGGAGTCGCTTGCATTCTTTGGGGATCATTCGTGTTCCTTGGTCAGGGCCCGCAGTAATGCACCAAGCAGTTGCCGAGTAATGCCGGACATGCGGCATGCAGTTTCTTGGCAAGTTTGAAATTGCGAAAACGGAGGAGGCGTGACTTCTTGGAATAAGCCGGCCAGTTATGCCGCCACGCGAGCCTGACAAACCGGACAAATCTTCGCGTGTCTTCCTCGCACAATACTGTGTGGCCGTCGAGCACTGCCGAAGCGGGCTGCCATTCAAAAAGCGGCTCACAAGGGC
This sequence comes from uncultured Acidobacteriota bacterium, assembly GCA_963827655.1. Classification (GTDB taxonomy): domain Bacteria; phylum Acidobacteriota; class UBA6911; order UBA6911; family UBA6911; genus CAWHCF01. The sequence continues at coordinate 13,216 of CAWHCF010000050.1, forward strand.
CGAACCGCCCAATAGCTGCAAGTATCCGCCGACGATCCAGTTTCGTCAGACGAGTCTTGAAGCGGTCGAGAAGGTCTGACGACCCCTCCTCCTCCTCCCCCTGGTTTAGCGTGAAGATGCACCAGAGCGTGCGGTCGTCTATGTCGCCGGACAGGAATGCCCGAACTGCACAGATGTTCAACCCATCAAGGTCTTCTTCGAGATCTTCGGCGTTGATGTCCGATCTGACGAACGACCGCTTTCCGAGCTGATAACTAAGCTCAAGGATGCAGTAATAGCCGGTCGACTCTTCTCGCAGCGTTGCCCGAATGCTCCGACGGAGAGTTGGCGCGATTTGCTTAGGCGTCGGCTCCTCCTCCCAGCTCGGTTCATCGAGGCAATAAGAGAGGTAGCCTCCAATGCTCTCCCATTGACTGTCGTCGCTCCACCCAAATTTCTCCAGGAACTGATTCCACGTCAGGTCAAAGACGCGTTCGGCAGCTTTGCGGTTAAGAGCGTAGTAATAATGTGTGTTGCCCATCTTGAGACTCAGTTTCGCCGCATGCCGGCATGACGGTAATGAATGTGCAGCGCTTCGATGCTCTCGCCGAATCTCCGCCTTCCATGCCTGATGCGTTGCTTTATTTCCGAGTCGATTTTCGGCCGGAAACTGTTCACGTCGATGAACAGAGGGAGTGCAAGCAGGATGACGACAACCCCCGCTACGCCGATACCAATGTTCCTATGCATCTTCCTCGTGACCGCCCTCCTTCAATCGTCTCCCGTGTCCATGGCGGAGATGTAGTCGCAGACACGACAAGAGAACTGCACCTCGGTGCATCATCCAGTCCTGTCCCCCTGCAGACTGCCTACTGGTGACTGATGCGCCACGAAAAGTCGTACCGGAAACCGATCGTAAACACACTGAAACCCTCCTCTCCCATTGGCCCTACACTGTCGATATCGATCTTGCTCTCCGTGTAGATCTTGGCGGTCCGGGCAAGGAACCATTCGGCTCCCAGGATGAGATATCGGGTCCTGAAGTCAGGATTCAACACCGGATCCTGGCTGTCCGGAAGCTGTGCAGTGAAGCCGCCGATGAATCCAAACTTCTCCACCCCTGCCCGCACGTACAGTTCAACGCCGTCTGAGTCAAAGGCCACTGGTGTGGTCAGACTAGGTGTGCCCGGGAGCGGGATCCGCACAAGGTCCCCGTTATGCTGGTGAGAGTAGACAAATCCAAGCTCGAGCATTCGCCAATCCAGGCGGGTACCCAGCGCCATGTAATCGGCATTACCGCCCAGACCCCGTATCAACGTCTGCTGGGTCGGGGACCAGTTGGTGCGAGTGTACGTGCCGCCGGCTTTCAGCTTCGGCAGAATTTTGAATTGGAGTGAAGCGCCGACTCCATCGGTTGTGGTCTCATTGCCGGATGCACGAAATTGCCCCTGAAACCCGATTTCGATGATCTCAAAAATAGTGTTCCGATAGTTCAGCACGCGGTCGGCACGGCCGGTACCTGTAACCCCCCCGTCGGTTCCCGCCACATAGGACGATGTACCCTGGCCGCCAAACACGTTAAACCGGTCCGTCGTGTAGCTGGCGATATCGTACTGCACTGCATTCTGCTTCCCGATAGCGACTCGGCCAAACGGCCCCAAATCGGCACCGACAAAACCAAGCCGTGCCAGGAAAACTGGAGAGGTTTCAGTCGTGGCAACACCGAAGTCTCCAGATCCGGCGGCGGAAAGGTTAAACTGGGTCTCACTCTGGACGAGATTCACTCCCCACTCGGCTCCGGCGATCAACTTGACCTTGCCGTAGGTTGCGAAATTGATCCCAACTCGGGTGGCATTGTCCTGCACCTCCAAATCGTCATTGAATGTGGCCAGGTGGGTACGCAATTGACCGTATGGCTCGAACAGTCCGACGAAGTTGGTAGGGCCGCTCGCTTGCTGCTTACCTACCCCAAATTCGCCGCCGCAGCCGTTCGACACCCAAACGCCTGCGTTGTCATAGCCCCAGTTATTTCCGAGGAGGCATTCGGATTCACCGATTGAACGCACCAGGACGACCCCCGCCGTTGTGTCGGCCGTACAGACCCGGCGTTCACCCAGTTTAGCAACGCAGGTTATGGCAGTCTGAGTGGGTTGGCTTGCCGGCGCTTGTTGCGCCTGGGCGCAGACGTTCCACAATGCAACGAGCAAGACCAGGAACACGCCTCGCTGCAATGAGCTCAACGCAAAGACACCATGAACATGGCACATGGCATTCCTCCTCAAGAGTGGCTTGGATAGATATCACTTCAAACTCCGTAGCTCGTGATTGGGCAACCACCGAGAGTACGTCTGCACCTGACGTGCCGGTCTTGGCCCCCGCGTCCGACTGCGCTGAACCCGACGAGCCCGAGTTGATGAATTGTGCGAGCGCTTTCTCGTTCTCGAATAAGAAGATCACCCGGTAGCCCCTCGTGAAAGTCTCTGACATGGGATATCGCGTTGACCGAGGATTTTGGCCACTGGGCAGTCCTTAACCTGGATCCTGGAACGTCTCGCAGGGGGGCGGGATCGGTGAAAGGCCAAACTGTCGGCATCGATGCGCTCAATGCACGAGCTTCATTCTGACTTTATCTGTGTGCCACAGACGACTGTAAAGGATGGCAGGTTCAGCATCGATCACATAACCAGGCAAGGGCTGCGCCCTTGATATGCCGCCAAAAGGATAAGAAGCCAGGAGTCAGAAGCCAGAAGCCAGGAGTCAGAAGCCAGAAGCCACATTCATCCTTCCTTCTTGAGGTCCGCCGTAACCTAGGTCGTGTGCCAGCCAGGTAGTAGCGGACTTCAGCGAGCCCTCGATTTGCTGCACCAGGCCAACACATTCTTGCTCCTGACTTCTGACTTCTGGCTTCTAATGTGAACAAAATTCTCATAAGCTCGGACATAACGGTTTAGAGTTCGACTTTTCGCTGAATGAAGCGACCTTTGCTTCCGTGCATCGAAACGATGTTCAACGGCAAGCTCGAGGTGGCGCAAAGTACGATAGGCCCGGTCACGCTAACCCAGCTTGATTATCGATAGGAATCGACGTAAAGTTAGACCGATTCTAGGACATCCAGTTCAAAGATAAGCGGAGAGTTTGGCTCAGTAGGCAACCAGGCGGGAGTCAACAGCAGGGAAGTCGAAGTTGCGCCGCTTATCGGCGACGGATCGCAGAACTCGACTACCGTCAACGACCGAACATGACCTTAGTGCTGCTGTTCGCAATTGCGGTGACGTATCTTGGCAGTGAGGCCTGAAGGGCCGCCAGAGAGTAGGCCCGGCCGTAAGGCCGGGATCAGACGTGCATTATTAAGAAGGAGCGCCGAAGGTGCGACACAGCCGGAGTGCCGGTCCTTCGGACCTCGTGTCAGGGACCCTTTGAAAACCCCGCCCTTACGGGCGGGGCTACTCACTGACGGGCCTTCGGCCCTAGGCAACAACACAGCCGACTCCTACTGCTCTGCCCAATACGTCGGCGTAATTATGAACCAACCGACTTAGGCGTTCCGACCGTTTCCGCCGGTTGAGGAGAAGCCCAAAACCCACATGAGAGTAACCAACGACCGCAAGACGTCTCCGTACGGCGCCACCAGTCACGAGGAGCGCACGCCTGAGCAACTCCTGAAGCTCTACGAGATCACATCGGAGGACCTGGAGAGCATCCGGGCCTATGGCAAGCTCGTGACTCCCCGGTTGAGCGAGTACATCGACGGCTTCTACTCGTGGATGAGGACCCTGCCGGTGTTCGACGAATACTTCTCGGATCCCCAGAAGCTGGCTCACGTGCAGAGGCTCCAGCTCGATTACTGGAGGGACTTCTTGAAAGCCAACGTGGACGACGGCTACGTCGAACGGCGGCGCGTCGTTGGCGAGGTCCACGCCCGCATCGGGCTGCCGCTGCCGACGTACTTCGCGGCGATGAACCTGTCTCTGAAGCTGCTGACCGAGACGATGTACGACGGCAGCCTGTCCGATAAGGAGTACGCCAACGCGGTCCGAGCCGTCACCAAGCTGCTGCATCTCGATACCGCGATCGTCGTGGACACCTTCTCCACTGGCACGAACCGGGTGATTGCTGAGCAGAGCCAGACGCTGTCGGAGATGTCCACGCCGGTGACGGCGATCTGGGACGGAATCCTCATGCTGCCCGTGGTGGGCATCATCGACTCGAAGCGCGCCCAGGACATCATGCACGCCATGCTCTCGATGATCGCCGAGACCAAAGCGAAGGTCTTCATCCTGGATATCAGCGGCGTGGCCGTCGTGGACACGGCCGTGGCCAACCATCTGATCAAGATCACCAAGGCGACCAAGCTGATGGGCTGCGAATGCACGATCTCGGGTGTCTCGCCGGCGATCGCCCAAACCGTAGTCGAGCTGGGCATCGACGTCGGCAACGTGAGCACAACGGCCAATCTGCGCGACGCGCTCACATACGCATTCCGCAAGACCAGCGTGGAAATCCGCAGGCTGCCCTGAACTCACAGAGGCCTTTCGTGGAGTTGCAGAGCGAAATTCCCCCCGTGCCGATGCAGGTCATCTCCGGTTGTCTGGTGGCATCGATTCAATTGGATCTAACCACCGAGATCCTGCGGCGCTTCCAGCAGGACCTGCTACAGCGCATCCAGAGCTCCAGCGTGTCGGCCGTCATTGTGGATGTCTCGGGCGTGGAGATCATGGACCTCGAGGACTTCGAGCTGCTGCGGCGCTCGATGGCCATGGCGTCGATCATGGGCGCCCGGCCCATCGTGGTGGGGTTGCGGGCCGGTATCGTCGCGTCGCTGATCGCACTGGACGCCAAGGTTGACGGCATCGAGGCGGCCGCCGACCTGGACGATGCGCTGGAGCGCCTGCGGCCCGTTGCGACCAGACAGCGGGGCAACGGCGGACAACACTGCTGAAAGTCTCGACCGGGGTGCGCCTTCTAATGAGACCGCCAATGAAGCAGGTACGGAAGGTCAGGGTAGCGATCTCCACTGAAATGGACATTGCCAAGAGTATCCTCCATGCCAGACGCATGAGTGCGGATCTGGGCTTCGGGGTTGCAGAGCAGAACCGGGTTGCCACCGCCACAAGCGAACTGGCCCGCAACATCTTCAAGTATGCCGGCGTGGGCCACGTGACGATCGCGCCCATCGAGCGAGACGGCCGCATGGGCATTGAGATCCTTGCCGAGGATCACGGCCCGGGCATCGAGGACATTGAGAAGGCGATGGAAGACCGGTACAGCTCCGGCGGCACATTAGGGCTGGGTCTTCCGGGCGTCCGCCGGTTGATGGACGTGTTCAGAATCGAGTCGGCGCCCGGGCGGGGCACGCGTGTGATGGCGCTAAAACTGCGATGACTCAGACCAGCTGCCACCGCGTGGATTACTATGGTCTGGTGAGGCCGAGAGTCGGCTATCGCCATGCCGGTGACGCCGCGGTCATCGTCGCGTATGAAGGCAAGCTACTGGCCGGGATTGTGGACGTGCTCGGTCATGGTCCCGAGGCGCATGAAGTGGCGATGAAGGCGAAACATTACCTGGACAACGGCCTGGAGCCGGGCGACCCCCTCGAACTCCTCAAGGGCTTGCACGACACTCTCAGGGGCACGCGGGGTGCTGCCGCGGGCCTGGCCGTGCTCGACTCCGCCCAGGGACTCGTGCGTTACGCAGGTGTTGGCAACACCACCATTCGCCGCTTCGGGACCGTGGACGACCGGTTGGTGTCGGTCGATGGGATTGTCGGGGGGGGACCATGCGCACGCCGCGGGAGCAGCGGATGAGTCTGAGCCGACGCGACGTTGTCCTCATGTACAGCGATGGTGTGCGCGACCACTTCGAATGGCGCGACAATCCGCAGCTTCTGCGGGGGGATGCCGAGAAGATTGTCCGGACTGTGATTCGACTCTTCGCCAGGGATTATGACGACGCCGCTTGCATTGCCGTGAGGTACGACCCGTGACGATGCTTGGCACCATCACGATCCGATCGGCGTCTTCGGTGCTCGACGCTCGCAAGAAGATCCACGCTCTTGCCAGGGCGCTCGGCTATGACGAGATAAGCGCTGTACGGCTGGCGATTGCGACATCGCAAGTCTCTCGCGCGCTGGCGGCAGGCGACGGAAGCGCGCGAATCGAGGCCAGCCTGCGAGTCGCCAACGACCGCACGGCGCTGGTCCTGAGGTTCATTGGCCGAGTCGGCGTGAAGGCCAATGGCTGGCTGGCGACCTTCTTCAACTCGATCGAGCCGGTGCGGCGCGATGAAGGCGTGGCGGAAGCCGACGAAGGAATCTGCGCCGTGACGTGGCTCCCCCCCAACGCTCGCCCGCTGGCGCCGGAGCAGCTCGAAGCCCAGCGACAGCGCCTCCAGCAGCGGTCGCGCGAGCAGCTGATGCAGGAGGTCCGGGCACAAAACGAAGCGCTGGAGCGTCACAGCGCCCAACTGGAGCAGACCGTCGCCGAGCGCACGCTCGAGCTGCGCCGGGCGATGGACGTCGCCGATGCCGCTAACCGCGCCAAGTCCGACTTCCTCGCCAACATGAGCCATGAAATCCGGACGCCAATGAACGCGGTCATCGGTCTCTCGCACCTCGCCCTGAAGACCCCGCTCAATACCAAGCAGCGCGATTACATCAGCAAGGTTCACAACGCCGGCACGTCGTTGCTGGTGATAATCAATGACATCCTCGACTTCTCGAAAATCGAGGCTGGCAAGCTCGACATCGAGACCACCGACTTCCAGCTCGACGAAGTGATCGGCTCAGTGATCACGGTCACAGCCCAGAAGGCGCACGAAAAGGGGCTCGAGTTGCTCGCCGATGCGGCGTCCAACGTCCCCGGGCAATTGCGCGGCGACGCGCTGCGCCTCGGCCAGATCCTCATTAACCTCGTCAACAACGCGATCAAGTTCACCGCACGGGGTGAAATCCGGCTCAAGATCGAGTTGCTCGAACAAACCGGCGAGAAGGCACAGTTGAGATTCTCGGTGCGTGACACCGGCATCGGTATGACACGAGAACAGGCGGCCAAGTTGTTCCAGCCGTTCTCGCAGGCAGACTCGTCCACTACCCGTAAGTACGGAGGCACCGGCTTGGGGCTGACGATCTGCCGGCGGCTGGTTGAGTTGATGGGCGGGCAGATCTGGCTTGAGACCGAGGCTGGCGTGGGCAGCACCTTCTGGTTCACGCTCTGGCTTGGCGTCGGCCAGGCTGCTGGCACGGGCAAACACGTGCCCGGTCAGTTCCAGAAGCTTCGCGTCCTGGTGGTGGACGACAACGCCTCGGCGCGCGAAATACTGGTCGAGTTGCTGGAGTCGCTGGCTGACTGCGTGCACGCCGTCAGCTCCGGCCCTGAGGCGCTCGCGGCGATTAAGGGGTGCGACGCAGACGCGCTTTACGACGTGGTGTTCATGGATTGGCGCATGCCGGGCATGGACGGCCTGGAGGCGACGCGGCTGATCAAGAACGAGAGGTCACTTCAGAAGCAACCCGCCGTCATTATCGTCACTGCGTTCGCCCGCGAAGAGGTGCGCGAGCAGGCCGAGCGGCTCCATGTGGACGGTTTCCTGGAGAAGCCTGTTACCAAATCCATGCTCGTGGATTCGCTGGTGAACGTCTTCGCGGCATCCACGCACGAGGACGTCGCCGCTGCAATGACGCAGGAGAGCCCCCGACTGGAAGGCATGCGCATCCTGTTGACGGAAGACAACGAAATCAACCAGCAAATCGCGGTCGAGTTGCTCGAAGGCGCCGGCGCGAAGGTGGACGTCGCCAACAACGGACGCGAGTCGGTGGACAAGTTGTTTCAAGGGCCGATCCCGCCGGCTTACGATGCCGTGCTCATGGATCTACAAATGCCGGAGATGGACGGCTACCAGGCCACGACAAAGATTCGCTCGGACAACCGGTTCACCCGTTTGCCCATCATCGCGATGACCGCCCACGCAACCATGGAGGAGCGCAAGCGATGCCTCGATCTGGGCATGAACGACCACGTGTCCAAACCGATCGATCCGGTGCTGCTGTTCGAGACGCTGGGCCGTTACTACAAACCGCGGCCCGCTTCCCCATCACTCTTGTCATCAAGTGGAGAGGGGATGCCGGCAGAACAGGTGAGTGGGCCCGACGACGTTCCGTCGGTCGAGGGCCTCGACACGAAAGACGGCCTGGGCCGTGTGGCCGGTAACCGGAAGCTCTACCTGAAACTTCTCCGGCAGTTTGTGCAGCAGCAAGGCGCGGTACCCGCGCAAATCGCCGAGGCGCTGGCGCGCAACGACCTGCCCGTCGCCGAACGCCTGGCTCACACAGTCAAGGGCGTAGGCGGCAGCCTCGGGGCGCGGGCTGTGCAGCACGCCGCTGCCAAGCTGGAGAAGACCATCGCCGCGAAGACAGCTTCCCCCGAGTTGGCGCCGGTGTTACAGGAGTTCCAAGCGATCTTGGATGACTTCGTCAGCCGCCTCCGTGCCGCCTTGCCCCAAGCCCGACATCCGTGCCCGCCGCTCCGGCCGCTGCTCTTGACGCCGAGCGAGCCAAGCAAGTGATAACGGAAATGATCAGTCACCTGAACAATTTCGATCCTGCCGCCGGCGACTGCCTCGAAGCCAACCAGGACGTTTTCCGGACGTTGTTGCCGGCCGAAGCGTTCGCCGCCTTCGAGCAACAGGTGAGCGGCTTCGCCTTCGCGGATGCTCTCGCGGGACTCCAACACGCGGTGCAAGAGAAAGGACTCCTCCCCGCATGAGCGCCGCATCTCCCACTCCCAGCAGTCGCATACTCATCGTTGAGGATACGCCGGCCAATATCCAGACGCTGACTGCTACTCTGAAGGAACGGAACTACCAGATCAGCGTGGCCACGAACGGCCGGCAGGCACTGGACGTAGTGGCGCGAGTTCGGCCCGATCTCATCCTGCTGGACGTGATGATGCCGGAGATGGACGGTTTCGAAACCTGCCGGCGGCTGAAGGCGTCCGAGCAATGGCGCCAGATTCCCGTCATTTTTCTCACAGCCAGGACCGACACCGCCGACATCGTAAAGGGTTTTGAACTGGGCGCCGTTGATTATGTGGCCAAGCCCTTTAACGCGCATGAACTGCTGGCACGCGTGAACACCCATCTCACGATTGACCGCCTGCACCGGGAAAACGAGAGGCTCCTGCTGAACATCCTGCCCGCGCCCATTGCGGAGCGCTTGAAAATGGGCGATCAACACATAGCGGACAAGTTTGCCGAGGTCACGGTTTTGTTCGCTGACATCGTGGGATTCACAACGCTGGCTGCATCCATGTCGGCACAATCCTTGGTGGAATTACTGAACGAACTGTTCACGCGCTTTGACCTGGCGGCCAGCGAGTTGGGCATCGAGAAGATCAAGACTATCGGGGACGCCTACATGGCAGTGTGCGGCCTGCCAGAGGTCTGTGATGACCACAGCGAGCGGATGCTGCAGATGGCGCAGCGGCTGATGCAGATCACGCGGGAGTTCAGCGCCGAACTCGGAAAGGGCCTGCACTTGCGCATCGGTGTGAGCGCCGGCCCGGTCGTCGCGGGGATTGTTGGGCGCAGGAAATTCATCTACGATCTCTGGGGTGACACGGTGAACGTTGCCAGCCGCATGGAGTCGCATGGTGTTCCCGACGCTGTCCAGGTCACGCGTCCGGTGTTCGAGCGGCTTCACGACCGCTACCCGTTTGAGGCGCGCGGCATGGTGGAGGTTAAAGGCAAGGGACAGGTCGAGACCTGGCTCTTGAAAGCCTGACGAAGCGCGGGATGGCCGCAAGATTCTTGGTGTTTCTTCGTGTCTTCGAGTCTTCGTGGTATTTGTTAGACAGCTCTAACCACTAAGACACGAAGACACAAAGAAACACTAAGAGCAACCACGAAGACGCGAAGTCGAGGAAATTGCTTGCTTTCGACCGGTGACCCGCGATAGAAGTGCCCGACTCGACTTGCTCCCCCCGAGCTCGCCTTTGCACTCCGAACCAATAAGGTAGTTGGAAGCGCGATCGTTTCCCTGAGGGACGTTGCTATGAAACGCGCCTTGCTTTTCCTCGCCGTCGCAGTTTTGTGGAGCGGGACCAGCCTGTTCGCTTCACCCCAGGCTCCTGTCGAGGGACCCGACCTGACCATTACCAAGACGCACACGGGGAGCTTCTTGCCGGGGCAGATAGATGCAACCTACACCCTGACCGTGATGAACATCGGCGCGGGGCGGGCAGGCATTGTGTACGTCGACGACCGCCTTCCGGAGGACCTGACGCCGGCGGCAGCGGCCGGCGACGGTTGGGCGTGTCAAATCGCGTACCAGATGGTGAGTTGCTGGCGCTTCGACGGTCTCAATGCCTGGAGCTAGTTTTCCGCCCATTACGCTCACGGTGAGGGTGTCGTCCACGGCCCCGCCATCGTTGACGAACAGGGCCACGGTCTTCACAGGAACAGAGCCCGAGACCAGTCTGGGCAACAACATTGCCAGCGATATCACCACGATCGGGCCCGGCCCGGACCTCGCCATCAACAAGAGCCACACGGGCAACTTCCTCCAGGGACAGACGGGGGCGATCTACACCATCACGGTCAGCAACCCCGGCACTACGCTGGCCACCGGGGTCGTGACGGTCACGGACAATGTTCCCGCCGGACTGGTCCCGACATCCGCAGCGGGTGACGGCTGGACCTGCAATATTTCCGGGCAAGACATGACCTGCACCCGGAGCGATCCTCTGGCGACGGTCCAGAGTTACCCGCCGATCACCCTGATGGTCAACGTTCAGCCCGGCGCACCCGAGTCCGTGACCAATGCAGTAACGGTTTCGGGCGGCGGAGACGTCAATCCCGCGAACAACTCGGATACCGATGTCACGGCCATTATCCCTGGGGCTGGCGCGGACCTGACGATCACAAAGAGCCACGCCGGCAATTTGAATCAGGGCCAGATTGGGGCGACTTACACCGTGACTGCGCGCAATATCGGGATGGGCGCCACGACCGGAACGGTCACGGTGGTGGACAATTTTCCTCCCGCGCTGATACCGACGGCAGCCGGTGGTTCAGGGTGGACCTGCGGCATCTCCACCAACTCGGCCACCTGCACTCGAACCGACTCCTTGGCTGCGGGAGGGAGCTATCCGCCGATCACCCTTACGGTCAATGTGGCCTCCACGGCTCCTCCTTCGGTAGACAACTCAGCGGTCGTTACCGGCGGCAATGACGGCAATTCGGCCAACAATACAGTCACCGATCCCACGACCATTATCGGGGGCCCGGACCTTACCATCACCAAAACCGCTAACGGCAGTTTCACCCAGGGACAGACCGGCGCCGGCTACACCCTGACCGTGAGCAACACCGGTGGAGTCGCGACCAGCGGCACCGTTACCGTCATTGATAACTTGCCCACCGGGCTGTCGCCCGCGACCATCAGCGGTCCAGGTTGGAGCTGCGGCATTTCGGGCAACACGGCCACCTGCACTCGCAGCGACGCCTCTGGCTCCGGGAGCGAGTTACCCGCCGATTGCCCTGACGGTCAACGTGGCGAGCAATGCGCCGCCGTCGGTGACGAACATGGCAACGGTCGGCGGCGGCGGGGACCTCAACGCTGCCAATAACTCAGCCAGCGTTGTCACACCCATTGCCCGCGCTCCTGACTTGACCATCACCAAGAGCCACACGGGTAACTTCACGCAGGGCCAGACCGGGGCTTACACCGTCACGGTCACCAACATAGGCGGCGGGATTCAAACTGGCGCGGTGCAGATCGGTGACCCCCTTCCGGCGGGCCTGACGCTGATCGCAGACGGACGGCTTCGGTTGGTCGTGTAACAACACTAGCACGTATGTGGATTGCCTGAACAGCGTCGATCTGGCTCCTGGAGAGAGTCTTGCGCCCCTTACCATCACGGTGAACGTCGCACCCGATGCTCCCTCGACGGTCACCAATACAGCAATCGTCTACGGCGACGCGAACCCTTCCAACAATTCAGCCAGCGACCCCACCACCATTCTGCCCGGCGCGGACCTGGCGATCACCAAGAGCCACACGGCCAACTTCACCCAGGGACAACCAGGAACCTATACCATTACGGTCAGCAATGTGGGCGGCTCGCCGACCAGCGGCTCGGTTACGGTCATTGACCGATTGCCTGCCGGCCTGGTTCCCACCGCGGCAAGCGGCGCAGGGTGGACCTGCAGTATCGCCGGCCAGGGAGTGAGCTGCAACCGCAGCGACCCGCTAGCGCCAGGGCAGAGCTACCCGGCAATCACCCTGACGGTGAGCGTTCAGCCCAACGCTCCTGCGTCGGTGACGAACACGGCCATCGTTTTCGGTGGCGGGGAGGCTAATCCAGCGAACAACACGGCACCCGATCCAACTACCATTACCGCCGGCCCCAACCTGACCATCACCAAGAGTCACACGGGTAACTTCACCCAAGGTCAAACCGGCACCTACACCTTGACCGTGAGCAACACCGGCGCCTCCCCGACCAGTGGCCCGATCGCGGTGACCGACAGCCTTCCTTCCGGACTGGCGTCGACTGCGGCAACCGGGGCCGGCTGGTCGTGCACGCCCGGCGGCCAGAGTGTCCCTTGTACGCGCAGCGACCCGCTGGCCCCGGGGGCCAGCTATCCACCGATTACCCTCACGGTGCAGGTCGCGGCCAATGCCCCTGCATCGGTGACCAACACGGCGATGGTTGCCGGAGGGGGCGATGTTGATTCGAGCAATAACTCGGCCAGCGATCCCACCACGATCATCGCGGTGCCGGACCTGACCCTTACCAAGACGCACACGGGGAGCTTCCTGCAGGGGCAGGTTGGAGCGACCTACACCCTGACCGTGATGAACATAGGCGGCGGGCCGACCAGCAGCCCGGTGACGGTCAACGACACCCTTCCGGCCGGCCTGATGCCGACGGCCGCGGCCGGCGCCGGCTGGGTGTGTAACATCGCCGGCCAGGCTGTGAGTTGCACGCGCGGCGACGCGCTCAATGTGGGAGCCAGTTATCCGGCCATTACCCTCACGGTGAACGTGGCGCCGGCGGCCCCGCCATCGTTGACGAACACGGCTACGGTCTCCGGAGGGGGTGAGATCAATACGGCCAACAACACGGCCAGCGATATCACCACGATCGGGCCCGGCCCCGACCTGACCATCAACAAGAGCCACTCGGGCAACTTCCTCCAGGGACAGACGGGGGCGATCTACACGATCACGGTCAGCAACCCCGGCTCTACGCCGACCACCGGGCTCGTGACGGTCACGGACAATGTTCCCGCTGGACTGGTCCCGACATCCGCAGCGGGTGGCGGCTGGACTTGTAATATTTCCGGGCAGGACATGACCTGTACCCGGAGCGATCCTCTGGCGACGGGCCAGAGTTACTCGCCGATCACCCTGACGGTCAACGTACAGCCCGGCGCACCCGGGTCCGTGACCAATGCAGCAACGGTTTCGGGCGGCGGAGACGTCAATCCCGCGAACAACTCGGATACCGATGTCACGGCCATTATCGCTGGGGCCGACCTGACCCTCACCAAGACCCATACCGGCAACTTCACCCAGGGACAGACCGGCGCGACCTACACCGTGACCGTGACCAACTCCGGTGTCGGGCCGACGACGGCCATGGTCAGGGTGATCGATACTTTCCCCCTGGGGCTTACCCCCACGGCCGCCGCGGGCGCGGGCTGGAGTTGCTCGGTCGGCGCCCTGGCAGTCGGGTGTAGCAGAAGCGATGCTCTGGCGGCGGGAGCGAGTTATCCGCCGATCACGATCACGGTGAACGTCGCATCCAACGCTCCGGCGACGGTCACCAATACCGTCGGGGTCTCCGGAGGAGGCGACAGCAATTCAGCCAACAATACCGCCAGCGACGCGACGACTATCATGGCCGGCGCGGACTTGACGGTCACAAAGACGCCACACCGGCAACTTCACCCAGGGGCAGAGGGGAGCCACCTACACCATCACGGTGGGGAACGGCGCGGGCTCCCCGACCAGCGGCCCCGTCACCGTGATCGATCTCGTTCCCACAGGTCTGGTTCCAGCTACCGCCAGCGGCACGGGCTGGACGTGTGAGATCATCGGGCAGGGGATCACCTGCCGGAGGAGCGACCCGCTGGCCCCTGGAAGCAGTTACCCGCCCGTTACCCTGACGGTCGACGTCGCCTCCAATGCTCCCGCATCGCTCAGCAACAGGGCAATCGTCTCCGGCGGCGGTGACACCAATCCGGTCAACAACGAAGTAAACGATATCACCACGATCACTCCCGGGCCTGACCTGAGCATCACGAAGACCCACACCGGCGACTTTGTCCAGGGACAGACCGGAGCAACCTACAGCCTTACCGTGACTAATCAGGCCGGCGCCCCGACCAGCGGCACGGTTCAGGTAAGTGACTCCATGCCGTCCCACCTGCTTCCTACGGCGGCCAGTGGCACGGGCTGGAACTGCACCGTTGCCGGTTCTTCCGTCCAGTGCCAGAGGAGCGATGTACTGGCCGTGGGAGCGAGCTATCCGCCCATCACCATCACGGTGAACGTTGCCTCGAACGCTCCCGCTTCAGTCACCAATACGGCCGGAGTCTCTGGAGGCGGCGACGTCAATGCTGCCAACAATACGGCCAGCGACGTCACGGGTGTCTTGCCGGGTCCGGACCTGACGATCACAAAGACCCATACCGCCGTCTTCACCCAGGGACAGAGAGGAGCCAGCTATACCATCACTGTGGGGAACAGCGGCGGCTCCCCGACCAGCGGCACCGTCACCCTGATCGACAGTGTCCCTCCGGGCCTCATTCCAGTGACGGCCAGTGGCACGGGCTGGACGTGCAGCCTCTCACTTCAGGCCGTTACCTGCACTCGAGCCGATGCTCTGGCCGCGGCAGCGAGTTATCCCGCCGTGACCCTCACGGTGGACGTTGAGTCGGACGCGCCCGCATCCGTAGTCAATACCGCCACCCTTGCCGGGGGCGGAGACATCAATTCCTCGAATAACACCGCCACGGATCCGACCCAGATCAACCGGGCCCAGGATCTGACGATCACCAAGAGCCACACGGGTAATTTCACCCAGGGGCAGAGCGGCGCCACCTACACCATAACCCTGACCAATAGCGGCGCCGCGCCGACGATCGGCACCGTAACCCTGATCGACACGGTGCCGACCGGACTCTTTCCCACGGCGGCCAGCGGCACGGGCTGGACCTGCACGGTCTCGGGCGAAACTGTCAATTGCACCCGAGGCGACCCTCTGGCTGCGGGAGCAAGCTACGCGCCTGTGACCGTTACGGTGGATGTGGCCGATAATGCGCCCCGCATCGGTAACCAACCGGGCGATCGTTGCCGGCGGCGGGGATGTCTTCCCCCCCAACAACGTCGCAGAGGACATCACGGCTGTTACCACCGGCCCGGATCTGACCATCACAAAAACGCACCCCAACGGCTTCGGGCCGGGTCAGACCGGGGTCATTTTTATCCTCACGGTGACTAACCGGGGCGGCGCTCCGACGCAAGGCCGGGTCGATGTGGTCGACGACCTGCCGGTCGGGCTGACCGCGAAAGCGGCGAGCGGAGGCGGCTGGACCTGCGAAGTCTCAGCCGACACGGTGGCATGTACGCGGACCGATGCTCTGGCGCCGGGAGCGAGCTATCCCGCGATCACGCTCACCGCGGACGTCGCCGCCAATCTGGCCATCGGGTCAGTGTTAACCAACAGGGCGACGGTTTCGCGCGGCGGAGACGTCAACCCGGGCAACAACACTGCAGAAGACTCTGAAATTCTTGGACTGCGTCCGGACCTTCGCATCTCCAAGACGCACCCGGGCAACTTCACCCAGGGACAAACCGGCGCGACCTACACCATCACGGTCTCCAATGCCGGCCAGGAGGCGACCAGCGGCGAGGTCAGGGTCCAGGACCGTCTCCCGACGGGCCTGACACCAACCTCTGCATCCGGCTCCGGCTGGACCTGCACGATTCAGGGCCAGACGGTCACCTGCACCCGGAGCGACTCTCTGGCGCAGGGCGGCAGTTATCCGCCGATTACACTGGCGGTGACGGTGGCGCCGGATGCCCCGCCCTCGGTCACCAATACGGCAACGGTCTCGGGCGGCGGGGACGACGGCAGCGACACGGCCAGTGACGTCACGACGATCCAGGCCGGGGGTCCTTACACCTTCGCTCACGTGCCGGTGGGCGGAGGCTACACGACCGATTTTCTCATCTCCAATACCGGAGCGAGCGGCGCCGCAACAGAGCTGATCCTTACCGATCAGGCCGGCAATCCCTTTCCGGTTCTTCTGATAGATCCCTCCACCGGCGCAACCCTGGCGATGGGTTCGTCCTTTCCGGTTTCCATTGCTTCCGCCGGAACCAGAATTTTCCGGGCCGCGCCGGTCAATCCTTCGGATCCGGTCAAGATCGGCTGGGGTCGCCTGGTACCGTCGGTTGCTTCCGTGAGCGGCGTCGCCTCGTTCGATTACCTCCAGCAGGCGATCTTGCGGAGCACGGCGGGAGTCTTCGGCGGCTATCCGATCAATATGGCCACGATGCCGGTGGACAATGACGATACGCAGAACCGCTTCACCGGCTTCGCCGTAGCGAATCCTTCGAACGAAAACATCAACGTCACGCTTTACGTGCTCGACGAGAACGGCGGGATCACCGATGTGCTCAGCCCGCCGGAACTCAATCCGCTCGGGCCCCTGAAGCAGGTTGCGAAGTTCCTGCACGAGTATGTCCCGACGAAGCTGAAATTCAAAGGCTCGATGGTTCTGGTGGGACAGGGCGGGAAGACGTTCGCGGTCGTGGCGCTGGTGCAGACTCAGGGCTTGATCACCGTAATCCCGGTCATTCCCTCCAAGGCTCCCCAGGTTCCATAGAAAATCGGTTTCAGACCGGGCTTAGTCGGTTGGTTCATAATTACGCCGACGTATTGGGCAGAGCGGTAGGAGTCGGCTGTGTTGTTGCCTGAGGGCCGAAGGCCCGTCAGTGAGTAGCCCCGCCCGTAAGGGCGGGGTTTTCAAAGGGTCCGCTGACACGAGGTCCGAAGGACCGGCACTCCGGCTGTGTCGCACCTTCGGCGCTCCTTCTTAATAATGCACGTCTGATCCCGGCCTTACGGCCGGGCCTACTCTCTGGCGGCCCTTCAGGCCTCACTGCCAAAAATACGTCACCGTAATTGCGAACAGCAGCACTTAGTGTTTCTTCGAGTCTTGGTGTCTTTGTGGTTGGCGGTGCGAAACAAATAACACAAAGACACAAAGAAACTTCGTGTCTTTGTGGTTAGCCCTGCGAAAATACCACTAGGGACGCAAAGACACGAAGAAACACCTATGAAACGAGCCTTGCTTTTCCTCGCCGTCGCAGCTTTGTGGAGCGGGACCGGTCTGTTCGCTGCCACAATCGTTATCAGCAACAAAGATCCGCGGATAGACAACCCAGACCTCATCGACCGGGATTGGGGGGCTCGGCTACGGAATTTCAGGACTCCCGTTCCGGGCAACGAAATCTACATTGGCTCGGGCGACCTGAGTTTCAGCGGCAACCGAAATGTCGCCGACCTGGCATGGAACAACGCTCCGGGCCTGAACACCTTCACTCTGACTTACGCCCCTTCGCCGCTTATCACGATGACGGCCGCGGGATCGACGAGCGCTGGCCAGTCCTATGACTTTCAAACTCCGGTCGCCAATCCAAACCAACCCTTCAACAGTATATTGATTCAGCTGGAATCACCGAATGGCAGTCCCGAAATCATAATTACAAATCTGGTCCTGTCCGTTAGCGGCGGAGCCACAACCAACCTGGGCAACATTGGTGAAGAGCAACGAAAGAGATTTGGGCGCTGATCAGCGATATCGGAAGCGGCGCTTATACTTCGGGATTCACCCTCACCGGCAACATTGTTGTCGATCCTTCCCAGGGCTCTGAACAGGATCCGTTCATAAACTTCTTCGCTATTTTCGACCGCACCCAGGCCGCGCCTGACCTGACCCTTACCAAGAGCCACGCGGGCAATTTTACCCAGGGCCAGACTGGGGCGACTTACACCGTGACGGCGCGCAATATCGGGATCGGGCCCACGACCGGCACAGTCACGGTCGTGGACAATTTCCCTCCCGCTCTGACACCGACGGCGGCCGTTGGTTCAGGCTGGACCTGCAACATCTCCACCAACTCGGCCACCTGCACGCGCAGCGACGTCCTGGCTCCTGGAGCCAGCTACCCGCCGATCATCCTGACGGTCAATGTGGCCTCCACGCGCTCCTGCCGAGGCCGTCAACACAGCGGTTGTTACCGGCGGCAATGACGGCAATTCGGCCAACAATACAGTCAACGATCCCACGACCATTATCCGAGGCCCGGACCTTACGATCGTCAAAACCGCCAGCGGCAGTTTCACCCAGGGACAGAGCGGCGCCGGCTACATCCTGACCGTGACCAACACCGGCGGAGTCGCGACCAGCGGCATCGTTTCCGTCATTGATAACTTGCCCACCGGGGTGTCTCCAGCGACGGTCAGCGGTCCAGGTTGGAGCTGCGGCATTTCAGGCAACACCGCCACCTGCACTCGCAGCGACCCGCTGGCTCCGGGAGCCAGCTATCCGCCGATCGCCCTGACAGTCAACGTGGCGAGCAATGCGCCGCCGTCGGTGACGAACATGGCAACAGTCGGCGGCGGCGGGGACCTCAACGCCGCCAATAACGCCGCAAGGTCGTGACGCCCATTGCCCGCGCTGCTGACTTGAGCATCGCCAAAAGCCACACGGGCAACTTCACGCAGGGCCAGACCGCTACCTACACCATCACGGTCACTAATGCCGGCGCGGCCCCGACCAGCGCCACGGTCGTCGTGGCCGACCCCATGTCCCAGCCGTTGACTCCGAGAACGGGCAGCGGTTCAGGCTGGACCTGCGATGTTCTGACTGAGCTGATCCGATGCCAGAGGAGCGATGCTCTGGCGCCCGGGGCGAGCTATCCGCCGATCACCATGACGGCGAGCATCGCACCCAACGCCCCTCCTGCGATCCTCAACATGGCGACGGTCAGCGGCGGCGGGGACGGCAATGCGTCGAACAATAGCGCAAGCGACACGGCGACGGTTCTGCCGGCCTCGGACCTGGCGATCACGAAAAGCCACACGGGCAACTTTAGCCAGGGACAGGCGGGCACCTATACCGTTACGGTCAGCAATGTGGGCGGCTCGCCGACCAGCGGCTCGGTTACGCGTCATTGACACAGTGCCGGACGGGTTGGTTCCCACCGCGGCCGGCGGCACAGGGTGGACCTGCCAAATCTCCGGCCAGGGAGTGAGCTGCGCGCGCAGCGACCCTCTGGCGCCAGGCCAGAGCTACCCGACGATCACCCTGACGGTAAGCGTTCAGCGCAACGCTCCTGCGTCGGTGACGAACACGGCCGTCGTTTTCGGTGGCGGGGAGGTTAATCCATCGAACAACACGGCACCCGATCCAACTACCATTACCGCCGGTCCCGACCTGACCATCGCCAAGAGTCACACCGGTAACTTCACGCAGGGTCAAACCGGCACCTACACCTTGACCGTGAGCAACACCGGGGGCTCCCCGACCAGTGGCACGATCATGGTGGCCGACAGCCTTCCTTCCGGACTGTCGTCGACTGGGGCCACCGGGGCCGGCTGGTCGTGCACGCCCGGCGGCCAGAGTGTCACTTGTTCGCGCAGCGACATTCTAAACGCCGGCTGCCAGCTATCCGCCGATTACTCTCACGGTGGAGGTCGCGGTCAATGCCCCTGCATCGGTGACTAACGCGGCGACGGTTGCCGGAGGGGGCGATGTTGATTCCAGCAATAACGCGGCCAGCGATCCGACCACAATCATCGCGGCGCCGGACCTGACCATTACCAAGATGCACACGGGGAGCTTCCTGCAGGGGCAGGTGGGAGCGACCTACACCCTGACCGTGATGAACATAGGCGGCGGCCCGACCAGCGGCCCGGTGACGGTCAGCGACACGCTTCCTGCCGGCCTGACGCCGACGGCCGCGGCGGGCGCCGGCTGGGTGTGTAACATCGCCGGCCAGGCTGTGAGTTGCACGCGCAGCGACGCACTCAATGTGGGAGCCAGCTTATCCGGCCATTACCCTCACGGTGAACGTCGCGCCGGCGGCCCCGCCATCGTTGACCAACACGGCGACAGTCTCCGGAGGGGGCGAGATCAATACGGCCAACAGCACGGCCCAGGATATCACCACGATCGGGCCCGGCCCCGACCTGACGATCACGAAAAGCCACACGGGCAACTTTACCCAGGGACAGGCGGGAACCTATACCTTGACCGTCAGCAACGTGGGCGGATCGCCGACCAGCGGCTCGGTTAGCGTCATTGACACCTTGCCGGGCGCGTTGGTTCCTGCCGCGGCCGGCGGCACAGGGTGGACCTGCCAGATTTCCGGCCAGGGAGTGAACTGCGCGCGCAGCGACCCTCTGGCGCCAGGCCAGAGCTACCCGGCAATCACCCTGACGGTAAGCGTTCAGCGCAACGCTCCTGCGTCGGTGACGAACACGGCCGTCGTTTTCGGTGGCGGGGAGGTTAATCCATCGAACAACACGGCACCCGATCCAACTACCATTACCGCCGGTCCCAACCTGACCATCACCAAGAGTCACACCGGTAACTTCACCCAAGGTCAAACCGGCACCTACACCTTGACCGTGAGCAACACCGGGGGCTCCCCGACCAGTGGCACGATCGTGGTGACCGACAGCCTTCCTTCCGGACTGTCGTCGACTGGGGCCACCGGGGCGCGGCTGGTCGTGCACGCCCGGCGGCCAGAGTGTCACTTGTTCGCGCAGCGACATTCTGAACGCCGGCGCCAGCTATCCGCCGATTACACTCACGGTGGAGGTCGCGGTCAATGCCCCTGCATCGGTCACCAACACGGCGATGGTTGCCGGAGGGGGCGATGTTGATTCGAGCAATAACTCGGCCAGCGATCCGACCACAATCATCGCGGTGCCGGACCTGATCATTTCCAAAATGCACACGGGGAGCTTCCTGCAGGGGCAGGTGGGAGCGACCTACACCCTGACCGTGATGAACATAGGCGGCGGGCCGACCAGCAGCCCGGTGACGGTCAACGACACCCTTCCGGCCGGCCTGACGCCGACGGCCGCGGCGGGCGCCGGCTGGGTGTGTAACATCGCCGGCCAGGCTGTGAGTTGCACGCGCAGCGACGCACTCAATGTGGGGGCCAGTTATCCGGCCATTACCCTCACGGTGAACGTCGCGCCGGCGGCCCCGCCATCGTTGACCAACACGGCGACAGTCTCCGGAGGGGGTGAGATCAATACGGCCAACAACACGGCCCAGGATATCACCACGATCGGGCCCGGCCCCGACCTGACCATCAACAAGAGCCACTCGGGAAACTTCCTCCAGGGACAGACGGGGGCGATCTATACCATCACGGTAAGCAACCCCGGCTCTCCGCTGACCACCGGGGTCGTGACGGCCACCGACAACGTTCCGGCTGGACTGCTCCCGACATCCGCGGCGGGTGCGGGCTGGACTTGTAATATTTCCGGGCAGGACATGACCTGTACCCGGAGCGATCCTCTGGCGACGGGACAGAGTTACCCGCCGATCACCCTGACGGTCAACGTTCAGCCCGGTGCTCCCGGGTTAGTGACCAACGCAGCAACGGTTTCAGGCGGCGGGGACGTCAATCCGGCGAACAACTCGGATACCGATGTCACGGCCATTATCCCCGGGGCCGACCTGACCCTCACCAAGAGCCATACCGGCAACTTCACCCAGGGGCAGACCGGTGCGAGCTACACCGTCACCGTAACCAACTCCGGTGTCGGGCCGACTACGACCATGGTTACGGTGACCGATACATTCCCCCTGGGGCTGGCCCCCACGGCCGCCGTGGGCGCGGGCTGGAGTTGCTCAGTCGGCGCCCTGGCAGTCGTGTGTAGTAGAAGCGACCCGCTGGCCCCGGGCGCCAGCTATCCACCGATTACCCTCACGGTGCAGGTCGCGGCCAATGCCCCTGCATCGGTGACTAACACGGCCATGGTTGGCGGAGGTGGCGGTGTTGATTCGAGCAACAACTCGGCCAGTGATCCCACCACGATCATCGGTGTGCCGGACCTGACCATTACCAAGACGCACACCGGGAGTTTCCTGCAGGGGCAGGTAGGAGCGACCTACACCCTGACCGTGATGAACATGGGCGACGGCCCGACCAGCAGCCCGGTGACGATCAACGACACCCTTCCAGCCGGCCTGATGCCGACGGCCGCAGCGGGCGCCGGCTGGGTGTGTAACATCGCCGGCCAGGCTGTGAGTTGCACGCGCAGCGACGCACTCAATGCGGGGGCCAGGTATCCGGCCATTACCCTGACGGTGAACGTCGCGCCGGCGGCCCCGCCAGCGTTGATCAACACGGCGACGGTCTCCGGAGGGGGCGAGATCAATACCGCCAACAGCACGGCCCAGGATATCACCACGATCGGGCCCGGCCCCGACCTGACCCTCACCAAGAGCCACTCGGGGAACTTCCTCCAGGGACAGACGGGGGCGATCTATACCATCACGGTCAGCAACCCTGAGTCTCCGCCCACCACCGGAGTCGTGACGGTCACCGACAACGTTCCGGCCGGACTGCTCCCGACATCCGCAGCGGGTGCGGGCTGGACCTGTAATATCTCCGGGCAGGATGTGACCTGTACCCGGAGTGATCCTCTGGCGACCGGACAGAGTTACCCGCCGATCACACTGACGGTCAACGTACAGCCCGGCGCTCCCGGGTCCGTAACCAATACAGTAACGGTTTCGGGCGGCGGGGACGTCAATCCCGCGAACAACTCGGATACCGATGTCACGGCCATTATCTTCGGGGCCGACCTGACCCTCACCAAGACCCATACCGGGAACTTCACCCAGGGACAGACCGGGGCGACCTACACCGTGACGGTAACGAACTCCGGTGTCGGGCCGACCACGACCATGGTTACGGTGATCGATACATTCCCCCTGGGGCTGACCCCCACGGCCGCCGCGGGCGCGGGCTGGAGTTGCACAGTCGGCGCCCTGGGAGTCGGGTGTACCAGAAACGATGCTCTGGCGGCGGGAGCGAGTTATCCGCCGATTACGATCACGGTGAATGTGGCATCCGACGCTCCGGCGACGGTCACCAATACCGTCGGGGTCTCGGGAGGAGGCGGCAGCAATTCAGCCAACAATACCGCCAGTGATGCGACGACTATCATGGCCGGCGCGGACTTGACGGTGACCAAGACCCACACCGGCAACTTCACCCAGGGGCAAAGGGGAGCCGGCTACACCATCACGGTGGGGAACAGCGGCGGCGGCCCGACCAGCGGTCCGGTCACTGCGATCGATATCGTTCCCACAGGCCTGACTCCATCTGCCGCGAGCGGCACGGGCTGGGCGTGCGATATCATCGGGCAGGACGATCACCTGCCTGAGGAGCGACCCCCTGAGCCCTGGCGGCAGCTACCCGCCGATCACTGTGACGGTGGATGTGGCCTCCAATGCCCCGGCATCGCTTACCAACTCGGTCAGGGTTACTGGCGGCGGGGACACCAATCCGGCCAACAACGCAGTCGACGACGTCACTACCATCACCCCTGGTCCCGACCTGACCATCACCAAGACCCACACGGGCAACTTCACCCAGGGGCAGACAGGCGCGACTTACACCGTCACGGTGAGTAACCAGGGGGCGGCCCCGACCAGCGGCGCCGTCATTGTAAATGACGCCATGACGCTGCCCTTCCTGCCGACAGCAGCCAGCGGCACCGGCTGGACATGCCAGGTTCTTGCTGACTCCGTCCAATGCCAGAGGAGCGATGCCCTGGCGGCGGGAGCGAGTTACCCGCCCATTACCATCACGGTGAACATTGCATCGAACGCTGCGGCTTCAGTCACCAATACGGTCGAAGTCTTCGGAGGCGGCGACGTCAATGCTGCCAACAATACGGCCAGCGACCCGACCACCATAGTGCCGGGACCCGACTTGACGGTCACAAAGACCCATACCGCCATCGTCACCCAGGGACAGAGAGGAGCCACCCCCGCGCTGGATTACACCCTGACCGTACGCAATATCGGGGCGTCCCCGACCACCGGCACCGTCACCCTGATCGACAGTGTCCCTCCGGGCCTCATTCCAGTAACGGCCAGCGGCACGGGCTGGACGTGCAGCCTCTCGCTCCAGTCCGTTACTTGCACTCGAGACGATGCTCTGGCCGCAGGCAGCCAGTTATCCGCCTGTGACCCTCGCGGTGGACGTTGAGTCCGACGCGCCCGCATCGGTAACCAACACCGCGACCATTGCCGGTGGCGGAGACGTCAATACCTCGAATAACACCGCAACCGATCCGACCCAGATCAACCGCGGCCAGGACCTGACGATCACCAAGAGCCACACGGGTAGTTTCACCCAGGGGCAGAGCGGGGCCACCTACACCATAACCGTGTCCAATAGCGGCGCCGCGCCGACTATCGGCACCGTAACCCTGATCGACACCGTCCCGACCGGACTCTTTCCCACGGCGGCTAGCGGCACGGTCTGGACCTGCACTGTCTCGGGCGAAACTGTCAATTGCACCCGAGGAGATCCCCTGGCCGGGGGAGCGAGCTACGAGCCTGTGACCGTTACGGTGGATGTCGCCGATAACGCCCCCGCATCAGTAACCAACAGTGCGATCGTCGCCGGGGGCGGCGATGTCCTTGCAACCAACAATGTGGCGGACGACGTCACGGCCGTTACCACGGGCCCGGATCTGACGATCACGAAGACCCACCCCAATAGCTTCGGGCCGGGTCAGACGGGGGTCATTTTTATCCTCACGGTGACCAACCGGGGCGGCGCGCCGACGCAAGGCAGGGTCGATGTGGTCGATGACCTGCCCGTCGGGCTGACCGCGAAAGCGGCCAGCGGAGGCGGCTGGACCTGCGAAGTCACAGTCGACACGGTGGCATGCTCCCGGACCGACGCTCTGGCTCCGGGAGCGAGCTATCCCTCGATCACGCTCACCGCCGACGTCGCCCCCAATCTCGCGGTCGGGTCGACGTTAACCAACACGGCCACGGTCTCACGCGGCGGAGACGTTAACCTTGGCAACAACACAGCCGAAGACTCTGAAGTTCTTGCGCTGCGTCCGGACCTCGACATCGCCAAGACGCACTCGGGCAACTTCACCCAGGGACAAACCGGCGCGACCTACACCATCACGGTCTCCAATGCCGGCCAGGATGCGACCAGCGGCGAGGTCAAGGTCCAGGACCGTCTCCCGACGGGCTTGACACCAACCTCTGCATCCGGCTCCGGCTGGACCTGCACGATTCAGCGGCCCGACGGTCATCTGCACCCGGAGCGACTCTCTGGCGCCGGGCGGCAGTTATCCGCCGATTACACTGGCGGTGACGGTTGCGCCGGATGCCTTGCCCTCGGTCACCAATACGGCAACGGTCTCGGGCGGCGGGGACGACAGCAGCGACACGGCCAGTGACGTCACCACGATCCAGGCCGGGGGCCCGTACACCTTCGCCCACGTGCCGGTCGGGGGAGGCTATACGACCGATTTTCTCATCTCAAATACCGGAGCGACCGGCGCCGCAACAGAGCTCATCCTTACCGATCAGGCAGGCAATCCCTTTCCGGTTCTTCTGGTAGATCCCTCCACCAGCGCAACCCTGGCGATGGGTTCGTCCTTTCCGGTTTCCATTGCTTCCGCCGGAACCAGAATTTTCCGGGCCGCGCCGGTCAATCCTTCGGATCCGGTCAAGATCGGCTGGGGTCGCCTGGTACCGTCGGTTGCTCACGTGGGTGGGGTCGCCTCGTTCGATTACCTCCAGCAGGCGATCTTGCAGAGCACGGCGGGAGTCTTCGGGGGTTATCCGATCAATATGGCCACGATGCCGGTCGATAATGACGATACGCAGAATCGCTTTACCGGCTTCGCGGTAGCAAATCCTTCGAACGAAAACATCAACGTCACGCTTTACGTGCTCGACGAGAACGGAGGGATCACCGATGTGCTCAGCCCGCCGGAACTCAATCCGCTCGGGCCCCTGAAGCAGGTTGCGAAGTTTCTGCACGAGTATGTCCCGACCAGGCTGAGATTCAAAGGCTCGATGGTTCTGGTCGGACAGGGCGGGAAGACTTTCGCGGTCGTGGCGCTGGTGCAGACTCAGGGCTTGGTCACCGTAATCCCGGTGATTCCCTCCAAGGCTCCCCAGGTTCCGTGACCTGGTGTTTCTTCGTGTCTTCGTGTCTTTGTGGTTAGCGGTGCGAAACAAATACCACAAAGACACAAAGACACAAAGAAACACCAAGAGGAGCCCGCTTACGGGACTTCAACGGAGTAAGCCACGATCTTCCACTGATCTTTCTCTCTGCCCCAGAGAAGCTTCAACGCGGCAGGGTTGCCCGGGACGTTCATCTCGAAAATAGCGCCGTAGTAGTTGCCGTAGACTGCAGGCCCTCCAAGTTTTTGTGCCACCTTTACCCCCTGGACCTGGCTCTGGCATTCGAAGGCCTTGGCACCTTCATCCGGCACACTCACCAGCGAATAAGCCCGCTCCTGTGGATGCGCGACAAGCTTGAGAGCTGGATGCACCGGAGGGATACTTCTCAAGGCCTCGGCAACGTCGCTTTTCCGGCCGACAATGCCGGAGATATTCTTCATCCCGTCAAGGATCCTGCGCCGTCCCTCCGGCCAGTTCCGCGCCTTATCCTTCTGCTGATCGGCATGGAGATTGACACAGGCGTAACACTGCTGTGAGAAATATTCTACTGCCTTCTCAAAGTTCTGCTTGACCAACCATTCGTCGAAAAACTCCCGGGCGGCCGTGATCAGGTCCGGATCTCCCTTCACACTCTCAATCTTGATCTCTGCCGCAGCCGGAGCCACTTCCATATCTGGAGCCTTGTTGCTTGCGATTTTATCGGACTCGACATCCCAGGAGACGATCTTCCAGTACTCAGACTCCTTCGTCCAGAGGATGAGCAGCCTGGCGCCTTTAGCATTCCCGGCGTTCATCTGTAATGACGCGCCGAAATACTTCCCATAGTCCCTTTCGGGCTTTTTCGTCGCCGGATTCCCGAGACTGCTCCGGTTGCCGCACTCGAAGTCGAACGCGAGGTCTTCCGGCGTCTCGAAGAATGCGAATTCGGCTTTGTGCGGGTGATCAATGAGCTTGAGCGCGGGATCATTCGGAGGAACGCTCTTTGCCACTTCGGCCAGGCTTGCGGGTTTGCCGATGGAGCGGTTCGCTTTTCTCATCCTGTCGAGCATGTAGTAGCGAGTCAGGCCAGGATTGATCTGCTTGTTTTCATCGCTGTCGACCTGATTGATACAGATATCAGCCCTTTGGGCCATGTAGGCTATTGCCTGCTTGGGCTCCTGCTCGACCAGCCAGGCGTTCAAAAAGTCGTACATCGCCTCCTCTGGCTTCCCTTTGCCCGAGCGGGGGAATGCCGGGAAATCACCGCGCTCTTTTTTGAGCTCCTCTTCCTTGATGTCAGCTTCCTTGAGCGGCACGCCGAAAATGCTCTTCCACCAGGCGGAGAAACCCGTCCACCGCTTGACGTGCCTTTCGTGGTTGTTTCCGGCCCTCACATCGGAGTTCGCGCTGCTCAGATGGCCGTTCACGGCTGCCGCAGGGAACTTCGAGGAGCGGTAGTCGACGTCGATGTCTGCGCGCTTGCCGTCCCCCGAGCAGGAGACTTGAATCGAGGGCGTCCCGCCCTGCTGGCGGTAATTCATCGGATAGCCTTTATGATAGGTGGCGTTGTCATCGCCACGCTTGAACTCGCGCGATGCATCCAGAATCTGCAAGGCATTCGGCTTCAGTGCCACATAGATGCGGAACTGGAGGTCGCCCTTCGCCTCAGGGATCATGCCGCGGACACTTTCAAGGTATGAGATCAGATCGAGCGTCGTGCCGAGTGAGCGGCCGCCCTGATCGGTCAGCCTGGTCGTCATGAGGGCGTGCGTCACTGCTTCGAAGGTGGTTCTGACCGAGAGAGAAAGATCATTGTAGTCTTCCGCCGGCTTGAGATTCTTCTTTGCAATCTCGTTGTATTGCCGGAACCACTCGTCGACCAAACGGCGCTGCTCGGGTTTCAGATTGTCATAGGTCCCGCCGAACTGAATATTCTGTTCTTGAGCTCCACTGCCGTTCTTCGATGACTGTGCCGCGACGGAGAAGTGGGGCATTGTCGAGATCAGAACATAAGTCATCAACGCCACAAATATCGCGTGGCCACACTTCAAGAGTTTCGCTTCCAAGATTAACCCCTCCTCTTATACTCGATACTTCCTTTGCTCTAATCAGCGTCTCGACCCGCTTGCGTTTGCGCAGTCCGACGAGCGTCGGCATCCGCGGATCGTCCCAGCCCTTGATGGCGCGGATGAAGTCTCGGGCGCTTGAGCGGGCGCGCTCGAGCCGGCTTTCTTGAACGCGCAGTCATGGGCATCGGAAGGTGTCATCGCGTCCGCTGGCGTTCGGCTGCGGACAGAAAGTCAGTTGCCGGCGGTACCGGCTCCGAGCACCCGGCCAGATGGCGGAGAGGGGCTTGAATCAGACTCATTTACTTCGGGTCGATCTTGGAGATCTTGTTGCCCTGCAGCCCCAGCCCGGCCATCAGCCCCTTCTGGCTGAAAATTAACGCGTAAATGTCGTCTTTCATGGTGGTCGTCGTGGCGGCTTTCGCCTTCCCTTCGTCCATTACGACGACGCTCGGGCCGACTCCGACCTCGAACCCCTTCGCTGCGTCGAGCGCACTCAACGCTTTCTCGTTCATGAAAAACATGGCGTAGCCGTAGGTCTGCCCCCCAGCCTGCAGTCCAAATGACCCGCCTGAGGTCCTGTAATACGCCACGGCGTTCCCGCCCTTGATCAGCGCGCCGTCGCCGCCCTGACCGCCGACCATGAGCCCCACCTTGGTGACTTTCGGAAACACAAGGATAGCCAGAGATTTCGCTCCAATCGCCTTCGACGCGGGGACTTTTTCGTAGAGCGACTGCAGGGCGGCTTGCGCGTCACGACTCAGCTCCGCCTTGTCTGCGGCAGTGGTGGACCGCCCCGCCAACGCAACCGCTGTGCTCACAAGAATGCCGATCAACGCGACCCGTTTCATATTCATGTTCATGCTCCTTTTGAGCTGCGACTACCGTTACTCACCGAGCCGGGCCGCCGCCCGACGGGAAAGTGGACCAGGATAATGCACGCGAGCTTGGCTGCCGGAACACACCGGAGACCAAAGGTCCTGGCAGGGTCATCCTAGCACCAACGACGCCAAACCGGAATGGTTCAGATCAAAAACAGCGGCACGTCACGTTAGCTGACACCCGCGCTGTGCTTCGCCAAAATCCCGGCTGACGGGTCTTCGGAGGGTCTGCGATCATTTGAATGGACGAGGACGGGGACAATCGAGATTCGAGCCTGAAGGCAGAGGTGTGCCAAGATTCTTCTAGTCTCATAGCATCCGGTTGAGCTAAGATGGCCGTCGTCGGCGCGGTACGGAACGTCCAGGGGCGTCGAGTTGACAGCCAGCCCTATTCTCCGAACTTGACTAACCGCGCCTTGAGCTGAAAATAACTTTTGTTCCGCCTATCCTTTCAAGGCGCGACTAGGAGGACCCATGAAACGGTTTGTCGTAGGAATCATTGCAGCGGCCGTTCTGGTGTCGATGGCGGGCACGGCCATGGCCCAGTCCAAGACCTTCAACGTACAGATGAGAACCGAGACGGCCACCGTCGAGACGATCGAAGTCGCTAGCCGCACAGTCACGCTCAGGAAACCGGACGGCACCGTCGTGACGGTCGTCGCAGGGCCGGACATTAAGCGGTTCGGGGAGGTCAAGGTCGGCGACAAGGTCAACGCTCGGTATTACGAGAACGTCGTCATCCGGCTGAAGCGGCCCGGCGAGCCGGACGTGGACACTGAGAAAAAGGCCACGACCCCTTCCGAACAGGTCATGCCTGGTGGCACCAAAGCCAAGCAGCGGACCATCACGGCCACGATTACGGCCATCGACATGAACACGCCGTCGATCACCTTCACCGGTCCGAACAACTGGAAGTACTCGTCCGTAGTGCAGGACAAGGAGGCTCTCGCCAAAGTGAAGGTCGGCGATAAGGTCGACATTGTCTGGACGGAAGCGTTGCTGGTGTCGCTCGAGCCCGGCAAGTAGGTGCTTGGTCACAGCCGGGGCGGTCCGCCGTGATCGCCTCGGACCGTCGTTGATTCCGAATCCATGCAAAACGGAGTTTCGCGATGGACGGCTAGCCGCGCATGGCGGCTTCTGTGGCTTCGTTAATGGCTGCGATGGTCATCGCGCTGTCAACGAGGAGTCGTACGTCGGCGCGCTTGATGTCCTTCGCGTTCTGTCAAACATCTGTCGAAAGGCCTTGTTGGGCCAAGGCGGCGGCGACGGAAATACGAATCGGCCTTAGCACTCCTTTGCGATGTCGTCTATCTTCTTAACAAAGCGCTCCCTCCGTTGCCGATTCACCCCGTCTCGGAGTTCCCGTAAGTACCTGTCGAACTCAAGCCTAAGTGCTCGATAGAACTCACTCCGGTTCAACAGGTAGCGATCGCCGCGAGCCTGAACTACCCGCCCAGCCGGGGCGTCGCGCCAGATGATCCACCCTCGAGTCTCGGCCTCGTGCAGAATCCCATTCCGAACTCCGCGGACGAAGCTCTTCGCGACTTCGGCCGGGCCGAGACCTCCGCTTCTGCGGCGCCCGTGTGCCGCCGGTAGTCGAACCGACGCTCTACCGGACCGCGGCGGCATGACAGCTTTTCAGGTTTCGGATGTCTCGCCGGCCGCGCGGCAGGTGAGCTTTGGTGTTTCGGCCTGCACGGCAGGATGGCGGTCACCTGGTAGGAGTCGAGAGGTCCCTTCATCATCCGTTTTCGTGCGTTAAAGGGTCATGCTGGTCCATTTGTGAATTTTTCCGAGTGTGCAAAGACCTGTCTTCGGGCCGTGGTTGCAACAGGCTTCTCACACGTCAAGGAGGACATCGTATGTTGCCGCGACGCGTATTGTTATCGGCATTGGGTGTCGTGGTACTCGTACTACTGGTCGGTGGAGGTAGAGGAGCGTGGGCTGGACCTGGGCCGCTCTTGTACGCTTCTACAGGAGATGCAAACAGCAATGGCGGTGGACGTCTCTACACCATAGACCCCGTTGCGCAAACGGTGACGCTCATTGGCAATACCGGACTCAGTAGATTGGGGGCCCTCGCCTTCGACGGTAACAGAGTCCTGTACAGCGCGGACGGTGGTTCCTCAGGGCCATCTTTCTTGTATACGATTAACTCGAGCAATGGGACGGCTACGTTTATCGGTGCGCTGTCTGGCATCCGAGGTGTGGATGCCCTGGCGTTTGACGCCGGGGGAACCCTCTATGGTGGAGGCTGGGACGGAAACACCGGGCGCTTGCTCACCATTAATCCAGCAAACGCAAACGTCTTGAGCAACATTGTTATGTCCGGCAGTGGCAACAGTTTTGTAGCAGGTCTTGCTTTTGATGCGACTAACCAACTGTTCGGTTCCCGAGGGAATGCGAATGAACGGACCGAAGATCTGATCCAAATCGATGTCATCACTGGTCAGCATACGCCGATTGGCGTAGCCACGAACGTCATATCCGATATCTGGTTTGATGCCGCCGCTGGTACGCTTTATGGCGGATCGCCAACAGGAGACCTGTTCATCATTGACCCCCTCACAGGGGGTAAGACGTTGCTGTTCAACACGGGTATTCGCATTGCGGGCTTGACCGGCTTAAGCGGTACCGTCGTCATTGATGGCTGCGATTCTGGCGTATTCAATGCCGTGTTCCCCGGCGGGGGCACGATCTCTGACCTGATTGTGGCATGCGCCGAGGGCGCCAGGAATCACGGCAAGTTCGTGAGTTGTGTCTCCCACTTGACCAATCAGCTGAAGAAAGTCGGGATTATCACTGGTCAGCAGAAGGGCGCGATCCAAAGCTGTGCGGCGCAGGCCAACATTCCATAACGTCTCAGGCTGCGAACAAACGGGTCGGAGTAGCTGTCTCGTGGCTGCCGCCGCAGATCCGTCGGATTTCTCGATCATCTTGGCGACTTCATCCAAGTAGTTTTCGAATCCAGTCCATGTGCCGCCGCCAGCCGCCGGAGCGACCTCGTTGCCTCCACTCTCACACACTGCTCAAGCCGCCGTCCGCCGATGCGTCCTTCCCGGCGAGCAGCATCCAGACCTGCTTTCGTTCGCTCTTGGCGCCGGATCCGCTTTGCTGACCCGCAGGCTGGTGAGAAACGCAGGCGTCGTGTGTAGAATGGTTCGGCACGCGGTGGAGCTCATTTATGGTTAGCGTTAATCACAAAACCAGGCTGATTCGAGTTTGTGCCGTATCAATCGCGCTGAGTATCGCGTTCGAGTCTATGAGCGCCTCCTTGGAGCGCTTTTCAGCGCAAGTCCAGCAAGCGTCCGGCACGCTGTCTTCCGCCAGGCGGATGGCGGACGGCAAACAGTGGACTACACACAATCTGGACGTCAAGACTATGCCGTCCTATTGCTACGAAGATGCGGAACTGAATTGCCGTCGGTATGGCCGTTTGTACACCTGGGAGTCGGCGCGGCGAGTATGTCAATCATTGGGAGATGGATGGCGATTGCCGACGGACGACGAATGGCGGCAGATGGCGAAGCACTACGGTGGCGTGAGCGAGGATTCGGATGACAGGGGTAAAGCGGCGTACAAGGCGCTCTTGGCCGGAGGCAGCTCGGGATTCAATGCCTTGCTCGGCGGTGGCCGCTCCGATGATGGCCAGTATGCACGATTGGAAGCCCACGGATTCTACTGGACGGCATCAGAGAGTGATCCGGCCAGTGGATGGTTCTACAACTTTGGTCGAGGCGGGCAAGCTCTCCATCGTCAAAGCGGCGGCGAGAAGCAGGGAGCATTTTCCGTTCGCTGTGTCCGGGAGTGACGACTGAGAACTCTGTCCCGCCTCTGCTGAAATAGATCGCTGGCTGCGCAGCCAATCACGCCCCTGGCCTGGATCATTGTAAGCCAACCGTCACCAAGAGAGGACTTCCGCGATAAGTGTCTTGAACAATTGCGTGGATGGCCGCTCGCTTCGAAATCCGCCGTATAAAGGTGACGTTTCAAGCAATGGCTGCAGAAATTCATAGGAGGATTTATGGCAACGAAAAAAGTCGCAAAAGTCGAACCGGTCGACATGAAGCTCGAAATCGTGGTGCTCGGCGTTTCCGACGTCGACCGCGCGAAGGCGTTCTACCAAAATCTCGGCTGGCGGCTCGACATCGACGTCGCGAATGGCGACTTCCGCGGCGTGCAGATGACGCCGCACAACTCGGAAGCCTCGATCATCTTCGGCAAGGGAATCACGTCGGCCAAGCCTGGCTCGGCGCACAGCCTGGTCCTCGCCGTGGACGACATCGACGCCGCCCGCGACGACCTGATCGCCCGCGGCGTCGACGTGAGCGAGGTCTTCCACTACGCCGGCGGCCCCTTCAACAACGCCGTGGAGAACCCGCGCGTCGGCGGGCGCGACCCGGAAGGTCGTTCCTACTTCTCGTTTGCCTCGTTCGAGGATCCGGAAGGGAACGGCTGGCTGCTCCAGGAGATCACGACGCGGCTTCCCGGCCGCGAGTGGAAGTGACGCGAGACGATGGACGTCGCGACCCTTGCAGAGCTCCTCCGCGAGACGGCGGAGCACCACGACCAATACGAGAAGACGCACGCCGAGCACCACTGGTGGGACTGGTACGCGCCCTATCTGAGCGCCCGTCAGAACGGCAGCAGTCCGGAGGAGGCAGCAGCCGCCGCCGACCGCTACATGGAGGAGGTCCTTCATGTTCTTCCCCGATGACGCCGTTCAAGTGGCCGCACTGGCGAGCGGTCGACGCCAGGTGAGCTGACGGATTTTTCATGACGTCGGCGCTCGCATTCAACAAATCTGACTTCCGATTCAGGTGAACGCATGGGAGGAAAAAACATGGCAAATCCCATTCTGGTCACCGGCGCGGCGGGCCGCGTCGGCGGGATAGGGCGCACGGTCACCAAACTGCTGTTGAAGCAAGGCAAAGCGGTGCGTGCGATGGTGCGAAATGAAGACGAACGCGCGCAGGCATTGCGCGACATGGGTGCGGAGGTCGTGGTCGGCAATCTGCTCGATCTCGATTCGATGCACAGGGTGATTGCCGGCTGCGAGACGATGTACTTCGGCATGTCGGTTTCGGATGCCTATCTGGCCGCGACGGTCAATGCGGCGGCGGTGGCGAAGCATCACGGCGTGAAGGCGTTCATCAATATGTCGCAGATGACGCTCTCACAGATGAGCATTACCGAAACCACCGCGAGCCCGCAGCACAAGCTGCACTGGCTCGCCGAGCAGGCGCTGAACTGGTCCGGTCTGCCGGTCGTGCACGTGCGGCCGACAGTGCTTCTCGAAGGCTTCTTCCTGATTTTCACTTCGGATTCGGTCAGGGAATCAAATCGGATCAGACTACCGTTCGGCGAGGGCAAGACTTCGCCGGTCGCAGTGGAAGACGTTGCACGTGTGCTCGCCGCGCTGCTCGCCAATCCGCAGCCGCACATCGGCAAGATCTATCACCTGACCGGTCCGCAGTCCGAGAACATGCATTTCCATGCACAGGAGTATTCGAAGGCGCTTGGCCGCACGATCACCTTTCAGGACATTCCGGTCGAGTCGTGGCGGGACGGGCTGCTCGAGCGCGGCTTGCCGGTTCACCTGGTGAACCACCTCGCGACGATGGCCGATCTGCACCGCGCGGGCCGCTACGACCGGATGTCGGACGACGTGCGCACGCTAACGGGGCAGGGACCGCTGAGCGTGCAGGAGTTCGTCAGGAAGAATGCGGCGAGATTCACCGCGTCGGCAAAAGAGGCCTGAGTGTCTGCGGATGTTACCCGCTCCAGGGCAGGAGATTTTGGATGTGTTAGAATGCTGCGAGGAGAACGGAAATGCCAGAAACAATCCACATCAAAGAAGAGGCACGGCGGATCGTCGAAGACCTCCCGGAGGATGCGACGTGGGGCGACTTTGCCCGACTTGTCCTGGAGCGGCAACGAATCGAGGAAGGGATTGCAGACTTAGAGCCGGTGTCAAGTGGACGAGCGATGAGATCCGGGACAAGCTCCGAATTCCAAGATGACTGTTGTATGGTCGAACCGAGCACTTCGGTCCCTCGCCGACATTCACCATCATATCTCAACTGATTCCAAGGAGGCCGCAAACCGGACCATCGATCGAATACTTAAACGTGGCGATCAGTTGGCGTCGTTTCCACATTCGGGACGTCTGGTGGCCCGGTATAATCGACCAGGCGTTCGAGAACTAATCGAAGCTCCATACCGGATTATGTATCGTGTTCGACGCGAAGAGGTCGAGGTTCTTGATGTATTCCACTCGGCCCAGCTTCCGGCGTGGGAGCGGTAGCACTGCCTCGGTCTCCCTTCAAGACCCCCGCCGATTGCCTCCGCAGTACCCGAGATGGATTACTTGCCGAGAATTTCGTTAACCAGCCTCCCCAACCGCACCCCGCCTATCTTTAGCTGCTGGTCAACGATACCTTTGTTGGCGTTGTAGTAGTTGTCTGCGAGCTGGTAGCAGTCCGTGAGGTGCCCATCCTTGGTAACCCCGCAGTTGGGGTCTAGCTTAGGAAGCTCGCCATACGCTTTTCTGACGGCGAGGTCGTAAGATCCCTCGAACCAGTCTGAGAAATCTCCCGCTTGCATATTCGCCAGTTCCGGGCTCCCTTTGGCGGGAATCGCTTTCAGAAGATTTTGGTAGTACTGAGCTTCAGTAAGATTTTCGACCTTCAGGGTGTGGGTGATGATTCCGCCATCCCAGATGGAATGGATGTTCATCGGCCCATAAGGGGTCTTAGGCTCGCCAAACCACGTAGCCACCTTGAGATTGCCACCCATGTCGCCTAGATCCTTCGGATTGCTCACAGCCTGCTCGTCTTTTTTATCCGCGGCGCAGTGCAGCGGCTGATGTATGTCGCCCACGATGTGCACGAAAAATTTTAAGGCTTCGGCGCGGGCAGTCATCTCTTCGCCATACAGGCGGTCTTCTTGAGTCGAAATTTTCGGGTTTCCCAGAACCGCCCGGAGGCGCTCGAGAGCCTGGACGGCGCAGTCGCCTCTTTTCACGTCCATAATACAATCGCGGGCGGGGTTATACTTGAAGCGAAGAGGCTCAGACCCGCCCGCATTGTTCATCACGACCGGAATATCAACGAAGTGCCAGTTGGAAGTGTAAAGCCGCTGGTCTTTCACGGGTGGATCGGGCCAGGGCGCGATACAGGCCATTCCCTCGACCAGAAACTTGTCTTCTTCCTTTTTCGTGAGCGTCCCCTTTTTACCGAGGCCAAGTACGTTCGCGCAATTCTTCTGGTAGTAAACAGCATTATTGCGGATGTCTGTGCGCAGCAGTTTGATGACCTCCGCTCTGGCGACAGGGTTCAAGTGCATGGCCGCGATTCGCGCCGTTATCCGGTGGCCTTCCACGCCCCACGCCAGGGCGTTTCCCGGCAACATCACAATCAAAGTGGCACAAAGCCATAAAGCAACCAGGCGTCTCTTGAAAAGTTTCGTCAGCATTGGTTGCACCTCCGTCGAAATTACGTGCGGATCTTACTCTATGGAACATGCCCACTGTTGTGAAATTTGCAGAAGTGTTCTGTCATCTTTGGCGCCCGATCGCCGTGGCGTTTATGATAGCTCCACGTCCCACGCATTCCCTTTATCCCGTTGCGGTGGCGCCCTGGACGGCAGCCCGAGACAATCGAGAATTCTGCGGATCGCCTCGGGCGGGTGAATGCGGCGATCTGTCCTGCGTGTGGGAACTCGTTTCAGAGTGCGCTTCGGGAGACCTCGTCGATCAGTCGCCGCGCGGCGACCTCCGCGCCGTCGGTGCGCACCGAGGCGGCGACAGATCGGGCACGGACCGCCACGTCCGGCTGGAGGGTGCGGCTGAGCGCCTCGGTCAGCGAGTCGGCGGTGGGCCGCCGGGCGCGTGCGCGGTTCCGATCCCGAGGTGGTGGACTCGCTGTGCCCAGTAGTGCTGGTCGTAGATCTGGGGCACGACGACCTGGGGTGCTCCGGCCTGCGCGGCTGCGGTCGTGGTGCCCGCGCCACCGTGGTGCACTACGGCGGCGACCCGTCTGAAGAGCGCCTGCAGGTTGACCTCCCCGATGGACAGGCAGTCGGGTTCGTCGTCCGGCAGTGCCACGTCGGCCCACCCACGGGACACGATCGCACGGCGGCCGAGCGCGCGGGCCGCCTTGATCATCGCCTGGCTGAGGTCCTGTGGAGCGCGCATACTGCCGAAGCCGAAGTAGACGGGTGGCTCGCCGGCGTCGAGGAATGCCTCCAACTCCGGGGACAGTGGGCGCTTGTCCGACAGGAACCAGGCGCCCGTCTGGACGACATCCAGGTCCGCGGTCTCGGGCCATGGCCCCAACGTCGGGTCGGCGGCCAGCCATGGCCGGTCGGTGAAGATGTGGCTCCGCACGTCGGTGACCGGGGCCAAACCGGCTGACGCCCGATGGGAGTTGATAGCTGCGCCGAAGTTGTCGTTCCAGCGTTTCGCGTCCTGGGCCCAGAGCGTGCGATTGTCGGCCGTGCCGTCCGTCGGCGGCTGTGCCCGCAACGGCAATGGGGGCGGCGCATGGTGTGGGGATGGCAGGGTTATCGGGCACCAGGCGGCGTAAACGTAGGGGATTCCCATCTGCTCGGCCACCGAGCGAAGGGCGAATTGCAGTGCCATGCCCGCCACAAGAACGTCACAGCCCTTGGCTGCCGCCGTGATCGTCTCGAACTGGCCGGCGACAGTGTCCTCCATTAGCTGACGCAGCTGCTCTGGCGATGGCGGGGCCTGCGCGGCTGGTGGGCGGGGTGCCGCGGTCTGGCGCACCTCGGGTCCGACGGGCACGAAGGGAATCCCGAGGGTGTCGATCCACTCGCGGAAGTCAGGGGGCGCACAGATACGGACTTCCTGACCAAGCTCCCTCAACTGCAATGCCAACGCCACCACTGGCTGGACGTCGCCACGAGAACCGATTGTCGACAGCAGCACACGCATTGGGAACTCCTCTCCGGTAAGAACGTAGGAAGGATAAGCGGCCTGCATATCGAAATTCCAGGCCGGAGTCGCGTAAGGCTGTCTTGTTGTTCGGCCTCAATGATCC
The DNA here is from genome assembly GCA_963827655.1 of uncultured Acidobacteriota bacterium. Lineage (GTDB taxonomy): Bacteria > Acidobacteriota > UBA6911 > UBA6911 > UBA6911 > CAWHCF01. The sequence goes on from CAWHCF010000050.1 coordinate 51,466, forward strand.
AAGCGTTCCCCGTGATACACCGGGATTGAGGAGATTGAGGGACAGCCTCGGGTTTCCGCACCTTCGAGGTGGGCCGCTCGGAGGGTCAAGGGGGTCGATCCGTGTGACAGGCTAATCCGCGTCGGATTTCTTGATCATCCGGGCGACTTCGTGCAAGTACTCGTTCAAACCGAGTCCGTGCGCCGCCGCCAGCCGACGAAGCGATTTAAACGTCGTCCCTTCCCCCTTCTCGATCCGACGTACTTGCCGCTCGGACAGACCCTTGATGTCCGACTGCTTCACTCCTCTTGCTGCGCGGAGGCTCGTGATCGCCGCGCCGTATCGCCTATCGCGGATTGTCTTGGCGGCTAGCGCTCTCTCGCGCCAGTGAGGGTCGATGCTGGCGCGGATCGCATCCAAGTCGATGTGAATGTCCGGTCCTGGCCAGTGAAGAAAGCTTCCGTCTTCGTCTATCTCAAAAGTACTCCGTTCGGCCTCCGCGATGGACTTCAGCGCCGGCACCTTATCGAACGGGATCTCGTAACGATCGAGCGCGCACGAAATGACAAACAGGTAATCGTCCGACACGTTCGCATCTGCAATAAGCTCGTTCTGAGCGCCATGCAACCAAGCGGTGAGGACACGTCTTGGCAAGGTCCAATCGGAATGCACGAGCGTATTTCGGAGGGTCCTCAGACCGGCCCGCTCGAACCAATAGGGAAGCCAGCGCGCATTTACATCGTCCCGGACGAACAAGGCACGAAGCTGATGCCGGCGATTTGCAATGGACACGAAATAGGAGACATCGGGCAGATCAATCGCTTGAGCGAGCACGAACACATTGAGAGCCTCCTCGGCAATCTCAGGACGAGGCCGACGAAGCACTCGAATCCCCGCTTCTTCCGGGACGGCTTCTTCGCTACCAGCGCCGTGTGCGAGCACCGTCAGCTCGGGCCTCGACGAATTCATTTCGATTTGCATACTTTATCTTCCCATTCCCGGAAGAGGGCGACGCGATGCTTGAGGACTGCCCGCAGAATAGTGGCCCGCTCCGCAGATGAGGGCCCCTTCCTACCCCACTTCAGTTCGAAAACAAGATCGCCATCCGTGCACTCCAGAAAGAACACCCGTATTTCCCATTTACCGCGCATGGCAATGTGTATGTGCTGAGGCAGGTGATCCGATGAGTTAATCCAAACCTTCAGCCCCTCAATCGTGAAAGCTTCGACCTTTCCCAACGGAGCTCCTGAATTTCAACCTGTCAAAGCGTAGCAGATATAGGACATGTTATCAAACAATGTTGATTAAATTATGTCCGGCATGCTGTACGGGGGGTCGCCGCCTTTCAGCTCCATCTGGAGTTTCATGCCCTGGTTGACGACTCTGCCGCTGGTCACGGTGGTGAGACACTTTCAGCCACACCATTTCGGAGGCACTGTCGGCACCGGCACTTTTGCGGTATGCTCAGCGGACAAGGCCGGCCCGCGACCCGCTCGAGACGAGCGCGCTGTCAACATCGCGCGGCGGCCGGAGCCACCCGAGGTACACCTAGATGGAACGCCGTGACTTTCTTCGCCGGGCCGCCGAGCTTGCTGTGGCCGGTCTCGCGACCGGCGCCGTTCCGGTGGCGGCGCAGTCCACGCCTGTCGTTCGCTCAGTGCTCGGTCCAGTCCCACCGGACCAGCTCGGCGCCGTGCTGATGCACGAGCACGCTGCGACGGTCGATTGGTCGGAATTGTACGAGACGCCGGCGGCGCCGGTCGGGCCCCCGGGTAGCGAGATCGAAGCGACTCTGCTCAATCACGCCGAAGCGACTCTGCGTGCCTGGCACGACAGCCTGCCCGAACCGCTCCGGCCGGGCACGATTGTCGATGCCACGCCGATCCGTGTCGGGCGCCATCCTTCGCTCCTCGTGAAGCTCGCGCGCCGCGTTCCGGTACGCATCGTGGCCTGCACGGGATTCTGGTGCGAGGCGATGGCACCGCAGCATCCCTGGGCGCTGCGTCTCGGCCTCGAAAAGGACGGCGTGCGGCGCATCGCCAACCTCTACATCCGCGAAATCCGGGACGGCATGGAGGACCCGGCCGCCCCGTGGGGCGCTCGATTCACCGGAGTTCGCGCCGGCATCATCAAGTGCGCGACCAGCGCGTACCTGCGGCCGAGCGAACGACGTTGCCACGAGGCCGCGGCGATCGCCTGCCGGGAAACCGGCTGTCCGATCACCACCCACACCACCAACGGCGGCGGCCTCGAACAAGCCCAGCTCTTCCTCAAGAACGGCGTCAAGCCCGAGAAGATCATCATCGGCCATATGGGAAACATGGACGATCGGGAGCATGCGGAGCCGAGCGACTACCACCGCCGCATCGCCGAGCTCGGCTGTTACGTGCAGTTCGACCGTGTCGGCCATTCCCAGTACCAGGTTGAAAAGATGGCGAGGCTGATCAAGGCTCTCGCTGATGCGGGTCATGCCGACCGCCTGCTCGTCGGCCACGATCATGTCCCGTCCGCCTATCGCCGGTATGCCGATGCGGAAAAACCCGCCGCCGGCTGGCAGCAGAACAAGGTGGATTTTTCCATCGCGACGACGCGGCTGACGTCGGCGCTCGGTGAGCTCGGAGTGTCGGGAAATGTTGTGCGCGCGATGCTGGTCGAGAACCCGCGTCGCGTGTTGGCGTTTTGATCCAGCGTCCGTGCATGGCTTTGCCAAGTGGCGACTCACGGCCATAGCTCGCTTCTGCCCGTCGCAAGTAAAGTAATCGGTATGTCTTAGCCTAACAAGTTGAGTTGTGCCCCCTCGGGAGCCGGACGGCTTGATAGCCCGTCCGTACATGAACCGGGGGAGGTTTTGCAACGGTCTGATCAGGCCCGTCGCAAACGTAATCGGTATGCCTTAACCTTAAAAAGTTCAGTAGTGCCCCTCGGAAGCCGGACGGGCTTGATAGCCCGTCCGCACATGTATTGGCAGGTTTTCCGTTTTCGGTTAATCCGGAACCTGCGGGAGTCTTGGAGGGGACGACCGGAGTCGACCGTCAGTAGCGTCTGATACTGGACCAGGGCAACGGCGACAAATTTCTTGCCTCGCTCCCCAACCAGAACCATCGAACCTCGGAATCTCGGTTGCGTGACGCTGAACTGGTGCAGGAACCGCGACGCCTGCGCTCCCTGGGCCGAGCGGGTTCAGCTGCCGGAGGAGCGATCAGATCCATGATCACTCCATTTTCGTCGAGCACCCAAAGCCGGATGTTGACGTTTTCGTTTGTGGGATTCGAAACCGCGAAGCCCGGCTGGAACGGCCTTGTGTGAGCTCATTGTCCACCGTGATCGTAGCCGCGTTGATTGGATAGCCGCCGAATACACCCGCCGTGCTCTCCAGGACGTCGCGCGGCGTGTATTCGAAGGAAGCGAAGCCGCTCAGGTAACCGGTCGACGATACCAGGCGAGCCCAGCCGACCCGAAGCGGGTCCGAAGGATTGAGCGGAGCAACCCGGAGAATCCTGGTTCCGCCCGGAGGGACGGAATACGGAAATGAAGAGCCGACGATATCCAGGGGCGGAGGCGAAGAGGACTGAGCCGACGAAGTGGAAGATTCGGTCAGTGAAACCTGGAAAGGACCGCCGTTCTGATCGGTGAAAATGAGATCTCCGGTTGCTGTCTCGGCTCCGGTGTTGGAGATGACCAGGCCGGCCAGGTAGCCTCCGCCCACCGTGATGTGCGAGAAGGTGTAGGGGCCGGCGCTCTCGATCGTCGTGACATCACTGACCGAGTCGCTAGCGTCGTCTCCGCCGCCCGAGACCGTTGCCGTATTGGTAATCGAGGGCGCGGCATCCGGCGCAACCGTCACCGTCAGAAGAATCGCCGGATAGCTGGCTGCCTGGCGCCAGAGGGTCGCTCCGGACGCAGCTGACAGTCTGCCCGCCGATCGTGCAGGTCCAGCCCGAGCCGGCTGCAGCAGTCGGTTTCAGTCCCGCTGGGACTGGTCTTCGACCTTCACCTGGCCGTTGGTCGCCTCTTGCCCGGAGTTGGTGACCACGAGCGTGTAGATCGCGCCCGTCTGTCCCCGGGTGAAGGTCGCCGAGTGCGTCTTCGTGAGGGTGAGGTCAGGGCGCTGGCGAAGTGTTTCTGAGTCCTCGGCCGTATTGTTCCCACGGTTGACGTCTGCCTGATGCGAGACCTGGGCAATGTTGATTATCGTTGACCCGACTGGGACGTCCGCGACATCCGTGGTAATCGTGATGTTGGGGTAACTCGCCCCCGCAGCAAGGACGTCACTCCGGGAGCAGTCCACGGTCCGGCCTGAGATTTCGCAGTTCCAGCCTCCGCCCGAGCTGCTGTGGCCGTCAACTCATCGGGCAGCTCGTCGGTGACTCTGACAGTCCCTTCGGTAGGTCCGCCGCTCTGGTTGGCGACCGCAATGATAAATATCACCCCCTTCTGACCCGGCGCGAAGCTGTTCGGGTGGCTTTTCACTATGGTCAGATCAGGGCCGCGGTCAACCGTTGCCGTATCGGTTGTGGTGTTATTGGCCGAAATGACTCCGGCCCGCGGATACAATCGCCCTGTTGGTTACCGACTGAGGAGCGTTAGGTGCGACATCCACTATGACCGTGACCGGCGCGTAACTCGCTCCCGGGGCCAGAGGGTCGCTTCGAGTACAGGTAATAGTCCTGCCGGAGATAGTGCAGGTCGAGCTGTCACCGCTGGCTTCAGCGGGAGTCAGTCCCCCAGGGAGAAGATCGACCAGGGTTACGGTGCCGTCGGTTGGCGCGATTCCGGTGTTGGTCACGGTCATGGTGAATACTGCTCCGGCCTGCCCCTGCTTGAAACTACCCGTGTGACTCTTCGTGACAGTCAGATCGGGGCCGCTGGTGATCGTGGTGGCATCTGTAGCGGTGTTATTTGTGGTTTCGCTGTCTCCGCCGCCGCTGAGGGTCGCTGTGTTGGTTACGGATGCGGGTGCGTCGACGGCAACGTCCACGTTGAGTGTGATTGCAGGATAGCTGGCGCCAGGAGCCAGAGCGCATCTCGCCTGCAGGTAACCGTCGCGGGTGCGATCGGGCACGTCTATCCGGTGCCGGTGGATCGACCGACCACGTGACCGGCAGGGTCCCGGTCGATCAGGGTGACGGTGCCGCTGGTCGGAGCGCCGCCGTTGTTCTGCACCGTCAAGGTGTAGGTGGCTCCCGTCTGTTTCTGAGCAAAATTGCCGGTGTAGCGATTTGAGACGGCCAGGTCTGGCCCCGCAACACGCTGGTCGGGTCGGTTGCCGTATTGTTGGCGGCATTGATGCCCCCGCAGCCGGAGAGTTGGGCAGTATTGGTTACCGAGGCCGCGGCTGGATGACACGTTCAGCGTGAGCGTAATGGGCGGGTAACTGGCTCCCCCTGCCAGCGCATCGCTCCTTTGACATAGGATGGAGTCGCTGACGATGGTGCAGGTCCAGCCGGCGCCGCTGGCTGCAGTCGGCGTGAGACCAGCCGGGACATTGTCGGTCACGGTGACGGTACAGGTCGTCGGGCCCACGCCCTGGTTAGTCACCGTTACGGTGTAAGTGGCTCCCGTCTGCCCCTTCGTGAAGTTTCCGGTGTGGGTCTTCGTTAGGGTCAAATCGGGACCGACGGTAATCGTGGTGGGGTCGCTGCCTGTGTTGTTGGCCTCGTCGGTGTCCCCACAGCTCGAGACCCGCCGGTATTCGTGATCGAGGCGGGTGCATTGGCGGCAACCTTCACCGTCAGGGTAATCGGCGGATAACTGCTTCCAGGAGCCAGGGAGTCGCTCCTCGAACAACTGGTGCCGTTCGTGCAAGTCCAGCCTGGCCTCTCGGCGGACACAGGTAGAATCGAGGAAGGATATCGATCACAGTCACCAGACCATGGTCGGCCCTTGGCGGGTGTTGGTGATTGTTGCGGTGTAGGTCCCGGTCAGTAACTGGATGAGATGCCGGTGTGGCTCTTCGTGATCGTTAAGTCCGTGTCAGCCACAATAGAAGCCGTGTCGGGTCGGTAAGTCGTCGCGCTGGACGGCGCCGACCTTGATATCGACATGTTCGTACTGGCAACCGGAGCGTTCGCTGCATGTTGAGCGTGATCGTGATCGGTGGATAAGCACGCCGGGCCGCCAGCGCATCGCTCCTCTCGCAACGGACGAGCTGACCCAAAACAATGCAGGTCCACCCGGAACCGCTGGCGGCCGTTGGAATGAGCGGGTCCGGCATGAGGTCCTGTACAGTGACGGGGCTGGTGGTCGAACTGTTTCCATTGTTGCTCACGGTAACGATGTAGGTCGCTCCGGTCTGTCCTGGGTGAAGTTGCCCGTGTGAGTCTTGGTCACGGAAAAGTTAGGCCCAAGGGTAATGGCGGTGACATCGTTGGCTGTGTTATTGGACGAATCGCCATCGCCGCCGCCGGAGACCGTCGCCGTATTGGTGACCAACTCGGGTGCGTTGTTGTCAACGTTCACCGTCAGGGTAATGGGTGGATAACTGCTTCCAGGCGCCAGGGCATCGTTCCTGGTACAACTCCCCTGGCCGCAAGTCCAGCCCGGCCCGCCGGCCGCCTGGCGTTGAGTCCTGCGGAAGGATGTCGATCACAGTGACCGGACCGTTAGTTGGCCCGACGCCGAGTTGGTTATCGTGACCGTGTAGGTTGCCCCGATCTGCCCCTGGATGAAGTTGCCGGTGTGGCTCTTGGTGATGGTCAAGTCGGGCCCAGGGCCAACCAGCGTGATATCGGTGGCCGCGTTGTTGCCTGGATTAACGTCACCACCGCCTGAAATGGCTGCCATGTTCGTCACCAACACGGGCGCGTTCGGCTGAACATTGACTGTCAAGGTGATCGGCGGATAGCTCTGGTTTCCATCCAGAGGATCGCTCCGGCTGCAGGTCACGTTCTGCGCCGAAACAACTTGCAGGTCCAGCCCGCGCCGGTTGCGGCGGTCGGCACGAGTGCCGCGGGCACGCTATCGCTTATCGTCACGGCGCCGGTGGTCGGTGCAGTGCCCCGGTAGGTTCCGGTGATGGTTTAGGTCGCCCGGTCTGTCCCTGCCGGAAGCTGCCGGAATGGCTTTTCGTGACGGTCAGGTCGGGGCCGGGCCCTACCGCCGCGACGTCGGTGGACGAAGCTGTTGCCCGTATTGACTTCGCCCCCTCCCGAGACTATCGCCGTGTTGGACAGCGAGGACGGGGCGCTGGCCGAGACGTTCACCGTGAGGGTGATGACGGGATAACTGGCGCCGGCATTCAGAGCGTCGCTTCGCGAACAGCTCACTTTCTGGCCGGCGACGTTGCACCCCAGCAAGCGCCGACAGCCGTCGTCGCCGTGAACCTCGCCGGTAAGGCGTCGCTTTCTGTAACGGGTCGTGCTGTCGGCGCGCTGCCTATGTTCGAGACCGTGAGGCTGTAGGTTGCCCAACTGCGTCTGAACGAGGCTGCCCGTATGCTCTTGGTGATGGTCAGATCCGGCACCCCGGTAAACGGTAGTCGGATCCGTGACCGTGTTGCCACCGGGATCGACATCACCGCCTCCGGCCAGCTGAGCCGTGTTGATCAGCATTGCCGGGGCGTTCATCGCGACGTCCACCATGATGGTGACCGGGGGATAGCTAGCGCCGGGGTTCAAAGCGTCGCTGCGCATGCAAGTGACACTCTGGCCCCCCACCGTGCACGACCAGCCCGCACCGGTGGCCGACGTCGGCGTCAACCCTGCCGGAACGGTGTCGATCAAAGTCACCGGGCCGCTGGATGGGGAGCCGCCGGTATTGCTGACCGTCAGGATATAGACTGCTCCTGTTTGCCCTGGGTGAAGTTGCCCGTGTGGCTCTTGGTCATGGTCAGGTTGGGCCCGGCACCGATTGCCGTGACATCGCCCGCAGTGTTGTTCGCCTGGTTGACATCGGAGGCGCCGGACGACGCTGACCGTTTTTGTGACCGATGGCGGAGCGTTGGGCTGAACACTGATGGTCAAGGTATTGGGCGGGAAGCTCTGTCCTGAAGCAAGAGCATCGCTCCGGCTGCAGGGGATCGTGTGATCCGAAACATTGCAGGTCCAGCCTGAGCCGGCCGCGATCACCGAATCGAGTCCGTCGGGCAGGGTGTCGGTCATCGTGACGGCGCCGCTGCTCGGCGTGCCGCCGGCATTAGAGACCGTGACGGTGTAGACTCCCGCGTCTGCCCTGGATGAAGCTGCCGACATGAGTCTTGGTGAGAGTGCGAGTCGGCTGGGGTGAAATCACGGTGTTATCCACCGCCTCGTTGTCCGTTACCTCGAGTCCCCCGACAGAAATGCCTTCCGAGCCGAAGACTGTTGCCCTGTTTGCTACCGACGCCCCCGCGGTGCTCTGGATATTCACGGTCAGCGTGATCGCCGGGTAACTTCCTCCGGGCGCGAACACGTCGCTTCGGGAGCAGCTGACGGACCAGGGAGAGATACTGCAGGTCCAGCCTGTGAAGCTCGCCATTGTGGCAACCAGTCCGGGGGCAAGTCGTCAACAACCGTTAATGTGCCACTCGTCGGCTCGGCTCCGGCTTGGAGACGGTCACGACGTAAGTTCCTGTCTGTCCCTGGGTGAAATTGCCGGTATGGGTCTTCGTGATCTTCAGGTTAGCGCAGGTAGTATGGTCGTGGTATCGGTTCTGTATTGTTCGAAGGATCCGCGTCGCCGCCGCCGATGACTCTGGCAATGTTAATGACAGAAGCAGGGGCGTCGGGGGCGACCCTCACGGTGATCGTGAGGGGCGGGTACTCGCTCCGGGCGTGAGCGGGTCGCTCCTTCGGCATCCGATAGACGGACCCAAAGCATCGCAGGTCCAGCCGGGTCCGCTGGCAGCGGTCTGAGTCAGCGCAGGGAATATGGGGTCAACGAAAGAAGCCGTGCCGGAGGTCAGGGCAGCGCCACGGTTGGTCACGGTGATGGTGTAGACAGCTCCGCTTTGCCCCTGTGGTGAAGTTCCCCGTGTGGGTTTTGGCAACGGTCAAGTTGGATCGCCGCTGATGGCCGTGACCAGCGTCACGGAATTATTGGCCGAATTGAGGTCCCCGCCGCCGCCGGCCGTTGCCATGTTCGTACCGATGCCGGGGCAGTGTCCGACACCGACCGTGAGAGTGATCGGCGGGTAGGCGGCTCCCGGGCCCAGGGGGTCGGCTGCGAGTGCAGGTGGCCGTGCTTCCGGAGATGCCGCAGGTCGACCTGAACCGCTGACCGCGGTTGGCGTCAGCCCGGCGGGTAGATTATCGATTACGGTAACGGTGCCGCTGGTGGCGGCTCCTCCGGTATTGGTCACAGTCAGCGTGTACGCGGCGCCGACCTGCCCCTGAGTGAAACTGCCGGCAGCAGTTTTGGTGATGGCAAGATCCGGGTCAGCGACAATGGTCGTGTTATCGGTGGCGGTATTGTTTTGCGTATCGCCGTCGCCGCCACCCGACACGATGGCCGAATTCAATACCGACGCAGGAGCGTTCAGGCGGAGATTGACCTTCCTGGTGATCGCCGTGTAGCTGCCTCACGGGCTCAGAGAGTCGTTTCGGGTGCAGGTCGTGGTGCTGCCAGAGACGTTGCAGTTCCAGCCGGGACCAGCGGCTGATACTGGAGTGAGACCCGCAGGAACATTGTCCACAACCGTGACAGTGCCGGTCGTGGCTACAACGCCGCTATTCCGCACCATCAGGGTGTAGGCCGCCCCGCTCTGTCCCTGGGTGAAACTCCCGGTGTGGCTCTTGGTTATGCTCAGGTCAGGCGGGGCGCTCAGGCCGCTATTGTACATACCGAAGAATTGTATTCCGGGACGTTCTTCAGACACGCCCTGGAAATAATCGAGATAGAGAATGTTGCCGGTCAGGGTGAATCCTGAGGTATACATGGCTGGATCGCTGATCAGCGCAAAACTCATCCCCCTGGTGGACAACCTGAATGGTTCCGAGATTTGTAGAGGCTCCACCCGTTGTGGTGAGGGCCAGGTTGGTGATCCTGATTGCCCCATCGTCATCGGGATGCTCTTCGCCATCGTCATGGTCATTGGGATCGTCTTTTGATGAGTGCATATCGATCAACACAGTGTTGACGGGTTGGTTGGGATTTTTGACTGGAGCTTGAAAATTATAGAATTGGCTGGCGCTTGTCGATCCTGAGGCGAACATTTCTATACGCGTCGGTGATGCGGGCTGTATACCAGAGTGAAAGAGTTCTGGGCGTTAATGCGGTTGTTCCACAGCATGTCGGCTTCTTTTCGGTTATCCGGATCACTGAGGTCGCCTGAGCCGACGTAGATTTCGCAGCAATCACCGATGACGCCGAAGTTGCGCAAGCGAGCCCCCCAGCCCCGGTCGATGAGGTCCGGATTGTTGTTCCGCGGATCCTTGTTGCTTAGAGTGATCGTAGCGGCAAATAAACTGCTCTCGGCGCACACAACTGCCACAGCGATGAAAAGCAGAAGACGTTTCATAGTAACGTTCCTCAGGGTTCAAACGGTTACGCTTCTAGCCTGCTGTATACGGATTCTGGGTGAATTGAGCGACTTCTATAGCAGGTCATGTGCCAAGTCAAGCAAATCTAGAATCCGCCCAAAATGGCGTCGGGGGTTCAACTTCAAAACTGAGAATGTCGCCTTGGAGCGCGGTAGCTTGCCACCGCCTTAGTTCGGCGAAGCTTGCTTCGCCACTACCGGTTCAACCGCGGGGATGGCCCGAGACCGGCCAGCGCCGCCAGCAGGGACAACATCGTAGTTACGCTTCTTCTCATGGCAACTCGTCGCACGAGGACGAGCTTGGGTTCTGTTGCTCTCTTGACTCTCCTGTTTTCCGTCATAGATCTCTCTCCTCTCTTTCAGGACTACCTCACAAAGTGAAGAAATCTAGCTCACAAGTTGTGGTTGCGGCGCTTTCCATTGGGTTCTGCTCCGATGGCATCCCCGCGGGAAGCAATGGATCTCGACCGGTTGACATACTGATGCTCTAGAAGTATTCTTTGACATATGAGAACAACCATCAGGCTGTCCGACGATCTGCTCCGCAAGGCGAGGAAAAAGGCTGCCGAGGAGGGGCGAACGGTGACCTCACTTGTCGAAGAGGGTCTAAAGATCGTGCTCGCCGAATCGAAGCCTCGGAAACGGGCGCGAGTGCGCTTACCTATTTCCAAGGCGTCGGGTGGCACACTTCCGGGCATTGACCTGAATCGGTCGAGCGACCTTGAGGATCGGATGGAGGCGCGATGATCCTTCCCGATGTCAATGTTCTCGTTCACGCTTTCCGATCCGATTCCACCGATCATGATCTTTGCCGAAGGTGGCTGAACGAGGTCGTCAATGGCGACTCGCGCTACGGCGTGTCTCCGCAAGTGTTGAGTGGAGTTATCAGGGTGACGACCCATCCCAGGGTCTTCTCGCGGCCCAGCGATCTCAGCGAAGTGGTCGGTTTTTGCGAGGTCTTGATGGCTCAACCCCATTGCGTCTTGATCCAACCTGGAGCTCAGCATTGGTCTATCTTCTCCCGTTTATGCAAAGACGCTGATGCACGTGGCAACCTCGTATCCGATGCCTGGTACGCAGCCTTGGCCATTGAATCCGGCTGCGAGTGGGTCACTTTGGACAGAGACTACGCTCGGTTCGCCGGAATAAAGTGGCGCCTTCCATCCTGACACCGGTCCTCGAGTCTCCTGTTGGTTGCTCCAATCCGCTCAAGGCCACGGCGTTGGCAAATAGCCACGGTGATGACCCATGGTTCCACGTTTGCAGTACACAGGGCGCGGCGCGTACACGGGCTTTGTCGACAACAAGAACACCACGGGCGACACCGACCCGGTGGGCCCTCGTTCGACGGTTCGCATGGTCGCGCCGGCGCCTGGCGTTGAGGCCCCAACCGTCGTCCCATATTCGCGCTGGCTGCCGCCTGACGGCCACGCGCTCTGGAACCTGCGCAAGCGCAAAGGAACGAACACGTACGTCCCCTGGGGTCTGATTGGCGGCGACAAAGCCACCCAGGATCCTGCGACGACCAATGCGACGCGTGCGACCAACCTTGCCGACCAGCTGGAACTGGAGATGCGCGACAAGTACGGCATGGTGTTCACCTGTGAGCCCACGATGACCGACATCGCCACGTACACGCACGGAATGATCCAGGCGATCTACAAGGCGTACACGCTCGGGCCGAGCTGCGTGCCCTACGAAATCGCGGTCGGGGACGCGACCAAGAAAATGGCCTCGTGTCTGCCGTGCACGTTGTTCATGCACGCGGCGGGTTACCCGCCGACCTCGATTCACCTTGGCAGTGGCGAGTCGTGGGCCCCGCTGTACGCGCCGTACAATCCGAACGGGCCCACCGAGCCGAACGAGCTCGGGGTAGTCCGGGATCTCAACAACGCTTGGTACACCAGGTGTCTCGAGTGGCTAAAGATGGGGCTCGAGATCCTCGACGACGCGCATATCACGGCCGACCACAAGGTAAGCCGCGATGCGGTGCTGGACTACCTGAAGACTCACGGTACGGAGCCGACGCTCGGCGGCGTTCTGATTCTCGACGCGGTCACGGTGCACGACTCGGAACTTAATCGCATCAGTCGCACGCTGCGGTAGCGGCAACGCGCGCCATAGGAAAAGACGATCATACCTGCCACGATCCCATACGACCCTTTGCTGGCGCTTTGGACTCGTTCACCAGACCAGGCTCGAAAACCTGATGTAGACCCTGTGGCGACGGGCCATTGGCTCCGAATCGCAAGTAACGTAATCGCTGATGCCTTAACCTTAAAAGTTCGAAGTAGGGCTGCCGGTCAATCAAGAGCCGTTCGCTGAATTTTTTCACAGATCACTCGAAGACATTGAGCAGGGTTTTGCGTTTTTGAACAAAACACAGGAACCATGGTCAAAATGCCCCATTGAATGAGACAATTCTGAATCCAGTTACATACCTGGAGAAAACCGGAGCAACATGAAAGATACCGTCGAAACTGTCGATGTCCCTATCCTGGACGCGACCAGAGAAAACGTAGCCGACTACGGCCTTTTCATAGGGACGGACGTGCCGGATTCCGGTCTCAAGATTCCGTTCTACAAAGGCTCCGTCGAAGAGGGGCACAATTTGCCGTTCGAGTGCAAAGGCAGTGCAGTCATCCGCACTGCCCGCATCAGCCGCCGCAACCCGGAGGTTCTCTGGCTGGAAAGGCATATGAATATGACGCAGCTTTTCATCGGGCTGGGCGATCAACCGTTTGCCATGGTGCTCGGCAAACCCAATCACGAACAAGGAAAGAAGGCTCCCGATCTCGCCGAGGTGAAGTGCTTCATACTGCCGCCCGGCCACGGAATCATGCTTCATAAGGGCACCTGGCACGACTTTCCGCTGTGCGTCAAGGATCCCGTCACCGTGCTGACGGCTAACTCTCCTGAGGTTGTTGAGGCGCTGTCCGGCATGGCTGAAGCCATGGAGATGGACCATGGCGACGTTTTCAAGATCGAAGTGAAAAAACACACCGGCAAAATGTTGAGAGCCTCGTTCCGAGGGTAGCTGCTTGTCTGCCGGCCAGGACCAGGTTCACGAAGGAGTCGATGTGCAGGTAAAGGCGATCAAGATTCTCACCAGCAGTCCCGGTGATGTCAGCGAGCTGACGCGCCTGATGGACGAAGGTATCATTGTTGCCTCGGAAGTTATTTGCATCATTGGCAAAACCGAAGGTAATGGGGGAAGGAACGACTTCACTCGCGACCTGGCCATGGCGGCTTTCGAAGATCTATTCAGCCGCAGGCTCGGTATCGACCGGCAAGAGGTGGTGGAGCGCATCATTTTTTCGCTTTCAGGCGGCTGCGAGGGAGTCGTATCGCCTCATATCGTCGTTTTTTCGATCGCGGGAACCCCTGCCGCAATCCCTCATTCGCAGAAGCGACTGGCAATTGGAATTGGTTTTACGCGTGAGTTTTCTGCCGGCGAGATTGGACGTATGCCTCAAATCGAGGAAACAGCCAGGGTTATACGAGAAGTAGTGGAGGCGTTGCGAATCGAGGCGTGTGGCGATGTCAAGCTGATACAGATGAAGGGCGCCATTCCGAAAGTCTCATACGAGGAGTCCGAAGCTGCTCGCAAATCCGGTAAGCCGATGCGCTCCGACATGGTCTACTCGCGTGGCGCTTCCGCTCTGGCAGCCGCTGTGGCGCTCGGCGAAGTCGAATTGTCCGCTCTCGATGACGATTCGATTTGCGCGGACTGGGACAAGTATTCTTCGACTGCTTCCTGCTCTGCCAAACCGGGACTGAAGCGAACCGAAATCGTAGTTATGGCGAATTCTTCTTACTGGGACGGGAATCTCGTCATCGAAGGCGGTGTGCTCAAAGATATGATCGATGTCAACTCGGTAAGAGAGGTTCTTTCCGGGCTCGGAATAAATGTCGAGGCTCAGGCCACTGCTGAACAGACCGAGCGACTGGTCGGTATCTTCGCCAAGTCGGAGGCCGATCCGCGCCTTACCATTCGCGGGCGGCGTCACACCATGCTGACTGACGATGACATTAGCGATACGAGATATTCGCGCTGCATTCTTGGCGCTGTTATTGCCGGTGTCACAGGCGATACGGCGGTATACATCAGCACCAGGTCGGAACACCACGGACCACTCGGTGGGGGAACCATTGCGATCATAGCAAAGGCGACTGCCGGCGACGCGCGTGAAGCGAGCTGAAACGTCCTGTGACTCATCGCGACAGCGTGGCTCCAGCACTGGTCTGTTGCGGCGCGCACGATCGCGTTCACGACTTTCCTGGACCAGACGGATCCTCAATCGGAGGACGAGCCTATGCGCTGATTAGAGCCCTTCGTCCGGCGGCTTGCTAGTCCGTTCGATTCCTGAATCGTACCTCGTGGATCGCCGTCCGTTCGAAGGTGAAGCGGAGAGGTCGTCCTTGCAGCGAATGATGACCGTGCAGGAGCCTGACCAATCGTATGGGTACGTTCGTTCGAGTACCTGAGCCGGAACAGCGTATTTTTTGCAGTCCGGAGGAACGATGAATCGCAAGCGCCATTTTCTTCTTTTTTTTCTTGTCGCCGCAGTCGCTGTTCGCGCCGATGACATCGATGATTACGTCAAGGGCCAGATGCAGAAACTGCATATTCCCGCGGTTTCTGTTGCGGTGATCAAAGACGGCTCTCTGATCAAGGCCGAAGGATACGGGCTTGCGGATATGGAACATGGCATTCCTGCCCGACCCGACACCGTTTTCAAGATCGGATCGGTGAGCAAGCAGTTCCTCGCAACCGGAATCATGCTGCTGGTTCAGGACGGCAGGGTCGCTCTGGACGACAAGGTCAGCAAGTACCTTGCCGAGGCGCCGAGCACGTGGCAGGCAATCACGCTTCGTCATCTGCTTACCCACACCTCAGGCCTTGTGCGCGAGGGACCGGGTTTCGACCCGTACAAGCTTCAGCCCGATATCGATGTCATCAAAACAGCCTATCCACTCCCGATCCAGTTCAAGCCTGGCGAAAAATGGCAGTACTCCAACCTCGGTTACTTCGTGCTGGCGGAAGTCATCCATAAAGTCAGCGGAAAACCGTGGGGCGATTTTCTCGCCGAACGAGTGTTCGCTCCGCTGGGGATGACCGCCACCCGGGTGACCAGTGTCGCGGACATGGTCCCAAACCGCGCCGACGGCTATGCGTGGAAGACAGACAAATTCCAGAACACGGAAAACTGGCCAGCCGTACGCCCAAGCGGCGCGTTCCTGTCGACTGCACTCGACCTGGCGAAGTGGGAGGCCGCTTTGCTCGCGGACCACGTTCTGAAGGGATCAACCAAGACGGAGATGTGGACGCCGGCGATACTGAATGACGGTCGAAAGTACCCTTACGGATTCGGCTGGCAGCTCGACGACTTTCCCGCCGGTTCTCCGGCTCCGACCGGTGTTCCGATGATCCGGCATGGAGGCTCGATGCCTGGATTCCGAGCCGGCTATTTTCGTTGGCCGAATCACGGACTCGCCGTGATTGTACTTGCCAATCTTGAAAACGCACCTGTCGAAGGTCTGGGAGCAGCTATTGCGGTCCGGTACGTGCCTGAACTCAAGCAGGCTTCGCTCCCGCCTCAGGCCGCGCCGGTCCCGAGATGACCAAAATGATTGCGGTCCTCGTCGCAGGGATATTGCTTTCGCTGGTGCCGGGAGAGCTAACCACAAAATTCCGGAGCCGCAGGCCTGCATCGATGTAGAATGGCCCTCACCGACGTCAAGGAACCGCCGGGCGGGCGCCGGAAGTTAACATAAAACGAACCCCTCAATTCAATGGTGAACAGGAGTAATCATGACTGAAAAACTGCACGACGGTGTCACGCGGCGTGAGCTGTTCCAGATCGGGAACGTGCTCGCCATGCCGGTTCTCCTGGGCGTCGCGAAAGCCCACGCAGAAGGGACGGCCGCGGTCGGTCCGCTCAAGTCCGGACCGGAGATCTACCAGTCGATCGGCGTTGAACCGGTCATCAACTGCCGCGGGACGTTCACAATCATCGGCGGATCCGTGGAGCGTCCCGAGGTCCGCGCCGCGATGGATGCGGCGGCGCGGTACTACGTGCAGATCGACGAACTGGCCGACGCCGTCGGCCAGCGGCTCGCCCAGCTGACCGGCGCGGAGTGGGGCATGGTGTCGGCGGGATGCGCCGCGGGGTTGAAGCACGTCACCGCCGCATGCGTGACGGGCGGGAACCCCGAAAGGCTCATTCGCATTCCCGATCTGACCGGTTTCGACAAGACCGAAGTCGTCAGTCCGCGGTACTCCCGAAACGTGTACGACGCCGCGGTCCGCAACATCGGCGTGAAGATGATCACGGTCGAGACGCCGGAAGAGCTCGAGAACTCGCTCGGTCCGCGTACGGCAATGATCTATCTCACGTCCGGCGGAGCCGCGTCGTCCGGGCCGCTCTCGCTCGAGAACGTGGCGAAGATCGCCCAGCCGAAGAACATACCCATCCTGGTTGATGCGGCCGCCGAAGTGCTGACGATCCCGAACGTGCACCTTCAGAAAGGCGCCACCATCGTCGCCTACAGCGGAGGCAAGGCGCTCTGCGGCCCGCAGTGCGCCGGCCTGCTCCTGGGCCGCAAAGACATCCTCATGTCGGCGTGGCAGGCCAGCTCGCCGCACCACGGCCCGGGCCGCGACAACAAGGTGGGCCGCGAAGAAACGCTCGGCATGCTGGCGGCTGTCGAAGCGTGGGTGAAGCGCGATCACGACGCGGACTGGAAGACGTGGCTCTCCTGGCTCGACAACATCTCCAAGCGCGTCTCCACCATCGCGAGCGTGAAGACGTCAGTGCGGGAGCCGACGGGCCTCTCGAACAAGAGTCCTTCGCTGACCATTGCGTGGGACCCGGCACAGCTGCACGTCACCGGCGAAGAAGTGGCCGAGGAACTGGCGAGGACCAAGCCGAGGATTGCGCTCGGCGCTGACGGCCGAGGCAACGAGGCCGCGCCGGGAACCACCTCGATTTCGGTCACTGCCTGGATGATGCAGCCCGGCGAGGACAAGATCGTGGCGGAGCGAATCCACGGTGTGCTGTCCAGGAAGCGCGACCCGCGATCCACGGAAATGACTGCGCCTTCGGCGGGCGTCAGCGGACGCTGGGACGTGGACATCGAATTCTTCAGCAGCAGGAGCCGGCACACGCTGTTCATCGAACAGGACGGCAACTGGATCCAGGGTTCGCACCAGGGGGACTTCACGGTGCGGGACATGGTCGGCATGATCGAGGGCAGCGACGTGAAACTCCGCAGCGTCGAACGCCGCCCCGGCAGCCTGGTCACTTTCATCTTCTCGGGCACGGTATCGGGCGACAGCATGTCGGGCTCGATTCACATGGGCGAGTATCTGAACGCGAAGTTCACCGCGAAGAAGCACAGCTATCCGACGGAACGCACGCGCATTGTCGTGCCCAAGGGGCCGCCGCTGGCAACCTAGGGACGTGCGATTAGTCATTCGCGTCGATTGTTTCATTTAGTCATTATGTCAGTTCATGGGGCTAGACAAGGCCCAGAGTAGTCGTGTCGAGCGACGAACCTCGGCCCGCAGCACCCGACTAATGACAGCATATGACGAGATCGGACGAATCGACGAACGATCGACCAGACCTGACGAGCTTTCGTGCCCGCTCGGAGAGCCGGACGGGCTTGATAGCCCGTCCGCACATGCATATCAGGTGCCGTATTCCAGGGCGCGCCGCGAAATAACCAATCTCCAGGCCCCGTCTAGCCAACGAGGGGAATCTTGATGATCGTATTCCCGTTAATCTTGAGCGGCCTTCTCGCCGCCGCGCAGACGCCCTCCGATCGGCTCGAGGCGCGCCTGTCGGCTCATGCAATCTCCGGTGTCTTCCGCTCCGCGCTGGGGGTCACACGTCAGGGCACCAGGATTCCTTATCTTTTCACGGCGGAGGATCTGGACTACAACACGCGCCGGACGCGCGTGCTGCTCGTGGGCGGCCTTGACGGTTCGGATGCATCGGTCGATTCCGTGCTCGAGGCATTCCACTGGTTCCATACCTCGCCGGCAGCGGGGAAGTTCAGGACATCCTTTGCCGTGTCGGCCGTCCCGGTTGCAAACCCGGATGGTTGGTTGAGAGGCGGGCCGGGCAACGGCTCGGGCGGCGATCCGACACACGGTTATCCACCCCCAGGCGAAGCCTACAATAGTGCGACCGACCCCGAGGCCGCCTACCTTTGGAGATGGATCGGGATGCATGCCGCGGATTTCGTGGTGGAAGTTCGAAAGGGAAAGGACTACGGTTTCGCCCTTTCCGACGACGAGGGACTCCGAGAACTTGCTCGCTTCCTCACTCCTGGCCGGACGCTACCGCCGTCGGACGAGCTGGTTCCGCAGCTTGCGCGCGCCGCACCAAGCGGCACGGGAACCGTGCCGGCCGTCCGGGTCGAACTTTCCGGGAAGACTTCTTTCCTGGATGCGCTTCTTTCCGCCCTGCGCCAGGCGAAGTTCACCGGACCTTCTCCCGCGCGCCGCGAGATCCAGCGGCGCCTGGCGCGAACACCGCTCGAAACCGCGCGCCAGCTTGCCGCACCACTACGGCCATGAGCTCGAGGATGCCGTGTATATTCCGGCAATGGCCGTGATCGGAAGGCTCCGTCTTGCCGACCTGACCGGCGACCCAGCGGTCCTTCAGGACGTCGAACGCATCGTGGAACCTTATGTTGCCGGAAGGAAACCCGCGCTTCCGCCGCAGGTGAGCGGCAGTCACTTATCCGGCCACCTTCTCTTCGGCGAGCTAGCCCGGCGAACTGCGCGCCCCCGCTATCTCGAGCTGGCCCGAGCCGCAGCCGACCTCGGATTTGATCAACAGGGAAGACCTCGTGAATCGATGCCTTTCCATAACGAGATGAGTGACGCGGTTTTCATGGGGGGCCCGATCCTGGCCCTTGTGGGCCGGCTTACGGGTGAGGCGCGTTACTTCGAGCAGTGCATCCGCCACCTGCGCTTCATGCTCGGGCTCGATCTACGGCCGGACGGACTCTGGCGGCACTCGCCCCTGGATCCGGCAGCCTGGGGACGAGGCAATGGCTTCCCGGCGCTTGGCCTGGCTTTGAGCTTGTCCGAGATACCACGCGACAATCCAGGGCGCGACGAGATCCTCAAGGTCTTCCGTTCCCACCTGAATGTTCTTCTCGCCCATCAGGACCCGACCGGCGCCTGGCACCAGGTGATCGATGCAACCGAAAGTTATCGTGAGCTGACCGCGACGTGCATGATCGGGGTGGCGATGCTGCGCGGGATTCGCTCGGGCTGGCTCGAGCGCGCCCGCTTCGAGCCGGCGGTTGAGCGCGCCTGGCATGCTGTCCAGACACGAGTAGCTCCTGACGGCACGCTCGTCGACGTTTGCACCGGTACCGGAAAGCAGCGTAGCCTGCGCGATTATCTGGACCGCCCGGCGATCCTCGGCCGCGATCCCCGTGGCGGGGCGATGGCGCTTTTGTTTGCTGTCGAGATGGCGGAGTGGCAAGTCCAGCGCAAAAAGCGGTGACTCACGTTTCCGGAGTATGCCCATTGGCGCTGCGACCCTGGCGGTTGCCTTGGCCAGGATTTTTGTGGGATTATCCCGCTATGGCATTAACCACTGTCGATAAGAAAAAGCGCGTCGTGATTCCGTCAGCCCGTCCTGGAGACGTGTTTGATGTGCAGCAGCAGGATGAGGGACGGGTGCTGCTGGTTCGTCTCGTCCGCCCGCAACCCCAAGTCCGGATGACCCGGGCCGAATGTCTCCGGGCCATTGCCGCCGCGCCACTGCGTCCTGAAATCGAATGGAATGAACTCCGCCGGCTCACCCGCGAGCCATGATGCTGCCAGGCGCTCAGATCAAGAAGAGCCTTCCCGCCGGCGCGCCCCGGCCTTATACTAGCGGCGCCGCCTTTTGCCTCAAGTCAAAAGCCTGAAGGAAAAAGGATCCTCATCGCCAAAGGCACCCACCAGGGGGGCGGGATATGAACTGTAGGTTATCCCCCATTGCCTTAGTGGTGCTCCTGTGTCTAACCCGGGGCGAAGCCCTGAGTGAGGTCGTCGCTGCCAGGCAAAACGCCAAGGTCGGCGACCCTTACCGGTTCGACGTGTGGACCACCGACAACGGCCTGCCGCAAAACTCGGTGCTGGCGATCCTGCAGACTCGGGATGGCTATCTCTGGTTGGCAACTTCCGATGGTTTGGTCCGCTTCGACGGGGTGCGGTTCACCGTCTTCAACCGGAGTAATACGAAAGGGCTCAACAGCAACCGCTTCACCGCGCTCTTCGAAGACCGCCATGGCAACCTGTGGGCCGGGACGGATGATCGCGGGCTCATCCGGTACCGGGACGGGGTGTTTACTCCCTACACGACCGCAGACGGACTGCCGGATTACTGGGTCTGGGCGATCCGTGAGGATCAAGACGGGCGACTCCTGGTGTTGACCCAGTATGGCATTGCCCAATGGCAGGGCGCCAGGTTCGGGCCCTTCACTCCGGCCGAGGGCCTGCCGAGGCACCCTTCTCAATGGGAGCAGCGATTTGCGGGCCTCTCTTTTTACGACGCGGCCGGGGTCCACCACTTCCAGGGGGCGGGCTACCGGACCTATACCATGAAGGATGGTCTGTCGAGCCTTGACATCTTGTCGATCTATGAAGACCGCCACGGCGCCCTCTGGGTTGATACCGCACGGGCAGGCCTGAACAGGTTGAAGGACGGCGTGGTTACCGTCTATCAGACTCAGGGCCAACTTAAGAATGCGAGGGCAGTCTGTGAAGACCACAGCGGCGGCTTGTGGATCGTCGCCGATGACGGCCTGAGCCGCCTGAAAGACGGCCAACTCACGTCGTACGGCGCGGCTGCCGGGCTCACCAGTAAAGGTGTGATCACCGTCTATGTTGACCGGGAGGGGGTTGCATGGCTGGGCACTAAAAGTGACGGCCTCTACCGGGCACGGAGCGTGGCCGTCACCGCGTATTCCAGGCAAGACGGCCTCGCTGGAAACAATGTCTACGCTATTCACGAGGACCGCGCGGGCGCCATCTGGATTGGCACCTGGGATGGCGGCCTGAGCCGGTACAAGGACGGCGCTTTCTCCCATTACACCACGAAGGACGGGCTTTCCAGCGACTTGATCAACGCCCTCTACGAGGATCGTGAAGGGGCACTGTGGGTTGGTACTCACGACCAGGGGGTGAACCGGCTTGACAAAGGCCGCTTCACCACCTTTAACAAGCGCGACGGCCTTACGGATAACACCATTCTGGCTATCTACCAGGACCGCGCCGGGAACCTCTGGTTCGGCACGCCGAGCGGCCTGAACAGATATAAGGACGGGTCGTTCACCGTCTACTCGACCGCCGACGGTCTGGTCCACCGGAAGGTACAAGCCATCCACGAGGACCGCGCCGGCAACCTCTGGCTCGGCACGCTGGGCGGCCTCAGCCGCCTGCGCGACGGCAAGTTCACCTCCTATACGGAGCAAGACGGCCTCTCGAGTAATCACGTCCGGTCGATCTACGAGGACAGCGACGGCACGCTCTGGGTTGGCACTTATGACGGCGGTCTGAACCGGCTCAAGGACGGGAGGATTACCGCCTACACCGTCAGGGAAGGCCTCTTCAACAACGGCGTCTTTCAGATCCTGGAAGACAACCGCGGAAACCTCTGGATGAGTTGCAACCAGGGCATCTACCGGGTCAGCAAAAAAGAGTTGAATGATTTCGCCGCGGGGCGAACACGGTCCATCATCTCTGTAGCCTACGGCAAGAGCGACGGCATGCTCAACTCCGAGTGTAATGGCGGCCGCCAGCCGGCAGGGGTGAAGGCGCGGGATGGCCGGCTCTGGTTCCCCACTCAGGCGGGGGTGGCTGTGGTCGACCCCGAGGCGGCGTCGATGAGCACCCAGCCGCCACCCGTGGTGATCGAACAGTTCATCCTGGACAAGGAGCCGGTCGCGCTGGAACGCGAAGTGCGGATCCTCCCGCGCAAGGAGAATCTCGAGATTCATTACACCGGGCTGAGCCTGATCAGGCCGGAGCATATCAGGTTCAAATACAAGCTGGAGGGCCTGGACCACGATTGGGTCGAGGCCGGTCACCGTCGCACCGCCTATTACTCGCATGTCCCGCCGGGCCAGTACACCTTTACCGTGATCGCCGCCAACAGCGACGGCGTGTGGAACATCGAAGGGCCCCGCATTCCGATCGTGGTGGTCCCGCCCTTCTGGCACACCTGGTGGTTTCGCTCGCTGGCACTGGTGGGGCTGGCCGGCGTCGTGGTTCTGGCGCACCGGCGGCGAGTCGCGCAACTGAAGCGGGCTCATGCGGCGCAGGAGGCGTTCTCGCGGCAGTTGATCGAGTCGCAGGAGCGCGAGCGCCAAAGGATCGCGGCGGAACTGCACGACAGCCTGAGCCAGAGTATGGTCATCATCAAGAACCGGGCCGTGCTGAGCTTGAGCGCGCCCGACGATCACCAGCGGGCCTTCGAGCAGCTGGACGAAATCGCGGGAGCGGCCAGCCACGCCATCGACGAGGTGAAAGAGATCGCATACGCGTTGCGCCCTTACCACCTGGACCGGCTCGGCCTGACCAAGGCCATTGAAGCCATGCTCAAGAAGGTCTCTGACGCGAACGGGGTGAGCTTCTCGGCTGACATCGACCCGATCGACGGGCTCTTTCCTCCTGAAGCCGAGATCAACCTCTATCGCATCCTGCAGGAGGGGGTCAACAACGTCGTCAAGCACGCCCAGGCCACGGAGGCGAAGGTGACGATCAAGAAGTCGGCGCACGGGGTGGATTTGACCATTCAGGATAACGGCCGCGGGTTCACGCCGGGCGTGCCGGCGAGTGCCGAGGCCGGCCGTGGCGGCTTCGGCCTGATCAGCATCGCGGAGCGCGCCCGCCTCCTCGGGGGGCAGCCGGTGATCCAGTCCGTGCCAGGGGCGGGCACGACGATTTCGGTCAGGCTTGGTTTCTAGGGGGACTGAGATGGAAGGTGAAATCCGGATCCTGATTGCCGACGACCATCCGATCGTCCGCCAGGGTTTGCGCCACACGATCGGTCTCGACCCTCGCTTGAAGGTGGTGGCCGAGGCCAGCGACGGTCGCGCCGCGCTCGAGCAGATCCGGACGCTCCAGCCGGAGATTGCTGTCCTTGATATTAATATGCCGCAACTCGACGGCTTCGCCGTGGCCCGCGCCGTCCGGGAGCAGCGGCTCCCGGTCAAGATTATTTTCCTGACCGTCTACCGCGAGGAGACCTTCTTCGACGAGGCCCTGGACCTGGGCGCGAAGGGCTACGTCCTCAAGGACAGCGCCGTCGCCGAAATCGCCGGCAGCATCAGGGCGGTGGCCGCCGGAGATTACTACGCCAGCCCGGCCATGACGTCCTACCTGATCAAGCGGAGCGCGCCCGGCGCCGGGCGCGGCCCGCAGAAGCCCGGGCTCGACGACCTGACCCCGACCGAGCGGCGCATTCTCAAGCTGATCGCCGAATACAAGACCAGCCGGGAGATCGCCGAGGCACTCTTCATCAGCTACCGCACGGTTCAGACGCACCGCGCCAACATCTGCACCAAGCTGGAGATCCAGGGCAACCACGCCCTGATGAAATTCGCCCTCGACCACAAGTCCCAACTCTGATCGACTTCGAAAATCACTACAAGCGTTTGAACAATTACCGACGAAGACACGCTGCTTCGCCACGCCGACTAAGCACAAGTGCGTAGCAAAAATACGCACTCCCGCCTAGCCGAAAATACGCACAAGGCTCGATACCCAAGCCCGGCGCGCCTGGGCATACTGCACCGGTTCTGAGCGGTTTGGCTCATCCGAAGACACATGCCAATGAAGTGAAAGGAGCACAGAGATGAGAAAAGATAACCTGAGAAGGAAAGGCTTGAAGAACGCGCTGCTGCTGGCGGCGGTAATCGGTTTATCGGTCACTGCCGGCGCGGCCCAAGGACCGCCCGGACCTCCGGGACCTCCGGGACCCCAAGGACCTCCAGGGCCCCCAGGTGGGCGTCTCGACCCTCTACTGGTCGCGACTCTGCGCTGGGATCAGGCGCCCTTGGCCTACGGAGACTTCGCCGTGGGCGATCCCAAAACTGGGCAGCCCAACCCATCTGGGGTCGCCTTCGATGGGACGAACGTCTGGGTGACGAACTCTTTGAACAATACCGTGACCAAGCTGCGGGCCAGCGACGGCCAGCAGCTCGGGACCTTCGCCGTGGGCGGCTCGCCAAATGGGGTGGCCTTCGATGGCAAGAACGTCTGGGTGACAAACAGTGGCAGGGACACCGTGACCAGGCTGCAGGCCAGCGACGGCCAGCAGCTCGGGACCTTCGGCGTAGGGGCGCTCCCCTCTGCTGTTGCCTTTGACGGTGCGAACGTCTGGGTTGCCTGTCTCGGCGGTGTGGCCAAGCTGCGCGCCAGCGACGGCCAGCAGCTCGGGATCTTCGCTATAGACCCGACGTCTGCCAACCTTGGGGTGGCCTTTGATGGCGTGAATGTCTGGGTGACGACCATTTACAGCAACACTGTGACCAAGCTGCGCGCCAGCGACGGCACATTCCTCGGCACCTTCCCTGTAGGGATCAGGCCTCATGGGGTGGCGTTTGACGGGACCAGCGTCTGGGTGGTGAACCAGGGCAGCAGCACCGTGACCAAGCTGCGCGCCAGCGACGGCGCATTGCTCGGCACCTTCCCTGTAGCGACCTTTCCTTATGGGGTGGCATTTGACGGAGCCAATGTCTGGGTGACGAGCCACGGCAGCAATAGGGTGATCAAGCTGCGGGCCAGCGACGGCCAGCACCTGGAGACCATCCCGGTGGGCATGGGACCACTTGGAGTGGCCTTTGACGGCACGAGCATCTGGGTGGCCAACTATAGCGGTCAGACAGTTTCAAAGCGGTAGCAGTCATCAAATGAACAGGCTGCCCCGCCCCGGGTTTTGGCGCCGGTTATCCCGGGGCGGCATTTCGAAAGGGACTCAGGACCGCCGGCCGTAACTCGCGGCCGGCTGACCTGACGCAAGGGAAGAATCGCGCGAAGCCTGCCTTCCTGGAATTCTGATTACTGGACGCTTCACCGACTCCCATCTGCAGTAGCGAAGGTCCTCAAGAGCTTCCCAGCCTCTGAATTGGGCTTTTGTGCCAAGAATGCTGGACGATCGGTCAAGTATTCAAGGCCTTGCCAGCCGTCTATTAGGGTGGATCGCGACGAGCACGATCCAGAGACAGGTGAATCTAATTAAGGAGAAAACGCATGCCGCTGTATATGGATACTCACCAGCATATCGAAGGGCTAACCGCAGATGCCGTAGCCCACGCCCATGAAGCCGACCTGAAGACGCAGGAGAATTGGCCGTCTGTTCAGAAAACCACATGGTTCTCCCAACCCAACGAGGATCGGCGAGGTCCGGAAACACGGATTCACCCTGCCGGCGGAGCTGGCTGACGCCTACGGAATCCCGACGGGAAGGATCGATCCGGGGCGTGGCGGCGCGGTTTGGGGAAAGAGAACCACGCCCATATCAGGGCGTGGGAATACAATCAGAATGCTTGCAGGATGACAGTATAATTCCGCTTGAAGCAAAGACTTCGGAAGGGGGCGACAGTGAATGAGGATCTTCGGCGTCTAGTGCACGACAGACTCAGTTCGAAAGGACTGTTGCAGAAGAATTGGAGCAGTCTTGTTCTCGCCGCGTGCGAGAGTCGTGAAGCGATCGACAATCTCCTCGATGACGCAAAAGCGGCGACGAAATCTGCCGCACCATCGGCACCACAAACACATACCGGCGCCTATCTGACTTCTCTGACGGTTCAGGGCTTCCGAGGCATTGGACCGAAACAGACTCTATCATTTGCCACCGGTCCCGGCTTGACGATCGTCGTCGGTCGCAATGGATCCGGCAAATCGAGTTTTGCGGAGGCGTTGGAGGTGCTATTCACACGCGACAGCAAGCGGTGGTCCGAGCGACCGAAGATCTGGAAGGATGGCTGGCGCAATCTTCATCACTCGCATGCCGCCGCCGTCGAAGCAGAAGTGCACCTGGAAGGGCAGGGGTCCGCCAAAGTCACTTGTGCCTGGGATGATGGCGCTCCATTCGAAGCGCAGAAGGTCACAGTGCAGCCGAAGGGGAAACCCAAAACCTCCATGGAGGCCCTTGGTTGGCAAAACGCCCTCACATCCTACCGTCCCTTTCTCTCTTACAACGAGCTAGCCTCGATGCTGGACGAAGGACCGTCCAAGCTGTACGACGCCCTCTCGCTGGTGCTGGGCCTCGCGGATCTTGTTGATGCGCAAGCCGCTCTCGCGAAATGCCGCCTTGAACGCACAAAGGCTTACGACGTGGCCAATCGAGACCGGGAAGCGCTCGTGGAAGGCCTCAAAGCACTGCTGGAGCAGGAAGCCGATGACCGGGCGTCGGCCTGCCTCGATGCCCTGACATCCAAATCCGTGGGGACTCGACACGCTTGAGCGCAATGTTATGACCGGTCCTGAGCCAACGGCGGATCAGGATATCGCCATCCTGATGCGCACCCTTTCTCTGGAGTCTCCCGATCCCGATCGCGTGATTGCAGCCGTCGCTGCGCTTCGTCTGGCTGACCAGAAGCTGAAGGCCGTGGCCGGCACCGACGCCGAAACCTCGCGCAAGCTCGCACTGCTGTTGGAGGCCTCGCTCGCGTTTCACGCCGATCACGGAGACGGGGATTGTCCGGTGTGTGGAAGTGAAGGGCGGCTGACACAGACGTGGGCCAAGGCAGCGCGTGACCAGGTCACACGCCTTCGCAGCCTTGCTTCGGAGAGCGATCAAGCCCATCGATCCGCTCAAGATGCCACACGAACGGCGCGAGAATTGCTCGCCGCGCCACCAAAGTTCCTGACGCAATTAGTTGAAATCGGCCTCGCGGGACTGGACGTCGCTCGTGAACAATGGGATGCCTGGCATGCGGGTTCGTCCGGGAACGACCTGGCTGCTCTGGCTGCCCATCTCGAAGGGCTTCATGAAGTCCTGGCGCGAGCAATCGAGGCGCTTAAGAGGTCAGCAGCCGCGGAACTGCGGCGCCGCGAGGATCGGTGGCGGCCCACTGCGACGGCAATTTCCGGATGGATCAAGACCGCTCGACTCGCGCGTGCCGGAGCCGAGCCTCTTCCCCGGATCAGGGCGGCTGAAGAGTGGCTGAAGGACGTCTCTGCGGATATTCGGAACGAACGCTTCGCGCCCATCGCGGACAAAGCCATGACCACCTGGGAACACCTTCGGCAGCACAGCAACGTGACCCTGGGACGAATCGAGCTCGCGGGCGCCGGGAACCAGCGGCGGGTGACGCTCGACGTGACGGTCGAAGGTGTGCGAGGCGCGGCGCTTGGTGTGATGAGTCAGGGCGAGTTGCATTCGTTGGCGCTGAGCTTATTCCTCCCGAGAGCCACCTTGCCAGAGAGCCCTTTTCGTTTCGTGGTGATCGACGATCCGGTGCAGTCGATGGATCCGAGTCGTGTGGATGGTCTCGCCAGAGCGTTCGAGGAGACGGCGCGCACACGGCAGGTAATCGTCTTCACGCACGACGATCGACTGACTGAGGCCGTTCGACGGTTGAGGATCAAGAGCACGATCCTCAGCGTCACTCGCCGGCCGAAGTCCGTAGTTGAAGTCAGACCCGCTCTTGATCCCGTCCAGGCTCACATCGAAGATGCGCTGGCTTTAGTTCACACGACCGAACTGCCGCCTAAAATCTTGTGCATGGTCGTGCCAGGGTATTGTCGGGCCGCACTCGAAGCGTCGTTCATCACCGTAGTCCGTCGGCGACGGCTGGCTCAGGGTGGCCTCCATGCCGAAGTCGAGGAAGAACTGACGCGGGCGGGAAAACTGACGCCGCTTGCCGCGCTGGCGCTGTTCGACGACAAGGACAAAGGCGGTGACGTGATGAGACGGCTGAAGCAGTTTGGTTCGTGGGCGGCCGATGTCTTCCAGAACGTGAAGGAAGCTGTACACGAAGGTACGCCAGACGATGTAAAGCAGATGATCCGGAATACAGAGAAACTCACGGCGAAGATACTGGAACTCGGGTGAACGTCGACCATTCTGATTTGGTGAGGGCTGCGCGAGATCTGGTCGAGCGCGCCGATCCCATGACGGCAGGAATCTGGCCGCGCGCGACAGCGTTTCTCGCGAGGCAAGCCCTGGAAGCAGCCCTGGACGAACTCTGGCGCCGCCGCGCTCCGGGCATGGAGGAATGCTCCGCGCGTGCGCAGCTGCTCTGTCTCCCGTCGTATCTTCATCACGGCGATGAAGCGCTTGCCGAGCGAGTGTCATACGCGTGGGCTGGACTCAGCCGAGCCTGTCACCAGCATGCCTATGAATTGCCTCCGACATCGTCCGAGTTGCTCGGTTGGATTGCGACCGTCGAACAACTGATTGCGCGCGTCACGGCCGCGTGAGTGTCCCGACTCGGTTGGGATAACAGCAGGATGTCTTCCACCTCCCGGCGGGGATTGAAGACGTTCCTCGTCGCACACTGCGGTAGCAGCACCGTGGGTCATTGGAGCAGGTGTCTTTGAGTCTCGGAGATAGCTCTAACCACGAAGACACGAAGACAAACAAATTGATGGACTTGATGCTTCCCGAGAACTAGCATGATTTTTTACAAATCAAGGGAGCCAACCATGAGAACGTATCGCCTTAGCTGTGGAACCGTAATCCTGATTCTTGCCCTGGCGGCCACGCCGTGTCTCGCGCAGTTCACCACGGCGAACCTGGGAGGCACCGTCGTGGATGCGACCGGCGCTTCGATGCCGCAGGCCAAGGTTACCGTGCTGAACCAGGACACCGGCTACACCAGAACCGATATGACCGCCCCGGACGGGGCGTTCTCGTTCCCGGCGCTGCCGGTCGGCACCTACCGGCTGACGGTGGAGCAGACGGGCTTTTCCACGTATGTGCAGGAAGGCATCACCCTGACGGTGAACCAGGTGGCCAGTCAAAAGGTGGTGTTGCAGGTGGGATCCACCGCGCAAGAAATCACCGTCCAGGCGAACGCGGCCATGGTCAACACCCAGTCGGCGACGATCAGCCAACTGGTGAGCCAGAAACAGCTGACCGACCTGCCCCTCAACGGGCGCGGTGCGCAAGCGCTCGTTCTCATCGCCGTCGGTACCGTGGACGCGACGCGCGTTTCCGGGATCCTCGGTCAGGGCGGCATCTACGGAGGGAACCTGTATTCCAGCGAGCAGATGGCCGGCGTGAACGGCGGCGGCACCGGGAACGTGAATTACCAAATGGACGGATCCGGTCATAATGACACCTATGTGAACATGAACCTGCCCTTCCCTAACCCGGACGCGCTCCAGGAATTCAACCTGCAAACCACCAGCATGTCGGCCCAGTATGGCGGCGGCGCGGCGGTAGTGAACATCGTCGCCAAGTCGGGGACCAACTCGCTGCACGGCAGCGTTTTCGAATTCCTCCGCAATGGGGCGCTGAACGCGCGCAATTTCTTCTCGCCCACGCAGGACACCCTGAAGCGCAACCAGTTCGGCGCCGCCGTCGGCGGTCCGATCAAGAAGGACCAGTTGTTCTTCTTCGCCACCTACCAGGGCACGCGGATCCGGACGGCTCCCTCGGGTATCATCACGTTCGTGCCTACCGCGGCCGAGCGCAACGGCGATTTCTCCACCACCACGACGCCCCTGGTCGACCCCATCACCCGGACGCCGTTTCCTGGAAACCAGATTCCTGTGAGCCGGTTCAGCGGCCCGTCAAAGTACTTCCTGGAAAGGATTCCGCTGCCGAACGGTCCGGGTACGCAGTTGACCTTCCTCGGTCCGGCATCCACGCCGAACGACGACCAGTTCATGCCCAAGATCGACTGGGTGCTCGGCAAACACAGTATCAGCGGGCGGTATTTCTATACCAAGTTCAAACAGCCGTCGGACTTCTCGCAAGTGAAGCAGAACCTCCTGGCAATGGACCGCAACGGCAACGAGGTGCGCATCCAGACGGTGGCATTCAATCACACCTTTACCGCCTCTCCGACGCTCATTTTCCAGAGCTGGTTCGGCTTTGACTCGCAGGTGGGCGGCTCACGATCCGGCATCGAGCCCGGATCAGACATCACGTTCCCGGCGGCGGGAGTGAAGATCGAGGGAGGAGCGGAGGGGATTCCCCCGGCGATCGAAGGTCTGAGCGTTACCGGCTTCTTCAGCGCCGCCAGCAACCACTTCGGCGATTTCAACCGCGGCGACTGGACCATCCGCGAATCGGTGACCAAGGTGAGGGGCTCGCACGAGTTGATCTTCGGAGGCGAGATAGTGCGGCTGCTGCAGGACATCACCAATACCAACACGCAGTCGGGGAGCTTTGGCTTTGGGGGCCGGTTCTCAGGGTCGAACATGGCGGACTTCATGCTGGGTGCGGCGAGCACCTTCACGCAGGGCGCCGGGCAATATCAGAACATGCGGGGGACGAAGTACAGCCTGTTTGTGCAGGACAACTGGCGCGTTAGCCCCAGGCTGACCTTGAACCTCGGCCTGCGCTGGGATCCGTTCTTTCCCTATACGGAAATCAATAACCGCGTGCCCTGTTTTGCTCCGGGACAGCAATCGACGGTGTACGTCAATGCGCCGGTGGGCATTCTCTACGGCGGCGATCCCGGATGTCCATGGGGAAAAGGAGCGAAGATGGAGGCCCTGAACTTCGCCCCGCGCGCCGGATTCGCCTACCGCGTCGGCCAGAAAGCGGTGATCCGCGGCGGCGCCGGGATCTATTACATGATCCCGCCAAGCCGGATTTTCAACGGGCCAAACGGCGTCGCGCCGTTCATGCCTAGATACCAGTTGACCGCTAATCTCCGTTTTGAGGATCCCTACGGCAGCTTCGGCATGGCAAATCCGTTTCCGGCCGAGTACGTGGGCGACAGCGGCGCAAGCGTGCCCAAGGACGTCCCGATCACGGTCCCGACCCAGATCTACGGCTCGTTCACAGGCCTTTACCGGGTGACTTCGTTAGGCACATGGAACCTGACCGTGGAACGTGAGGTGGGGACCGACTGGCTGCTGAGCGCGGCTTACGTCGGCAGCGGCGGGTACCATCTGCCGGGAACCTACCAGATGAATCCAGCGACCTACATTCCCGGAGCGTCGACAGTAGGAAACACGCAATCGCGCCGTCCGTACCAGGGTTTTACGTCGGTGAGCCAGACCTATACCGACTTCAATTCGCAATACCACTCGCTCCAGTTGAACGTGGAGAAGCGATTCAGCAAGGGGCTGTCAGCGCTGGCCAATTACGCCTGGGCCAAAACCATGGACGACTTCGGGACCACGATTCCTCTCCTGGGACGTGAATTCCACCGCGCCGCGGCGAGTGAGCATGTCCCGCATATCTTCCACTTGACGACGATCTGGGCTGTTCCCGCACCGGAGGCGCAGGGGTTCGTCGGCAGGCTGCTTCAGGGCTGGGAGCTGACCTCGCTCACCACCTGGCAGAACGGGTTCCCCTTCACCGTGGGGAGCGGAGTAGACAATTCCCTCAGCGCTGTAGGCGGCGACCGGGCCGATTTCATTGGCACCGATCTGAACCAGGCGAAGCTCAGCGGGCAATCGCATGGCGAGATGGTCAATCAGTACTTCGACACGGCGCTGTTCGCGGTCAACCCGATCGGCACGTTTGGCAACGCAGGAAGGAACAACCTGCGGGGGCCGAGTTACTTCAATACCGACCTGGGTATCATCAAGGACACAAGAATCACCGAAGATACCAGGCTGCAGTTTCGCGCCGAGTTCTTCAACCTGTTCAACAACGTCAACTTCAACAACCCCGGAACGACGGTCGGCACGCCGGCTTACGGGAAAATCACCTCGGCCCGGGATCCCCGGATCCTGCAATTTACGTTGAAGTTGATGTTCTAGGGTTCTTGGCGGTTCTGCCGAGTCTTTGAGTCCTGGTGGTTGGTTTTCGTTCACCGCGTTAACCACGAAGCCACGAAGACACAAAGAAACGCGAAGCGGCGTTTGGCTGCCACCAAATACTCGCCACGGATTCCACGAATTTTCACGAAATCTAAACTGGCTCCGTGAAATTCGTGTAATCCGTGACAGAAGCTTTCGCGCCACTGGACGTTGGAGTGATGAAGAACCGCGAGGATCGTTGCGCGATGTCCGCAGCAGAGCGGCAGGGGCCGTGCTGGTGTTAGCGTGTGCCGCCTACGTGTCGGGTCAGACGGAGTCGAGACAGCTCGTCCCGATGCTCGAAGAGCAGATCCAAACTCCGGAGGTGACTGCGTACCAGTTGCGGCGTTTTGTCCTGAACAGGATTGCGAAGCTCCCTGCGCCGGCGTCCCCCGGGCAGTGGACGGCCGAGGCGAAGCAGTTACGCCAGCGCGTTTTGAACGAGGTCGTGTTTCACGGCTGGCCCAAGGAATGGGTTGACGCGGCGCCGCGGTTCGAGGATATGGGCTCGATTCCCACCGGCAAGGGTTACCGGATCCGCAAGTTGCGCTACGAGATCGTGCCCGGGTTTGCGAGCACCGCCATCCTCTATGAGCCCGAAGTGATGAAGGGCAAGGTTCCGGCCATCTTGAATGTCAACGGACACGTAGGGGCGCCAGGCAAGGCGGTCGAATACAAGCAAAAACGGTGCATCAATCAAGCCCTGAGTGGAATCATCGCGTTGAACCTGGAATGGCTGGGCTGCGGCGAATTGTTCCAGAAGGGAAACGAGCACGCATTCGGCGCCCATCTGGATCTTGCGGGCGCCAACGCGGTCGGCCTCTTCTATCTCGCAATGCGAAAAGGTCTGGACTATCTGTATCAGCACCCTGCCGTCGACCGAGACCGCATCGGCATGACTGGTTTGTCCGGAGGCGGATGGCAGACCATCGTGCTGAGCGCGCTGGATGAACGGATCAACACTGCGGTACCCGTGGCCGGCCACGCGTCGTTCTTGTCGCGCCTGGAACGCGCGACCGACATCGGCGACATCGAGCAGAACCCCACCGACATGTTCGCCTCGATCGACTACGCCCATCTGGCCGCCATGCGGGCGCCACGTCCCACCCTGCTCATCTACAACGCCGAGGACAATTGTTGCTTCCGCGCGGCGTTCGTCAAGCGCGAAAACTTCGACGCCGTGCTTCCTTTTTTCCGGCTCTTCGGCCGGGAAGACAGTCTGGCCTGGCATGAAAACACCGACCCCTCCGATCACAATTATCAGCTCGACAACCGGCTCCAATCCTATCGATTCTTCGGGAAGCACTTCGGGCTTCCGGCAGCGAGCGAGGAGATTCCTGCGGGGGCCGAGGTCAAGAGTTTCGAGGAGCTGGCGGTCGGACTTCCTGATGGGAACCTTACCATTATCGACCTCGCCAGGAAGCTGGCGGAAAGA
Organism: uncultured Acidobacteriota bacterium; assembly: GCA_963827655.1. GTDB lineage: Bacteria > Acidobacteriota > UBA6911 > UBA6911 > UBA6911 > CAWHCF01. The sequence goes on from CAWHCF010000050.1 coordinate 85,291, forward strand.
GGAGTAAGGGCGGTGGATTCATCCGGCGAGCCTGCGCTTCGCGAATGGCGCGAGCGGCAGAGCAAACTTTTGAAGGAGACCGTGCGGTTCCGGCCAGTCGAACTCGAGCGGGCCTGGATCGCGGGCAATACCAAACGAAAGGGGCTCGAGACCCTTTCTTACCGCCTGGAGTTCAACAACGGACTGAGCGCGGCAGGAACCTGGTCAAAGGCGATTGCATCCCCGGAGCGCGCGCCGGTCACCATCGTGATCGCCGATGGCGGGAGAAAAACTTCCTCGGCAGAGGTCTCGGCCCGCGTGAATCGTGGCGAACAGGTTCTGGCGCTCGACGTACTGTTCACGGGCGAAATGGTGCCCGGGCCAAGAGCCTCGGGTTTCGTCAATCTTTTCGCCACCCTTGGTGAGCGAGCCCTGGGCATTCAGGCGGCGCAACTCATAGCGGCCGGCCAATGGATGAGGACGCTTTCCGGTCAGGGTAATGTCAGGATCGAAGCTTCAGGAATGAGAACCCAGGTGATTGCGCTGACGGCGGCTGCGCTGGGACCCGGAGTCTTTTCGGAGGTTCTGGTCAGGAACGGCATTCAGTCGCTGCGACATTTGTTCGATGCCCCGGTGGAGCCCCGCGCCGCCCCTGAACTGTTCTGCCTCGACCTCTACAAGGGGTTCGACATTGATGCGCTGACGAAGCTGTCGTCGCCACCGATCGTCCGCGCGGAGCCGGCACACACCGCACCAAAATCCGGTGCAAAGCAGCAATAACCACGAAGACGCGAAGGATTGGCATTTCAGATTAACGACTTCGGACCACCGTGATCCGTCCCGGTTCGCCTGATTCTATACGACCAATTACTGCTGCCTTTACCTCGGCATTGCCAAACGCGTCGAGCATGGCCCCAGCGTTCTCAGCCGCCACCGCTGCCAGCAATCCACCAGAGGTTTGCGCATCGGCGAGTATCAATTGATCTTCCTTGCCAAGGCTCTCTTCATAACTCACCCAATCCGCAAGAAACCTCAGGTTCGCGTGCGTCCCGCCGGGCGCGATGCCTTCGCGCACATATTTCCAGGCGGCGGGCAAGACAGGCACATCCTCCAGCCATACCTGCGCGCTCACGTGGCTGGCGGCCGTCATGTTCCGCAAGTGGCCCAGCAGGCCGAATCCGGTCACGTCCGTCAGCGCATGTGCGCCGATCGCAGTGATAACTTCGGCCGCCTTGCGGTTGAGCGTGGTCATGAGTTCCGTTGCTTCACGAACGGCGCCGAGTTTGTCCTCGCCGAGCTTGGCGGCGGTGACGATAATCCCTATGCCGAGCGGCTTGGTCAGGATCAGGAGATCTCCCGGCTTTGCCCCGGCATTCGTGATCATGCGCTGCGGGTGAACCGTACCGACCACCGCAAGCCCGTAGATCGGCTCTTCGGTCTTGATGGTATGACCGCCGACAATGTCGATCCCGGCTTCGTGCGCTTTCGCCGCCGCGCCGCGCAGGATTTCGCCCAGGACGACAGGAGGCAGCGCATTTTCAGGGAAACCGACCAGGTTCAATGCGGCCAGAGGCCGCCCGCCCATCGCGTAAACATCGCTCAACGCATTGGCAGCTGCCACTGCCCCGAAATCATACGGATGATCCACGATCGGTGTGAAAAAATCCGTGGTCAACACCAACGCGAGTTCGTCACTCAACTTGTAGACCGCGGCATCATCGGCAGTAGCGCTGCCTACGAGTACGTTCGGGTCAGTGAGGCCAGGCAGTGTGCCGAGGAGGGGCAGGAGATAACCGGGCGGGTGCTTCGCCGCGCAGCCACCGCGCTTCGCCAGTTGCGTCAATCTGATCTCATCGAATTCTGTCATCGTCTGGTATCCTTGCAGATAGGATGGAAATCTTGCCCCGGCGATGCCGGGCGATCCTTAAAGCGAATCAGTCGGTGAGATCCGATTCAGAGCCAGGTTGAAATTCCTATGCGGGGCGGCTTACTCGGCAGTGAAATTCGCGCGCAGAGTCAGCTTGAATGTCCGACGCTCAGGATCATTCGTGGTGACATCGGCGGTCTTCTCGACTTCGCCCTTGTACCCGGCGGTGTCTTCGATCTTGAGGGTGATGCTGCCTTCTTTGCCCGGAGATACGACTTTGTCAAAGTTAGCCGCAGTGCAGCCACAGCCCGGTCTGACATTCTTGATCTCCAGGTCGGCCTGGCCGTCATTGCGAATTTTAAAGGTGTGAGTCAACGGCGTTCCCGGTTTGACATTCCCGAACGAATGCTCCGGCGCTGCGATCACGAGCTTCGGCCCGGCAGGAGAAGCCTTGGCCGGTTGTTCGAGAGTTATGATTGAAAACATTCCGAGCAACGAGGCCAGCAGCATCAAGGTGCCTTCAGTTTTCATTTGGACCTCCTCAAAACCCCCTCGCGTTAATAATCCGCGATCTCAAAAACAAACAATAACTTTCGGGATACGATCAGCTCTACTGTCTGTTCAGCATCTCCAAGTACGTAACAAATTCTACCTCAGGGAAAAGGCCACAGTTGTGAAATTCTCAGAAAAGTCCTGGTCGGGGACGCCCAGAATGTCAGCTGGAATTGAGTGCGCCGATACCGAATCATTTGCAGGGCATTTTGTTTGAACGCAGGGAACGCCTTACCAGCCGATATTGTTTTGGCGTAAAATCCCGATTTGCTGATCGGTCATCGGGGACTCTGGACCGTTGCCGATGGGTCGATCTACCTAAAAACTATTCTCTCTTGTTAGTGATGATCTGTATCGATTACCTCATGTATTACTTGAATGAAGTCGCAAGCCCCTTCCAGCCGGCAGGAGCACACGCCTGGCCTGTTTCTTTATCAACGGAGGTCTGTCATGTTCAAGAGAACGATCATTCAACTGATCTTCACTTTCACGTTGGTCCTGACAGCAAATGCGCAGAAGCGCATACCGGCGGTTGACGATCTGATCAATGTCAAATCTCTCTCGGGCGCGCAGATTTCGCCTGACGGAAAATGGGTCGTCTATACGGTCGATGAGACGGACTGGAAGCAGGACGCTTATATCACTCACCTATGGCTGGCCAACGCGGCAACGGGAAGGACTCTTCAACTCACGCGAGGCGAGAAATCCTGCAGTTCTCCGCGATGGTCTCCTGACAGCGCCTGGATTGCCTTCACGAGCAATCGCATCGGGGACAAAAACCAGATCTTCATTATCCATCCCGATGGCGGCGAAGCGATTCAATTAACCAAAGTCGAGAATGGGGTCAACTCCTACGCCTGGTCTTACGACGGCCGCGAGATTGCTTTTGCATCGAACGACATTGACTCCAAGACTTCCAAGGAGCGCAAGGAACATCTCGGTGACTTTGAAGTTGTGCGGAAGGAGTACAACCACTCGCAGATCTGGACCTTCGCATTAGCCGAGGCTCTGAAGGCGCCTGTCACCGGCACGCAGCGCACCAAGGGGAAAGATTTGAGTGTCGGTTCGTTCTCATGGGCGCCGGATGGGAAACGGATTGCCTTCAGCGCGACGATCAATCCGGATTTTATAAATAACGCAACCTCGGACATCTACCTGCTGAACCTCTCGGATAATTCGATCAAAGAATTGGTTGCGCAGCCCGGTCCGGATAGCAATCCGCGCTGGTCTCCTGATGGCAAACAGATTGTATTTTCTTCAGCCATGGGAAATCCCAGGTTCTTTCACGCCAATTCGCGGCTCGCGGTTATTTCGATTGATGGCGGCACACCGAGATCCGTCACGGATGCTTTCGATGAACAACCGGGATTTGTCGAATGGAATGCCGACGGTATTTACTTCGGTGGTTTGCAGAAGACCGCCGCCCACCTTTTTCATACCGATCCGGCGACGGGCAAGATCAAGCGTGTCACCTCTCCCGATAACCTGATGGCCGGGGGATTCTCCTTCACCAAAGACGGGAAACAGATCGCTTTCACCGCAGCCTCGCCGAACTCCGTCAACGAGGTCTACATCGCATCAATCACGAGTTTTTCGCCGCGCAAACTGACCTCGATGACCGATCTGGTCAAAGATTTTTTGATTGGATCGCGCGAAATCATTTCGTGGCAGAGCAAGGACGGCGCGACCATCGAAGGTGTATTGATCAAACCCGCCGACTTCGATCCATCAAAGAAGTATCCGTTGCTTTGCATTATCCACGGCGGCCCGACCGGAATTGACCGTCCGGCGTTGCTCGATACGCGTTATTACCCTTCGGAGATCTGGGCCAGTCGCGGTGGATTGATCTTGAAGGTGAACTATCGTGGCAGCGCAGGGTATGGCGAAAAATTTCGTCAGCTCAACGTGCGTAACCTGGGCGTTGGCGATGCGTGGGACGTCTTGTCCGGCGTCGATCATCTGATCAACCAGGGGTGGGTCGACCCGAAGCGCGTGGGCTGCATGGGCTGGAGTCAGGGTGGATACATCTCGGCTTTTCTGACTACCTCGACCGACCGCTTCGCGGCGATATCGGTCGGCGCCGGGATTTCAAACTGGGCGACCTACTACTACAACACCGACATCACTCCCTTTACCATCCAGTACCTCGGCAATAACCCCGCCGAAGACGGGGAAATTTATGCCAAGACCTCGCCGATGACCTACATCAAAAAGGCCAAGACTCCGACTCTGATACAACACGGCGAGTTCGACAAGCGCGTGCCGATACCGAACGCTTACGAACTGCGACAGGGACTGGAAGATCGCGGAGTGAAAGTCGAGATGATCGTCTACAAGGGCTTCGGGCACGGCATCAACAAACCTAAAGCGATGCGTTCAGTCATTCAGCATAACCTGGCATGGTTCAATCATTATCTCTGGGGCGATCCATTGCCAGATTTCAGCAAACCCGAAGTGCCCAAGAAGGAAGAGGAACGGAGTCCATGAGGCCGGGTAGCGATCATGGCGGTGCCCGCAATCCGCCGAAATCCAGGCTTGGGGCAAGGCCCTGAGAGTGCTTGTTCGCGACCGAATGTCACGCGGGTTCCGGCTTGGAGCAATCGCGATGCCTGGGCTCGATCAATCGCTCCCGGTCGGCTTATCAAGAGCTGCGGCGGCTGGCGAGGCCGGCGGCACGGGAGCTTCCGGACACGCTCCAGGCGCGGCCTGGCGGCGGCCGGTCCGTGCCGCCGCTGATCAGAAACCTACAATGACGTGACGCGCAGGCGGCGATGCATGACGTAGAAAGCGATCCAGAAGCCAATTGCCGCGACAAGACTGAAGCCCGCCACTACCGGCGCATCGCTCCACATAGACCATCTGATCTTTTCAGTGTCCTCCGAACCGGACAGGCGGATCACGAAGGAAAACGGCAGCATCGTGAAGAACATCGCCAAAGCCCATCAGCCAACTTCGAAGTCTAATCATTTTTTTTGTCCTTTCGAGAGTTTTGATTTCATGTTCCGCCGGCAACTCCACCGGGAGCGCGTCAAACGGCATCCGGGTCCCTTCGGAAACCTCGCGGCCAAACTCCGGATCCTGCTTCAGAAATTCCTCGACCAGCCTTTTCGTGTCGCTGCTTGCTTCCCCCGCTTGATAGAGAGGGATGAGGTCGCGTATCACATCGCGGGTAATTTTCATCTCCGCCTCCTCGTTCTAGGCTCCAATCGCGGCTAACTTGAGCCGAGCCCTGTGAATCTTCACCTTGACGGCAGCCAGCGACAGGCCCAGCACTGCGGCGATCTGCTGATACGAAAGTCCATCATCGGCCCGCAACAACAGGGCGCTGCGATCCACTTCAGGCAGCTCCTGCAGGGCCCTCAGGACCAGGCCAAGCCGTTCCTTTTGTGCTGCCGCCAGCTCAAGATCGGGTGACGGTGAGGCTATCGCGTCGCTGAGTTCCGTGGCCCGCGCGCGCCGCCTGCATTCCTTCAGATATAGATTGCGAGCGATTGTCAGAAGGTAGCCCTTCACCGTCTCGGTACGAATCGGCTCGGGACTGTTCAGACATAACATGAACGTTTCCGACGTGATGTCCTGCGCCAGCGCCGGGTCACCCGACAGGTAGAGCGCAAAGCGATAAACGTCCCGGGCGTATCGTTGGTAAAGATCGGAGAAGCTGATCATGGCCGCTCTTCACGTTGTTACATAGACAATAGCCGGAAGGGACGGAAAAGTTACAGCAATGACAAAGGACTAAACCATTGGTCATTTTTCATTTGTCATTTTTCATGTTGTCGATTCGCTGGATGGCGCGATATTGATGCCATGCCCGAATGCAGATACCAAGAAATGACCAATGACATGCAATGAAGTACAATGACCAATGATCCAATGACCAATGACATATATGTACTGACTGCTCGGCTTCCGGCGAATGCACGGCTCTCACCGAAATCTCACCGAAATTGAACCTCTGGTTTCGGGGAGCGCTGCTACTATCCCCTCGCTATGACTGGAAAGTATGGCTGGTTGTTATTCTCTGGATCCCCCTTCATATCAAACCGTTTTTCAGCGGTCCTCCGAGGGAGTGCCATCGTGAGGGGCTGCTGCGTAAAGAGAGGACAGTATTATGGCCGAACGAATTGTCGAGGCCGCGTTTTCAAATGGTGTCGACGCTGCGACGTTTTTTTTGACCGATCACTATGTGATCTTCGATTACGTACAGAATCGTGTCAGGGATGGCGTTCACCCGCTAACTTCCTTTCCTGTCGGCACAGCGTCCGGCTTTCCGGCCTCCTTCGCCCCCGCGGGGCCTTCCACCAGCTTTGATGCAGCCTTGCGAGGCAAGGGGCCCTACGCGAATATTGCGTACTTTTTTCGCGGGCCGGATTACATGCGGCTGCGAACATCGCCGCCGCAGGCATTCGATCCGTCTGTTTCCGGATCCATTGGCCTGTGGAACCTCCCTCCGCCCTTTTCCACCGTCGATGCCGCATTCAATGGCGCATTGAACCGCGAACCGTACGGTTACTTCTTCAAGCGCAACCAATATGTCCGGTACGTCTGGGACAGGTCGGCCGCGGATACAAACTACCCAAAACAGATCAGCAACCTGGTGGGCATGCCGGCGTCCTTCGCCAGCGGGATCGATGCTGCCGTGGATGGGGCGGGCCCGTTGGCGCATATGGGATATCTGTTCAAGAATGAAAGCTTCATCAGGTTCCGGTGGGTGGCGTCGGGCGAACCGCATGTTGAGGGCCCTATCGATCGAATTCACGGCAAATGGCCGGGCCTTGCAGAATTGCTGTTGGCAGGAAAGGCGAAGTCACATGGGCTTGAGTGGCTGCGTGTCGCCAGGGCTCGGCTGTCGGCGCTTTCGAGCGGCTCGCTGTCACCCAACGACCTGGCCGTGGTGACGGCGGCGCTGGCGACTCACTTTCACATTACGCCGTTGGATGCGGGGAACCTGGCCGTCGTATCCAACATGTTCGCATCGATCGAGGCCACCCTCCGCGCCAGCTCCCGGATATTCCGTTTTCGGACCGACGACGAAGCCAGAGTCGATTTTGCGCCTAAACCCCTCCCTGCCGACGGACCGGCCGCCGCCTACACATTCCCGATGCCCCCAAGCCCTGCTCCGCGCATCAATATCACAAGTAACTTCAAGGGACGTAGCGAGCGGAATCGTGTGTCGTCGGTCATTCACGAGGCGATGCACGTCAACGACCCAACGACGAATGACCCGGCCAGGCACATCCAGGAATGGTACGTGTCGCCTGCGCTTGCGCCAGCTTTCGGGCTGGACGTTGCCGAGAACGACCCGGATATGGCGACCCGTTACGATCTGATGCCTGCTTCGGATGCGGTTCACAATCCGGCGAGCTATGCAACCTTTGCCCGCCACGTATTCTTCGGGCACGACAATCGAGAGATGCCGTGAACCTTGCTTTCTTCGTGTCTTTGAGTCTTCGTGGTTAGAGCTGTCTAACAACTACCACGAAGACTCAAAGACACGAAGATCACCAGGAAATATCGATGAGGACGTTTGACAAATGAAGAATGACCGATGGAAAATGACAAAATCGTAAGAAACGTGCCTTGAAGTTGTAATACGCATCCGGGATGGTCTGCGTCGAAAGGAGCGATCATGAAAAAACTCGCTTTGCTGGCAGTCGTTGTGGCTGCAATCCCTCTTGTGCGCGCGCAGTCCTTCACCGGCGCGATCCTCGGGACCATCAAGGACCCGTCCGGGGCCGTCATGCCCGGCGTCACCGTGAGCATCACCAACGTTGCGACCAACGTGCGCAGCGAAGTGCTTTCGGACGACCAGGGCGTCTTCATCGCCCCCGAGCTTCCGCCCGGACGCTACACGCTCGAAGCGACCCTGCCCGGCTTCAAGCGCGCCGTACGCGAGGGGATTGTGCTGCAAGTCCAGCAGCGGGCGCAGGTCGATATCGTGATGGCCGTCGGCGAGGTCTCGGAGTCCATCGAGGTCACCGCCGACGCGCAGCTCACCGAAACGACGACGTCGTCGCTCGGGAAGATCGTTGACAACCGGCGCATCCTCAACCTGCCGCTCAATACGCGCAACGTCTATTCGCTGATCTTCCTGACCCCGGGTGTCACCGGAAGCGTCGGCAATCAGTACAACAGCATGAGCTACGCGGTCAACGGGGCGCGCGCCACCATGATGGACACTCTCATCGACGGCGTCACGGCGTCCTTTCCGACGGTCAACGGATTCACCGGAATCTCGGTCTTCCCGTCGGTCGACGCCATCGATGAATACAAGGTCATGGGCGCAAACTACTCGGCCGAGTTCGGCCGCAGCCTGGGGAGCGTGCTCAACGTCATCTACAAGTCGGGAACCAACCAGTTTCACGGCAGCGCGTACGAGTTCCTCCGCAACTCGGTCTTCGATGCGAACAACTTTTTCAGCAACCGCCGGGGCGAGGAACTGGGCAGTTTCAAGCGCAGCCAGTTCGGCGCGACCGCGAGCGGGCCGATCCGCCGTGACCGGACCTTCTTCATGGCTTCGTACGAAGGGTTGCGGGAGCTGAGCGCGGCGACCACGACCTTCACGGTGCCGACGGCGCTCCAGCGCCAGGGGGATTTCAGTCAGACCTTCGCCGCGAACGGTCAGCTCATCCGGATCTTCGACCCCTTCTCGACCCGGTCCAACCCCGGCGGCAGCGGCTTCATTCGCGACCAGTTCGCCGGCAACGTGATCCCGTCGAACCTCTTTGATCCGGTCGCACTCAACGTTCTTAAATATTTCCCGCTCCCGAACCAGGCCGGTGACCCGGTTACCCAGGCGAACAACTACTCGCGCAGCGGGTCCCAGCAGATCGACATCGATCAGTTCGACGTGCGCCTGGACGAGAATCTCTCGAGCGCGCGGAAACTTTACGGGCGTTACTCCTACCGTCTGACCAAAGACGCGCCGGCGATCTTCTTCCCGGACGAGCTCACGATCGCCGAAGGACGCGTGATCCAGGAGAATCACGTCCACAACATCGTCGCCGACTACACGCAGACGCTCTCGCCCAAAACGATCCTGACCACGCGTCTGGGATTCGCGCGCACGCTTTTTGTGTTCAACAACCAGGGGCTCGGCTTCAAGCCGTCAAGCCTGGGGCTGCCGCAGGCCATTGACGCTGTCGTCGACCGGCAGATGTTTCCCCGCTTCGGCGCGAGCGGGTACACCAATCTCGGCGGAAACGACCACCGGTACAGCGGCTTCATGAGCTACAGCGCCCTGGCCGGGCTCACCAAGGTTTTCGGCAAACACACGCTGAAGTTCGGATTCGACGGCCGGATGCTCCGCGTCAACGTCTGGGAGGCGCGCAGCGCGGGCACGTTCAACTTCTCGGCTCTCTTTACCCAGGGACCCAATCCAAGCCAGGCGTCTGCCACGGCGGGAAACTCGATCGCGTCGCTCCTTCTCGGCACGGGAAACCCGAATGACGTCCTGATCCAGGCGTGGAAGAACGTCGCTGCGCAGAGCTTCTACCTGGCCGAATACATCCAGGACGACTGGCGCGTGACGCCTCGACTCACGCTCAACCTCGGTCTGCGTTACGACCTCGACACGCCGCGCACCGAACGCTTTAACCGCGTCAACTACTTCGACCCGAGCGCGCCATCGCCGCTGGCGCAGGTCGTGCCCGGCTTTCCGGATCTGCGCGGAGGCGTGGTCTTCGCCGGAGTCGACGGCAATAGTCGCCACCAGTACATCTGGGACACGAACAACCTGGCGCCGCGTGTCGGGCTGGCGTACCAGATCACTCCCAAGACGGTAATCCGCGCGGGGTACGCGCATGTTTTTGGTCCCTCCAACCAGGGGGCCCAGGGGACAGTCGGGCCGTTCGGCTTCCGCGTCGAGTATCCCTGGGTGACGACGATCGACAACATCACGCCGCTGAATCTTCTGCGCAATCCCTATCCGCAGGGCTTCCGGGAGCCGCCCGGAGCGTCGGAGGGCCTGCTGACGCAGGCTGGCGCGAACCTGCAGGCGCCGCTGCGCGACACCTGGACCCCCTGGACTCAGCAGTGGAACCTGAATATCCAGCGCGAACTGCCCGGACAGATCCTGCTCGAGGTGGCGTACGTCGGGACTAAGGGTCACCAGCTTGCGCGCTCGACCGAGGGAGGGCTCAGTCTCAATCAGCTCGACCCGAAGCACATGGCGCTCGGCTCGCAGCTCAACCAGCTCGTCCCCAATCCCTTCTTCGGGATCATCAACACCGGCGTCCTGAACCAATCGCAGGTGAGCCGCGCCCAGCTTCTGCGTCCTTATCCCCAGTTCACCGACATCATCCCGCTCTATCATGGCGGGGCCATCTCGAATTACAACTCGATGCAAGTCACGGTATCGAAGCGGCTGTCACACGGGCTTCAGTTCGACAGTTCCTACACCTGGGCCAAAAACCTGGATGAAGGGAATAACCATCAAGACAGCTACGACATCGCAAACGACTGGTCGCTGACCGACATCGATCTGGCGCACCGGTTCGTCATGAGCTACATCTACGAGCTGCCTTTCGGACGCAACCGGCACTTCGGCCAGGGCTGGTCCCCCTGGCTCAACGCAATTGCCGGAGGGTGGCAGTTCAACGGGATCACGGTATTCCAGAGCGGGACCACGCTGGCGCTGTCGGCGAGCAACACGGCCGGGATTTTCAACCCCTTGACCCGCCCGAACAACAACGGCCGCAGCGGGAAGCTGGACGGCCCGGTCGATGAGCGCCTGGATGCTTATTTCGACAAGTCGGTCTACAGCCCGCCACCCGCCTTTACTTTCGGGAATGTCAGCATGAGGCTCCCGGACATCCGCAACGACGGCGTGCGCAATTTCGACCTGTCGATCTTCAAGGAGTTCCGGGTGGCCGAGAGGGTGAACGTGCAGTTCCGGACCGAGATGCTGAACGCGTTCAACACCCCGCGCTTCGGCTCGCCGAACACGACCGTCACTGCGGGTGCGTTCGGCGTGATCAGCTCGCAGGCCAATGCGCCCCGTCAGGTTCAGTTCGGGCTCAAGATCCTGTGGTAGGCCTTCGCCCGTATTCCAAGGACGCGCGCCCGCTAAACGGCCAAACTCCGTACCCCGCCCTCAGAAGATGTGAAAGAGTTGGTCTGTGGGCGGGATGACAATGTTGCAAAACCCGCCCGGTTCATGTGCGGACGGGCTATCAAGCCCGTCCGGCCCCCTAGCGGCATTCTCAGTGGCCCGGAATCGAGCGACCGCTCGCCTACACCCGAGGCCAAGCCGGAAGCTGCTGAGCCACATTTCCAGGGTAGAGCTGAAAACTTCAACGGATCTCATATGCGCGCCACAGACGCAATTATTTCTCCGCCTCCGGACGTGCGTAAGCTTGCTAAGCTTGCTCCGCGCCCGCATGCCTTCAGCTGACTTCCTGCGCGGTAGCGAAGCATCCGGAACAGGCTGACCACGAGCGAGCACGAAGAGCACGAATGAAATTCACGCAAAAGGATGAACTCATGCGATCACTGGTGGGGAAAGTTGCTCTCGTCGCGGGCGGCACGCGCGGAGCGGGACGCGGAATCGCGGTCGAACTGGGTGCGGCAGGCGCGACGGTCTATGTGACCGGGCGCACCACCCGAAGCCAGATGTCCGAGTATGGCCGCCCCGAGACCATCGAGGAGACCGCGGCGCTGGTCACCGGAATCGGCGGTGAAGGGGTGGCGATTCGCGTCGATCATCTTGTCCCGAACGAGGTCGAAGCGCTAGTCGCCCGAATTCGAAGCGAACGCGGAAGGCTCGATATTCTGGTAAATGACATCTGGGGTGGCGAACATTTGTTCGAGTGGAACAAGGCAGTCTGGGAGCACAATCTGGAAAACGGGTTGCGATTGGTGAGACTTGCTGTCGACACGCATCTCATTACTGCACACCACGCTCTTCCACTCATGATCGCGAAGCCTGGCGGCCTCCTGGTCGAGGTAACCGATGGCACGGCGGAGTATAACGAGGACCACTACCGCCTGTCGGTGTTCTATGATCTTGCGAAGGTGGCCGCCATCCGGATGGCATGGGCGCACGCCAAGGATCTTGCGCCCTATGGAGCCTCAGCGGTTTCCATAACCCCGGGGTGGATGCGCTCTGAGATGATGCTCGACAACTATGGCGTTACCGAAGAGAACTGGCGCGACGCCACTGCCAAATCGCCGCACTTTGTGATTTCTGAATCGCCGCGTTTCGTTGGACGCGCTGTCGTCGCTCTCGCCGCCGATCCGGAGCGAGCCCGCTGGACAGGAGAATCGCTTTCAAGCGGTGGGCTGGCGAAGGTCTATGGCTTCACGGATCTCGACGGATCGCAACCGGACTGCTGGCGCTATATTCGAGAGGTTCAGGACGCCGGCAAACCGGCAGATGCGACCGGGTACCGATGAGTCGTCCGGGAGTAAGAGTCCACGCCGCGCCCGGCAATGCGGTAAACGCGTGACGTTATTTCCTGCCCGAGCAAATTTACCGTAACGCCAGATTGATTCGATATTGATACGAACTCCAGCCATAGGCTAAGCTGCGCGCACACTTCGAGGGAAAGTCTGATGACCGCGAGCGAGCCCATTACCGGTATCTTCGTTTCGGTGCTCTCCCTCTATCTGGGTGGGCTCGCGATCCTGACCTGGGTTTCTTATCGCAAGACCGATTCCGTCAAGGAATTCCTCGCAATGGGCGGGACTGCCGGAAGCATCCTGACAGGCTTCGCCTATTTCGCGACCCAGTTCAGCATGAGCTCTCTCGTTGGCGTGCCCGGGACGCTCTACTTCGTCGGCTTCGCCGGTCTGGGCATCATCCTGCCGATCGCGATGCTCAGCATGGCCTTCGGCACATTCGTCGGCGGTCGGCGGCTCAACGCGCTCTCGCACTCGCTCGAGCTGTGGACGCTGCCGGATTATCTCGCGTCGCGATTCAACAGCAACGCCATCAGGCTGCTGGCGGCGCTGATGATCATCGTGTTCCTGATTCCGTACATTGCGGCTCAGCTCGTGGGCGCCGGCGTGATTTTCAATGTCTTCACCGGTGGCTCGTATTCGCTCGGCGTAGTGATCATGGGGACGGTCGTGGTTGCCTACTGCATGCTCGGCGGGATGCGGGCCGCGGTTCTGACCGACGCTCTGCAGGCAGTGCTGATGATCGCGGCCGCAATCATGACCTTCGCCGCGACGATGGCCCGGGGCGGGGGGATCGAGCAGGTCACGGGCCGGCTGGCGGCCGTGAATCCCGGTGCGCTGTCGTTTCCGGGCGCGCCCCATGCGCTGCTCGACTGGCGCGGCTACGTGAGCCAGATCCTCATGTGGACTCTGTTCTCGCTGGGTCAGCCGCAGCTCGTCAACAAGTTCTTCGTCGCGCGCAGCTATAACGCGCTTGTGGGGGCCTCATTGCTTTCGGGTGTGGCGATGACCCTGACCTGCGTTACGATCTGGAGCGCCGGGGCAATGGCGGCCGTGGTGGTTCCCGGAATCAGCGAGCCGGACTGGGTGGTGCCGACGCTGCTGCGCGCCACGACCGGGCCCGTGGTGGCCAGCACCGTCCAGGCTGGAATCCTGGCCGCCGGAATGTCGACCATCGATTCGATCCTGCTGATGATCGGCGCCGCATTCTCGCGCGACCTCTACGGCAAGGTGCTTCGCCCCGGCGCCGATGACCGCACCGTGCTGCGCGTGTCGCGCAATGCGACGCTGGTTGCGGGCCTGGTCGCGCTCGCGCTGGCGTTCGCACGCCCGGCGACGATCTTCCAGATGGTCCTCTTCGGCTGGTCGGGCACCGGCATCCTTGCCGTAGCCGTGGTCGCGGGGCTCTACTGGCGTCGCGCGACCGCTGCAGGCGCCAGCGCAGGCACGCTCGCGGGCGTCGTCGCGCTCCTGGCTGCAACCTTTGCGTTTCCCGGCTTGGCGCTGGGCTTTCATCCCATCGTGGTGGCCGCTGCCACCGGCTGCCTCGTGCTCGGCGGCGTAAGCCTCCTGACGCGGCCGGCGCCGGAATCCGTGCTCCAGCTACACTTCGCTCCCGGAGACCCGGGCGCACGCCGGCGTGACCGCCGGTACGCGCCGGTCTTCGCCGCCTGCTTTCTTGTTCCCTGGCTCCCGGTCCCGTTCGTCTTTCCGTGGAAGCGGTACCTCGCCGGGTGGTTCGGCGTGCCGGTGTTCGTCTGGGTCTGGCTGGGACTGCAGGTTGCTAGCGGCGCAGCGCTGGCACTCTATCGGCGCAAGGCATGATCATGTCGAGAACGGTCTTGATTACCGGTGGCGCCGGCGGGATCGGGTTGGCTGCGGCCCGGCGGTTCGCGGACGAAGGATCCCGCATCGTTCTGGTCGATCTCGATGAGCGGGCGCTCGAGCGCGCCCGCTCGACTCTGGTCGGCGACGGCGGACGCGTCGACATCGTCGAGTGCGACGTTGCCGGACATGCAGCCGTACAGGCGGCCGCGCGAGGCGTCCTGGACCGGTGCGGCGCCGTCGAGGTGCTCGTGAATAATGCCGGCATCTCGCAGCCGAAGGGTGTTCTGGAGCTGGAAGACGCCGAGTGGGATCGGACGCTCGCCATCAACCTCAAAGGGGCGTTCAACTGGTGCCGGGCCTTGCTTCCCGCGATGCTCGAGGCTGGGCGCGGGAAGATCGTCAACGTCGCATCGATGAGCGCCAAGATGGGAGGAGGCCCGGGCACGATCAGCCGCGCTTGCTACGCCGCGTCCAAGGCCGGCCTGCTGGGCTTCACGCGGGGACTTGCCCGCGAGGTCGCGCCCGCGGTCACGGTCAACGCCGTCTGCCCGGGCCTGATCGACACCTCGATGACCCGTGCCTTTATTGCGCGGGCCGGCGATGAGATTGCGGCTGGAATCCCGCTTGGGCGACTCGGGACGCCCGATGACGTCGCCGGCGTTATCCAGTTCCTCGCTTCGCCTGCGGCCGCCTGGATCACCGGCGAAGTCGTGGACTGCAACGGCGGAACTTATATCGACTGAGCGCGAGCGCTAGACGAGAGCGTTCGAGGAACCGTACCGAATTTGGTGTTGCGCAGGTCATCAGAGACTGTTGCAAAACTCGCCCGGTTCATGTGCGGACGGGCTATCAAGCCCGTCCGGCTCCGAACTTTTTAAGGTTAAGGCATTCGCGATTCCGTATACTTGCGACGGGCCAATGCGACGCACTGTCTGCAAAGGGCTCAAGAGTGTCTGAGCCACACTACCAGGGGAATCTGAGTTTTGAGACAGTCTCATCAGACCTGTGCGTCGAGCGCGCCGATGGCGCGGCACCTGCGTGTAAGGTTCAGCGCTTGCTACCACACTCCAAGAGGGATTTTATCCTTGACTGCAACGCGAACGTCATCCTATCTAGGAGCAACTTTCCAACACCAATGAGACGAGAAACCGTCTCGCTCAATCTCTTTGATGCGCGAGGTAAACTGATTGCTGCGAAGAGAGTTCCTTAGTTATTTCGCGTCGAGCTATTCGCTCTGGCTTCGAGACGCCCGGGCAGCCGGCACCTCGCGGGTTCCCAAGCTGAAAATCACGGCTATCAAGGCGCTTCGGCTCCGCGACCTGAATAATCATTTCGTTCGCGTCTACACCGATCAAGGACTACACGGAACGGGCGAGACCTTTGACACCATCGGCGTCACCGAGATCGTGAACGGCTATCTCGGACCTGCGCTGGCGGGCCGCGATCCTCTCGATATCGAAGCCATCTACCAGGATCTTTGGACCACGCAGGTTATTCCCGGCGGACAGCGGCCTGCATTCATGCGGGGCATGGGCGGCCCCTATCTCAGCGCGGTGAGCGCTACGGAGATGGCCTTGTGGGATCTTGCAGGCAGGGCTCTCCAGGTGCCGGCCTATCGATTGTTTGGCGGCAAGGTGCGCGACAAGGTCGCCGTCTACTTCCCGTCGAACAGCGCGGCGCGGGCCGCTGAGGTTGTGCGCTCAACCGGAGTCCGCGCCGTAAAGCTCGCCGCCGACGAAGTCCTGGAGCGGCTGAAGGCGGAAGGTAAGGTCTCGAACCTCTTCGATCCGGCGAGATCGGCGGGCCTGCGGCTGACGACCGCCGAGATCGACGCTCTGGCGGGAGTGGTGGCGTCCGTGCGCGAGGCGGTCGGACCCGGGATCGGAATTGCGGTAGATGCGCATACCAAGTTCGACACGGAAAGCGCCATCCAGCTGGCGGTGGCGCTGGAACCGTACCGGTTGCTCTGGTTGGAAGAGCCGGTGCCGAGCGACAACCGGGACGCACTTGCCGAGGTGAGGCGCCGGACCCGCACCCCTATTGCCTGCGGCGAGAATGTCTACACACGCTACGGCTTTCGAGAGATCCTGGAGAGGCAGGCAGCGAGCATCATTCAGCCCGATGTAGGCAAGTGCGGCGGTTTGTGGGAGGCTCGAAAGATCGCGGCGCTGGCTGAAATCCATTACGTTCCGGTCGCGGCCCACGGCGTATTTTCGCCGCTGGGGACCATGGCGTCCGCTCAATTCGGCGCGTCGATTCCCAACTTCATGATCCAGGAATGGGCGCGCTTCCTGCATCCGGTCATCAACAAGATCGCCGCGCCCCTGCCTTATAGCGCCGGATATCTCGAGATTCCCGACTCGCCGGGGCTGGGTGTGGAGTTGAAGGACGAGGTACTTCAGGAACTGGCGGCGCCGGGGTCGCCGCGCTTGTGAGAGGTCGAGCCCGAGACAAGCTCATTCCACTCTCGGTCGTGCCGGCGCATTTCCTCGTCCTGTGCCTGAAGCTCCTGAGCGTACTTGCGGATGCGCGGGTCGGAATGCGTGAGATAACGCTCGAAGGCCTTCCGTTGCTTTCGGCGGATGAACCCTTCCCAGCTAACCAGCCGCTCGAGGTCGTGGAGATCCTGTCGATACGCCAGTTCTTCCTGTCCGAGTCGAGAACAGTCCTGGCAGAGGTGACGAGCGTGCCCGTGCCCGGAAAAGCGCTCGTGCGCACGGATCGTTCCGCAGCACCAGCAGAAGTGACCGCGCTTCTTCTTTCCCCGCTTCACCGGCCGAGCATCCTTCCTCGGTCGTGTGGGCGATTTACCCACCTGTTAACAACGCGGGCAAGGTCAGAGAAGGAAACCGAGACACCGGATCTCCATTTCACCTTATCCATGCCACAGTGATTTCCCGCTCCACGAGCTTGAAATCCGGGTCGCTTGTGATTAGTTCGGCCTTCTTTGCCTTGCTAAGGGCGGCGGCGAAGGCATCGGCGAGGCCAAGGCCATGCTCGGTTTTGAATCGCGCGGCCAACTCAGCCAGCTCGCGGTCGAGCGCAGCCACTTCGAGCGGCATGGTCCGCTCGAATCTTTTGGCGGCCTCGGTGCCGTTTGCGCCTCGCTTCCGCTGCATCCGGTAGAGAACTTCACACCAGTTTGCTGCCGTGATGAGAAGGGGCTTGTCAGCCTCGGCGGCCTTGAGAAGCAAGATCTCTACTCTCTCCGCGCCGGGCTCGTCGAAAAATAGCGCTAGCACCGCCGAAGCATCAAGGACAGTGGTTTTCATGAGCCTTCATTCTTGTGACGGGCCATCGTTGTCATGGTGTTTGATAAGGGCTGTCGCATTGTTTCAGCGCGTCCGGCTTTCAGGATTCCTCGCGCTTGCGCTCCGCGGCGCGATCCTCGCGCAGTTCCTGAGTAGCGGGCTTCTCGCCAGGCTTGAGTTTGAAGATGCCGCGAAAACTGCGGATGTACTCGCGGGTGACCGGTTGAAGGATGATGCGCCCATTCTCCTCCAGGAAGTTAATACGGGTGCCGGGCTTGATGCCATAGCGCCGTCGTATCCCCGATGGCACTACTAACTGACCCTTCGATGTGACATAGGCGGTGTGCATGTCTTTGTCTTTCCTCTTTGGATAAGATAGCACCTGTTTAAAAGTAAGGCAATGAGCTCAGGTAAGACACTTCTGAAAAATAGCCACCCCTTCGACCCACCGGCGTCTGCCTTCTCCTACTGCTTTACCGCCGGGAGCGACTGGCCGCGCATGTCCGACCACAGGTCGCCGACGTCGGCGATGCGGCCGGCCATCGTCCGCAGCGTGAATGTCCGGGGGCCGACCTCGCCGCGTTCGAGCTCCTCCCACGTGCACGGCGCGGACACGGGCGCGCCGGGCTTCGCCCGCACGGCGTAGGGCGCGGCGAACGTCGCGCTGTAGCCGTTGCGTCCGGTGTCGACCAGGATGCGGCCGCCGCGATCGGCCTTGCTGAACTCCTGGGTGAGGTGCTGCGGATCGCGCTTGACCAGGATCGTACCGACGGCGTGTGCGAACCTCGAGACCTCGCCGAAGCCGGCCTTGCCGTCGAGCGGGACGACGATGTGGAACCCCTTGGAGCCCGATGTCTTCACCCAGCTGGTCAGAGCCAAGCTCATTCAGGAGGTCGCGAAGCCCGAGCGCTGCCGCGCGCAGGACGTCCGGCTCATCTTCGGACGGGTCGAGGTCGAAGACGCAGATGTCGGGCTGGTACAGGTTCGGCGCGCGGGACGTCCACACGTGCGGCGTGATGCTGTTCTGGTTGGCCAGCCAGAGCAGCGATCGCGTGTCGCAGACGAGTGGATGGTGCACCGTCCCGCCTTTCTTCGGAACCTCGACGCGCTCCAGCCACTCGGGAAAACCTTTCGAAACGTCCTTCTGCATGAAGCCCTGCTCGCCGATGCCGGCCGGGTAGCGCTCCATCGTGACCGGACGCGCGCGGATGTGCGGCAGCATGATCGGCGCGATCGCTTCGTAGTAGGAGGCGAGCTCGCCCTTGGTGATCCCGTCGTCCGGGAACAGCACCTTCTCGGGGTGCGTGATCACGCCATCTCCCTCACGACCTCGCGTGCCGACTTGTCGGTGCGGACGCCGAGCAGCCGGGGATGGCGCAGCTTGCCGTGCACCGTCCATTCGATGAAGGCGACCTGCACGACGATCTCGGGACGCACCCAGTGCGCGCGCAGGCGCGGCAGCCCGACGGCCTTGGTGAACGGCGGCGTCGCGATCTCGAGCGTATCCAGCCGCGCGCGGAGGTCCAGCAGCAGCTTCGTGTCGAAGCCCGTGCC
The DNA here is from genome assembly GCA_963827655.1 of uncultured Acidobacteriota bacterium. Lineage (GTDB taxonomy): Bacteria > Acidobacteriota > UBA6911 > UBA6911 > UBA6911 > CAWHCF01. The sequence continues at coordinate 104,722 of CAWHCF010000050.1, forward strand.
GACCTTCCCGGCGAAGACGAAGTCGTCGTGGTCGAAGTAGCCGACGAGCAGCGCGCCCAGGCCGACCCGTCCGCCCTGCGGATCGGTGAACCCGCCGACCACGAGCTCCTGCGTCGCCTCGCACTTCATCTTCAGCCAGTGCGGCGAGCGGCGGTGCTCGTAGGGCGAGTCGCGCCGCTTCGCGATGACGCCCTCCCAGCCCTCGCTGCACGCGCGCTCCCACGGTTTGGCATCTTCGAGTGAAGCCACGCGCTGCAGCGGCGACCGAAGGGGCAACTGGCTCAAAAGCGCGCGCCGGGCATCGAGCGGCAGCGACGTCACGTCGCGGCCGTCGAGCCAGAGGATGTCGAACACGTGGTAGGCGGTCTCACCCTGCTTGCCCCACACGCCGGTGGCCTCGCCATCGAGGATCACGTCGTGCACCGGAAGGTTCGCGATGGCCTCGACGACGGAAGGGTAGGACCCGTTCTGCGGCAGCCGGTTGCGCGACAGGAGGCGGACATCGAGTCCATGTTTGAACGCGAGCAGGCGGATGCCGTCGAGCTTGCGCTCGAAGATCCACTCCGGCCCGGTGAACCGCTCCTGGGTGAGGGTCGCGGCCATCGGCTCGACCCATTCGGGAAACGCTAACATTGGTCAGGCGTACTTCGCGTTTCTTGGTGTCTTCGCGTCTTTGTGGTTAGTGCGCGAAATCAAAAGAGAACCGCGAAGACACGAAGAAACGGTAGGTTTCCGGTTTGATTTGCCGGAGAACGTCCGGCCCGACTCGGAGCTTACGCGAGGATCTCGCGCACTACACGCGCCGGAAACTCGTCGGTGACTCGCTCGTGCCGTCCGTCTCGCTCGAAGAACAGGTCCCGGTGATTCAAGCCTGCCAGGTGGAGGATGGTCGCGTGGAAATCGTGCACGCTGACTCGATTTTCCACCGCCTTGTAGCCGATCTCATCCGTAGCCCCGTACACCGTGCCTCCTTTAACGCCGCCGCCGGCGAACCAGACGGTGAATCCGGAGGGTCCGTGGTCACGGCCTGCGCTGGCCCCCGGAGACTGCGCGATGGGCAGCCGGCCGAACTCACCACCCCACACCACCAGCGTGCTATCCAGGAGGCCGCGCTGTTTCAGATCAGACAGCAAGGCGCCGATCGGCTTGTCGGTTTTGCCGCAGGAATATTGAAGGTCTTTGACTATGTTGAAGTGGTTGTCCCAGATCTGCGTCTCGATGTAAATCTGCACCAGCCGCACGCCTCTTTCCACCAGCCTCCGGGCCATCAAGCATCTTTTCCCATAGGAAGCCGTCAGCTCATTATTCAGCCCATACATCTCGCGGGTGGCTTCGCTTTCTTTGGAGATGTCGAGCGCGTCGGTAGCTGCCAGTTGCATGCGGGCAGCCAGTTCGTAAGATGCGATCCGCGCATCCAGGTCGGGCTGGTTCGGCCGCTGGGCGCGATGCGCCGCATCCATGCGGTGCAGCAGGTTGCGCGTCAGCTCTACCACCGGGCTCGGCGGCGGTTCCGACGGCTGCAGGTTCAACAGCGGCGCCCCTTCGGACCGGACCCGCGTGCCCTGAAAGACACCGGGCAGATAACCCGCCTGCCAGCTCTGGATGCCGTTGATCGGAAGTCCCTTGGGATCGTCCAGCACGACATAGGCAGGCAGATCCTGACTCTCGCTTCCGAGTCCGTAAACGATCCAGGCGCCCAGCGAAGGCCGGCCGGGCAGCATGCGGCCCGAGTGAATAATAAACAGCGCGGCCTCGTGCGCCAGGTGGGTCGTGTACATGGAACGGATGATCGCCATGTCGTCCACGTGCCGGGCGATGTGCGGCAGAAGTTCGGAAACTTCGATGCCCGCCTGGCCGTGCCTGGCAAACTTGAACGGAGAAGGCATCAGCCCGCCCGCCTCGCGGACGGCCCGGACCTCGCTCGTCAGATCGCGGCTCGGCGGCTGGCCGGCATGCTTTTCGAGCGCCGGCTTATGGTCGAACAGATCCACCTGGCTTGGTCCGCCGTTCATGAAAAGCTGGATCACCGCCTTCGCTCGCGCCGGGTGATGCGCGGGCTTGGGCTTGAGATCGTGGATCCGGGGCGCTGCTGCGGCAAGGCCGGGATCCGCGTGAACCAGATCCTTGCCGAGAAGGCACGCGAGCGCGGTCCCATGAAGCCCGTCGACAATCGAGGAAAAGAATCCGCGTCGTGTGGTTCTCAGGACAGCGTCAGTCGACATAGAGAAACTCCGCCGAGTTCAAGACAGTGTGGCAGAAACCAGCCATCGCGAGCCACCGGGCTCGGTACGAGGCCGGCTCGGCCGGCTTCTCGGCCTGGAGCTTGTGCTCCCAGGCCTCCCGCAAGCCCTTGATGGCGGTGATAGCGGCGGCCGCCTCGACGTCCGAGGGCCGGCGTGAAAGCGCCGCCAGGTACACGCGCTCTACCTGCCGGGCCAGATCCTCACCGCCGGCATCGATGACACGGCCGGCCATGTATTGCGCGCTCTTCACGGCCAGGTCGCTGTTCATCAGTTGCAGCGCCTGCAGAGTAACCGTGGACTGACCGCGCTTGATGCAGTTCGGGTTCAGCAATGGAGCATCGTACACTTCCAGCACCGTGACGGGGCTGGAACGCCGCTGCAGGAGGTAGATGGCCCGGCGGTAGCCTTGCGCGGTCGGCACGCCAAACACTTCGCCATCGCCCTTGCGATCGATCTCAGCCGGAGGGCCGAACGGAGTTTCGTCGAGCCGGCCGGTCACCTTCAGCAGGGAGTCATGTACGGCCTCGGCATCGAGCCGGCGGAACGGAAACCGCGACAGCAGCCGGTTGTCGGCGTCTGCCGCATGCCGGGTTTCGTCGTACCGCGAACTTTGCCGGTAAGCGTTTGACGTCATGATCAGGCGGTGAAGGTATTTCATGCTCCAGCCCTGGCGTACAAACTCGGTCGCCAGCCAATCCAGTAACTCGGGATGCGTCGGCGCCAGACCCGCCTTGCCGAAGTTTGCCGCGCTGGCCACGAGGCCGGTTCCGAAGTGATACTGCCAGACCCGGTTCACCAGCACCCGCGTCGTCAACGGATGATTCGGCTGCGTCAACCAGCGCGCAAAGGCGAGGCGCCGGCCGCTCGTGCCACTCTGGTGCGCGGGCTTCTCGACTTTGTAGGCGGGCAGCGCCGCACTGAGCACGGAGGGCGGCCCGGGCTCGACCAGCGCGCCCGGATTGTTGACATCGCCGCGCAGCAGGATCCGGTTCGGAGTCGGTTCCCCGCCCATGTCGAAAAGCGCTCGAATCCTGGGAGCCGGCCGCAGCTTGGCTCTCTCGGCGGCGATCTTCGGTTGGATCTGCCGCGCCAATTCACGGTAGTCGTCGAAGCGATTCAATTCCTGGCCCGAAACCTCGAGCGCCGTCTTGAACTTTTCCACCAGGTACTTCTGCAGCTCGGTCCGCTTTTCCGCCGGAGTGTCGGCCGCTTGCTGTAGATCCTTTCGAACCTCCGCCGGCAGTTTCTCGAGCTTCTCCGCTCGAAGCTTCAGGCGCAGCGGCGCCGCCTTCGCGTCCAGCGTCTTCTGGAGTTCTTCGATCCGCTGGTTTATGGGCGCGTTGTGGATCTCGTTCTGACGCTCTTCTTCCGGTGCATGGTAGGCGACGTCCCGGATATCGTCGTCGCCACACTTGGCGCCGACGCCCAGGCATCTGTTCGGCACCCGCCAGTCGTACGGATCGTACGCCGTCTGGAGAATGGCGCTCAGGCGATAGTAATCGCGCTGGGGAACCGGGTCATACTTGTGATCGTGGCACTGGGCGCACGCGATAGAGAGGCCGAGCACGGCCGTCCCGAGAGTCTCCATCTCGCCGGCGACCGTGTCGTGCCGGTCCGCCAGAAAATTCTGCTCCGTGCTGTAAGTGGAGTCCGGAGCCATGCGCAGGAAACCGGTCGCCACCAGTTTCTCGGCTTGTTCCGGCGTGTATTGCTTGGTCGCCTTATAGTCAAACATTTCATCGCCTGCAATCTGCTCGGTCAGGAACTGATCGTATGGCTTGTCGCTATTGAGAGCGCGGATGACGTAGTCGCGATAGCGCCACGCATGCGGGCGGATCGTGTCGGCCGAAACCGCGCCTTCCGAATCGGCGTAGCCGGCCGCGTCCAGCCAGTACTTCGCCCATCGTTCTCCGTGCCGCGGCGATTCCAGCAACCGGTCGATCATTTTCTCGTAGGCGTTGGGGCTTCGGTCCGCTTCATAGGACTCGATCTCTTCGGGCGCAGGAGGCATACCGATCAGGTCGATGTAGGCGCGCCGCATCAACACCAGCGGATTGGCCGGTTTCGAGAACGTCATGCCCTTTTGTTCCAGTTGCGCGAGAAGGAAGGCGTCCAGCGGGTTCCGCACGAGGGTCGCCGCGCGCACAGAAGGGACGGCCGGCCGCGCCGGAGGCCGGAAAGCCCAGTGCTGCCGGTCCTGGGCGCTCACCAGCGGATCCGAGTCAGGGCGCACCTCGATCGGCTTTTCGTTATCCGGGGGCGCGCCGGCCGCAATCCATGTCTTCAATTTGGCAAATTCATCATCGGTCACTCCACGAACCGAGTACTGCTCCTGGAGCTCCGCCGGCGGCATCTGCTGCCCGCCGATTTTCTTCACGATCAGGCTTTCATCCGGTTTTCCCGGAACCATCGCCGGTCCCGACTTCCCGCCGCGCAGCAGGCTTTCGCGGGTGCGCAGATCGAGGCCGGCCTGTTGCGTGCGCCGGCCGTGGCACACGAAGCACTTCGCGCCCAGGATCGAGGAGAACACGTCGCGCTCGGACACGAGCCGGGCAGCTTCTCGCTCTCCTTGTTTCAAGGCGCCCGCGTCGATCCAGCGCCGGAGCAGGGCAATCTCCTGCTCATCCAGTTTCGCCCCGCCCATCGGCATCTTGCCGGAATTGACCAGAGTGAGCAGGATGCTCTCGGCGGGCCTCCCTGGCACGACGGCAGCACCCGTCTTGCCGCCGCGCAACACGTCGTCGCGGGTTTCGAGCGAAAGGCCGCCCTGCCGAGTGCCGGCGCTGTGGCAAGCAAGGCACCTGGTTTTGAGGAGCGGAAGAATGTGAGATTCGAAATGCAATGGCGAATCGGCCGAGAGCAATTGCCAGCCCAGCAGCATGAGCCACGTGGTGGGGATGGAGATCATCTGTTACTCTCGAAGTACTCCAATACCATTAAGACGCGAAGACACAAGAAAACACCCAGATCTTACTTCATCCCGGCCAGGTGCGACCAGTTCGATAATCGGTAGCTGTCAACGGCGAGCTTCTCGACGGAGCCTTCGGCCACCAGCTTATCGAGGCGGTCCTGGAGCTTCCGCGATTCCCACAGAAACTCCCGCAGTCCCGCCACACCGAAGCGAAGCTCACCGGGCTGTGCGCGCTGCATATTCTGGATCTTCTGGAGAAGCCGCTCGGCATCGCGCGCGCGCACCCAGGCTGGTTCGGTCAGGCCCGCCCTGCCTGAGTCTCGCCGGGGCGGACCGGGCCCATCCGTCCAGAAAGGTGGAAAAAAACCGATCTGCCATTCGGACAGTGCTCGCTGCCGATTCGCCCGGGAGGGCACGAATAGCCGCCGGCACGTGAAGCGCGGGCCGAGAGTTTGCGATAGCATGGACCTGGGCGACGGGTCATTGAGACCGTCGCAAGCCCCTCAGTCGCGTCCCTTGCCTGTAGTGTGGCTCGGGAGCAGTCGCTACGCTTGCCCGTCGGCGACATGTCCTTCGACCCTTGTCAGCGCAAGTAGCGTAACCATTCGTGATCGGACCATTACAGCCTTAGAGAGTTCTGTGTGCCCTTCGGGGGCCGGACGGGCTTGATAGCCCGTCCGCACATAAACACGGCGACTCTGAATCGCAAAAACCGATAGCGATCATTGACGCAGCCGCATACCGGGATGTAGCCTTGGTTGATTTTCATCGAGCGGCGTCAAAGAGAGCGATGCGTCACGCGGCTACAAGATCTGCAGAGATTCTGGAACGGAACCGGAGATACATTCCGGGAGGCGTGGTTTCGCTGAATCGTGCCACGGACCCCCAGATTGTCTTCGTCAAAGCGCGGGGCGCGATTCTATGGGACGCCGACTCCAACGAATACATTGATTACCACGCCGCCTTTGCGCCGCATTTGCTGGGGCATAACGATCCTTCCGTAACCCAGGCGATAATGCGCGTCCTTGCCGATGAAGCGAGTCTGTACGGGGCCGGGACCAATGAGCTGGAGGGCCGCCTTGCGGAGTTGATGTGCGAGCACGTGCGGGCCATCGAGTCAGTCCAGATCGTCAACAGCGGAAGTGAGGCGACTTATCAGGCTTTAAGGCTCGCGCGGGCCTGGACCGGGCGGGACCACATTATCGTCATGCAGGGCGGCTACAACGGCTGGCACAACGATGTCGCCTGCAATCTCATGACTCCGCTGAGCCAGCTCGGACCCAGATGTTCCCCCGGTGAGTACCCGTATATCGGGATCAGCAGCGGCGTGCCGCGAGAACACCAGCGTTTAGTGCATCCCATCAATTTCAACGATCTCGACTCGGTAAAGTATGTCTGCGAACGTTATGAGGTGGCGGCTCTGATCACGGAGCCGATTCTTCAGAACGTGGGCGTGATTCACCCGCTGCCGCGGTATTTAAACGGATTGCGCGAACTGGCCGACCGCCATGGTTTCCTTCTGATTTTCGATGAGGTGAAGACCGGTTTCCGCCATGCGCTCGGCGGTTATGCGTCGATCGCGGGCGTAACGCCCGATCTTGCTGTGTACGGAAAGGCGCTCGCGAACGGCTACCCGATTGCGGCCATTGGTGGGAAGGCAGAGATCATGAATCTTTTTGCCCATCCCGACCTGTCCAGGCGCGTCTTGCTGGCGGGGACCTACAATGCGCATCCGGTTCCAACCGCCGCCGCCATTGCCACAATAGAGCGCCTGGCGGCGAACGGCGGAGAAGTCTATGCGTATCTGGAGCAGCTCGGCGCCTTGATACAGGGAGGCATCGAGGAGATCCTGCAAAGACTCGGACTCGAAGCCGTGGTGGCGCGGCAGGGTTCCGCATTCTGCATCTATTTCATGGACCACCTACCGGTCGACTGGCACGACCTTGCCTCTCATCACGATTTCGACCGTGATCTCGAAATGCGCAAGAGCCTCATCCGGGGCGGCGTCTACTTCTTTCCCCAGGCAGTAAAGCAAGCGTCGCTGTCCTTTGCCCACACGCGCGCGCACCTCGATTACACCCTGACCTGTCTCGAGAAGGCGCTCGGCAATTGACAGGCGCTGAAGACACGAACGGCCCTCCCGAAATCACCGGCTTCTCGAGGACGCAGTGGACCATCGTCGGCCTGCTCTTCTCGATGATCGTTCTGAATTACCTGGACCGGATCGTTCTTTCCATCGTAAGTCCCGTGATGCGCCAGGAACTCGGCCTGAGCGAGGTCGACTACGCCTGGGCTTTGAATTCCTTCCTGCTGGCCTATGGAGTCATGTATCTCGGTTCCGGCCTGATCCTGGATCGGATCGGTTCGCGCGCCGGGCTGGCGATTTTTGTGGCGGTCTGGTCACTGGCTTCGAGTCTGCATGGACTCACAACCGGCCTCTGGTCGCTGGTGATGTTTCGATTTGTTCTGGGGCTCGCCGAGCCCGGCGGCTGGACCGGCGCCGTCAAGTCAGTGGCCGAGCGCTTCCCGACGCGTCAGCGCGGTCTGGCTTCGGGCATCTTCACCTCCGGCGCAGGTCTGGGCGCAATCATCGCCCCGCCCCTGGTGGTCTGGCTGAGCCTTCACTATGGCTGGAGGACAGCATTCTGGATCTCGGGTGTTGCCGGAATATTGTGGGTGCCGGCGTGGCTTGCATTCACGCGCTCGGGAACTGAGTTCGTGGCCGCGCCGCGTTCTGGACTTCGAATCCGCGAGCTGATCTCGGATCGCAGGGCGCTGGCTTACTGTGTAACGCGCTTCTTCGGCGACAGCAGCGGATACTTCTTTCTTTTCTGGTTACCCGAATACCTGGTGAATTCGAAGCGCTTCAGCCTGGCTGAGGTCGGCATGCTGGCATGGATTCCTTTTTTGTTTCAGGACGCAGGGGCGATTCTTGGCGGCTACTGGAGCGGCGGCCTCATCGCGCGAGGGCGACCGCCGCTGCGGGCTCGCAAGATCGCGATGACCCTGGCCGGAGTATTCGTGATCCTGGGCACGCTGCTCCATTCCGCTTCCTCCGCCCCTGTCGTCATCCTGTCGACGAGTCTCTGCACTTTCGGCGTCGGCGTGTGGGCTGCCAACATGCACTCGGTGCCCATGGACGCTTTTCCGCACTCGAAAGTTGCCAGCGTGCACGGGCTCGCGGGCTCGGCCGGCGCGGCCGGAGGAATTGTCTTCAATTGGATTGTCTCTAGTTTCACGTCTCAGGGAAATTACGGGCTGGCCTTTCTGGTGCTGGCGACGCTTCAGCCGTTTGGCGTCGCAGCGCTGTGGCTGGGAATGCCGAGCTCCCGAAGCAACGCCACACTCCGTTCGCTCAATCTCGAAGGAGCGCCTCTTGCAGCAACTCGTGCGGTCCGAAAACGATCATGTTGAAGACCGGGTGAGAATACTTCTGGCTGTGAGAAACAGGAGTCACTGTGGCATCGCCCCGTTTCTAACGAACGGACCCTTTCCTTAGCGTTTCTTCGTGTCTTCGCGCTTGGTGGTATTTGTTCCGCAGACCTGACCACGAAGACGACAAGAAACCGTCAGGGCTTCTCGGCCAGAACCTGATCGAGCGCCTGGTCCAGCGCCGAATTGAACCGGACCGGGTCCTCCAGCATGGGATAGTGGCCGGTGCCCGTGACGATGATCGCGCTGGAATCCCGGCATATGGCGCCGGTTGACCTCGACATTGGTGGGGAACTTGTCGGCGTTGACCGCGCGGATCGGCGCCTTGATCTCGCGCAACGCGGGCAGCGGGTCATAGGTCCAGGACTGACGCAGCAAGGCGATCGAGATGCCGGGATGCATCGCAGTCGCGTGGCGGAGCACCCGTTCGCGCACCGCCTCCGTCGTGCTTGGCGTGAACAGGTACTCGGCTGACATCTGCGTCACCGTCGTCTTGTAGTCGGCCTGGAGCTGACTGGCGATGGCTTCGACTTCCTCCGGAGACGAGCGTTGCTCGACGTCGAGCAGCGTGTCGATCAGCACCACTCCCTTCACGCGTTCCGGCATCCGTCGCGCCGCCTCCAGCACCACCGGGCCCCCCATGGAGTGGCCGATGAGCACGACCTGACTCGCGTTCACGGCCTCGACCACTGCCTTCACGTCCTGGCCGAAGGCGGCCATCGTCCACTGAGCGCGCTGGCGGCCTGATTCGCCGTGGCCGGCGAGGTCGAGGGTTACCACGCGATGCCGGGCCGCGAGCGCGGGCACCTGGCCGTCCCACAGCCGGCGATCCAGGGCCCAGCCATGGACAAGCACCAGAGTCGGCCTGCCCTTGCCGTGAACCTGGAAGTGGATGGTAGCGCCATCATCCGAGCGCGCCGTGCCTCCGTTGGTATTCTGGTTCACGAGTCGCTCCTCCTTGCACCAAAGTGCGCTAAGTGTTCTTCGTGTCTTCGTGGTTAGCGCTGCGAAACAAATACCACAAAGCCACTAAGACACGAAGAAACACCAGGAATCCGTCGGGCTTCGGTGTAGGCTAAACCGCGTGCTTTCATTGCAGTCGTCACTCAAGCCCCGAAGCTCCAATTTGAGCGGCATCGTCGCCATGCTGGCCGCAGTCGGCCTGTTCGCGCTGATGGACGTCGTGCTGAAGCTCCTGGCGCCGCGCTATCCTCCGCTGCAAGTGGCGGCGTTGCGAGGCGCCGCATCGCTGCCGCTGGTGGCGATCTGGGTACTGTCCTCGGTGGGCCTGGCTTCACTGTGGCGGGTGCGTTGGCCCTTGCATCTTCTGCGTGGCGCGCTGGGCCTGGGGATGATAACCAGTTTCACCTATGCCTTGCGCTCGCTGCCGCTGTCGACCGCCTACACATTGTTCTTTGTCGCGCCGCTCTTGATCACGGCGCTATCGGTGCCTGTTCTGGGCGAGCGCGTGGGGCCACGCCGCTGGAGCGCCATTGCGATCGGCCTGCTCGGCGTGTTGGTGGTGTTGCGGCCCAGCGCTGAGGGCATGGTGACCTGGGCCGGGCTGGCCGTGCTGGTCGCGGCGGCAGGTTATGCTTTGTCAGCGATCACAGTTCGGGTGCTGTCGCGCACGGATAGCACGCAGAGCATGGTGTTCTGGTTGTTGCTGATGATCGGTCTCGGCGCCGGCGCGTTGGCCGCTCCGGGCTGGGTGCCGATCCAAACAAGTGATTGGCCTTTGATCGCCGCCCTGGGCCTGTCCGGCGCCCTGGGTCAAGTCGCGATCACCGAGGCCTTCCGCCGCACCGAAGCTTCAGTGAACGCGCCGCTGGAATACACCGCGCTGGCCTGGGGCGTGGGCTTCGACGCCATGCTTTGGGGCGTGCTGCCCGATCGCATCACCTGGCTGGGCGCGGCGATCATTGTCGCCAGCGGCCTGTATTTGATCCGCCGTGAGCGCGTGCACGCCGAGGCAGAGCATCCTTAGAGACTTCGTATTACACGACTGTGAAATCTTGTTTTTAGCGCAACCTTTTTTTGCCACGAGTTGCAGCACGTTGATTAGAAGCCCAAGTGCTCGAAGTAAAACGAATGTCTACTTCTCTCATCCAGAAACCAGCAACGGCGTTCGCCAAAGCTGATAGCTGACCGCTGACAGCCGATAGCTCAGCGCGGCCAGGCGTTTTTGATCATTTTTGGTTGCGGCCTTCCGGGCCGCGCTGTGTCTTAGCGGTATTTGTGGTTAAGCGAATACCTTCAGGATCGGGTCGCCGCCGAAGTTCGTGAGGCGCTGATCCCTCCCGCCGTAGTAGTAACTCAGCTTGCGGTGATCGAGTCCGAGCGCGTGCAGTAACGTGGCGTGCAGGTCATGGACCGAGTAGGGCTCTTCAACGGCCTTATAGCCGAACTCGTCGGTTGCGCCGATCACCTGGCCGCCTTTTACGCCGCCGCCCGCGAGCCACATCGTGAAGCCGTGCGGGTTGTGGTCACGCCCGATAGCCGACTGTGAGATCGGCATCCGGCCGAACTCCCCGCCCCAGACTACCAGCGTCGATTCCAGCAGCCCATGAGCTTTGAGGTCTCTCAGCAGGCCGGCCATCGGCTTGTCCGTCTCGGCGCAGTGGAGCGGGTGGTTTTCGTCCAATCCGTAGTGAGCGTCCCAGGACTCCTGCTGATGACCCCCGCCGCTATAGAGTTGCACGAATCTCACGCCGCGCTCCACCAGCCGGCGCGCGATCAGGCACTGACGGCCGAAGTAGTCGGTCGTCTTCTCCCCGATTCCATACAGCTTGAGGGTCTCTGTCGATTCCTTGGAAATATCCACCGCCTCAGGGGCGTGCGTCTGCATTTGGAAAGCGAGTTCGTAGGATGCGATGCGGGCGTCCAGGTCCGAGTTGCCGGGGTGCGCCGCCAGATGTGCCTGGTTCAATCGCTGGATGAAATCGACCTCGGCCCTTTGCTGGTGCGCGTCCACCCATTTCGGCGGGTTGAGATCCACAATCGGGACTCCGGTCGAGCGAAACGACGTTCCCTGGTAGGCGGCAGGCATGAATCCGGCGCTCCAGTTGGGGGCGCCGCCGATCGGCCCTCCGCGCCAGTCGTACATCACGATGTAGGCCGGGAGGTTTTCATTGAAACTTCCCAGTCCATACGTTACCCACGAGCCGAGCGAAGGATTTCCGGGACGCATGTTGCCGCTATTCATTTGAAAGATGGCGGGCGAGTGATTGTTGCTGGTCGTGTACAACGACCTGATCATGGTGAGATCGTCGACGCGCTGTGCCAGATGCGGGTAGAGCTCGGAAACGTCGATCCCAGCCTGGCCGTGTTTCTTGAACTGGTAGGGACTGGCCATCAGGTTGCCGGGGTTTCCGAAGAAGACGTCAATCTTGCCTTTGCCGGTCATCGGCTTGCCGTGATGGCGCGTGAGTTCCGGCTTGGGGTCGAAGAGATCAACCTGGCTGGGTCCGCCGTACATGAAAAGGAAAACGACCGATTTCGCCCGAGCGCGAAAGTGGGGTTCTTTGACGGCTGACGGATGGCCGCGTTTGTCCTGTCCTGGCTGCGCAGCCAGCAAGCCGTCGCGATCAAGCAGCTGCGCGAGGGCCAGCCCTGAGAATCCGGTTCCGGCGCGGAAGATCAATTCGCGGCGGGACATCGGTTGCGGCTGGAGAGTTGGAAGCATTGCGGCCTCCTCTCTTGGAGCATTGCGAAGTTTTCGTTCCGGTTTCATGATGGCGTTGCTGACCGCTCCGCTTGCCAGGAGATTACGTCCCCGAGTCTGTCAGTCCACATAGAGAAATTCATTCAGGTTGAGCATCGCGTGACAGAAGTCGCGCAGTGCGGCCGCCTCCGGATGTTCGTGCCGGCGTTGAGTGTAGCGGTCGCCTTGATTTTTCAGGAACTTCAGCGCCCAGTCAACCTCCTTGGGACTGGCCGGCCGGCTCAAAGCATGCTTGAACGCGCGTGTGATCTGCGCGCGCCGGTCGGCCCCTGCTTCCAGCTCGATGCGCCGGGCGAAATGGTTGGCCTGCTCCAGAGTCGATTCATTGTTGAGCATAGCGAGTGCCTGGGGCGCGACGGTTGAAACGCTGCGTGTTGGAGACGAAACCGTCGTGGCAGGGCAATCAAAGACTTCGATCAGCGGCAGGAGGACCGAACGCTTGACGAAAATGTAAACGCTGCGCCGCCACTCTTTCGGCCCTTCTGTAACGTCGAGGGGCCATCTGGGCCGGGATCCGGTTGCGATTACCGATGAATCGATGCGCGGGTAAATCCCCGGACCACCCATTTGCAAATTGAGCTTCCCGCTCACGGCCAGGATGCTGTCGCGCAGGGTTTCGGCTTCCACCCGGCGCGGATTCATGCGCCAGAATAGCCGGTTCTCGTGATCCCGCGACGCGGCTTTCGGATCGAAGCGGCTTGACTGCCGGTAAGTGTTCGAGGTGAGGATCAGCCGATGCATCGCTTTCCAGCTCCAGCCCCGCGCGGTGAACTCGACCGCGAGCCAGTCCAGCAGCTCCGGGTGGCTTGGGCGATCACCCGTCGCTCCAAAGTCGCTCGGGGTGCGCACGAGGCCTTTGCCGAAATGGTACTGCCAGATCCGATTCACGGCCACTCGGGGCGTCAGTGGATTAGCGGAGCTTGCGATCCAATCGGCCAGCTGTTTGCGCCGGTCCTCCAATGAGATGTCCGCTTCGCCGGCCAGGACCGCCGGGAAACCGGGACCCACGGCTTCGTCCTTTTGAGTAATGTCCCCGCGTAGCAATAGAAATGCCTGTTCCGGCTTCGCCTTGTCGGTGATCCCCATCGCAGCAGGAAGCGGCTGCGGCCGTGTCTGGTTGATCTTTCTGATTTCCTCCTGCAGCTCTTTGCGCGCTTTCTTCTCTTCGGGCGAAAGCAGCGCCTCGATCTCTTCGTCCTGAAGTTTGACGTCTTTGGCAAACCGCGTGGCAGTCGCCTGGCGGAACTGCTCCCGGTCAATCTGGCTCAGGGCTCCGCTTGATTCTGCCAGGCGAACGTGAAACTTCACTTTCTCGGCCAGGAGGTGTTCGCGATGCGGACCTTCGATGACGGCGATTTTCTCCCTGAACGGCTTGACCAGTTCATCGAGCTCATTGTTGCGCGCTTTGAAGGCAGCCGCCTCGGATGCGCTCACGAGAAGGCGATCGGTTTTCTCGAAAGGGAAGAAGATCGCCTGCATGCGATAGTAGTCCTTCTGCGGGATCGGGTCGTATTTGTGATCGTGACAGCGGGCGCACCCGACCGTCAGACCGAGAAAGACAGATGAGGTCGTGGTCACCATATCATCGAGTTCATCCGCGCGGGTCTGTTCGTTGGTGGCATTGTCGACGGTCGGCCCGTTGCGGCAGAAACCGGTCGCGATCAAAGCCGCAGGATCTGCGGGATTGAGCTGATCACCAGCCAATTGCTCGCGAATGAAACGATCGTAGGGCTTGTCTTCGTTGAACGACTGGATCACATAATCGCGGTAGCGCCACGCGTGCGGGCGATCGTAGTCGAATTCGTATCCGCCGCTGTCGGCATAACGGGCCAGGTCGAGCCAGTGGCGGCCCCAACGTTCACCGTAGCGGGGCGAGGCGAGAAGCCGATCAATGATCTTTCCGTAGGCCGCGTCGGATGGGTCGGCCAGGAATTGGTCCAGGTCTTCAGGCGAAGGCGGCAGCCCAATCAGATCCAGATAAATCCGGCGCAGCAATACCTGAGGTTCCGCAGGGGGCGCGAAGGCCAGGCCGTTGGCCTCGAGTCGCAGCAGAATAAAAGCGTCGATTTCATTCCGCACCGACGAACGGTTCTTGACCGCCGGAACTGCCGGGCGCACCGGCCTCTGGAATGACCAGAATTGCCTGTCGGTGCCGGTGATCGGAGAACCAGGTTGGCGTACCGGCATGGTCGTTTCTGATGCAGCGGCCAAATCCCTGGGCAGGCTTTCGATCCAGCGCGCGATTTCAGCCGTATCCGAATCGGGCAGTCTGGCCATCCCCATCGGCATGGCGGGTTCTTCCTGGTGAGTGATCAGCCGGTACAACAGGCTTCGGTCAAGATTGCCGGGGACAACCGCAGGCCCTCTTGCTCCGCCGCGCAGGATGGTAGGTTCACTACGCAGATCAAGACCGGAACGTTGGACAGAACCGCCGTGGCACATGACGCATTTCTGCTCGAGGATCGGCGCGACCCGCTTGAAGAGCTCCGCCGGACGTTCCGATTGCTGGGCCGCCAGGACGCAGGTTACCCCGAGAATAAGGATGGCGAGCGTCTTGCTGGCGCATTGTGCGAGGCTGGGTGTTCTCATCCGAAAAGCCGGCCCTCTGAAAGGCTGGATTATCTTAGCTGAATTTGACCCTGCTCTCAAAAGGTTCGTTGCTTTTTCAGCGGCATTCTTGATGTTCTTCGTGTCAGGGTGACTGGAGCGTTTGCACCCACACCGAGTTTCCATTAGACGTTCCCGTCGCTGCGTAACTAAGAATGCCTCTGCCGTTTTTTGGGAAGCAAACCTCCGCGATTCAGACAACGGTAGTCAATAGCTCGCTCGTGAGGGCGTGCACTGAAAAATCTCGTAGTCCGAGGTCCGAATGTCCGGCAGTGTCCGGCCGTTAGGCCGGGATGGCGAAGCAAGCGTAGCAGGCTATTGCTTATCCGGTTGTTTCACCTATCTGGCCATCGCCATCTTGCTAAATAGTGATGGCGAACAGCAAGCACCTCAGGAGTCCGGGGTCGAGCAGCTTCACTCTTCCGGCGGGCCTGAGCGGCGCTTTCGATCACACACCCCTCGAAGTCGGTGTCCTTGCTGTCAGTTGGCGATCCAGTGTACCTTTTCTTTGTAACACGCTTGTTTTATGAATCAGAAACCGGAAGTGGGAAGGAATGGGCTAAATGATGAATCGAATTCAAGTCAACCCGGCCCAACAGCAGAAGAACGAATTAGCGATCGAACTGTTGGATGAATGGCTGGCAGATGAGTCTGGATACGATGAACAGGTCTGGCCAACAGTAAAGAAGCTGCTCGAAGAGAATCGCCTATCCGACAGGAGTCGTTTTGGTGATTAGCCGTGTGCTTTGTATCACAATCCAACGGCATAGCAGCATGTGTCTCCGCGAACGGGGAGAGGCGTGGGTCGGGCATAAAAAGTGTGAACGATACTCAGGCTACTGCCAGAGACCAAAGCGTAAGCTCGTCGTCAAAGCGGGCGAAGCAGTTCGAGCAGTTCCTGGCGCGTGAAGATCTTGTTCAGGTGGGGGTCATCGGCCTGGACCACAGAATCCATGAGATTCCGTTTCCGGGCGACGATGGCCGAGATCTTCTCCTCCAGGGTGCCCTCGGTAATCAGCTTGAACACTTGAACCGCGCTCCTCTGTCCGATCCGGTGCACGCGGTCGGTGGCCTGATCCTCGCGTGCCGCATTCCACCAGCGATCGTAATGAATGACAACCGAGCCTCCTACCAGGTCGATCCCCGCGCCGCCGGCCTTGAGACTCCCCAGGAACACGCGACACGCAGGGTCATCGTTGAACCGGCGCACAATTTCGCCGCGGTCCACGCTTGCGCCGGTGAGCGTAGCGAACTCGACACCGAGCGCTGACAGCAGCCGCTCAATCATCGTGATCATCCCCAGGTACTGGCTGAAGACGACTACTTTGTGGCCGCTGTCCAGGCTTTCGAATAAGAGTTCCTGAAACAACTCCCATTTACCGGACTGATAGTCCTGATATTGCTCGATCTTATTCAGGGCGAGTGCCGGATGATCACAGATCCGCTTGAGGAGGTTGAGCAGAGCGAAGACGTGGATGTAAGGAAGCTGGCGGCCGACCGCTCGGATTTGCTCCGCCAGTTCCACGCCCTTCGTCGATATCGCCTCGCGGTAAAGCCCCACTTGCATCTCGCTCAATACGCAGGTGCGAAGGTCCTCAAACTTTTCGGGGAGTTCATCAAGCACCGCGCTCTTGAGCCGGCGCATCACGAAGGGCGCGATCAACCTGCTCAACTCCGCGCTTGCCGGCCGCGCAGACTCTTCCGGCCCTTTCTCCAAGTACCGTGGCGCGAATTCATCGTCGCTGCCGAGGTAACCCGGCAGCACAAGGTCGAAGAGAGACTTCAGATCGCTCAGCGAGTTTTCGATCGGCGTCCCGGTCAGTCCGATCTTCATTCGGGCCGGAATGGCGCAGGCGGCCTGGTAGCTCAGCGTCTCGCGGTTTTTTAGATTCTGGATCTCGTCGAAGACCACCAGCGAGAAGGGGACCCGACCGAGCTGCGCCACATCGCTGCGCAGTATCCCGTACGAGGTCAGCAGCACGTTTGCGTTCTTCAAGACGGCATCCAATTGCCGCTGGCTGCCATGATAGGCGGCCGGCTTCAGTCCGGGCGCGTGTTCGCCGATCTTGTTCAGCCAGTGGCTGATGACAGTCGTGGGACAGATGACCAGGAAGGGGTCCTTCGCCTTTTGCTGCTCTAGCAGCCACACCATCAGCGCCAGGGCCTGGTGAGTTTTGCCGAGTCCCATGTCGTCGCACAGCAGGCCTGAAAGGCCGTTCTCATAGAGGAACCTCAACCAATCGACCCCCTTCACTTGGTAAGGCCGCAAGGCTGTCTTCATGCCTTTCAATCTGCCGGTGGGCGCGGCTGGAGCGAGAGCCAGCAGGCGGTTGACGATGTCCGATCGATTCTCCTCTTTCACCCGAACGGGCTTTCCTCCTGAGGCCATCAGCCGCAAGACGTCGAGGGCCGATAGGCGGACTTTCTCGCCGGTGACCGCTAGATCCTCGCTGAAGGCGTCAAGCGCGCCAAATGCCGGCGAATTCACATCGACCCACCCTCGTCCGAGGGGAAGATAAGACCGTCCCTCGCGCCTCGCTTCCAGGATATCTGCCAGCGAGACTGAATCGCTTCCGAATCCATAGTGGATCGAGAGCCAGTACCAGCTCCGCTCGACCGCACCCGGGACAATCTCCACGTGGTCGTACTCGCGCAACACCGAAAGATGACGCAGCGGATCGTCCAACACAAGCAGGCCTTCCGCGATCTCGCTCCGGTGCTCGTCGAGAAACGCGGGGAGACGGCTTTTTTCAAGCCGCATGGAGATCGGAGTCGTAAAGTTTCTTCCGCAACCCGGCTTTGCCAGGTCGGCCAGCGATGTTATATCGCGCAGATAGACCAGGTTGCCGTAATGGAATTTGGCAAATTCCTTCCCCTCGAAAAACTTCACCTCTCCTGAGGACTGCAGCGCCTGGATAACCGGGCGGACTTCGAGATCCAGCTCGGTTTTTTCAGAGACGAGGAAAATGGACCTGAGCGGGACAGGGTGGATCGCCAGATCGGACTGCTTCGGGAACTCGGCCGATAGCAGCGCAAGTACCTTCCTGACTTGCCTGCGGGGGACAGCCAGCTTCAAGAGAGGCTCGGAGTTGCTGGAAACGCACTCGAGGATGAAGTCGCCGCTGCTCTCCTCAATCGCCGGGTGGAAGATGCAATCGTTGCCGTACTCGCGGAAGCAGTGATAGGCGAGCCTCCCCCAGAAGCTCTGCTCCGCTGCCTGGCGGCGCGTGAGGCTACCGGCCTCATTGATCCTTTTCTCTTCGTCGCTCTGCAGGCAGCGGGTGATTCGTTCAATGAGATCCGACCGATCCTGGAAGCGACTTGGCTGCGGCAGCTTTCCTGCCCGCTGGACGAAGGGCAGGGAGGCCAGCTTAATTCAAGACACGACGGCGAGCGGATCCTGCGGTGGGCATATTGCTCAGCCGGGCTCTGCAGGATTATAGTAGCCTGGCAAAAGCCGACGACTAACGACGTACCACCGTCAGGATGACAACTGGATACACATCAAGAGGGAAAACCGACATGAAAAATATGTTAGCTGTCCTGGCCGCGATACTGCTGAGCTCGTCGTATGTGGGGCTCGGGCAAGCGGGAGCACAACAACAGACTCAACCCATGGGTTTCTTCATCACCAGCGTTGGTCCGGGGAATGGAGCCGATCTTGGTGGTCTGGCAGGCGCCGATAAGCACTGCCAGTCGCTTGCCCAGGCTGCGGGAGCCGGCGGTCGAACGTGGCGGGCTTACCTCAGCACCAACGCTTCCGGCGGTCAGCCGGCGGTGAACGCCCGCGATCGCATTGGCAATGGTCCCTGGCACAATGCGAAGGGAGCCATCATCGCTCAAAATGTAGCCGATCTGCACGGGGACGTTCAACGCGACCGTAACAGCATTAACAAGGAATTCGCGCTTAACGAAAAGGGCCAGCCGGTCAACGGCCGAGGCGATCAGCCCAACCAGCATGATATCCTGACCGGGTCGGACTCACTCGGCAATGCATTGCGGGGTGATCCAATCAATACCACCTGCTCCAACTGGACGAGCAGCGCTGCCAACACCGGGGCTCAAGGCCAGCCGGCCTCGAGTAGCGCGATGGTAGGCCATCATGATCGCGCCGGCGGTGGCAACTCGTCGTGGAATGCGGCGCACCCAAGCAGAGGTTGCAGTCAGGCGAATCTGGTGGCCACGGGCGGCGCCGGCTTGTTCTACTGCTTCGCCACTAATTGAGACCGCGTGAGCCTCGAGATGCCCAGGAGCTTCCGGTGGGCGGTTGAAATGATCCGGAGGGTTCTGGATTGCGATAGCGAACTGGCGTCGCGGGCCGCGCTTCGCCCATCAACAATGGCGTGTCGCCGGATCGCTGGAGTGTAACAGCCGAATTGGAGCAAGCGAAGCAAGCTTCGGCACTCCAAGGGCGCGCCTTTGGAGTGCGCGAGCTTGCTTGCGCCTTGTGCCGCGGCAGCTTGCTGCCCGCCCGCGAAATGGCCAGTCTGCAGGCCGAAGCCAAAGGGATCCCGGTTAATTGAAGGCGTTCGCCGAATTTTTTCACAGCTTCTCAGCGTCAGGGCGGGGTCATCAAGATCTCGCTGACACGAGGCCCAAACGCCGGCACTCCGGCTGTGTCTCACCTTCGGCGCTTCTTAACCGCACGTCCAATCCCGGCCTTAGAAGATGTGAAAAAATTGATCTGTGGCGCGGGTCATCAGACCCGCGCGTTGCGGGCAACTAAGTTCGTACGCGTGCTTTAGATCTCTTTAACGCGATCCTAATGAATAAGTGGCAGATCGGCTGACGTGAAATGCACGGGTCTAATGAGACTGTTGCAAAGCTCGCCCGGTTCATGTGCGGACGGGCTATCAAGCCCGTCCGCTCCCGACGGGGCACTACTGAACTTCTAAGGCTTAAGGCATAGCGATTACGTTAGACTTGCGACGGGCCATTGGCTCGTCGCCACAGCGGTGCTCAAATGAATGTCTGAGCCACACTACCAGGGGAATCGTGAGTTTTGCGACGGTCTCTAATGGCCCGCGCCACAAAAGCCAAAGGCGGCCGGTTGATCGAGAGTCTTCGCTGAATTTTTTCATAGCTTCTGAGGCCGGGGATGGCGAAGCAAGCTTCGCCAAATTGAGGCGGTAGCAAGCTACCGCACTCCAAGTTCGCGCCTTACTCCAAATCATGGAACTCTCAACTTTGTCGTCTCGGCTTGTCCCCGGCAGGGGCGGCTCATGCGCTATACTGTGTGGCGGAGGTCCTCATGAGAATTTCATCATCGATGCGCGTGCTGTTCACCGCCTTGCTTGCGATCGCTCCTTTTACTGTTCGCGGCGACGAGGGGATGTGGACGTTCCACAATCCACCGGCCCAGCAGCTGAAGGAACGTTACGGGTTCAACCTGACCCCGGAATGGCTCGATCAAGTGCGTCTTTCCAGCGTTCGTTTCAACGACGGGGGTTCCGGCTCCTTCGTAAGCCCGCACGGCCTGGTCCTGACCAACCACCATGTGGCGTTCGGGCAATTGCAGAAGATGTCCACGCCCGAGAAGAACTATGTCCATGATGGCTTCTACGCCCGGACCCGCGGGGAGGAGATCAAGTCTCCCGACCTCGAGCTCAACGTCCTGGTCTCGATGGAGGACGTGACTGCGCGCGTTCAGGGCGTGGTCACGAAACAGATGGCCGACGCCGAGGCCCTGAAGGCAAGGAAGGCGGAGATCGCGAAGATCCAGAAGGAAAGTCTCGATTCCACCGGACTGCGCTCCGACGTGGTTTCGCTGTACGGCGGCGGCGAGTACTGGCTCTACCGTTACAAGAAGTACACCGATGTACGGCTGGTCTTCGCGCCGGAACAGCAGATTGCCTTCTTCGGCGGGGACGCCGACAATTTCACCTACCCGCGCTATTGTCTGGATATGGCGCTCTTCCGCGTCTACGAGAACGGCAATCCGGTGGAAAGCAAGCGCTACCTGAAATGGAACGCCGCCGGCGTCAATGCGGGTGATCTGGTCTTCGTATCCGGCCATCCAGGCTCGACGGAGCGGCTGAAGACCGCCGAGGAGCTCGAGGCTCAACGCGATCACCACCTCCCGATGATCATGCGAATGCTCAATCGGCGCCTGAACGTCTTGAAGCAATATGGCGCGCGCGGACCCGAACAGGCGCGCCAGGCCGCGAACCAGTTGTTCTCGATCGAGAACGCGCTGAAGGCTATGAAGGGAGAACACGATGGGCTGCTGAACAAGGGGCTCATGGAGAAGAAGAGGAAGGAAGACTCCGAATTCCGGGGTCTGGTCTCGAAGAATCAGGAACTCGAGGGCCGTTACGGCAGCGCGTGGGAAGACCTCCGGCTTGCCCAGAAACGGGAGCTGGAGCGTGCCAAGGAGATGCGCTTCCGAACGCTGCGCGGTTCACGCCTGGCCCCCATGGCCCTCTCGATTGTCCTCTACGTCGAGGAGGTTGGGAAACCTGATGGCGAAAGGCTCGAGGGATTTCACGAGTCCGAGCTCGAATCGCTCCGGTTCCGTCTTCTCTCGCCGGCGCCGCTCTATCCCGATCTGGAGATCGCGCTTCTGGCTGACAGCCTTCAGGAATCGCTCGAGCAACTCGGTCCCGACGACGCCTTCGTCAAGGCTGCCCTTCAAGGGCGCGCTCCGGCCGACGTGGCCAGAGAGGTAATCGAGGGGACGAAGCTTACCGATCCGGCGTTCCGGAAGAAGCTGATCGAGCAGGGGAAAGCGGCCGTCGCCGAATCGAAGGACCCGGCCGTCGCGCTGGCCCGCAGGGTCGAACCCGCTGTGCGCGAGATCCGCAAGTGGCACGAGACCCAGGTGGAAAGCCTCACAACCTCGGCGGGCGAAAAACTGGGCAAGGCGCGGTTTGCAGTCTACGGCAGATCGATCTACCCCGAGGCCACGTTTACGCTGCGGCTGGCATTCGGAACGGTCAAGGGTTATCCGATGAACGGAACCATGGCGCCGCCGAAGACGACTTTCTTCGGGCTTTACGACCGGGCGCGCAGCTTCGATCTGAAGCCGCCCTTTGAACTGCCCGAGCGGTACGGCAAGAAGCGCGAGCGCCTGGACCTGTCCACTGCGTTCAACTTCGTCAGCACGGCGGACATAATCGGAGGCAACTCCGGGTCGCCGGTCATCAATCGGGCGGGCGAAGTCGTCGGGCTGATTTTCGACGGCAACATGGAAAGCCTGGTAGGGAACTATATTTACTACGAGGAGACGAATCGCGCGATCGCCGTTGACACTGCCGGCATGACCGAGGCCCTGAGAAAGTTGTATGGAGCCGACGCGCTGGTGAATGAACTGGCGGGCGAATCCCCGCAAGCTTCGCCGTAGTTGCTTGTGTTTCTTCAGTGGTCAGAACTGCGGAACAAATACCACAAAGACGCGAAGACACTATTTCACGAATGTTCCCAGGCGGAGATCCAGCAGCGCCTGCTTGATCTCCTCTTCCGTGTTCATCACGAACGGACCATAGCGCGCAATCGGCTCATGCAGAGGCTTGCCGGAAACCAGCAGAAAGCGAACGCCGCGCTCCGTCGCGCGAACCTGCACTGAATCCCCGTCGCCAAACACGACCAGTCTGGGCTGGGTAACGGCGCTTCCTGCTTCCGGTCTGTAACACCGAAGATTCCCCCTCCCTCGTAGACGTAGGCAAAGGCCGTGTGTCCCTGCGGGATCGGATGAGCGAAGGAAACTTCCGCAGGCATTGAAATATCCAGGTAGGTCGGGTCTAACGCGATTTCGCTGACCGGACCGTGCGCATCGCCGACCATCCCCGCGATCACTTTGATCTTCACCCCGTCCTTGGCGCTTACTTCTGGAATCTTCCCGGCGGCGTATTCCTGATAGCGCGGACGGGTCATCTTGAGCCTGGCCGGCAGGTTGACCCACAACTGAAACCCATTCAGTCGTCCTCCGCGCACCTGGGGCATTTCTTCATGCATGATCCCGCTCCCGGCGGTCATCCATTGAACATCGCCGGCGCCGATGCTGCCCGAATGCCCGATAGAATCCCGGTGATTCACGACGCCCGACAGCATGTAGGTCACGGTCTCTATGCCGCGGTGAGGATGCATCGGAAATCCCGCGATATAGTCGTCGGGGTTGTCTGAACCGAAATGGTCGAACAACAAGAACGGGTCCAGGTAATTCAGCGACCGCGTGGCTATGCTTCGTTTCAGCTTCACACCCGCGCCCTCGACTGTAGGCTCGGGATTCACGATTCGCTGCACGTTCCTGGGTTGTAATTCCATATTCCCTCCCGCATCGTGGCAATGCCTCAACTAAGGGTCAAAATACTGGCGAGAGATTGGCGAAGTCAAACAAAGAAAGGACGCCACGGTTCTCCGCGACAACTTCACATTCTGGCGCGAGAGTTGGTGGTCAGTTTTTTGAATCGGATTTTCCGTTTGCCTTGGAGTGCGGCAGCTTGCTGAGCTTGCTACCGCCCCCAAGGCGCAAGTAAGTTCTTAACCTTACAAGCATCTCATCGGTCTCGGCGATTTCGCCCCGGAGGGGGCGACGGAAATTAGCCCCGTGGCAAGCGAAGCGCAGCCCGGGGTTAGGGGTTTATAGTTTGTGCGCCCTGAAGGTCCTGTGTTGTGAGTCAAGCAATTTTTTTTAGTTTGGGGTCCACTTTTTTCCACAGTGCACGGTTGTCCTTGTGCTGACGAACAAAAGTTTTCCACAGGCCCGCGTGATGGATTCGGATCTGTTCAATCATTCGATTTACATCGTACATCTGGTTTCGGGCGACCAGTGCCCAGATGACATGGGCCATTCTGTTCATCTCAGCGCAGACGGCCTGCTGGGGACACAGGCCGCGCTGGATCATTCGCCACTTATGAAACGCAAAGGCGGGGTCAAAGTTGCAGGCGGTCTGCGTAACCAGATACAGCATAGCTCGTTGCTTGTGGTCGCCCCGGGCGGTCAGATGTGTTTTGTTAAGCGAAGTTCCCGTTTGGGTCCGCTCAGGACAACTGGCCCATTGAGCCGACAAAGCCTTGCCCGAAACGAACCGGGCGAGTCCCCGTGTGCCCAGCACCAGAGTGGCGGCAGAGACTATGGCGATGCCGGGGATACTGTCGAGCAGCTCGACCTGGCGCGCCGCAGACACGCCTTCTTCGGGTGTTTCGGTCTCGGCTTTCGCCTGTTGTACATAGGCAACCAGGGTCCGCTCTATATAGGCCAACCTCTTCTCCAGCAACTCGAGCTGAGCGAGCAGAAAAACCATGGCCTCGGCGTCATCGTCCTCGCCGGCGCTGGCTATCGACTGCTTAGCCAAGAGGATCAGTTGTTGAGCCCGTTCTACTCCGAGAGACCGACCCCGCCGCTCAGACTTCACTCGAGCCAAAGACAGGGCCTGGCGACGGGCCGCACGTCGTGCGGTGGGAATCTCACTCAACACCGCCCGAGCGAGCTTTGCGAACGGGTCGGCGAAAACCTGGGTGAACTCTGGAAAGCACACCAGCACTTGCTCGTGAATCCGGTTTTTGGTTGCCGCCAGATCCTGGACCAAACGCTGACGTTCACTAATCACACGAGTCATCGCCTGGGCTTTGGGATCGTAATCGAAGGCCTCCAGCCGACGTTCGTATACCCGGGTAAACTCCGCCACATGATCGGAGTCGGACCCATCGGTTTGATCGCGGCGCGGGTTGGGACCTCCAAAGCGCGCGCTCTGGCCCGGATTGACCCGAATCAGCCTGATATTGCGATCCTGACAGGTCAACTTCCATTCTCCAAGCCAGGCGATCAGGTTGTCGTCTATCCGTCCGCTGGCCTCGATTCCGATCGTGAGATCCCCCTCTGGCAAGACAGACTTCAGACTCTCGAATCCCTCGCGCGACATGTCAAACTGCCGTGCTTTCCAAACCCTTTCTCCGGTCGAATGCACCAGAGTTGCTGCAAAAAAAGACTTGCCTGGGTCAATGCCCAGCACGAAACTAGCTGTCATGGGAGCCCTCCTTGGGTTATCCCGCATCCGGGTCTCTCACCCTTGCGGCGATCCGCCTTAGTCAAGCGCGGTCCTGTACGAGATGAACCCGGTCTACGGGCGGAAGAGCGACCTTCAGGACGAGCTCGAGGCTCACGGGGCGCACGCTTTCTTCCGCCCGTATTCTTTTGCGGACTTAAAATGATCCCACGGATTTCCACATTTCCACAGCAATTCACAAAGAGAAAGAAGCAAAGAGAAAGCTACTACTACTACTATTGATATTCTTACTTAATTGGGTGCCACAATGATCATACAAGGGGCGCCGGAGCATTGAGGGCCGTGTCCAGCGCCCCTCCGGGACGCGTCTCTTCGCGTGTCTGTGACCGGGGGCAGCGCTCCGCTTGCCCCCGGCTAATTTCCTTCGCCCTTTCAGGGCGCGAGCTGGCGTAACCGTTCGTTCTGGACCAATACAAGATGCGTGTAAGGTTCAGAGCAAGCGTGCGCACTCCAAACCAACACGAGCACTAAGGCCACCAGCGCGTTGCGTCCTGCACCGAGGAATACGCCTCGGCCACCGCTTCCGCGCCTCCAACTGCGGCCAGCGCGCCGGCTGCATTCGCCAGCACGGCGCAGATGTCCTTGCGAGTGCCCGTAGGAAGTCTGGTTATTGCCTGAGAGAACCAATCACCCCAGAACGGATAGAGACGGGCCGGGAGAAGTTCGAGTTTTGCCAGCCATTCGATCAACGGCGGACTGCTCTTGTGCAAAGAAAAGACGTCTTCGAGCAGAGCATCCGATAAGAATGGACTTAGCAGGTCGATCACGCGAATTGGATCATCGATCGCCAGCACGGCTTCCCGGGCGACTTCCTCTCGTAACGGAGTCGCCAACCGCGCGGCCAGGGCGGCCAGCGCCTCGGCGCGGCGCGGCTTGAAATCAATCTCACGAGCGACAGTGAGCGCCTCGGGAAGTAACTCCTCCGGGAGACGCGGCGCCAAAGACTTCAGCGCTTCGTAACGTTCGAACAGGGGGATCTTGCGGGTCATCGCGAGCGCCTCAGGCAGCAGAGCCGCCGGAATATGAGGCGCCAGGTGTGTTAGATTCCAGCTCACGTAAGGAGATTGCTCTACCAGCTCGAGCGCCTTGGGAACGGCCTCTCTCTTAGCGTCCTCCGGCAGGTTGGGAATCAGTTCCACCAGGGTGTGGAGGCGGTCGTGCTCATAATCGATTCCGAGCGCGAGAGAAAGGGCTTCGCGGGCAACAGCGGAAAGGAGCCTCGCCTTGGAGGCACTGCAACAGGTACTGCAAAGCCGGCAACCGGTTTGCCTCCTGCAATTCGGCGGCATGCTTTTCGCGCCTCCTGGATGCAACTATTTCGGCGCACTCCAGACAACCGGGGAATAACGCTCCCGCAATACCTGGCACCTTTCCCAGGAATCTTCAAATTCATTCGCAGCCCGAAGAAATTCGTCGATCAGCGATTCTGGAACGCTCCTGGCCAGATGGGCCAAAGCCCTGGCCCGCACGTCCAGGAATTTGATCGATCGAGCGCGGGCCAGCGCCTGTGCGAAAAGGGGTGCGGGCAACCGCGGCGCGAGGTGCTGCAGCACCGTTACCTGATCGTCGGTGTGATGTTCCAGCACGGCAGCGAGTGCCTCTCCCAGCAGCCTTGCCGGAAGATAGGGCGCCAGCGCGATCATGGAGTTGACCCGATCGCGCGAGTAGATCGAGAGTTCCCGCACCGCGGCCAGCGCTTCGTCGAACAGATGATCCGGGAGATGCGGGGCAAGGACGGCTAATATTTTCGCTCGCTCTCGGAAGTCCGGCGTTTTGCGCATCTGCGCGAGCGCCTCGGCCAGGGCTCGCTCGCGCGATTCACCGGGAAGGTGAAGAGCCAGGCTCCATAGGACCTGTTCGCATTCGTATCGATCTCCGACTTCGCGGCGCGCGTCTACCGTCTCGCGCAGCACTTGCTTGGTCTCGCCCTCAGGCAGGTAGGGCACAAGGTCAAACAGTGCTTCCGAGCGCTTCCACCCGAAGCCCACGCCGATCGAGCGCGCCACCTTCAACGCCTCGCGGAGGAGATCATCCCGGAATGGGCCTGTGGCGCGTTTGATGAAGCTCGCCAGCGCGGTGACTCGATAGCCGGCGTCTTCGATCCTGCCGGTCACTGCCACGGCTTTCGGGAGGAATTCTTGCGGGAGGCACTCGGCTATTTCGGTCAGGGTGGTCGATCGCCTCAGCTCGTCGTCAATTCGCTCAACCGCCGACAGCGCTCGACGCGCGGCTCGCGACCGGATACTTCCGGTGAGATGAGGGGCAAGCCGCGCCAGCAACTTGGCGCAATCATCCTGGTCCTGAACGGCTGATGCCGCGGCTACGGCCTCGCGCCGGGCGCCGGGCGCGAGATACGGCGCAAGTTCGACGAAAATGTCGGCGCGCCGCCACTCGTTGATCTTGTTCTCGAAATGCTCTGCATCTCTCAGCCGCCGGCGCAGAATCGTTCCCCCCAGGAATGCAGGCCAGTGAGGCGCCAGGGCTGAAGCCAGTCTGGACCGAAACACAACCGGGATCGAGCGAGCCGCTCGAACGGCTTCCTGAATCACTTGCTCTTTCGCTGTTTCGGGCAGGCGGGGAATCAAGGATACGAGCAGAGTGCCACGGGAATAGCCATCTGCCTGGCGTAGATGATGCCAGCGACGTACACGCAACTGGCGCGCGATCTCCAGGATGCTCGAGAGCAGCGATTCCGGCACGAAAGGAACCAGATGTTTCAAAGCGCCGGGAAGCTCAACTGCGCTTGAAAGAGCCCTTTCCATCAACGACTCGGGCAGCGAGGGGGCTAGAGCCGCGAGCGCCTTGCCCCGGTAATAGTTATCCAGGACGCCGATTCTCTCGATCGCCTCTCCAAGACATGATTCGGGCAGATAGGGCGTCAAAGCGGTGAGAGTATTGACGCAAGTATCAGGATCGCGAATGGTCCAAACGAACTGCGAGGCTTCCCGAACCAGTGAATCCGGGAGCTGGGGGGCTAGTTCCCGCATCGCTTCGGCTACTTTCGTTGAATATCTGTAGTCGGTGGTTTCCCGCAAGGCGGTGAGCGCCTCTTGAAGAACCTCTTGCTTCCGTTCGCCTGTGGCATGTCGTGCCAGGGCGCTCAGGGCCTTGCATCGGTCATCGGGAGAAGAGACCCTTCGTGCTACCCCCAGCGCCTCCCGCAGCACATCGTCTTTGAAATCCGGCGGCACATACGGGAAAAGCGCCGCCAGCCCCATGGAACTGACATCTGCATATCTGGCGTTTCGAGCGTAGGCCAGCGCCTGCTCCCATGACCAGACTCCGTGTTTGACCAGGGCCTCCAGGAGCGGTGGTTCGATATGCCAGGCCAGACTTCTGAGCGAGGCGGCAATGATGGCGTACCGGACTTCGAGTCCTATGCTGGCGGGGATTTTCCCCTGACGTCCCTCCCCGGCCGACATCCGCTCGCTCATGGCCCGCGCACGGCTGAGATCGCTCAGATATCCCGACGTATCGCCGGCCTGTTCGCGTGCGGCGAACCAGGCGTTCACGGCCTGAGGCCCGAAAGCTTTGTCCTGCTCGGGCCATTCCACCTGGAAGAGAGCCCGCACATCCCGTTCCCGGCCGGCGCCCTCCAGGTGAGTCACAAGGTGCCGAAGCCCATAGCGCTCGTCCAGCTGGACGGACGTGGTCTCCCTCAAATTGGGCAACCCGGCCGCAAGTCCTCCCCAGGCGTTGATGTATCGGTCGGCAAAGCGCGAATGCGCGCTGCGTGTGGCTTCGGCGATTTCTGTCGCGAAGCGACGCTCGCCGCTTGTCATTTCACTTGCATCCGCCCTTCCATCCAGGAATTCTCGCAGACTGGCATGGTGGAGGCGGTATCGAGGCTCGGGGCCCTCGCTAACCGTGACAAATGCGATCCAAGCCTGTTCCAGGAGCCGCCGTGCTGCGGGCTCAGCCGTCACGCCGGAAACGGAACAGAGGAACTTCAGGGAACAGTCTTCCTGGGCGGCGGCCAGGCTGGTGAGCAGCGGCAGTTGGATCGCGTCCCACTCGTCGGCGTGCTCTCTTCGCCATCGCTGCCAGTAGCGGGCATAGTACTGCCACACCCCCTGAGGCAAGGTTTCGAGTTCCAGCGGAGACCGTTCGCCGCTTTCGATTTCGCCGACAACGTAGTGCAGATAGATCCATACACCGCGAGATTTATCGAGTAGTTTCTCGACGAAGCGATCCGGCGAAAATTCGCTTTTTCTGAGCGCCTGGGAAATTTTCTCCAGCCCGGCCGTGCGCTCCACATAAGCGCGCATGTCAGCCAGGTTGTTGGCATCCCCGGCTTCCAGTGTTACAACTCGGCGCGAAGTATCGACCATTAGCGAAACCTCCACCGGCCTCTGGGAAACCAGGAAATAGACACCTTCCGGCACCACCCCTGGCAACCCCAGGACGTTTTGTCCTGGAGGCGTGCCCGCCTCATCGAGCGCATCGACGACGACGACAATCTTCTCGCCTGGAGCCACTTCGTCTCGTTTGCGGGCGGCCTCAACCAGCAACGTCTGCAGGTAGTCGGGACGCGTGGCAGCTCCTGGCAGCACCTCATCGAGGCCGTAAGGATTCAGCTTCCACGAGCGAATCAGCTGAGCCGCCAGATTCTTGAGTCCCGGTCCAATTCCATCGGCGCCGGGGGCCAGTTCGACAAAGTGGTGAATGTATCCGCGCTCCTTTACCAGATAAGCGAGCAGGGCTGTCTTGCCCAAACCCGCTTTGGCTTCGAGCACAAAATAACCGGAGGAACTCTCGGAGAGAAACGTATCGAACTGGCGGGTCAACCATTCGCGGCCGACGAAGCGGTCGAGCCGCACCCTTCGGAATACCGACCACGGCTGAATGTAAGCATCGCGCAGCCGCTGGTAATCGCCAACAAACACCTGATTGTGGCTTCCGGAGACGACCACACTGCGGATGACCTCGCCTCCGACTCCTATCTGCGCCACCAACCAGTTGTGCAGGTCTGCGGTGATTTTGGCCGCAAGCTCATGCGGATTGCTGAATTCGGTGACCGTGTGGCGGTCCGGTGCCCGCAGCTCCTGTTTAAGCGCGGTCAGCCGCGCCGATTTATCAGGGTCGGTTTCGCGCCAGGATGGGTCGATGGCCGATTCGGCTTTGAAATAAATGAAGCAGGGCAGGCCGCGCTCCTGGGCGCGCCGGTACTCTCGCTCGGTGATGCCCGAACCGTAGCGGCCTCCGAAAATGCCGATGTAAACCTGGCTTCGGTCTACTTCGTCGAGCGATGCCACTTCGGTCGTTTCATCGCGGCTGCCGAAATACTCCATGCCGACGAACTTGGTGTCTCTCATGCGCTGGAGCGAAGCCTCCACGGCCTCGCGCTCGGGCTTCAGGTCGAGCGAGGTCGAACTCACAAATACCGCTACCGTTACCGCAGGTCGGGGAGGCATGGGGCGCATTCAAATCCGCCTTAAAAGGCACGCATTGAATTGCTGGTAGATAGGACCGGCGACTATGTGCTGCTGTTCGCAATTACGGTCACGTATTTTGGCAGTGAGGCTTGAAGGGCCGACAGAGAGTAGCCCGGCCGTAAGGCCGGGATTAGACGTGCATCAGTAAGAAGGAGCGCCGAAGGTGGGACACAGCCGGAGTGCCGGTCCTTCGGACCTCGTGCCTACTTTCCCCTCAGCACTTTTTACTTTTCACTCTCCACGGGGCCTTCGGCCCTAGGCAACACAGCCGACTCCTACCGCTCTGCCCATACGTCAGCGTAATTATGAACCAACCAACTCACGGTCAACCGTACCCTTCGAAGCAGTCCAGGCCCCGGCTCAGGTCTGCGTGAAGCAGGCGGTGGAAGAGGTGCTCGCCGGCTTCGCGGCGGGCGGACAGGCGGCCGGCGCGGTAGGCGCGCGACGTGAGACCGCGCTGTACCGAGCGGCAGATGGATGTGTCCTCGTCCTGGATCCGCTGACCGACGTTGATGCTGGCGAGGTTACGGACGCGCGCTTCCTCCGACGAAACGTCGGAAAAGTAGAAGTCGAAGATCACCTCTGTCCGGTCGATCCCCAGGGGCCGGACCAGGTTCGTGTCCATCACTCCTTCGTACCAGTTCACCATGAAATTGGGGTAGATCCAATAGTAGAGGGCCAGCTTCCCCTGACGGACGGCCGCGGTTTCGGGCTCGGCGCCTTCGCTTGTTACCGGGCTTTTCTGCAGGCAGTGCCGCGGGCCGTTCTCGATGGTATATCTTCCGTAGTCGAGGACGCTGTCGAGACCCTTGTGCAGGTGAGGGATGTGGTAACCGCCGTCGAGGTAGTTGTCGACGAAAACCTTCCAGTTGCACTCGAAGGCGTAGCGGCGCCTCTCCATGAAATGGAAACCTGTCAGGCCCAGCGCGTGAAACTGAGCCCTGAGATCTTCACCGAGGAACTCCTCAATCGACGGCCCTTCCGGGTCGAGCCGGACGAAGACGAACTGCTCCCATGTAGCAACTGCGATCGGGACCAGGCCGTTCGCGGCGCGATCGAAGTCGCAGACCCCGGCGAAATCGGGTGTGCCTCGCAGCTCCCCGTCGAGGCCATAGGTCCAGCCGTGATAGGGACAGCGCAGGCTGCTCGCCTCTCCCTGCGGTTCGGTCATGACGGCAGCCGCGTGGTGCCGGCACACATTGAAAAAGGCGCGCAGCCGGCCGTCGGATCCGCGCACGACCAGGATCGGCTCTCGGGCCAGCTCATCGGTGACATACCGTCCGGGCTGCGTCACTTGCTCGACGCGGCAGATCATCTGCCACGACTGGCTGAAGACGATCCGGTTTTCCAGGCCGGCGATCCGCGGGTCGACGTACCAGTCCGACGGGATGGTCCAGGCCCGCTCGAGCGGAGCCTTCGGGTCGTACGAGTCGACGATTTGCCGGAGCGGGCGGCGCATGGGTCTCACGACAGCGACGGAGGCGTCGCGGTCTTGCGGGGCGGATTGAAGAACGGCGTCGGGACCACCTTCGCGGAGATCCGGTGTCGCACCGCCTCCACCGTCACCTCCATCCGCAGCATCGTGCCCGGCGCGTCGTGCGGTTGGCTGATGGTCGCCAGGGCGATGAGCTTCTTGAGAGTGGGCGACCAGGTGGTGGAGGTGGCCTTCCCTACCTGCCGGCCCTCGCGGTAGACGGGCACTGCGACGCGCGAGGCGATCGCCGGGACCTGGGGCGCGAGGCCGATCTTTTCGTAGAGCGCCTCCAGCTCGTCCCAGCTAAGCTCAAGGCCGACGATCCGGCGCGCCGGCCCGCGCCGATGTTCCGCCCTCAGGGCCGCCTGTCCGACGAACCGGCCCTTGTCGAGCGCGACCAGACGCGCGAACCCCAGCTCGAACGGCGAGTACTTCTGCGTCTCGATAAGCGCCTTTTTGCTGCTGTGGAAATCGACATCGATCAGCAGCAGCCCGGCCTCGATGCGCGCGACGTCGAGCGCCAGCATCCCGGTCGGATGGAGGTCGAACGCGCGGCCCGCGTCCATCAGCGTGTCCCATACGCGCGGCGCCTGATCCCAGGGGATCCAGATTTCGTATCCCAGGTCGCCCGTGTAGCCGGTGCGAGAAATGTCCACCGGCACGCCGGCGATCCGGCCACTCGTGACGCGGAAGTATTTGAGCTTCGAGAGATCCGCCTCGGTCACCCGGGCGAGGATGCGGGCCGAGGTAGGGCCCTGTAGCGCCAGCGCGGCGATCTGCTCGGAAATGTCCTCGATCTCCACTTCCATTCCTGTCGCATTCTGGCGGAACCAGCGCAGGTTCGGGTCGGCCGCGGTCCAGCGGTAGGTGGTCTCGGCCAGCCGCGTGACGGTGCCGTCGTCGATCACCTTGCCGTCGCTCGTCGCACCAGGGGGTGTAAACGACCTGCCCCACCGATACCTTCCGCATATCGCGGGTGATGATGCGATCGACCAGGCGCGTGGAGTCCTTTCCCTTCAGCCGGTACTTGTAGAGAGGGGTGATGTCGATCAGCGCCGCCGCGTTGCGGATGGCGTTGTACTCGTGCTCGTGGTGGATCTCGTAGGAGCTGACCGCGTAGTAGCCGGACCATTCGCGGTAGCTCAGGCTCTCGCACAGGGGGAAGGTCTTCTCGTGCAGCGCGGTACCAATGGGCACGGTCGGGCTCCTCGACGGTTGCGGCGAAGATTATAGTACAAGCGTGATCAGGAAGGCGGGCAAAGAGAAGCTTATCGTCACCGGTTCCGGAGGCTCTGGTGCAAGGTTTCGAATGCTTGATAAACCGAGTCCGTCCCCCTTTCATTCATGGATATCAGCCCGCGTATGCGCGGGCAATTTTCCATCTCGACTACTAACTCCGATGTGTCGAGAGCTACACATACATTTGCCCAGCTGATCAGTTCCATCCCTGCCAGGCCCGATCACAGCCAGGATTTTCCGCCGCTCAAGCTATCTAAAATGCCGCAGATTTCTGCCATCATCATCCTCAGGAAGAGGACAGTCTCGAAGTTCCGAACGTCAGGAGCTTGACGGCCTCTCGGGCGTCCTCCAGGTACTGTTTCCGGAAGTCTTTGTCCGGAAGCCTCTCTTCCCTTCCGCCTGGAAATCAATCTCGAGGAGTTGCCCGAGCGCGACTCTCGTGATGCATGCGAGGCTCTCAGCGGTGATCAGATTCTCGAGGGACTTCGAATGCACGAAGGCAATAGTCGCCGCCTGGATGTAATTTCTGAAGACAATGACCCCTCGGCCTGCAGGTGATGTCTTATCGATGATGAGGGGCGTGGGCAGTCCTCTAAATGCCGGACTCACGGACCGCTCGTCCTCGTCAGACTGCCTGAGGTCGTGAATAAAGGTGGTGATAACTCCTGATGACGCTTCCGCCAGCTCTGTCGTGAGCATCAGTTGCGCCGTCAGCGCGTCGGCCTGCCCGGAGTCTCCGACGAACACGTAGCGATATTCCGGATAGATGGCTGCGAAATTGGCAAAATTCTGGAACTTCACCACGCCAATCTTGTCTTCGTTCCCATGCGGGATCTTCTGAACCTTGGAATCGATCTTTGACCTCACAAATGTTTCTAGCGTTCCTATGGTCGAACAAACAAGCTCTCCTGACAGCGCGCTGGGGCACAATCGTCGGCCGCTGTATTCCACCAATTTCGTCAGACTCCCTTCCTCAAATATGCCGGCGACAGGATTGGGCCGAGCCGACAAGGTCGTGACGGGAATGCCCTCCAGCGTGAACGGCTCACGTTTCAAAGCATCGTAGAATTCCAAGATTCCAGGGTAGAAGGTCTTCCTTTGGGGCCTCCGTGGATACCGTTCGTCAATAAGATTGGCGTACATCGTGTCATCGACATCTGAAAGGACTTTGACACCGTTCTCCCGCGGCGCCGTTCGGAGATGATCGACGACCCGAGCCCGACACCCCTCGTTGTCGATATCGTGGCACAAGTATTCCTCGAGATCCTTGTAGTCCCCGTCATACTCCAAGGCATACTTCAGCAAAGAGAGGTCCTGTTTGTCGACGAACACAGGAGGCGTTCCATCCGCAATTCGTCCCTCCCAGGGCACCCCGATGACCGAGCCTCTTGAAAACTCAATCTTGTCGGCCAGGGTCAACTCAGCGGCGTTGCGAATCCGTCTGTCGAGGCTTTTCCGCCCGTCTCTGTCGAGTAGATCTCATTGGCGTCGGAAGCAAGCACTGCTTGGTGGATGGTCTCCCGGTCGTATAGCCCAAGCAGACTGGCTCGAGGAAAAGGCGGCCGGACGCTCGCAGCGCTTACTTCCGCTCGGGGACTGGGCGGCCAAGGGCAATGACAAAGTAGCGGGCTCGCGTGGTTCCTACATTGCGCCAGCCATGTTCTTCGTTCGATGCCACAAGCGCGACCGACCCGGGCCCCAGGTTGACGCTGCGTCCATGGATCGTCACTTCGAGCGTGCCCTCGCGTATCAGGATCATCTCTTCGTGGTCATGGCGATGAGGCGGATGCGGCGCCAGCCCTGGAGCGAGTTCGGTTTCGTGCAGTTCAATACCGAATCCGGAATGCAACTCTTGGTTCAGGATCGGTCGCGAGCGATTTTCGCCGTTAGTGTTAACCTTGAGGTCCTCGTAGCGGTAGGTGTTCGACTTTGATGGCCGGTCCTGGGCGAGGGCGCTGGTCATGGCGAAGGCAAGTAATAGAAGACTCAAGTCTCTTTTGTTGAAGCGCACAAGTTCCTCCTCTGGTTGTCGTCTGATCGCAGCAAGGTCTTTTTCGCGGGGCCATACCGTTGGGCGCCGCCTCCGGCTACTCGAAGCGGAGATTATAGTATACTCGCGAGGAATCGCATCCGAAGGCGGTCAGAGTGGCTCACTCATACGATGTGATCGTGATCGGCGGCGGGCATAACGGGCTGGCCCACGCTGCCTACCTGGCGCGTTCCGGCATGAAGGTGCTGGTCCTGGAGCGGCGCCATGTCGTGGGAGGCGCGGCGGTGACAGAGGAGGTCTTCCCAGGCTTCACCTTCTCGGTCTGTTCCTACGTTGTTTCGCTGCTGCGTCCGGAGATCATCCGGGAGCTGGATCTGCCGCGTCACGGCCTGGAGATCCTGCCGCTGGACGGCACCTTCACGCCGATGCTCAACGGCGACTACCTGTGGCGCCTTAACGACCATGCCAAGACTCGGCGCGAGATCGCGCGCCACTCGCGGCTCGATGCCGAGGCCTACGACGAGTACGGCAAGGCGATGGTCGAGATGGCCAGGTTCGTCAAGCCGATCCTCAGCATGACGCCGCCCGACCCCGCGCGCCTGGGCCTGAGGGGGATGAGAGACCTGCTGTTCCTGCTGCGGCGGTTTCAGCGGCTCCCCTACCGCGACCAGTATAACCAGGTTCAGCTCATGACGATGAGCGCGGTGGACTTCCTCGATCAGTGGTTCGAGACCGACGTGTTGAAGGCGACGATGGCGGCGTCGGGAATCATCGGCACGTTCCTGGGGGTCCGCTCCCCGGGCACCGCATACGTCCTGTTGCACCATTACATGGGAGAGATTGACGGCGCGTTCCGATCGTGGGGCTTCGCCCGTGGAGGCACGGGGGCAATCTCCAACGCGATTGCGGAAGCGGCGCGCGAGGCGGGCGCCGAGATCCGGGTCGAATCGCCCGTCGCGAAGATCCTGGTGCGGAGCGGACGCGCCGCCGGTGTCGTGCTCGAAAGCGGCGAAGAGATCGCGGCGCCGATCGTCTCCTCGAGCGTGGACCCGCGGCTGACGTTTTTCAAATTCGTCGGCAGGGAGCACCTCGACGACGAGTTCGCCGCGGAGATCGAACGCTACAAACTGCGCGGCTCGTCGGGCAAGGTCAACCTGGCATTGGATGGCCTGCCGGACTTCCGTTCGCTGCCCGGACCGGGCCGGCACTTGCGGGGTGCGATCTCCATCTCGCCCTCCGTCGACTACATGGAGCGGGCCTACGACGACGCCAAGTACGGCCGCTTCTCCCGCCGCCCGTACATCGACATCGTCATCCCGAGCCTGACCGATCCCAGCGTCGCGCCCCCGGGCAAGCACGTAATGTCTTGTTTCGTTCAGTACGCCCCCTATCACCTCAAGGAGGGAAGCTGGGATGGCCGGCGCGATGAGTTCGGCAACACGGTAATCGAGACTATCGCCGAGCACGCGCCCAACCTCGAGAACCTGATTCTCCACCGGCAGGTGCTGACGCCGCTGGACCTGGAGCGCGAGTTCGGCCTTAGCGAAGGAAACATCTTCCAGGGGGAACTAAGCCTCGAGCAGCTCTTCTTCCTGCGGCCGGCGCCGGGCTGGGCGCAGTACCGCACCCCAATCCGTAACCTCTACATG
Source organism: uncultured Acidobacteriota bacterium (assembly GCA_963827655.1). Lineage (GTDB taxonomy): Bacteria > Acidobacteriota > UBA6911 > UBA6911 > UBA6911 > CAWHCF01. Next base: position 141,430 of record CAWHCF010000050.1, read on the forward strand.
TGCGGCTCAGCGACACACCCGGGGGGCGGCATCATGGCTGCCCCGGGACGGAACGCCGCGGTCGTGATCTTGAACCACGCAAGGCACCGGAGGCTCGCCGGTTGAGCCCGACACGCGATGTCGTGATCATCGGCGGTGGCCATAACGGCCTCGCCGCCGCCTGCCTGCTGGCGCGCTCCGGTCTGCGCCCGCTGGTACTGGAGCGGCGTGACGTTGTGGGCGGCTGCGCCATCACGGAGGAGATTCACCCGGGGTTCAGGTGCCCGACGCTGGCCCACGCGGCCGGCCCTCTGGCGCTCGACGTGTCTCGCGAACTCGGGCTGGCGAAGCACGGGCTCGAGGTCTTGCAGCCGGAGGTTCGGGTGTTCGCGCCCTCGCTGACCGGCCCGTCCATCACGCTGTACCAGGACGCCCGCCGCACCGCTCTGGAACTGGAGAGCGTCTGCCGCAAGGATGGCGCGCGTTACCCCGAGTTCGCCGAAAGTTTCGCCCGGATCGGCCGCTTCCTCCGGCCGGTACTCGCCCTGACGCCGCCGTCATTGAAAACTCCGAGCCTGCCCGAGGCCTGGCGGCTCCTTCGACTCGGCAAAGGCTTCCGTGACCTGGGACGCAAGAATGGCTACAGGCTCCTGCGCTGGGGCCCCATGGCCGTGGCGGACCTGGTGGCGGAGTGGTTCGAGACCGATCTGCTGCGGGCAGCCGTGGCGGCACGTGGAATCCACGGCAGCTTTGCCGGCCCATGGTCGGCGGGCACGAGCATCGGGCTCCTGCTCCAGTCCGCCCTTGATGGGCAGCCGGTGGCGCCTTCGGACACGTTCCGCGGCGGGATGGGCGCGCTCGCGCAGGCGCTGGCCGCCGCCGCCCGGGCGGCCGGCGCCGAGATACGGACCGGCGCCTCGGTCGCGCGTATCGGTATCGAGCAGGAGAGGGCCGTCTCCGTAATTCTGGCCTCGGGCGAGGAGATCCGCGCGAGGGCGATCGTTTCGAACGCCGATCCCAAGTCGACGTTCCTCGATTTTATCGATCCGGCCGACCTGGATCCCGAGTTCGTTCAGAGGATACGCAACTACCGATCGTTCGGGACAGTGGCCAAGATCAACTACGCGCTGTCGGGGCTGCCGGGCTTTTCCGGAAGCGGCGCCGGGAAGATCGGCGCTCTGTCGGGCCGCATCCATATTGGGCCGGAGATCGATTACCTCGAGCGGGCCTTCGACGCGGCGAAGTACGGTGAGTTCTCGGCCGAGCCCTACATGGACGTCACGATTCCGTCGCTGGCCGACGCTTCGCTGGCCCCCCGTGACGCCCACGTGCTGTCGGTACACGTGCAGTTTGCTCCCTACAAGCTGCGCTCCGGGGACTGGTCGAGCCGCGGCGAGGAGATGGCCGACAGGGCCGAAAAGACGCTGGCCGACTACGCGCCGAATCTCAAGGGACTGATCCTCACTCGACAGGTAATCACGCCGGCCGATCTCGAGGCGGTTTACGGGCTGCATGGCGGGCACATCTATCATGGCGAGCAGACGCTGGATCAGGTCTTCACGATGCGCCCGCTGCTGGGCCTGGCACAGTACCGCACACCGATCCCGAGGCTATACCTCTGCGGCGCAGGGACGCATCCTGGCGGAGGCGTGACGGGCCTCCCGGGCGCCAACGCGGCGCGGGAGATTTTGAAAGACCTCAAGCAGTAGCCAAAACCAACCTCCAAGACGCGAAGACTCCAGGAAACGCCAGGGTCTACTCCCAGGCTCCGAGCAGGCGTCGCAGGAGAACGAGCTGGCCGAGGTGATACGCGTTATGGTCTGCGATGAGCAACGCTTCGCGGAGCACGGTGTGTTCCGGCTTGGCGTCCGGGTGCTGGATGCGCGCCAGCAGATCGGTCTTGGGGTCCTCCACGAGTTTCTGCATCGCCTTCAGGTCGGCGTGAAACGCGGCAACGCTCTTCTCCCACGCGGTCTCGTCGGGCGGCGCTTCGGTCGAAGACCAATAGCCCGCGGGAAACTCCGGCGAAACATGGGTGGGTTTGCGAGAGAACTCGAGGATGTCCCACTGGGCGAGGCGCATGTGCTCCAGCAATTGCCAGGCGGTGTGCGGCGCATCCGGCGGTTTCGCTCCGCGCAGGCGGGCGGGGAAACCGGCGATCGCTTCGTCGAAGCCGACGTGAGCTCCACCTCCGCGCAAGACATTCAATATGTGCTTCCGCAAAACGTCGTCGGCAGGCATTACGTCCTCCTTTAAGGGTTCGCGTTTCTTACTTCGAGCCCTCGTGGTTAGCGCGGCGGCAAAACCAGACCTCCTAGTTGGCCGGCCTCAGATTTTCGATAAAATCCCGGTCCTTGGTGCCCTGGTGGCACACGATGCACGAGCGCTGGCCGCGCTCTTCGAGATCGGAGACCAGAGCGTAAGTCAACCCGCGATCAGTCCACGTGATTACTTTTAGCCCGTCGATCGAGTCGTAGTGGAACGTAATGCCCTTTGAAACGATTCTCTCTCCGCCTCGAGGGACCGCTGCCGAGGCGGACGTGATCACGAGTGAAATCGGGCGCTTCCGCATTTGATACGCCACGTATGCCGCGTAATCATTTCTGAACCCGACCAATCGGGCGCCCTCAATCTGATACAGCTTTTCCTGGCCCGACGACTCCTGGTAGTTAGGCAGCTCCACGCGGAAGGGAACCTTGCCGGCAAACCACGTGGAGATTTCTTGCGGCGAATCCGACGTGATCTCGAGTGGAAGCTGGCCTCGCAAGTGTCGCAGGTGAGTGTCTACGGCCATCCTCGCAAAGTTGAACGATCCACCCCAGTACCATAGGATGGCTAGTACGACGGCGATCGCGGCGCCGGCCGGCATCAGATACGGCCTCCAATTCGCGCGTGTCGTCGTTTTCCTGAGGAAGCGCTGGAGACGATTACGAAATTCCGGAGAGGCGGTGTAAGAGGGAGGCGCTTCGTTGAGAACTTGTTCGATCCGGGCCCGGAGAACCGGTGATGCCGTGTAGAGAGGCGCTGCCTGGCGGACGATGTCCATCAGACGGCGCTCACGGTCCACCTTCTCGCGGCAGCCCTCGCATTTCCTCAAGTGTTCGGCGAAGGCAGCCAGTTCGGCGTCGCGCAATTCATCGTCCAGATAGTAGGCCATCTGGCCAAGGAGCTCATCACAAGGAGTCATATTTTCCTATGCGCAGCTTCCGGCCGCCACTGACCGAGCAATGACCGGAGCTTCTGCCGCGCTCGTCCGAGCCGCGACATCACGGTGCCAACCGGACACCGCAAGATCTTGGCGATCTGTTGATAACTGAAACCTTCGATGACGCGGAGCACGACGATTTCGCCATAGAGCTGCGGGAGGCTCTCGATTGCGGCGCGCACCTCCTCCCGTTTGAGCTTTCGCACCAGGGCTGCGTGCGGGTCATTGCCTTTGCCGTCCAGCCATTCGGCGGGTCCCTCCTCCTCGGGCTCGAGTCCCACGAAATTCGGGCGGCTATGGGCATGGCGAATCTGGTTGAGCCAGATGTTACGCATGATAACGAACAGCCAGCTCTTGAGGTTGCTGTCAGCCACCAACTGGCCGAAAGCACGCACGGCCCGGAGGTAGGTCTCCTGGACCAGGTCCTCCGCTTCGGCTTGATTGCGAGTCAGCGTCATGGCAAACCCGTAGAGCGCATCGAGGTACTCGAGCGATGCTTGCCTGAAGGACTCGCTGCTTTTATCAACTTCGCTCATTCCGGAGGCTCCGAATTTCGCTCTGCTCTTATAAGAACACGCGTCCGAAGCGATAATTCCCGGACTCGAAAAAAATTTTGCCAGGCCAGGGAATAAATCGGCGCCACCGGTGTTATTGACCACAGCAGGATAAGTTGCAAGTTCGAATTTATCTTCGCGAGGGTTTCCCCCCAATCAGGTGTGGCAGCGGGCGATGTCGCCCTGCGGAAGAATCGAAAGTTGCTCAACCGTTTAATGGAGGCAGCATCATGAGCACAAGAATTGCAAAGCTCAGCCTGGTCGCTTGCTTTGTGGCCGGCGTCTGGTTATCGGTGATCGCCCAGGAGAAAAGGGAATCCAGCTATGCGCCGGTGGTTACCAACGAGCCGTTTGCCACCACCCTGGCTCGGATGAAGGCCGCCAAGAAGGGGGTCATGGACCGGCAAATGGCGCTTCTCAACGAGCGCTACGACCTCTCGAAGCGAGAGGCAAAGGACGTGAAGATGACGCGCGGCAAGCCGATACCGGAAGGACCGGCGACCAAACTTGCGAGCGGCCTCACGTGGGACAAGCTGGGCGCCATGAGTCCCGACCAGATCAAGGATGGCGGACACTTCCCGGCGGGATTCATGCCGCTGCCGCACGCGAACCACCCGGAAGGTGGAATGCTCTTCCCTAAGATGATGATTGATCTGTTAAACAAGATGGGGGAAGGGAATCGGCTGGAACGGTTCGACCTCGATTTCGATTTGCCTGAACATTTTCTGCCGGAGTTCCCGCCCGCAATCTTCCTGATCACCCGCCCCGACCTGGGCGATGTCTCCCAGGGCAAGCTGGTGACGCTCGACAACTTTTTCGAACTCTTCAACGGGATAATGAATCCGAAACAACTGGACGGCCTGCGGCTCCTGGTAAGCCAGTTTCCCCAGCAGCAGTTCAACAATACGGACGATCGCAGAACCGAAAAGCCGAGCCGAGGCGTGACCTGTCTGGATTGCCACGTCAACGGCCACACCAACGGCGCGACCCACCTGATAGGCGACATCCGTCCGCAGGCGCACCGGCGCCGGATCGAAACGCCTTCGCTGCGCGGAGTCAATATCCAGCGGCTGTTCGGCTCCCAGCGGGCGCTGAAATCGGTTGAGGATTTCACGGAGTTCGAACAGCGCGCGGCTTACTTCGACGGCGACCCGGTCATCGCGACCAAGAAGGGAGTCAACGTACTGGACCGCGGCAGTGCTGTTCACGAAATGGCCGAGGTCCAGGAACTGTTCGACTTTCCACCCGCGCCTAAACTCAACGTGTACGGGAAACTTGACCCCGCGAAAGCCAGCCAGTCCGAGATCAGGGGCGAGGCGCTCTTCTTCGGCAAGGCCAACTGCTCGATCTGTCATACCCCGCCTTATTACACCGATAATCTGATGCACGACTTGAAGGTCGATCGCTTCTTCAAGCCGCGGACCATCAATGGCTTGATGGCGACGGCGCAGGGCCCGATCAAGACCTTCCCGCTGCGCGGCATCAAGGAATCGCCGCCTTACTTCCACGACGGGCGGCTTCTTACCCTCGAGGATACGGTTGAGTTTTTCAATGTGATTCTCAGCCTGAAACTGGCGGCACAGGAGAAGAGCGACCTGGTTGCGTTCCTTCGAGCGCTCTGAGGATAGCGCTAGGGACAAGAGTCACCACTAAGACGCGAGGACGCGAAGAAACACCAAGAAGGTTGCGGCTAGGCCTCGTCCGCGCCCTTCAATATCGCCGACACATCTTTGATCCCCACGCCGGGGCCGGACGGCACTGTCATCTTGCCGTCCTTGACGGTGATCGGCGGGTCGAACCAGGTCCCGTATTTCTCTGTCCCCAACTTGTATTCCTGGTAACGTCCGATGTCGGGGACGCACGAAGCGAAATGCAGCATGTACACAAATCCGAATCCGCCCGAGATATGCACCGTAGTCGGAATCTTGGCGAGTGCCGCCATCCGTGCCACGCGCACCGACCGGATCATCCCGCCGTAGTAATGCAAGTCGGGCTGCACGATATCGACACCCCGGTTGGCGATCATCCACCGGAAACGCCAGTGGCTCGACTCCTGCTCGCCGCCCGCAACCGGGATGGTCAGCGTGTCCGCGACCACCTTGGTCTCATCGAGTTCATCGAACGGGCACGGCTCTTCGAAGTAGACGGCCTTGACCTCTTCGAGCATCCGGCCGACTTTGATAGCCAGCGGCGGATCGTACGAGCTGTTGGAATCGGCATGGATGTCGATTCCGTCGCCGACGGTTTTCCGCACCAGCGGGATCAGCTTTTCGGTCCGGCCCGGCATCGCATCCGCGTTCCGGCTCATCCGCCCGCCGACCCGGAATTTCAAGGCCTTCGCTCCTGATTGTTCCAGGAGTTTTGCCAGATATTCGACCTCCTGTTCCGGCGTCGTGTCGCGCCGACCGCTGGCCACGTAGATGGCGACGTTCTGCCGGACAATGTTTCCCAGCAGCGCTCCCATCGGCTGGCCTGCGATCCGCCCTAACATGTCCAGAATCGCGAATTCGACCCAGGCCTGCGGGCTCCATAGCGCCAGACCGTGCAGCTTGTAGTTATCCTGCCATCGGTACAGATCCCACAATAGATCTTCCAGGTCGCGCGCGTCCTTGCCGATGAAAAAAGGGATCAGCAGTTGTTTGAGAATCTTGTCCAGGTACTGCGCCCGCGGCGGGTTGGTCAGCGAGACTCCCTCCGCCCCGTCCTTCGACCGCACATGGACGAAGTACTCGCGATCCTTCTTCAGCAGTTTGATCGATTCGATGATCACCGGCGATTTCAGCCGGTCGCGCCTCAGTACCGGAGCCGCGGCCGCCCGGTCCAGTTCCTCCACCCTCGGACTGGACCGCGTCGTCTTATCCAGCTTGCGCTCGTCCTCGGCCGCCAGCCCGATCGCTCCTAATCCCGCGGCGCCTGTGAGAAAACTCCGCCGGTTTACCTGCATAAGCTTCACCTCCTGAGAAAAAGATTCCTGGTGAATCTTCGTGTCTTTGGGTCCTGGTGGTCTATGTTTCACAGCGCTACCACGAAGACACGAAGACACGAAGATGTCAAGCGGCAGCCTCATTTTCCCTTGTCACCCCAAGGCTCGAGGTCTAGATTGGCTTGCTGAAGAGTCAACATTGAATTTGAATCCTCGACCGGGGGAGAGCTGCGTATGATTTGGATGAGCCATCCAGCCCCATTCCTTACAGCAATCCTGATACTCGGTTTTCAAACCGGTATATGAGATGACGGGCACCGACTTCAGTCTGAGGCAGGGCGGCGCGGCGGTGGACGCCGGATGCCGGCTGCCGAATGTCAATGACGATTTCACGGGCCGCGGCCCTGACCTGGGCGCGCTGGAACTGGACCGCCCGGTTCCGGTCTACGGCCCAAGGCGTTGAATTCTCCGCGAGGGTCGTCCACAGACCAACCACGGAGACGCGAAGAAGCGGCCAGGTGTCTTGTAGAAGAGAGGGAGGAAAGTCGATCTATGAAACGATGGATGCCATTTTTACTGGTGACGGCGCTGCTGGGCGCATTGTGCGCTGCTTCTTTTGGTCAGACCCGGAAGCGTCCCAACATTCTATTGGCCATCTCGGACGACCAATCGTATCCCTACACCTCCGCCTACGGGCATAAAGGCGTTCGGACCCCCGCGTTTGACCAGGTCGCGAAAAGGGGGATGCTCTTCAACAATGCATTCGTCGCTTCTCCTGGGTGCAGCCCTTCGCGAGCCGCGCTGTTGACGGGCCGCCATACCTGGCAGCTCGAACATGCGGGCACTCATGCCAGTTCGTTCTCGCCGAAATACGCGGTTTATCCTGACCTCCTCGAACGCGACGGATACTTCGTTGGTTATACCGGAAAAGGTTGGGGACCGGGCGATTGGAAGGTGGGGGGGCGCACTCGCAATCCGGCCGGTCCGGAGTACAGTCAGCATAAACAGAAGTCCGTCCGGCCAGGCACCAACCCTATCGACTATGCGGCTAACTTCCAGGCTTTTCTGGCCGGCAGACCCAAGGATCAACCATTCTGCTTCTGGTATGGAGGGCACGAGCCTCACCGCGCTTTCGCACAAGGGACCGGCCTCAAGGCGGGCAAGAAGCTCGAGGATGTTGAAGTTCCTCCCTTCCTCCCCGACACTCCGGAAATCCGCAGCGATCTCCTCGACTATCTTGTCGAGATCGAATGGTTCGATCAGCACCTGGGCCGCATGCTGAAAATGCTGGAAGAGGCTGGAGAACTCGACAACACCCTGGTGGTTGTGACCAGCGACAACGGCATGTCCTTCCCGCGCGCCAAGGCGAATCTCTACGAATACGGGATCCACGTCCCGCTTACCATCAGCTGGCCGGGGAACGTGCCGGCTGGACGCGTTGTCGACACACCGGTCAGCCTGGTCGACCTCGCGCCGACGATCCTCGAAGCCGCGGGTGTCAAGCACCCTGGAGCGCCGCCGATGGTGGGGCGCAGCCTCATGGGGCTTCTTAAATCGGGCGCCGATGACGCGTCGCGGCAAATGATCTTCAGCGCTCGCGAGCGGCACTCGTCCTCGCGTCATGACAACCTTGGCTATCCCAGCCGAGTGGTCCGCACTCGCGAGTATCTCTACATCCGAAACTTGAAGCCTGAACGCTGGCCGGCCGGCGATCCTCGGAAGTATGAAGAGAGCGGCGAACTCGGGCCCATGCACGGGGGCTACCACGACATCGACGAAGCGCCAACTTTGAGTTTCCTGGTCGCAAATCACAATGACCCTAAAATCGGCCGATTCTTGCACCTTGCCGTGGACAAACGCCCGGCCGAGGAGCTATACGACATCCGTCAGGATCGCGGCTGTCTCAACAACCTCGCGCAGTCCGCTCAACACGCGGATGTGAAAAAGCAGCTGGCCGCGGCTCTGGAGCGATACTTGACCGACACTCATGACCCGCATATGGCGAAGCGGGGCGAAGTGTTCGAAACCTATCCGCGCTACTCGCCTATTCGTAAGTTTCCCCCCTCTCCGTGATCGAGGAGGGAATTACCATTCTTTGCGCCTTGGCGGTTCGGTTTTGTTATCGCCGGTGCGCCGCCACTGCAACACGGAAGACGAATTCATGACAGAAGTCCTGAGCGTACACGAGATCTCAAAGACCTTCGGCAGTGTCCGGGCTGTGGACGGCGTGTCTTTTTCGATTCGGAAGGGATCCATCACAGGGCTGCTGGGACGGAACGGCGCCGGCAAGACGACGATGCTGCGGATGATCAACGGCATCTTTCTGCCCGATCGGGGGACGATCGAAATCTTCGGTTCGGCGAATCACGCTTCCGCCCGCGACCGCATCGGGTATCTGCCTGAGGAGCGGGGGCTCTACAAGAAGATGAAAGTGACGGAGCAGCTCCTCTTCCTCTCCGAGATCAAGTCGCTCAAGCCGGTGACGGTGAAGGCGCGAGCGGAGAGCTGGTTGAAGCGTCTCGAGCTGTGGGAAAAGCGCGACAGCAGGGTGGACGCGCTGTCCAAGGGGAACCAGCAAAAGGTGCAGCTGATCGGCGCTCTCTTGCACGATCCGGAGCTGGTGATCCTGGATGAGCCGATGTCGGGGCTTGACCCGGTTAATGTCGTACTCATCCGACGTATTTTGAGGGAGCTGCGGGAGGAGGGTCGCACGATCCTGCTTTCGACCCACATGATGGGAGAGGCGGAAAAGATGGTGGACGAGATACTGCTCATTCACGAGGGAAAGGTTGTCTTGTCCGGCGAGCTTGACAGCGTTCGATCCTCCTTCGGGAAGAACACCGTCCATTTGTCCTTCGAGGGAGATGGATCCTTTCTCGCTTCCGCTCCCGGCGTCGGAAGGGCAACTGTCCAGAACAACGTGGCGGAGATCCAATTGAAGGATGGGGCGGATCCGCATAAGCTCCTCGAGGTGGCGATCGGAAGGCTGCGGATCAGCCGTTTCGAAGTCGCCGCGCCTTCGCTCGAAGAGATTTTTATCGACCGGGTTGGGGCAGGAACTCTTGAAGCAGAGGTGTCGCCATGAACAAGATGTGGGCGATCTTCAAACGCGAGTACCTCCAGGTGGTTCGAAAGCGGTCTTTTCTCATTCTGACAATGCTCGGCCCGATTCTGCTCGCCGGCCTGATGATCATTCCCGCGTTTCTCGCGGTGAAGGGCCTGGGCGCAAAACGCGTCGCCATAGTGGATGGCACGGAGCGTCTGGCCGAAGCATTCGCGGCCAGGCAAACCGCGTCCGCGACAAAACGTGGCCAAACGGGACCTTCTTTGCTCGAGTTCGAGTACACGGCAAGCAAGGAGGACCCGGCGACGTCATCCCAGGCATTTCTGAAGCAGTTGAGCGACGATGGGGCCAAGACGAAGCGGCTCGACGGCGTGCTCGTGATCCCGCGAGACGCTGTGGAGAACCCGGCAGTGAAACTGACCTATTACAGCCGCACTGCGGCGGACCTCATGACCAGAGAGCGCCTCGAACGGATTGTCAACCGGGCCGTGTCCCGGCATCGTCTCGCCTCGCGCGGCATCACCCCTTCGGAAAGCGACAATCTTTTGAAAGCACTTCCGATCGAGGCTGTCCAGATCTCCAAGACCGGCGAGCGCAAGACCGGGGGCGAACGCGGCTTCTTCGTGGCATTCGCGTTTGTCGGGCTGCTCTTCATCCCCATGCTCATCTACGGGCAGGAGATCATGCGCGGGATCGTGGCTGAGAAAACGGACCGCATCGTAGAGATCCTGATCTCTTCGATGTCGCCGATGCAACTTTTGAGCGGCAAGATCCTGGGGCTGGCGGCGGTGGGACTGACCCAGATCGCGATCTGGCTCCTGATGGCAGGGGTCGGCATCATGTACGGAGTCGGATTCGCGCCGACGGGAGTTGATGCCGCACAGCTTGTCGAAGCGCGCCTTCTGCCATTCTTCTTTCTTTTCTACCTGCTTGGATACTTGATTTACGTTTGCGTCTACGCGGCCGGCGGGGCGATAGCCAACTCGGAAAAAGAAGCCCAGCAGCTTTTGACCCCACTGGTTTTCTTCATGATGGTTCCCTGGATTCTTGCCATGCCTATTATCCAGAATCCGGAGTCGGGGTTGGCCGTGGCTCTATCGCTGACGCCGGTTTTCAGCCCGCTGACGATGTTCATGCGGATCGTCGTCTCGGAGCCTCCCTTCTGGCAGGTCACTCTGTCGGTCGTCATTTCGCTTGCCACCATCTATGTCATGTTCTGGATTACCGGCAAGATCTTCCGCGTGGGTATTCTCTCCTACGGCAAGCGCCCCACGCTTCCGGAGCTGTGGCGGTGGCTGAAAGTGGCGTGACACGTCTTCGTGTCTTAGCGGTTGGTTTTTGTTCCCCCGCCTAACCACGAAGACTCGAAGACACCAAGAAACGCGAAGCATCTCAACTAAATCGTCCTGGCCAATTAGCATCGAAGAGCTTATAATCTGATTCTTCTTGGCAATCACGGCGTTTTAATCCCTTTTCTTCGCAGTGAAGTGTGCGAAGTCGCGTCTCTAATCGCGCTTGGCCAATTCCTTCTCCTCGCCGCCGGTTGTTTTAAACGTATGGTGAAGCTGTTCCGCAAGTTTCCCGTGAAATTCCACCTGAGCCCGCCCTATCTTTCCATCAGCCCCTTGAAACAAATTCCTATTGGTTAATTGGACATGCCCGGTCGGACTGTATCCCACTACCGGATCCTGGAAAAAATTGGCGCGGGCGGCATGGGAGTCGTCTACAAGGCACACGACACCAAGCTCGACCGGTTCGTGGCGCTGAAGTTTCTGCCGCCGGATGCCGGCGCAGATTCCGATGAAAAGCATCGTTTCCTGAACGAGGCGCGAGCCGCTTCGGCGTTGGATCATCCCAATATCGGCGTCGTGTATGAAATTGACGAAACCGACGACGGGCAGATGTTCATCGCTATGTCCTATTACCCGGGCGAAACGCTCAAGCAGAAAATCGCGCGGTCCCGCCGCGACGGCGAAACCACAGCCGACACGGTGGGGGTCGGACTTGCCGTGCCCGAGGCGCTGAATCTGGCGCTGCAGATCGCGAGGGGGCTTGCCAAGGCGCATGAGCACGGAATCGTCCACCGCGACATCAAGCCCGGGAACGTCATGGTCACGGCCGACGGTGGCGTCAAGATCATCGATTTCGGACTGGCCAAGCTGAGCGATGCGACCGCCACCATCAGACCCACGACCAAGGGCACGGTCGGCTATATGTCGCCTGAACAGGCCCTGGGGAAGGATGTCGACGCGCGGTCGGATGTGTGGAGCCTGGGTGTGACGCTGTATGAAATGCTGGCTGGCGAGTTGCCGTTCCGTGGCACGAACCAGGCGGCGCAGATCCATGCCATCCTGACTGCGGAACCCGTGTCGCTTGGCAAACTGCGTTCGGATGTGCCCGAAGACGTCGAGCGAGTGGTGGCGCGGGCGATGGAGAAAGATGCGGCGAGGCGCTATGGGTCCGCAGCGGAAATCGCACGGGACCTGGCGGAGTGTCAGGCACGGATGTCGGCGCCGCTGACAGCAGCCCCGGATTTGAAGCGCTGGATCGCGCGGCCCGCCGTAGTCGTGCCGGCGGCTCTGCTGCTTGTGGCTTTGGTCGCAGGGGGGGTGATGGTCTATCGGAGGAACGCCCAGGTCCGATGGGCGCGCGAGGAGGCGTTGCCGCTGATCGCTCAGCTTGAGGAGCAGGACAAGATCAGCGCGGCCTTTCAGTTGGCACAACAGGCCGACCGGGTAATCGCCGGAAACCGGCACTGGTCAAGATAATGGATAGCCTTTCGGTTCCATTCAGCTTCGACACGGATCCCCCGGGTGCCGATGTCGAAATCAGGGACTTTGTCGACAACCAGGCTGATTGGATGCCGCTCGGCAAGTCGCCCATCAGAAACGCGCGGGTGCCCAGGACTTATCTACGGTGGCGAGTCTCCAAGCCGGGATTTGCCCTGCTGCAGGGCGCCCAGTCCGCTTCGGGCAACACTCCCAGGGTAAAGATGGAGCGTGAAGGCATCGCCCCTGCCGGAATGGTCCGAGTCGCCGGCGGCGCCTACACAGTGAATGTAGGCCAGGTAGGACAACTGCCGATGGCGACCGTCGAACCATTCCTTATCGACCAGTACGAAGTGACCAACCGGCAGTTCAAAGAGTTCATCGATGCCGGCGGATATCAAAAACCGGAGTTCTGGAAACACAAGTTCCTGAAAGACGGGCAGGAGCTGACCTGGGAGCAGGCCCTGAATGAGTTTCGAGACTCGACAGGCCGGCCCGGCCCGTCAACCTGGGAGGGAGGCCGCTTTCCAGAGGGCCAGGCCGATTACCCGGTGGCCGGCGTGAGCTGGCACGAAGCTGCGGCCTATGCGGCATTCGCCGGCAAGCAACTGCCCTCCTTGTACCACTGGTACAAGGCGGCAGACCCGAACACCTCGGCCCTGGTCAGTTTGTCCAGCAACTTCTCTCGAACCGGGCCCGCGCCGGTAGGAAAGTATCAGGGAATCGGGCCGAGCGGCACCTATGACATGGCGGGCAACGTCAAGGAATGGTGCTGGACCGAAACGGGCGGCGGCTTTCGCTTCATCCTCGGTGGAGGCTGGAATGAGCCGACCTACATGTTTCATGACGGCGACGCGCGCTCGCCGTTTGACCGTTCTGCGCAGAACGGATTTCGCTGCATGCGGTCTCTCGGCTCAGTGGATCAAAAAGCGCTCGCGCCGGTGCAGCGCATTTTTCGCGACTACGGCAAAGAAGAACCGGCGTCCGACGAGGCGTTTCGCATCTTCAGGAGGCTCTACGATTACGATCGCACGGACCTGAAACCCAAAGTCGAATCGGTTGACGAAGGTGAGGCCGGATGGATCAAACAGAAGGTCTTGATCGACGCTGCCTATGGCAACGAACGCCTGCCACTCTATCTTTTCATTCCGAAGAACGCCAGGCCTCCCTATCAAACCGTGGTGTTTTGCCCAGGCGCCGGCGCTCTGCGAGCGCCCACCAGCCAGGAGCTTTTTCACTTCAAGACCACGCTGGACTTCGTCATCCAGAGTGGCCGGGCGGTAGTCTATCCGGTTTACAAGGATATGTACGAGCGCCGCGGCGTCTTTGAACGGCCGCTGACGCTGGTCGAGGCTAGAGAACGATTTGTGGCAATCACCAAGGACCTGTGCCGCGCGGTCGACTATCTGGAGTCGCGGAAGGAATTTGACTCCACCCGGCTGGCATATATGGGAAAGAGCTTTGGAGCAGCGCAGGGCGTGGTCTGGAGCACGGTCGAAGAACGGTTCCGGACCGTCATCTATGTCGACGGCGGCTTCTACTTTACACCGAGGCTGCCCGAGGTCGACGCAATCAATTTCGCTCCCCGCATGCGCCGGCCGGTTCTGATGCTGAGCGGCCGCTACGACTTTACATTCCCACTCGAGACCTCGCAGCGCCATATGTTCCGGTTGCTGGGAACACCGGAGAAAGACAAGAAGCACGTGTTGTTTGACACGGCGCACGACGTCACTGTCAAGCGGAGCCAGTTCGTCAAGGAAGTGCTGGATTGGCTGGACAAGTACCTCGGGCCCGTGCGTTAGTATGGCCATCCGGTGATGAGAAATCGCTTTCCAGAGCGGCTTTCAGGCTTCGTATACTGCGAAACCTGTTGACACTCGCCCGGCAGGGTAATAGTGTCGCGGCCAGACCAGGCCCAAAACATTAACGTGGGCTCCCGGCAGTTTGAAAGGACGTGTCTTGATACCTGTGGCTGGGATATCGGCTTTAGCGAGAGCGCCAAGAGTCTAGTCTTTGCGCTCGAACGTCATGCCGGCCAATACGGACGTTGCTCGACAGGCTGGAATAGCGGTGACACATCAACCTCATCCGGGCGCTGATCGAAAGCTCGGAAAGTTCGCGCAAAATCTCCAGGTACATCTCCCGACGACAGTTCCCAAGAGCATCTCTCCCCCTGCTTCAAACAGCCACGCATGACTGCCGACGCGTCTTCGGTCCAGTCTGGTCCGCAAGGGTCGCGGTAACATTCTCCGTTTCTTCGACCGCGATGCCTTGCCACCGCCGCGGAGACCACGAAGGTCGTGCTGCTTCGGAATGCGGCGACGAGGTGTTCAGCCTACATCGGTAGAACAGGGGAGGAATCAAAATGAGACGGATATTTCAATTATTGTCTGGCCTTGCCTTATTGACGCTCATTCGGCTTTCTGCCCAGATTTCATACGCGCAACATGCTCAAATCACCGGAAGGGTCACAGACCCGAGTGACGCGGTGGTACCAGGTGTGGAGATCACCATCACCAACGTTCAGATGGGCATACAAAAGACGACTGTCACGAACGATTCGGGAATATACGTCGTTCCATTCCTGGTTCCTGCGATGTACGCGATGAAGGTGGAGCTGGCAGGATTCAAATCGATCACGCGCTCGGCCATCAAGCTGGAGGTCGACCAGGTGGCCAGGATCGATTTCACGCTCGAGGTCGGCGCAGTAACGGAATCGGTCACCGTTACGGGAGGTGCGCCGCTCTTGCAGTCCGAGTCCAGCGGAGTAGGACAGGTCGTCGGTCAAAAGAAGGTTGTCGATCTTCCCTTGAACGGCCGCGACTTCACCCAGCTGGCCACTCTGACGCCAGGGGCTCTGGCCAGCGGAAGCAGCGCTAACCTGGGAGGAGGTCCCCGGATCGTGCTCAACGGTATGCGCGCGTCGAAGACGGCGTTCTTTATCGACGGGGTCAATGCGTCCAACCAATGGGTCGACGGCGTAGTCGTGCAGCCTGCGCCCGACGCCATTCAGGAATTCAAAGTGCAGTCGAACGCGCTCAGCGCCGAGTTCGGTCAGGGGGGAGGGATCATCAGCATCGAGCTGCGGTCGGGCACAAACGACTACCACGTAACGTTGTTCGAATTCATACGCAACGACGTTCTGGACGCTCGCAATTTTTTCAACGCTCCGCCCGCCAAGCAGAGTATTCTGAAGCAAAACCAGTTCGGGTTCACGGCCGGCGGTCCGGTAATCAAGGACAAGACCTTCTTCTTCGGCGACTACCAGGGAAGGCGTGAACGCCGCGGAGTCATTTTCAATAACCCCGTCGGCTCCGTGAAAATGCGCGGCGGAGATTTTTCCGAATTGAGCGCGACAATCTTCGACCCGGCGACGACGCGGCCGGACCCTGCGAACCCCGGGAGGACCATTCGCGATCCATTCCCGGACAATAAGATTCCGTCCAACCGGCTGTCCCCGCAAGCGCTGTACTTTATCGAAAACAATTACATCCTGCCTCCCAACACCCCCGAGGGAAACTACAATCGTTCGGGTAGCCGCATTTCCGATACCGACCAGTTCGATCTTCGCGGCGACCACCAGCTTGCGGCGCAACACCTCCTTGTTTGGTTCTTACAGCTTTCAGCAGAATACGTTGGTCAGTCCTGGCCTCTTCCCGACCAATGGAGCGGCCGGCGACCTGACCCGGACCCAGCGGACCAGCGCGGGTCTGATCCATACTTTCAGTCCTCGCCTGATCAACGAGGTCCGGGCCGGCTATACGCGCGCCCGATCCATCAACGAAGCACAGGGCGTCGGGGAGACCAACTATACGGTGGAGTCGGGAATTGGCGGCTTCGGCGAAACCAGCGCGAGGTTTCCCGGCTTTCCTGGATTCGCCATTACCGGTTACGGCGGGATCGATGCCTTGACCTTCCGGCCCGGTTTCCGCAGGAGCAATCAATACAATGTGATCGATAATCTGACCTGGGTCCGCGGCGAACACAATCTCAAGCTGGGCTTCGATTTGAGATGGTTCTCGGTAGTCGACGAGAACTGCGCCTTCTGCCGTTCGAACTTCGCGTTTACCGGAACCTACACGGGAAATGGCTTCGCGGATTTCATGCTGGGCATCCCCTTCCAGGGCTTTCGCTCGTTTCCCCGAGATCAGGTCGGCATTCGCCGGGAGACATCACAGCATTTCTACTTCCAGGACGACTGGAAGGTGGCTCCCAACCTGACGCTCAACCTCGGCGTGCGCTACGAGATGATTCACCCGCCGCGACCCACACGGCATGCCTCTGCCATCTTCGATGCCAGCATCGGCAAGATCATTGTAGGAAGCGATGAGAACGGGGAGTTCGACCTTACCTCCCAGCAGGTGGCCCGGTTCGTGTATCCGCTCTTTTCAGACATCATCGTGAGCGACAAGTCCGTGGGACGCAACGACTCGATGAGGTTCCTGGACAAGAACGACTGGGCGCCTCGCGTGGGCATCGCCTGGAGGCCGGTGGGTGACCTCGTCATCCGCGCCGGATACGGAATCTTTTATGGTCTCCAGCAGGTGAACCGGACCAACTCGACCCTGGTCGCCAGCCCTCCGTTCCTCGCCGACGAACGGTCGGTCTTCAATAGCTCGCCGGCGCCGACCTTCGACCTCACGAATTTCTTCACGCCATTCTCGGCCGGGTCGGAAGCCCTTTCTCTGCAGGGTCCCTTTGCCTTCCAGGTTGATTCTCAAATGAGAACCCCCTACTTCCAGCAGTGGAACCTCACGCTTCAAAAGGCGATCACTGGAGTGGTATCGATCGAGGCCGGCTACGTGGCCAGCAAGGGGACCAAGATCGAGTACTCGCGTCCGATTAACCGGCCCGATCCGGGCGCCGGCACCATTCAGGTCCGGCGGCCGTTCCCTCGCCTGGGCGACCTGTTTTCCGTTGAGAACAGCGGATTCTCGAATTACCAGTCGTTTCAAAGCAAAGTTGAAATCAAGAGCTGGCGCGGTCTTTCGTTCCTCGGAGCGTATGCTTTCGCGAAGTCGATCGACAACATCAGCAGCGACCCTCAGGGCGACAGCGTGCAAAATGCTCTCAGAACCGATCTGGAAAAGGGTTCTTCAGACTTTGACATCAGACAACGCTTCACGTTCAGCAGCAACTACGCTCTTCCATTTGGAAACGGCGTTGCGGGTCCGGGCGGCTATCTGATCAGGGACTGGGAAATTGCCGCGATCTTGACCTTGCAGTCGGGTTCTCCGTTCACGCCGGTGATTTCAGCAGACACAGCCAACGTCGGCGCAACGGCGCGCCGGCCGGATCGCGTCGCGAGTGGATTTTTAGACAACCCCACGCTTCTGAGATTTTATGATGTTTCGGCCTTCAGGGTTCCGGAGCCATTCAATTACGGCAACGGCGCGCGAAACATTCTCATCGGTCCGCCGCTGAACAACCTCGATTTTCTGATCATGAGAAATTTCCGCTTCAACGTGCCGTGGAGCGAAGACGCTAACTTCCAGTTTCGGGCAGAGTTCTTCAATTTCACCAATACGCCGCACTTCGCGAACCCGGTGAACAACATTCAGGCGGCAAGCGCGGGACGAATCCTGAGTGCGGCGCCGGCGCGAGAGATACAGTTTGGGTTAAAGCTGATGTTCTAGGAACCATCGTCATCCCTAAGAAGGATGCGCGAGACAGAAAAATGATGATATTGAGACTGATCGAGGCTTGTCTTTGTTCGACGCTTGTTGCATGCATGGTTGGATGGTGTGTCACCCCGGCCGCCGCTGCGACTCTGCGCGCCTCTTGCGTGAAGATTGATATCACTCCAGAGGGCAGCCAATGGTTACTGGGTTACGCCGCGAGACAGTCCGAGGGCGTGCACGACAGACTCTTTCACCGGATTGTTGCTCTCGCCGACGGGAAGACCGAATTCATTCTGGCTTCGTCGGATCTGGCTCTCGTCTCTCCGTCGCTGGTCGACGATACGTTGCGGCAGCTCGAGAAGGAGACCGGCCTCAAGCCGCAGCAAATCTGGTGGACTGCAACTCATACCCATTCCGCGCCCGAAGTGGGTCCACCGGGTCTGGCGTCGTTGTTTCTCGGAGACAGGTACAAGCACGAACCCAACCCTGAGTACTCGGGTCGGGTGATACAGGCGTTCATCGAGGGAATCAAGCAAGCCCGGGCCCGGCTGGAACCTGCCCGCCTGGGCGCAGGAACGGGGTTGTCGCTGGCCAACATCAACCGGCGCGCCAAGGATGCCGATGGCCGGGTCTCTCTGGGATTGAACCCGGAGGGCCCGGTGGATCGACAGATCGGACTCATCCGCCTCGAGCGGATGAACGGGTCACCGCTGGCTTTGATCGTGAACTACGCCATGCACGGGACGGTTCTGGGGGGCAGGAATCTTCAGATCAGCGGAGACGCCCCCGGAATCGTCGCTGAATACGTCGAGCAAAAGCTGGGCGCACCCATGTTGTTCATAAACGGCGCCGCCGGAAACGTGGCGCCGATCTATAGCGGTTACGCGGATTTCAGGAGCGGGCACATCACCCAGTTCAACGTGCTGCTGGGAGACAGGATTCTGGCGGCAAATCTGCTGATTGCCAGGACGACCGCGGACGTCAATCTCTGGATTGGCCAGAAGGTTATCGAGACGCCGCGAAAGCCCGGACTGGGCTGGGTGGACTCTTTGAATCCATACCTTCGGGTGACGAGCGACGGTTCGACCGTGGTTCGGATACCGGTCACTTTCTTGAAGATCAATAGTGATGTCCTGGTCTGGGCGGCGCCACTGGAGCTTTTCAATGAGATTGCGGTAAGTGTGCGGAATCACTCTCCATATCCTTTCACCTTCTATTTCGGATATAGTAACGGCTGGCTTGGATACTTGACTACTGCGGAAGCCTTCAACGAAGGAGGTTACGAACCGGGTGTTTCTCCGTTCACGGCTCAGGCCGAGGCGGATTTCACCAATGGCGTGATCACGTATCTCCAGGCCATTTCTAGATAGCCACAATCGCGTTTTGCTCCTCCTTCGGAAGAGAGTCAGCGGCGGACTTTCCCAAACCTGCCTCAGGGAAGGCGGCGCTGTGCGGCAGTGAGCCAGCCGCCAAAGGTTGCCGGCTGTACGTATGGTGTCCCGCTTGGAGGGATCTCTTCTCGGTGACCTTCCGCGGATGCGTGCGCGCATTCGGGCGAAGCAGCTTCGCCAAATCGAGGCGAGCGGGTCATCAGACCCGTCGCAAGTAACGTGATCGGGAGCGATTTAGCCTTAAAAGTTCTTTGGTGCCACTAGGGGGCCCGGACGGGCTTGATAGCCCGTCCGCACATGTACCGGGGGGTTTTGCAACAGTCTCCTGATGACCCGCGCGCCGTTCGCTGATTTTTTCCACAGCTTCTCACGGCCGGGCTAGTCCTTCGCCCTTCGGGCGACTGGCTAAGCAAGTTCTGCCGATACAAGGCGGTAGCAAGCTACGGCACTTCCGCAGCGCCGGAAACAGGAAAGAGAAACCGTCATGACCGACCGAGGGTTTGATGAACTCGAACGGGCGCTCGAGTCCGGCGGCGCCGCGGCCGCGTTCGATCTTCTGACCAGGAATTTCCGCGCAGAGAAGCGATACCCCTTGCTGTTCGAGGCAATGATCATGAACAAACGGCGCCAGCTCGGATTGCCGTTGATTGCCACCGGCAGCCTCGAGGATATGCCGTCAGAAACGCAAAGCCAGTTGCACGAAGCCTACGTCGCCGCGGCTCGGGAGGTGGGCGGCCTGTTTCTCTCGGACGGCGATATCCCGGCCGCCTGGCCTTATTTCCGGGCGATCGGGGACCCGGAGCCGGTGGCCGCGGCGATCGAGAAGGAAACCGCGCGAGAGGGAATCGAACCCATCATCGACATCGCTTTCAATGAGGGAGTCCACCCCTACAAAGGCTTCCAGCTCATCATGGCCCAGTACGGCCTGTGCCGGGCCATTACCGTGCTCGAGCAGTATCCTCACCGAAAGGGTCGAGAGGACTGCGTCGACCTTCTGGTCCGCTCCCTGCATGGGGAGGTACTCGAAAGCCTCAGGAGGACCATCGCCGAAAATGAAGGCAAGGCGCCCGAGTCTCGCAGCATTGTCGAACTGATCTCGACGCGTGACTGGCTCTTCGGGGAGTGGGCCTATTATGTGGACACGTCGCATTTAATCTCTACCATCCGCCTGAGCGCGGACTTGAAGGATCGCGAGATGCTGAACCTTGCCGTCGAGCTCACGGAATACGGCAAGCGGCTGTCGCATCACTTTCACTACCGCGGCGATCCACCCTTTGAGAATATCTATGCCGATTACGGGATCTATCTGCGTGCGTTGCTGGGCGAGGATGTGGATGGGGCGATCGCGCACTTTCGCGGCAAAATCGAGGAGAGCGATCCGGGGCAGGTAGGAAGCGGTCCGGCTGAAGTCCTGGTCGGCCTGCTGGCCAGGCTCGGTCGCTTCCGGGAGGCCATCGAACTCTCGATCGAGCGTCTGCCGGAGGCTGGTCCTGACCAGCTCTCTTGCCCATCCCTGATCCAGCTCTGCCAGCTCGCCGGTGATTTCGAGCAGCTGCGGAGACTGGCGCGTGAACGAGGAGACCTGTTGAACTTCACGGCCGCGATGCTCCAGGGAGCGCCGCAAAACAAACACCCCTAGGACGCAAAGACACGAAGAAACACCAAGAATATCTATTGAGACGAGGTATTTATGCGATTTGTACGAGCTCTTCAGTTACGGACTGCGGAGCGTCCCCTCCGCCTCACTTTGTCTAACCGTCGTACTAGCGGCCCTGGTGATGCAGGGCTCAGCCTTCGGACAGGTTCTCTACGGCTCATTGACCGGCAATGTGAGCGACGCCTCGGGCGCCAGCGTGCCCGGGGCGACGGTCGAAGCCGTGAACGTCGGGACGGGAATCGTGAAGCAAACGATCAGCGACGATCGCGGTGGCTACCTGTTCAGCGATCTGCAGACCGGGACGTACCGCGTGACTGTCTCGGCGCCGTCGTTCCGCTCGGTCGTCCACGAAAGAGTGGCGGTCAATGCCAATACGGTCATGCGGCTGGATACCCGCCTCGAAGTCACCCAGGTGGCGGAGACCGTCACGGTATCCGCCGAGGTCGCGGCACTCCAGACGGACCGCGCCGATGTGAGCTCTCAGATCGAAAACACCCAGATATCCAACCTTCCCATCGGGAGCGGGCGCAATTTCCAGCAGCTGTACAAACTGATTCCGGGCGCCAGTCCGCCGGCTGATGCGCATTCCGATGCGGGAAATCCGCAGCGCGCCCTCATCACCAACTTCAACGGGGTTTCCTACTCGAACAACAACACGCGTCTGGACGGAGCGACGGTCAGCTACCCCTGGCTGCCGCATATCGTTGCCTATGTGCCCCCGGCCGAAGCGGTCGAGACGGTGAATGTCGTCACCAACAGTTTCGACGCCGAGCAGGGAATGGCGGGCGGGGCGGCGGTGAACGTCGCCATCAGGTCCGGCACCAACGATTTCCACGGCAGCCTGTATGAGTTCCATACCAACAGCGCGCTGCGCGCCCGAAACTTCTTCTTTGTGGGCGATCAGCTTCCCAAGAACATCTTCAATCAGTTCGGCGGCACCTTCGGGGGACCGATCGTGAAGAACAAGCTCTTCTTCTTTGGCGACTGGGAGCGCACCGTCCGCCGGCAGAACGCCTCCGCGTTTCGGACCGTTCCCACCGAGGGGCTGAGCCGGGGCGATTTTTCGGGGACTGGAGCGCTGATCTACGATCCCCTCACCGGCAACCCGGACGGCTCCGGGCGGCAGCCGTTTCCCAACCAGAGTATCCCGCAGAACCGCTTCGACCCGGCCTCGGTAAAAATGATCCAGCTCATCCCCGCGCCTAACCTTGCAGGCTTCACCAACAACTATTTCGCGAGCGGGACGTACGAATTTAACCGCGACAACTTCGACTTCAAGGTCAACTACAACCCCACGGCGCTCGCGTCTATGTTTGTGCGCTACTCCATTTCGCCGAGCGAGATTTTCGATCCGCCCTCCCTGGGAGAAGCCGGCGGAGACGCCCTGGCGGGCGGGCAGCCTGGCCGGGCTCCGGGCCGGGTGCAGAGCGCCGCCGTCGGCGGCACCTACACCGTTTCACCGCGCGTCCTGATCGACGGCAACATCGGGTTCACGCGCCAGCGCCTGGGGGCGCAGAACGTCGATATTGACCAGAACTACGGCCTCGATTTCCTGAACATCCCCGGTACCAATGGTCCGGACCCGCTGCAGGGAGGCTACCCCCGGTTTGTAATTACGGGCTTTTCATCAATTGGAAATCCCAACGTGTCGAACCCTTTCCTGTTTCGCGACAACCAGTACGTGACGGCCGGCAACGTAGGCTGGACGAAGGGATCGCACTCGCTGCGCTTTGGCGGCGAGTACACCTACTACACGATCAATCATTTCCAGCCCCAGGCAGCCAATGGCCCGCGCGGCGGCTTCAATTTTACCGGTGGCCTTACTGCGTTGCTTGGTGGGGCCGGGCCCACACAGTTCAACAGTTGGGCCGACTTTCTTCTGGGCCTTCCCCAGGCTATGGGCAAAGACCTTCAGTACGTCAACCCCTCCGCGGTCCGCATGCCTTCATGGGGTGTGTACTTTCGAGACCAGTGGCAAGTGAATCGAAAGCTCACCCTCAATTACGGCATGCGCTATGAATACTATCCGTTCGCGAGGCGCGATCACCGGGGAGCCGAGCGCTACGACCCCGCTACCGACAAGGTGCTCATCGGCGGCCTGGGTAATGTCCCTGAAGATACCGGGGTGGACGTCGGCGCCGGACAGATCGCTCCCAGGTTCGGCATCGCTTACCGCGTGACCGAGAACACGGTGGTGCGCGCCGGCTACGGCATCAGCGTCGATCCCAACTCCTTCCGCAACCTGCGCGACGCCTATCCGGTGACGATTTCGTCGCAGTTCTCGGGCGCTTCCACGCTCCGGGCCGCCGGCTCGCTGCGGACGGGCATCCCTGAAACCACGGGTCCGGACCTGACCCAGGGCATCGTCGACCTGCCGCTCGCCGTCGGGACCCAAACGTTTCCGCTGGAGTTCAACCGAGGTTACATTCAATCTTTCAACTTCACCATCCAGCGCGACATTGGAGCAGACTTCTACGTGCAGGCCGCCTACGTGGGCTCGCGCGCCATCCGCCAGACGGCCAATGTCAACATCAACGCCGCTCAAGGACCTGGGGGCGGCAACAGCGGCCGCGCCCTCTTCCCCCAGTACGGGCGCATTGCCAACATCAACATGCTGATGCCGTTTAACACCGCGCGCTACGACGCGCTTCAGACTCGCGTGACGCGGCGTCTCGGCGCCTCCCAGTTCGGTTTGTCCTACACGTTCTCCAAATCGATCAACTACGCGGACCAGAGCGATTCGGGCCTCACCTGGCACTGGGTCGAGATGTGGGACCGCAACCGCGCGCTCGCCGGCTTTGACCGCACCCATAACCTCCAGATCTACGGAATCGCCGAGCTGCCGTTCGGCCGTGGAAAGAAGTGGGCCACTCAGGGCCTGGCCGCCGCGCTCGCCGGCGGCTGGCAGCTCAACAGCATTTTCAGTATGACCAGCGGCACTCCGTTTAATGTGACGGCGGTCGCGACGTCGTTGAATTCGCCGGGCAACACCCAGACCGCCGACCAGGTGAAACCCGACGTGGAAAAGCCCGGTCTGATCGGGCCTGGGACCAGCTGGTTCGACCCCTATGCCTTCGCGCCCGTGACGGGAGTCCGGTTCGGAAACACCGGACGCAATATTTTGCGGGGGCCGGGAGTGGTTAACCTGGACGCAAGTCTGTTCCGGAACTTCAAGCTGGGCGAGCGCTTCAATATGCAGTTTCGGACCGAGGCCTTCAACGTTACCAATACGCCGGCCTTCAATAACCCCGGCGCCAACGCATCCTCGCCGATTCGCAGTGCGGACGGCACTATCACGAATCTGAATGGCTATAGCTCGATTACGGCGGCGCAGCCGACGGAGCGACAGATCCGCTTCGCGCTGAAGCTGCTATTCTAGGCGGGTCTTGGGTCTTCGCGTTTCTTCGAGTCTTCGTGTCTTAGTGGTCGTTTTTTTGTTTCTCACTGGGTTCGCCCGGCAAACTTCGAGAGCAGGTCGATGTTGCGGGCGAAAGTCCGCGAGGCAATGATCTGCTCACGCGGCGGCTGGTCGCCCTGGAAAATGTCCAGCGTGTCGTTCTCCTTCATGGGGTAGGTCTTCCCGCCCAGTGTCACGATCATGTCCTTGGCGGCGTAAACCGACACGAGGCGGTTTGCCTTGCCGATGGTTCCTTCTTCGACCCAGGCGCCGCGCGGGTCCATCGCCGCTATGATGGCGCGGATGCGCTGCTCGGGGCTGGACGCCGCATCGCGGATGGCGCGCGATCCCGAGCCCACGGGCACTTCGCCCCCGGTCCAGGGTGAAAGGCCGTGGAGCCGGTCCGGTCTTCGCAACGATCCCGGTTCTGCCTTGACGACATCCTGGTAATCCCGCTCGATCTGCTTGAGTTGCTCGCCCGAGGTGAGGACGCCGTAGTGAGTTATCACGGAAGCGTCGCTGTGACTCAGCTCATAGCCATCGACGGTCGTGGTCGACTGGTCCTGGACCGTGACGCGTGTCCCTTTGGTGATGTACAGCGGCCGGTTGGTCTGAAGCTCGTAGAACCGGGCCATGCAGTCGGTGCCCTTGGGGCAGGCGCGGCGGCGGTGCTCTGACGGATTTTCGACTGCGGGCAGGACCGAGCGCTTGTAATACGCCATGGCCCGGGGAATCGGCTCGAGGTATTTCCGGTTTCCCGTCTCGCGATACAGGACGAGCAGCATCTTCATCACGCTCTGAGATTCGCCGCCGGTGATCGACGGTGGCTCGAAGCGGCGAGCCCAGGCGGGACGCATGTCGCGGTCGTATTGCTGGGCCCAACCCGGCTGCGGCTCCGGCATCTGGGCGAGGAGGATGAAGTCGCCGCCTCGCTCGGCGGAGGCGCGATAGCGTGGTTCGTTGTAGATGCGCGCGGCCTCGAGCATCGTGTCCATCATGTCCACGATCGAGTTGTCGTTGAACGTGTAGTGCGCGGAGTAGTTTGCCCCTGGCCATTCGCGCGGCCACGAGTCCGGATAGCTGGCCCGCTTGATCGGCAACTCTTTCGCGTCGGGGAACTGGGCGTAGCGCTGGGGCCAGGCGCCATTCGGGTACTGAGCCTTCATCAGGCTATCCAGGGCGAAGAGCGCCGCTTCGTGAATCTTAGGGTCCTTGAAGCCCAGATCCCGGTCGACCCTGATGAGGAGCCGTATGCAACCCTGCGTCACATTGTCATCCAGATTCGTGACGCCCTTGGCCTCTGCCGTCGTCAGAGGGCCCTTGCATCCCCGCTCCACCCGATAAGCGTACTGACCCCGGGTCTTGGGATCGAATTCGATGAAGTAGTCCCATCCTCCCGAGCAAAGCTGGCCGCGGAGCAACGTATTGGCGACGTCGCGGGCCGCCTCGAGGTAATACTGGTCGCCGGTTGCCTCGTAGGCGTCGAGGTACGCCATGCCGACAATCGGCGTCCCCTCGCGCTGTACTTCGACCCGGTGAGGGGTCTCCGTGTGCTCCGAACGGCCGTAGCTGAGGTCTGCGGCGTAGCGGAAATGATATCCGCCGTGCGTCGATACCTTGGTGCGGTAAAACTCGACCGCCTTGTGTAGCGCCGCGCGCGCCTCGTCACGAAGGCTCGCCTGCTGCGAGCCGGCCGGAGGGGCCAGAGTCAGAATCGCTGCCGCTGCGATCAAGAGCGCTGTGCGTGTCATGAGCTTGCTCCTTGCCGTTTTTATTAGAGAGGCCTCCTTTTTGCCACATGCGGGAGGGGAAGCGCCAGCATAATCGCAGAGATCCACCGCTAAGGGTTGCGCAGAAATAAGTTGCATCTGCGCAGGCCCAGGCCCGCTGGCGAGGCCGAGCGACGACCGTACGGCGCGGTACTTAGGAGCGACACGAAGCCAGCGGCCTCCGGGTGCGCCCGAAGGCGCCGTCGTGATGCTGTCAGTTGGGCAGCCCGGACACTTCTGTTGGCACCGACCTCGCGCCAGAATGTGAAGTTATTCGCGCAGCCCTAGGCGCGAAGCCTCGAAGAAACGCGAAGTCGGAGTTCGGGCTATGGGTTGTCGATCGAGGCGAGGGCTGCGGCTCGCCTCGATCGCAGGGAATCATGAGAACCGGGTGGTTCCGGGAACCGGCACGGCGGGCGTCGGAATCGATCCCCAGTCGTACTTCGCGGGGGTCAGGTCCTCGGTGGAATTCATGGCTTGCTCCCAGGTGATGACCTGTCCCGTGTAAGTAGCCATCCGGCCCATGATCGCAAGCAGCGTGCTCTTGGACATGTACTCGCCGTTGTTGATCGGCTTGCCGCTGCGGATGCTTGCGAACAACTCGTCGTGCTCGGTTTGATAGAAGTTGATCTTCGGACCATCGAACTCCCACGGGGTCTGGGTAGTCAGCTTCATGCGGGTATCGGTGAAGAAACCGGTCCCCTTGGAACCGTGGATATGGCCGCTGATGTCGTTGTGGCATTTGGCCTGCTGGCGGCAGTAGCTGAAGAGGCGGGCGCCGTTCGCATATTCGTAGATAACCGAGTGATGGTCGTAGATATTGCCATACTCGGGACCGGTCCGGACCTGTCGACCGCCGATCCCGAACGCTCGGACCGGGTACTCGTCTTTCATCGCCCAGGTGCAGATATCGAGGTAGTGCACGTGCTGCTCGACATTGAAGTCGCCCGAGAGCCAGGTGAAGTAGTACCAGTTGCGCATTTGCCACTCCATGTCGCTCCAGCTGGTCTGGCGCGGCTTCACCCAGATCGAGCCGCGGAAGTCCCGCGCTTCCAGCGCCCGGATCTCCCCGAGCGCGCCGTCGTGTATCCGCTTCATGGTTTCCCGGAAGCCATTGGAGTAGCGCAAGCAAAGGCCGGAGACGATCGAGAGGTTCTTCTTGCGCGCCTCCTCGCATGTCGCCAGAACCGAACGTACCCCCGGGGCATCGACTGCGACCGGCTTCTCGGCAAAAACGTGCTTGCCGGCGTCGACCGCTGCCCGAAGGTGCTTGGGGCGAAAGTGCGGGGGCTCGGCCAGCAGTACGACGTCGACGCCGGAGTCGATCAGCTGTTTGTAGGCGTCGAAGCCGACGAAGCGGCGCTCTTTCGGGACATCCACTTTGGCGGCGCTCTCGGGCTTTTTGAGCAGCGAGGCGAGGCTTGACTCGAGGCGGTCTTCGAAGGCATCGGCCATGGCGACTAGCTTGGAATTCTTGTCGGCAGCCAGGGCCTGGTGGGCCGCGCCGGTTCCCCGACCTCCGCAGCCGATGAGGCCGACGCGCAGCAGGTCGCTGCCGGCGACATTGGCGCTTCGTGCGATCGAGAGTTTAGCCGCGAGAGCGCCGGAAGCGGCGGCGGCTGAGGTCTTGAGAAAGCTGCGGCGGGACGAACTGGATTCTTGACTCATGCGCGAACTCCTGAAAATTGGTGACAGGCTACTTCTTTTAGCCGTTGGACTCTTAGTCTTACACGCAAATCGGCGCCGGCTTGATTTGTAAATGTGTGCCGCGCCTTCAGCGCTTCCGATAACTGGAGAATTTAATCCCGACCTTACGAGACTGTCTCGAACTCAGATTCCCCTGGTAGTGTGTTCAGAATTCTTCCGAGCACCCTGTGGCGACGGGCCATTGGCCCGTCGCAAATAACGTAATCGGAATGCCCTAACCTTAAAAAGTTCAGTAGTGCCCCTTGGGAGCCGGACGGGCTTGATAGCCCGTCCGCACATGAACCGGGCGAGTTTCGCAACAGTCTCTGATGACCCGCGCCACAGACCCAATCTTTTTCACACCTTCCGAGGCCGGGATAACATCATACACAAACCCTGAGCGCTGAAGGCGTGGCACTTGCGTGTAAGCTTCAGGTAATACTCGCGCTATATATTACAGCCAAAAAAGGGGAAAGGATAGGTCCGTCACCGATTTTCAGAAATTGATCCGCAATTCGCCGGTCATCGCCCGCGCCCCGGCGCGCTCGATCAGGCCGCGCGTCGCGGTGATCCTCCCCACGGTCCCGGGGGCCGAAAGATTCCCGCTGGGAAGAGCAAAATTAGGATGGTTGAATACATTCCGGATGTTGAGCTGGAACTCGATGTCGAGCGATTCGCGCGCGTAGATGCTCTTGATGACGTTGAGATGCTGCACGTTCAGGCCCGGTCCCTCCAGGATGTTGCGGCCCGCGTTGCCGAAGCGGCCGCTGTTGGCCGCCGGCATGACGAAGGCGCTGATGTCGAACCACCGATCGATGCTTTGCTCGCCCGACGGCAGGTTGCCATCGGCCACTCGATCGGGCCGGCCGCCCGAGATCCCGGTTCCTGAAATGTCGCGGCCGGTAAAGGAAGGGGTGAAGAATCGCCCGCTCTCGAAGTAAAGCAGGCCGGCCATCGCCCATCCGCCGACCAGGTGATGCACCCAAGATGGAGATCCACTCAGGTAGCGACGCCCGCGCCCGAAGGGAAGCTCATACATCACCGACCCATTGACCCGATGGCGGACGCCATAGGCCTCGCGTCCGCGCTCGCGGCTGCGGTTAAACGGATTCTCGATTGTCGGGCCCAGGTCCGAGCCGTCGTCGTCAATGTCGCCGATCTGAGTACTGTAGGTCCAGGCCGCCTGAAACTGGAGGCCCTGCATGAAACGGCGTTCGGCTTCCAGCTGCAGCCCATGGTAAATGGAGTTGCCGCCGTTATCGGCGAAGGTCAGGCCGCGGTACTGGGGAAAAGGACGGCGCGCGTTGTTGAACGCAACCGTGCTCGGCAGCGGCACGTTGAGATCCCGGCGATAACCCAGGTTGGTTCCTCGTGTGCCGACGTAAGAAGCCCGGAGACCGATGTTGGAGATCTCGCGTTCAAGCGTCAGACTCCACTGCTGGATGTGGGGGTTCTTGAGATTCACCTTGAAACCGCTGGCGGCGATCGTCCCGATGCTCCCTACGGCGCCGAAAGGATTCGGGAAGACAAAGCTGGGCCGGTTGGCTTCGAAGTTCTCGAACGTCTCGGTAAAACCGAACAACGGGCTGCCGGTCCCTCCGATCACGTCGGTGCCGAAGTTGTCCATGAAGACACCGTAGCCCGCGCGCAAGACCGTGTTGGTCGAGGGGCGGAACGCGAGGCCCAGGCGAGGCACCACGTTGTTCTGGTCCACATCGCGCAGCGTCTGAGGAAAGCCCATCTCCGCCGCTGTCACCACCTGGATGTCAGGGGGAAGCAGCGGGTTGACGCTTGCAAGGGCGGCCTCATCGGGAACCACGAGAGCCGCGGTGCGCGGGTCGAGGTTGTACATCTTGCCGTCCTTGTCGACCGAAGCGAACTGATACTCGTAGCGGATTCCCCAGTTAATCGTCAGTCGGGAACTGGCCTTCCAGTCGTCCTGGACAAAGAGGTAGAGGTCCGAGCCGCGCCGGTACACCGGTCCGCGCAGAGTGGCCCGGGCGGCGGTCTTCGGAAGGCCGAGCAGGAAATCGGAATAGGCATGCCCGGTGAAGAAGTTGGTGAAAGAGAAAGCCCCGAAGAACTGGTCCGGCGTGCTGAAGCTGTTCACGTGGCTGCGCACCAGGTCGACGCCCGCCTTGATGCTGTGCCGGCCGCGGACGAGCGTCACGCTGTCGCTGCCGTGAAAGACCTGCTCGACCAGCGGGCGTGTTCCCGCCGACCCGATGGTGTTGAATCCGGGGATCGCAAACTGGGGCATGCCACGCAGCTCTTCGGCGTCGGTGGGCGATAGCCCCTGGATACCGGTGTAGCGCAGCACTTCCATTCCAAGCAGGGGCCCCAGGACGCGGTTGTTGCTCCGCTGCATGCCGAAGCGGAACTCGTTCACGGTTCCAGGCGTGAACGTGTGGGTGTCGGAGATCGCCAGAGTCGTGTTGCGCCGGTACTGATCCTGGGTGCCGATGGTGATCAGGCTGTTGGTCAGAGGCTGGCTCGGAAAGGCGCGATAGCCGACCCGCACGTAGAACATGTTCCTGTCGGTGATCTTCTGGTCGATCCTCGCGTCCCAGCGATTCTCCAGCTGTTTCCGGTCGAACAGGACGCGATTATTGAGCGAAAGGAGGTCCGGAGGACCGAAGTTCGGCATGGGATAGAAGCGCTCCTGCACGCGCAGCGCGACCGCATCCAGCCGGCTAGCGGGAATGACGTTGCCGGAGAAAGCAGCGCCGGTCAGGGGATCACGGATCGGTATCATCACTCCGCGGCTGTCGACCACCTGCGAGAAATCGCCCAGGCGCATCGCTGCGGTCGGCACGGTCGCATTGGCGCTTCCCTTTCCGGGAGTGCGCTGCCCGAAGTAAGAAAGCATGAAGAAGGTGCGGTCGTGGCCGTCATACAGTTTCGGGACATATAGCGGTCCTCCCACGGTGACGCCCAGCGAATGGTCCTTGAAGACGGGCGCGGTCGCGGCGAAGAAGTCGCGCGCGTTCAAGGCCGAATTGTTGTGGAAATAGTAAACGCTGCCATGGACCTTGTTCGTGCCCGACTTGGTCACGGCCGACATGACTCCGGGCGATCCGAACTCTGCGCTGTTGTTGGCTGTGTGGAGCTTGAGCTCCGAGATCATCTCCAGGGTTGACTGCGTTCCGCTTAGCGGCGTTCCGCCGCGCGGGCTCATAATGCCATCGAACAGGAACTCGGCCTGGGCGGAGCGCGCGCCGTTAAACGCGAAGGTGAAGGTCGTCACGCTCTGGACGCCGGGGAGGGTCAGGACGTAGGCTGTCCAGTCGTTTACGCCCATCACGGTCGGGAGCCAGTCAAGCTCCTTGGAATCGCGGCGGTCGGCGATTTGAGCGGTCTCGGTCTCGATCACAGGAGCCGGCGCCGTCACGTTGACTTCGGCCGACTGTTCCCCGACCTCCATCCGGACGTCGATCCGGACGCTCGCCCGGCTCTCCACTGAAACACCGTCGCGGACGAATGTCTTGAAGCCGGGCAGCTCGGCGCGCAGGCGGTACGTTCCCGGGAGCAGGTGCGTAATATCGTAAGTTCCCGCCTCACCGCTCAGCGCTGTCTTGGCAATATTGGTGCTGGTGTTGGTAACCACGACCGAGACCCCCGGGACGACGGCTCCGGTAGCGTCTGTGACGAGCCCTCCGATGCTTCCAAAGGTGGACTGAGCCGGGCAAGGCCTTGGGTCTATCGTCGCGAGCACCAGTAGCACGATCCACAGCCTGGCGGCCATCGTCATCCTCCAGTCGAGATCCTTCGCTCGCAGTGTCATGACTCTCCTCGTTTCGAAAAAGGGAAAAAGGTAGCCTGTCACCGATTTTCCGTCACGGTCTGCAACCAGGCTTCGTAAATCATGCGATCCTTCTCGCGTTCCCAACGCTGAGGGTCGAGAGCGCTCAATTGCTCCCGGCTCAAGCCGGGAACGCCGCTGCCGAGAGCCAGGGTCCCGCCCTCTCGATGTTCACTCGCGTACAGGGGATCCAGTTCCACCCGCTCCCGGCGCGCCCACTCGCTCACGTGAGTCTCGGGCATGCCCCGGATGCCGGCCTCGGACCAGGCCGGGAAATCGAGAGTTCGTTCCAGCCACAACGCGACCGCTCGCGTCACGAAGAAGGGGCGATGGCCGACTCCCGGCACGAATCCCGTCTCGAAGATTCTGTCGTCGTTCCCCCTCAATCGCGCGACGCGCCCTCGCAGGTTATCGAAAAACTCCGCGGCGTTCTGCGGGATCCGCACCGTCGTGTCCTCCAGGCCGTTGAAGACCAGAGTCGACCCCCGCGATGCGTGAAGCGCATAGATCACGGCGGCGCGGTCGCCGAGGAAAGCGAGGGAACGGTAAGAAAGGCCCGTGCACATCGGCTTGGTGTTGTCCCAGTACTCGCCGGGCCCGTCCAGATTGCCCCCGCCTACCAGCACACATGCGCGGAGCCGCGCGTCGACCGCGCCCGCCAGGGCGAGCATGAAGGAGCCGAGTGAATAACCGGCCGCGGCGATCCGATCCGGGTCGACCTCCGGCCGGGCGCGCAGGTAGGAGACGGCCTGCATCACGTCCGTGATCATCTGGCCCGCCAGGCGCCGCCCGATCGGCTCCCGGGGTTCGACGATTCTATCGTGAGCGCGAGTGCCCGACTTCCGTTCGGCATTGCGCTCCCCTTCGCCCAGCGGATCGTACGTCAGCACGGCTGCGCCCGCCCTCGCGTACAGGATTCCGGAGTAGAACGCATACCAGCTGAATTTATCGCCTCCATGCCCGTTCACTACGATGAAGGCAGGGATTCTTTCGCGGCGCTCCTTTGGAAGATAAAGGATCGCGGGCACCCGCAAGCCAAACTGTGTGCCGTAGGTGATCCGTTCAGCGATAACGCCCTCGACCGGCTCGAATCGGCCGTGCGATTCGGCCGCGAGGGGCGGCAATGGTTGTGGGATATGAAGCGTGTCGCGGATGGCGGAGCGCCACTTCTCCTCCTGCGCGGGAGTGGAAAGTTCCACGCGCCAGGCCAGCGGCAGCATGATGAGTCCGCTCAGCAGGATCTTCAGGAGCATCAGGAACTCCTTTCCCTGTGCCTATCAGTGGCTGCTTGATCTAAACGGGTGCGTGACCTGAACCATGCCCGAAACGACTTGAGAAGATATGACACCTTTGCGGGATGGAAGTCAAGACAAGCTTGCCGATTGCGGATTTCGTGTCTGCAAGACGTCTAAGTGGTATTTGCTTTGCAGCGTCAAAGCGCTAAGATCGAAGACGCGAGGCTTTTCACTACCAGGTGGGTTTGGTGTTCTTCGTGATGCTGCTTTTCTCCCTCCCGTGGCATGTAAGAGGAATGATTCATGTTCTCCTTTCCACTCATGTTTGTCTGCCATTCGCCATTATCGATCCACATCGAGAGGAAATAGTCTTTGGCGCAAGGGTCATCGCCGAGCACGGTCTTGCCGAATGGACACTTGCCCCATTCCTTGTTGGTTGACGGAGCATGAACGGTGGAGATGTAGAGTTGAGCCGCGGTTCGGACGGCGTCGGTATCAGAATTTCCGACGGCCGAGTCGAACGAGACGTTTCCTTTGTTCCAATCGTTGATGAAGTTGCCGAACGCGTGGGGGTAAAACTGGACGAAACGCGCTCCAGCCGTAGTTTTGGCTCCGACGCTGCGCCATGTCGCGCCGAGGGTTTGTCCGTAGCAGTTGGTCCCCCAGACAATGCGGATGGGAATCTTTGTGAATCCCGTCTTGTCCGGTTTCAATTCATTGGTAATGTCAGTGGTGGTGACGAAATTCTTCACTGCCATACGAGCCGTTGCTGACCATGAACTTCTGCGGAAGGCCGTGCGAGAAAACGAATAGATCGGTGTAGTAGCCGTCTGCGGTCAGCTGGGTAAGATACTTGAAGAGGTTCGCTTTGGTGGGCAGGTCCTTGATGTCCGCGAGTTTTTCGTCAGCCTCGCTGAGATCCGCCCAACTCGGCAACGAGTTATGTTTCAGCAGCACTTTGTACTGGTATCCCTCCATCGCCTTCTTGAGCTGGAGCGTGTCCTGACCGAGCGACTCGTACTTGCTCTCTTTGCCGTAGTAAAACAATATTAATGAAGCGGCGCCCTTATTAGCCGCCGGTACTTTCGGTGCCATGGTTTCCTCCTTTAAGAATAACGAACATCGGTGCCGTGCTGTGCGGCACGGCGTACATGCTTACTGCCATTAGATAGTGGCGGCATGCTTCTCGAAATTTCATCTCGCGTTAACCAGGGCCGAAGACCCGCCAGTGAATAGCCGCGCCACGTGAGGGACTGTCTCAGAACCTGCCCGGCACTGCGAACAGGTTCTGTGCCGGTCCCTCGGACCTCGATGTCATCTGCACCACAAGCCACGTCCTGACGGGCGTGGCTACTCACTGACGGGCCTTCGGCCCTGGCTACCGGCACCCGAGCTTCTGTGCCTGTGAAATGTCCAAACACCATGGTCCTTCGGACCGCCAGCGAGCACTGTCTGGATCACAGGTACGTCCTTAAGAAATATTTGCTCCCTTCCGACTGCCTGAGCTAGGATTGAGCCCGCACAGGACTTTCGGTCATTGATTCGTCAATAGCCTCTTCTCGATGCCGTTCGAGCCCTCCAGAAAGCAAGTCCTCAAATACCTGAAGCCCACCGGGAAGTCCTTAGGAGGTTCTTAGATTCTTCTTAATCAGTTCTTAGGCGCTTAGTGAAACGTTCAAACCAACATATTGTCGTTCACGAGGGGCTTCGTTCGGGTGAAGTCCCCGAACGAACCTTAGGACCGTTATGAGCAGGCAAATGCGGCATTACTACAAGTTTGGCCCTTTCCGTCTCGACCCTGCCAAGCGTGACCTGCTGCGCGACGGCGAGATAGTGCCGCTGCCTCCCAAGGTCCTGGACCTCCTGCAGGTGCTGGTGGAAAACAACGGCGAGATAGTAGAGAAGGAAGAATTGATGAGCAGAGTCTGGCCCGACAGCTTTGTCGAGGAGGGCAATCTGTCGGTAAATATCTTCGCCCTCCGGAAAGCGCTCGGAGATGATGGCAATCAGCATCAATTCATCAAGACCGTCCCCAGGCGTGGATACCGCTTTGTGGCCAGTGTGTCGGAAGTCTGGGGCGAGGGCGATGAAATGAAATCGGAACGTCTGGAAGCTGCTGCGGCGTCTATGCTCCAGGGTGACGATTTCCGGTCAAAGCCTCAACCGTACCAGCCACTCCCGTCCAGAGCAAGTTTCGGCCAGGCCGCCTCGAGGGCGGATGACTTGCAGACTTTTGCCGGCAGGGAAGAAACCCCCGAACCACCTTCATTGGATGCGCTCAATGAGACGGCGAAGAGAAGGGTTGGCCCGAGAGCGGTTCGGAGGGCGCTGGCTTTCTCGCTGTTAGGGGTCGGGCTCGTTGTCGGGCTCACTTATTTCTGGACTTCAAGAGACACGGCACGGACCATTGCCGCCAGGAAGACCCACGCGATCGCCGTGCTTCCTTTCAAAACGATCAATACGGACGACGAATATCTCGGTCCTGGGCTTGCCGACGCCTTCATTGCTGAACTCACAAACATAAAACAACTTACCGTCAGGCCCCTCAGCGCATCGCTGAAATACACCAGCACAGGTCAGGACCCGGTCGAGGTCGGGCGCTCGCTCCGTGTGGACACGGTGCTGGAAGGGAGCCTCCGGAGAGTCGGTGATAGTCTTCGCATGACGGCACAACTCGTCAGGGTGGAGGATGGCTTGCGTCTGTGGGAGGTCAAGTCCTCCGAAGAGTTCGACAATATCCTGGCGGTGCAAAAAGCCATACCTGGACAGGTGGCGCAGGCTCTGGCGCTCGATCTCAAGAGGCCGCAGTTAGCGAAGCATCATACCGGCAACGTTGTGGCGTATCTGCTCTATCTCAAAGGCCGCTACTTGATAAACCAAAGGACTCCAAAGGCATTGAAGCAAGCCGTTGAATGCTTCGGGCAGGCAACCCGTTTAGACCCGAACTACGCCCTGGCTTATGCCGGTCTGGCATATTCCTGGATGGTACCCATATACCCTGAGACCGCAATCAAAAGGATGGCGGAGGCGAAGTCAGCGGCAATCAAAGCGCTTGAGCTTGATGACACAGTGGCCGAGGCGCACACCGCGCTCGGCCGCGCCCTGACATTTTGCGACTGGGATTGGGCCGGTTCGGAAAAGGAATTCAAGCGAGCCATTGAGTTAAATCCCAATTATGCCGAAGCTCACTTCTGGTATTCACTCAACCTATCGGCGATGAGGCGGCATGATGAAGCAATTGCGGAGATGAAATGGGCCCAGGAGATCGATCCGTTCTCGCCCAAATACAACTTTCATCTTGGATGGGCATTCTACCTGGCCCGCCAGTACGACCAGGCCATCGCGCAACTGCGCAAGACTCCCTTCGAGTTGGATTCTTCGTATTACCAGGCTTACTGGCGGCTCGGACTGGCTTATGTGCAGAAGGGGATGTATGAGGAAGCCTTCGACGCGCTTGAGAAAGCGGCTGTTCTTTCGGGAGACAGGCCGCTGGTGAAGGCCACAATCGGATATGCGTACGCGAAGTCCGGCAACCGGGCCAAGCGCAAAGAATCGTGAACCAACTGAGCCCGTTATCGCGGAACGAGAAACCGGTCCCTTCATTACTCTTGCGAGCATTCACGCGAGTCTTGGAAACAAGGATAAAGCATTCGAATTGCTCGAAAAGAGTTACCAGCAACGCGACTCGCGCATCGTCGATACTAATGTGGACGCCATGCTGGACAGCGTTCGCCCTGATGCGCGATTTGATGACCTGGTGCGACGCATGGGCCTCACTCCGTAGCTCGTCGCTGACCACGAAGACGCAAAGACGCTAAGAAACACCAAGAATCCGGTTTCTGCTTGCGTCCTCGAACATCCCGGTATAGAAAATCTCCATAACATAGGGATAGAGCAAGCAATGGCGCATGGAGTAAATCGAAAGGCTCTGATCGCGCTTCTTTTCCTGGCCGGTTTCGCATCACGGCTGAACCTGGGCGTGTCTTTCCAGGAGGAAAAAGCGCGGAAGAACCCGTTTGAAGGCGATCCCAAGGGCATTGAGCAAGGGATGAATCTGTACCGGTTTCGATGCGCGGTGTGCCACGGCATCGATGGCCGGGGAGAGCGGGCGACCGATCTCACCGAGATTCTCCGCGATAAGTCCGATGCTAAAATATTCCGGGTCATTGAACGAGGCATTCCCGGAACGGAGATGCCCGCCGCACCGCTCTTCGGCGATGAGATCTGGATGGTCATCAGTTATCTCAGGACGTTCGGCGGCGCGGGCGCCGGAGCCGACCCGGGCGGGGATGCCGAGCAAGGGAAGAAAGTCTTCCGGGGCAAGGGAGGGTGTACTGTGTGCCATGGGATCGATGGCGAAGGCGGGCGTCTCGGTCCTGATCTGTCACGCATCGGCGCCGCCAGGTCCCAAACGGCCCTGGCTCGAGAAATCCGGAATCCGAGCGAGTATATTACCCCGGGTTACGAGCCGATAACGGTGGTCACGCGCGATGGCAAGCGGATCCGTGGCTGCAGGAAAAGCGAAGACGCCTTTTCCGTCCAGATGATGGATAACGGTGAGGAACTGAGAAGCTTCCTGAAAAAGGACGTGCGTGAAGTCGTCGAGGACCGACAGTCTCTCATGCCGAACTATGGACCCGAACGATTAACCGACGGCGAACTTCGCGACCTGGTGCGCTACCTCAGTCTTCGCCGATCGGCTGAACCGGCTGAAAAGTGAGGCGTTGACATGATCCGTACATTGCTCTTCGCGGCGAGCTATGCAATCACCTTCGGACTCCTGGGTTGGTGCGCGACCGCCATAGGCCAGGAGATTACCGGACAGAACCTGCTCGACGGCTTGAAGAATCCCGCCCGCTGGCTCATGTATTCCGGCGATTACACGAGCCAGCGTCACAGCCCTCTCGCTCAAATTACCCCGGCTAACGTGGATCAACTGGCGGTCCAGTGGACATTCCAGACGGGTGTATTGGGAAAGTTCGAGGCCGTCCCGATCGTGATAGACGGAGTCATGTACGTCACCGGCCCGAACAATAACGCCTGGGCGCTCGACGCCCGGACCGGCCGCCGTTTCTGGCGCTACCAGAGAGACCTTCCGGATCGGATACCGGTCTGCTGCGGCATGGTGAATCGAGGGTTTGCGGTCTACAAAAACCGGCTGTACATGACCACACTGGACGCCCATCTGATCGCGCTGGATATGAAAACGGGGAGCGTCATCTGGGACGTCGAGATCGAAGACTACAAACGCGGCTACTCCGGAACGGTCGCGCCCCTGGTGGTGAAAGATAAGATTGTCGTGGGAATCGCCGGCGCGGAATACGGGGTGCGAGGCTTTCTGGATGCGTTTGATGCTGAAACGGGAAAGCGAGTCTGGCGCTTCTGGACCATTCCGGAACCTGGCGAGCCCGGAGGCGACACATGGTCGGGGGAATCCTGGAAACGCGGCGGAGGCTCGACCTGGGTTACCGGGAGCTACGATCCTGAATTGAACCTGATCTACTGGGGCACGGGAAACCCCGGCCCGGATCTCTACGGCGGCGATCGCAAGGGAGATAATCTGTATTCGGATTGTGTGGTTGCGATTGACGCGGACTCGGGGAAGCTTCGCTGGCACTACCAGTTCACGCCCCACGACATCCACGATTGGGACGCGGTTCAGGTGCCGGTTCTGGCGGATATGAATGTCGACGGAGCGAGACGCAAGGTGATGCTGTGGGCCAACCGCAACGGCTTCTTCTACACGCTCGACCGCACCAACGGCAAGCTGATCGTAGCGAAGCCATTCGTGAACACGACCTGGGCGAAGGAAATCGGGGCGGACGGCAAACCGATCCTCTTGCCGAACAACGAGATTGCGAAGGAAGGAACCGTGACTTGCCCGGGCGTGGGTGGTGGAACGAATTGGATGTCCCCTGCCTTCAATCCGACCCTGGGATTGTTTTTTGTAACCTCGCGCGAGTACTGCGACAAGTTCTACGCCTGGCCGCAGGAGTTCATTGAGGGGCAATATTATTTCGGCGGCGCCTTCCAGCGCGACAACCTGCGCGGTTATGGGGCGTTGAGGGCGATTGACCCCGTGACCGCCAGCGTGAAGTGGGAGTTCAAGTATTTCGCACCTTCTACGGCGGGCGTGCTTTCTACGGCGTCGGGTCTGGTTTTTGCCGGGGACTCGGACGGAAATGTGATGGCATTCAACGCGCGCACCGGGAAGAACCTGTGGCACTTCCAGACCGGGGGCAGCATAATCTCCGCACCGACAACCTTTCAGGTGAATGGGAAGCAGTACCTGATGCTGCCCGCGGGAAACACCCTCTTTGCGTTTGCGCTGCCCGGGAACGGAGCGCCCTAGCAGCGTCTCTTTCTTCCGGCACCCTTATCCCCCAGTACACGTGTTTGTTGGCGTCTTCGAGTCTTCGTGGTTAGAGTCGTGGAACAAAACCAACCACGAAGACGCGAGGACTCGAAGAAACGAGGCTAGAGTCATGCCGGTAGGAAGGGTCGATACATCACGGTTCTGGGAGCAGCTTCTCCAGCTAGTCGACGAGGGACGTGTCATTCCTGTCATCGGCCAGGATCTACTCCTGCTGCCCCTGGCCGACCCGCAGGTCCTTCTGTACCCCTTTCTGGCCGAGCGTATGTCGCAGTATCTGGAACTGAACGAGGGCGAGGCGCCCGCCGGGGAATCCCTCAATTCGGTTGCCTGCCGTTATCTCGCGAAAGGCAACGACCCGGAAGACATCTATTCGGCTCTCAAGGCGGTGATGCCTGGGGAGGACGAGTTGCCGATTCCGGAGACGCTGATCAAACTCGCCGGGATTCGTTCGTTCAAGATCTTCGTCAGTATCACGTTCGATTCACTACTCGAACGCGCGATTAACCAGGTGCGTTTTGGCGGGCAGCAAAAGACCCAGGTTCTGGCCTATTCTCCCAATCGAAAGGAAGATCTCGATGGCAGCATGACGTCGTTGAATCGACCCGTTGTCTTCCACCTTTTCGGCAAGTTGTCGGCCGTTCCGGATTACGCGGTGACCGAGGAAGACACACTCGAATTCATCCACTCTCTGCAAAGCGAATCGAAGCGGCCCCAGCGGCTTTTCGACGAGCTGAATCAGGCTCACCTGCTCATCGTCGGCTGCAGCGTCACGGATTGGCTGGGACGTTTTTTCCTGCGCGTCGGCAGACGCGAGCGCCTCTTGCTGGCGCGCGGCAAGACCGACTTCATTGCAGACTCCAGGGTGCGTGACGATAAGAGTCTGGTTCTCTTCCTCCAGCAGTTCAAGACCGGGACC
Organism: uncultured Acidobacteriota bacterium; assembly: GCA_963827655.1. Classification (GTDB taxonomy): domain Bacteria; phylum Acidobacteriota; class UBA6911; order UBA6911; family UBA6911; genus CAWHCF01. The sequence goes on from CAWHCF010000050.1 coordinate 181,773, forward strand.
AAGATCTATCCCGGCGGGGGAGCTTTGGAATTCGTGAACGAACTGTATGAGCGGTGGACGGCTCGCCACCCCCAGCAAACGAGTGCCGCGGCCCCTCCTCCGGTCCAGCAGGCAACCGCCGGGCCGGGCATGGAGGATGGCGCGGTATTCCTGAGCTATGCCAGCGAGGATCTGGCCCCGGTGCAGCGCATCAAGGATGACCTGGAACGCGCCGGAGTGGACGTCTGGTTCGACAAGGCGGATCTCAACGCGGGAGACGAGTATGAACTCAAGATCAAACGCAACATCGAAAGATGTTCACTCTTCGTGCCCGTGATATCGCGCAACTGTCTGACGCCAAGGCGGCGTTTTTTTCGGATCGAATGGAATCATGCCCAGAGCGTGGCTCTACAGGTTCCTCCCTCCATGCAGTTCATCCTCCCGGTGGTCCTCGACGATACCTCTCCCAACGAGCCCTTTCTGCCTGAAAAGTGGGGCCGCCTGCACTGGCAGGCTCTGACCGGAGGGCAGACCACGCCGGAGTTTATCGACACGGTACGCAGGCTCTATCGTGATTATCAAAAGTACAGCCTGGGCGCGCGATAGTCATGACGGTTGATGCCGCAATTCCGACTCCCGCCACCGAAACGGTCGATGCCCAGAATCCCTGGCCGGGCCTGGAAGCCTTCAAGGAGGAAGATCACAACTTCTTCCACGGGCGGGAAACCGAGATTGAAGAGCTGCATCGCCTGGTCCAGCGCGAGCGGCTCACCGTGCTCTTCGGCGTGTCCGGCCTTGGCAAGACCTCACTCTTGCAGGCAGGACTCTTTCCGGCGATGCGGAACGAGAATGTGCTTCCGGTGCGCATCCGCCTCAATTACTCGCCGGGTATGCCGGAGCTCTCCACCCAGATCAAGGAGGCGATCACCCGCGAGGCTGCAGCCAATCACATCGAAGCTCCCCGCTTCGAGGGGACGCTGTGGGAATCGTTCCATCGCCAGGATGCGGACTTCTGGAACCAGCGTAACCGCGTGGTGATACCCCTGCTCGTGTTCGACCAATTCGAGGAGGTCTTCACCCGCGGACGCGAAACTCCGGAGCGCGCTCGCGACGCGGAGGCGTTCTTGACCGAGCTGGCGGACCTGATCGAGGGGCGCCCGCCCGAGTCCGTCAAGGCCCGGATCGATGTGGATCCGGCCGAGGCGCGGTCCTATTCCTTCCAGCGCCACAACTACAAGGTTCTTCTGAGTCTGCGAGAGGATTTTTTAGCCGATCTTGAAGGCTTGAGCGACCGGCTGCCATCGGTCATGCGCAACCGCCTGCGATTGTGCCCCATGAATGGCGAGCAGGCGCTTTCGGCAGTGACCCGGGCGGGCGGGCACTTGATCGAGAAGGACATCGCTGCCCGCGTGGTTCGATTCGTCGGAGCGGAGAGCGTAGGCGGCCGGACCGACCTGGCGAATCTCGAGGTCGAACCGGCCCTGCTCAGTGTCTTTTGCCGGGAGCTGAACCTTACGAGGATCGAGCGGAACGAGCCCAAGATCACGGCGGAGCTTCTGGAGGGCCGCCAGAGTGAGATTCTCTCCGCGTTTTACGAGCGCGGCCTGGCCGGTATCGCAGCGCCGGTGCGCGCGTTCATCGAGGACGACCTGATAACGGCGTCGGGCCGCCGAAATAGCGAGCCTTATGAAGAGGCTCTGAACAAGCCGGGGGTGACCGCCGAAGATATCAGTCTGCTCGTAAACCGGCGGCTCCTGCGGATCGAGGATCGTGCCGGCATGTCCTGGCTTGAACTGACCCACGATCGGCTGACCGGGGTCGCTCGCTCCAGCCGCGAAAGTCGTCGGCAGCGCGAGGCTCAGGCCGCAGCCGAGGCCGCGCAGCGCGAGGCCCAGGAGAAGGAGCGGCGCGCGCAGCAGGAACTGCGCGAGAAAGCGCGAACCCTCCGCATGGTTCGAATCTTGCTGGTGGCGGCGATCGTCGCCATGGTGGCGGCCATCGTCGGCGCCTATTTCGGATTCAGAGAACAGCAGCGCGCACAGGCTGCCGCTGCGCGCCGAACGGGAAGCTAAACACGCGGCACAGGAAGCCCTGGCGGGTTCAAATTTCAAGGAAGCGGTCAATCTGGTCGAGCGGGACCAGGCGGCCGAAGCGTTGCTTTACCTGGCTCATGCGCTGCGTCTGGACCCGGACCAGCTGCCCATCCAGACGTACACGCTCAGTCTGCTGAGCCGCAGAAACTGGCCGCTCCCAATCAGCGTGTTCCAGAGCGACGCTGAGTTCGAAGGATTTAACCTCAGTTCGGACGGCAAACTGATCGTAACAGCGGCGCGAGATGGAAAGGCGCAGATCTGGGATGCCGCGACCGGCGCGGCGAGGGGAGGCGCCGCTGGTCCACCAGGGAGTCGTGACCTCGGCGAATTTCAGCCTGGACGGAAAGAGCGTCGTAACGGCGTCTGAGGATAAAACCGCGCAAGTCTGGAGCGTTGAGACCGGGCGAGCAATCGGGGAACCCCTGCGGCATGAGGACGCGGTTGCTTCTGCCGGGCTTAACCCGGATGGAACGCGGGCCCTGACCGTGTCGGCGGACGGAGGATCGGCTTTGTGGGAAGTTGAGACCGGTCGAGTCCTCTTCAATCTGCGCCGCGGCCAGGACGTCGTCATTGTCGCCCAGTTGAGCCGGGACGGGAAGCGCGCGGTGACCGGGCTGCAGGATGGCACGGCGCGGATCTGGAATGTCGAAACCGGCGCGCCTCTCGCGACGTTAACCGGCCACGGCAGGGAGAAGAGAATCGAGCACGCTCAGTTCAGTCCTGACGGAAAGCGGATTGTCACGGCGTCGGCCGACGGCACCGCGCGTATCTGGGATGTCCAAACCGGCCGGTCCATCGGCGGGCCCCTGAAGCATACGGATGTGGTCTGGCACGCCGATTTCACTCCGGATGGCCGGTACGTCGCCACAGCCTCCGACGACAGGACGGCCGGCATCTGGAACGTTGAGACCGGCTTGCCCCGAGTGGAGCCCATCCGTCATCCCAATGCGGTTTACACGGTCGGGTTCAGTCCCGACGGCCGGCGTCTGGTGACGACCTCGGCGGACTATACCGCGCGAGTCTGGGATGTCGCCACCGGGCGGCCGCTGACTGAGCGTATGCGCCATGGCGACTGGCTCGAAGCTCGTTTCAGCGAAGACGGCGCCCGTATTGTAACGGCGTCGTGGGACAGGACGCTTCGGCTGTGGGACGTGCGGCCATCTGCAGCCGTTGCGGACCCGATGCGGCACACGACGCAGGTGACATCGGCCCGGTTCAGTCCGAAAGGCAGATACGTGCTGACGGTCTCGAAGGACAATACCACGCGGGTCTGGGACGTCGAGACCCTCCGCCCCATCGGTGAGCCGATGCCTCACGAAGCCGAAGTCACGTTCGCCGAGTTCAGCCCCGACGAAAGCCGCGTGATGACCCTGACGCAAGATGGGTCGGCCAGAGTCTGGAGTGGCGAGCGATGGGATCGAAGCGAGCCTTTGGGAAAAGCGCATTCGCTGGCCTTCAGCTCCGATTGGACTCGCGCGCTGACGGCGGCCTCCGAGCAGGTGGTGGAGGTTTCCGACGTGAAGAGCGGCGGGCTCATCGGCGCGCCCTTGAAACACCCGAGCAAAGTCACCGCGGCCAGCCTCAGCCGGGATGCGAAGCGCGTGATAACGGTAACGGAGGGTGGCAGGGCAAGGCTCTGGGATACCGCCAGCGGACAAGCCGTCGGCGAGCCGCTAACCGACCGCGGCGGGATCAGCTTTGCCCGGTTCAGTCCGGACGGGAGACGCGTGCTGACTGCGTCGAAAGAGAATACCGCGCGAGTTTGGGATGCCCAAACCGGCCGAGCCACCAGTGAGCCTCTGCGCCATTATGACTCGGTTACATCGGCCGAGTTCAATTCTGACGGCTCGCGTGTGGTGACGGCGTCACGAGACACGGCCTTCATATGGAATGTCGAGACCGGCGAAATCATCGGTCAACCGATGCGTCACCAGGACAATGTTGTTTCAGTGCGGTTCAGCCGGGACGGCCGGATGGTCGTGACGGCCTCTCAAGACCAGACCGCGCGCGTCTGGGATGCCGAGACCGGACAGACTGACGGCGAGCCCCTGCGTCACGAGGGAGCCGTGCGCGCCGCGGAGTTCAGCCCGACCGGCGAGCGCGTTGTAACAGCCTCAGACGACGGGACGGCGCGGATGTGGCACCTCTTGAGCGGGTCACCGGCTGAAGCCGGCGCCCTGGCGTCACTGGCCGAGGCGGTGGGGGGATCCGTTTTCAGCGAACAGGGCGTGATTGTGCTGGTGAAGGACACTATCGCCCGGTTCACCAGCCTTCGGCAGGAGACCGCCGACGCGAGCGGACCGGGCACACGCGCCTTCATCCGCTGGTTCCTGGCAGATCGGGCCACCCGGACGATTTCCCCGCTGTCCAGGATCACGGTTCCAGATTACAACCGGCTCCGCCACGTGGAAGCGGAATCAAGCCCGGAACAAATACCACTAAGACGCCAAGACACAAAGAAACCCTAACCAGGCAAGGGCTGCGCCCTTGATATCCCGCCAAAAGCAGCGGGATAGAAGCCAGGAGTCAGAAGCCAGAAGCCAGAATCGCCTTTGCATTATGCATTCAGCAGGCGGCTGACTTCCTCCAGGAGATTCATCCTTCCTCGCCTTTTACCACACATTCTTGCTCCTGACTTCTGACTTCTGGCTTCTAATGTGAACAAAATTCTCATAAGCTCGGACATAACGGTCTAGATACTCGATGCGTACTATTCTCTTTGCCGTTCTTGCCGCCGGCGTCATTCTCGCGCAGGATCTTCGGATCGAGACACTTCACGGCCGCCAGGCGTTCGTGCTCGAGAATCGGCAGATCCGTGTCAGCGCGCTGCGCGGCGGCGGGCATCTTGCCGAGATCCGCTTCCGTTCCGGTGACGCGCCCAGGACGATTAATCCGATGCGTGTCCCCCACTACCAGACCATCGAACCTTATCAGTACGATCCCGGCCGCCACGATGCGCTCTACGGCAGCGACAGCCACCGCTGGCTGTCGAGCGGCTACATGGGGCATCTGCTCTGCTTTCCGGTCTTCGGGCCCCCTTCCTCGCCCGCCGAGGTGAAAAACGGGCTCGGTAACCATGGCGAGGCGCCGATTGTCGAATGGAAACCCGTGGGGGCGCCGGAGAAGGGACCGGACGCCATCAAGTTCCGGTACGGCGCCGATCTTCCAAAGACACAGTTCCGCGTCGACCGGACGCTGACGCTCCCCGCTGATGAAGCCGTGCTCCTGGTCGAGGAGTGGGTGGAGAATCTCATGCCGTATGACCGGCCGATCAATTGGGTGCAGCACGCGACGTTCGGCCCGCCCTTCATCGAGCCGGGCAAGAGCTTTCTCGATCTCAGCGGCACCCAGGGGCAGGTCACCGCGGGCGGGGCGTCGACCAATTCGCTCCAGCCCGGATCCGCGCTGCGCTGGCCGAATGGCCTTGACCCGGACGGGGGCACGGTGAGTCTCCGGCCGTTCCAACCCAAGCCGCGCGCCGGCACTTACTTCGCCGTTTTGATGGACCCGAACCGCCCCCTGAACTACTTCACCCTGTACAACCCGGATTTTCCGGTCCTGATCGGCTACCTGTTCCGCGCCTCGGAAAATCCGTGGATAGGCGATTTTCAGGAAAACCAGCGCAATCAGGGCAAGCCCTGGGATGGCAAGACTGTTACCCGTGGTATCGAATTCGGCACGACTCCGTTCGCGGAAGGATTGCGCCGCAGCGTGGAACGCGGCTCGATGTTCGGGGTTCCTACTTACCGCTGGATTGGCGGGCGCGAGAAGCTGAAGACGACGTTTGCGGTTTTCCTGGCCGAGATTCCGCGAGACTTCAACGGTGTCGAAGATGTCTCGATCGACGGCGAGAGCATCACGATTCGCGAGCGCGGCTCGACCCGTCGCATCACTATCCCGGCCGGCGGATTATCGACGTTCCGCTGAAGC
>CAWHCF010000051.1:0-77321 GCA_963827655.1 uncultured Acidobacteriota bacterium
ACCAAAGATGTATCCTTGACTTTCCCGGTTGGTTTGCATTACAAGACGCCAGATCAACTGAAAGCGACCAAACGCATTTCGAAGTCCCGGAAGAGGGAGTTCTGTACTTGCCCTCGAGTTCTAACATGACGCTGGATCAAGTACCGGTTCACATGGAGTACAGGACCAATGCCTCAGTTCTTCCAGACCTATGATCCCCTCGGAAATGTGTGGCTCTCCACGCTGGTAGCAGGGCTGCCGATTTTCGTCCTGCTGTACTTCCTCGCTATCCATCCGCACCGCGACAGCGCCGGACGGCGCCATCTCGGGATTGAGGCGCCCAAGGCGGGCGCCCTGGGCGCTTTGTCGGCCATCCTGGTCGCAATCTTCCTGGTCGGAATGCCGTGGACGTACGCAGTCTCCGCCTGGTTCAACGGCGCCGCCTTCGGCATGCTCGGAATCGGCTGGATCGTCGTGGCCGCAATGTTTCTCTACACCATGACCTTGATCACCGGTCGATTCGAGATCGTCAAGGAGAGCATCACCGGCCTCTCGGCCGACCGTCGTATCCAGGCCATTCTGATTGCCTTTTCGTTCGGTGCATTCATTGAAGGCGCCGCCGGGTTCGGGACGCCGGTCGCGATTGCGGGAGCCATGATGGTCGGCCTCGGCTTTAGCCCGATCTCAGCGGCGGTACTTTGCCTGATCGCCAATACGGCGCCAGTGGCATTCGGAGCCCTTGGAACTCCGATCGTGACTCTGGCCGCAGTCACCGATCTGCCGAAGGACGCCCTCTCGGCCATGGCGGGACGACAGCTTCCCCCCTTCTCACTCCTGATACCGCTCTGGCTCACCGCCACGATGGTCTTCATGAACAAAGGCAAATGGCGCGACGTCACAGAGGTCTGGCCGGCCATCCTCGTGGCGGGGGGTAGCTTCGCGGCCACTCAGTTCTGGGTTTCCAATTACATCGGACCCGAGCTGACCGATATCCTCGGTGGAGTCATTTCAATGGCCTCACTGGCGGGGCTCATGCTGGTGTGGAAACCCAAAAGATCTTTTCTTCTTGAAGGCGACACTCCCGTTCAGGGAACCGGCAAATACGTCGCAAAACACTCGACGCGGGAAACTGTGCAAGCATGGACGCCATGGGTGATCTTGACTCTCGTTGTCTTCTTTTGGGGGCTCCCGCCTGTGAAGGCCGCCCTGAATAAAGTGACCCTCTCGTTCCCCTGGCCCTACGTGCATGGACTGGTCCTCCGAACGCCCCCCGTCGTCCCCAAGGTTGAACTGGAAAGAGCGATGTTCAACTTCAACTGGCTCGCAGCGCCGGGAACCGGGGTTCTGGTAGCCGCACTCGCCACAGGGCTCTTCCTGGGTCTCTCAAAGGATCAGTGGATTCATGCCGTAAGGCGCACCGCGCAGCGCATGAAAGTTCCCTTGTTGACCATCGGTCTGGTACTGGGACTTGGATACGTCACGAGATATTCCGGAACAGACGCGATTCTTGGTCTGGCTTTCACCAAGACAGGCGTGCTCTATCCATTTTTTGCCGCGGTGCTCGGCTGGCTGGGTGTCTTCCTGACCGGCTCTGATACCTCTTCGAACGCGCTGTTCGGCTCGCTGCAGAAAATCACGGCTCAGCAGTTGAATCTTGACCCGGTATTAATTGCCTCCGCAAATTCGACCGGCGGCGTCATGGGGAAGATGATCGACGCGCAATCGATCGTGGTAGCCACCGCCGCCTGCTACGAGGACCGTACCGAGGGCGCCAATGCCGTAGGACCGATCTTTCGCAAGGTGGTCTGGCACTCGATCGCGCTGATCATATTGATGGGCCTCCTCATTCTGGCGCAGGCCGGCCCGTTGAGCTGGATGATCCCCGAATACACGTTAAAGTAACCTCACCGCGAAGACTCAAAACGCGGCCGTGGCCTACTGTTTCCAGACCACGTCGGGCCAGCGATAACTCCCCGGCTTGACCGTCAAGAGGCGCCGGCGCTCACCCTGTACCTCGAGTGAAACCACACCAGGCGCAAGTTCCCGCTCCACTTTCATCCGCGTCCAACCCAGCCGCCGGATCAATGCTGAAGCGGTGTAGCCGCCCTCAACATAGAGATGGTCGACCGACGCGCGGCCGAGTAAGAGCTCGACGGCGTCGAGCAGGTCATTGACAAGAGTGCCCGGTCCCTCCGGGTCCCGGGGCGAATCCGAGTCGATACACAGGAGAACCTGGCGGTGCGCGGCCAGCGCTGCGGCCGCGGCTTCGGTCCATGCCGGAAGCAAATCCGCCGGCGGCCCACCTGGGGCGCGGCGGCCCTGGGGCACGAACAAGACCGGAATGCCGCGCCGTTCAGACTCGTGGCGGAGCGCGCGGCTCTGAGCGGAAGCGCTCCCGCAAACGAAGAGCGCGTTGCCGCGTACCATTCCACTCGATGGGGAAGCAGCCTGCTCGGCGTTCCGGCCCAGCCTGGTCTCGAGTATCCTGGCAAAAAACTCGGCTGCGCCGGCGGGCAGCGTGTGATCGTCGAGCCGCCGGGCCCAGGCCGTCACGTCGCTGACGCTGGCGGCCTCGCCCAGGATGATTCCACGCTCGGGAAGGCTATCTTGCGGGCGCAGGACGGCGACCTCGGACGTACCCAGGATTCTCCGGACGTCCGGAGACCGCGCAGGATACTCCGGGTCTTTGCCGAAGTCGGTTTTGTCGATCGGCTCTCCATCGATGAAGTAGCAACCCCCGCGGATCACGCGACCCAGGGAAGGATTGGCAGGGACGAGCAATGCCCGGCGCATTCCCAGGGCATCGAGCACGGCCTCGATTTCCGCCACGACCGGCCCGCGCAGCACAGAATCGATCTTCTTGTAGACCCAGGAGACAGTACTGATCCGGATCTGCTCGGCCAGCTTGCCGGCATTTTGAGCGGCATCCTGCGGACGGTAGTGAACGCGTATCGGCATCGATAACGATTACGCCGGTCTCGCTGGCGGCGGTCCAGGCCGTCTGTACTTCCGCTGCAAGCCCGTAACGGACTGCGACGCCTCCGATTTCTGCTGCGCCGGTGAGGTCGTCGGCGATGACGGCAATGGGGCCGGATCTGATGGCGTGGTGCTCGGGTCGCATTCGCGATTCTTTGTGTCGCGAGTGTGGGTAAAGATTCTTCGCGGTTCGTGCGGTTCAGGTTCTCAACGCAAGCGGCTTCTGGGCGCCGGCCAGGCGGGCTGCCCACAACACCGCCTGGATCATGCTTTTGTCGTCGGCCCGTCCGCTCCAGGCAATGTCGAAGGCCGTCCCGTGATCGACCGACGTTCGAATAATCGGCAACCCGAGGGTGATGTTCACGCCTTTATCAAAAGCGAGCATTTTGAAGGGTATGTGTCCCTGATCGTGGTACATGCAAACAAAAGCGTCGACCTTCTTGCGCCGATCGGGCAGGAATGCGGCGTCCGGCGAGATTGGACCTTCGACGTTGATTCCTCGGGCTCGGGCGGCCTCGACAGCCGGTCCTATGACTTTTTCCTCCTCCTGAAAACCGAACAGGCCGTGTTCCCCCGAGTGGGGATTGAGACCGCAAACAACAATGCTGGCGGCCTGGCCTCGGAGCCGCATCATGGCCTCGGCGGTAAGCTCGATCACGTCCAGGATCCTGGGCGTATTCAGCTCGCGCGGGACATCGGCGAAACCAATGTGTCCGGTCACGAAGCTAGTTGTGATTTCATCGGAGGCGAGCATCATACAAGCACGCTTTGCGCCTGTGAGCGCAGCAAAGATTTCCGTGTGTCCGGGGTAAGGGACGCTTGCCAGGCGAAGCGCCTCCTTGTGCACCGGCGCCGTTGCGACCGCCGCGACCTGGGCGCCGAGCGCTGATTCGATCGCGGCTTCGATGTATCGGTATGCGGCTCGCCCGCAAGCGGCACTGACCTCTCCGGGCCGGACGGCTGCGGCATCCACCGCCGAGCAGTCTATGACGGCGGCTGTGCGCGCTTCCGGGCGCGATTTCCACTCGGATTCCGCCAGGACCTGCTCGGGGGGCGCCAGGCTGCAGGCATTTGCCACGCGCATCAAAATCGCGGCGTCGCCGAAGACCACCGGTACGCATTCCGCCAGGACGGCCGGCTCCGTCAGCATGCGCAGGGACAATTCCGGGCCGATGCCGGCCGGATCGCCCATCGTGATAGCGACTACGGGTAAGGCCCACGTCATTTCCTCCACCAATCGGGCGCCTCGTCAACCACAGTCAGTGACGAAGACGATTCCGGCAATATATCAGAAGTGACGAGCGCTGTGCTAAGATCCGAGAAACCTATGGTTCGCGAGCCTAGCCTGGAAATTGAATACTGCACGCAGTGCCGCTGGCTCTTGCGCGCCGCCTGGATGGCCCAGGAACTCCTGACCACTTTCGAGGCGGAACTCGGGGAAGTTGCCCTGGTGCCGGGCAAGGGAGGTATCTTCGAGGTCCGGTTGAACGGAGAACCGATCTTTTCGCGCGGCGAGCTGGGCCGTTTTCCGGAGTCCAAGGAACTGAAGCAACTGGTGCGGGATCGCATTGCGCCGGAGAGATCCCTCGGCCACAGCGATAGGAAGGGGTAATTTCCTTCGGGTCTTTGCGACTTGGTGGTGGTCTCACCGTCAGGTCTCAAAGACGCGAAGAAACGCGAAGAAAACTATGAAGATCAGCAACTACTCACTCAACTATGCGGCGTTAATCGCCGAGCGCACGATGGACGTCTTCCAGTTTCTGGCGTTATGCCGGGAGCTGGGTCTCGAAGGCGCGAGCCTTCATCTTCAAAACCTGCAGAGCACGCAGCCCGACTACCTGAAACAGATCCGGCGAGCCTACCTGGATCACGGGCTCTCGGTCTCGATTTTCACAGTCTCAACCGACTTCGGGCAGCCCGAGGAGAAGCACGAGGAAGAGTTCAAGAAATTTCGCCAGGCACTCCGGGCGGCAGAGCTTCTGGGCGCGCCCTTGATCCGGGTTTTTCCTGGGTCGCCTCGATCCGAGGCCGATCGGCAAAATGCCTTCGACCGGGCGGCCGCCGCCGTGCGCCGCGCCTGCGAGGAAGCGGCGCAGGCCGGTGTTCCGATCGGACTGCAGAATCATAATCACGGCGCCTTGTGCCGAACGGGCGAAGAGGTGATCAGGTTTATCAAGAAGGTCGATCATCCCAATTTCACTTTCGTGCTCGACACGGGACAGTTTGCCGGATCCCAAGGGGCGAGCGGCCAACCCCCGGCCGAACTGCGCGACGCCAACTTCATGGAGAGCATTCGCCAGACCGCTTCGCTGGCGCGATATGTGCGCGTGAAGTTCTACAGCCCCGAGACCCGACGGGAGCGAGCCGGCGATACCCTACGACAAAGTCTTCGACATTCTGCAAGGCGTGCACTATTCGGGATTCATCGATATCGTTTACGAACCGCGCAGAATCGACGGCAAGCCGGGGGAGGATGTGCGCACGGCCATCCCACGGGTGGTCGCTTTTCTTCGCTCCAGGTTACAGACTCCATCCGCCAGACAGCAGGCGCCGGCGGGGCGGTACGCGGGTCTTGATCCAGGCCGCTACTTCGGCGAGTTGGAGTCGCGAACCGAAACCCAGGTGGCGTTTCTCGAGGGACCTGCGGTGGACCGTCAGGGAAACTGTTTTTTCACCAACGGCCCGTTAGAACAGATTCTCAAGTGGGATCCTGCTCAGAAAAAACTGACCGTCTTTCGTGAAAAGAGCAACGGCGCTAACGGACTGAGATTCGACCGAAGCGGCAGGCTCCTCGCCTGCGAGTCAGGCGGGCGCGTCACCCGGACCGAGATGGCGAGCGGCAAGATCACAGTCCTGGCGGAGCAGCATCAGGGCAAGGCGCTTGGGGCTCCCAACGATCTGGACATCGATAGTCGGGGTCGGATTTATTTTACCTCCAGGCTGCCGAATCGCGACCCGAAGGCCGGAAACGTCAACGCCGTTTACCGGATTGATCCGGAGGGCGCGCTGACGCGCATCCTGGCATTACCGGCTATTGATATGCCGAACGGCATCGTGACTTCTCCGGATGACAAGCTGCTGTACCTGATCGACGCCGATGGCCAGGAGAACCGGGCCCGCCGCATTCGGGTCTACGACCTCAAGCCCGACGGAACCGTTACGAACGAGCGCCTGCTATACGACTTCTATCCGGGACGGAGCGGAGACGGCATGGCGGTGGACGCCGAGGGAAATCTCTATGTCGCTGCCGGGCTTCATCGCCCCCGCGGCACAAGCGAGACGCTGGACACGCGGCCGGGAATACACGTCATCTCGCCCCAGGGGAAGCTGCTCGCCTTCTTGGAAACGGCGGAGGACACGATCACGAATTGCAGGTTTGGCGGGCCGGATCTCCGCATCCTTTACGTGACGTGCGGAAAACTCCTGTTGAGCATGCGCACGCGCATTCCCGGCAAGTCGTCTTACCGGCCCGATACATAACCCTGCTATGGAGTGCGGTAGCTTGCTTCGCCGCTGGAAGCTGTCGCGAACAGAAGTTTCGCGGGCGCGGCTACCGCCTTGGACGTACCCACATGGAATCCGCAACAGAGATCGCTGATCCGGTTAAGGGGGAGGCGGCGCTTCCTGTTTTTTCCCAGCACTACATTCCAGAAAAACCACTTTCCGAATTCGTCGGGCTCTTCTGGTATTGGCGGGGTCATCATGTACCGTACTCGAAAGAACGGGTCCTGCCCATGGGAACGGCAGAACTGGTTATCAGTCTCGGCGTGGGACGTCAGGGGCCGGGATTTCCGGTCCGCAGTCCAAGTCCGTCATAATCCAGAGAACTTCGCACGACGAACTTCTCGGCATTCATTTCAACCCGGGTGGCGCTTTCCCGTTTCTCGGACTTCCCTCTGGCAATCTACAAGGCCTCAATATCTCTCTGTCCGATCTTTGGGGAGAGGGAGAAGCCGGACAATTGCTCTGTCTTCTTCACGAGGCAACAACAGTCGAAATGAAGTTTCGGGTTCTTGAAAAATGGCTGATGCGGATTGCCTGCCGGCCACTGAAACATCATCCGGCAGTGTCATTCGCCATCAGGGAATTTCAGAGGGATCCCGGCTTGCTCTCCAGCGCGGCCGTGGCCGAGAAAACCAATCTCAGCCAGCGGCGGTTCATTCAACTGTTTCGAGACGAGGTCGGGCTGACGCCCAAGCTCTTTTGCCGGGTACTGCGGTTCCGAAATGTCATTGGACGGATCCAAGGGCTGCGCGATGTGGACTGGGTCGATATCGCTCTTTCGTGCGGTTACTTTGATCAATCGCATTTCAATCACGACTTTCGCGAGTTCACTGGTCTGACTCCTACCGGGTATCTGGAGTTACGCACAGAGCATCCCAGCCACGTCCTCGTTCGTGAATGAAGTCAATTTTTTACAATACCCGCCTCTCTTTATCCGTTTATATTTCTCGCGAGAGTCAGTTAAGCGATCTTCATGGAGGAGGAAAACAAGACATGTCCATCACGCCATATCTTTTGTACGAAGATGTCGCCGGGGCCCTGAACTTTCTGGCGAAGGCGTTTGGTTTCCGAAAGTACGGTGAACAAATGTCGGGACCTGACGGTAAACTCAATCACGCAGCGATGAAACTTGGCGACGACGTCATCATGATGGGATATCCGGGTCCGAAGTATAAGAACCCGAAGCGGCTCGGCCATGCGACGCAGAGCCTCTACATCAATGTTGACGATGTCGACCAGCACTTTGAGCGCGCCAGGAAAGCGGGCGCGACAATCCTCGAAGAGCCTCAAAACACGTTCTACGGCCACCGTCGATACGGCGCAGAAGATCCGGAAGGGCATCAGTGGTACTTCGCGCAGGAAATCAAGACCACCGGCTAGAAAAGGCGAGGCTGCGCGACGCTCTTGAAGGCCAACAAGTGAAAATCACGTCTCGTAATTGCCAACTGACGCAATCAGGAGCGGTAGTGCGGCGATCTCATGCGTGACCGGTTGGTTTAGATAGGAAAGCGCGCTCTTATTGAGATACGATTTGTAGGTCTTCGATCATCTCGAAGTGACGGCGATTGTTCGTCAGCAAGATAAGCCCGTAACGCAGTGCTGTAGCGCCAATCAGCAAGTCAACGTCACCGATGAGCTTCTTCATCGCCCGCAAACGCCCTCGTTCTTTCCCGAATCGTCTGCACACTTCCTCATCAAGCGGCAGAACGCTTACGGTTCGGAGGAAATCGCTCAGACCTTGCTCGCTGCCTACTGGGTCGCGAGAGTAGAAAACCCCCTCCCACAACTCCGCGAGGGACACTATGGATAGGCCGATGCCCTCAGGGTGGAGTTCGGCGAGTCGCTGAACAACGTTCTGCTGGCCATTCATATAGTGAATAGTCCAATCCGTATCAACCAGATACCGGAGACTCATAGCTCAGGTGTCGGTCGGGTTGAAATTAGCCGATCTGCATAGATGCTACGGATCAGTTCTTCGGCATCCACCTTGCCCCGCCAGCTGCCTGCGGCTCTGCGGAATGCTTCAACATCTTGGGCGGAAGGCTCCTTCATGATGGTAAGTGTAACCTCTTCCCCCTCAGGAAGATCAATATGCTCCATCGGCTCCAGCACGCCGCCCTTGAAGCGGGCGCGAATCGTCTTGGTCACTGCGGCCTCCACTCCTCTATTGTAATAGTACGCATCAGGACAGCTGCTTTGCTGTCTTCGTGGTTAGTGCTGCGAAACAAATAACCACGAAGACACGAAGACTCGAAGAAACACTAGGAGGTTCTCATCCTGCCGAAGCCTTCAAACCGAGGCCCAGAACCTCCCTGCAATACTTGATGCTGCGTTCCAGTTCTGACTTCTGGAATCGCTGCTCGGCCGCCTTTCGATCTTCACCCTCGGGTAGCTTGAAGCGCTCAATCGGCTTGCCTCGCTTCGCCAGCGCGACAAAGCGCGCGAACTCGCCGGCGCGAGCCTTCGGGTAAGGTTTCCAGAACTCCTCCTTGAGATACGGTACGGCGCGAGGAGAGCCGGAAATGATCTCGAGCTGAATGGGAACACCCGGGCAGAGCTGTGCGAATCTCTCGATGAACCGCTTGAAGTCGACGTTCCCCTCGCCCATAGCAGTCCATTGGACCACCGCACCGTCGGCGGTTTCCCAGACGGCAGAGTCGCGGATGCCGGTCGTGACCGCGTACGGGCCCAGAATTTCGAGATTCGAGAGGGGGTCTTCCAGGGTCCAGGTGGCGTTGCCGGAATCGAGAGTCGCACCCACATAGTCCCGCCCGGCTTCTTCGATCAGTGTCACAAGCTCCCAGGCCTGCATGTCGCCGGCGTGGTTTTCGACGGCGATCTTCACACCGGAGTCCAGAGCCTGGCCACGCGCGGATTTGCAGACCTGAACCGTCTTCTTTATGTGTCCTTCGATACCCCCTTCAGCTTTACGGTCGTCACCCACCCCGAGATAGCATCGAGCCACGGGGGAGCCCAGCGCTTTGGCGACGCGGATCGTCAGGGCGAGATGTTCTTCCGCGCTGCCAAAGCGATTGCTGAAGCTCTTGGACGAAGGGCAGATGCTTCCGGTTCCCGCGTGAATCTCGATCCCGAGATCCGACGCTCGTGAGCGGATCCCTGCCAGATAGGCCTGGTCATGGCTTTCGTAAACGTCGAGGTCGGACAGGAGCACCGTGTCGACGCCGAGCGAAGAGGCGTAGTCCAGAAGCTGCGGAGCTTTCCAGCCCAGTGCCCGGATAGAGAAATTGTCGAAGCCAAGCTTGATGCGCTGCGGCGCGGGGCGGGGCGTTCGCTGTTCGGCCGAAGCAGGCGCGGCAGAAGCGAGACTCCCGCTCATTGCAAGCAACTTCATAAAATCCCTCCGAGGAAGCGGTAAACGTCGGAATTCCATAAGCGCTAACCGCAAAGACGCCGAGACTCAAAGAAGGGCAGTTGCTCAGAACAGCACCTTCAGGCCGAACTGGATCTGCCGCGGGTCGCCGGCGGCGAATATCCGCCCCACCGTAGCCGGGACCGAAATATTGGTCGCCGGCCCGAGGAAGTTCGCATGGTTGGGCATATTGAAAAACTCCGCCCGGAACTGCACGTTCACGCGCTCGGTGATCGTCGTGTTCTTGAGCACACTCACATCAAAGATGATCTCGCCCGGAAGTAAATAACATGTTTCGCCCCGAGTTTCCGTAGGTGAACGGAGCCGGTACGGCAAAAGCCGTCGGATCGAACCACCGTGTGATCGAACGCTCCGAGCCTGAAAGCCTTGGGTCTTTGACCAGGTCGGCGCGGCCCCCGAACCATCCCGCTTGCGTGGCGTTAAACGCCACGGAGAACGGGGGTCCGCTGCGCAGATACGTAATACCGGCCACCTGCCATCCGCCGATGAGCTTGCTCATGGCGCCCGATGCAGAGCTGGCGAAACGCTTTCCGGGGCCAAAGGGGAGATCGTAGCTGTAGGCGGTGGTGAAGACATGCCTGCGCACCTGGTCCGAATTCCCGCGATCCGCCCGGTTGTTGTAGGGATTCTGAGGCCCGCCGACAATCGGCACATTATCGAGCGACCGGTTCCACGAGTACTCCGCCTGGAACGTAAGGCCGTACGCATAGCGCTGGATTCCCTCGAGCTGCAACTGGTGAATGGTCGAGTCTCCGCCGCCGGCCAGCAAGAGAATATCCGACCAGGGCTGGAAGGGCCGCCGCGGCTGGATCGCCCCTGGCGGCCTGTTGTTCAGGAACGTTGATCGATCGGTTGTACCACGGAAGATGGCTGGTCTTGTTACCGACGTAGGAGACTCTGAAGCCGAGGTTGTGCGCCAGTTCTCGCTCGACCGTGAGGTTCCATTGCTGCGCCAGGCTGTTCTTGATATTGCGCTCGACCGCCGTGATGGCCGGATTGGGAGAGAGGGCTCCAGCGCCGGGGAAGGGCTGGTCCAAGGTCAGCGAAGGAGACCGCTCCCGCGAGCCGCCTCAAAGGTCTCGGCAAGCAGGAAAGGCGGATTGCTGAAACCCATCTGACGAAACCCGATGTAGACCGGCAAGGTATTGTAGTAGAAGCCGGCGCCGCCCCTGATCACGGTCCGGTTATCGGCGAAGGGACGAAAGGCGAAGCCGATGCGCGGCGCGAAATTGTTCTTGTCGGTTTCGAGGACGTCATCGGGCAACCCGGCCTCCTGCGACGTCACGATCGGGTAGGTGGCGACCATGCGCGCCTGAGTTTGCGGAGGAAACTGATCGCCCGGAATTACCAGTCTTCCGGAGGCGAAGTCGAGATTTGCCTGGGCGCCATCACGTTCTTTCCACGAGGTCTGCACCATGTAACGGACTCCGAAGTTCAGGGTCAGGCGGGGTGAGGCCTGCCAGTCGTCCTGGATGTAGGCGCTGTAGCGGGTCTGATAGAAGAGATTAACCGCACTCGGTGTCGAGCGATAGGTTGTAACCGGATAGCCGAGGAGAAAATCGGCGAAAGCGTGAGCCGGTTGCGCAGTAGCGCGCATTGCCGCTGGCATAGCGCCCGGTGAAGGTGAACCGTCCGAAACCCGCTTCCTGCGCGAGACCCGTCAGAAGCCCGAAAGCTCCGGGGGGCGACGACACGCGGTAATTCGCGAAATCAATTCCGGTTTTCAACGTGTGCCGGCCGCGCACCATGGTGAAATTATCGATGTACTGATTCGTGAATTGCTTCCCGCGCGCGCTCCCGCCGTAGTCGCCGATCGAAACATGGCTCGAGATGGCGACGTTAGGCAAGCCGCCCACCGGTAGAGGGCCGTACAGGGTCGGGAAAAGGGTGCGGGGATCGAAGTCCGTGTTCATCCCCAGACGCACGCTGCCGTGGTAAAACCAGCCGAAGCGGAACTCGTTCATGGTTCGAGCGGAGAAAGTGTGGGTGTGGGTCAGATTCAGGTTCTCGGTCTGGTATCCCCCGTCGCTCCAGCTGCCGTAGCCGGGCGGAAACGCCTGTGCCACAACATAGGGAGATCCCTTGGAATAGTTGAAGCTCCCCCACAGACTGTCCGACTCGCTCAGCTTGTGATCGATGCGAGCGCCGTAGCGATTGATATCGGAGATGTTTGCAATATTCACCACATAGTTGGTCAGTGTTCCCGCCGGTCCGGTTCCGGCCTGGTTTGGCAGGGGCACGTATTTCAGAAGAGCCTGGGTGCGCGGGTCGATCCGCGATGCCGGAATGCGGTTGCCGGAAAATGGTTGCCCGGTTAGCGGATCGGTGATTGCCGGCAACCCGCGTGAAATCGCCATCACGCATCGCGGCGGTCCCGACCGAAAGCGTATTGGTCCGCGGGAACCGTTCTCGCAGCCCCTCGTAGTTGCCGAAGAAGAACGTGCGATCTTTGCGGATCGGCCCGCCGAGCGAAAACCCGAACTCGTTCCGGTTGTAAGGCGGCTTCGCAACGCCGGTGGCGAAAAAGTTTTTCGCGGCGTAAGCCTTGTTGCGGTTGAACTCGAAGAGGGAGCCGTGGAAAGCGTTCGTCCCGGATTTTGTCACTATGGTCACGGAAGCGGAGCCTTCAAACTCGGCCTTCTGATTGTTGGAGTCGATCTTGAACTCGTTGACCACATCGATCGAAGGAAGCGTAGACGCGCCGTTGCGGAACGAGTAGGCGGCCCCGCCGTTTCCCGAATCGTTATAGCTCGCGCCGTCGACGTTGAAGTGAATTCCACCCCAGTACGAGCTTCCCGCTACTCTCGGGTTCGAAGCGCTGTCGCTGGTCACTCCGGCCGAGATCCGTATGAGCCGGTCGAGCGTGCGTCCGTTGAGCGGAAGCGTGGTTATGATCTGGCTCTCCATGACGTTGCCGATGGTCGCGGTTTCGGAGTTCACGACCGGAGCCGTCGCCTGCACCTGGACCTCTTGAGCAATGCGCGCCCGGTTCAAGGACTACGTCGACCCGGACGGTTCGGTTCGCCAGAAGCCGCACTCCTTTAACGATGTTCTGTTTGAACCCGGTCGCTTCGGTCTTGACCGTGTAAATTCCCGGCGCAAGGTTGGGAACGACAAAATCCCCGGTCTCGTCAGCTATCACGGCGAACTGAATATTCGTCTCCTCATTCGTCAAGCTCACCGCCGAGCCGGGCATGACTCCGCCGCTGCTGTCGCGCACGGTGCCGACGATGGTCCCGGTGATATTCTGGGCCAGGACGGGCGCGGCCAGACTGAAAGCGAAAATCAGAACTAGAATCGGATGAAGTCGAACGGACTTGCATTTCATCGAAAATTTCTCCTTGGGGGTAGTCTTCGTGTCACTTCGTTAGTCGGTACTTTCTTGCTTTCTATGAAAGATATTCTTGGCGTTTCTTCGTGTCTTGGCGTCTTGGCGGTTGCTTCACGCGAGCTTGGTCCGCTGCGCCGCCAGGCTGAACTTCTGGTGCCAGGTCGATTCCGCGCCACCACCGACCCGGGCGATGATCACTTCAACCAGGTACGGCTTGCCGTCTTTTGTCGCCTGTATGCCGCGCTTCAGCGCTGCCTGGATGGCGCCCGGCTCGCTGACTTTCTCACCGCGCACGCCCTGACTCTCGGCCAGCTTGACAAAGTCGATCTCGGGATCGCCCAGATAGAGCCCGTGGAAACGGCCGGTCTCCGCCATGCGCTTGCCATAGCGGACATAGCTGTTGCGCACGGTCTGGTAGTTGTAGTTGTTCCAGACCACGGTCAGGATCGGAACCCCGTAGCGCACCATCGACCAGAATCCCGAAGCGCTGTACATCACCGACCCGTCGCCGATGCTCAAGATCACTTGCCGGTCGGGCGCTCCCAGCTTTGCTCCAATGGCGGCGCCGACTCCCCAGCCCAGCGACGCGCCGGTATTGCCCAACCACAGCTTTTCGTCGGGACGGTAGCCCAATCGGAAGAGGCCGTTGCTACCGGTCAGGTTCTCGCTCACGATAATCGCATCAGGATCGGCAGCCTGATCGATTTCGTAGCCCAGACGATCCGGGTGTATGGGTCGTGAATCGAAATTTTTCTTGGCGTTTTGTGATTGCGCAGCCTTCGACCTGGCGACATGATCTTTGACGGTTTGCCGCCGCTCGTCGCATAGTTTCTGAAGTCGAGCCGGAGTTACAGCCGCCTGCAGCGCGTCCATGAGGTCCCGGAAGGTCTCGCGCACATCGGCGACGATAGCCAGATCCATCGGCTGGGTGCGTCCGAGCATTTGGGTGTCCATCCCCGCGGCGACCACGCGCGCGGAGGTTTCGATGAGCGGCTTCTCCGGAATCGCCAGTCCACCCAGGTCGCGCGTGCCGAATTGAACCACGAGGTCCGCGCTTCCGACAGGATAGGGACGGTCATTTGCGAAGGTACCGGTGTACTGCGGGTGTTCCGTAGGGAAGTTGCGGAAAGCCTGGGTTCCGGTGGCCGCCGGGAGCCCCAGCATTTCGCACAGCTTCACGGCCTCGGCCTGGGCGCCGGACTTCCAGACTTCATCGCCCAGAATCAGAATGGGCCGCTGGGCGTCAATCAAAAGTCGCGCAAGTTTTTCGACCTGGTCTTTCGCCGGGCGCGGCCGCGCCTGGATCATGAAGGTTTCGCGGGGCCAGATTTCGCCCTTCAAGCCGGGCGCCTCCAGCGCCAAGCTGGAATAGCAAACATAGACCGGCCCTCCCGGAGCAGTCGCGGCAGTCTTGAACGCTCTCCGGGTGACGACCGGAATAGACCCGCCGTTTCGGACCTCCCACGAGATCTTGGTGAACTGACGATTGACATCGGCCTGGCTGAAGCCGGGACGGGGCGCAAGAAGAACGTCGTCACTGTAGTTCGAGGAATCGAGCATTCCCGCGGTTACCACAATCGCCGATCCGTCGCGATGAGCGTTGTAGAGCTGGCCCGCCATCTGAGCGGTCCCCGCGATGGCGTGAACATTGACCAAGGCCGGCTCTTGGGTGACCTTGTGGTAACCATCGGCCATGGGAATCACGATCCCCTCGTGCAAGCCGACGATCACTTGAAGCTCGGGCCGGTCCGTCAATGCGTCGAAGAAACCTACCTCGAACGATCCCGGATTCGTGAAAACATACTTCGCACCGGCCGCCTTCGCCTGTTCAACCAGCAGGTCTCCTCCGGTTCCCGTCACGATGCGGGCTCTTATTCCATCGGGGGCCGGCTTGGTGCCTTCGTCGGCAGCCTCGATAATTGAGCCGGCGGCGCCCGCCGTGAACCCGGCCGCGACGAGTTGAGTGAGGAAACCACGGCGTGAAAGATTTCCGTCGAGGTAATCTCGCAAAAGTTCTCGCATGGAACCTCCCGACAAGTGCTCTTTATGTCCTGGTGATGAGAGATTACCGCAAAGACAGCAAGAAGAAAAGATCAGCGGCTCGGGGGTTGGATCCGGCGAACCCGATGCGCCTCGCTATCTCCCACCAGGATGGATCCATCCCGATCTGAAAACACACCGTGAGGACGTGCGAACCTGCACGCCTGCGCATCGCCATCCGGTCCGTCTCCTCTCTCTCCCGTGCCCGCGATCAGCTCGAGAGTGCCGCGGGCAAGATCTATCATGCGAATGCTGTGACTCTCGGTATCCGCCAGATAAACGTTCCCGCCCGGCCCGATGCTGAGACCTTTGGGCCCGGAGAGAGTTGCTGCCTTCGCCGGACCTCCATTTCCCGTGAACCCTTTCTCACCCGTCCCGGCAACGTGGTAGATAATGCGCCGGGTCATGTCGATCTTGTAGACGGCATTCCCTTCGCGCAAGGCAAGCCACAGGTTTCCGTCGCGGTCGAAGTCGAGCGCGCGCGGGCCGTTCAGCGGCGCGCCCTCGAGCCTGGCGCCGTCGGACGTGCGTCCCTTCTCGCCGGTGCCGGCGAAGGTGGAGATCATCCCTGTCTTCACATCAATCCTGCGAATGCGATGGTTGCCGATGTCGCAGATATATAAATCACCATTCCGATCGAATTGAATACTGTGAGGCTGGCTCAATGAGGCGGAGGTGGCAGCGCCGCCGTCGCCCGAGAATCCCGGCTTTCCGGTTCCGGCGACCGTGGAAATGTTCCTCGTCCTGGCGTCGACCCGGCGCACGGTGTGATTCAGTCTCTCGACGAAGAACATGTTTCCCGCCCGGTCGAAGCGGACCTCGTAGGGTTCGTTGAGCTGGGCGAGCGTTGCACTACCGCCGTCGCCCGAATAGCCTGCCTTGCCCGAACCGGCCACGGTCGAGATCGTCCCGTCCGACGCGATTCTGCGGATGACATGGTTGCCGACTTCGCAGACGTAGAGCGCCCCGTCGGGCCCGCGGGCAATACCGTAAGGATTATTGACTCTGGCCTGCCCGCGCCGGCCCGTTGTCGCCGGAGTAGCCGGCCTCTCCAGTACCGGCGATCGTCACCGTCCGCCAGCCTGTGGCAAGGGAGTTCAACAGAACTGCCAACAAAACGAAAGCAACGCGCATTTGAGCCTCCATCGTCACGGCGAAGTTGCATGCAGTAGAGTGTCATTGTACTTCGTTCTCACTTTTTTTAACCACCAAGACACCAAGGTTCGTTCGGGACGAAGCCCCGAACGAAGGCCCCCTTGTGAACAACATGTTGTTTGAACGTTTCACCAAGTGCCCAAGACACGAAGAAACACTAAGGCTCAAAAGGCGGTCCTGTTATAATGAGCCACCGTTATCGGTCAACCTGAGGTTCCTCTATGACCCGGCGTTCACGGGTTTTAATCGTTTCGTTAACGATAGTTACTTCAAGGTTCATCGTGTTTCAGATGAGAGCGTCTTCGACCCCGGCCTGGGCCTCGGAGAACTCGGAAACAAGCGAGACCTGGGCCTTCCATCCCGTGAAGCATCCTGTGGTTCCGAAGGTGAGCAGCACGTGTCGTACGCCGATTGACGCGTTCATTTTCCGGAAGCTCGAACAGGCCGGACTTGCCCCTGCTCCTCCGGCCGCGCGCCTTCAACTGATCCGGCGCGTGACTTACGACCTGACGGGTCTGCCCCCCACGCCGGAGGAGGTAGACTCGTTCCTCCGAGACAGCTCGGGCGCTGCCTTTGACAAAGTGGTGGAACGGCTGCTCGCTTCGCCTCGCTACGGCGAACAGTGGGGACGGCACTGGCTCGACGTCGTGCGCTACGCCGACACGGATGGCTATTCCAATGATTACGAACGGCCCAATGCGTGGCGCTATCGAGACTACGTCATTCGCAGTTTCAACCAGGACAAGCCCTACGATCAATTCATTATCGAGCAAGCTGGCCGGCGACGAGCTGGAGGCGGGCAATACCGGAGAACTTGATCGCAACCGGCTTCCTGCGAATGGGACCCTGGG
Source organism: uncultured Acidobacteriota bacterium (assembly GCA_963827655.1). Classification (GTDB taxonomy): domain Bacteria; phylum Acidobacteriota; class UBA6911; order UBA6911; family UBA6911; genus CAWHCF01. Next base: position 17,228 of record CAWHCF010000051.1, read on the forward strand.
AACAGACCTCGATGAGTGTGGCCGCAGCCACGCGGCAGCAATTTCTCGATGACGCGACTCAGACGACCGCAACTACTTTTCTGGCCCTGACGGCCCGATGCGCCAGCTGCCACGATCACAAGTTCGATCCCATTCCGATCCGTGACTACTACCGGTTGCAAGCGGTGTTTGCGCCGGTCCAGTTCGAGCAGCGCGCGGCGCCGTTTCTGCCCGCGGAAGACGTCGCTCGCTTTGATGACGCTGTGACGCAAGTCAAGCGCAGGATCGAAGAAAACGAACGCCGGCGCAAGGCTCTGGAGGCCGGAGCCCAGGAGCTTCTACTCAAGCGGCACGGCGTTTCCCAGATCAGCGAACTTCCAAGAGAAGTTGTGCGCGATGGCGTGGCCGACGAGGCAGGGGAACAGATCCGGGCGCTCAGAAAACGTATCGAGTACTATCAGCGCGAGCTGCAGCGGTACCAGCCGCTCTCGCTCAGTGTTTCGAGCGGCGGAGCGGAAAAAAAGATCCCTACGCCGGACACGCACATTCTGATCGGAGGCGGCCTGGAATCGCCCGGCGACAAGGTGTTGCCCGCGGTGTTCAGCGCCGCGCAGGGCGCTGCAGTGACCATCCCTCAGGCAACCGAAGGGCGCAGGCTTGCCCTGGCCCGCTGGATCGCCAGTCCATCGAATCCGCTGACGGCGCGCGTAATGGTGAACCGAATCTGGCAGCATCACTTCGGCCGCGGCCTGGTGAAGACCGGCAATAACTTCGGCAAGACGGGGGAGAGACCGACGCACCCGGAGCTGCTGGACTGGCTGGCCGGCTACTTCGTCGAGCACGGCTGGAGCATCAAGGCTATGCACCGCCTCATTGTAAAATCGGCGGTGTATCAACGTTCGGCTGCACATCCCGAGGTTGACAGGCTTCGCCAGGTCGACCCCGAAAACAAGCTGCTATCGCATTTCTCACCTCGAAGGTTGGCAGCGGAGGAGTTGCGCGATTCAATTCTTGCGGCGGCGGGCGCTCTGAATCTGGAGGCGGGAGGTCCGGGGGTTTTTCCGGAGATCAATCGGGACCTGGCGCTGCAGCCGCGCCAGATCATGGGGACGATCGCGCCGGCGTACGAGCCCTCGGCCGCAAAGACGCAGCGGAACCGTCGCACGATCTATACTTTTCAGCAGCGCAACCTGCCGAATCCGCTGCTTGAAGTATTCAACGGACCGAACCTGAACGAGTCGTGTGAACAGCGCGACGCCAGTGTCACGGCGCCGCAGGTATTTGCTCTTTTCAACAGCCAGTTCTTGAACGACGCAGCCCTTGAAATGGCGCGCAACGTCGATTGCGGTCTTCGGACTGCGGATTGCGGATTGAAGGAGGACAAAGCGATTGGGCAATCCGCAAGCCGCAGCCCGAAAGCCGCAATCGAGCGCGCGTTTCTCATGGTGTTCCAGCGACGTCCTGCTCCTCACGAAATGACGCGCTGCCTTGAGCACCTCGAAAGAATGAACCGGTATCACGCGGCAGGTCCGCCGCGCACGGAAATCGCTCCCAGGCGGATCGTGCGCAGCATTATCGGGGAATTGACAGGAAAACAATTCGATTTTGAAGAAGACTGGGATCCGGCGGCTTACGAGTTCAACCTGAAGCCCAGTCAAGTAACGGCCGGCGTCCGCGCTCTGGCCGAACTGTGTCTCGTGCTGCTGAACTCGAACGAATTCGCTTATGTTTATTGACGATTTACGATTGACGATTGACGATTGAAAAGTCGTCGGCCGATTCCAATCGTCAATCGTAAATCGTCAATCCTGAGGACGATGATGGCCTATCGAAATTCTCCAGTCAGGATCGCAGCGCCGGATCGACGAGAGTTCATCTTCCAGCTGGCAGCCGGGATCGGCTCGGTCGCGCTGTCGTCTTTGATTCGGCAGGATGAGGTCCGGGCAGGAATCCTGGCGGCGAAGAAGCCCCACCATCCGGCGAAAGCCAGGGCATGCATCTTTCTCCTGATGGAAGGGGGCCCGAGTCACATCGACACGTTTGATCCCAAGCCAAAGCTGCAGCAGCTCCATCTGACCGAATTTGTTCGCGAGAGCCAATATGCATCCGCGATGGAGAGCGGCAAACGCTACTACGTGTCCAGCCCTTTCAAGTTCATCCGGTCATCCCGGACAGGATTGGAGATTTCAGAACACTACGAGCCTCTCATGGAATGTGTGGGCGACATCTGTTTCTATCGAGGTCTCGTCGCTGAGAGTACAAACCATCCTACCGCGCTCTATCATTTGAACACGGGCAACAAATTCGGAGGCGATCCGGCCGCCGGAGCCTGGGTGACATACGGGTTGGGGACCGCTGAACGAGAATCTTCCGGCTTTCGTGGTGCTGCCCGACATCATTCATCCTCAGGGCGGGAGCGCGAATTGGTCCAACGGGTTTCTCCCGGCCCAGTATCAGGGGACGGAGTTTCGTCCTGCCGGACCGCCGATCCTGGACCTGAATCCGCCTTCCGGAGTGGCGCCGGAGGTGCAGCGGCAAAACCTGGACCTGCTGCGCGCCCTGAATGAATATCATCAAGAAAAGCAGCCGTGGCATGGGGAGCTGGCGGCGCGCATCGAGTCGTATGAACTGGCCTACCGGATGCAGGCTGAGGTTCCGGCGGTGGTCGACATCGAAAAGGAACCTGAAGAAACCAGACAAATGTATGGCATTGGTGAAAAGGAAACCGACAGTTTCGGCCGGCGTTGTCTCCTGGCCCGGCGTCTGGTTGCTAACGGTGTGCGCTTCGTTCAGGTGTACTCTACCGGCTGGGATTCCCACGATTACATCGAGCGCGCGCACTCTAACCGGATGCGCGCCACGGCGAAGCCCATCGCCGGGCTCCTGAAGGATCTCAAGCGCACCGGACTACTGGAGAGCACCCTGGTTGTCTGGGGCGGCGAGTTTGGCCGTTCCCCCGACAATGGCATCCGGGGGGGCGCCAAGGCTTTCGGACGGGATCACAACGCCAGGGCAATGACCGTCTGGCTTGCCGGCGGCGGCGTCAAGGCCGGCGAAGTGATCGGAGCCACCGACGAGATCGGCCAGCAGGCCGTCGAGGTGGTTCACTCCATGCCCGACTTCCATGTAACTCTGCTCCACCTGCTCGGACTGGATGACGCCAGGCTCCGCTACTTTCACCAGGGAAGGGAGAAGCAGCTCAGCCAGTTCGGCGGTCGCGTCATCAAGGAATTGCTCGCCTGACACCGCGTCGGTGTGGTTGATCCGAGATGCAGTGTTTCTTCGCGTCTTCGTGGTTGAGTTCTGACAAAAATACCACTAAGACTCAAGACACGAAGAAACACCAGATCTTGCAAAAAAGTTTCACGGGAAGATTCCTAGTTCCATGTACGAGCGGGCAATCTTGTCGATGGCGCTGAGGAAGGCTGCGGTTCGAAGATCCTTGAGCTTCGGGTTTGCCTTCAAGGCATCTCGAATGCCGTTGTAGGCCACGACCATCGTTTCCTCGAGACCGGAGTTAACCAGGTCCAGCTCGTCCGCGCCGCGTACGACGGCGGCCTTTTCCCCTTCGGTGAACTGTTTCCCCGTAGCCAACTCGATCGCCCGAAGCAGGCGCTGCTCCACGGCCTCCTCGTAACGCTTTCCCATGCGGCCGAAACGTACGTGCGACAGGTTCTTGAGCCACTCAAAGTAGGAAACGGTTACGCCTCCCGAATTGGTGTACACGTCGGGAATGATCAGGACGCCCTTTTGCAGGAGAATCTCTTCCGCCTCGGGAGTAGTGGGACCGTTGGCGGCTTCGAGCAGGATTCTGGCCTTGATCTTGTGGGCATTCTTCAGCGTGATCTGGTTTTCGAGAGCGGCCGGGATCAGGACGTCGCAATCCAGCTCGAGAGCATCCTCTGTGTTCGGGATGTTGGTCGCTCCCGGATAGTCGAGTATGGAGCCTTTCTCCTTGCGATGGGCGAAAGCCTTCGCCTCGTCGAGGCCTTTGGGATCGAGAATGGCTCCCTCCCGTTCGGCGATGGCAATAATCAGGGCTCCACCTTCCCGGCAATACTTTGCCGTATGGTAACCGACATTCCCGAGTCCCTGAACTACCAGGCGTTTCCCTTCGATCCCTTGAGACTAAGCCGAGCGCCCGCATGTCTTCCTTGTGGGAGCATGCTTCGCGCAGGGCATAGTAGACTCCCCGTCCCGTGGCCTCGCGGCGTCCCTGGATGCCTCCCTGGGTGACCGGCTTGCCTGTCACGCACGCCAACCCATCGAGATGGCCCGGATGGATGGCCATATAGGTATCGGCAATCCAGGCCATCTCTCGCTCGCTGGTTCCGTAATCGGGGGCCGGAACGTCGATGCCCGGCCCGATGAAGTTCTTCTTCGCGAGCTCATGAGTGTAGCGGCGAGTCACGCGCTCGACCTGCTCTGCGGTGTACCGCTGCGGATCAAGCTGAACCGCCCCCTTAGCTCCTCCATAAGGCACATCGACGATGGCACATTTGTAGGTCATCAGCGCGGCCAGGGCCATGACCTCGTCTTCATTGACACTAGGACTGAATCGAATTCCCCCCTTCACCGGCAGCTTGTGGTGACTGTGTTCGACGCGCCAGGCGGAGATGACTTCCAAGGTGCCGTCGAGGTTGCGCAGAGGAAACTGAAAGCGATAAACGCTATTGCACTTTTTGATCTGGTTGAGCAGCCCTTTCGGGTACTTGGTGAAAGCGGCCGCCCGGTCAAACTGGCGCGTGACATTGCCGAAGAAGCTGTGCGTATTGTCAGTCATGACCGCCATCCTTCAGGGATTGCTGGTGACTGGCTCCAAATTGCGTGGCGAAACTTCGATCCGTTGGCCTTTTGATAAGCAATGGAGCCTGTCCCCGAATTTCCTCAGTATGCCACGACCGGGAGAGTGGCGAACTCGTTACTTGTGAAAAGCAGGGCAAGAGCGGCCACCGGCCCGGTGCTTATCGCAGTCACGGTTCCGCGGAAGGTAAACGTGACAATATCCGCAGTGGGAAATACCTGCGTCAAAAAAGCTGCGAATTGCCCGCGCGGCGGAAGGCTGAGGGTGCGGCTTGCCAGATCGGCGCCGGTTTCGTTACGCAGGACCAGCGTAACGGTCACCGCCGTCTCCGTGGTATTGCTCAGGGCAATGCCGCTGTCGATCTGACCGAAGGGATCTCTCTGCACGGCCACGAAGAACCGCGCCAGCGGAGGACTTGCGCCCACGGCGGCAAGGCCTCGAAATCCCGGCAATGAGCTGGCAAACAAAACCGTGCCGCTCGCCGGGAAGTTCCGAGGAGATCAGAAGAGAGCCGACTCTCAGAGTGGAGCCAGGATCAGCGCTGCGCAAGGTCAGAGAACCCAGCGCATCCACGAGCGCAGTGGCTTTGCTGCGTGTGCTTCCACCCAGATCCGCCTGCAGCGGATTTCCGCTCTGATCGAACAATTCCGCCGTGACCAGCGACGATCGACCCTCCACAGGATTGCCGACCACGGTCTCTGTTGAGATTCCACTCCCTGAGGCGAAGTGAGCAAAGAACAACTTCTCGGGCTGAACTACAAAGGCCTCGTTGGCGCCGGTGTGGCTCCCCCCGCCCGCCTGCGTGGCCCCGGCCGGTATGTAGATTCGATTGCCGATGGCCGCGGCGCCGATCCCGTGCCTGGGCGTCGGCATAGGATCAAGCGACTTCCAGGAATCGGTCGCCGGGTCATAAACCTCCGCCTCCTGGAATATGCCGATCGGGCTGTTGGGATTTCCTTCGCCGCCGAATGTATAGAACTTGTCCCGGACAACGGCGCCGGCATGTCCCGAGCGGGCCGTCAGCATCGGGGCCCTGGGCGTCCAGGTGTTGGTGGCGGGATCGAAGACTTCGAGCGCAGCAAGATTTCCCGGCCTGCCTCCGGCGACATACAGTTTTCCGCCAATGGTTCCAGCGGCCAGGTGATTACGGCCCGTCGGCATCGGCGGAAGCTGCGTCCACATGCCGGTAGCGGGATCGTAGACTTCGAGTTCCCGTCCGGTCACACCGGTGCCGGCGCCGCCGACTGCATAGATTTTTCCCGAGATTGCCACAGAACCGAGCGCATTTCTCGCCGTCGGCATCGAGGGGCGCGGGGTCCACTGATCCGTGGCCGGGTCGTATTCGAACAGGGCGTTGGTAGAACCGTTCGCCGTGTTTCCACCCATGACGTAGAGTTTCCCACCCAGTGAAGTCGCTCCCGGATGATCGACCGCGATCGGAAGCGAGGCCACAATCCTCCAGGTATTGGTCGCAGGATCGTACTCCTGCACTCGGTTGGTCGAGGGGAGCCCGCCAACGATATAAATCTTGCCGTTGAGCTCGGCCGCTCCCACTTCCTGCCGGGGATCGCCCGCGGGCGCAAGAGCGATCCAGGCTCCCTCGGCGGCAAACAGCCGTGTAATGCACAGGGCTGAGAAGAATTGAAGACCCGATGAGTTTCGCCATGAGTTCCTCCTCGAAGGATAAAACAGAAGGACCTGTCGCCCTGATAAATATAGAGAGACGTAATCAAAAGCAAGCTATCATACCCCTGCGCTCGCACCGCGAGGCTCTGCGGTATCGCGGTGGTGGCGCAAGAAAAACCAACCACCGGGATGCGAGAAAGAGGAGGATCCATGACCTGGGCGACTTTGGTACTCATCATTTTGTTTGCCCTCAGTTCGGCGCTGTGGGGAGTTCCGGCCGCGGGCGGGCTGGATATCTTCTGGTGCGACGTCGAAGGTGGTGCCGCGACCCTGATTGTGACCCCTTCACGAGAGTCGCTACTGGTCGATTCCGGCTGGCCGGGAGAGCGCGACCCGGAACGCATAGCGAAGCTGGCCCGGGAGGTTGCGGGGATCCAGCAGATCGACCATTACATCACGTCCCACTGGCATACCGATCACTTCGGAGGTATTCAACGCCTTGCGGAGCTCATTCCGATAAAGAACTTCTACGACCACGGGTTTCCCCAATTGCCGCAGAGCGACATTACGCCCCAGCTGGTAGACAACTATAAACGCGCCTCCAAGGGGCAGACGACTGTCCTCAAGCCAGGCGACCAGATTCGACTGAAGCAACTCCAGGGAACTCCAAATGTCACGCTGAGAGTGTACGCCGCCCATGGCGTGGTGTCGGGCGAGAAGAGCGACGCGGGACAGATCCGCGAATGCACGGCAAACCCGAAGCACGAGGCCAAGGAGCTGGATAACTCCGATAATGCAAGATCGCTTGCATTCGTGCTCGCGTTTCGGCGGCTGGGAGTTCTTTGATGCCGGCGATCTCACGTGGAATGTCGAGCACAAGCTCGTTTGCCCCAAAAGCCTCGTGAGTCCGGTTGACGTGTATCAGGTGACCCATCACGGCATGGATATCAGCAATCACCCGGCCTTGATCCAGGCGCTTCAGCCGCGCGTGGCGGTGATGAACAATGGCGCAAAAAAAGGCGGAAGCGAAGCGGTGGTCCGGCTCTTGAAATCAACTCCCAGTGTCGAAGCGCTTTTCGCCGTTCATCGAAACGTGCAGACAAAACCAGAGGACAATGCGGATCCCGCTCTGACCGCCAACGACGTCGAGCAGTGCAGCGGGGAGCATGTTCGATTGTCGGTGGCCCCGGACGGGAAGAGTTACACGGTTGCGGTGCCGAGCAAGAAGACCAGCCGCACTTTTTCGACGAAATAGAGAAACCACCAGGACGCGAAGACGCCAGAAAACACGAACGCTTGATCAAAATTCCAGCTTGAGGGCCGCCTGCATGACGCGCGCCGGGGCGGTCCCGCTGATCTGACCCGCCACCGGATTTCCGATCACGGCATTCGGAACATCGAAATTCGCCCGATTGAAGGCGTTGAACATCTCCCAACGAAAGCTGAGGCGATAGCGCTCGCCGATCGGGAAGTTCCGGTGGATACCAAGGTCGACGTTATAGTAGCCCGGGCCTTCCAGGATTCCGCGCCCGGTGTTGCCGAAAGTGAACTGCGCGGGCGTGACAAAAGCTCCCAGGTCGAACCAGCGATCGATCGTCCGCTGGTCGCTCGGCAGGTTGCCGTCCAGCACCCGGTTTGGGCGCTCGCCGCCGCCTCCGGCGGAGTTCGAAACCGTGGCCGCCAGGGCCGGCGTAAAGCGCTGGCCGGTTGAAAAGCTCCAGATTCCCGAGAGATTCCAGTTTCCGACGATGTGCCCGAGCGCGCCGCTCCGCGCGTAGCGCCGCCCAATGCCGAAGGGCAGCTCATAGACATGATTGAGCACGCCCACGTGGGCCCGGTCGTCGGGCATTGCTCCCCATTCGCACCGGTAGCATTGGGCGTCCTGTGGCGGCCCATTGCCTCCGCCATTGATGTTCCCGGAGTTTGACATGTACTTCGACCACGTGTAAGAGAGCGCCAGCGCCAGACCCTGGGCATAGCGGCGCTCAACCCGGGTCTGGAGCGAATGGTACTTCGACGCGCCGTAGTTGGTGCGGTATGTGATGTTGGTGACATTCGGGTTGATCGGAAAGAAAGGCCGGCGCGGCCCTTGCGCTCCGGGTCCGGGCGACGACTGGTTGATGTTAACGTTTGAGATCAACCCGTACGTCCGGGACCCGACGTAGGAAACGTCGAGCAGCAAGTTGGGCAGAATCTCGCGCTGGATTCCAAGGCTCCACTGCATGGCTCGCGTCGCCTGGAGGTGGAAGTCCCAGGCGTTCGGATTTCCGCCCGAAAGCTGCACGGGGTCGTTGATGTCAGGGCGGACCGGCGCCGGCATACCGTCGCTGATGCGCAGCGGCGGCACCCCGTTCTGGTCGGTGCTGATGACCTGGAGAAATGAAAAGGGAAGGTTCTTGTACAGCTGACCGCCTCCCTGGCCCGCCTCGACGTACGAGACGCCGAAGCCGCTGCGCAGGACCGTCTTCTGATCTGATGTGAGCTGGTAGGCAATGCCCATGCGGGGCGCAAGGTTGTTGGTGTCGAAGTCGCGCAGGCGGCGGCCGCTGTCCCCGCCCGCCAGGACCAGGCGGCCCGTGGCAACATCGAAGTTCGACCAGTAGTCCTTGACCTCATAGGGCGGAGCGAACAGCTCGTAGCGCAATCCGAAGTTCCAGGTCAGCCGGTTGGTAACCCGCCAGGAATCGTCGGCGAAACCGGACAGGTTCCAGAAACGCATCCCGAAAATTCCTTCCAGGATATTGCGATTGACTCCGTTCGGCACTCCGAGGGCGAAGTCCGCCAAAACGGTTTGAGCCGTGGTCGAGCCGATCTGGCGCGAGAACTGGCCGTTGAAGGTGTAGGCGCCGCGCGTGGGAAAGGCGGAGAAGCCGTTAAAAAGGTGGCGAACGTACATGCCGCCAAACTTCAGGGTATGGGAGCCACGAACCAACGTCATGATGTTCTCGAAATGCGCGCTCGTGGTCTGGCTTGACTCGGGGAAGGTGGAGTTATCGCCGATGACCTGAAAACCAGTGATGGAAAACGCGGGCAGGCCGCCCGACTTGTCGTTGATGTTGATCCCGGGGATCCCGAGAGCATCGGCCGTGGCGAAGGGATTTCCCAGCGGATCGATGAACTGGTTCCAGCGCACGACCCCCAGGCGGCTCTCGTTCACCGTGGCGGCGCCGAGCACCTTGGTGAAGTTGAGCGTGGCCGATTGGTTCTTCAGAGGCACAGTGGTTCCCGACTCCGGGCCGGTTGCCGAGAGAAAGGGACCGATCGGAACTCCGCCGGCGTTGTCAACAGGAAGCGCCCCCGGCACCGTCAGGTCCGTGTCATCGAAGCTGTACTTGAAGAAGAGCCGATCGGAGCTTCCGACGTTCTGATCGATCCTGACATCGAACTGGTCTGTGCGCTGCGAAAGCGTCGGATTGAAAACGAAGTTTCGCGTCGCCGCCGGCGAGGTTGGGGCCGGCAGCAAGGCCATCAGCTTGAGGGCGGCCGGATCCAGACGCGCAAGCGGGATGCGGTTTCCGGGGAAGGGCTCGCGGGCCGTCGTACTCCCCGGGACCAGGCTGTAAGGATCGTAGATGGGGACGCCGAGCCCGGCGAAATCGCCGGTTGCGACCATCTGGCGCTGGGCCAGTGTCGGTATGGTGGAAGTGACCGTCCGCGGCTGCCGGATCCGGATTCCCTGGTAGTCGGCAAAGAAGAAGGTACGGCCGCGAGCGAGCGGTCCGCCCACTGTGCCGCCAAACTCGTTGCGGCGGAAGGCTGGCCGCGGCAGCCCGGCGCGGTTATTGAAAAACGTGTTGGCGTCAAGTTTGTCGTTGCGCAGAAACTCGTACAGGCCGCCGTGAAACTCGTTTGTTCCCGAGCGCGACTGTACCACCGTGACGGCGCCGGCGGCGGTCCCGTATTCGGCCGAGTAGTTGCTGGTCAGAACGCGAATCTCCTGGATGGAGTCGACGGTAGGGACCATTATCAAGGTGTTGAGCCAGAGGTTTCGGTTCCCGATCCCGTCAATCAGGTAGCTGTTATTCTGGGCGCTGGAGCCGTTGACACTGATGTTTGTGCTCCCCCTCATCGCGTAGGGAGAGGTTTCGAGATTGCCGCTGGATCCGGTGTGCGCGCCAGGCGCAAGCAGCATCAGCGAGGTGAAGGTGCGGCCGTTGAGAGGCATGTTCGTCATTTCCTGGTTGGTGACGAGGTTCGAGACGGCAGCGGTCTGCGACTGAAGCAGGGGGGCGGTCGCCACCACTTCCAGCGTCTCGGAGACCTGGCCGACCCGCAGCTCGAGGTTCACCGTGAGGGTGTCGGCCGCGGTGAGCTCGAAACCCGAACGGACCAGCTTCTGAAATCCGGGCATCTCCACCGTGATCGTGTACGCGCCGGTAGGGATTGAGTAGGCGACGTACTGCCCGCTCGAATTGGCTTCGACCCTGCGGCTGAACGCCGTGGCGTCGTTGGTCAAAACCACGACGGCGCCGGGAATAACCGCCCCTCCCTGGTCGCTGACGGTGCCCACGATCGTTCCGCTCAAGGCCTGAGCAAAGGAGAAGGCCGCCAACAACACGACAAATGCGCCCGGAAGGACGCCTCGCAGCAACAGAAGCTTCGACATGATTTTCTCTCCTTTATTGCGCTGGTGCTTAACCGATTTTTGGAGAACCGTCCCCGTTCCCGTTCCCCGTTCCCGTTCCCGGTCAATCAAGTATAGCTGCGGATTCAGTCGCTAACCCACTGGGCCTGAGATATCGGGGTCGTAAACGGCATTACTATAGGATACCGCCGGAAAAACGGGAACGGAAACGGGAACGTGTACGAGGAGGAAATCCCCAGTTTGTAAAGCACCCTTCTTTGCCTCTTGCCATCTTCGTGGTAAGTTGTCCTTCCTATGTCGATTCTTCGATTCCTGGGGTTGGACCCGGCGAGGTCCGCGCCCTCACAGAGTTCGGCTGAAACTGAGACGGTGCGCAAGATCGTGGGCGCGCTGGATAAGCTTGAACCTGAACGGGCGAAGTTCATCGCGTCGTTTGCCTACATCCTGAGCCGCGCCGCACGCGCCGATCTTCATATCAGTCCCGAAGAGACCCATGCGATGGAGCAGATCGTCATGGAAAAGGGGGGACTGCCGGAGGAGCAGGCTGTTATCGTGGTTCAGATGGCCAAGACTCAGAGCATTCTTTTTGGCGCGACCGAGAACTATCTGGTCACACGCGAATTCAACAACATCGCAACACGAGAAGAGAAGATGGCGCTGCTTCACTGTCTGTTTGCGGTCTCCTCGGCAGACCAATCGGTCAGCACCGTCGAAGACAGCGAGATCCGGCAGATAGCCAGCGAGCTGAAAATCGAGCACCCAGACTTCATCACGGTACGGACTTCTTACCGGGAACACCTGGCGGTCTTGAAAAAGCCTCCGGTTACAGAACGCTGAAGCCGGCCTTTCCTTGCGTCGACCATCGAGTTCACGACGCCAAGACGCAATCAGGAGCTGCCATGAAGCGATACAGTGCACCGAGAGCGTTGTTGTTTTTCGGGTTGCTTTTCGCCCTGGCCTCACCTCCCCGGCTGGGTGCTCTTCTCGCGCAGGCGAGCCAGGGACTGCCATCGGGCAAGCCCGAGGAGGTGGGGATGTCGTCGGATCGCCTGGCGCGAATCCGGGTCGCGATGCAGCGTTACGTCGATCGCAAGGACGTTCCCGGTGTCGTCACGCTGGTTGCCCGTCACGGCCGCGTGGTCCATTTCGAAGCCCTTGGCTACCGGGATGTCGAGGGCAAATCACCGATGACCGGCGACGCGATTTTTCGCATTGCCTCTATGACCAAGCCGATCACTTCGGTGGCCGCAATGATGCTTTTCGAGGAGGGACATTTTCTCCTTTCCGATCCGATTTCCAAATGGCTGCCGGAGTTCTCCCAGATGAGGGTAGCTCAGCTCCCGTCTCCCGGGGAGCGAGTCGGCGCGCCCTACAAGCTGGTACCGGCGGCGCGGCCGATTACCATTCGCAATCTGCTGACTCATACGGCCGGCCTCCCCAATGCCTATCGCGGATTAACCCAGGCTGAATATCTCAAAGCCTCGCCGCGGCAAAATCCGGCTGAAACGGTCGCCGACGTCATCCGGCGCGTTGCGAAGCTGCCCCTGAACTTTCACCCGGGAGATGCCTGGGAATACGGCCCGGCAACCGACGTGGTCGGCCGGCTGGTGGAGGTAGTCTCGGGAAAGACCCTGGATGAATTCTTTCGCGAGCGGATTTTCAAGCCGTTGAAGATGGTCGATACCCACTTTTACCTGCCCAAGTCGAAGTTAGGGCGCTTCTGCGCCCAGTACGAACCCGACGAGAACAAGAAAATCAAGCTGGCCGACGCGCCCAACACAGAGAGCCGATTTGTGAAAGAACCCCATGTCTACCATGCCGGAGCCGGGGGTTTAGTCTCCACCGCGACGGACTATCTTCGTTTTCACCAGATGATGCTGAACGGTGGGGAACTGGATGGTGTGCGCCTTCTCGGACGCAAGACGGTTGAATTGATGACCTCCAACCACATCGGTGATCTTCCGATCTGGCTCACCGGACCCGGTTTTGGATTCGGCCTCGGGTATTCGGTTGTCACCGACGTGGGAAAAACCGGTCAGCCGGGATCGGTCGGGAACTACGGCTGGGGAGGCGCGTTTTGCACGTATTTTTCCGTGGACCCTTCCGAGGGAATGATCGCGATTCTCATGACGCAGGTGCGTCCTTACGACCACCTCAATATTCGCCAGGAATTCCTGGTTCTGGCCAACCAGGCGATCGTCGACCCGGGCAATCGAAAGACCGCGCCGGCCTCTTACGGTCCTGTTTCTGCGAACAATCGCTGACCAAGAAGACGAAGACGCCAAGAAGAAGAGAGGAAACGAATGCGCACCTTCAGAAGACTTTGCTCGATTTCGTTACTGGCGCTCCTGGTAAACACCGGCGTGCCCGTCGCCCAGGACAGTCAGGGCAGGCTCGAGGCCTTGAAGCGCGAGGCCGCGAACCAAGTGGATTCGATGAAGGACTTCACGCAGCAAGTTGTGGACATGATTTTCAGCTTCGGCGAACTTGGCTTTCAGGAGGTTGAAACCTCCAAGTATTGCATCGACATTCTCAAGAAGAACGGCTTCCAGGTCCAGGAAGGTATTGCGGGAATTCCGACGGCTTGGATGGCGAGCTGGGGATCCGGGAAACCTGTCATTGCCCTGGGATCGGACATCGACGGAATTCCTCAAGCTTCTCAGAAGCCCGGGGTCTCTTATCGCGATCCGCTGATCGTGGGGGCGCCGGGGCACGGTGAGGGACACAATTCGGGTCAGGCGGTCAATATTACGGCGGCTCTCGCAATCAAGAAGCTGATGGAGCGGGAGCGCCTCCCCGGAACGGTTCGTCTCTGGCCTGGAGTTGCCGAAGAGCTGCTCGGCACGAAGGCCTATTTCGTGCGCGAGGGCTGCTTCAAGGACGTGGACGTCGCTATCTTTTCCCATGTCAGCGATAACTTGAGCGTTTCGTATGGCTCCGAATCGGGTAACGGGTTGGTGTCCGTGGAGTACACGTTTCAAGGAGAGAGCGCCCATTCCGCGGGGGCTCCATGGCGAGGCCGCAGCGCGCTCGACGCGGTCGAACTCCTGAACATCGCCTGGAACTTCAGGCGCGAACATCTGCGAATCCAGCAGCGTTCCCACTATGTCATCACCAATGGCGGTGACCAGCCCAACGTCGTGCCGTCGAACGCCGCCGTCTGGTACTACTTTCGCGAGACCGACTACCCGCGCACCAAGGAGCTGCTCGAAATGGGGAACACGATGGCGCAGGCGGCCGGGATGATGACGGCCACGAAAGTCAACTGGCGCATACTCGGTTCGGCCTGGCCCCAGCATTTCAACAAGCCGATCGCAGAATCCGCCTACGAGAACATCACCAAAGTGGGCCTGCCGCAATGGAGCGAAGCCGACCAGATTCTGGCCAAGGCAGTCCAGCTCGAGGTGAAATCGGAGGAAAAGGGACTGAATACTGAACTTGCCAAACTGGAGGAACCGATCAAGGAGGAAAACAAGCGGGGCGGCGGTTCGGACGATATCGGGGATGTCTCATGGTCGGTGCCTACGGTGACGCTGCGATACCCGTCAAATATCCCGGGGTTACCGGGTCACAACTGGATCAACGCCGTTGCCATGGCGACTCCTATCGCTCACAAAGGAGCCACGGCGGGAGCCAAGGTGATGGCCATGACAATGCTCGATATCCTGCTGAAGCCGGCGCTGGTCGAGCAGTCGTGGGAGTATTTCCGCAAGGTTCAAACTAAAGACACGAAATATACGCCTTTCATTGGTCCCCAGGACCGGCCGGCAATCGAGCTGAACACGAAGGTGATGGAGCGTTACCGTCCGGAGATGCGCAAGTACTACTTCAACCCCGCCCGGCACAAAACCTACCTCGAGCAATTGGGAATCAGCTATCCCACGGTGAAGAAGCCGTAGCTAGTTTTGTGTTTCTTCGCGTCCTCGCGTCTTAGTGGTTGTTTTTTTCATGTATGAGCATGAAAGACGAGATTATCTGGCGGCCTTCGGAAGAGTATTCGGCTTCGGCGAACGTTCGCCGTCTTATGGACCGGCACGGCATTAATAGCTATGCCGAACTCCTCGCGCGCTCGGTGGCCGACATTCGCTGGTTTTGGGAAGCGTGTCTGGACGACCTGGGCGTCCAGTGGTATGCGCCTTATAGCGAAGTCCTCGATGATTCCCGCGGCTTTCCGTGGGGCCGCTGGTTTGTGTCGGGAAAGATTAACCTGGTTCACAATTGCCTGGATCGTCACCTCGAAACTCGTCCGGACCAGGTTGCAGTTTTGTGGGAGGGGGATGACGGACAAACGCGGACGGTGACTTATCGGGATCTGAATTCGGAAGTGTGCCGGATCGCGGCCGGCATGCATGAACTCGGCATCGGCCGGCACGACACGGTCGGTATTTACATGCCGATGGTTCCGGAAATCGTGGCGGCGTTGTTCGCGGCCTGGAAGATCGGGGCGGTCGCGGTGCCCGTATTCGCGGGGTTTGGTCCGGAGGCGCTCGCGGTGCGGCTGCGCGATTCGGGCGCGAAGCTCCTTTTCACGGCCGACGGATCGTACCGTCGAGGGAAACATGTTCGCACCAAGGACGCGGCCGACCAGGCTCTGCAGTCGGTTCCGTCCGTCAAGTCGGTGATTGTACTCCGGCGCACCGGTGAGCCGATCTCCTGGGTCGATGGGCGGGATCTCTGGTGGGACCGCGTGGCCGTCAACTCGTCGGCCGATGTTCCGACCGAGCAGCTCGACGCCGAAGACCTTTGTCTGGTTCTCTACACCTCAGGAACGACAGGCCGTCCGAAGGGAACGCTTCACACGCAGGGCGGTACGTTGGCGAAGGTTGCAAAGGAGCTCGCCTACTTCATGGACGTGAAGACCGGCGATCGATTCTTCTGGCTCACGGATATGGGATGGATGATGGGCCCCTGGGAAATCATCGGGACGACATTCCTGGGAGCGTCGGTGCTTCTGTTCGAGGGAGCGCCCAACTGGCCCAACCCGGACCGTGTGTGGGAAATGGTGGACCGGCATCGACTCACGCACCTGGGAATTTCTCCGACGGCCATTCGCCTTCTGCGTCGTTCGGGCGATGCCTGGGTGGAACGTCACGACCTGGACTCGCTTCGGATTCTGGCGTCGACCGGGGAGCCCTGGGATCTGGAATCTTATCTCTGGTTCTTCCACAAGGTAGGACGCGGACGCCGCCCTATCATCAATATCTCGGGCGGCACCGAGCTTATGGGCTGCCTGCTGGCAGCGCCGCCGATGTCAGAAATGAAGCCTTGCTCGCTCGGCGGACCCGGGTTGGGCATGGATGTGGACGTCGTTGATGACGAGGGAAGACCGGTCCGCAATACGCTGGGTTATCTGGTGCTCAAACAGCCTGCGCCGTCGATGACCCGCGGCTTCCTTAATGATCCGCAGCGATATATCGAGACCTACTTTTCACGCTGGCCCGGCGTCTGGTTCCACGGGGATTGGGCGCTGGTCGACAAGGACGGTTTCTGGTTTATCCACGGCCGCGCGGATGACACCATTAAAGTTGCGGGCAAGCGGACGGGACCCGCCGAAGTTGAATCCGCGCTCATTGCGCACGAAGCTGTCTCCGAAGCTGCGGCCATCGGAATTCCTGACGAACTTAAAGGGGAGACCGTCGCCTGTTTTGCAGTCCTGAAGCCGGGAAACGAGTGGAGCGATAAACTCTCCGAAGACCTCTCCGACCAGGTGGTGGAACACCTGGGAAAGACCCTTCGACCCAGGTTCATCTATTTTGTCAGCGCTCTTCCCAAGACGCGTTCCGGGAAAATCGTGCGCGGCGCGATCAGACGAAGGTTTCTGGGCGAAAGCGACGCGGATATTTCGTCGATCGAAAATCCCGAGGCGCTGGAAGCAATCCCACGATTGACGATTGACGATTGACGATTTACGATTGAGGACCACTTCGGGAAAGTTTCCCGGTGAAACCCACAGGGATATTGTGTCGATAGAATATCCCGCGAGGTTTGACGATTGTCGGTTGTTGGTTGAAATCGTCAATCGTAAATCGTAAATCGTCAATCGGCTCGGCTTGCTGTGATAGAATAGACACCAGTTAACGTCCCCCCGGAGGGTGATCATGAAACGACGCGATTTCCTGAAGTGCGGCGCCCTCGCAGGCGGCGCGGCTACCGTCAGCCTGCACAACTTCCCGTACCATTTATTTGCCGCAGAGAAGAAAAAATACGCTCAGGACATCATCACCCTTGGAAGAACCGGCATCCGCCTCTCGCGGCTTGCCCAGGGGACCGGCACGGTCGGCTCCAAGAAGAGCTCGAACCAGACCCGAAAACTGGGCCTGGAAGGCCTGGCCGATCTTTTTCGCGCCGGGGTCGACCAGGGGCTATCTTTCTGGGACACCGCTGACGGCTACGGAAGCCATCCGCATATCAAAGAAGCGTTGAGAACCGTCAAGCGCGAAAAGGTAGTCATCATGACCAAAACCCGGGCCAGCACCGAAGCCGAGATGCGCGCCGATCTCGAGCGCTTCCGTCAGGAACTGGGCACCGATTATATCGACATCTTGCTGCTTCACTGTATGCTCGATGCCGATTGGCCGCAGAAGAAAACCGGAGCCATGGCCGTGCTGAGCGAAGCCAAAGAAAAGGGGATCATCGAGCCCACGGCGTCTCATGCCACACCCTGGGCGCTTTGAAAACGGCAGCGGCGACCGATTGGGTGGAGATCGACCTGGCCAGGCTGAATCCGATCGGCTCGCACATGGATGCAGATCCGGCGACAGTGGTCCCGGTATTGCATGAAATGAAATCGAAAGGGAAGGGCGTTATCGGAATGAAAATCCTGGGCGAGGGGGATCTCCGGCATGAGGTGGATAAAGCTCTGCAATATGCCCTGGCGCAGGACGTCCTGGATTGCTTCACGATAGGCGCCGAAAATCAAGGCGAACTGGCAGGTTTGCTCAGCAAGATCCCCGCTGCCAGCGTTCGAGCCTAACCGGAGGTGAAACCATGTATCGACGTGCCAGTCTAATTGTAGTTCTGCTGAGCTCTGTTCTGGTGTGGGCGGCGGACAAGGATTTCTGGGACACGAAGCCCTACAGCGAATGGAATGATAAAGAAGTCGAAAAACTGCTGAAGAACTCCCCCTGGTCGAGGAGCGTAACCCTCAGCATGGGGACGATGGGAGCGCCGGGCTATGGCAACGAATCCCGGCAGCAGTACCCGCGCACCTCCGGCGGAGCCGGCACCCAGACTCCCGGCGGAGCCGGCACCCAGACTCCCGGCGGCGCTGAGAGTGACCCCGTCGGCGGCGGGCAGCGAGGCCCCGGCGGGGTGGGTGATCCTTCAGAAAGGCCCAGCATCCCGCTCGTCGTCCACTGGTACTCCCGGCCCGTTCGGGAAGCCTTCGCGCGCCGCGTCCAACTTCGCAAGCCTGAAGCGCCTAAGGAGCAGCTGGATAGTCTGCTCAATTACGACGACCCGACTCACTTTGCCATCCTGATCACCGGCTTCCCGGGGAATATGCCCGGCAGCGCGCCGGCCGAACTCGTCCAGAGACTAAAAGAAGAGACTTATCTTCAGAAGAAGAACAAAGAAAAAATTCCGCTGGCGGAGGTCGTACCGCCTTCCGGACCGGGGCAACCTTTAATCCTGAAGTTTCTCAGCGAAGCCGATGGAAAACCGGCCCTGACGCTGGAGGACAAAGAGGTAGAACTGGTATCGAGACTGGCGGGAGATTCGTTGCGAGCCAAGTTCAAGCTGGCGGATATGGTCGTGAACGGGAAGCTCGAACTCTAAGAGAAATACCTGCCACCACAAGGACGCGAAGCCGCGAAGAATCTTTCGCGGCTTCGTGCCTTCGTGGTCAAAACAACACCTGGGCCAGACGCTTCCGGTACTCTTCCGCCAGGTCGCTTCTTTCCCCAACCAGCGCGAACACGGTCAGCATCGCCTTGCGCGCCGTCTGGTCTTGAAAATTCTTGTCACGGCTCAGGACGGAAAGAAACTCCTCCAGGGCTCCGCGGAAATCACCAGCCACAACCAGGCAGCAGGCATGAGCGTACCGGGCTTCGAGGTTCGTCGGTTCTGCCGCCGCGCGCGCGGCGGCTGCGTCCGGTCCACCGTTTCGAGTGCAGACGACCTGGAATTCGAGCGATTGCTTGAGCTGCTGGGCTTGGCCCGACGCCGGCGACGAAACCGAAACCCGGTTCCAGAATGACTCAGCTCCGGCCGTGTCGCCCGCGGTGGCGCGCATCTTTCCCAGCTCCACCAGAGCGCCCCCATGAGACGAATCGAGTTCGAGCGCGGATTCAAACTCACGTTGCGCCTCGTCGGGAAGCCGGCGCTCGAGCAGCGCCAGCCCCTGGCTGTACTTGCGGTCGGCGGCGGTTGGACAGTGCTTGCGCAGAAAACTACGCGCCTTGCTTTCGGAAACGGCGCCCATGAACTCGTCCACCACGGTGCCGTTCTTGAAGAGTTTTACATTGGGAATGCTCCGGATGGCAAAGTGTTCCGCGAGTTCCGGATTCTCTTCGGTGTTGACTTTGGCCAGCAGGAAATCGCCTCCGAATTCCTCAGCCAGGCGTTCCAGGACGGGACTCAGAACTCTGCACGGCCCGCACCAGGCCGCCCAGAAATCAACGGCCACTGGACGCTTGAACGATTCGTCAATTACCGACTTCTGGAAGTCGGAGAGCTGCACATCTCTCACGTGAAGGGCTGTCGCCACTCGAAAACCCCTTTCCGCCGATTGCAGATTTACGATTGACGATTGACGATTTAAAAATCAATAGTCAACGTTTGCTGCCAGGCTATCCGTCAATCATCAATCTGCAATCGTCAATCGTCAATCGTACAATCGTCAATCGGCCCAGCATGCCATGCTTGGGCCGGAGCGTAATGAGCGGCTGAAGCTTCACTGGATGCCCCGGAACGAGCCGCATGCTCCACTTCTGTGCCAGAGTAGCCAGAACCAGCACTCCTTCGAGCCATGCGAAGGATTCCCCGATACAAACCCGCGGACCTCCGCCGAACGGGAAGTAGGAGAACTTGGGACGCGCAGCCTGAGCTTCCGGCGTCCACCGTTCCGGATCAAACCGGTGCGGATCCGGGAAGAAGCGCGGGTCATGATGCATCACAAACGGGCTCATCAAGACGATGGACCGCTCCGGCAAAAGGTAGTCATCGATTCTGTAGGGGCTCATGGCGCGGCGGCCGATGGCCCAGGCGGGTGGATAGAGGCGCATGGCCTCGGAAAACACCATCTCGGTATAGCGTAATCTGGGCACATGGTCGAGGGTGGGGAGCTGGCCGGCGAGCACGGCCTTGAGCTCTTCGTGCAACCTGGCTTCTGCATCAGGATTCTGTGACAGCAGATACCAGCTCCACGTAAGCGCATTGGCCGTGGTTTCGTGGCCGGCGAGAAAAATGGTCATGGCCTCGTCGCGCACCTGAAGATCAGTCATGCCGCCGCTGTCCCCCTCCTCGTCCTGAGCCAGAAGGAGCATGGAGAGAAGATCGCCCCGGTCGACCCCGCGCGCGCGGTGTTCGTGGATGATCCGGTAAATCGTGGCATCGAGACGCTCGCGCGCTCTTCGAAATCGGCGATTGCTGGGAAGCGGAAGCCGGTCGACGACACCGGAAAACGGCGTCGTGACTCGCCTGAATACTTGCATGACGTCGGTAAGGGCCTGGCCGATCTCTTTGGCCTCCGCCTCCACGTCGGCATCAAACAGGGTTTTTGCGACGATCGAGAGGGTGAGGCGCATCATCTCCTGCGCCATATCCACGGTGGCGCCTTCTTGCCAGCGCTGCGCCAGGCGGGCGCTGTAGTCGGCCATCACGCCTCCGTAGGCGGCGATCCGGTCCCGGTGGAATGCAGGCTGAGCCAGGCGTCGTTGACGGCGGTGAAATTCATCCTCGCTGGTCAGCAAACCGTTGCCGAGGAAGCGCCGCGCAATCTCGAGCCCGCGGCTCTTGTGAAATAGACGGCTGTTGGTTACCAGCACATCCCTGATGTAGTCGGGATGGTTGAGCAGGAAAACGTCCTGCGAGCCCAGCTTGAAATGAACGATATCGCCATAGGTTTGAGCCAGCGTGGTCAAGAAACCGATCGGGTCCCGGCGGAATTCAAACAGACTGCCGAAGATCGGCTTGCCCTTTGGTCCTTGCGGGCGTACGGCGGCTGTCATTCAAACCCTCTCTTTTTGGGCGTCTTCACATGCTTTTGCGGTGAGCTTCGCCTTTAACTCAAGGGACGGGAGGCGCTGACGGGATAGTATTGATCGATTTTCTTCTTGAGGAATTCGACGCTGCGAGCCATCTGCTCCAATCCGTCGACGCCGTCTTCGACCGAAATCCACCCGCAATAGTTGATCTCACGAAGGATTTGAAAGATGGCGTCGTAGTCATTCAACCCTTTGCCGATCTCTCCGTGAAGCAGGTCGGGCGAGTAGCCGAGAGTCCCGTCAGCCTGCTTCAGATCCTGCAGCCGGGCGTTTCCTTTCAGGTAGCGATCCGAAGCCTGCATGGTGACAACGCGATGTTTCACCTTCCGCAGGAAGTCGACCGGGTCTTCGCCCGCGAGTATGGAATTGCTGGGATCGTATTGCACACCGAAGTTGGGTGAATCGATCTGTTCAATGATCTTGAGGTAGACCTCGCTTCGCTGGGCAAATTCCGGGTAGCGCCAGAGCCCGTCTTTGTAATGATTCTCCATGCACAGAGTGACGCCGCGGGGAAGGGCATATTCCAGGCTGGCTCGAATTCCCTCGACGGCCCAGCGCACTCCGTCCTCCGGAGACGTCTCCGGATGTCTCTGCCCGGAGAGCGTCCGGCAATAAACGGTTCCCAATTTCAGACTGAGGTCGATGGCCTCCTCCTGACGGTGGAGCTGGCGAACGCGCTCGGCCGCATCGGGATGAGTGAAATCAGGCGAAAAGCAGAGCATGGATGTGCGCAATCCGGCTCTGTCCATGGCAGTGAGCACCTGATCAAGCTCTGCGGCATCGCGCCGCTGGAAGAAGCCGTCATACATTTCGATGGCCTCTATGTCCAGTGTCGCGGCCTCATCGATCCACTCGAGAAGCGACATCCGGGCACTGCAGAGCTGGTCGAAATAAGCTTTGGGAAAAACGGAAACGGATGGCCGGCTTGCCTGGGCGTTCACTTTAGCAGTAGTTTCGCCCCTTCTTCCTTGGACAGCGGGCGGATCTTGACGTTACGGAAAGAGACCTGGCCGTGGTCTCCCTGCAGCCGGAGAGGGCCGGGGGCGTCGTCACGTTCGCTGCTCGCCCCGGTCCCCTTGGGACCTACGTCGATATTGTCGAGTATCTTCTGGTTGTTGTGGCGAACCGTGAGGCGCTGGCCGACAAAGACGATGTCAAACGCTTCCCACTCGCCCACTGGTTTGCAAGCGTTCTTGGCGGGTGTGGTACGGCGATAGAGCGCGCCGCAGCTACCGAAGTCAGACGGCTTGCCATGGCTATCAAGGATCTGGATTTCGTATCGATCGCGCATGTAGACACCCGAGTTGCTGCCGGGCGCAATCTTGAACTCAACGTGGAGTTCAAAATCATTAAAATCCTTGTCGGTCATAAGGTCCGTCCCTTTGGCCGCAGTGGTGTAAACTCCGTTCTCGACTTTCCAGAGATTCGGACCGTCGGGCTTGCGAAGATGCCAGCCCTGAAGATCTTTTCCGTTGAAGAGGGAAATCCAGCCATCGGAATACAGGTTGCCCGCGGACAACGTTCCAATGATCGATAGAATAGAAACTTGGATGACGGATCGGGTTCTCATGCGGACTCTCTTCCTCCTCGAATGCTATTGCCGTGCCCCAACGACTTGATCCAACCATAGTCTGGTTCGGGTTTAGATTTCAATACATGTTTTTCCGATTGCGGATCATCTCCGATTGCGGATTATTCCGATTGCGGATTGCGGATTTCAGATTGCGGATTGGAAAAAACGGAGCATGCTGTTGGGTCGACAGTCACGTGCGCGCACTATGAAACAGATAACGAAACAATCCGCAATCCGACAATCCGCAATCCGAAATCCGCAATCCGCAATCGGAATGGCCGAGTTCTTCGGGCTTCGCGCCAATATCGTGGCGTTGCTGGCCGCGATAATCTTTATCGGCAGCGGCGAGGAACTCTGGATTCGATTTGTGCCCAAGTACCTCGAGGTTCTTGGCGCCGGAACTTTTGTAATCGGGATCTACGACGGCCTCAAGACACTGCTGGGTGCGGTGTACGCTTACCCCGGCGGGATCTTGACCGATCGATGGGGACACCGGAAGGCGCTGTCGTTTTTTACGGCGCTCTCGATCGCCGGGTACCTCATTGTCTATGCGATTCCGCACTGGGCCGCTGTCCTGGGAGCCACCTTTCTTTTTCTGGCCTGGGCTTCGTTTTCGCTTCCGGCCACGTTCTCACTGGTGGGCACGAACCTTGCGCCGGAAAAATATGGAATGGGAATCGCCCTGCAGTCGATCATCAAGCGTATTCCGGTTCTGATTGGACCGGTTTTGGGCGGTATCCTGATCGACAGGTTCGGCCTGCATGCCGGCATCCGTATTGGGCTCCTGGCCTCCGCCGTCCTGGGGTTGATTGCGATGCTGGTCCAAAACAGGATTTCCGAGATTGAGTTGCGCGGCGCGAAGGACGTCCCGCTGCGGTTTCGCTTTGCGGTTGGGCAGTTCCGGCCGGAACTGCGGCGTCTCCTTCTGTCAGACATCCTGGTTCGCTTCTGCGAACGCATCCCGGCAGCCTGGGTGGTTATCATGGTAATGTCGCGCGCCGGCTTGAGCGCCAGGGAATTCGGCTATCTAACCGCATTGGAAGTTGCCGTCGCGATGCTCTGCTTCATACCGGTCGCCTACCTGTCGGATCGTTATGGTCGAGAGCCTTTTGTGATCTTGACCTTTGTGTTTTTCACGCTCTTTCCCCTCGCCTTGCTTCAGGCGCAGACCTTGTCCTGGCTCGCGCTCGCCTTCACGATTCGTGGTTTGAAAGAGTTTGGCGAGCCTGCGCGCAAGGCGCTCATCATTCGGTACAGCTCCGGCTCGAATCAAGGACAACTGATAGGGGCGTACTATCTGATTCGAGACATTACCGTCACACCGGGGGCGCTGCTCGGCGCCTGGTTGTGGGCCGCCGGACCCGAGGTCAATTTTTGGGGAGCATTTCTTTTCGGTCTGCTGGGCACCGCGTACTACGCCTTGACGGTAGCACGTATTGCATTGACGATTTACGATTGACGATTGACGATTGAAACCAGATGGCGGCGCGCCTCTTTAAATCGTCAATCGTCAATCGTAAATCGTCAATCGTCTGTGGGTTGACATCGTTCGCGCGTCGCGGCATACTCGATTGGATGTTTCTCTAATCCGATTGAAATCTTTCTTAGTCCGGGATGATGCGCGACTCAATATTCATGAGTGGCATGCCCCGTTTTTGGGAGTGGCCCTATGTCGGAAAAGATGCAAATCAACCGCAGGGAGTTTATTCACCGGAGCGCGATCGGAGGAGCCGCCGTCGGGATGGCTCTGGAGGAATTGCATGGCGAAAGCCCGGACCCCATTGCTCCCGTGCCCGCCAATGAAAAGATAACGGTGGGTGTGATCGGCGTCGGAGCCCGGTCACATGAGCTGATGCAAGCCATCATGACTCTGGCCAATACCGAAATCGTGGGAGTTTGCGATGCATACACCGGACGCGTTGAGCGCGCCGTGGCCCGCACGAAAGGGAGGGCGAAAATCTACAAAGACTATCGCGAGATACTCGCCGATAAATCGATCGACACGGTAGTCATCTCAACGCCGGATCACTGGCACGCCACGATGGCGGTTGACGCGCTTCGGGCCGGCAAGGACGTCTACATTGAAAAGCCGCTGACCTATACGGTCGAAGAAGGAAATACCATTATTTCCGAGGTGAAAAAGAGCGGGCGAATCCTGCAGGTGGGAAGCCAGGGAATGAGCTCGCGCATCCAGCAGAAGGCTCGGGAACTGATCGCATCCGGAAAACTGGGACAGGTAACGATGATTCGCGCCTTCTATAATCGAAATACGGCCGGCGGCGCCTGGATCTATCCCATCCCGCCGGATGCCTCTCCGGCGACGGTCAACTGGGAGATGTTCCTGGGACCGGCCCCGAAGCGCCCGGTAGATTATGCGCGCTTCTTCCGATGGAGATGCTATCAGGATTACTCAGGCGGGATCTCAACGGATCTCTTCGTTCATCTATGCACCAGCATTCATTTCATGATGAACGCCAAGATGCCGGCCCACGTTGTGGCCATGGGCCAGCTCTATCGCTGGAAAGAGTCTCGAGATGTTCCGGACACGATCAATGCCATCCTGGAATATCCCGAGGGTTTCACCGCCAACCTGAGCAGCACTTTCAACAACCAGACGGGTTCCGAAGGAGGAGGGTTCCAGATCCTCGGCACCAAAGGAAGCCTGGTGCTCGGCGGGTCAGGAATGACTTTTAATCCGGAAATCACGCACGAAGACAATCGCTGGATCGTAGAGAGCTGGGCCTCTGGACTGCAGGAGGCCTATTACAAAGACCCAAAGGTCCGGACTGAAGAGTTGCCGGGGACCAGGGAACCCGAGGTTATTCCGGGACAGGAGCAATACCGGGAAATCGGATTGGAAGCCACGGTGATCCACTTCCGTAATTTCTTCTCTTCGGTCAAGACGCGAAAGCCGCCGATGGAAGACGCCCTGGCGGGGCACCGGGCGGCCTCTTGCGCCCATTTAATCAACCGATCCGCTCGCGAAAAGAAAATGGTGAGCTGGGATTCGTCAAGAGAGACACTGAAAACCTAAGATTTTCTTTACCAGACGTCTCTCGGCTGGGGCAGCCCCGCCGGTCGCGCGCTGATCGGTCAGGTACGGCAGCGGCCCCATCCCGGAGGTCAAAGT
Organism: uncultured Acidobacteriota bacterium; assembly: GCA_963827655.1. Lineage (GTDB taxonomy): Bacteria > Acidobacteriota > UBA6911 > UBA6911 > UBA6911 > CAWHCF01. The sequence goes on from CAWHCF010000051.1 coordinate 43,130, forward strand.
TATGATCGAAACTCGAATTCATCGCCGCGTTCATCGCAATCGTAAGAAACACCGCATTCCATTGTCGAAACTTCTTACCTCCGAAGTCGTCAAGACTGTCGTGGCTCATCCGCGCCGGCTCGAAGAGTTGATTAACATGCTGGATGACCGGGATCGGTGGTTGCGGGACCGGGCGGCCAAGACGCTGGCTCGGCTTTCCGAGTCACATCCCGGACGTCTCATCAGGGTCGTAGAGCGCCTTCGAGAGGCTCTGGCCGACGATTCGGCCTACGTTCGATGGCATCTTGTCTACACGCTGGGCCGCGTCGGTACACATTTCCCATTGCGTGCTCCTCGCTTCCTTCCGGATCTGAGCGCTCGGCTCGACGATGAAAACCGGATGGTTCGTATCCTGGCGTCGAGGGCGTTGAATAGCCTGGCCGTGAAAAAACCTCGGATGGTCGAGGAGGCTTTTGAGTCGACAAAGCGGGGTGTTCCGTCTTCACTCGCGCGCATCCTCCGTGACGCCGGCCTTCGGTCGAAATCATCCTGATTCGAGGCGCCGCTCTTCGCAAGCTATGTGGATGCAGGGCCCCGCGTAGCCTCACCGGCCTAGAGGTTCAAAAAACGGAACAAGTTGTGTGGTACTGCGTAGATATACCTGGGTGTCCATGGACTCGAAAAGATGATAAGAGCATTCGTTATTCTCTGCGCCTTCGCCTTTTCTTCGGCGATTTCATTGGGCGCAGCTCTTCCTCAAGAAGATAGTTTTTCCAAGAACTTCAAGAAGTTCAAGGACGTGATTTCGGGTGTGGATTTCTTCGCCGGGAACCGCGCGGACCTGGCGCCGTTTGAGAAGCCGATCGCCGAGGCGCGCGAGAAGCTCTCAGCCTTTCTCGGTGACGATCTTGCCAAGGGAGCCATTGTGATCTGCTCGAAACTCGAGCAGAAGGACTCCGTGAACGAGATCAAAGTCCTCCGCATGGGCTATCGCTGGGTTCTGATACAGCTCACTCCGGAGGCATCGAACCAGGAGATGCTGGCAAACCTCAAATCTCGCTCGGGCGGACAGCTGCCTCCGGAAATGCTCGAAAGGCTTCAGAATCCCTCTCCTGAAATGAAGGCTGCCGCCCAGGCTGGCATGGTCTCGACAACCGCTCGCCGATGTGCCAATGCCTTGATTTCCATGTCCGTGGCCAAGGACAAGGAGTTTCGCTCGTCAAGACTCGATGACACGGGAAGAAGCCCACTGTCCGATTGGTTGGATATCGGTCTGGCTGCCTATGCGTCAGGAACGGCGAACTCTAACCTGAGGTTCCTTCAGGATCGCATGGAGGAAGCTTTCCCGTTGGAAGACGTTCTTGGGATGTCGCGCCCTTTCGTTGCGCCTGGGCAGGCGGGAGGTGTAACGGGCGGTCCGACGGTCATGTTCCGTCCGGCCGGGGGCGCCGAGCCTGGTCCTGGTACGGGGAATCCCGGGCGGGGGCCCCGTCCGGGAGTTGAGGCTCCTCCGCCGGGTGAGGTTGTCATTCGCCCAGGCTCCGGTCCGGGTGGGGGCGCCGAACCCGCTCCCGGCGCCGGAGTCGGAACTCCGGAACGCACGCCCCGCTCGGGAACGGAGGCTCCTCCACCGGGTGCAGTTACGATGCGCGGCGGCTCCACCTCTGCCGCCATGCCCAAAGAGGTACAGGATCGGATGCTGTTTGATGCGCAAGCCGCTACTTTTTTCAATTATCTGATCCAGAAGGCCGGGGTCGAAAAAGGAAAAGAACTGGTCGAGTGGGACCAGGCAGGGAAGGACCCGGTCGAGTTTGTGACCCGCCCTGATGTTTTTGGACCGGACCTGGAAAAGACTGAAAAGGAATGGCAGGTCTGGCTGAAGAGCCAGAAGGCGCCGGCCCCCATCCGCATCATGACCGGCGGGCCGCGCTCCACCGGGCGTCCTGAATAATATGGCTGTGATTACTCGACCATTCTTGCGCCGCTGGCTCGTTCTTGCGCACTCAAGAGGCGGCTCTTAGACAAGGGATCCATTGTCCGTGGTTAACGTGAGAGCTCGATTGGGAAAAAGCAGGTCAAGCGGGGCAATCCGCATGCTGCTCCGCTGCGGCGTGATTCTGGCGCTTGGGGGTCACCTCTGGTTCGGGAACGTTGCGGCGCAAGGTCCGCCGGCTCCTTCCAAACCGGAAAAGGGGGAGTCTTTTACCGTGAGTGCGGAGGACGTTGTCCGGACTTTGCTGGTGACCGGAGAATTACGCGCGTCGCGGTCCCGCGATATCCTGGTTCCGGACGTGAGGAGATCGTTCGGCGCCAGCATCACATTCCTGGTTCCGGAAGGCTCCCAGGTAAAGCAGGGGGAGCGCATCCTCGAGTTTGATGCCACGAGCACACTCAGCCAGAAAGCCGAATCGGAACGCAAGCTTGACGAGGCCAAGCTCAAAATCGAGAAAACCAAGGCGGATACCGAGGCTCTGCGCTGCGATCTCTTGAACGAGCTGGCACTCGCGGAAGGTAATTTGAAGGTGGCCGAGCTCTACGGCAAAATCAGCCAGGAACTTCTTCCGGCAAACCAGTATCAGAAATACCAGCTGGATCTGGAGAAGGCGAGGCTCGCCCTGGACAAGGCAAAGGAACGACTGGCCAACCACGAGGACAGCATCCCTGCCCAGCTCGCGCTGGTCGAGCTGGAGCGTGAGCAGGCCGAAATCGAATTGAAGAAAATCGACGCCGATCTTGCGCTGCTCGAAGTGGACGCGCCGCAGGGCGGCATCATTATTTACGGTGACAATTGGGCCAACAACAGGAAGGTTCAGGTCGGCGATACCCTCTTCCCGCGCATGACGGTGTCTGACTCTGCCCGATCTTTCCAGCTTGCAAGTCATCGGTCACGTCTACGACACCGAGGTGCGATTCCTCTCTGCGGGAATGACCTGCGAGTTCAGTCTCGACGCGGTTCCGGGAAGAGTATGGCGGGGGAAAATAGCTTCCCTGACCAGTGTCGCCACGCGCAAGGGGTTCGCATCTCAGCACAAGGTTTTCCGCGCGGTCATCGAACCCGAGGCTGTGGATCTGACGGTAATGAAGCCGGGAATGACGGTTCGTGTGGAACTCCCCCTGGCCCTGGCATCGCGCGCTATTGCCATTCCGCGCGAGTTTCTGGGCGTCGACCTTCGGAGAGAGTATTACGTGAAGAAAGGAACCAGTCTGGGGACGGCCACGATCCAACCCGTGAAGGTCGGGGTCTTCAGCTACCGGCTGGTGCAGATCCTGGACGGGCTCAAAGCCGGAGACACTATCGTTCCGCTTCGTCCAGCGGGGAGCATGTGATGTCGCGGAAATCGACCGTTTATCTGGCAGTCATCATCCTCCTGGCTTCGGGAATTCTCGGTTTCTGGCTTTATCGCTCGTCACGTAGCGTAGCGCTAGCGGCAGCCGCCGAAAAGGATCTATTGACCGTTACCCGCGCGGACTTCCCCTTGATCGCCACGGCCCCGGGAATCCTGGAATCTCCCCGCAGCGTCAGTATCGGTCCGCCGCGAGTTCCCCGGGAGAATCGTTTCAGGCTGGCGCGCATGGTGGAGGAAGGAAAACACGTTTCCGAGGGGGACTTTCTCCTGGAATTCGACGGCTCGGACCTCAACCGCAGGCTGCGCGAAGACACGGCGAACTTTCAGCGGGTTCAGGAGGAATATCAAAAGAAGCGCTCCGACTTCGACATCCAGGTGCGAGACCTGAAGCTGCAGCTCGAGCAGGCCAAGGCCGATCTTGACAAACTCGAGAACAAGCTGAGCCGCCAGGCTGAGCTGGAAAGCGCCATAGTCATAGCCGAGACCCAGATCCGGCGCGACATGGCCAAAAAGAAAGTTGAGCTGCTCGCCAAAAAGCTGGACCACGTCACCGAGAGCGGACGGATCGATCTTCAGATTTCGCGCACCAACGAGAACCACTACCGATCGCGCATGGATACCTTGCTGGATGCGATCGAATCGCTCACGGTAACCTCCCCGGTTGCCGGCGTGGTCATTTACAAGCGCGACTGGAACAACGAGCCGCGGCAGGTAGGAAGCTACGTTTTTGTGCTCGACACCGTGCTGGAGATACCCGACCTGTCGTCCATGCGCGCGAAGGTCATGGTGGACGAGGTCGACGCCGGCAAGGTTCAGGTAGGGCAGGAAGCCCGGGTCCTGGTGGACGCCCTGCAGGGAAGAGTATTCTCCGGAAAGGTGGCCTCGATCAGCGCCATTCTGAAGCAGGCGGCATTCGACCGCCCCCAAAGGATTGCCGAGGCGCTGGTGGAATTACAGAGCTCGGAGATCAAACAACTGCGGCCCGGCATGAGCGCGCGCGCGCAGATCCAGGTAGGCCGGCACTCCGATGTCGTGGTGATCCCGCTGGCGAGCATTCAGGAGCGGAACGGACAATCGCTGGTTCAGGTCTGGAATGCCGAGAAACTCACTTATGACTGGCAGTCGGTTCAGCTGCTCACCAACGACGGAGTGTCCGCGGTGATCAGTTCCGGATTGCAACCCGGGCAGCGGATCCGGGCCACGCCGAAGGCCTGACGCCTGATGGCTCGGAGCCTTCGTGGGCGGAAAAAACCAACCATGGAGACTCAAGGTTGGTTAGGGGACTTCGATCCGAACCAAAGGCTCTTCTGAACGACAACAGGTTGGTTTGAACATCTCGCAAAGCCTCCAAGAAACGATGAGCTGGCGGAGACGGAATACAAAAGGAAGCACGATGACTTATCGCAGTCAAGAATTTGAAACCACGTCCGAAGAGCCGTAACACTCGAGCGGTCCAGCTCGTCTTTCTCCTGGCGATCGTGGCCACGGCGGCCGCGGCTCTCGCCTATCGGGAGCCGCTGTGGGGCCGGGTCACACGGGTCCTGGCTACCGCGAACGAAGAACCCATCCCGACCCAGAACCTCGAGAGGGTTTCTTTCAGGCTGGAAACGCCAGCCGTGGGCGAGATCATCGGTCTGGAAACCGTACCGGTTCCAACGCCCAGCACGCGCGGCGGGGGCCTCAAAATAGCCTGGTTGATACCCGAGGGGAGCTTTATCAAGCCGGGTGATACCGTGGTCCGGTTTGACAGCACCGATGCGCAGCTGAATCTGGAACAGCAACAGAACACGCTCGAAGCCAACCAGGAACGGACCAAAATCACCACGGGCAAGCAGACCACGGACGAGAAGGTTCTGGGAATCGACCGGACCGATGCCGAAAAAGAGTACCAGCATGCCATGACGGTCATGCCGCAGGACGAGACGATCTTTTCGAAATGGGATATCATCGAAGCCAAGATCAATGCCGGCTTTGCCAAGGAACGGATCAATTTCCTGTCAAACAAGGGAAGGGTCCAGAAGCGAATCGCGCGCGCAGACCAGCAGATACTGGCGATCGAGAAGAACAAGGCGCGCGCCGAGATCTCCGTCGCCCAGCAGACGCTCGATTCTCTCGAGTTGAGGGCTCCCAAGGGGGGACTTGTCCTGTACCGGCGAGATCGGATGCGGGAGCCCCAGGTGGGCGAAGAGTCCTGGCCCGGTCAGGTGCTGGTGGAGGTCGTGGATCTGCACGCGCTCCAGGCGCGAATCTACGTTCTGGAGAGGGATGCGGCGGGACTGGCTCAGGACAAAGCGGTTACTATTCGACTCGACTCAATTCCGGAGAAGACCTTCCACGGAACCATAAACTCGGTGGCTTCGCTGGCACAAACCCTCGAGCGCAACTCGCCGCTGAAATATTTCGCCTGCCAGGTTACCGTCCAGGACGCTTACGAAGACATGCCGCGCATCAAGCCTGGAATGTCGCTGAAGGCGGACGTGATTCTCGAGAAATACGACTCATGCTTCGTAGTCCCGGCCAGTGCCATCACCCTCAAGGGCGCGGAGGCTCTGGTTCATGTGAAACAGGGAGACCGTTTCGTGCCCAGGCCCGTCACAATCGGCACCGGTACTCACGGGCAGTCCGTCGTATTGAGCGGCGTCAAGGATAACGAAACCATAGCAATGCGAAATCCCTTCGAAACCCGCAAGGCTCACCTGCCCGATTTCAGCAAGGCATCGGCGACGGGGTCCGGCATGGGTGGGGGGATGCGCATGATGATACGCTGAGGCGAGCTTCTCCATCGCATCAGCATCCGCCATAGTATTCGGCGAACGCCTTCCCAGTTTGGAATGAAATACAAGCATTGATTCAATCTGAAAGCTGACGGCTGATGCTGACGGCTGACGGGTCTTTGCGACTTCGCGGTAACCATGTTCAGTTTCGAAAGTATTCGCGGCGCTCTCAGTAACCTCGGCCGGCGGAAGCTCCGCTCCTTCTTGACCATGCTGGGAATGATCTTCGGCGTGGGGGCCGTGATCGCCATGCTCTCGATCGGCGCGGGAGCGGAACGGGAGAGCCTCAGGATTATCGAGAATTTCGGCATCCGCAACATCATCATTCAAGCCAAGGAATTCAAACAGGAAGAGCTGAAGCAGATCCGCACGGAATCGCTCGGGCTCGCGCTGCGCGACCTGGAGGCGCTCGAGGCCGTGCTTAAGCCGAAGCCGCTGGTCTCAGCCAAGAGGGTGGTCAAGACTTTTCAGGTGATCTCCGACAAGGGACGAAGCGACAGCCGCGTCCTTGGAGTCAGCAGTACCTTTCCCACGATTCAAAACCTGAAGCTTGTCCAGGGCTCGTTCTTTCTCCCCTTCGATGAAGAGGCCTCCAATCAGGTCTGTGTTCTGGGGATGACCGCCAAGCAAAAGCTGTTCGGATTCGGCACCGTCCTGGGCGAGCGGATCAAAATCAATGACCAGTGGTCGACCGTCATCGGCGTTCTCGCCGACGCGAACGTGGAGAAGCAGGAATTCGAAGGGGTAAAAATCCAGAATCCAAACAACGACATCTACATTCCCATCACGACCTCGTTAAAAAAATTCGAGAGGGACACGCTCGACAACGAGCTCCATGAAGTCGTAGTCCAGGTAGCGGACAGAGGGGATCTGAGGGAGCAGGCGGCTGCCATCAGCAATCTCATGTCGACGATGCACCGCTACGTGGATGACTATTCGCTGATCGTGCCGGAAAAACTGCTGGAACAGAATCAGAAGACCCAGGGTATCTTCAACATCGTGATGGGAGCTATCGCCAGCATCTCCCTTCTGGTGGGGGGAATCGGAATCATGAACATCATGCTGGCTTCGGTTCTCGAGCGGACGACCGAGATAGGACTGCGGCGAGCGATCGGGGCCCGCAAGCGCGACATCCGGGTTCAATTCATAGCCGAGGCGCTGGGGCTTAGCCTCGCGGGCGGCCTCGCGGGTATCGCCCTGGGATACGCCATCTCACGGGGGGTGGCCATCTATTCCGGGTGGAGCACTATAATCACGGCAGCCTCGATAGGCTTGTCGTTCGGAGTCAGCTCGCTGGTAGGGCTGATCTTCGGCATCTACCCCGCCGTCCAGGCGTCTAATCTCGATCCCATCGAGTGCCTGCGCTACGAGTAGGGTTGTGTTTCTTGGCGTCTTGGTGTCTTCGTGGTTAGGCTGAAGTCAGGGCCGGTTGAGATACTTTTCGTAGAGCCGGGTGTGTTTGGTTTCGAGGCTGACATTCTTTCCGGCGATAAACAGATGTTTCACCTGTGTCCGTATCTCGAGCAAGTCGCCGTCCGTAACCACGAGGTCGGCGATTTTCCCAGTCTCAATGCTTCCCACTTTGGCTGCCACACCCAGGATTTCCGCGGGATTCAGAGTCACGGCCTTCAGCGCGTCTTCGTGAGAAAGGCCGTAGGCCTCGGCGAACCCGGCTTCGTAGGGCAGATTCCTGACTTCTGAGCTGCTCGACGAGGTCAGTGCGAACTTGATCCCGGCCCTTGCCAGATCGCGGGGCAGCGTGAACCGGGCGTCATAAGGATCGTCCTCCCGGTCGGGCAAGGCGACGATCGAGCCGAGTATGACCGGAATATTCTCTCGCTTCAAAAGCTCCGCTGTCTTGTTGGCCTCGCGTCCGCCCTGGAGAACGACCTTCAGCTTCTCTTTCCTGGCGAAGTCGACCGCGTTCTTGATGTCGCGTTCGGAATCAGCCTGCAGGAATACCGGCAATTCTCCTTTGATCACCGGAACCAGGGCTTCGAGCTTCCGATCTCTTTCCGTGCCGGGATTGGCTCCGCGAGCTTTGTCGTAGTGGCGGGCCGCCTCGAACAGATCGGACAGTTCCTTGACTCGCTTTTCGTAATTGCGCTTGATTTCAGCGAAGCTTCGTCGCTGCGCGCCGCCCCGGCCCCCGCCGCCGGCGCGAGAACGTTGAGCCGGGTCGAGACTCGGAAAGTCAAGGACCAGTCCCGCAGATTTCAGGAGGGCCATTTCGTCAACAGTCCAGCCGTCGAGATGGAGCAAGGTCGCCTGGCCCGCGATGATGCCGCCCGAAGGGGCGCTCACACTGGCCGTGATGCCGTTCACGCGGGCAACGGGAATGTGTTCGCTGGCTGGGTGGATGGCGGTGAATGCCAGCAGGTGAGGATTATAGTCACCCATCTCGGAGGCGTCGTTGGTGGCCGGAACCGATGTGATCTCGGTCAGCCCCAGATTGCTCCAGGCATTGATCATCCCGGGATAAACTTCGAGTCCCTGACCGTTGATTATCTGCGCGCCGGCCGGAATCTTCACCCCCGCACCGACGGCGGCAATCTTGCCATCAACGACAACCACGGTGGCGCGAGACAGCGTTCCGGACGAGCCCAGGGTGTGAACCTTGGCGTCTCGTATGGCATAGACCCGGTTGTCGCCGGCCGCCCACCCGGCCAGCGCAAGAGCGGAGAGCGCAAGCGTCCAGTTCACCAGTGTGATTGGTTTTCTCATGATCAACCTCGTTATTCTTCCGGTGGAGCCGCAGCTGTCGCGGTGACGTCCGTGGGTGGTCCGCGGCGGGAATCCGGGCGGCGCTCACGATCCTGGTTCTTCCGGTCCATTTCCTTGAGCTCCTTCCGTTCCTTTTCCGTCAGCTGCCGCAGTTCCAGGTCTCTCTTCACATCGAAATAGACCTGACCGTCGATCAGGACCTTTTGCGCAACAGCGTAGACACTCAGGGGATGCCGGTTATAGATCACCAGGTCCGCATCCTTGCCCGGATCAATCGAACCGACGCGCTGGTCGACGCGCAGTTGCTTCGCTGGATTCAGTGTAACGAGCGCCAGCGCTTCCTGCTCGCTGAGCCCGCCGTATTTCATGCACTTTGCCGCCTCCTGATTCAGGTGGCGGGCCTCTTCCGCGCTGTCGGAGTTGATCGATACCAGGACCCCTTTGCGCGTCATGATGGCCGCGTTGTGGGGTATGGCGTCATAAGCCTCGACCTTGTAGGCCCACCAGTCGGAGAAGGTCGACGCGCCGGCGCCGTGGGCGGCGATCTCCCTGGCGACCTTGTAGCCTTCAAGCACGTGCTGGAAAGTGGCGATCTTGAAACCAAACTCGTCCGCCAGGCGAATGAGCATCAGAATCTCGTCGGCGCGGTAGCCGTGAGAGTGCACCAGCCGCTCGCCGCGCAAGACCTCGGCCAGCGCTTCCAGCTTCAAGTCTCTGCGCGGAGGTATGGCAGTCCGCTCTCCGCCGGCGGCGCGTTTCTTGTAGTCGTCCCATCTCTGCATGTACGTCCGCGCCTCAATAAAGGCTTCGCGGATCACGTCCTCGACCCCCATGCGCGTCTGGGGATACCGGCCCGGCGTCGTGCTCGGCCCGGCGCTGCGGGAGCGCTTCGGGTTCTCGCCCAGAGCGAACTTTATTCCCGGTTGGGCGCCTTCAAAAATGAGCCCTTTTGCGTCCTTCCCCCAGCGCAGCTTGATCAGCTGGTTGCGGCCGCCGATCGGGTTCGCGCTGCCGTGAAGAATATTGGAGGAGGTGACTCCCCCCGCCAGGTCGCGATAGATGTTGATGTCGGTTGAATCAATGACATCCTCGACACCGACCATGGCCGTCACTGCCAGGCTCCCTTCGTTCACGCCGCCGGCGGTCGCGATATGCGAATGGCAGTCGATAATTCCGGGCATTACATACTGCCCGGAGCCGTCGATGACGGTTGCCCCGGCCGGGGCTTTCACCTCGGGCCCGACCTCGGCGATCTTGCCGTCGCGGATGAGTATCGACCCCTTGGGAATGGTGCCGTGGGACACGGTCAGAATCGTCGCGTCCTTGATCAACGTCAGGCCGGCGCTTGAAGCGGCTGACTGGGGATCGAATGCCAGCAGATACGAGGCGCACGCGATGAGTATCAAGGCTGCGGTCAAAACATTTCTCTTCATGATCTACGGCCTTTCTGGTGGTGCCGGCATAGAAGCCAGGAGTCAGAAGTCAGAAGCCAGAATCGCCTTTGCATATGCATTCAGCAGGCGGCTGACTTCCTCCAGGAGATTCATCCTTCCTTCTTGAGGTCTACCGTAACCTAGGTCGTGTGCCAGCATCAGGTAGTAGCGGCTCTCTTCAAGCGAACCCTCGGCAATGTTCATGAATCGCGCTTTGTCGGCCTTGCCTCGCCGCTTGAAACCTTCTGCAACGTTCGCCGGTATGGACACGGCGGCCTTTCGCATTTGCTGCACCAGGCCATAGATCTCGCGCTGCGGGAACGATTCCGTGTAACGATACACTTCGAGCACAAATTCATGAGCTTTCTGCCATACCAGTAGATCGCGGAAGGTCTTTGCGCTTGGCCGCTGTGCTTGCATCATATTACTCCATCTCGTGATGTTATCCTTTCAGGTAGTGCGACCCCCTTCTTGCTCCTGACTCCTGACTTCTTGCTTCTGACGTGAACAAAATTCTTCGTAAGCTCGGGCCAACGGTCTAGAAGAGTCCGGCTCGGGCTTTTCCGCTGAGGGAGGAGCTTCCCTCGCAGCGGGAAGATTCCGGCTCAGGAATGTCGAATTTTGCCCCGTCGATGAAAACATGCTTCACGCGCGTACGCGAATCGAAGAGGTCGCCGGTGGCAACTACCAGATTCGCGGTCTTTCCCTTTTCGAGACTGCCGAACCGGTCGGCAACGCCGAAAATCTCGGCCGGCGTCAAGGTAAGAGCGCGCAGGGCGATATCCTTGTCCAGACCGGCTTCGATGCTTCTGCTGATATTGCGCATGAAGTCGCGCGGATTTGTCATGTCCCCCGACTGGAAAGCGAATTGAACTCCGGCCCGGGCCAGGGCTGCTGCGGTGCCTGGCGCTGCCACTCTGCGACGCAGCACCTGCAGCTCCTCTTCGGCCGCCGGGTCTGCTTCGCGGTCTCTTTCCGGAAACTTGACTGACAAAAGCACCGGTACCTTGTTTTCCTTGAGCAGGGCGGCGGCCGTGGCAGCCTCCAGACCTCCATTGAGAATCATCTGGAGCTTGAAGGAATCTGCCAGGTTGATGGAACGCTCGATTTGCGCCGGCGTGTCACCCGGGAGCACGACCGGCATCTGCCTTTTGAGCGCCGGCTGAAGAGCCTCGAGCGCCCGGTCATATTCAGGCCGCTCCGCGCCGCGATTCGCGTTGTAGATTCCCCACGCCCTTTCGTAGTGCTGGGCATCCAGGAGCTTCTGTTTTACAAACGCAAGAACTCCCATCAAGGAACTCGGGTAACTTCCTCCGAAGCCCCCGCTGGTCTGCAATCCGATGTGCATCGCGACCGGTGACTTGACCACCATCTGGCCCGCTCTGATTCCCGATAGATTGATCAGCGCGCTTTGCCCCGGGAACAGACCTCGCCGCGGCGCCACGAGCGCGATGGTGATTCCTGAGGCGCGCGAGGCCTCGATCTTCCTGTTTGCCAGATTGATGATGTCGGCCGCGCTCACGTGCGGGGTCAGTGGCTGGCGCTCTTCCGGCGTGGCGGCGGGCGATTGCTGCGCCGGGACACCGGGACGGGCTCCAGGCGTTGTTCCCGCCGGCGGGCGCGGTTCTTCGAGTGTTGCATCGGACAAGCTGTCGATCAGCCCGGGATAAATCGTCAGACCCGTGGCATCGATAATACGGGCATCACCGGGCAAGGACACGCTCTCTCCGAGCGCTTCGATGATTCCGCCGCGGATCAGGATGGTCCCCTTCTCGATCGGCGCTGTCGAAACCGGGATCAGCCGCGCGTTGGTAAGGGCATAGACGGGCGGCTCGCCGGTCCGGACGCCGGGCGCCGCTGCCAGAACGAGCCCGATCAGGGCAATGATTCGAAACGACGTCATCCAGATCCTCCTGTTGCGTCTTCGTGGTTAGAGTGTCGAACAAATACCACGAAGACACAAAGACACGAAGAAACGCCAAGAATATTACCGTACGTCGGCGCGGCGCAGGAGCACGTAGATCGCGCCCACGCCCCCATCCTTGGCTGGAGCTGAAGCATAGGCGACGACGTGGCGTGCCAGTCGACGGGTTGAAAGCCAGCGCTGGAGACTGTCCTTCAGTACTGCCTTATCGTTCGAATTGATGCCACGGCCATGTATGATTTTGACGCAGCACTCCTGGAAGCGCGCCATGTTCAGAATGAAACCTTCGACCAGCTGCCGGGCTTCGGTCCGGCTCAGGCCGTGGAGATCGATCTGTCCCTGGATTGAATAAAGCCCGCTTCGCAAATGAGGAAGAAATCGCTTGCCGGCCGGATCGACCCAACCCTCGATGTATTCGGGATGATCGAGCATGGAGGCGAGAGAATCATCTGCGATGGCGGCCTGCATCAAGCGCAGATCCTCGAGTTCCTGGCTGCCGTTCGATTCAGGCGAAGGGAAAGGCGACGGAATCGGGGCGTGGCGCCAGCTTGAGCGTACCACCCCTTGCATGGCGTGGGAGAAGAGAGTTTCTTCCGAGTCGTCGGACTGACGTTCCACCGGCGGCGGCTCGCGGTTTTCGGAACTGTTGAGCCTCAACCCGGCGCGCTCCAGCACGACATCCAGATGCTGAAAGGGATTATGACCGGCCTGGGACCTCTCTTTGCTCCGCTTGGACATTCCGTGACCAGGAAGACACGAAGACCTCAATAAACACGGCCTCGCGCGGCTACTGAATGATGTAGTCCCGGGCAACCACGTCCCAATAGGTCTCGTTCTTGCCGGCTGTCTCGTTGGCGAGAAAGGTCTGAATCGAGTGCATGACGGTCGTCATGTAGTAACCGGGCATTTGGGCCGGATGCGGCTGCCACATGTTTGCATAGGCCCGGATGATGAACGCCTCTCTGGCAAGCGGCAGCGACCGGACATTACCGACATAAGGGGGCCAGCGCTCGCTGCGAAACAGATAGAACTCGACGTTAGAGGCGTACATGCACTTGACCTCGAGCCCGCGCAGCCGCAGCTCTCTCGCGACAGCCTGAAAAGCGTGAGCCCCTCCGAAGTCTCCGACCAGAGGAAGAATCCTGTTCTCGTGATGGAGTTTCTTGATTACGCGGAATCTCTCTTCCTGAGCGAGATAGTTCGTCTGCTGACCCGATGGGTCCTTTTCTTCGAGCAGGGCGCGATATGAAGGATGATGAGGTCGAGGCGATCGGTGATAGCTGGTAAATTTGAGGTCCGGTCCACCCTCCATGAATGCCTGAGCAATATAATCAATCGCCCGGAGATCCTCGTTGGTCAGGCCGATAATCCACGATTGGAGAAGCCGGATCGCCTCCTGTTTTTTCCGGGTTGCGAAAGTCTCATCATAGGTGGCCCGATCGACCCTGCGCAGAAGGTCGCCTATCCTGGCGCTCTGGGGGTCACTGACATCATGCGCAATCGCTCGTCCGAAGAGCCGTTCCAGATAAGCGACGCGGTTGGGGCTGAGCTCGAACAAAGCCTTATAGTACAAATGCTGCAGCGCATTCTGGCGCCGGATATCGATTATGATTGCCAGCCGGGGGTGGACATCCGCGATGTAAGAGTAATTCTGGTCCGGGCCGACGCCAATGTAGACGCCTCCGCGCACACCGAGACGCCTTAACGCGGGTAAAACCCGCAGGTAGGCCGCCTCGTTCGAGACGAAGTTGTCGCTATCGAAGTAACCCTCGGGCTCGGAAAGGGAAGTCAGAAGTTGACCGAACTCCTTCAGCCCGATGGCGGAGTCAAGCGTTCGGACGGGCCGTCGGTGGGGAAAAAGGGCTGCAGGCGACCAGAATCAAGAGGATCTGGGATATACCGCGCAACGGCATGGGTTTATCGTAGTGGAAATTCCGCGCATAATCAATGACACCCCCGTCTATTCGGCAGAGTGCCCGGAACTTGCGCTAGCCTTGACTTTTAACCAAGGCTTGTGTAACTTATCTTTTTTATTCCTGCGGATTGAACACCCCTGGAAAAGACGTAGCTTGGAAAGGAGATTCAATGCTTACCATGACCCCTACCGCCGTCGACAAGGTTAAATCTATCCTCGCCGAGCGAGGTGAGGAAGCCGGCCTCCGCATTTCAGTAATCGGGGGTGGATGCTCGGGTTTTCAGTATCAGATGACGCTCGACAAGCAACCCAATCCCGATGACCAGATCATCGAACAAGACGGCCTCAGAGTCTTCGTCGACACCCGTTCGTTGCTGTACCTCAATGGAACTCGAGTCGATTATGTTGATGGATTGACCGGCTCCGGCTTTAAATTCGAGAATCCGAACTCGAAGGGTTCCTGCGGTTGCGGAGAGTCCTTCTACGCCTGATCCGATTTGTCTCACACGGTCTCATCATGAACGCGGGCCAAATTACCGGCCCGCGTTTTTCTTTTATCGCGGCACACCGGAGGTTCCGGGCTTCCTTGCGATAAAGATTGATCCCACATAGCGAGCTCGACTCCTTTGGCAGGAGAGCTCAAGTGTTTCCTAGATATCGGGAAAACCGGATTACCCTCCGCGGTGTGAAGCTACGGCCACGGCTCGGTGTAACTCCGGGCGAAAGACGCCAGCCGCAGTGGTGTGAAGCGGACATCACGATCTGGGGAGACTTCGAGGCTGCCGCGTCAACCGACTCGCTCGACCGGGCGGTCGACTACAGCAAGGTCTTGTCCACGATTCTGGAGACGGCTCATTCCCGGGAATACTACTTGCTCGAGGCTCTCGCACATTGCATTGCCAGAGAAGTGTTGCAGGCGTTTCCGGCGCGCCGGGTTGGAGTTCGAGTTCGCAAGCGGCCTGCTTCACTAAAGGAGAAACTTGACCACGTCGAGGTCGAGGTCGAGGTCGAACAGTCGTGACGCGGCGGTGACCTCTTGGTGCTTTCGCTTCGAGGTGGTAACTTTGTCCTGACGCAGGTGAACGAGCGTCGCCAACCGAAGAAAGCGGCGGGACACCCGCTGGGCGGGTTTCGGGCCTTACATGAACGACGACTTTCCCCAGGCGGAATTGAAGCTGGTCCCTCTATCGATCGAAAGCACGGAGTGCCGTGTCCCGGAGAATCTCACCCTGCTCCAATGCTTCCAGTATCTGAAGACTTATCCGATCATGATGGGTGGGTTTTGCTGGAATGCAGACTGCCGTACTTGCGAAGTCGTCGTCCGAAACGGTTCCGAACCCGAACGGACCGTGCTTTCATGCCAGACCAGGGTCGCTCCCGGAATGACCGTCCTGAAAATGACCGACAAGCTTCGATTCTGTCTGAGGGAGCTTTTGTCGGTTCGCTCCTCAAGCGCGTAACCCAAAGTGCTCCTGGTGTTTCTTCGTGTCTTGGCGTCCTGGTGGTATTGTTTCGCAGCGCTAACCACGAAGACACACCACCAATATGTTAAATGGAATCCGGAGCGGAGATCTTCTATACTGAGCCCTTATCGTCAGCCCCGACAGTGACGGTGGCGACAAGAAAGGGACGAGGCAGCGCAGATGTCCAATACACAGGGTGAAGGGCCGGGATTCTTCACATCGAAACTGGAACGGGCGGTCGGTTGGGCCCGCAAGTATTCGATCTTTCAGTACCCATTCGTCACGGCATGCTGCGGTATGGAGTACATGGCGGCAGCATCCGGGCATTATGACATTGACCGTTTTGGCGCGGGGTTGCCCCGATTTTCGCCGAGGCAGGCGGATGTGCTCTTTGTGGTCGGAACCATCAGTCACAAGATCGCTCCCGTCCTCAAGCGCATCTACGATCAGATGTGCGAACCCAAGTGGGTAGTGGCATTTGGCGTGTGTACCTGTACGGGCGGATTTTACGACAATTACGCCACGGTGCAGGGAATCGACACCATCATCCCGGTCGACATTTACATACCCGGTTGCCCGCCTCGACCGGAGGCGGTTCTGGATGGGCTGATGAAGCTCCAGACCAAGATCGAGAATCAACAACAGGCACTATAGCGAAGATCATGGATATGGCCGTTTCCAGCCGGGAAAGCAAGAGCATGCTGCTCAACGTGGGACCTTCTCATCCCGCGATGCATGGCGTCATCCGGCTGGTCACCGAACTGGAAGGGGAGACGGTCGTCAAGGTTGAGGCTGAAATCGGCTATCTTCATCGCGCCTTCGAGAAGAGCTGTGAAAACTCTACCTGGACTCAGGCTATTCCGTACACCGACCGGCTCAATTATGTCTCGCCGTTGATCAACAACTTCGGGTATTGCGGCGCGGTCGAAAAGCTCCTGGGAGTTCAGGTGACTGAGCGCTGCCAGTACATTCGCGTCCTCATGAGTGAGGTGTCCCGGATAACCGATCACCTGACCTGCATTGCCGCCTCGGCAATGGAACTGGGTGCCATGACGGCTTTCCTTTACTTCATGAAAGCGCGGGAGGCGCTCTACGAAATTGTTGAAGAGGTGACCGGGGCCCGCTTGACGATTTCGTACGGCCGCGTGGGCGGAGTGAAAGCCGATCTGCCCGAGGGTTTCGACCGGAAGCTCGAAGGAGCCCTCCGGGCAGTGGAAAAGGAGATGGTCGAGGTGGACAAGCTCCTGACGCGCAATCGAATATTTTACGACCGCATGCGCGACGTGGGGGTTCTGACTCAAGAGGATGCCTTGAGCTATGGAATCACGGGACCGATGTTGCGCGCCTCCGGCATCAACTACGACGTGCGCAAGACTTTCCCGTACTTCGTCTACGATCGGATGGATTTTGAGGTCCCGCTGGGGGAACGCGGCGACAACTACGATCGATACCTGGTCCGCATGGAAGAGATGCGGCAGAGCCTGCGTATCATCCGAAAAGCTATGAAGGACATGCCGGGCGGGCCGATTAACGTCGATGCGCAGGGGAAAGTGATCGAGTCGTTCGACCTGGTGGACCAGGCCAAGATGGGAAAGACTGCCGGACTGGTGAATATCACTACCTCCGTGGAACCAACCCTGGACGGGACGCAACGGGTTTTTCATGAGCGGATCTTGCCTGATGAGAAACGAGTGGTTCTTCCGCCCAAGGAAGATACCTATGGGAACATCGAGGGCCTGATGAACCATTTCAAGATCATCATGGATTACCATGGCATCCGGCCGCCGGCGGGGGACACCTACTTCGCCGTGGAGGGGGCCAACGGGGAACTGGGGTTCTATGTGGTGAGCGATGGAAGCGACCGTCCCTATCGTGTCCGCGCGCGCGCGCCTTGCTTCTTTGCCATGGCCGGTCTGCACAAGATGCTGGAAGGATACATGATCGCAGACATCGTCCCGACATTTGGTTCGATCAACATGATCGCTGGAGAACTGGACCGATAGAAACCGGACCGGGTGACGAATGACATCTCTCGCTGCGCAACTGCACAATCGACTGGGTCTTCTCGCCAGCTATATGCTGCGGCGGTCGCGGGTTCCTGGGGGCCCCCTGACCCTGGCGATTGAGAGCACTGCAAAATGCAACCTCTTCTGCCCCATGTGCCCGCGCGAGAACATTCATTTCCCGCCGCGCGACATGGAGCTTTCGCTATTCAAGAAAATCATAGATGAAGGCAAGGATTTTCTGGAGTTCGCGGTCCCGTACGGTGTCGGAGAGCCGCTGCTGAATCCCGAGATCTTCGACATGATCGCATACTGCAGGCAGCTGGGCGTGCCCAGCGGCATCTCCACCAACGCAACCACGTTGACGGAGGATTCAAGCCGAAAACTCATTCAAGCCGGTCTCGACTACGTCATCTTTGCTTTTGACGGCGCCACCAAGGCCACGTACGAGAAATATCGCAAAGGGGCGGAATTCGAGAAAGTGCGCAGCAATATTCTGACTTTCTTGAGAGTCAAGAAGGAAATGAAGTCGAAGATCTTCTGCATCATTCAGATGGTGCGGTTGAAAGAAAACCGCCACGAGATCCCGGAATTGATCCGGATGTGGCGCATCGACGGCATCGATGAGGTCAGGATCAAGAAGGACGAGGTTCACAATACAGGAAGCGCGATTCCGGGCGATCACGCCCAACGCCCGCCCATGCGGCATCCCTGCTATCTGTTGTGGCGCGGGCCGATGTACATTCACTACGACGGCACGGTCTTTCCCTGCTGCTATATCTACCCCGAAGAACCCATCGGAAAC
Source organism: uncultured Acidobacteriota bacterium (assembly GCA_963827655.1). Lineage (GTDB taxonomy): Bacteria > Acidobacteriota > UBA6911 > UBA6911 > UBA6911 > CAWHCF01. The sequence goes on from CAWHCF010000051.1 coordinate 61,497, forward strand.
GTGAAGAAGAACACACTGACGGAAATCTGGAATTCGGAAAAGATGGTCCAGTTGAGAGAGGCGCACATTCGCGGGGATTTGAGTGAGTACAAGGCGTGCCAGAACTGCCCTGCGGCGCGACCCAAACTCCCGGTCACGCTGGGAAGCTTTCTGGTAAACACTCACACAGTCAGAAAGGTGATACCCTTCTTTGAACGAATGGCGCAGATTCGGAATATCTCGGTTTTTGAAACGTTGAAGTGACGCAAGCGACGGGGATCTGGGAAAATGAGTGAGGGCAGCCCGAGGGTTTTCAGCCTGGCCGAAGCAAATGATCTGGTGACTCTCGTGGCGGGACTCACCGAAGGAGTCGTCCAGCAGCTTGAAAGCATACGCCAGCGGTACAAGATCGGGGCAGGGAATCTCTCGCCTGATGTGCCCGAGTCGGTGCTCCAGGAGGTGGAGGAAGCGCTGCGGGACTGGTCTGACAAGATAAGCGGCCTGGGAGCTTCACCCAAGGGTTATTTCACAGTCGATTTTCAATCCATCGATCCGGAGCTGCTCTATTGCTGGACTTATGGCGAAGAGAAGATCGCTTACACCCACAAGGTCTGGGAGAACTTTAATCACCGCCGCCCCTGGCGAAGAGCGCAGAATCTTCGACGGATCACCTGAAATGGATTAATTGAGCCCGGCGCCGGTTGCGACGAGACTGATGAGAGAAATGGTCAAGTGGCCGACAGTTACGTCAGACCCGTCGTGAGTAGACGTGGAAATTGGCCTGTGGTACGGAGTCAGGCCTTAAGTTCGGAAGTTCGTAGGCCCCCATAGCGGGATTCGGACGGGCTTGATAGCCCGTCCGCACATGTATTGGCAGGTTTTGCGACAGTCATCGGGCACTTCAGAGCGCCCGGTTGAACTGAACAGGCTCGAACTGAAGTTCGAGAAGCATGACACCGGACCGTCTGAATCGCAGAGGCTTACGGCGGGCTTACACCGCAGGATCGCCGCGCGCTGCTCTGTGGAGAGTTTATTTGATTACCCTGAAGTCAAAACGGGAAGTGGAAATAATGCGCGATGCCAGCCGGATCGTCGCAGAGATTCTGCTTGAATTGCGACAGTTGTGCCAGCCTGGAATCACCACAGCAGAACTGGACCGTATTGCAGAAGAGAAGACCCGTAAACACGGCGCACAGCCCGCATTCAAGGGCTATCGGGGCTTTCCGCGCAGCCTCTGCACCTCGATCAACCACGAGGTGGTTCACGGTATTCCAGGGAACAAAGCACTGAAGGACGGCGATATCATCGGCCTGGACTTTGGGGTTGTGTACCGGGGTTACTACGGCGACTCCGCCTTTACCGTCCCGATCGGAGAGATAACGCCCGAATTGAAGACGCTGCTGAAAGTCGCCGAGGAGAGCCTGTACCTTGGCATTCAGGAAATGAAACCCGGCAATCATCTTTCTGATATTTCGCGCGCTATCCAGATTCATGCAGAGTCCCACGGCTACTCGCTGGTAAAGGAATTCGGCGGGCATGGAATCGGCCGGCGCCTGCACGAAGATCCCATGGTTCTGAACTATGTCGCCAACGGCCGGGGCATCAAGCTCAAGCCCGGGCTGGTTCTAGCCATCGAGCCGATGGTCAATATGGGGACCGACCGGGTCCAGATTCTGGCCGACGGATGGACCGTCGTGACTCTCGATGGAAAGCCGTCCGCCCACTTCGAGCACACCATCGCGCTGACCGACACCGGCCCGGAGATCCTCACGCAGGTAGCCTGATACGCGAAGGCGCCAGCAACCTTCTTTGATGCCCGCTTCGATCCTCTCCTTCCTGCGGTGCCCGCGCTGCGCGGGTGCGGCGCTGGAAGAACGCGCTCAAAAGGTTTCCTGCAAGTCGTGCGCGAGCGAATATCCGGTCCGGCAAGAAATACTGGACATGATGCCGGACGAGTCGGCCGAGGTCATAACGCCCTTCCAGCGCCTCATGCAGGCTGCGCCGGTGGCCAGGATCTACGAGCGGTTCTGGCGGCCGCTCGGCTATTACGTCGCCAGCTCTCGTCCGTTCTCGGAGGAAGTGCGCGCCGTGCTCCAGCTCCAGCAAGAGACCGACCGCAGCCGCATACTCGACGTCGGCTGCGGAACCGGTGTTTTTTCGCGCCCGCTGGCGCGCGCGGCCGGGCTCGTTGTCGCCTTTGACCTGTCCTGGCCCATGCTCAACCGCGCGCAGTGGCTCGCCCGTCAGCAGGGGACTTCCAACCTGGCTTTCATTCGCGGCACGGTTTTCAAGCTCCCGTTCATCGCCGGAGCGTTCCCGTCGATCAACTGCTGCGGCGCGCTCCACCTGTTCGATCAACCTGATGCGGCCCTGCGCGAGATGGGGCGGGTTCTGAGTCCGGGAGGCCATGTGTCGATCCAGACCACGATTCGGCCCGACCACTCGGGCGGCATGGCCTACTTCCTGGAACGGTTCATTCGTTTCGGTTTCTTCAAGGAAGACGAGTTGAAAGAGCGGATGCGCCGCCACGGTTTCGAGATTGTCAGATCGGAGCGGCACCGGATCAGCTTTACCCTGCTGGCGCGGAAAATCGCATAGCGCAGGATTGCTGCGGGCGGGGCGTCAGCGTCTTTGGGGTTAGCGGCGGTTCTATGGTAGTTTTACTGCTGCCCCCGGATCGGGAGGATTGAACGATGTCGGCCAGAAAGCTCAAAGTAGAGAAAGAGCTCTTTTACACCTACCTCCGCCAGAACGGCTTGAAGCGGACGCACCAGAAGGACCTCATCCTGGAGACCTTCCTGAGCACCGAAGGACACCTGAGCGTGGAGGATGTGTATTCCCTGGTGAAAAAAAAGGACAAGAAGGTTGGCATCGTCACGGTGTTCCGCACCCTCAAATCTCTCACCGCGTGCGGCATTGCCAGGGAGATTGCCCTGGGAGACGGGCTGACGCGCTTCGAACACAGCTATCATCATCCGCACCATCATCATATCGTCTGCACCGAATGCCACAAGGCGATCGAGTTCGTTTCCCCGGAACTGGAAAGCATCCAGGCGGAAATCGTTCGCAAGTACCACTTTCAGGCGATTCATCACCGGTTTCAGATTTACGGCTTGTGTGAAGATTGTCGTGAGCACCGTCCGGTGCCGGCGTCGCCCAGGCTCGACACGGAAAAAATCTTTGCCCGCGACGCCCTGAAGATGGCGATCTGCATGGAGAAACGGGGCATCGAGTTTTATCGCGAGGCCTCGAGCCGCAATCGGGATGCTGCGGGTCGCGAGATCCTGGCGCGAATCGCCGAAGAGGAGGAGCAGCATCTCGCCGCTCTGCAGGAGGAGCTTGATACCCTGAACCGGCAGGAACGAGGTCTGGAACAGGCGCCGATCTTTCTACACTTCGATCCCTGCGATCTCGAACGCCTGGTGCCTGACTTGAAGCAGCATGAAGTGAATGGAGAGTTCAGGCTTGGGGCGCGCCGCTCGCTGGAGCTCGCCATGATGCTGGAAGAAAGCGCCGCCGGGTTTTTCAAGGATTACGCGGAGAAGTTCATGGAGACTCGAGGGAAGAAGATCTTCGAGCACTTCGCCGAGGAAGAGCGGAAGCACTACGAATCGATCAGCCGGCGCGCCGCGGACATGCTCGTGGCCACCTGACCGTGGTCGATCTCGACTAGCAATAGCGAGCGAGCCTCATACCGTTGAGAAACCGCTGGCGAAGCAAGCTTCGCCAAACCAAGGCGGTAGCAACAGGCCGTGATCGGCCTTTGCTTAGCGCGCCGGCCGTTTGGTTGATGCTGGTGCTTCGGCCAGGCCCGGACGGCCTGCCTCGGAACGTTCTGCGACAGTCTCACCAGACCGGCGCTGTCTGCTTTGACGAGAACACTGAGCGGCTGACGTCGAGACAGTCACTCGTGTCAGATGCCGGCGTACCAGGAATAGCCGGCTGAAGGCGCGCTAGAACCCAGTCCATCCCCGATTCCCTTTGCGCTATCCGTCACTGTAATTCTGGAAAGATACTTGAGATTCTTGTACCCGAGCTGGCGGGTTACTTTCAAACGGAGCGGCGCGCCGTGATCTATGGGCATTTCCGGGCCGTTCATGGCGTACGCCAGCAGCGTTTGCGAATGCAGTGCGTCGTCCATGTCGAGACTGTCCCACCAATTATCGAAGCTGAAGAAGAACACATACCTGGCCTGCGGAAGCATTCCCACGAGTTCCAGCACGTGCGAAAGAGGCACACCGGTCCATTCTGCAATGAAGGACCATCCTTCCTCGCAAGCCTGGTGCGTGATGTGGCTGCGGGACGGCAAGTCCCTCAACTCGGCGAGAGAAAACGCACGGGGACGAGCGACCAGGCCGTCAATCGTGAGCCGCCAGTCAGCAAATCCGCCGGCGAGCAGCCGTTGATAAGGCTCCGTCGTAGGCGCCTTTCCGTTCACCGGAATCACTTTCGAAATCTGGCTGCGGTCGAATTCGCGCGCCATCGAAGGAAGCTTGGTGAGGAGCCGCTGCCCCGCATACGTAAGCGTCTCGCTCAGGCCATAAATGCCGCGGCAATTCGCGGGAATTAGCCCGTAGCGATCCGCAACCCGCGCTGCAGCACCCAGTGCCCCAGCGCCGGCGACGGCGCCGATGCCTGTTTTGATCAGCTTTCGGCGAGAGATTTTTCCATTCACGACAGCTCCTTTCCTGCGGCGCCCGCCGGTGCAGCGCCGCGTCCCGTGATCATGGCTCTCATCCGCATCTTGAACCCCGTCTGCCAGACCATCGCAACGTGGACAAGAGTAAAGAGCACCAGCGCGCACGACACAAAGAAATGAATCGTCCGCGCGCTTTGCTGTCCGCCGAATGCCGTCACCATGAACGGAAACACGGACGTGACCGCAGGCGACATTGCCAGCCCTGTCCAGATCATTAGCGGAAGAAAAACGAAAACGACGGCGGTGTAGCTGACCCGTTGCAGGATGTTGTAGCTTGCGAGTTCCTGCTCGCTGGAACGCTTGAAGCGCAGGTGATTGCTCACCACACCCGAGATCGCGCGAAGCCTAAGCTCGCCTCGCGCGGGCAGCAGGTTCCTGGTGAAGTGACGCGTCACCACGCCAGTCAAAACATACACGAGCCCAGTGAAAACAATCACCCACGCAGAAAGAAAATGAAGATAGCGGCCCGGGCCGCGGATCGGCACATCCAGCACGAACGGCAGCGGCAAGTCGATCAGAGAAGGGCCGCCCACCGCCCCGGTTTCGCCCCAATAAAGCCGTGGGTGCGCGAGAAGGATGGCAATTCCGCTGACCACGAGCACCGCAAAATTTACCGCCGAGATCCAATGCGTGATTCGAATCAGAGCAGAATGCCGCGGCGCCTCCAACTGCTCATAGGCGCGAAGAGCGGCTTGCGGAAGGTAAGTAGAGTCTGCCATAGGGAACGCGAACGGAGCAAAAGTAGCAGGAAAACTCACCGACAGGCAACAAAAACCCGCACCCAGACGGGCTCGACTTACAAGTTACACCGTTGCGCGGCTGCGCCCTGAAGTCACTATTCGTCAGGCGCAGGCTGAAATGGACGCCATCGCCGCGCGGCTCCGTCCGCTGCAGACGCCTATCTCGCCGGACCGCCCGTGATGGTGCGCGAAGTGGTAAAGGTGCTCAACTCAAAAGGCATCGGGAAGGAACGAATTCACTACGATGCGATTGCTGTCCGGTGAGTGGGCCATCACGGCGAGTCGATCCTACGCGAGAATGACAAATGATAAATGACCAATGACCAATGATAAATGACTAGACCCACACGCCTTCGGGCAGCCGTTGCGGGTTCCAGCGCCCGGCTTCGCCGCAACCGGCACGCTGGGGAAGCACCTTCTCGGGGTTGCACAGTCCCTCCGGATCGAATGCGTGCTTCACCTTCAGCATGGCCTCCAGATCTGGTTCCGAGAACTGCCGGCCCATGAGGTCGCGCTTGTCGAGTCCGATGCCGTGTTCTCCACTCAGGCATCCACCGACGGCCACGCAGGCTTCGGTGATTTCGGCGCAGGCGGCCAGCATGCGCCCGGTCTCCTCCTCATTCTTTTCATCGTACAGAAGGATCGGGTGGAGGTTCCCGTCGCCGGCATGAAACACGTTGGCCATCCGGATCCCGTGTTTTTGCCCAATCGCGTAGACACTGGCCAGAACCTCCGGAAGCCGGTTGCGCGGCACCACGGTGTCGGTCAGGTACATGTTGGGACTGAGGCGTCCGCATGCGCCGAATGCGCCTTTGCGGCCCGCCCACAAAGCGGCCCGCTCTTTTTCGTCGCGCGCCACTCGAATTTCAGTGCAGCCGTTGTTGCGGCACAGCTCGCGAATCTGATCCTCACGGACACTCAGTCCGGCGTCGAGCCCGTCCAGCTCGATGAGAAGGACGGCGCCGGCGTCACGCGGGTATCCCGCCCGGTAGCTCGAATCCTCCACGGCCTGGATGATCGCGCGGTCCATCATTTCCAGAGCCACCGGCACAATGCCCGCGGCCACGATGTCGGTGACGGTCTGAATCGCGGGCATCACCTCCTGGTAGGCGGCGAGCAGCGTCCGCGTTGCCGGAGTGATGCGAACCAGCCGCAGACGGATCTCGGTGGCGATACCGAAAGTTCCCTCGCTGCCGACGAAGACGCCGCACAGATCGTACCCCGGCGGGTCGGCGGCCGCGCTTCCGAGGCGCATCGCGTCTCCGTTGCCGAGCACGACGGTCAACTCCAGGATGTGGTTCACCGTGGTGCCATACTTCAGACAGTGAGGCCCGCCGCTGTTTTCGGCTACGTTCCCTCCCAGCGTACAGGCGACCTGGCTCGAGGGGTCGGGCGCATAGAAAAAGCCGTGGGGCGCAACCCGCCGGGACACTTCCAGGTTAATCACGCCGGGCTGGACCACGGCGGCGCGGTTGTCCTGATCGATATCCACGATCTCCTTCATGCGCGAGGTTCCGATGATCATTCCGCCCCGGACCGCCGTCGCTCCGCCGCTCAAACCGGTGCCGGAACCGCGGGCGATGAAAGGCATATCGTAGCGCCGCGCCAGCTTCAGCAGCCGGGAAACCTGTTCGGTGGAATCGGGCAGAACCACGAGGTCCGGCATGGACCGGTGGAAGGTCAACCCGTCGCATTCGTAAGCCAGGAGCTCCTCCGGGTGGTTCAAGACCTGGGAGGCCCCGACAATTTCTTCCAGCTCGCGAAAGAGTGTTGCGGGCATGAATTGCATTATACCAACCTTTTGCGTCTTCGCGTCCTGGTGGTATCGGTTCCGCCGTTGCCTGGACTTGTGCCCGGGTTTCCGCTAGAATCCGGACTCTGATGAGACAACAACCACTCGGGTTTCTCGAACGCCTCTACATCATCGAAGTGGTTCGAGGATTATTCCTGACCGCCAGACACTTCTTCTCCAATTTTTGGCGACACGTGCTGCGGGCCTTTGGTTTCAAGGTGGGCAAGGGCCAAACCGTTACCTACCAGTATCCGGAGGAGCGCCGCCCCTTTGCCAAAAGGCTGCGCACGCGCCATCGGCTGACCCGGCGCGAAGACGGCACGCCGCGATGTGTCGCATGCATGATGTGCGAGACCGTCTGTCCGGCGCGCTGCATCCACATCATCGCCTCCGAGCACCCCGACCCCAATATCGAAAAGGTGCCCAAGGTCTTCGACATCGATCTCGGAGTCTGCGTATTCTGCGGCTTCTGCGTGGAGGCCTGTCCCGAAGATGCCATCCGAATGGATACGGGCATCGTGGAGCTGGCCTCGTACACGCGGGAGGGGATGATCTACCGCATGGATCAGCTGCTGGGCTGAGGCACGACCGCAAACGCAGGGGCTTTATTTTTCGACCAGGACGGCGCTGCCGAGACTGGCGGCGGGCTTGAGGTGGCGCAGCGCTTCCTTCAGGGGGCGGACCTCGAGGTTCTTGCGCACGGCGACGAGTTCCGCCGCGATGCTGATTGCTATCTCTTCCGGGGTCTCGGAACCTATCTCGATTCCAACCGGCGCGAAGACGCGCTCGAAGTTGCGCGGATCGATGCCCTCTCGTTCCAGGGTCTCGTACAACAGGCGGGTTTTTCGCCGGCTCCCCAGCAGGCCGATGTACTTGGCCGGCGAGAGAACGGCGAAGCGGAGGCAGGCGAGATCGTAATTGTGGCCTCGGGTCGCAATCAGCAGATAGGAGGAATCGTTGACGGGAAGTTTTTTGAACACCTCTTCCCAGGGTTCTATGTAGATCTCGTCGGCATCGGGAAAGCGATCGCGGCTGGCGTACTTGATCCGATCGTCTACCACGGCCACCTTGAAGCCAATTCCCTTGACCACGGGCTGCCACGCGCTGGCCGACATGACCTGCTCCAAAGATGAAAAGAGTCGGATCGGGAAGAATGGGCTCCAGGTACACCTCCATGACACCTCCGCAGAGCAGGCCGCTTTCTTCCGGGTCATCCTCGGTCAGATCGAAGCTGAGCAGCTTTGGTCTCTCGAGGCGCATGACCATGAGCGCCTCGCGGCAGACTTCGGCTTCCGTGCAGCCGCCGCCGATGCTACCGACCTGGTGGCCGTCCTCATAGATAAGCATCTTGGCAGCGTCTTTTCGAGGCGTGGAGCCTTTGCGCACCACGATCGTAGCCAGAGCGGCCCTGCGCCCGCTGCGGCGCAGCTCGACAATCTCCTGGTAAATATCCCGGGACATAGAACGCCATTATGCCGCAGGAATAGCGTAAGCCGCAAGGGTAGCGAAGAGCCGCTGCGATTTGAAGCTGTGAAAAAATTGAGCCTGTGGCGCGGAAGACTCATGTGGCGACGGGTCATCAGACCCGTTGCGTGGCGAAGCTTGCTTCGCCCGGCTTTGTCCCGGAGGGACAAAGGATATTAGCCGGTGATGAAATCACCGGGGGCGGATGACGTGGTCTAACGCGCCCTGGCAGGGCGCGGGACGAGCCCTGTATCCATGCCGTCGAGCTTGTGGAACCGCTTCCGGGTCCTGCGCCCCGCCAGGGCGCATTGGTTGGTATTGCTCCTCCCCGGTGGTTTCACCACCGGCTAATTTCCGCTGTCCCTCCGGGACAGACGCTGCCGCCGTACAGACGTTCCCTGACCTTTACCTTTAACTCCTCATGGACAACATAATCATTGGAAAATGCTATTAAGGCAGCTCAGAGCGGGAAATGGCCAAACTTGAGGCGACGGGTCATCAGACCCGTCGCAAATAACATGATCGGGAGGATTTAAGCATCGAAACGTTTACAGGGGCGGGACGGTGCTTATAGCCAGTCCGCAATGATCGGAGGTTTTTGCCATGGCTCTGATGAGGCTGTTGAAAAACTCAGCACCGGATATGGCTCAGACACTCTTCCAGACTGATGTGGCGACGGGTCATCTAGACCCGTCGCAAGATAACATGATCGGGAGGATTTACCCTTAAAAAGTTCGTTTTGTGCCACCGGGGGCCGGACGGGCTTGATAGCCCGTCCGCACATGTATTGGGCACGTCTATGCTTTTCGCAACCTGCTCCGGAACGATGTATCGATCTGGTCGACCTTCAGCGGGTCGCTTTCGAGGCCCAGTCCGCGCGAATCTCGTCCAGGCTCAAAGCGGAAACGGCACCGGTAGGGTCGATCCGTCGCGCGGCCAGGAGCCGCGCCAGCAGCGAAAGCTCCGCATCCGAGCCCCGCGACGAGTCGCGCGACAAGTCCCACTCGCGCACGGCACCGTTGCCGATCGTCACCAGGCGGAGGCCATCCGGGCTGAACGCGGCATGAACTACCCCACCGGGGTGCGAGAGCGGCGGTGTCAGGGGCTGGCCCGTGGCGACGTCCCAGATGCGAGCGGTGCCATCGCTGCCGGCGGTCGCGAGGAAACGACCGTCCGCGCTTACGGCAACGTGTTGTATAAGCGTCGCCGGTCCGTGGCCAAGCGGCGTCGTCGTCGGCTTGCCTGTGTCGGAGTCCCAAATGCGGGCGAACCCGCTTCCGGTCGCAATCACCAGCGCACGCCCGCCACTCGCAAACGACAGCCCCGTGACCCTGATGTTGTCCGGCCGGAGCGGGGGAAAGAGCCGACGACCGGTCGCGGCATCGAACACGAGCACACCCGTTCTTTGTTGTACCATCGCGAGCCTGGTGCCGCTCGGGTCGAATGTCGCCCGATCGACGTCGGGCACCTGCAGTCCCGGAATCTCGTGTCCTTTCCCCACGTCCCACATGCGAGCGCCTTCGGAACCGATCGTGAGCAATCGCCTGCCGTCCGGCGAGAACTCGATCTGCGTGAGGTATGAGTTGCCATGTGGAAGGACGAGCGACTTGGCCCCGGTCGCGAGATCCCAGACAGCGACTTCATGGCGGCCGCCCACCTGCCCGGCCGATGCCAGCTTGCGTCCGTCCGGGCTGAAAACAGCCTGGCGTGCCCGCCGGCCATGGCGCAGAGACTGGACCTCTGCGCCGGTGGTCGCGTTCCAGATCCGCACCAGGCCGTCCGCGCTAGCGGTCGCGATGCGCTGACCGTCAGGGCTGATTGAGGCCTGGTAGATCTGGGCGCGCGGCGACAGCGACACCGATGTCCACGCCGCGACATCCCACACCTTCACCTCGAAATCGCTGACGGTCATGACGTGCTTGCCGTCAGGATGGAACGCGGCTCGGTTAACGGATTCGTGTGGATACTTCGGACCGGTCTCCAGATTCCAGACGCGGACGATCTCGTTCTGGGTGATGGTCGCCAGCCACATGTGCTCCGAGGAGAAATCGACGCGGGAGATCGATTCCTCGTGGTACAAAGGCGCAGTGAGCAGATTCCCCGTGTTGGCATCCCACACGCGAACGGAGCGATCATGGCTCGCCGTCGCGAACCTGCTGCCGTCGCGACTGAACGCGGCATCGAACACGACGTCGTCATGCGTGACGCCGAAAATTTCCCTCACGTCCTCGAGGTCCCACACGAGCACCCGGCCATAGCCGGTCGCGAGCACGGCGACCCGGCCGTCTGGACTCAGCTCAATGTGATTGACGTCGCTCCAGCTCTCGAGCAGCGTCGGCCGGCGGTCGTCGCCAATGTCCCACAACCTGGCCGTGTAATTGGCGAGCGTGAGCACTCGCCGGCCGTCGAGTCCTATATCCACTTCCTGGAGATTGTCAGTGTGTGGCACCTGTACGTGGGAGACCACACGACTTTCAGGGCCGAGGGTCCAAACGTGCGCGGTATTGTCCGTAGTGCCGCTCAACACGCGTCGTCGGTTCGCGGCAATCCAGGCGAACGACACGGGTTTTGCATGTTGAAGGGAAGCCAGGAGCGTGGCGCGGTCGAAATCCCACAACCGAAGTACTTGATCGTCACAATCGGTCATCAGCACGCGGCCGTCGTCGCTGAACGCGGCATCCTTGACCGCGCATGGATGCGCCATCCGCGCGAGCGCGGCGCCGGAAGTACCGTTCCAGGTGCGTACGTCTCCTGCGGCGCCGGCAGTGGCGATCACGACGCGATTGGCGTCGGCATCGACGGCCAGCAGCCGCAGTCCGTCTCCCGGAAGCTTGAGCTGTACGCGCGTACCCGTGCGCGTTTCCCACAGGCGCGGCTCGACCGCGGGCCCGAGCTCGAACGAGGGGCGCCCGTCGCTCGAGACGAGGTCTCCTTCGACGGCGTTCGTGATGGCATAACGGTCTCCGCGGCCGAATGTGACCCAGCGTCCGAGCGAGCGACCGGTCGCTGGCCGGTCGGTCGCCCACATCTGGAGAAGCCGTGGATGCTGCGCGAGCGTCGAACGAAGCCGCAGCCTCTGAAGGTCGTGGCCTGGCGCGCCGGCTTCGAGGCGGAGGGCCTCGGCGAACCAGAGCGCGGAACCCGAGAGGTCCTTGTCGTCGAGCCGTCGCACCCCGTTCGCCACCACCAGCCGGACGAGACTCTGGCGGCTCTCTTCCCGCTGCTGCCGTGCCAGGTTTCGCTGCTGGATTGCGACGACGGCCCCCACCACGGCGCCGACGAGCAGAATCGTCAACGCCGCGACAGCCGCTGCGGTCACCTGCCGTGTCCTGCGGTACTGCTTGACGTCCTCACCCACAAGGTCGTCGATCGGGAGTTGTCGCAAGGTTGCCGAGAGCCGCGCCACGGCATCGAGGAATTCTGGGCGCCGTGGCGAGAGATCCTTGGCCGTCCTGGCCCAGCGCAGGTCCAGATGCAGGGGCTCGGCGTGGAACACGCCTCGCAACCGCGCGGGCAGGCAAGTCGTGCGCGTCCAGTCGAAATCGCCGGCCGCGTCATCCCAGCAGAGCTCGCCATCGGTCCAGACGATCAGCAGACGATCGGCCGATCGGACAGAGAGAAACGCGTCGACCTCCTGAGCGACCCACTGCGATCGCGCGGCCTGCTCGGACGCGAAGAGGATGAAGTATTCAGAGGCTTCGAGCGCCACGCGGATCGCGTCCCACAGGTCCGGCGTGAGTCCGAGCCCGGTCGTGTCGCGGAATACCCGGATGGAGCGGCGGCGATACCACGGGGTGGCGAAGCGCTGCAGACTCGACTGAATGACCTCGACAAGCCGGCCGTCGGCCGCGTGGCTGTAGGACAGAAAGGCCGTGTACTGAAGCCCGACCGAAGATGGCGTGTTCGACGGCAATGGCAGTCTTGCCGCCTCTCATGCTGTCTGTTCGCACAGGGATGCCAGGGCGGCAAGTTCCTCCCTCACGTTCTTAGACATCGCCTGTCAGCTGGGTCCCGGCGGTCTGACCGGCCCCTGATCCTCACGGAACCGCGCTCTCGCAGCCTCGAACGGATCCTTGAGACGTATCCGGATAGTCGAATTCAGCTGTAAGCTCGACCGCCGTCTAACGCAACTGCCCCTCAGAGCCCCAGGGTCGATCGCGACCGGATTTTACGTCAAAATGATGCGGCCGGCAGCGGTGCTGATCGGCCTCAATCCAGCCGCATTTTCTTGAGTAACCTGACGAATCTCGAGTCCGCCCGCAGATCGTCGACGCCGTAATCCACCTTGATCCAGAGAAGCCCTTGTGACTGGCTCGCCTCGGCCCGGTCGAGAGCAGCAAACGCGGCATCCTTGTCGCCGAGGGCGGCGTAGATTGTGGCAATCTCGTAGTCGTAGGCGGGTTTTCCCGCAGACACTTGCTGCAGCTCTGCGATGACTTTGACAGCGTCGTCTCTGCGGCCCAGTTTGGCATATGTGAATCCGAGATGGCCGAGCACCCAGGCCGTCCGGCGGATCGAGGCGGCCTTCTGGAATCGCTGAAGAGCTTGCTCGTAATCACCCAGGCCGGTCGCCGCCATTCCCAGGAATACCCAGGGTGCCGGTTGGGTAAGGCTGATTTTTTGGGAAGCTTCCAGCGGCTCGAAGGCCTTGCGATACTGGCGAGCCTTGATGTAAGCGTTGGCCAGTTGATTCAGATAATGATTATTATCTGGATACATTGCAGAAGCTCGCTGTAGCTCTTCCACCGCTTGATCGAACCGCCCGGTCGGGATGAGAACCAGGTAGGCGTAGTCAAGCCGGGCGTCAAGGTACGTGGGGTCAAGCTCGATCGCGCGTCGGAACGCCTGTGCGGCGCCGGTCCAGTCCTGTTCGTAATAGACTTTGACCCGCGCGACAGCCTGTTGGGCCTCGGCGAGCGTCGCATCGAGGGCGAGGGCGCGGCGGGCGGCGTCGGCAGCCTTCGGAAGTACGTCGCGGGGCTTGGCCTCCCCCCAGTCCACAGCCATGACCCACGCCAGAGACATACCCGCCCACGCCAGGGCATAGTCAGGATCGGCAGTGACGGCAGCCTGATAGAATTCAACCGACTCGAGGGGCGCGTAATGGCTAAGGTAAGCGGCGCGGATGTAATGATGCCAGGCTTCGACGTTGGGGCTGGGCGGACGGACCAGCGCGCGCTGCGTGGTCTTCAGATCCAGACGGAAGCGCCGGAAGATGTCGTCGGCGACCTCGTGCTGGATGTCGGAGAGTTCGGCGATCTCGCGCTCGTAGGTGTGGGTCCACAGATGAAATCCATCCCTGGTGTTGACCAGCTGTGCGATGACTCGAATGCGGCTGCCTTCTATCCGCAGGCTTCCCTCCAGAACAGCCTGCACCTTCAGCGTTTCGCCTATATGGCGCACGTCAACAGGCCGGGCCCGGTATTGTGAGACCGAGGTGCGAGAGGCGACACGCAGACCTGCCAGGCCTGACAAACTGGTGATCAACTCCTCGGTCAGACCCTCACACAGTTGCTCTTTGTCCTTCGACGGGCTCATGTCGACAAAGGGCAATACGGCAATGGAGGGGGTGGGCGCGGGCTGGGGCGCGGGCAGCGGCTTGACAAGCCAGCGGTAGGCGGCAATGGCGATCAGAGCCGCGAGGGCGATGCCGGCTGTGACTCCGAGCCGGAGACGGCGACCGGATTCAGGCGGCTGTACGGGGAGAACTTCGTGAAAGGTAGGGACATAACTCCCCTTGGGAATCTCGATATGCACCGGCTCGCCACGGCCTTCCGTTTCGTAATACGTGGCAAGCCGTTTCCGGAGCTTGGCAGCCTGCACTCGAACCAGTGAGTCGATCTGCGCGTCATAGGACGACCGCCCGAAGACTTCCAGCGCAATGGTGTATTCCTTGATCTCATCGGCATGGCCGGATGCCGCCTTCTCTACTACGTAACGAAGGAGACTCGCCAGGGCATCGCTGTGGGCGAAGGTCTGGCCCGCGATAATACGATCCACGGCCGCCTTGACGTCCGGGGGCGGAGGTGTCTTTCCTTCCATGGGTTACGGCCTCAGGTAACGTACGGTTAACGTCCAGTGTACGTCCGTTCACGTCACATGCCAATCAACAATTCGCACAATGATCCTGCGCGGGGAGGGTTGCGTCGGTCACTCAGGGGGCCGGCCGCCGCTGTCTGGCGATGGCAACCGGGCGAACGCTTCAAAACCGGCAGAGAAGGCCATTCGCCCGACCTTTGGATGCGAGCGCACGCTGATCTCTGGCCCAGGCAGGTGTGGATCAACGCTCGGGCGATCAGCAACCTTACGGCACTATCGCCGCCAGTGCCTTAAGAGCGTGATCCCGTTTTTGAGCAATTTGCGCCATATGGAGCGAGGGGAGGGAACGAATCCCTTCGGTGAGTCAAGCGAAATAATTGGCAGATTGAATTCAAGGTGAAGCGGAGCCGCGAGGCAAACGGGTCACGGTTTTTTCGAAGGAGAGTTTTATGTCGAAGCTGACAATCCATAGCAGGCAACGGGCTGTTCGGGTACTGGCACTGGTCGCGTTGACGAGTCTGGCCGGACTGGCGGGTCACGCAGGAGGCCGGCCGGCGCTGTCCGACGGTGGCAACCGCGTGATCGCTTCAAAGCCGGCAGGCCGGGCGCTCCGCCGCGCGGCAAAACGGCTTCTGCCAAGACTCAGGAATCCATACGGATTCTGAAGCAGCGAGGAGAGTACGAATCCCTGAGAGCGGCCGTGGAGAAATCCCGGTACGGTCTGCGGGAACAGAAGAGCACCAGCGTGTCCGGCTCTGCGAGCGGGTATATCGCATCGAACCATGCCCAGAACTTTCGGACGGAGTTCACGAAAACCGGGGTGCAGCGTCGAGCCGCGTTCGGCAGACCAGCCCGCGTGGCGGTGGGGGCTGCGCCTGACGGGCTATGGCTACGGCGAGGCGTTGCAGCCGCTGTCGAAGACCGAGATGTCTTCTGCCGGCAATCGCGTGGAGTATCGCTACTTTGTCACCCCTCCCTCGAAGGGGAAGGAAAAGGATTCGACTCCGCTCTCGGGAGGGAACGGAGAAGAGCGCGTCGCGCTGACCGAGTGGTATGTGAACGATGCGCGCGGGATTGAGCACGGGTTCACACTGTCCTCTCCGCCCGCCGGA
>CAWHCF010000052.1:0-183978 GCA_963827655.1 uncultured Acidobacteriota bacterium
GACGCCCGGTCGAGGACCAAGCCGGACATCGCCCTGGTGCGCCACCTCTACCTGGATCTCGATCACGATGGATCGAAGGCCCTCGCGGGCATCCTGGCCGATCCAAGGTTGCCAGGCCCCTCCTATATCCTGAACACATCGCCCGGCAAGCACCAGGTGGTATGGAAGGTGTCCGGATTCACTCCTGAACAGGCGGAGGGGTTCCAGCGGGCGATGGCAACGGCCCATGGCGCCGACCGTGCCGCCACGGATGTAACGCGCGTGTTGCGCATCCCGGGTCTCCGAAACCGAAAGTACAAACCGCCATGCGAGGTGACCGCGCAGAAGCTCTCCGAGACGATTCGCGTTCCGTCGGATTTTCAAATCGAACCGCAGGCGGAACTACTTCTTCCAGCACCGGCAGCATTTTGCCGCACTCGGAGCCGGCCAGGACCGGTCACCCAGTCCGAACGGGACTGGGCCGAGACCCTTCACCGGCTTCATCAGGGAGAAAGTCCGGCCGCAGTCCAGGCCTGGCTGGAGCTGAAGCGCCAGGACAAGGCCAATCCTGCGTTCTATGCGGCGTTGACCGTCGGCAAGGCCGTCCGCGAACTGGAACGCCGGCGCGGAGCGGGACCCACAATCGAACTCTGTTAACCACAAGATTTGACCCAATGGAGGATTGTCATGGAACGAGAACAGGAAAAGCACTTCATTATCGGAAACACCTTCAGTGTGAAGGACCAGCTCAAGGAGTTGGGCTGCAAATGGGACGGCGACGCGGGACTCTGGTACCACTCCGATCCAAAGATCGCGGCGAAGGCGCAAGAGCTGGTTCCGGCGGGAACCATGACACACGTCATCGGCCGGGCCCCTTTCGCTCTCAGAGACCAACTAAAAGAGCTTGGGGCCAGGTGGGACCCGAACCAGGGCCAGTGGTACCACACCGATAAAGACGCCGCCGACAGCGCCAGGAACCTGATTGCCGAGGCTCGCGGGCGCTACTATCTGACCGGGGACTCCCACGACGTGAGGGACCAGTTGAAGACTCTCGGCTGCAGGTGGGACGGCGCGGTGAAACAATGGTACCACACAGAGAAGGACCTGGCCGCCCGGGCGCAGGCTGTCGTTGATAGGGGACCGGAGCGACACTTCATCAAAGGAGATTTCTATCCGGTCACGGAGCAGCTCAAAGCCATGGACTGCCGCTGGGACCCGGAGGCGAAGGCCTGGTATCACCTCGACTCGGCGATCGCGGCAAAGGCGCAGGATCTGGTCACAAACAAGGCTGAAAAACACTATGTACCAGAAGTGCCCTATAAGCTGAACGAGCAGCTGAAACAGATGGGGTGTCGCTGGGATGCGGAGGCCCGCTGCTGGTATCACACCGACCCGGAAATCGGCAGGCAAGCAAATCAGCTGGTACAGGAGACCCGCGAGAAGCTTCAAGGTCATGAGTCAAAACTCAACAAATCCGAAATCGCCTCCGCCGTCGCAGCTGAGATCGATCACGGTCTCTAACTGAGAGGGCCGAGTCCCGCCGCCGCGGGCCCAGTCTGCGCAGTCGAGCCAAGGAACATCGTGTTTACGTGCGCCAAGATCAAGGACGGCAGCACCTACCTGAGCAGTCATCTGACCGCTAATGACTATTACTGTGAGAACGAGCACGTAACGGGCCTCTGGATGGGCAAGGGCGCCGAACGCCTCAGGTTGGCGGGCACAACAATCGGCAAGGACGATGCCGCCTTCGAAGCCCTGCGACGGAACCTCATGCCGGATGGCTCCGGCAAACTTACTCCGAGGCGTCCGGAAAACGGCATCCGCTTCTTCGACTTTCAGTGCTCGGCTCAGAAGAGCGTCTCAATCATGGCGGTCACTCTCGAAGACCGACGCCTCTATGACGCCCACGACAAAGCGGCCGCCACGGCGTTCGCCGAGCTCGAGAGGTTTGCAGCCTATCGCTCGGGAATGACGCGGCAACCACAGATAACCGGAAATCTCTGTGCGGCCGCCTTCCGGCATGATGCATCACGGGCTCTCGATCCCCAGCTTCACACGCATTTCGTCGTGGCGAACGCCACGTGGGATTCCGATCGGAAGCGCTGGCTGGCCCTGGAAACCTGCGAAATCTTCAAGGCAATCCGATACGCCGGCAAGGTGTACCAGAACGCCCTCGCCATCGAGTGCCGTCGGCTGGGGTACCAGGTTGAACCGGTTCGCAATGAAAAAGGTGCAGTCGAGGGATTTGAGATCAGGGGTGTCAGCAGTGAAATCCGCGATCGCTTCAGCAAGCGGCGGGCGGAGGTCGAAGCCGGAATCGAGAGGTTTCGAATAGAAAAAGGCCGCGCTCCCACGACCGGTGAGATCCACGTTATCACCCGGGAGACCCGGAACGTCAAACTCAAAGAGATCACCACGCCGGAAGTACGGACCCTTCAGTGCTCGCAGCTCTCCAACGCAGAGCTGGCCGCGCTCATTGGGATCCAGCAGCGTGCCTTGTCGGATGCCAATGGCGATTTCAGGATGGGATCAAGCTGGAAGGCATTGATGCGCGCGAAGGATCATATCTATGAGCGCCGGTCGGTCGTACGTGGCCATGAGCTCCTCGCCGAGGCGCTCAACCAGCGGCTTGGACTTCTCGACCTGGCCGCGCTCAAACGCTACGTGACCAGCGACTCCTCCGGGATCGTGAGGCTCGCCAGACACGCCAACAACCCGCTGCTGTCGTGCCAGTGGACCTCCCGGCGAGGTATGTACCTCGAGCGCTGGTCGATCGATTTCGTCAATCAAACCCGGGATTCATGTCTACCGCTCGGCAAGACCGTAGGGGTCGCCTTTGATTTCAAGTCGCCGGAACAGCAGGAGGCGGTCCTTGAGACTCTTGGGAATACCGACCGCGTCTACGCCATTCGCGGCTGCGCGGGTGCGGGAAAGACGAGCTGCCTCAGAGAAATCCGCAAGGGGCTTGAAGCGGCGGGCAGTGCCGCATTCTACCTGGCGCCCACGGCATCTGCCGTCGAGGTTCTGCGCCTGGACGGTTTCAAAGACGCGACGACGGTTGACGACTTTCTCATCAACCATGCGAATAGGCCGGATCTTCCTGGTGCCGTCATCATGATCGACGAGTCGAGCCTGCAATCCAGCGAGATGGGGGCCTCCCTCCTGCGTGTCGCTCAAACCCGGGATGCGCGTGTCCTGCTTGTGGGCGATGTCCGGCAGCACGTCTCGGTCGAAGCCGGAGACTTCCTCCGGATTCTGGAGCAGCACTCGAACCTCCGGCGGTCGGAACTTAAGGACATTCGCAGGCAGAAGACGCAGGAGTACAACGCCGCCATCCGCACCATGGCCGGCGGCGACGCCCTCGGTGGCATGAAGCAGTTGGATGCCCTCGGCTGGCTCCAGGAAGCGCAGGGCCGGTACATCCAGAAGGCTTCGGAAGCCTACTTCGAGGCAACCGCTGACGGCGCCGATCTGGATCGGTGTATTGCCATCTCGCCCACCTGGGAGGAAAACCACCGCTTCACTGAATCCATCCGCGAAGGGCTCAAGCAGCGCAAACTCCTCACGGGAGGGACCGTCATCACCGTCCACGAACAACTGGATTGGACCCAGGAGCAGAAGAGCAATGCCGCAAATTACCGGCCGGGAATGCTCCTGACTTTCAACGCACGTGTTAGTTCGGTCGAACGTGGCCGAACCCTCCGGATCGAACGTATTGAATCCGGCCGGATCTGGCTGGAAGGCCATAATCGGTCCATCGATCCCGCCAGGCAGGCCAGGAGGCTCACGGTCTCGCTACCCCGAGAGCTGGAGATCTGCACGGGCGACAAGATCCTCATACGCAGCAATCATCGTCCGGATGGGCTGGTTAACGGCCAAGTCCTCACCGTGAAACGACTGTGGGCCGGCGGAACACTGGAGACCAGGGAAGGCAAGTTTCTTTCGCCTGGTTTCCGGCACTTCTGCCACGGCTATGTCGTCACCAGTCACAAGGCCCAGGGTCGGACGCACGACATGGTCGTCGTCGCCGCCGAGCAACTCGACGCGAAGGCTGCCTACGTCGCCTGTTCCAGGGGCCGGCACGAAGCAAGGGTTTTCACTCCCGAGAAAGAACACCTCTGCAAGCGACTCCAGCGACCTGCAGACCGGCTGGCAGCCACCGACGTAATCGGAGCTTCACGCACTGCGTTCTGGCGGGACGAGGAACGCCTCGACTGGCAACGCACTGTCAAGGAGGCTGCCATGGTTAATGTCAGGACCAATCTCCAGAAGACTCCGGCGATCGAAATGACCCGTTGAGGAAAGAGGTATGTCGTTTCAGAGCTACAGCTCCCGTGCCTCACTTCGTTCGGCATTGGTCGGCGGACTGTTCGTTCTGGCCGGTGGAGTGAAACGCGTCATACCGGATCAGTGGCTGGTGCAGGCCGAGCTCCTCCAGAACGGCCGTCTGCTCCGGCTGAGCTACACCTTCTGCACGATTGAAGTCGCAGGCCAGAACCTCGATCCAATTTTTGAGGACGCCAGCATCGGGAAACTTGGCGCGATCCAGGCTGCTCCCCCTCAGGAGGTGCCCGGCGGACAGCCGTGCGTAACGAGCATCATCGTTGTTGCCGCCGGCCCTCAGTCCGCATCCGAATTCGAAGAGGGGTGCTTCGATGCGTAGATTGATCCGGGTTGCCAGAAGGGGAGTGTTGGAAATTCTCGGATCGGTAGAGCGAAGCTCTCCCAATCCGAGACGCAATACCTCGAACGAAATGTTCGAGGTATTTTTGAACGGCAACAAAGAGGCAACGCGTTGCTGCCTTGTTGCCGTTCTGTTGCCGGTTTGTTGCCGCTTCCGGACGAGATCGCCCGACAAGAGGCAACAAAGAGGCAACACGTTGCCTGTTCAGAACCGGCTATCTTCAATGCAGGAATGATTTGCGATGAAAGGGAAACCATACAGGTCCAGCCTCATTCCTTACGAGGACGAGATCGTCGACCTGAGGCGGCGCAGGCCGCCAATGCCGTACTCCCAGATCTCCGAATTGTTGAGCCGGAAATACCAGCTCAAGGTTTGTCGAGAGACCATCTTCAAGTTTGTCCGGGTGAGATGTCGTGGGCGGAAAGTGTATTCCTACAGCCCATCGCGGATTTCGGAGAAGCCGGTGTCCGGCCCGGCGTTGATCAAACCGGCCAACCCCGGTTCGAAGCAGCCGCCCAAGCCCTTATTCGATTTCAAATTCAGCGAGAGGTACAACCTGACCCGGCTGCCGCCGGAAGAGGCTGTCGCGCGCCGGAAAAAACTCGAAGAGGAGGGACACTGATGCCCACGATTCTGTTTACGGCCGGCGCCAAGGGAGGCACCGGAAAATCCACGGCCGCCCGATTCCTGATTACCTGGCTGCGCGAGACATGGCACCGATCCGGTGCTGCTGGATCTGGATGATGAGAACCGGACACTGTCCCGTTTCTTTCCCGAGGCTCACCAGGTCGAGATCAGAAAGAAGTCGTCGCACGACATTTTGGTCGAGCGGGCGCTCAAGGGCGATTCCCTGATCGTTGCCGACCTGAAAGCCGGAACCGGTCGGGAGGTCCTCGACTGGTGGCTCGATGTCCCGTTTGAAGAACTTGAGTCGATCGTCCGGTTTGTATGCCTTGCTTCAGTGACCAGCTCGCCCGACAGTGTCCAGTCCTTCTTCAACTGGGTGGCCGCACTCCAAAATCGCGTTTCCTACGTCGTTTTCAAGAATCTCAAGGACGGGGATTACCTGCCCGACTACGATGCGAGCAATGAAGCGCTTATCTTCCGCGAACGATTCTCGCCGCACCATGTGGTGATCCCACGCCTGGACGAGGAGTACGTAACCGAACTCGAAAGGCTGGACCTGACCATATCGGAGGTCCTGAGCTCGTCCAATGGCAATTCGGCCCGCGGGCGGGAAATCGGATCGGTGCTCTGCCAGCTCATGGTGAGAGCGAGGCTCCGTCGTTTTCAGCAGGACATCTACAAGCAACTGGATCCCATTCGTGAGGGATTGATGTTGGGGAGCAAAGTATGAAGCCCGTAGAAGCTCAACAACCGCTGTTCAAGGAGCTGGCCGCCGGGCTACCGGATGAGGCCCAGGCGGAGTTTTTCCGTAACCTGCATGAGGCCGGCATTGGCCCGAACGACGTCGAACTGGCCCGCCTGTTGCGCGCCCTCCAGCTTTACAAGTCCTACTACGAATCAATCCCGGCGGCCGTAAAGGAGGCTGCCGGCGAAATCCAGCGGCTGAAGCAGGAGATTGAAAGCTTCGTCGGTAACGCGCGCGAGTCCTCCGATGCTGCCGCCGACATTTCCGCTCAGGTGCTTCAGGAAACCGACCGTTTCCGCGAGGATCTGGCGGCGATCCACAAGCATGTGGAGGAAGCCACCAGCAAGTCCGCGGAAAGCCTGGCGGTACGAATGGCTGAATTGTTGGGTGCCGCCATCGAGGAGAACGTGTTTTCGCCGCTTCAGGCCCGTCTGGCGGAACTCGCGGATTCGAACCGGGGATTCAAGGATGCCATCGCCCGAAACAACCAGGCTTCAGCCGCCCTGCACAGAAACGCCATCGTCGCCCGCCGCATTCACCTGGGGGCATACAGCCTGGGTGGGATTCTGGTCGTATGCGCCTTGTCTTTGGGCGCCTGGCTGTACCTCGAGCATTGGTACACGACCCGCCTTGACCGGGAACGTCGAGTCCTCATCGCGCAGACTGACGAGAATCGCGCCGTGCTTCTCCAGCTTGCCAGATCGCGCAGGACCCTGGAACTGCTCCAGGACCCGGAGCATCCCCATCGAAAACTCCTGGTCATGAAGGACGCTTCAGGATGGCGCTCGACTCGCAACCACGGCGTCATCGAGTTCAACGATTGATGCTTCGGGAGGCTCGATGCCCTCACGCGCCTATGTGGCTCACGATCGCGTCGTTTCCGCTGCAAGGATGTACGTCCAGATGGTGGTCGTCGGATTGCTGCTGGCGGCGATCATTTATGTAGGCGCGATGAGTGCATTCGTATCTCGATATTGCGGCGTGTCGATTCCCGAAGTCCAGGTGTTGGACGGGAAGCGCCGTCTGATCACCAATCCGAGAAACAAGCGGCTGCCGGTAGTTGCGCTGCTAAAGTACTACGTCTCCCTCAATCCGAAGAACTATCTCGGTATTCAGCTCAGTTCGAATCGCATCGATACCGCCGCAAAGAGCGAAATCGTTGAGCCCGAGCTCCGTGGCTTCTTTCACTCCAGGGAAGTGCCGAGGGAAACATACCGGAAAGCCATCCTGTTGCTCACACACGGACGTGTCGAGCAGCTCCGCTGGATCGTCCCGACGAGTCTGCTATTCTTCCCGGCCTTCGCGCTGCTTTACTTCCTCGCCTTCAGCCGGCTGAACAGGAAAACCGAAAAAACCGCAGTTCGTTCGCGGAGCGGATCTCATCCCGTTCAGGCGGATACGCGCGGCGCTCAAACGTGCCATCAGGGAGGAGCAGAAGGACAACCCGCAGCTGATGCCCCTTCGTCTGGGCAAGGCATCCTTGCCGGATTCGGTGTCCCGCCGCCATATCCTGGTGCTGGGGACGACCGGGGCGGGCAAGTCTGTGTGCCTGAATCACTATCTGACGTCGCTCAAGGAACGGCGCCGCTCTACCGCCGAGGTGAACAAGTGTGTCGTCTACGACGTCAAAGGCGAGTTTTGCGCGAAACACCTCGATCGAGGCGATCTCGTGTTTTATCCCTTCGACCGGAGATCGATTCCATGGAGATTCTTCAACGAAATCCGCGATTATCCTGACCTTGATGTCCTCGGAACCTCCCTCTACTCGCCGCCCAAAGACTGCAAGGATCCATATTGGTATAACGCCGCGCGCGACATCTTCCGCACCGGTCTCTTTTATCTGCTGCGCGAGGAACGGACATCGAATAGCGATATCTGGGAGTTTTTCTCGCAGCCGCTGCAGCAGGTACGGGATGCGCTCTATACACTGCCCATGCGGGAGCTGGGCGCCCTCAAGCACATCGACAAGGCCGATTCGAATCAGGCCGCCTCGGTTGTTTCGATATTGCAGGAACGGCTTACCTTCTTTCGTTACCTGACCGATAGCGACGGGGCTTTCTCCTTCCGGTCGTTCATCCAGGATGACGACGATCGGAGAAATCTCTTTCTCATGAACATCCGACAATACGAGGCCATCTTCCGCCCGCTGATGACTTTTGTTATCGACATCATGACCCGGGAAGTGCTCTCGCTTGCCGACAGCTTCAGCCGCCGCATCACATTTATCGTCGATGAGTTCGGTTCTCTCGACAAGATGCCATGCATTTTCGATTTTCTTACCATGGGCCGCTCCAAAGGCGGCTTTCTGGTCCTGGCCAATCAGGATCTCGGCTCGGTGTCGAGTATCTATGGCACCGACAAGAAGGAGACGTTTTTCAATAATTTCAACGTACATCTTGTTTTTCGCCTGAACGATCCGACGACAGCCGAATTTCTGTCGAAGGCCTTTGGCGAGCGGGAGGTGATCAAGAAGTTCCAGAGCAGTCAGTTCAGTCCGAGTGACCTTGGCGACCGCTTCAGCATGAGCGAGCAGGAAAAGTTGGAGAAGATCGTCCTCCCAACGGAATTTCAGAACCTCCCTGACTTCCATGCCTACCTGAAGATCGCCAACTACGGCCTGACCCGTATGAAAACGCCTCGCAGGTTCCTGCCGAAGATCAACGAGGAGTTCGCTGCTACGTGATTTCGGCCTGCAGCTGATGCTGCAGGGAGAGGCCTGGTCATGAAGCTCCTGTCGGATAGCGGCTTTCTGGTGGCCTCCCGGCCTGCTTTGCCTGCTCGGTTGACCCGCGCATGGCTCATGCCAAGGAAAGCGGCTCCTGTCATTCGCCCTGCTGTCGGCGGACTGCACCTCGCAACGGCTGCGCGGCCACCGTTTCCCCACGCTCTGCGGACTTGTTCCTCAGCCGAGGGTGAAGGAACAAGGTCAACATCACTGAAAGGAGAAATCGAAATGTCCAACAACAAAGCAGCAACGCAACAGGAATCCAGTCCAGCCGCCGGCAACCAGCCGGTGCATCGGATCCGGATCTCGCGGATCCAGGCCGCGATCTGGCAGAACAGCGGCGACAACGGTCCCTGGTACAACGTGACCCTGTCGCGCAGCTATAAGGATGCCAACGACGACTGGAAGTCGACCGACTCCTTCTCCGTCGATGACCTCCTGGTCCTCGCCAAGGTCGCCAACGAGGCTCACAGCTGGATCATCCAGAAACAGCATGAACGCACCTGATGTTCATACCAGCCCCGCCCGGTGAAAAGCCGGGCGGGCGCAATGAGCCGTTCTCATACCATGAAAGGAGATTTCGCATGCCCGATAAAGATCAGAAGCCTGCTCCACGGAACATTCCCGACGAGCTTGAACTGCTGGGAGGTGAGCCCCTCGAAGGCTCCGGTTTCGAGACAGAGATTCCAGAACCTGACTCTGAATGGAGGGACCCCCGATGAGCTCGTCAGCTTTTTCAGTTAAGCGGGATCTTCGCCAGGAGGTCACGGACTCCATCATTGCCGCTTTGGAGAGAGGCGTCGCGCCCTGGCAGAAGCCATGGCAGACGGGCGCCTTCGAAATGCCTCTTAATCCGACATCCGGGAAATCCTATCGCGGCGGAAACGCGATTCACCTGATGGTTGTTGGGATGCGGAACGGCTACGAAGACCCACGCTGGCTTACGTATCGCCAGGCGCAAGAAAACGGCTGGCATGTCCGGCGTGGCGAGAAGGGCACCCAGATCGAATTCTGGCAGTTCCCAGATGCAGAATCCGCTTCGCGCGAGAACCCCCCGAAGGACGCCGGCGATTCGCGCAACGACCGCCTCATCTACCGTGTCTACACGATCTTCAACGCGCGACAGATCGACGGAATCCCGGCGCATGTGCCACCCGTCCGCCAGGAGTGGGAGATCGCTCAAGCCGCGGAGTCAATCCTTCAACACAACGGTGCCCGCATTTACCACGACCAGGCCGATCGCGCCTTTTACGATCGCAGTTCCGACAGCATCCATCTCCCACCGAGGTCAGCATTCAAGTCGGCCGGGGCCTACTACGGAACCGCCCTCCATGAGTCTGCCCACGCCAGCGGGCACCCGACACGGCTCAACCGAGAGACCCTCAACGAATCCTATCGCTTCGGCGATTTGGCCTATGCCAAAGAAGAACTCCGGGCGGAATTGGCCAGCGTCTTTCTGATGGCCGAGCGCGGCATCCCCCACAATCCCGACAGCCACGCCGCCTACCTCAGCTCCTGGATCAACTGCCTTCGAGAGGACCGACACGAAATCTTCCGCGCCGCCCGCGATGCCCACCGCGCCGCCGATTTCCTGATCGCCCTCGAGTACTACAAGTCAGTCGACCAGGCCCTCGCCCACGTGAACGCCCCCCAGACCGGCATGCGCCACTGCCATAGCGCCCCCACTAGGGGAAGTCATCCAAGTCGCGAGACGCAGCAATCAAGGAGTTGAGATGGAACGTTGAGGGTCACTCAAGCTCAGGCGCGTCGGTCTGTCCGAATCGACTCGCGAGCATTCAGACAGTCTGGCTCTGATTGATCTCTACAAGGTGAACGCTGGGGCCCGAAGTCACCACCGACTGCGCTGCCTTCTTCGGATAATCATGCCGGCAACAGTGAGGGCGAGGAGCGTAACGGCCATGAGTGCGAACCACCTGGGTCCATTACTCGGACCGGCAAGGTAGTAGCAGAACAGGAACAAGATCAACAGACAGAACTGCACCTGCCAAATCCTGATGATGATTCGAAGCATAGCCAACACCTACCTTATTCCAGTCCAGCAGGCGCCAAATCCCGCGGAGAATTCTCGCCCAGATCCTCTCATGTTCTGGCGCTGCCATCAAGGAGTGAGAGACTATTTGTGACGCTTCAAACGCTACCATCCCGACCGATTGGCACTAATCGGGTAAGTCATCGGACAAGAAACGATGCGTAGCGCCATCACTGCAGAGGGGAGGGGTGAACGATGCTCACTGACGGCGACCTGAACGAATACAGACCACGTGCGAGCACATCCGAGATCGAGACGTACCTTCGCAACGTGATAAAGAAACTCCTCGGACGTGGTGCTGAGAGAACGGCGCAATGCCCGCGAGCTTCTGCGCACGCCCACGGAGACCGCAACCCGAGCTGCAGCGTCAACGTCGAGCGCGGCGTCTTGTACTGTCATGTGTGCGCGCTCAAAGGGAATATCGAACAACTCTGGTACTCGCTCGGTTGGCCACGCCCGCCCTGGCTCAATGGTAGCGGCAATCGCAACCATCGAAGGGCGAGCCTTATAAACGGATCTGGAACGAGACCGGCCCTATATTTAGCGGAAGCCAGGCCTGGCGCTACCTGTGCGAAACGCGACGCATTGCAATCGAGAAATTTCCAGATGATATTCGGTTCCATCCTGCGCTCTGGTATTACCAAGATCAGACGAGACGGCAATTCCCCGCGATTGTCGCTCTAGTCCGCGGACCCGACCGCATTGAGCGGGGCATCTTTCGGATTTACCTAAGCACTGGCGGTAGCAAGGCCCCGGTTCCGAACGGAACATGCAAGAAAGCCCTCGGGGGGATCAGTGGAGGTGCGATCTATTTCGGCGAGCCAGGGCCGGCTCTTAATATCGGAGAGGGCCTGGAAACAAGTCTTGCCGTCTTCGCTGCCACCGGGTGCTGGACTTGCTCCGCGGTGTCGACGTCAGGAATAAAGCGCTTCGAAATCCCAGCGGAGGTCAAGACTCTAAATATCTGGGCCGACCACGACCGTTCCGAGATCGGAGAAAAAAGCGCTCGCGCACTTGCGGCTCGGGCCCACAGACAAGGGTTCGCCGTATTTGTTTTCGTTCCACCTGGTCCAATCGCTGAGGGCAAGAAAAGCAGAGATTGGCTCGACGTTTACAATCAGGATGGACCAGCAGGGCGCCGCGGCTCGAAATCGAACGCGGTAAGCCCTGGCCGCTAGCCCAGAAGAGCCATCCGGAGAAGGCCCGTGACTGGAGACGGCGGAAGAGAACAGCTTCAATCTACTGAGAAGTGGGAGGCAGGCACGCAGCCAACTAAGGAGGGACTAACCAGCTCGCAGATTCTACTCAGATACGCACATGAAGAAACAGAACTGTTCCATACGCCGGACTACCGCATACGCTACCGTTTCCTTAGAGGATCACACCGAGAATTGGCCAGTCCGCCGCTCTAAGGATTTTCGTTGTTGGCTGATTCGACGGTTTTTCAAACGACCACCACAAACCTCCGTCCGCGCAAGCAATATTAGATGCACTTGGGGTTCTGGAGGCCCGCGCGCTTGATGGAAAGGAACTTCCAGTTTTCGTCCGCGTGGGCGAGGCTGACGATGCGATCTACCTGGATCTGGCCAATAAAGAATCGGGAAGTGGTGGAGATTACCCGCGACGGATGGCGTGTCGTGAAGAACTACCCGTACGGTTCCGGCGAGCACGCGGTATGTTCGCGCTCCCCCGCCCAATGAACAGGCCGTTTAGTAACTAATCGGACCCGTTCGTAAACCTAAAGGGCGAATACCTGATTCTATTTAAGGCGGTCCTCATTCGGCGCAATTCGGCCCGGGGCCCGTATCCTGTTGCAGTCTTCCACGGCAATCATGGAAGCGCCAAGAGCACAACCACGAAGATTCTAAAAACTCTGATCGATCCCAGTAAGGCGCCGCTGCGCTCGACTCCGCGAGACGAACGTGACGCCATGATTACTGCTTCAAGTCTCGTGGTTGCTAGCGTTCGACAACCTCAGCAGCTTGCCATCAGGGCTATCGGATGTCTTTTGTCGACTAGCCACTGGCGGTGGCCTCGGAACTCGGGAGCTCTTTACAGACAGCGACTAGGTGATCTTTGATGCCCAGCGCCCAATAAATCTTCAAAAACGGGATTAACGAAATCTAAACGTGCCCCTATCTCTTAGACTGCGCTATTATTTTCTCCCTCGATGAGATCGATGAGGACCGACGGCAGGATGAAAAGCAATTCTGGGCGGCCTTCAACAAGGTCCATCCGAGGATTCTCGGTGCCGTTCTGGATGCCGCCTGGACAGCTTTACGGAACGAGCCTGAACTGAAATCCTCGCCCCTGCCCCGCCTGGCTGATTTCGCCCGATTCATTATGGCGGCTGAGCCAGCCCTAGAACGGCCCAAGGCGCATTCCTTAAAGGCTTATGTCTCGAATCGCGAGGCCGGCAACGAGCTTGCGCTGGAAGCCAGCGACATTGGGACCGCGATGTTGCGGTTCGGAGATTCTCTTTCGGGAGAGTGGAAAGGTTCCGCCACAGAGCTGCTAAACACACTAAACGCCACCCAAGACGTCGAGATCCAGCGTCGTAAGGACTGGCCGAAGGATGGGAGGAACCTTTCAAACAAGTTGCGGAATCTGGCACCGAATCTTCATGCGGCCGCTGTTTCTGTGACCTTTGGTCGTGAGCCCGGTGGAAAACGTCCCAGGTGGATTGCCGTGCAGAAAATGCCTGTAAAACAGCGTCCCGAGCGTCCCATGGCGTCCCTGGGTGGGGCAAGGGGGGACGCTTCATACACCACTAGGGACGCAAGAGGGGACGCTGCCGACCACGCTAATCATCTACCAGGGACGGTAGGGACGGACCGGGACGCTGTTTTACAGGCATCTTCGATCGATGACCGGCCACCCTGGAAAAATGAGCTGTCCCGTCGCTTAGTGGAGATGAAACAGAAGCGACACGCCGAGGCGGATAGGCCGGGTATCGAAAAGAGAGCGGATGGCGAGAGCTGCCTTTCATGCCGTTCTACTGAGAAATGGCGACGATTACCGGATGAGCCGTGGACCTGCGTTAAGTGCCATCCGTTTATCTAAAAAGGACACGATTGTCATGGGAGTTTTCGAGTGGATCCAGGGACGAGGATAGCAACGATGAAGGGATAGGGCGTGATGCCGGTTACAAGACGACTTGTTGACTTGTTAACCAATAATGGGCAGAATCTCTTTCCTGAACCATTCTTAAGAGGAGAAAGACACTATGCCCAATCCAATCGTTGGCCTGCGGATCGATCCGGATCTAGTCCTGGCCATGAAAATCCGCGCGCTTCAGGAAAAGCGGAGCTTGCAGGAGATTACCGAGGAGCTCTGGCGCGCGTATCTTGGAATTGAGGGACGTGATGAAGCTACTGACCGAAGAGGAAGCGGCAAGCGTTCTGCGGTGCTCGCGAAAGACGCTTTATCGGATGCGAAGCCAGGGCGTCGGCCCGAAGTGGATGCGGATCGGGCTGCGACGGAGGAACGATCCGCTACGACGGAACACTGGCTCGAAGAATACGTCGAAGCGCAGGCGGGAGGGAAGAATGAGCCTCTACAAACGCGGAAACGTCTGGTGGACGAGATTCATGATCGACGGCAAGCTCCAGTGGCTTTCGACTCACATGACAAACAAAAACGAGGCTCGTGACAAGGAGCGCGAAATAATCAGTCAGGTCCGAAGCGGCAAACCGCCGGCACCTTCGCCGGTATCGCTCGTGGAATTTCTGCGCGGTTCGTTCCTGCCTTACGTCGAAGTCAACTTCCGACAGAAGCCAAAGACGCGCGACTATTACGTCTTCGGCGCCCGCCGGCTCGAGCGAGGAATTCTCTCGAAGCTCGAGCTCGACCAGATCGATTCGAAGAGATCAGTAAATTCATTCATTCACTCGGTGAAGAGCTTTCGCCTTCTACCGTCAACCAGGCACTGCGGACCTTGCGCCGGGCCCTGAACGTGGCCTGCCAATGGAAGAAGATTCCTTGCGGCGCCGAAGTTCTCGCTTCTTACCGAGCGTAAGCGCGAACAGGTCATCGATGAAGACCAGGAAGCCGCTTACCTCGCTGCCGCCGAAGAACCCTGGCGCACAATCGCGACCATCTGGATCGAACTCGGGATGCGGCCCGGCGAGATCGTTCGTCTCCGCGCAGAAGATCTCGACTGGTCGATGCTCCAGATCCAGGTCCGCGCCGGAAAGAGCCAGGCCGCGCGCCGGACCCTGCCGATGACAGGAAATGTCTATAGGGCGCTCTCGGCTCATTACGAAAGACTGGGCTCACCGGAAGAAGGCTGGATCTTCCATCGCCAAATGACCCAGCAGAACACGTCAGCGAAAAACGTATCGTCGACTGGCATGAAAAGACCCTCGAACGACTCTTTCGATGAGAAGATGTCCGATCCGATGATGAAGAGAACTTATGTCGCCCAGGCGCGGGAACCCTGGCGGACGATTATCATTCTGCGGGATGAGACCGGCCTGCGGGTCGCCGATATGGTCCGGTTACGTCACTCGGACATTCATCTTTCCAAGCGCGGGGTGGAGATCGTCCGCAGCGAGAAGAGGATCCGGAAGATCAAGCTCAGCAATCCTGCCGTGAAGGTGCTCAGAATCTTATCTGCGATCGAGCCGGAAAATCGTCGGAATGGGTCTTTCCCTGCGACTAATCCCGCAAAACACGTCCATCGGAAACGTGTCCGCGATTGGCACGCGCAGACGCTGAAGCGAATGCCTGGCGCCTTCGTGCCTTATGTCATGCGTCACACCGCTCTCACTCGCCTTGCGAATTCCGAGGGCGTTTCGCTCACGACTGTCGCCGCCGCTGCCGGCCACAGTTCGATCGCCGTTACCCAGCGTTACGTTCACCCGCAGAAGAATGACATCCGCAAGGCCTTCGAGCTCAAGACAGGCGAACGGATCGGCGATGCGCGCCGACGCGAGGTTCTGCGGCCGGTTGAAGACACGGATCGGACTGGAGACAAAATTGGAGACAATGATTGATGACGCAATGGTCGTGATTCCGCGAAGTAACTTGAGTTCCTTGAAATATCTGCAGCAAGTGAGGTTGGCGGAGAGGGTGGGATTCGAACCCACGTACACCCTTTTGGGGCGTAACTCGATTTCGAGTCGAGCCCGTTACGACCTCTTCGGTACCTCTCCGGGGCAGAAGGGTACCAAAGTTGACGGATTTCCCATAAACTATTTCGCCGCGCGCCGAAGGCTCGCTGGAAGGCGCTTCGTCTAAATATCAGAATCGCGCAAGGGGTTGTGAAACCATGGCCGAGCGATCCGTTTATGCAAAGATGGGACGGCTCTCAGCCATCATCGTGATTCTGCCGTCCTCGATGGCTTCGGGCGGGCTTCTGGGGTACTTCGTGCTCGATCGTTATCTCGGGATTTTCCCCTGGGGAACCATCCTGATGACGCTTTTCGGGGCTGGCGCGGGTTTCTACCAAATCGTCAGGCTTCTGACCCACGATGACAATGATAACCCTCGACCTGAAGAGAATTGAGCGGCGCCTCGCCTGGATCGGGATAGGGCTGGTTCTGGCCGGAAGCATTGTGACGGCCCTCAGGTTCGGACTGCTGACCGGCGCTTCTTTCCTCGCAGGGGGAGCGCTGGCAGCTGCGAACCTGGCATGGCTGCGTCAGATCGTGAGCGGGCTCGTGTTCAGCGACCCGAAGACATCCAGGCGCCGGCTCCTGGCCGGCTACATCGTGCGCCTCGTGTTGATTCCGCTCGGCCTCTATGCTATGATCCGGTTTCTTTCCTTGAGTATACCCGCTGCAGTGGCCGGATTTGCGGTCTTCAACTGCAGCGTTTTTGTTGAAGGCGTCCTCGAAGCTTTCGGATACCGTCCCAGATAAAATGCACGAGCATAGCGAAGTAGCCCTGTTTCTTAATAAACACCTGTTTGATCCCATAGCCCGCGCCCTGGGATTGTCTGTTGCGGAAGGGCATCACGCCGTCCCCGACCACATCGTGATGATCCTTCTTATCACCCTTGGTCTGGTGTCGTTTTCACTCTGGGCCCGGCGGCGGTTCAGCGTCGAGAATCCGACCAAGGTGCAGCACGTGCTCGAGGTGGTGCTGGATGCGATTCAGGGATTGATGAAGGAAGTCATAGGAAAGGAGACCCGGAAGTTCCTGCCGCTGATCGGCACGCTCGCAATCTATATTCTGCTGGGCAACATCATAGGTCTGATTCCGGGCTTTCTGTCACCAACCAGCAATCTTAACGTTACTGCGTCGTGCGCCATTTGTGTGTTTGTTTACTACAACTATCAGGGTATCCGGAAGCACGGCCTTGTGAAATATCTCAAACACTTCGCGGGCCCGGTCTGGTGGCTGTCCTGGCTCCTGTTTCCGGTTGAGATCGTCAGCCACATGGCCCGGCCATTTTCCCTGAGCATGAGGCTTTTCGGAAATATCTTTGCCGAAGAGTTGATTGTCTCATCTCTCAATAAGTACATATTCCCGTTCCTGGCCTCCGTGCCGGTAATGTTTCTCGCCTTGTTCGCCAGCACGATTCAGGCCTTCATCTTCATTCTTCTGACCATGGTCTACATCTCGGGTGCGGTGGAAGAGGCTCATGAAGAGGCGCACGGCTAGGAGCAGACTGAGGCACGGCGCATGAGGGAGAGGCATAGACAGCGTCATGCCTGTACCCGGCGCAATTGAAACATCCTTGAAAGGAGATCTCTGATGAGTAGAAAGTTGGTTCTGGCTGTGCTGGTTGGAATGGTGATGCTGGGGCTGGCTCTGCCGGTATTTGCGCAGGCGGAACCAGGGACGGCCGCCCCGGCAGAGAAAAACATGTGGCTTCTGATTACCTCAGGGTTTTCGATGGCCCTGGCGGCCGCCGGGTGCGGCTACGCTCAGAGCCGTGCCCTCCAGGGTGCCTGCCTGGGAGTCTCCCGGAATCCGGGCGCCACGGACACGATCCGGATCTTCACCTTTCTCGGCCTCGCCTTCATTGAATTCCTGGCACTTTTGACCTTCGTCGTGATCATGCTCTTGCTGTACGCATAGCCGAGGTGTTATCAAGCTTGGAGGCCCGCGGCGTCACCCCGCCGCGGGCCGGCAGGGTTCTTCCGGAGCCATCCCCCTCATTCTCCGCACGTCTCTCTATTCTCGACTCAGAGAAATGTCTCGAGTAAGTAATCGGGCTGCGCCGGGACGTGAGAAAATGGAAGTGACTCGTGGCAGATCCGCAGGCGGACGTGCGGATCTTCAATCTTCGGCTTCGTGGATTGTAACCAGATTGCGGATTTCGTAAGTTCTCTTGCCGGCAGGTGTAACGATCTGGACTTCGTCCCCGACCTGTCTGCCTACAAGGCTCCGGCCTATGGGAGAAGTAATAGAAATCAGTCCCTGGGCGAGATCGGATTCTTCCGGGCTGACCAGCCGGTATTCCGTCTCCTTTTCCACGTCGTACTCGAACAGAAGAACCTTTGATCCGTAGGCGATCCGATCGTGAGGGATCTTATCCAGATTCATTAGCGAAAGCGCCGCCAGTCGCTTCTGTAGCTGCGCCTTCTTGCTCTCCAGAAACGATTGCCGCTCCTTAGCCGACTTGTATTCCGCGTTCTCCCTCAAGTCACCGTGCTCTCTGGCCCGGAGAATCTCTTTGGGCAAGTCCACTCGGAGCTCGCGCTCGATCTGATTCAACTCGTCCTGCAGTTTCTTGCGAACGTCAATCAATGGACAATCCCCTAACGAGTCGCCACTTTGGGTAAGACTATTTTAAGACGAGGGCCGATTGAGTCGCAAGATTGAGGAACGGCGCCGGGTAAACGCCCAGCCAGAGAACTCCCAGGGCTGCTACCAGAGTAATCCCGAGTACCGGGAGGCTGATCGGATCCGGCTGCGGCTGCGCCTCGTAGGCTTCCTTCATGTACATCACGACCATCAGGCGGAAATAATAGAAGACCGACACCAGGCTATTGAGTACGGCGATTATAGCGAGACCGATGTATCCCTGCTGGATGGCCGCGCTGAAAAGGTAAAACTTACCCATGAAGCCCCCGGTTAGCGGAAAACCGGCTAGAGAGATCAGAAAAATCGAGAGGGATGCCGCCGCCAGGGGCGCTTTGCGCCCCAGTCCCGTATAGTCGTCCAGGTTCACGCGCAAGTCTCCCTTGCGGCTTAGCGAAAGAACGATGCAAAACGCGCCGGCATTCATGACCGTGTAGACGACCAGGTAAAAGAGAACGGCGCCCAGCCCCGCCTTGTTGTGAGCAACGATTCCGATCAGGATGTATCCGGCGTGCGCAATGGCGGAGTAAGCCAGCATCCGCTTTACGTTGGTCTGAAGAATGGCGACGACATTCCCGACCGTCATGGTCAAAACGGCCGAGACCCACAGGAGCGCGCTCCAGTGTGGCTGCAAGGAAGGAAGGGCTTCGACCAGCACCCTGACGAGCGCTGCAAAACCGGCCGCCTTCGGACCGACCGTCATGAACGCTGTCACTGGAGTCGGAGCGCCTTCGTAAACGTCGGGCGCCCAGGCATGAAATGGAACGGTCGCCACCTTGAATCCGAACCCCACCAGCAGGAGCCCCATCCCGATCAGGGTCGTCACCTGCGCCGAGCCTTGCAGTTGAGCCACCGCTTGAATAGAACGGTAGTTTGTGCTGCCCGAGCCGCCGTAAATAAGAGCAATTCCGTAGAGAAGAAACGCGGTAGCGAAGGAGCCCAGCAGAAAATACTTCAAAGACGACTCGTTGGATCGGACGTCGTTGCGCTTGAATCCCGCCAGCACGTAAGTAGCGATCGAAAGAATCTCGATTCCCAGAAACGTGAGGATCAGATCGGCGCTGGCCGCCATCAGCAGCATCCCCGAGCAGGCAAACAGCAGCAGGGCGTAATACTCTCCTCGATTGATAGACTCCCTCTCATTGAAGCGCATCGAGATCAGAGCCGAAATGGCCGTGATCACGAGGAAAAGCCACTGGAAGAAAAGCGTGAAATCATCTACGACAAACATCCCGCCGAATGCCAGGTTAGCCCTGCCTGCAGATTGAGCCTTCAGGCTGTAGGTCCCAAGAAAGGCGAGAAAGCAGGTGAAGATCGCGATCTGGCCAAATCGACTCTTCCGTTCAGTCGCGGTAAAAGGCTCCAGAATCATGATGGCCATTCCCCCCAGAACAAGGATGATCAAGGGAAGGGCGGGGAGATAATCGGCAGCCATCAGCGCATCCTCTCCGTCACGACAGGGGCCTGGAGACGTTCGACCCGGAATCCCCCTGCCGGATTCCGAGCCTTATCAATTCGTTGCTGCACGAGCTGGATGCTCGCATCCATGCGCCGCAGAACGGGCCCCGAGTAGACCCCGATCCAGAGCATCAGCCCCAGGACAGGAATGAGAATCAGCTTTTCCCGCGTTCCCAGGTCCTTCATTGCGACGTTGGCGGGATTTGTGAGCTTCCCGAGGAAGACTCGCTGATACATCCACAGCATGTAGACCGCCCCCAGAATCATCCCCGACGCGGCAACCGCGGCGCGAACGCGGCTGTTCAGGAAGGTGCCGGCCAGCACGAGAATCTCTCCGACAAATCCGTTGAGTCCCGGGAGTCCAATCGAGGACAGAGTGACGACCAGAAAGCAAGCCGCGAGGACTGGAGCGACATGAGCGAGTCCTCCAAACTCGGAGATCAGGCGCGTGTGTCTGCGCTCGTAGATCATCCCGACAAGGAGAAACAGCGCGCCGGTGGAAAGACCGTGATTGAGCATCTGGAGCGTTGCCCCTTCGAGAGCCTCTCCGGTGAAGGCAAATATTCCCAGGACCACCAATCCCATGTGGCTGACTGAAGAGTAGGCCACCAGCTTCTTAAGGTCAGGCTGAACCATGGCCACGAGCGCGCCATAGATGATGCCGATCAACGCCAGAAGGGAGAGGAGTGGCGCAACGCTGAGGGCCACGGAAGGGAAGAGCGGCAGGCAAAAGCGCAGGAGTCCGTAGGTTCCCATTTTCAAAAGCACTCCGGCGAGGATCACGGAGCCGGCCGTGGGCGCTTCGACATGGGCATCGGGGAGCCAGGTATGGAAGGGAAAAAGCGGGACCTTTATCGCGAACGCAATGAGAAAGGCCATAAAGAGCCAGAATTCTTCGCGCGCCGTGAGCCGCAGCGCGCCCGAAGCCAGGTTGCGCGAGATTTCAAGCAGATCGAAGCTCGAGCCGCCGTTCGCCAGAAACAGGTACAGGATGGCAAGGAGCATCAATAACGAACCGGCGATCGTGTACAGGATGAATTTGACGGCCGCATAGATCCGGCGCTCCGCTCCCCAGACCCCGATCAGAAAATACATCGGGATCAGCATCACCTCCCAGAAGACATAGAACAGGACCAGGTCCAGGGAGCAGAAGACGCCCACGATCCCGGTCTCGAGCACCAGGAGGCAGATCATGTAACCTTTGATTCCGCGCTCGACCGAACGCCATGAAGAAAGGATGGCCAGAGGAGTGAGAAGAGTAGTGAGCAAGATCAGAAAAAGGCTGATGCCGTCAACTCCGAGGTGGTGGGAAACACGATAGCCCTGCGCCTGAAACCACGTCGTCGACTCGACGAACTGCATCCCGCCGTTATTGCTGTCAAAGCGATAGAGCAGGTCGAGAGAGAGCAGGAATGTAGCCAGCGAGGCGAGGAGAGCAAAAACCTTGATAGCGCGCTCGAGCCGTTTCGGGAACACCAGAAGCGCAGCCGCCGCGGCGGCGGGAAGGTAGGTTACAATACTCGCGATGTTGGGGATCTCCATGCGGCGCCTGCTTCAGCCTCGCACTACAGTATAGATATAGAAGAGCAGCGCGACGGCCCCCGCCAGAATCCAGGAGGCATAACTGCGCACCAGGCCGTTTTGAAGGTTCTTCAAGACGCCGGCCAAGTTCTGCATCATTCGCGCCACGCCATTCACCGCGCCGTCGATCACCCCCACGTCGAACCGCTTCCACAGGATGTCGCGCGAGCCCGATACCGTGGGATCCACAAAGACGGCATCATAGATTTCGTCGACGTAGTATTTCCGGCGCAGCAGCGTGTGGACGGCAGAAAAGCGCGCCGCCAGTGACGCGGACAGAGAGGGGCGGGTTACGTAGCAGCGATACGCCAGGCCGATGCCCGCCAGCGCCACCGCGACCGAGATAAGGGCCAAGAGAATCTCCACGGAATGGGAGCCGGACGCGTGCTCGGTTTCGTGCGCCAGCCTCAGAGACGGGCGCAAGAAATCC
The DNA here is from genome assembly GCA_963827655.1 of uncultured Acidobacteriota bacterium. Classification (GTDB taxonomy): domain Bacteria; phylum Acidobacteriota; class UBA6911; order UBA6911; family UBA6911; genus CAWHCF01. The sequence goes on from CAWHCF010000052.1 coordinate 22,035, forward strand.
CCAAAGCTATTGTGACCGAGCCAGGCAGGCAGCCCTACCCAACCGCCCACAAAGGAGAGAAGCGCCAGGACCACCAGCGGCACAGTCATACTCGGAGGCGATTCGTGCACATGATGCTTCTTTTCCTCATCCATCCGCTCGTTGCCCCAGAACGCCAAGCTGATCAGGCGAAACATGTAGAAGGCCGTCAACCCTGCGGTTGCCAGACCCACTGCCCACACCAAGGGATGCCCGCTGGACCAGGCTGACCAGAGAATCTCGTCTTTGCTGAAGAAACCCGCGAACGGAAAGATTCCGCTGATGGCCAGAGCGCCGACGACCATGGTCCAATGAGTGACCGGAATATACCGGCGCAGGCCGCCCATGCGCAGCAGATCCTGTTCTCCGCTCATGGCATGTATGACGCTGCCTGCGCCGAGGAAGAGGAGCGCTTTGAAGAAAGCGTGGGTCATGAGGTGAAAAATGCCTGCGGTGAACGCGCCCACGCCCACAGCCACAAACATGTAACCGAGCTGGCTCACCGTGGAATAGGCAAGCACTCGCTTGATGTCGGTCTGGGCCAGGCCGATGGTCGCGGCCATAAAAGCCGTCAAGATGCCAACCAGGGTGACGGCCTCGAGGGCATAGGGAGCGCGACTGAAGATGGGAGAGCAGCGCACCACCATGTACACGCCCGCCGTCACCATGGTGGCCGCGTGAATCAGGGCGCTCACCGGAGTGGGACCTTCCATCGCATCAGGAAGCCATACGTAGAGAGGAATCTGGGCGCTCTTTCCAGTGGCGCCGATGAACAAGAGCAGCCCGATGGCCGTCAAGACGCCTGCCCCGGTTTCGACCGAATACGAGGTTGCGACCTTCTGAAAGACCTCGCCGAAGTCCAGGCTTCTGAAAGTCTCGAAAATCAGGAAGATGCCCAGAACAAATCCCACGTCGCCAATGCGGTTTACGATGAACGCCTTCTTGCCCGCGTCGGAGGCGCTCTTGCGTTCGAAGTAGTAACCGATAAGAAGGTAAGAACAGAGACCTACCCCTTCCCACCCCACAAACATCAGCATGAAGTTATTGGCCAGGACCAGGACCAGCATCGAGAACATGAAGAGGTTCAGGTAAGCAAAAAAGCGATAGTAGCCATCTTCGGCATGCATGTAGCCGATCGAATAGACGTGAATGAGAAATCCCACACCCGTGACCACCAGCATCATGACCGCTGACAGCGGATCGAGCAGGAAGTCCGCTTTAGCGACAAATTCCTCGGATTGGATCCAGGTGAACAGGGTCTGAACCAGCCGCCGGTCTTCAGCCGGGAGTTTGACCAGATCCAGCACCACGGCTGCCGAAACCAGGAAGGACAAGCCGGCGGCGCCGCATGCGACAAACGTCACAACGCTCTTGGACAAGCGTCTTCCCAGGAGGCCGCTTATCGCCGAACCTGCCAGTGGAAGCAGAGGAACCAGCCAGAGATATTTGCTCATCTCTTTCGCGCGCGCGTCACCACTTCATGATATCTGCATCATCGACACTTAGAGTTTTCCGATTGCGATAGAGCGCGATGGTAATCGCGAGCCCCACGGCAGCTTCGGCAGCGGCCACGACCATAACCAGAAAGACAAATATCTGACCGTGTATCTGACCCAGATAAGAGGAGAAAGCGACGAAACTCAGGTTCGCCGCATTGAGCATCAACTCAATGCAGAGAAAGATGGCGATCACATTCTTCTTTACGATTACTCCTACGGTTCCGATGGTGAACAGAAGAGCGCTCAGTATCAAGTAAGGAAGGATGCCCATGTATTGCCTTCAGGCTTGTTTTTTGGCCAGGACAACGGCCCCAATGATTCCCACCAGGATCAGAATAGATGTGACCTCGAACGGAAGCAGATAGTCGGTGAAAAGGGCATGTCCGATCCGCTGGACATCGCTGGCGGGCACCAGGGTTTCCGGTTCGCGAGGCACCTTCGACAAGTCGTACGCCTTGAGAAGGGGATAGAGCAGGACCAGCGCTATTCCTCCCATTGACGCGCCAACATATCCCAGCCGTTTTCTCTTGTCGGTAAGGACGGGAGGAGAAAAAGGATCCAGCAGCATGATCACGAACAGGAACAACACCATGATGGCCCCGGCATAGACAATAACCTGGACGGCGGCAATGAACTGGGCTTTGAGCAGAAGGTATATTCCCGACAGGGCGCAGAGACAGACGATCAAAGAAATCGCCGAATAAACCAATCGCCGCTGGGCGACTACGCTGACGGCCGATATCAGCGCGATTCCACCGAAGAGATAGAACAGCCAGATTTCCACTTATTTCAAACCCGCCAGAATCTGATCCAACCGGTCCGGAGTGAGATTCTCGTGATAATCCTGGTTGATTTGCGCGACCGGAGCGGTGTCGCACGACGCAAGGCACTCGACTTCCATCAGCGTGAACTTCTTGTCCGGCGTCGTTTCACCCGGGCTAATGCCGAGCGAAGTCTTAAGGTGCAACATGATCGCTTCGCAGTTGCACAAAAGGCAGGAAATGTTGGTACAGACCTGAATTACATACTTTCCTACAGGCCTTTTGAACAGCATGGTGTAGAAACTCGCTACCTCGTATACCTCGTTGGGGGGAAGGCGGAACATCTGCGCAACCTCACGGACCGCGTCGGGCGAAAGGTATCCGAGCTCATCCTGAGCGATCTGAAGCGAGGGGATCAATGCCGATCGTGGTTGGGGATACTTCTTGATCAGAGCCTCAATTCTTTGGACCGTCGCTTCCGATAACATGTTCGATTACGTTCTCCGCTGGATCACGGTGTCAGCTGCCTGTTTTGTGACGGCCTTATTTATCATGGTACATGCCTGAAGGTCTATGTTTTCTCCGCTAGCAAATACCGCTAAGACTCGAAGACGCAAAGAAACACTAAGAACCTTAGGCGAACCCAGGAAACGTGTGGGACCTCCCCGCTTTTTGATGTATCATACGGACTGACTTCGAGACATTCGATGACCCTTGAGATCAACGGCGAAAGGCGATCGGTACCGCCCCTTGAAAATCTTGGAGAACTCCTCTCCTTCCTGGGAGTCGGCCAGGACCGAATCGCCGTTGAGGTCAACCACAGGCTGATTCGCCGTGTGCGTTGGAGCACGACCATGCTCGCCGATCAAGATAAAGTCGAGATCGTGCAGTTTGTGGGCGGGGGTTAAGGAGGCTACGCGGAATCATGCCGTACAACCTTTCGGAGGATCCGCTGGTTCTGGGCGGCAGAACTTTTCGTTCCCGCCTCATCGTGGGGACTGGAAAATACTCAAGTTTTGCGCTCATGAAACAGGCGCTGGAAATGTCGGGCGCCGAGATGGTCACGGTCGCCGTGCGGCGGGTGAATTTGAATGACAAGTCGGGGGAGTCACTCCTGGACTACATAGACTCGGCTCGCTTCACGCTCTTGCCCAACACTGCTGGCTGTTATACCGCCGAGGAAGCAATTCGAATCGCCAACCTGGGGCGAGAGGCCGGGCTCTCCGAGTGGGTCAAGCTGGAAGTCATCGGTGACGAGAAAACTCTCTTTCCCGATACGGAAGGGCTCCTGACCGCGACCAAGATTCTCGTGAAAGACGGCTTCGTAGTTCTCCCTTACACTAACGACGATCCCGTTATGGCGCGGAAGCTCGAAGATGCCGGCGCCGCAGCGGTCATGCCTCTGGGCGCGCCCATCGGCTCCGGGATGGGGATTCAAAACGCGGCCAATCTGCAGATCATGCTGGAGAGTGTTTCCGTGCCTGTTATCGTGGATGCCGGCGTAGGTACCGCCTCAGATGCCGCCATCGCCATGGAGCTGGGAAGCTATGCGGTCTTGATGAACACCGGCATCGCGGCCGCGACGGACCCGGTGGCAATGGCGGAAGCAATGAAGCTGGCGGTGCAGGCTGGACGGCTGGCCTACAAGGCCGGTCGAATGCCCAAGAAGCTGTATGCATCCGCAAGTAGCCCCCTACAAGGCATCTCCCGCTGACGGGAGCCGATGCAGATCGAGCAGTATCGCCCACGCCTCGAACAATTCCATCACGACCTGAATCAGGAACTCTATCTGCATTACTCCGGTCGGAAAGAAAACCTTGAGACCGCCGGCCTTTATTCGGACTTCTCGGACCTCTTCAGTCTAGAGACCATCCGGGAAATTCAGTCTGAAATCGATCGTCTTCCTTCTAACGGCTCCCGCAAGAAGACGTTTGCCAAGCTTCGCGCTTTTGCGGTAGAACACCACCTCGAGCACAACAGCCAGCACCTCTCGCAGGAAATAGCCGCGCTCGAAACCAAGAGCGCCATTTCCTGGGACGGTAGAAAGATCTGCGTCACCCAGGTTCCACTTTACCTAGCGAACGAACCGGACGCCCTGGGCCGGCGCCGCTTGAACGAACTGCGCGCGCAAGTGATCGACGGCTCCAATTCCTTGCGCAGGGAGAGGCTCGCGACCATGCAGACCGCGGCCCGCGCCCTGGGTTACAGGCATTATGTCGAAGCTCGCGAACAGACGACGGCCCTGAACTACACGGCGTTTCTGGCATCGGTCCAGACTCTGGTTGAAAGAACCGAGGACCTGTACCATGAAAATCTTTCGAGATCATTTCAGCGCGACCTGGGCCTGTCACTTCCAGAAGCTCACCGGTGCGACCTTCCTTACTGGACTCGATTGAACGACTACGATCACGTCTACCGCAGGGAGCGTATGCTGCCGATCCTGTTCGAAAGCCTGGGCGGTTTGGGAATCGACCCCACAAGACAAGATGCCATCTCGTTCGATCTGGATGAGCGGCCGCTCAAGCACCCACGCGCCTTTTGCGCTCCGTTACGAATACCGCAGGATATCCGAGTAGTCTTGCAACCCCGCGCAGGGCAGGATGGCTTTTCAGCGTTACTGCACGAGAGCGGACATGCTCAGCATTTTGCCTTTACCAGCCCCTCTCTTCCCGCTGAAGACCGCCTGTGTGGGGACCGCGGGCTGGCCGAGACTTATGGCTTTCTGCTGGAGCAGCTTCAGTGCAACGAAGTCTGGCTCAAGGAGGTTGTTGGGTTCGCTGAGCCCGCCGGTCTCACACGTTTTCGAACGTTGGCGCGCGCTCACCTGGTTCGCCGTCATTGCGCCAAACTGAGCTACGAATTAAGCCTCTACGGGGAAGGCCTGGAGAATGCCCCCAAGGTATATGCCGACACTCTGTCGAGAGCCACAGGACTGCAATGCGATCCGCAGTCCTACCTCGCGGATGCAGAGGACGGTCTTGATTCAGCCGGCTATCTCAGAGCATGGATTTTTGAGCTGCAACTCAGAGACTATCTGCGTTCGAGGTTCGGCAATACATGGTTTGCGCACAAAGCGGCCGGACGTTTTCTAAAGGAGATCTGGGAAACCGGTCAGCTCTATAGCGTTGACGAGTTATGTCGCGAAATCGGCCTTGGCCAACTGGAGCCGCAGGTGCTTACGGACGACTTGATCTCAGGTCTTTTGAAATGAAGCGAGTAAAGGTCGACCTGGAAGAACGCAGTTACCCGATCATGGTCGGCGACGGGTTATTGCAGCAAACCGGTGACCTCTTCAACCGACTGGGATTCTCGCGGCCGCCCGTGGTCATTTCGAATCCTCGTGTTCTCCGGCTCCATGGCCGACCGTTGCTGCAGTCTCTCGAACGGCGCTTTGGTCCGATTTCCGTGATTCGCATCCGCGATGGGGAGCGATTCAAGAATCAGGTTTCACTGCAACACGTCTACGACGAGCTGTTCCGGGCGAGGGCGGATCGGAAATCGTGGCTTATCGCTTTTGGTGGGGGCGTCGTCGGGGATCTGGCTGGTTTTGCCGCAGCTACCTTCATGCGCGGCATTCCCTATGTCAACGTGCCTACAACCCTCCTGGCACAGGTCGATAGCTCCATCGGCGGGAAGGTTGGAATCAATGTGCGCCAGGGGAAGAATCTGATCGGGGTTTTTCACCAACCGAGCGCCGTCGTGACTGATACGGCTGTTCTCAGCACATTGCCGTCCCGGGAGCTCGCGTCGGGACTATTCGAGGTGGTCAAGTGCGCAGCCATCCGGTCTGAAACGCTATTGCGCTATCTCGAAAGGAGACTCCCGGAGATCCAGTCGTGCCAGCCGCACGCCTTGGAGTACGTGGTCCTCGAATCGTGCCGCATCAAGGCGGAAGTCGTTTCCAGGGACGAGAGGGAAGGGAAGCATCGAATGATTCTCAACTATGGGCATACGGTGGGCCATGCCCTGGAAGCGGCCACGCACTATCGCAAGTTTACTCATGGCGAAGCCGTTGCCTGGGGAATGCTGGCTGCCCTGCAATTCGGCAACGAACTGGGGATGCTGGGTTCCGACCAGGGCGACCGCCTGGCGCGGCTGATTCGGCGGGTCGAGGAGCTTCCGGCGTTATCGGGCATTTCGTTCCAGGCGCTCTGGCGGTCGCTGAGCCACGACAAGAAATTTGGTTCCGCGCGGATTCGAATGATCCTGCTTCCCCGGCTTGGTTCCTCGAGAATCTGCGACGATATCGATCGGGCGCAACTCAAAAAATTTCTCAAGAACTTCCTGGCAAACCAGTAGGAAGAATTGACGATTGACGATAACATCGTCAATCGTCAATCGTAAATCGTCAATCGATATGATTGCGGATGCCGAAAGCGCAAAGGCGCGCTCCGTTCGAGAGATGTTCGCGTCCATTGCCGGTCATTATGACTTTCTGAATCATCTGCTTTCGGGCAATGTGGACCGGCTCTGGCGGCGCGCTTTCGTGCGGGAAGTGGAGCAACGGCTTGCAGTTCCTCATCCTCAGATCCTCGACATCGGATGTGGCACCGCCGATCTTTCTCTGGCCTTCTCGAGATTGGGGAGCGTGGTTGGGTGCGACTTCTGCCATCCGATGCTGACGCTGGGAAAGCGAAAGGTCGCGATGGCCCGCAACCCTTACCAGGTACGGCTCCTCGCCGCGGACGCGCTTTCCCTCCCTTTTCCGGATTCTTCCTTTGGCGTCGTGGTATCGGCATTTGTAGTCAGGAATCTGGCAAATCTCGAGAAGGGGTTAGCGGAGATGCGACGGGTTCTGGGGGAAGGAGGGCTCTTAGGCATTCTCGATTTTTCCCTGCCGTCCGCGCCCGTAGTCGGTCCACTCTATCGATACTACTTTACGAAAATTCTGCCGAAGATCGGCCGGCTTCTCTCAGGCGTGGAGGGTCCGTACAGCTATCTGCCGGAAAGCGTCAGGAGTTTTCCTCCCCCGGAACGACTGCGCCAGCTGATCGCGGCCGCCGGGTTCACGCAAGTGGAGTGTCATTCTCTGACAGGCGGGATTGCCGTCCTCTTTCTGGGAAGAAGAACCGTTCGCGAAGACTCGAATAAACTTGAGAAGCCGTCTACGGATTTCGCGCCGTGAGCCAGCCAGGCAGGGCCCCGCTCTTGCGAGCCTCCGTGTCCAGTTCGCGCAATCGCGTTTGAGCGCGGGCAAGGTTCTCTTTGTTGACATCCTGCTCGTAGATAGTCTTCTGTATCTCACGCTGCATCTGTTGCTGCTTGAATCCGTCGGATTCGGCATAGAACCGTGTTTGCAGGCCGGCTAGCTTCAACGTCAATACGTTAGCTTCATTCTCCAGGTCTTCCACCCTCTGGCGCGCGTCGCTCATAGTCTGCCGCCAGAAACTCTCCGGACGTCCCAGGAGGTCGGTGAGCTTATCGTGCGCAGCCCGGCCGGATGCGGCCCTCGTCGGTCCCGGTTTTTCATCCACAGGCATTGAAGCGCCTGGAGGAGAAGATGCCGTCGTGATGGGCCCGCCCTTATACCTTGGGGCATCGGTGTTGGTTATAGGCTTGGATTCGTTCTTGATCTTCTCGCGCCGCTCTCTTTCTTTTCGTGCCAGGTCTCCAAGTGATTGAGGGAATCCGATCGAAGAGAGAATAAGAACGCTGGCCGTAACGGCAATCGTGAGTCTCATGAGGGCCCCCCGTCGATAGACTCGCCTTCCGGCGTCCTTGGGCGCGCGGCTGCACTGTCGCCGCAGCCTGAGAGTTTGTCCAATTTTGCGGGGAAAACCGGGTCTCACAACCGAGGAGCGCCCGAAATGCTCCGGCACAGTCGGAGTTCCGGTTCTTCACGACCTAGGACTCGGGCTCTTCCAGGCCCATCGCCATCACGGGCGGGCTATTCACTGCCGGGCTTCGGCCCTGGTTAACGGGCACCCGGGCTTCTGTGCCTGCGAAATGTCCAAACTCCGGGCGGCAGGCAGCTGCCGCAACACAAGGCGTCAAGCAAGCTTGCGCACTCCAAAAAAACGGGCTCTTGGAGTTCGGTGCGTTGTTACCGGCGCGCCAGTTGTACATCGCTCGCCAGCTGCAGGCTAAAAATCTCGCGGGTCTGAGGGTTTGCCAGCGTTGTCGCACCGGTAATGTCGATTCTGATCCTTCGGACTTCGGCACCCACGGTGGTGGCTGCACCCGCAGAGTCATAGTAGTGCATTGAAAAGGCCGAAACATAGTTCGCGACCGCTTGAGCGCTTCCAGGATGGGAAATTACCTCGAGGCTGCGCGCGCTGCCGTCATAACGGATCGTTACATCCTCGCCGGAATCTGACGTGTCGCCATCCGGATCTCCTTTATCCGCGCCGGCGGAACCGGTTAGATCCGAGCGCAAGCGAATCTCCGAAGAACTCACAATGGTGAGTCCTGCCATTCCCGTGCCGACCGGATCATTCCCCGCCTGGCGAATGAAGCGTTCCACGGTTTCAAGCGCCATACGCGTGTTTTCCAGCACGCCCTGAACTTCGCTTTGGTAGCTGGCCGAACGCTGCGTTTCCGCGAGCACATTGAAAATTGAGGCGCAGATAACGAGGAAAATGACCGAAGAAATGACGAATTCCACCAGGCTGAATCCGGAGTCGTCCTCATGAGAAATTCGATGGACCCTGGGCATCGATGCTCCGGTGAATTTCAACTGTTCTCTTGTCACCAGACTCTCGCGCTCAAGATGGTAGTGAGGTTGACTACTTTGTTCAGCGAGGCCTTGCTGTTGGCCCTGGCGCCGGAACCGACGGGCGTAACGGTGACCGTGACCTGCCGGGCCTTGAGTATTTTCCCCGCCCGCGGGTCTGGCACCATCGCCACTTTCCAGGCCACGCTGTAGCGGTTCAACGCGGAACGGCTGCTTGGATTTGTTACCTCGACTTGCTCAGGCCCGTGGGCCCCGTCGGTGAGGTCTGGAGCGCCGGGATTCTGACGATAGAGGTCGGCAAGGAAGTCCAGTTTGCTTTGAGCTACGAGGGCGGCGCTTGCTTTGGAACGAGCCAGAGAAGTTGAACTCATCGCAACATAGATCAACTGGCCCGTGCCCAGCAGACCGAACGTCAACACCAGCATCGCGATCAAGGTTTCGGGCAGGGTGAAACCTTTTTCGGCAACGTATCGATTGTCAGGGAAAAAACCATAGTCAGCGCGAGGACACGACGACACGAAGAAACCCAACCCCTGAAGGCCTTCGCCTTTCAAGGGGTTGAGCCCTGTGCTATCCTGCGGTCTGCTCAACGTAAACTCGTCCTTCGAGATAAGCCTGTGGACATCGTAGAAGCCATTCGCCGAGTTGTAGACGGGCAACACCTCAACCGGGCCGAGTCGCAAGCCGTGATGGAAAACATCATGAGCGGCAACGCGACCGATGCTCAAATCGCGGCTTTCCTCACCGGTCTCCGAATGAAAGGGGAGACCGTCGATGAGTTGATCGGATTCGCCCGCGTGATCCGCATCAAAGCATCTCCGGTCCGTCCGCAGTCCAGTGTCGTCGCGGCCCTCTCCGGCACCGAGCGCGAGATGCTGGTCGACACCTGCGGCACGGGAGGGGATGCCTCAGGAACCTTCAATATTTCCACCGCAACCGCGTTCGTGGTCGCGGGCGCCGGCGTCCGGGTGGCCAAACATGGAAATCGCAGCGTCTCGAGTATCTGTGGCAGCGCCGATGTGGTGGAGGCCCTCGGCATTCGAATCGACCTGACTCCAGAATCCGTCGCTCGTTGCATTGACGAGGTCGGAATCGGCTTTCTTTACGCGCCCCTGCTGCACAGCGCGATGCGCTACGTTATGCTGGCGCGCCGGGAGATGAAAATACGGACCATTTTCAACCTGCTGGGTCCCCTCTGCAATCCTGCGTGCGCGACGGCGCAGGTTCTTGGCGTCTATCACGAGAAACTTACCGAAATGCTCGCGCAAGTGCTACTCGAACTGGGTACCCGCCGCGCCTTTGTCGTCCATGGTTCGGATGGCCTCGACGAGATTACAATTACCGGCGAATCCAAGCTCTCCGAAGTCCGCGATGGTGACGTGCGGACTTACTATGTGGCGCCCGAAGATTTCGGTTTACCCCGGGCGTCGATGCACGATATTCAGGGAGGCGACGCGCGGCGCAACGCCGAAATCATTCGAGAGATCCTTTCCGGAACCGAAAACGCCAGAAGCAATATCGTACTCTTGAACGCAGCCGCGGCCCTGGCCGCCGGAGGAAAAGCAAAATCGCTGCGCGAAGGAATCGACCAGGCGCGAACCTCCATTCATTCAGGTCATGCGCTCTCGCGTCTCGATCAACTCATTGACTTTTCGCAGAAGATTGAAGCCCACCGCTAAGACGCAAAGACAGCTCCGCTCAGTTCCGCTCGACCCTGATGCGACCCGCCGGATTCACCACCACTCGATAAAAGCCGGCCTCGCCTTGTAACACAAAGGTTCCGGCGGGGGCAGCATTGCCCCGGGGAAAGAAACGAAGCGACCGGCCTGGCGAGCCGACAATGCGAACGCGCCCCGGAAAGTACCGAACCGTACTCAGGTATTGCTCGCCATTGCCGGGATCCGCCCAATAGAAACACCGGCCTTCCTGATCGATCTCAAAAACCAGCGAGGAGTTTGTCGCGACTGCATGCATCCTCCCCCACTGCAAGGATCGCTCCAGGAGCCGTGCGGCTCCCCAAAGAGTCCATTCACGGTGAAGCCGGTCGAGGCTCGGGACTGCGGCCGCCAGCAAAATGCAAGCCCCGGTCAGGACAATCGCCAGCTCGACGAGCGTAATTCCGTCGATGGTAGATTTCGGATTGTGGATTGCCGATCGAAACACGGGGCTCGATTTATCTCTGAAAGAACGTCCGGCCTCGCCGGGCTAATGCTGAAACTTGCCTGTCGCTCGCCCCGATCTCAGCCGAGGCGAACAACACTTCTAACGATCGTCAGCGATTTTGAGCGAAAAAAAATACTGCCCCAGAGCAGAAGCGCGAAGAAAAGGCTAGAATCGTTCTAATAGACGCGCGTGGTACCACCGAACGAAAGAGAGGCCAAAAAAAAGCGAGAAGGCGGCGCCGCCGCCAAGAAGGGTGCCGAAGGCAAGCTTGGTTTGAAGCGTTCTACCCTTAAAAATAATCAGGAAGATTCCCAGAATGCTCCCCAACAGAGAACCGACAAAAATCGTAAGCAACGCCATGCGCCAGCCGAGGAAAGCTCCAACCATCGCCATCATCTTTACGTCGCCCAGTCCGAGCCCCGGTTTCTTGCGTACCATTTGGTAGACATAGCCCGTGATCCAGAGGATTCCGCCTCCCACCAGGGCGCCGAGGAGCGAGCCCGCCCACGGCAACAGAGTCTCAGGATCGACGCCCGGCAATGAAGCAGCGATCCCGTACGAGACGGGGTCTTGAAACAGTGCTTCGGACTGAAACGGGCTCAGAAACACTCCGGCCACGATTCCGGGCTTGGTGACCTTATCTGGAAGCACTTGATGGTCGTAGTCGACAAACACGAGAACGATGAGAAGCGACAGGAACAGAGAGTTTACCAACGTCGGCGGAGTGAATCCCCACACTTCGAGGCAACCCCAAAAAGCCAGTCCGGTCAGAACCTCAACCAGCGGATAGCGGAACGAGATTGCCGATTTGCAGAAGCGGCACTTCCCTCTGAGAACCAAATAGCTCACGAGAGGGATATTGTCGTACGGGAGGACGGGTTTCTTGCAGTGGGGACATCGAGATCCCGGCGTGACGATCGATTCTCCCCCTGGGATGCGGTGAATGCAAAGGTTGAGGAAACTCCCCACGGCGAGGCCCAGGAGAGTGTAGAAGAAGGCAAAGGGGGACATCCGGGTTTTTCTTGCGTCTTCGCGGCATGGCCGTCAACCGCCAGGACCGCGAAGACGCAAAGATTCGCCAAGGATTTCCGCCTACTTCAGTACCGGAACCTGTTCCGAACTCGTCTTGGCGATCTCGAAATCGTTGAATTCAAGCAGGGTGTACATTGCCTTCTGGAGGTCAATCACCGACTTCTTGTAGGCAATGAGGGTCTGCAGCTCTACACCCTGAGCTACGGACAGCTGTCTCTGGCGGTCCAGCACTCGGAAGTTCTCACTCAGACCAGCCTGAAAACGCTTGGTCTCACCGTCAAGTTGCTGCTCGGCGAAATCGCGCGCGACCTTGGCGGTCTCGACCCGCTTCTCGTTCGTTTCTATCGACTGGATCGCATTCCGCACGTCGACAATAACCTTCTGCTCAATCCCCTTCCGATTCATCAACATCTGCCGCTTTTCAATTTTTGACTGAGCCAGCGACGATTCGACTTCCCGGTTCTTCAGAGGAATCTGAACCTTGAATCCAACCGCCCAGTTCATGAACCCACCGGTAAAGAGCAGCCCGTAAGCGTTTACCGGGCCGCCTATGAAAATGGGATCGATCGTCGCTCTTCCCCTGGTGGATCGGGGAAACGCAGTTGGGCGGTACCGGCAATGATCCGTTCGGGCTCGCACCGGGCAAGCCAAGCTTTGAGGACCTGCTACGCCGACAGTTCCAAAAGAACCCACCAGATCGAACATCCATTTCTTCTGGTCCACATCCAGGTGGTAACTGACCTCATTCTTCTCCAGTTGGGTGGCAAGCTGTTCGAGTTCCGGACGATTCTGCATCGCCGTATCTATAGCTTGATCGAGTGGAACCTTCGTTTCCTTGAACTCCGGCGATTCGGTCGGAACAATCGTCTGGTGCCATATGTCGGCGTGACGGTCGTTCGAGATCAGGGCGCGCAGGCCGTTCTGAACCGTAAAGATTCTTTCCTCGGAAGCAATCATCTCCTGTTCGCGGCTGGCGACTTCGGCCCGCGCCTCCGTTATCCCGATGGGAGCGAGAGTGCCGATCTCGACTTTCTTCTTGTTGTTGTCCAGCTGAATCTGCGCAAGTTTCACCGACTCGCGTTTGATCTCGTAGTCGCGAATGGCGGCAACCAGGTCCCAGTAAAGGCCCTGGATCTGTGCGACAGTGTCGGTGACCTTCTGCTTGAACTGGCTGTCGTTAATCTTCAGGTCCAGGTTGACCAGCTTGATGTTGGAGCGGATCTCGTCGGTGCGTCGATTCCTCCAAAGCGGTTGAGTCGACCGAATCGTGAGGGCGCATTGTACTGCGGGTTAAACAGGGCGAACGCCTGGTTTGTATTGAGCCCGTCCGGAATTCCAATCTACCTGGAAGCCTCCCCCGGTAGGGATGTTCTGCAGAAACGAGAAATTCCAGTAAAACCGATCGAACTGGTTGAAGTTCGAACCCGCCGCAGCGTGTTGTCCAACCTGGTATTGGGAGACTGGCTCGACGTTAACGCCGAAACCCACATTCAATGCCGGGTCGTATCGTCCATGAGACCCGATTACCTTCTGTCGGTACATCTCCTCATTCGTATCCGATATCGCTATATCCAGATTATTCTGAAGGGCAAGTTTCGTCAGGTCCCTGAGTGAAAGGCGAAGGGCGGTTCCTTTCTTTTCGGCCTGCTCGATCGGACTCAGGGGCACGCTTTGCTCCTGAGCCGGTTCCTGGGTCGCCGGCCGAGCGGGTTCCTGAGCCACCGCCGGCAGCGAAGCCGAAAAGAACAGGCACAGAATCAACATCGCCGCTGTTTGGGACACAGCGTGACGCCCATAAGGGGAACGATTCGTCATAAAAAACTCCTTGCAAAAACCTAGGGTAATTCGTTTTAGCGCGCCAAATGAGGTCAAGACACAATACGACGCCGGTACTTCAAATGTTTCATAAACAACGAGCAGATTTTTCGATCTCGAATTGCGGGGTTGCGAACCTGAAATCCCAAAGCGAGTGGGCTGCCAAACACACCGAAGCCAACAGCAATCTATTTTCTGGAACTCAACAGAAGAACGCGAACCAATCGCGAACGACCGACCAGCTACTCCCGAATCTGGATCGGTTGAACCGGCGCGGACGCGTTCGCCCGATCCAGAATCCGCAATACGAAATCGTCAAGGCTGCGACGGAGGAGCAGGATCGCCAGGGCGCTTCAGCGTAGGCCGGCTCTTTTTAGGATCGGGACCTTCTCCACCATCATCGGGTTCAGCTGGATCGGTTGGGCTCCCATCAGTATTGGTACGCCGCTTCAGGGTAGGTTTCTTCTGATCAACAGCCGTGCTTGCGACTCCCTCGCCCTTCTGAGCATTGTCGATGGCCAGCAGCCGCGCCTTCACTCGATCGAATTCGGACGTGTTCATGACATAGTTGTCCTTCTCGGGAAGGAAGCGCTGCTCATCCATGGCAAAAGCGATGCGATCGAGCGTGTACGGATGCGTTCTAAAAAAGCCTGCCATCCTGCCGGGCTTGCTCTTCTCCTGCTCTTGAAGTTTCTCGAAGAACGAGATGAATGCATTGGGATCGTAGTCCGAATTCCAGAGGTACTGAATGCCGAGCTGATCGGCCTCTCTCTCCGATTCGCGCGTAATACCGAGCAGTTCCAGATTGATGCCCAGTCCGAGCGCGTTCTGCATCGCGACCTGCGTCCAGTATCCGCCGATGAAAAGGGCCGGGATCGCAGCGATCTGAAGAATCTGCGCCTTCGACATACGCTCCGTGGCGTGTCTCGCGGCAACATGCGAAATCTCATGGGCCATGACGCCTGCCAGCTCCGCCTCGTTCTCGGCTGCCAGGATCAGTCCCTTGTTCACGTAGAAGTAGCCGCCGGGAAAGGCGAAGGCATTGACCTCGTCCGTGTCGACAACCTTGATGTGAAACGGAACCTTCGCGTCTGAGTGTTTGACGATGTTCTGTCCAACTCGATCGATGTATTCCGAGATCACGGGGTCCTCAACCAGCCGCGCGGTCTGTTCGAACTGGGCGGCTACCTGAGCTCCGAGAGCAATCTCTTTCTCGAGCGACACAAAGTTGGGGAATATGGCCCAGACCTTACCCGTGATACTGCGGTTGCCAATGTTTTCCACATCTGAGTGCCGTCGGTCGGCGGCATAGGTTGGGAAAGCAGTAACCACGACCATCAAGGCCGCGAGCCCCTTCACAACTGCTCTTTTACCCACCAGCTTCATAGAACCTCCAACCAGGAGAGTTGTTTTGCCGCCCGATGCCCGCTAATCTCAGTAAGCGAACAGTTTCGAAATCCACCGATTCAAAGGCCTTAGATGCCTCGACACGGAGAAAGTCTCATTGCAATATTAGGCCCGTCCCGGAATAGTGTCAACTAATAGAACTGTTTATCTTGGGTTTTTGGGTTGTGATTGTCCAGGGTCATACAATCCGCCGGAATAATAACGATAGAACTGTTACTTTGGGTTCTGGGTTCCGATTGTCCATGGTCACTCAATCCGCAATCTGCAATCCGCAATCCGCAATCGAAAGGTTCTCATGAAGATTCTGACGGCACAGCAGATGGGCGAGGTGGACCGGCGCAGCTGGGAACTTTACCGCATCCCTACGCTACTCCTGATGGAGAACGCGGGGCGCGCGGTAGCCGATGAACTTGAAAAGGCGCTGTCCAGACTGCCCGGCAAATCGGTCTATGTCTTCTGCGGCAAGGGAAATAATGGCGGCGACGGCCTGGTGGCAGCGCGATACCTGGCGCTGAGAGGTGGCCGTCCGGAGGTATTCATGTTCTGCGACCCCGCCAACCTGAAAGGGGACGCCCTGGCAAACTGGGAGATGGTCCGCTCCCTCGACCTCAAGACCGTAATTCTCCCAAGGGCCACGGATGTCTCGGCACAGCTCAAGAAGCTGAAATCTCCGGACGTGATCATCGACGCGCTCTTTGGCACGGGTCTCTCGAAGCCGATCGGCGCGGACTACCGGCGCCTGATCGACTGGGTGAACAAATCGGAGCCTGTATCCTTTATCGTCTCCGTCGACATACCGTCCGGGCTTTTTTCCGATTCCTCTGCGGTTCCGGGGCCCGCGGTCAAAGCGCATCTCACCGTCACTTTCACGGCGCTCAAGCCTGCTCTCCTCCTGCCGCCGGCTGCGGATCGCGCCGGAAGAGTCGTAGTCGCCCCGATCGGCTCCCCCTCCACGCTGCTGCAGAATCCCGAGTATCGAATGAATCTGATCGATGCGCACCAGGCTCGAGGCGCGCTCCCTCCGCGCGCACGGGATAGCCACAAGGGAAGTTTTGGGCACGTGTTCGTGGTCGCGGGTTCGCGCGGAAAAAGCGGCGCTGCCCTGATGACCGGCCTTGCGGCATTACGCTCCGGAGCCGGGCTGGTCACCCTGTTTCTTCCCGGCAGCCTCCAGAAGGACGTAGTCGGGAAGGTTCCCGAACTCATGACGGAATCCATCCCGGAGACCCCGGAGGGAACGGCCCATGCGTCGGCGGCGGAGGTGCTTCTTAAACGGGCGGCGGAGGCGAACGTCCTGGCCGTCGGGCCTGGAATGACCACCAACCGTTCGACCCAGGAACTCATTCGTACCCTGGTTCAACAATCTCCGATTCCCGTGGTTCTTGACGCCGACGGTATCAACGCCTTTGCGGGGAAACACGAGAACCTGCGTAACCGGAACGGACAGCCCGTAGTAATCACCCCTCACCCCGGTGAGATGGCGCGCCTTCTAAAAACGACCATAGCGCGCGTGCAAGCCGATCGGATTGAAACCGCGCGAGCGTGTTCCCAAACATCCGGAGCATTTTCGATTCTGAAGGGGTTTCAGACCGTTGTGGCGACCCCGACGGGGCAGATATTTATTAACAACACGGGAAATCCCGGCATGGCTACCGCGGGAAGTGGCGACATTCTGGCCGGAATACTGGCGCGTTTCGTCGCCGGCTGGAGTCGCCGTTTCGGCGGCGCAGATTTGATGGCGCTGGCGGACCACGTTTCAGCCGCGGTTTACCTTCATGGAGTAGCCGGAGACCTGGCAGCGGAGCAGAAGGGAGTCGAGTCGATGATTGCGACGGATCTTCTTGCCCATCTTCCTGAGGCGTTCAAGAGGGTGGTTTCGGAATGAAGAGACAGCCAAGAAGGGCGGAGTCCGAATCACGCACCTCCCCCATTCTCATCAGCCGTTCTCCGGAGGAAACCCACAATCTTGGCTTTCAAATCGCTCAGGATTTGCCGGTTCCTGGTATAGTATTGCTCCGAGGTTCGCTGGGTACGGGAAAAACGACGCTGGCTCGCGGAATCGCCTGCGGTCTCGGTCTCGACGATCCGACGGCCGTCAGCAGCCCTTCCTTCACCCTGGTCAATACCTATCAGGGACGCTGCCCGATCTACCACGTGGATTTGTTTCGGGTACAAAGTGAGAGGGACCTCGAAACTGTTGGAATAAGCGAATTCCTGGGGGAAAGGGGCGTCACTATTGTTGAATGGGGCGAGCGCATAACGTTCCCTTTACGCAACGATGTGGTCATCGAGATCGAGGATGCCGGCGGGGATACCCGTCACCTCAGGATCCATAAGGCAGGTTCGGAAAGACGAAATAGAAAGAAATCGTCCCGGGATGCGTCCAAGAATCGTGCGCGTTCCAGGCACGGGAGGCGAACACTATGAAACGGCCACTGTCAGGGATCTTCCCACCCATCACGACTCCCTTCGATGCCGACGGCGAGATACAAGTCGATCGTTTCAAGGCTAATCTCGAGCGATGGTCTGAGTTTGGCCTGGCGGGCTTGACCGTTCTCGGATCCAACGGAGAAAGTCCTTTCTTGTCGGATGACGAAAAGCTGCTCCTGGTGCGAGAGGCGCGCCCCCTGATCGGCCAGAACAAGATCATGATCGTAGGGGCGGGCAGGGAAGCCACTCGGGCAAGCGTACAGTTCATACGCAAGATTGCAGACCTGGGAGCCGATTACGCCCTGGTAGGCACTCCGTGCTATTTCAAGTCGAGCATGACGGATGAGGCTCTGTTCGCTCATTTCTGGAGCATTGCCGACAGGTCCCCGATTCCCGTCCTGATCTACAACGTGCCGCAGTTCACAGGCGTAAACACCAGCGCCGGCCTGATCGAACGACTTTCCAAACATGAATCTATTGCGGGCATCAAGGAGAGTTCCGGAAATCTTGTGCTGCAAGCCGACATCCGGCGCCGCACGCCGGAACGCTTCCAGCTTCTGGTAGGCTCTGCGGCGACTCTGCTGCCAAGCTTGATTCAAGGAGCGAGCGGGGGAGTGGTGGCGATTGCCTGCGCCCTTCCTGGACCGACCGTTGATCTCCACCGCGCCTTTGATGCGGGCGACTGGAAAAGAGCCGCCGAATTGCAGCGACTCTTGATTCCTCTTGCAACCGCGGTTACAACCCAGTATGGAATCGCGGGGTTGAAAGCCGCCATGGATCTGGCCGGTTTCTATGGTGGAGAGCCGCGGGCGCCGCTGCTTCCCCTCGGTCAATCAGAGCGAGCCGCTTTGAAGTCGATTTTCCAGGCGGCCGGCGTGCTGGAAGTCGCCCAGCATGTCTAGGCAGTTCGCCAAGCTGAATACTTGAGAGTTCAAAATCTTCCTGGGTTTTCTAAGCTCCTAGCCGATTATCTGGATCAGAGTCCGTCCATCCGCGCCTTCTTTCCTTGTCCTCTCAGCCGGGAATCACTCGTTTCCCACGCGGCCGAGATTCGTGCCCGAGCCTACCCGCGCGAAGAGATCTGCAAAGCGCTCGAAGATCAGGCAACCGAGTTTCGCAGCGGACCGAAGACGCGGGAGAATATCGCCCGGCTGCGAAGACGCGACAGCGTGGCCGTGGTCACGACGGCCTTTCCGGCATTATTTGGAGGGACCCTATCGGATTATCTGCAATGTCTCACCACCATCCGACTCGCCGATGCTCTGGACCGGCAGGGTATTTCGGCAGTTCCCGTATTCTGGATCCGCCCCGAAACGACCCCGTCTGATCAGATCAGCTCGGTCCGATTGACCGAGGGAACGTGGCGCCTGGCCCTGGAAGGCGCTTCGAACGGGAACACTTCAGTCCCCCCGCAGATCAGCGGCCTGCTGGCCAGGCTCCGTGAGCTTGGTTCCGACAGAACCGAAGCCGGAGCCGAACTCCATGAGCTGCTCAGTGACGCGTATACTCCGGGGGTTCCCTTGTCGGTTGCGTTCGGACGCCTGTTGTCCGCTCTTATGGAGCGGTGGGGTCCGGTCCTGGTGGATCCGCGGAAAGCCGGGTTCGAGTCTCTGCACTTTCCGGTTTTGGACCGCTTTCAGCTAAACGCGAGGGAGATCGAATCTATCCTCGATTCCCGGCACGAACAAATATCTCGAGCAGGGTATTCGGTCGAGTGCCGCGGTTCCGATAATCAATCCTCGCTGGTTCGCAACCATGCCAGGTCCGGCTCCGACGACACCCATCAGCCGGAGAAGCCTGAGGAAAAGCTGGTCTTCAGTGGCGCCTTGCCCCCTATTCTCCAGCACTGGCTTCTCCCGGCCGTGGCAAGCGTAGCCGGGACGGACGAGCTGGATTGCCTTGCCGAGGCGATGCCCCTGTTTGATTATTTCGGACTGCAACCGCCGGTCGTCTGGCCCCGCGTCAGCGCGACAATCATGGACACGCGCACCAGAAAGATTCTGGAAAAATACCAGCTGCGTTTCGAGGACCTTTTCCACGGGCCTGAAGCGCTGCTGCAACAACTCCTGGACCGGAAGCTCAACCCCGATACGGTCGAGCGCTTCGACAGGCTCCGCGCCGAGGTGGAGAAGCGTCTGGGCGCGGTCGTGGCTGCCTTGCCGCCCGAGGACAAGAGCCTGAGCCCGGTCGTAGACACATCGCGCTCCAAGATCCTGTACCAGCTGGGAAAGCTCCAGGAAAGATTCGAAGCGGCGAGAACCCTGCGCAAGGAGGCCATGACCCGGCACCTGGATCGCCTGTGCAAGTCTCTGGCACCCGAGCGGCAGCTTCAGGAAAACATCGCGGGTGTGGAGTTCCTGCTTCGCTACTCGCGCAGTCTTCTGACGGAACTATACGAAAAGATCGATGTGTGGAATCAAGAACACCAGATTGTCTCTATTGACTGAGCCATGCAGCTAGACATCCTGGCCTTTGGCGCGCATCCGGATGATGTCGAGCTCTATGCGGCCGGAACTCTGGCCAAGATGGCGGCGCGTGGTTATGCCACCGGGATAGTCGACATGACTCGCGGTGAACTGGGGACTCGCGGAACGCCGGCGCTGCGGGCCCGCGAAGCCAGGGAGGCCGCGCGGGTTCTCGGGCTCAAGGTCCGCGAGAACCTGGGACTCCCCGATGGCAGAATTCCGGTTACGCCACAATCCCGTCTCCTGGTGATTCGGATGCTGAGGAAGTACCGACCTGAAGTAGTGCTGGTGCATCATTGGGACGAACGGCATCCCGATCACACCAGCACCAGTCACCTGGTCACCCAGGCGGCGCACCACGCGGGCCTGGCAAAAATCCAGACCGGGCAGAGACGGTTCCGCCCCAACTCCATTCTCTATTACATGCTGCCGGCTCATCAGCTTCCAAGTTTTGTGGTCGATGTCTCGGATTTCACCGAGCAGCGCCAAGCGGCAATTCGAAGCTACCGATCCCAGTTATTCGACCCTGAGAGGCGCGAACCTGCCACGTACCTCAGCCATCCCGACTTCTTGACACAGGTGGAAAACATTCACTCCTACTACGGCGCGCTGATCGGGAAGGCCAGAGGAGAAGGGTTTTATACCAGGGGCATACTGGAAGTACTCGACCCGGTCGATTTTTTCAAGCAACAGGCAAGGAACCGGTTACGATAAAGAACACGTTATAAGCGAGGCGCTTTACGTCAGTATCAAGAAGATTTACGATAGAAAAGCTTGAGGAATGGTTTCCGGAACAGACCTAGATTTTGAGGCACTATGACGAGATTGATGTTGTATACCGTGGTGCTGGCGTCGCTCCTGCAGCTGAACCCGCCGCTCCTCTTCCGCGGCGACAGTCGCCGCCCTGACTCTCGATACTCTGATTGAGAAATCAGAATACGTGGTCTACGGGCGCGCCGTTGGAACCAGGAGTTTTTGGGATCCGGCGACCAGCACCATCTGGACGGAGACGGAGCTTCTGGTTTTCGACGGCGCAAAGGGCCGGGCGGGGAAAACGATCTTGATAACGGAGCCCGGCGGAGTTCTTGGAGACATAGCGCACCTGTTCCCGGGTATGCCGAGGTTTGTCGGCGGCGAAGAAGTGGTGCTCTTCTTGTACAGCGCCCCTGGGAACCGAATACGGGTGCTCGGGTTGCGGCAAGGTGTCTACGACGTGCTTCGCGACCGGGATTCGGGAGAGAGAATCGTACGTCCGGCGGTCGAGCACCCCGAGTTGATCGTTCCCGACCATCGGATAGCTTTACGTTCGGACCCCGGACAGTCAAGGCCCAGGCGATTGAGTGAATTCCTCGACTCCGTTCGCGAGAGGGTTTCGAATCGATGAGCGACCGCAGTAGAGTGCGCAGCTGTTTACGATGGCTCCTCCTGCTCCCGATTTCTGCAGGGATCGCCGGTTCCGTCTTCGCCTATGTTCCGATTCGTTGGGGATCCAATGGGGTTCGCGTGACCGTACCCCTGAACCGGTTCCCGCTCCAGTTTCAAATCAGCGAGGCCACCGCCAAGGGAACTGCTAACCTGGCGCCGGGGAGTGAAGCGTTAACGGCCTTCAGGGCCGCGCTGGGCGCCTGGCAGAGCATTCCGACCGCCTCAATACGATTTGCCGATCTTCAGTTTACCTCCATGGAGTCGTCAGATTCGCGCGATGGAACCACTCTGATCACAATGGCCGACACGCCGGCTAACACGGAAGTCGTGGGGGGTGCCAACGGCGCATTGGCGGTTACGCGTCTGGTTTTCGATACGCGCACCGGACGAATTCTTGAAAGCGACATAGTATTCAATCCGAAAATCAAGTTCTCCACCAACCTGGAGCCCGGCACTTACGATTTGCAGGCGGTAGCAACGCACGAGGTCGGTCATGCCCTCGGTCTCGACCACGGACCGGCCCAGAATGACACGATGTTTTGGAGCACGCGCGAGCGGCGATTCTTCCCTCGAAATCTATCAGTGGACTCCACGGCATTCGCGAGTTCGACCTATCCGAGCAACCCGCCTGCAGCTGCGCTCGGGAGTATATCCGGGCGCGTTACCTCAGACGGACACGGGGTCTTCGGAGCCTCCGTGACTGCGGTCGACACGGAGCACAACCTGGTTTACACGGCTCTAACGGAGCCCGACGGAAGCTACGTCATAGCCGGTCCCATTAGCGGCAAGTATGTGATTTATGCGGAGCCGCTGGATGGCCCGTCAGGACTGAACAGCTTGTTGGCGTCAGGAACCGACGCTTACTACAAGGACATCAACACTTCGTTCAAAACGACTTTCCGCGAGGGTCTGGAAAGCGTTGTGCCGGGCAAATCCGCCGTTGATCTTTCGGTTCCCGGCGGCTCCGCCGCCCTCAACATCAATCGAATGGGGCGAGGCGATCCCAATACAGGATCTGGTTTTCTGGGTGTCGGGGCGGTCGAGGTCTACCCAGGAGAGAACGTGAGTCTTTGGATCGGCGGCCCCGAAACCTGGCTGGCCGCGAGCATCGACGATATAGCAATCCTTGGCACGGGTGTGACCATAGATCGTTCCAGAGGTCTGGGTCTTCTCAAAACATCCAGCGGTACCAACGCCGGTCTGGCGGTTTCGATTCGCGTGGCTCCCGATGCAGCGCCGGGTCCGCGCACGGTCACCATCCGGGCAGGAGATGAACGGGTAGCGAGCACCGGAGGCATCGTGGTGACCGCGCGCAGCCTTCCGGTTCGCACGCTATACATTCCATACCTCTTCTCAAGTCCCGAACAGTACACGGGTATGGCGTTGGCCAACCCCTCATCCACGCCGGCCGTTGTGCGGGTTGTGAGCAAGAACAATGATGGAAACTTGATTCACGGCCAGGACGCGATTGTTCCAGCCGAACTGAGTATCGCCGCCGGAGCCCAGATTGCAAGACTGGAACGCCAGCTCTTTAACCTGCCCGCTTCGACCCAGCAGACGGGTTCCATGACCATTGAATCTGACAGCAGGGATCTGCAAGGCCTCTTCTTAACGGGCCATCTCAATGGCTCCTTGATGGATGGCGCCGAGGCCTTCACCCGCGCTTACCGGGAGCTTTACTTTACCGATGTTCTGCAAAACTCGAATACCGCCACCGAGATCCATCTGATGAACGTCAAGACTGAAGCGCTCAAGGTCGACCTTCTCCTGATGGGCTCGAACGGGGGGGTACTGAGCGCGGTAACGCGCACGATTCCCGCAGGAGGGAAGATCGGGGAAACGATTTCAACTATCTTCTCTTACGGCGCAGAACTCTCTTCGGCTCACGTGAAAGCTGTTGCTCCGGAAGAGGCCCTCGCCGGATTCGAGCTTATCCGCCAGAGCGACACAGTCTTCGGCGTCAATGCTCAGCCCCCCGAAAACGCAGCATCCATGCTCCACGCCGCTCAGCTGGCGGCGGGAACTCTGGGAGTGA
The DNA here is from genome assembly GCA_963827655.1 of uncultured Acidobacteriota bacterium. GTDB lineage: Bacteria > Acidobacteriota > UBA6911 > UBA6911 > UBA6911 > CAWHCF01. Next base: position 45,758 of record CAWHCF010000052.1, read on the forward strand.
ACTACAGCACAAGGTTCAACATCATAAACGTGGGCGACGCTCCTGCCGCAGTCGCGTTCACGGTGTTCGACAACAGCGGGCAGATTCTGCGCTCACCCGGCGCCGATACCACCAGGACGATAGCGCGAGGGGGAAACCTGAGTTTTGACGCGCAGTCGTTCTTCGGACTCGCCGGCAGCCTCCAGGGTTATGTCCGCATCGCCGCCCAATCAGGCTCCAAGTTACTCGGCAGCATCGTTTTTGGCGACCGCGACCCTACCCGGGGCCGTGTGAGTTTTGGCGCTTCGCTTCCACTCGCGAGCGCCGGATCCACTTCCTTCTTGTTTTCACAGGTGGCTCAAGTTTCAGGCATGTACACCGGCGTCGCTCTCCTCGCGCTGGAAGGGGGCGACGTCACGGTGGATGTTTTCCGGGAAGATGGTACCCGCAGCGGAACCAGGTCGTTCACGATGGCGGCTGGATCGCGGATGATTTCGGTTCTGGAAGACCTCGTTCCGACTACAAGAAACCAGTCGGGTGGTTATGTCAGGATCACATCGTCCAAACCGGTGATTGGATTCGAGCTCTTCGGTTCCAGCGATGGGCGGTTCCTTTCCGCCGTTCCGCCGCAGAGGACCGGAAGTCCCTAATCACCGACAAGACTCAAAGGCGCAGAGCGATCTCGGGGATCGTGATCAACTGAACTCGGAGAACTTTAGTACTGTGCTATAATCGTGCCCCTTTTTCGGGGTCGCCGGTTGTCATGTTCCGAGCACACGCGAAGCTGATCACTGCTCTTCAGTTTTTCACCGACCTTTTCCTCTCTGCCGCGGCGTTTGCCCTGGCGTATTTCACGCGGACCCACTTGGCCAAGGTGGTCCCACCGGGTTTGGAGAGCCTGCTGAACCCAATTCTGAACCCCCTGAGCTCCTACATCTGGATCCTGCTTCTGGCGCTTGGCTGGTGGGCTGTATCGGCATACTCGCTCGGGCTTTACCGTCTTTCGATGCGTCGATCGTATGCCGAAAGAATCCGAACGGTTCTGGAAAGCTCCCTGGTGCTGGGTTTATTCCTGGGCTTTCTTTCTTTTGCCCTGAGGCTGAATGTCAGCCGGCCGCTCATTTTTCTTTTCGTATTCTATCAGGCTGTAATCCTGACGCTGGCGCGCCTGCTATTAGCTCTGCATGCCAAAGGGAGCGCGCACCCGTCGGAAGCTCAGCGGAATATTGTCATCGTGGGCGACGGCTCGAAAGCTCGTGAAATGGGAGCATTGATCTCGAGCTATTCAGACTGGGGACTTGGAATCCTTGGCTACGTCGCGGTAAATGACGCCGGTACTAGAAGGAAAAGCCGGCAAGACGACGTGTTGGGAACCATTTCCGACATTCCTCGGATCATCGCGGATAATGTGGTCGACGAGATTATTTTTGTCGGCAGCGAGCCCGGCGACCTGGGTTCGTTCGAGGACGTCCTGCTCGCCTGCCGGGAGCAAGGGATCAGGACGCGTCTGGCGGCGGATTTCTTCCCGGCCAAGGTGTCCACTGTCTCGATGGAGTTCCTCGAGAACGTTCCGCTGATCACATTCAGCACGACCCCCGACCACCCGCTCTCTCTTTTCGTGAAGCGCGCCATGGACGTGGTTTTTTCCATTCTTCTGCTGATGGCCTCGCTCCCCCTGATGATCCTGGTCGGGCTTCTGGTGAAACTGACATCCAAAGGTCCGATTATCTACAGCCAAGTCCGCTGCGGACTTTATGGCCGCAAGTTCGTGCTCTACAAATTCCGGAGTATGCAAGAGGGCGCCCAGGATGTGCTCTGGGAGATCAAGCATCTGAACGAAATGGACGGACCGGTCTTCAAGATGCGCTTGGACCCCAGGGTCACGGTTCTGGGCAGGTTCCTTAGAAAGTATTCGATCGATGAGTGGCCTCAGTTCTGGAATGTGTTGAAAGGGGATATGAGCCTGGTTGGGCCGCGCGCTCCCCTGCCGGAGGAAGTTCTAGAGTACACCCGGTGGCAGCGTCGGCGGCTCTCGGTCAAGCCGGGGATCACCTGCTTGTGGCAAGTCTCGGGGCGCAACGAGATCGATTTTCATGAATGGATGAAGCTCGACCTGCACTACATCGATAATTGGTCGCTACTGCTCGACCTTAAGATACTGTTGCGTACGTTTCCAGTGGTCCTTTTCGGCAAAGGAGCCCGGTAGGCCGATTGACGATTTACGATTGACGATTGGCGATTGGGTCAATCTGCAATCCGAAATCCGCAATCGGTAGTTGGTCCTTGTACTGCAGTTGATACAGCTTCCAGTAAATCCCTTTCAGCTTGAGTAACTCCTGATGAGTCCCCATCTCGCGGATGCGGCCGCGATGAACAACGATGATCCGATCCGCACTCTGAATGGTTGACAGACGATGCGCAATGATGATGGAGGTTCGCCCGGCAAGGAGCTTTTCCAGAGCGTCGCGAATGAGGATTTCCGTATCGGTGTCGATACTGGAAGTGGCCTCGTCCAGGACCAGAATCTTGGGGTTGTGGGCCAGGGCCCGGGCAAATGCCAGGAGCTGTTTCTGTCCCACCGAAAGCGTGGCGCCTCGCTCTCCGACCTTGGCGCTGTAGCCTCCCTTCAGGCGCTCGATGAACCGGGAAGCATGGGCGGTCTCCGCCGCCCAACGGACCTGCTGATCCGTTATACGCTCGCTTCCGAGACGAATGTTCTCGGCTATGTTTCCGGAAAAGAGGAAGACATCCTGCAGCACGATGCCTACGGAACGCCGCAGACCCTGGAGGTTGTAATCGCGTATGTCGACGTTGTCGACCAGGATTTCGCCTTTTTGAACGTCGTAGAAGCGGCTCAGCAGGTTTATGATCGTGGACTTGCCGGCTCCCGTGGCCCCCACCAACGCGACCCTTTCACCCGGTTCGACCTTGAACGAAATGTCGTCTAGAACCGCGTCCCCGGGGTTGTAAGCAAAGCTGACCCCGCGAAACTCGACCCGTCCTTCCTGAATTGTGCTTGCTTTGGGCTCTGGCGGCGAGACAATCGCGGGAGGCGTGTCCAGCAGTTTGAAAATACGTTCTGAAGAGGCCATCGCCGACTGAAGAATGGTGTACTTTTCGCTCAGGTCTGAAATCGGACGAAAGAACCTCTCGGAATACTGAACGAATGCAACCAGCGCCCCGAGTGTCAGAGTGCCCTCGAAGACCCGGAGCCCGCCGTACCAGACGATCAGGGCAATTGCCAAAGCTCCCAGCAGTTCGAGCAAGGGGAAAAAGACGGCATAGTAAAAGATTGATTGCAGGTTGGCATTCAGATGCTCGCGATTGATTCCGGTGAAGCGCGTGTATTGCTTTTTTTCCTGGACGAACAGCTGCACGACCGAAGTCCCGGTGATGTTCTCCTGCAGAAAAGCGCTGATGCGCGCAATGGCCGTCCGCACACGGCGGAACGAGTCGCGTACCTTAAGTTTGAACACGAAGGTCACGAGAAAAAGCAGGGGAACGACGGAGAATATTGTCAGGGCCAGCTTGAAGTCGATCAGGAAAAGAATGACGACGATACCCGCGAGAGTGCAGACGTCTCCGAAGACGGAGATGACCCCCGATGTAAACAGCTCGTTCAACGTGTCGACGTCCGTGGTGACGCGCGTCATGAGTCGGCCCACCGGATTTCGGTCGAAAAAAGCGACCTCCAGTCTCTGCAAGTGCCGAAACAGCTGCACTCTCAGGTCATACATGATTCTCTGGCCCATCAGGTTCATTACCCAGGTTTGGCCAAAGCTAAGCGCAAAGACCGCGATCAATATCACGAGGTAAAGAGCCCCGATCCGGTTCAACCCGGCCAGGTCGCCGTTGCGAATATTCTGATCGATGGCGATCTTGGTCAGGTAGGGGGGAACTACGGCAAGAGACGAAGCGGCGATTATGTACAGTATGGCGAGCGCGGCTGATCTCCGGTAGGGCGCAACGTAGGTCAGCAGCCGCTTCATAAGACGGGCGTCATAAGCCTTGCCGAGTACCTGTTCCTCGCGATGATCCGGTTCCATGCGCCTCAGACCGAAGCCAGTTCCTCTTCCAGCAGTTGCTTCTGGTAAAGGTCGGCGTAAATCCCTTGCCGCGCCATGAGCGACTCATGTGCGCCGCGTTCCACAATGGCGCCGTCCTGCAGCACGATGATCTGGTGGGCATTCCTGACTGTAGAGATGCGGTGTGATACCAGGATCGTGGTCCGCTCGCGCATGACCGCGGAGAGCTGGTTCAGAATTTTTTCTTCAGTAAGGGTATCGACACTCGACAGGGCATCGTCCAGGACCAGGATCCTGGGCAATACCAGGACCGCACGGCTGATCGTCACCCTCTGCTTTTGCCCGCCCGAGAGAGTGATTCCCCGCTCTCCAACGACGGTTTGAAATTTCTGCGGAAACTGCTGGATGTCGTCTTCGATCTGGGAGACACGCGCGGCCCACTCTACCTCGCGGTCTGGAACTTCAGGCTCGCGTCCGAAGACGATGTTGTCGCGGATAGTCTCCGAAAACAGGAAGCTCTCCTGGGTCGCGTAACCGATATTCTTGCGCAACTCGGACAGCGGCCACTGGCGCACATCTTTGCCGTCGATGAACACGGTGCCGGGAGGAGGATCGAAGAGTCGCGGCAGAAGATTAATCAAAGTCGATTTGCCGCTCCCGGTGTGACCCACGATCGCAAGGGTTTCTCCCGCGGCAACCTTGAAGCTGATGTTGTGCAAGGCGTAGCCCGACGCGTGGGGATATTGAAATGACAAATCGCGCACCTCGATCGCCCCCTCAATCTTCTCTGGCGCCGTGGCTCCGGGCGCGTCACGGATGCCGGGCGGCTCTTCCATGATTTCCAGGATGCGCGTCATCGAAGCCGAGCCGCGCTGAAATATGTTTATCACCCACCCGACCGCAATCGTGGGCCACGTCAGCAGCGAAAGGTAGCTCATGAATGCCACAAACTCTCCGAGGGTGAGCCGGCCGGCGACAACTTCCCGCCCCCCCATCCACACGAGAGCGACCGATGACAATCCGATCAGCGCCGACATGAGAGGATAGAAGATTCCCCAAAGCCGGATCAGAGAGACATTCCTGCGGATATACTCCTGGTTCAGTCTTTCAAATTGGAGTAATTCGGATTCCTCCTGGGCAAATGCCTTCACGACCCGCACACCTGACAGGTTTTCCTGGACCTTGGCGCTTATCTCCGAGAGCTGCCCCTGGATTTCCTGGAATCGATCGTGAATTCTCTGGCCCAGTTTCTTCACCGTGACAGAAACGAGTACGAGCGGAAGATAGGCAAGCAGAGTCAGTTTCCAGTTGATGCTGATCAGAATCGCGCTGGCAACGAATACGGTCACGATCGTATTCATCGAATACATGATTCCGGGGCCGAGCACCGAACGAACGGCGTTAAGGTCATTGGTCGCCCGCGACATGATGTCGCCGGTCTTATAGGCCTGAAAAAAAGACAACGGCATCTTTTGTAAGTGGGCGAAAAAATCGTTCCGGATCTCGTATTCGATGTCGCGGCTGGCGCCAATCAGGATCTTACGCATCCAGAAACGGAAGAAACCCTCAACCAGCGCGATCGCCAGGATCATGCCGGCGTACGGGAGAAGCTTTTCCGGAGCCAGCGACACTCGCAGGCTATCCACGACGTACTTCAACACCCATGGAGAAGCCATGCCGGCCATCACCGTCAACAGCACCATGAGAAAGCCCACGGCGAGACGGTGGCGATGGCGCGCCAGGTAGGGCGCGAGGTAGAGCAGACTGTGCCTTCGCTTCATAGATGATTCGGGCATCAAGCCGACCACGTTAGCTGACGTGTTGCCAGAGACTCTGCCCCGCTTCGCGAGTCAGATTAATCGAGGAGACCGACGACCTTTAAGGCTGCGGTGGGAGGTGGCTTGCGAACCAAATCAATTGAGATATCGCACACCGCGTCTGTCTTTGTAGGAAACGTGGTCCCCCTGACGCAACTTGAAATCGACCGAATAGCTTGTGAATTGACCGTTGAACTTGGGGTACGACACATGAAATTCGGAGATCGCGTCGGGAGAAATTACATCGAGGTGCATTCTCACAACTACGGTTTCGAGGAGGGTATTGTCGGCGGAATACAAGCGCACCGTGGCGTCGAGCTTTTCAACCGGCTCACTGCTGATATTTCGCACCACGCCGCGAATGTGCAAGTCATCGCCTTTTAGTTCATCTCCCAGATACAAGAGAGCAATCTTGTCCGATGGGAGATCAGCCGCTTTGGTGGCTCGCACCGTCTGAACCATCTTTTCCATCATGCTCTTGGGTAAAAGAAGGAGAACGAAGCCGGTCGCCACGAGGAGCGCCAGAAGAACCAGCGCCGCTCGAACGGCTCTGACCGCATAAGAAGGGGTGTCCGACAGCAGCTGAAACCAGCTTTCGGGCTTGCCTGAAGGTATCGGTTCGAGGTCGCGGTCTGAACCGGCTTGTTCATCTTCCCGGTGGAGCGTCACTGATTCGGGGGGAGGTGGCGCCGCACTGCTTTCCCTTCGCTTTCTCCGCTCGCGAAAAAAGTAAACCAGGGCGGCCACCCACGCCACAACAAGCGCCAGCGCCAGCAGAGAGATTCGAAATGAAGCAGGATCGCTCAACACAACTATTGGGGTGGGCCCGTTGGACCAGGCCTTCTCCGTGGATTGACAGGCTGAGGGCTTTTGTCCCAGAAACCCTTCTTGCTTTCGTATTGCGGTTCGTTGCCCAGCAACTTCATGCTGATTTTACCCAGGATTCTCTTTTCGAAGACTCCTATTGATTCCAGGGGAAGCCATTTCTCCGTGCTGTCGAGATCCCGGTTGAGCCCCTCCATCTTGGTCAGAACTGTAACCATAGTCTCGGTGGCGCTTACGATATCAAGCACCACTTCGGCGGAATAGCGCGCCTTCATCCACTGGCCACTGACCGTGTCCTTCTTGATAGCGACTTTGTCTACTTCTACCGAGGTCAGCGATCCGGTAATGAATTCGACCGGCTTCGTCAATATCTTACCGCCCGCACGGTCCTCCAACTGAATACTGAAATCCATCTCCTCCAGGACGCCGCGCGCGACCCTCCATACAATGTCAAACTTTGCCACAAATTTTACGGGATCCGGAAGCTCGGTTTTCTGAGGAAGGGCAGAGAGCGTGGGCGCCAGGAGTAAGGCTAACAAGACCAGCATACTTCGCATGGCGCATTCCTTGATCAATGAGGCGTACGCGCAGATCGTAGCATCGGGTCAACCCTAAGTCAAGGAAGGTGCCCGTCGTGCACGCTGGATCGCGCCGCCCAGGCGTGGCTAGTGTCTCATCCCTTTTTGATACTGAGCCACGGCCCGTGAATGAGACTCGAAGTCCCGCGAGAATTCGTGGGTGCCGTCGTTGCGCGAGACAAAGAAAAGATAATCCGTTCTGGGTGGCGCCAGGGCGGCCCTTAAGGACTCGGCGCCAGGATTGGCAATTGGCCCGGGCGGCAGGCCCGGATGGATGTAAGTGTTGTACGGCGAATCCATCACGAGGTCTCCCTTTCGAAGATTGCCGTTGTATTTTCCGGCGAGTTTCAGGGCGTAGATCAGAGTGGGATCGCAGGCCAGCGGCATTCCTTTCTCGAGCCGGTTGGTCAGCACTGACGCGACCAGGCCGCGTTCGGCCTCCAGGTTGGTCTCCTTCTCCACCATCGAAGCGAGGGTAACGATGGAAGAAACGCTCCCTCCTTGCGTAAGAGGTAACTCCGCAACCAGCTTGCCCAGGACTTCGCGAAACCGCTCCACCATCGCTCGCAGGATGTGTTCGGAGGTGACGTGCCGCGAGAAGCGGTAGGTTTCGGGAAAGAGATAGCCCTCGAGATCCCGGGCCTGGGAATCCAGCTCCTGGATCCAATCGGTTCGGCGAAGGGCGTTCTCCATTTCACGAAGATCTCCCAGCCCGCTCCGGGCGATCCATGCGATGGTTTCCCGCGCCGTCATCCCTTCGGGAATGGTGATGGAGAGAAAGAAAACGTCGCCGCGAATCAGCTTATCGGCAATCTCAATCGGGGTAGCGGGAGAGTCGAAGCGATATTCGCCGGCTTGAAGGCGCCGGCCTGCGCCAGTCTGTCGAAGATGGAGAATGAAAGGAAGCCGATGACGGAGAATGCCGGCATCCGTCAGCATGGTAGCAATTGCGGCGCTGCTAGCGCCGCGAGGGATATCGACAAAGGCTTCGGGGGCGCCGGCCCCATAATATGGCGTGCGCAGCTCCGAGCGGATCCACCAGAAGGCGAGCCCTGCCGCTGCAATAGGAACGATAAGACCGATAAGACATCCCAACAACCAGCGTCTCACTTAGTTCGCTCTCAGAAACCTTTCCAGAATAAAGGCCGCTGCGAGGGAATCGACCGTGCGGTACTTCCGCTGTTGTCGGGGACGCATTTCGTTCCACACCTCCTGGGCCTCGACGGTGGAAAGCCGCTCATCAACACCGCTGAGAGGCAATCCCAGTTCCTGTCGTAAGGCCGCCATAAAGCGCTCGACGCGGTTCGCAGAGTCACCGAAACTGCCATCCATATTCCGGGGTATCCCGACGACCAGGGACTGAATACGATTCTCTTCAATGACGGTTCTCAGTCTGGCGATGAGGTTTCGGCGACCGGTGTTTGGAATCGAAGCAAGAGGGCGCACCGTGACGCCCAGTTCGTCACAACACGCCAGCCCCACGTTCTTGGTGCCGTAATCCAGCGCGAGAACCTTTCCGCAGTGCACTGACTCATTGGAACATATCGGTCACAACCCGTCAAGGCGGGCGCACGCAAGCGCTCCGTCTGATGTTTTTGGTCGGCAAATTGATTGCCGAGGGTTTAACCCTCCTATATAATTCATCCGGTTTAAATACGGTTAGTGGGAGGAACGATGTTCCACAAAGGCAAACTGGCTGTCTTCCTGGGCTCGGCGCTCATTGTTCTCTACGGCGTGTCGGCGGCGTTCTACGGAAAGGTTGTGGCCAAAGATGAGGCTTACCGCGAGCTCACGGTGTTCATGGACGCTCTCCAGAAAATTAGCAGTGATTACGTGGAGCCGCCCGATCTAAAGAGACTCCAGGAAGGCGCCATGCGGGGTTTGGTCGAAGCTCTCGATCCTTACAGCAGCTTCCTCTCCAAGGAACAGGCAGACGCCTTGAAGACCAGGCAGGCGAAGGGCGCCGCGGGAATTGGAGTGGTTCTGTCGAAGAGGGCAGACCTGATCTATGCCGTATCGGTTCAACACAACGGCCCGGCTGACCAGGCCGGCGTCCGTCCCGGCGATTACGTTGTGGCAGTTGACGGCACCGGTACCGAGGATCAAAGCATTCCGGAAGTGGAAAGCCTGATGCGCGGGCCTGAAGGCTCCAACGTGAAGATTACGGTGTTCCGGAGCTCCCGCTCCAAGCCTGTGGATATCGAAGTCAGTCGCAAACTGGATTCGCCTGCGTCGGTTGAGTCGCGTATGCTTGACGGAAATATCGGGCTGCTGGAAGCCTCGTCACTCAGCACAACATCGATCGACCAGATTCGGGTCAAGCTGAAGACGCTGATTTCGGCCGGCGCTCAGAAGCTGCTTTTGGATCTCCGTGATTGCGCCGAGGGTAAACCCTCAGAAGGCGCTGAGCTGGCAAACTTCTTCGTTCGCGAAGGCGTACTCTACTACAGCCAGAATCGCCGGGGGGAGAAAGTGGAAGAAGTAAAGGCAAACCCCGAAAAGTTCATTTCCGAACTTCCACTGGTCGTCTTGATGAATTACTCGACTGCAGGAGCCGCCGAAGTTGCTATTGGAGCCCTCAAGGACCACAAGCGAGCGGTACTCGTCGGGGACAAATCATTTGGAGTAGGTTCCTCTCAGACGCAGATTGCCTTGAAGAGCGGCGCGCTGCCTTATCATATCCCACGCAAAGATCTATACGCCTAATGGCAAGATCATCCAGGATGAGACGACGCGCAATACGGGCATCAAGCCCGATATTCAGTCTCCCGGTGACGAACGCCATCAAGACCTCCTGGTCGAAGCCTATTACGACGAACACGAAGACTCGGCAAAATACAGAAAGCTGCGCGAAAAGATCAGCCAGGAGCAGTTCCAAACCGCGATCGAGGTATTGAGCAAGGGCCAGGTTCCCGTGAAGCGTGCCGCGTAGTGGCGTTCTCGCATGGCCTCCTTCGTGTTCCGCAGCGTCACCGCGACCAAGCCGAGATTCGGATGAATCGTATTGACACTATTTCGGCCTTTTTGGTAGTCTAAGTCCTTATTTTTTAGGCGCGTAGCTCAGGGGGAGAGCACTTCCTTGACACGGAAGGGGTCAGCGGTTCAAATCCGCTCGCGCCTACCAAAGACAGCCCGCGCTTCAAGAGCGAGTATTTGGGCAGCAATTCTAATGAACGCCACGCGGCAAATCCAACTTGATCTTCCCACCGCATTCACTTTTTGATGCTAAGGAATTGAGTGTCGACCGCAGTCTCTGGAACAGAGCAGAGGCCGATTCTTGAACTATGGGACTTAAAATTCGATATGCCGACGGAAAGGTCGGCGACGTAGTCGATCCGGGCGACGCTCTCGAAATCTACCGCCACAGCGCCTCGCATTTGATGGCTGCTGCGGTGAACAGCCTCTTTCCCGGCACCCATCTTGGGATCGGTCCCGCGATCAGCGACGGTTTTTTCTATGACTTTGAGCGAGCGGAGAGCTTTGTCGAGGAAGATCTGAAAAAGATCGAAGAGCGGATGAAGGCGCTGGTAAGGGAAGACCTCCCCTACGAACCTTCGATCATTTCAAAGTCCGAAGCTATCGACTACTTCTCACGACTGGGAGAACACCTCAAGGTTGAACTGATCCAGGAAAAGGCCGGCGAGACTCTGTCCTGCTATCGATTGGGCGATCTGGTTGACTTTTGCACCGGCCCGCACGTCTTCTCGACCGGACGCATTCATCCCGACTCGTTCCACGTTCTGAGTCTGGCCGGCTCGTACTGGAAGGGAGACGAGCGCAACGAGCGCCTGCAGCGAATCTATGGCACTGCATTCTTGACGCCGGAGGATCTGAAGGCCTATCTGACCCAGCTCGAGGAGGCCAAGAAGCGCGACCACCGAAAACTGGGCCGCGAGCTGGATCTCTTCAGCATCTCGGATGAAGTCGGAGCCGGACTGATTCTCTGGCACCCCAAGGGAGCCGGCATCCGGTCGATAATCGAAGACTTCCTTCGAAAAGAACTCACCCGCTCCGGCTACGACATGGTGATCACCCCCCACATCGCGCGGAACACACTGTGGCGGACTTCCGGGCACTACGACTATTACCGGGAAAACATGTACGTGCTGGACATCGATGACGAAGAGTTCGTGCTCAAGCCGATGAACTGCCCGGGGCACATTCAGATTTATCAATCCAGGATGCGGAGTTACCGGGATCTGCCCCTGCGATTCGCCGAGTTCGGCACCGTCTATCGATACGAGAAGAGCGGCGTCCTCCACGGGATGCTGCGTGTGCGCGGTTTCACGCAAGATGACGCCCATCTGTTCACGACCCGCGAGCAAGTTTACGACGAGATCTCGGCCTGTCTGGATCTGGTGCTGCTGGTCATGAAAAGCTTCGGCTTCGACAAATACAACGTGGAGCTCTCAGTCCGCGACGAGAACAAGAAGGGGAATTACGCCGGGAGCGAAGAGGATTGGCAAATGGCCGAAGCGGCGCTGATGCAGGCGATGCGCGCCAAGAACATGGACTGGACCCGGATGGAGGGTGAAGCGGTATTCTATGGGCCGAAAATCGACGTCAAGCTGATCGACGCCATAGGTCGCCCATGGCAATTGTCGACCGTGCAGTTCGACTTCACCTTGCCCAAGCGATTCGAACTGGCCTACATCGGCCCCGACGGCCAGCCTCACCAGCCCGTCATGCTCCACCGGGCTCTGCTTGGGTCCGTGGAGCGTTTCATGGGGGTACTCATCGAACACTATGCCGGCGCGTTTCCGATCTGGCTGGCTCCGGTCCAGGTCGTGCTCATACCCATTTCAGAACGGCATCAAGAGCACGCGCGCGCGGTCAAGCAAAAGCTTCAGGCCGCCGGACTGCGAGTGAAACTCGACGATCGAAGCGAAAAGATGGGTTATAAGATTCGCGAAGCTCAAACTCAGAAGATTCCCTATATGCTGGTGATCGGCGATAAGGAGATCGAATCGGGACAAGTCTCGGTGCGGAATCGCTTCAATGGTGACGAGGGGAGTGAACAGCTGGACAGCTTTACCAAAAAGGTTGCGGAATTGGTAGAAACCAGGGCGGTACGGCCCTGAGGCCGGCGCGAATTGCCGGTTGACACGCTTCCAAAGGAGGTTCCCAATCAAACAAATACGGGTTCGGGTTAACGAAATGATCCGGGCTAAGGAAGTCCGCGTGGTTGACGAGGAAGGGGGACAGGTTGGAATCATGACTCCTGAACAGGCCCTGGCGGTGGCCCAGGAGCGCAACCTGGATCTTGTGGAGGTCGCCCCGTCGGCCAATCCCCCGGTTTGCCGGATCATGAATTACGGCAAATTTCAGTACCAGAAGAGCAAGCGGGCTCACGAAGCGCGCAAGCATCAGAAACAAGTGGTGCTCAAAGAGGTCAAGTTCAGGCCGAAGACCGAGGAGCACGATTACCAGTTCAAGAAAAACAATATCGTGCGGTTCCTTGGAGAAGGGAATAAGGCTAAAGCAACCGTCGTGTTCCGCGGGAGAGAAATGACCCACCAGGAAATCGGTCGCAGGCTGATGGAGCGATTGGTGAACGATCTAAAGGAAATCGCCGAGGTCGAGAGGCCGCCGAAGATGGAGGGTTATAGTCTCGTGACTATATTCATGCCCAAGAAGATCGGCACTCACGCCGGGGGCATCGTGACAGGAGAAGTTCAGTGAGAAAACGCAAGACGAGCAAGAGTGCGGCCAAGCGGTTCAAAGTGACTGGCACCGGAAAAATTCTGCGCCGGCACAGTCATGCCCGGCACATATTGACCAAGAAGTCCCGCAGACGGGTTCGAAAGTTGACTTCCGTGGCACTGGTGAGCCGGGCGGACAAGCCCCGTTTGAAAAAAATGTTAAACATCTAATCCTGGTGCAGTCGCATCCTGGGGTCCATGGGAATAACCAGAATGAGAGGCGAAGCGCATCGGGTGAATCAGAGGTAAAGCAATGCCGAGAGTGAGACGAGGAAACAAGCGGGTCCAGCGGCGAAAGAAGATCCTGAAGCTGGCCAAGGGATTTCGCCTGACCAAGAGTAAGTTGCACAGGTCGGCAAAGGAGTCGGTAGATCGCGCGCTCAGGTTTGCCTATCGCGACCGGCGCACCAAGAAGCGCGACTTCCGGCGGCTTTGGGTCATTCGCGTGGCGGCCGCGGCTCGACAAAACAATTTGTCGTACAGCAAATTCATGAGCGGCTTGAAAAAAGCCAGCGTCGCGATTGACCGCAAGATTCTCGCCGACATAGCGGTCCGAGATCCCGAAACTTTCAGCCGCCTGAGTGAAACCGCCAAAGCGGCGCTGACCGCGGCCTGACCGATTGTTGTGACACCCGATTATCAAACCGCCCGGCGCGCTGCGAGGCCGGGCGTTTTTGTTCTATTCATCGCGAAGAGAGCCGAAGTTGGAAACCGCCATGACTGATCCAATTGAAGATCTTCGTCAGGAATTCGAGCAGGAGCTTCAGAACGCGTTCGCGATGGAGACTTCGGCCGATAATCCCGTCTCTGTCCTCGAGCGTTTGACGAATCTCCGGAACACGTGGCTGGGCCGGGAAAAGGGGAGAGTCACGACGGCGATGAAGCTCCTCAGGGAGATGCCGAAAGAAGAACGGCCGGCGTTCGGACAGGCGATGAACCAGCTGCGCGAGGATGTGGAACAAAGATTGACCGGCGCGCTGGAAGGGTTGCGCCGCCAGGCAAAGCTGGCCGACATCGCACGAAGCCGAATCGACGTGACTCGTCCCGGCTTTCCCTTTGCCGTCGGCTTCCGGCATCCCATCAAGCAATTGCAAGCCGAGATCGAGCAGACCTTCGTCAGCATGGGTTTCAGGGTCTTTGATCTGCCGGAGATCGAAGATGAGTACCATAACTTCGAGGCGCTCAACATGCCGCGCAATCACCCGGCGCGCGATTCTCAAGACACCTTTTATCTCGATCAGTCAAAGCTGCTGCGCACCCATTGCTCCACGGTTCAAGTCCACGCAATGAAGACCATGAAGCCGCCTATCCGGGCGGTTACCACCGGCAAGTGCTACCGCAGGGACCCGGCCGACGCCACCCACTCGCCGATGTTTTACCAGCTGGATGTGCTCGCGGTCGATCGGGGAATCACGATGGGCGATCTGAAAGGCACGCTTGAGATATTTCTCAGGAAGATCTTCCATCCGGACATCAGAATGAGACTGCGCCCGGGGTTTTTTCCCTTCGTGGAACCAGGGGCCGAGGTAGACATCAGTTGCATCTTCTGCGACGGCAAAGGCTGTCGGATTTGCAAGCAGAGCGGCTGGATCGAAATTCTGGGAGCCGGCATGGTGCACCCCAAGGTCTTGCGCATGTCCGGCGTGGATGACGCGCGCTACAGCGGTTTCGCGTGGGGAATGGGAATCGATCGCGTTGCGATCATCAAGTACGGAGTGGACGACATCCGTCTTTTCTTCGAGAACGATCTGCGGTTCCTTGCGCAATTCTGACCCCGATGAAAATCAGCGTAGCCTGGCTAAGAGAGATGGTAGAGATCCCCGAGAGCCCCGAGGAGCTGCGCGAGCCCCTTTCGAGGCTCGGCCTGGTCGTGGAGTCCCTCACCCGGCATGGCGACGATTCCGTTCTCGAAGTTGAAGTCACCTCCAATCGACCCGATTGCATGAGCCATCTCGGCATCGCGCGCGAGCTCTCGGCTTTCTATCGCCGGCCGCTCAAGAAACCGGCCGGCGGCGGCCAAGCTTCGCCTGTCCCGTGAAGTGATTCCCTGCACGATCGAGATCGAAGACCCTGGGCTTTGTCCGCGGTACACCGGACTCGTGATGGATGGAATCCGCGTGGCTCCATCTCCCGCCTGGATGCAGCGACGGCTGGAGGCAGCCGGGATGCGGCCGTTGAACAACCTCGTCGACATCACCAATTACGTGCTGCTCGAGCTCGGGCACCCTCTGCACGCTTTTGATTTCCTGCGACTGCGGGGGGAAAGATTGTGGTGGCGCGCGCCCAACCGGGACAGAAGCTGACGACGCTGGACGGCGTGGAACGGGAGCTCGACCCCGAGATGCTCATGATCAACGACGCTCAGGGACCGGTGGCCATCGGGGGCGTGATGGGCGGACTCGATTCTGAGATCACCGATCGAACCCGCACCGTCCTGCTCGAATGCGCTTACTTTCAGCCCGCCTCGATTCGCCGGACGGCGAAAAAACTTGGCCTCGCGACCGAGGCGAGCTATCGCTTCGAAAGAGGAGCGGACTGGGATGACACGATTTCGGCCATCACGCGAGCATCCCAGCTTATTCAAGAACTCGCGGGGGGTCACGTAGCGGGGAGTCTGCGGGACATCTATCCCAGGAAACTCAGGCCAGCCAGGCTCAGGCTGCGCCGCAGTCGCGCCGAAGCCCTCCTGGGCGTGAAGTTGAAGGATAGCTTCATCGCGTCGACGCTAAGACGCCTCGGGTTCGAACCGGTCGCCAGATCTTCCGGCGTCTGGAGCGTGACCTGCCCGACCTATCGAGCCGACATGGAACTCGAGGCCGATTTGATTGAGGAGGTGGCTAGATTCCACGGTTATGACGATATCCCAGCCACTTTCCCGGGCGCCCAAACCTCCGGCCTTGCCTCACCCGTCTACCCCGTCGAAAGCGCGACCCGGGGCATTCTCCTCGGCCTTGGTTACAGCGAGAGCGTACACCTCAGCTTTGCGGGTCAAGGCGAGCACGTCGAGTTTGGAGGCAATGACGGCGACCGCGTCGTCATCAAGAACCCACTGACGGAAGAGACCCAGTTCCTGCGCGCCACTCTGGCTTCGGGATTGGTTCGGACTGCGAAACACAATTTCAACCACGAACAGCGGGATGTCAGGATCTTCGAGATCGGCAAGGTGTATCGGCTCGATTCGAACGGGCGTCCCAGCGAGCGTGCGGCGCTGGGAATCCTGGGGGCTGGCGATTTCGCAGGTCGTAACTGGCATCACCCGGGCGGCAGCTACGATTTTTTTCATCTGAAGGGTGTCATAGCCGCTTTGCTGCGAGGCCTGCGCAGTCTGCCCTGGGAAATGGTCCCGGCGCCGGAAGTTCCGTGGTTGAATCCGGCTAACGCCGCTGCTCTGATCATCGAGGACAGGCGGGTTGGATTTGCGGGTTCACTCCATCCCACGCTGGAAGAGCAATACAAACTGAAACAACCCGTGTTTGTGGCTGAGATTGATTTCGAGCGGCTCTCACGCAGCGTTTTTACCCCGGTGCAATACCAGACTCTGGCCAGGTATCCCGTCGCGCAACGTGATCTCTCCGTGATCGTCTCTCGGGACATTCCGTATCGAGATCTTCGACTGGGCATTCTGAACTTGCAGATCGCGGAGCTGATGTCGGTCGATCTGGTCGACGTATATGAAGGCGAAAAGATCCCAGCCGGCAAGCTCAGCTTGACTCTGCGCTTTGTCTTCCTGGATCGCGAGAAGACCCTCACTGTTGACCGGGTTCAGAGCTTCAGTGATAATGTTGTGAATTTTCTCCGTACGAACTATGGCGCAGAGCTCCGAAGGCTGGTATGAGTGAGAGCGAAACCCAATGGCAACCCACAGGACTCGAGCGTTTTGCTCATCTTGAGGATAAGATCCACCGGATCGTGGAAGCGCTCAAGGGCATGCGCCACGAGACCGAGGCCCTTCGAGTCGAAAACCAGAAATTAAAAGCTGAAATCGAGAAACTGCGCAAGAAAGAATTGACCCATCACGAGAGTCTGGCCCATCTTCAGAAGGAACGAGAAGCGTTGCGTGAACGAGTCGAGAAAGCCTTGAGCCTCCTGGCCACGGTCGAGATGCGTTAAGACGGGAGGCTGTTTGTGACCGGTACCTCAACGAGGACCTCCCATGAGCAACGTACAACCCGCTGTTCTGAATGTCAGAATTTACGACCGGGAATATGCGCTGCGCACGAGCGGTGATATCGAACGCTTGAGAAATCTGTGCTCGGGCCTGGACAAGCGCATGCGAGAAGCAGCCTCGCAGTCGGGATCGGTCGACACCTTGAGAGTCGCGATCCTCGCCGCCGTGAGCCTGATGGAGGATCTTGCCCGCGCGCACGAGGAACTGCGAAAAATTGACGAGTCCGTGGGCCGGCGCTCCCTGGAGTGCGTCTCGATTCTGGATCGATTCCTGAGCTGAGTACAGCATCTCACCTACGTGACGATCTAGCTTAGTCTGTTGTTGCGGTTGAAGCGCATGTTACCCGCAATAAACCCTGCTCACTGGAAGTTCTCCACCAACATCAGGTCGTCGATGGAGGAGTCAATTCGGGAATAGAAGATCGTGCGGCCGTCCCGAGATGCGGTAAGGCCGAGGTATACATTGCCGAGATTGTGCGCCACCGTCGTGGACCTGCGGGTCGCGAAGTCGAAGTACTGAAGCCGTGTCTCACCCGAGGGCCGGTCGATATAGAGATTGCCTCCCTCGCCCGAGGGTCGGTCGATATAATAAATGCCTCGGTTGAGCACAGCGAAAGCTCCTAGAACAACGCTGTCCAGCAACTTGAGCGGAACGCCGCCGGAAGTGGGCAGGCGCCACAACGGGCTCGGTGTGTCCATCCTCTCGTTGTAATAGACGTAAGTGCCGTCGGGCGACTCGAAGGCCGCGAATCCACCGTTGTTTGTGACTTGGCTGGCATTCCCGCCGGATGCCGGCATTTTCCATATCTGACGCTGTCCTGTACGGGTCGAAGTGAAATAGATCGACTTGCCGTCCCGCGAGAAACTGGGTCGGAAATCGGAGGCGGGATGAGAAGTTAGGTTCTGTGGCTTACCACCCGCGGCGGGAATAACGTAGACCTCAAACTGCCCTTCGGGATTGGATTGGAACACAATCCGTTCGCCGTCGGGAGACCAGCGGGGGGCGCCTGAGATTGCACGCACGAAGGTGAGCTGGACGGCATTGGACCCGTCAGGATCGGCCAGCCAGATTTCCCATTCTCCGGAACGATTCGATGGAAAGGCCACCCGGCGGCCGTCGGGAGAAAGGTGGGGGGTGGACTCGCTTCTCGTCGAGGAGATAGAGACGACCGGCGGCGCGGAGGCCGTCGCGCCTGGAGCGGAGGTCTCGACACGCCAGATATTGGAGTCCTGGAAACTGCGAACGTAGACCAGACGAGACGGCAGCCCGGGCCGGGGGCGCGAAACTACCGGCATCAGACCGTCCTCGCCTACAAAAGGCAACCTGGCTGGTGTGGTTTCGCCGCCATCTTTATCGGCAACCACCAACCTCCAAAGATTTCCCCGGAGACTACCTCCAGCGGTGGAAAAGAGAATCTCTTGACTGCCGGGCATCCACGTGGGGTAGCCCGCATCCAGCGTGGCCGGCGTGAGCCGCTGCGGCTCACCTGCGGGGATCACGCCCTCTTCGCAGCGGAAGCCGGTAAAGCTCAGCATTTTCGAGGCTGCCGACGGCGGTAGACCAGCCACCTGCCGTCGGGAGAAATGGTTGGGTTGGTGTCGCCAAACGCAGGGGGTTGCGGATTGGTCAACTGCCTTTTCTCTCCGCTCTCGAGCGCAACGACGAACAAAGCAGCCGGCTTGCCCTCACCCGGGGAGTCCGTAACAATCAAACAGTTGCTGTCAGGACACCAGGCAAGATACGGCGGAATGATGAAGTAGGTGTCGCGTACGCGGATCTCGGCCAATTTGCGCTCCGGACCGCCCAGTGGCGGGATCGCCTTCGTGTCTTCGTGGTTAGAGCTTTCTAACAAATACCGCGAAGACGCGAAGAAACACCAAGAATCCTGCCCAAAAAGCAATACAAAACTAATCGGCCGAAACATTCACCCGGACAATCGAGTCGGCGCGGCCGCTCTGCTCGTCGATTTCTATCACGGCGCCGCATAGCCGCGGATTGCCGGTGGCCGGCTCCAGGCGCACAGGCATCTGGCGGATGAAGCGCTCCAGCGCGAGGTCCGGTATCGAGCCGATGACCGAGTCATAGGGTCCGGTCATGCCAAGGTCGGTTATGTATGCGGTCCCTTTTGGAAGGAGCCGCTCATCGGCGGTCTGCACGTGAGTGTGAGTGCCGACCACGGCGCTGACCCGGCCGTCAAAATACCAGGCGAAAGCCTGCTTTTCGGAAGTGGCTTCCGCATGGAAATCGACCACGATGACCGGGGTTTCTTTGCGGATTTGTTCAACCGCCGCCTCGCCGACAGTGAAAGGGCAATCAAGCGTGGGCATGAAGACACGGCCCTGAATATTAAGCACGCCCACTCGAACTCCGCAGCGGGTATTTCCGATGAAGATTCCAGTTCCGGGCGCGGAAGGCGGATAGTTTTGAGGGCGCAACAGCCTGGGTTGTTCGCTCAGGTAGGGTATGATCGCACGCTTGTCCCAGATGTGGTTTCCGCTCGTCATAAGATCAATCTCGGATCTCAGCAGCTCGTCGGCGATTTCGGGAGTTATGCCGAAGCCGGCGGCGGCGTTCTCAACGTTGGCCACACAAAAATCTATGCGTAGCTGCTGAATGAGACCGTGCAGCTTCTGCTGGATGAGCCGGCGGCCAGGCTTCCCGAAAACATCGCCGATAAAAAGGATGCGCATAGGTCACGTGAAAACAAAACGCCCCCGCGCAGCCGTGTGACATGGTCTATTTGAACCTGAAATCCAGGTGGGTGTCCTGCGCCCCGCATCAGGCAATCAAGTTCCCGAAGGAAAGACTGCTCACCGCCGAGCGACTCGGACTCCCATTCAAATAGATGTTGGCTCAAATATGTGATGCCATCACCAACATTGCAGGGGCGACGCTCATGATAGCCGGAAGGCGCTGGAACGGTCAAGGAACCCGCCCGCTTCGCGCCCTTAGCGTCTTCGCGGTCACTTTTGTGCACCAGCACTAACCGCGGAAGACATACAGAAGACGTAAAGAAGGCTTACGAAACTCGGACGGCGGGACGACTTTTCTCGCTTTTCTTTAGATAGTCCTTCAAGAACTGGCCGGTATAGGAGCCGCGGGCTTGCAACAGGTCATCCGGAGAACCTTCAAAGACACTCCGGCCCCCCTTCGCCCCCCCTCGGGTCCAAGGTCAATGATCCAGTCGGCGGTCTTGATCACATCGAGGTTGTGCTCGATCACGATCACCGAGTTGCCGGCAGCTGATCAGCTTGTCGAAGGCGGAGAGGAGCTTGCGGATGTCGTCGAAGTGCAAGCCGGTCGTCGGCTCGTCAAATATGTAAAGCGTGTTCCGGGTGGCCTTCCTGGAAATAAAAGAGGCCAGCTTGATCCTCTGAGCCTCGCCTCCCGAGAGCGCAGTAGCGGACTGGCCCAGACGAAGATAACCTAATCCGACTTCCTCCAGAACCTTGAGCTTGCGCGTCAGCCTCGGATTTCCTGAGAAGAAGGCGATTGCTTCGTGAACAGTAAGATCAAGGACATTCGAGATATTCTTTCCCTTGTACTTGACGTCCAGAACGGAGCTCTTGAAGCGCGTTCCCTTACAGTCTTCGCAGGTCAGCTCCACATCAGCCAGGAATTGCATCTCGACCGTGATGGTGCCGCTGCCCTGGCAGGTTTCGCAGCGACCCCCGGCGAGATTAAATGAAAAGTGGCCCGGTCCCAGGTTCCGGGCATGAGCGTCGCGAGTACCGGCGAATATGTCGCGGATGTCCTCAAATGCCTTTACATAAGTTACCGGATTTGACCGCGGCGTCCTTCCGATGGGAGACTGGTCGACCAGCACAGCATCCGTGATGGTCTCCGCGCCGCTGATCGAATGGTACCCATCGGCCGGATCCTTTCTTTCCCCCTTGGCCCTTTTTACCGCGAGGTAAAGAATATTGTGCACCAGGGTCGACTTTCCGCTGCCGCTGACACCGGTCACGCAGACAAACATGCCTAGAGGAATCCGGATATCGAGGTTTTTCAGGTTATGTTTCTGGGCTCCCCGCAATTCCAGGTAACGGCCATTGCCCTTACGCCGGAATAGTGGAGTATTTATCTTCAGCTCTCCGCTCAGGTAACGCCCGGTCAGAGATCTGGGTTCTTGCAAAATGCCGTCGTATCTTCCCTGAAAAACAACCTCGCCTCCGGACTCGCCGGCCCTGGGGCCGAGATCGATCAGGTAATCCGCCGAACTCATGATCTCGGCGTCGTGCTCTACCACCAGCACCGTGTTCCCCAGTTGTTTGAGATTCTTGAGTATTTCCACCAGGCGCTGGCTATCGCGAGGATGGAGGCCGATGCTGGGTTCGTCAAGTACGTACAGCGTCCCCACAAGCGTGGATCCCAGCGACGTAGCCAGCTGTATCCTTTGCGATTCTCCCCCCGAGAGCGAAGAGGAGAGACGATCAAGCGTGAGATAGTCAAGCCCCACCCTGATCAGCAGGTCCAGGCGATACCGAATTTCATCGAGAATTCTCCCGGCGACCGAAATCTGGTGAGTCGAAAGGTTCACTTCCCGGAAGAACTGCGCCGCGTCGGCGATCGTCAGCCGCGCAATCTCAGGAAGGCGCTTGCCTCCGACGACGACGTCGCGGGCGGCCGGGCACAATCGTTCACCCCGGCAGCTCAGGCAGGTCGTGTAGCCCCGATACCGGCTGATAAAGATGCGCACGTGCATCTTGTATTTCTTTTCTTCCAGGTGATTGAAGAAGCCAACGATGCCTGGAAAGTCCCCGCTACCATTAATAATCGCCTCCTGTGATTCCCGGGGAAGATCGGACCAGGATGTCCCAACGTCTATTCCGCGTTTTCCCGCGAATTTCAGCAGACGTTGCTGAAAACCGCGATAGCGCGGCTTGTTCCATGGGTCGATCGCGCCTTCTTCCAGGCTTTTACTCTGGTCGGGAATGATCAGATCCAGGTCAAGCGTCATGGTGTTCCCAAAGCCCTGGCAGTTCGGGCAGGCGCCGAAAGGGTTATTGAACGAGAACAGACGGGGCTCAGGTTCTGAATAGGAAAGATGACAGAGCTGGCACTCAAACCTCTCGCTGAACTTGACCAGGATACCTGCCGGATGCTCGACCCAGCGAACCTGCGGGAAATGCTCCTTCAGCATCTGCTGGGTTTCCTGCGGAGACGGCGTCAGCAAGACCAGCTCGATCCGGCCTTCCCCTTCGCGTCCGCAAAGCTCCAGGGAATCAATCAGCCGCTTCCGAATGTCCGGCTTGACGATCAGCCGGTCGACCACGACATGAGCTTCCTTGCGTGCACTGCGCTTCAGAGTTTCAAGTGCCTCCGCCAGGTCGACCAGCCGGCCGTCGATCAGCAAGCGCACAAATCCTTGCTGTTGTAACCCGGGGAGCATGACGGCCAGTTTCTCTTCGGGTTTTTGATCTCGGGTGGCGCTCAGCACCCGCCCCGCCGGCCCTTGGCGCTTGCCTCCAGGCTTGCGTACCGGCGCGCGTCCAGCCTCGAGCGAAAGAGGAAAACAAAGATAAAGCCGGGTTTCTTCCGGCAAATCCATTACAAAGTCTGCGATCTTCTCGGGGGTGTCCTTCTCGACGCGGCGGCCGCAGGAATGGCACACGGTGACTCCGATCCGGGCATAGAGCAGCCGGAGGTAATCGTTGATTTCGGTGACCGTCCCTACGGTTGACCGCGGATTGCGTGTGTAGTTCTTTTGGCGGATCGCCAACGCCGGGCAGATTCCCAGGATGTCATCCACTTCCGGCTTGCTGATCCGCTCCAGAAACTGGCGCGCGTATGCCGAAAGCGATTCCACGTAACGTCGCTGCCCCTCGGCGTAGAGCGTGTCAAAAGCAAGAGTACTCTTGCCGCTGCCGGACACACCGGTAACCACGGTAAGCGAATTGAGAGGAATCTCAACCGTGATGTTCTTCAGGTTGTGAACTCTGGCGCCGACTACGACAATGCTGTCTTTCGCCGGCTCGGGGTCGAGTGGAGTCATCCGCAGCCACATTTCTTCGAGTCTTCGTGCCTTAGCGGTCGGGTTCTGGTCCCGCGCATTGACTACGAAGACACGCACACACCAAGAAAACGAAAAATGTTATTTTTGACGGTCCGGCTTGTCAACTTGATATTCCGGAAGCGGCGATGACATAATCCGCTCGAATGGAATCTCCAGCTATTCAAATCAGCGCAGTCAATCCAGCCATAGGAGTCGCCGGCGGGGAAGTAGGAATCCAGGGCAGCGGATTTCGGCCGGGCCTTCCTGGATCGATCAAAGTCCTGTGCGGCGAAATCGAGGCGCATATCGTCTCCGCGTCCGAAGAGTACGTCATCATTCAACTGCCCGAGAGCCCGAGTGCTCTCGGAATCACACTGAGGGTAGGAGACAAGAGCTCCGCGCTGTTTCCTTTTAGCTTCGCGGCCAGGCTGGCGACTGGGCTGCATCCGGTCACGAACCCGCTGATCGCGCCCGACGGCACAATCATAACGACGATCAGCGGCGCTCGCGGGCAGCAAACCCCTCAACCGCTCGTGCGCATCACCCAGTCGGGAGAAAAAGTCCCGTTTCCGTGCGAGATCATGAATCCCACGGGGCTTGCTTTCGGGCCTGACGGCCAGCTTTATGTTTCAAGCCGCGCCGATGGCGCTGTCTTCTGTTACCGGGATTTCCAGAATCTGGAAGTGGTCGCCGATGATCTTGGCGTTCCATGCGGATTGGTCTTCAATTCAAAGGGTTTCCTCTTTGTGGGGGACAGGTCGGGCAGGATCTACCAGCTGGATCTTGCGACCGGAAAGAAGGAGTTCGCTTCGCTGCCCCCCAGCGTTTCGGCTTACCACCTGGCGATCGACGCCCAGGATCACCTTTACGTCAGCGGGCCGACTCTAGCCACAAGGGATGTGCTCTACAGGGTCACACCGGATGGCCATGTCGAGACCCTCGTGCAGGGTCTGGGCCGTCCTCAGGGAATGGCGGCGCTCTCAGACGGCACCCTTCTGCTGGCCGCATCCTACGGCGGCAGCAAGGGCGTTTTCAGAATCTCCGCACGCGAGGGGAAAATCGAACACTACATCGCAGCGCCGACCCTGGTCGGGGTGGCGGTTTCGGGAGGAGACGTCGTTCTGGCAGACAATTCGTCGGTTTACCGCGTCAGGTTAGACGGTGCTTCATCGAGACCTTCGTAGGAACAGGCAACCACCAAGACAGAAGTCAGAAGTCAGGAGTCAGAATAATTCTGGCTTCTGGCTCCTGGCTTCTTGCTTCTGTCACGCAACGCTTCCATCAGGATGCGGGGAGAGTGGATCAGCAGCTGCTTTCGCAGGGCGTCGTAGCCATCGGCACCGCAGATAAGATTGTCGGTCAATCGTTGCACCGTCGGACTAAGGCGGGTGATCTGGACGGCGCGCGTGGTGAAAGAACCGAAGAGAAACCTCCCGCCGTAAAAATGGTCTCGCCATTTCGCCGCGCGTTCGAGCTCGGCGCCGAAGTCCTGTCTCCAGACCGCTTCATACTCCAGAGGATCGTCGCTCAGCCTCGATTGCGCCAGAAGCTCAGCCGAGCGCAGCGCAAAATAGATTCCCTCGGCGGTAATGGCGTCGGCAAAACCCGCGGCGTCGCCAAGCAGCGCCCAGTTGCGGCCGCAAATCCTTTGCCGCATTAGACTCTCGCGGCTCAAACAAGGAATTCGTGCCGCATAGAAGTTCATGTCGCGCCCCGCGCCCGGGTAGTTGCGCACAATGAATTCGACCACGCGTTGTCGTAGATCCCGGGCATTGGCAGAAGGAAGCCGTCGCAAGATGCCGACCGACGAGTGGTCGACGCGGGGAAAAGACCACAGGTAACCCTGAAACCCCGGCTCCTGAAACAGAGCCAGAGCCGTGTCCCGATGGTACAGTCCTGGGAGATAGAAACCCAGGGCCAGTGAGAGATCGCCGGCTGAATATTTTCCGGCGGTCACAGCCCTTACCGAACTGCAGGCGCCATCCGCGCCCACCAGAAACGATACTTCGTATTGCCCCCGGTGAGTCGAGATGGCCCACGCTTCCCCAACAGGGGTAAAACCCGTAGCCCTTTCGGGAATGAATCGCGCGCCCGCTTGCATGGCCGCATCGCGCAGCGACAGATCAAGCGTCGCGCGGGAGAAGATGTAGATGGGCCGCCGGAGCGGCAGCTCGGCGGCGCGTCCGTCCTTCGTAGTCATTCGCAGAGTGCGAATCTCCGTGTGCGGCAGCGGGTGTTCGCGAAACCACGAGATTCGACGCAAAGCCTTCGAAGTCACTCCGCCTCCGCAAGGCTTTTCTTTTTCCGTGCTCCCGTCGAACAATAAGACCTCGTGTCCCAAACGAGACAGAAGCAAGGCGGCGTACGAACCCGCCAGCCGGCCGCCAATGATTCCGATTCGCATACCCGGCACTATACTCGCAAATCTCCCGCTGCGGCGCGTGTTTCACAGCTCCCCTTGCCTCTCGGCGGCTACGGGGGCCACGCACTGCGAAGGACGCGACAGAATCACGACGCGGCTAGCCACGGATTCCACGAATTTCATGAAATCTAAATTGGCTCTGTGGAAATTCGTGGAATCTGTGGCGGCTGCTTTCGCTCTCTGCTCGTGGAGAATCTTGCCCGGAAAACAAACCGGTTTTCCCTTGTTATACTAAAGAAAAGATAAGTTACTGCTCTGCTATAGTAACTTCGTTCTATGGATGGCTCTCGCGACCCGATCTCTTTCAGCTTCAAAGTCCTCCAGAAAGATTCAGGCACCTCGGCCCGCCTGGGCATTATCCGGACGGCTCACGGAGATGTTCAGACGCCGGTCTTCATGCCGGTCGGGACCGCGGGCGCGGTCAAGGCCATGTCGCATGAGTGGCTGGAAATGCTCGACGCCCAGATTATTCTGGCCAACGCGTATCACCTGTATCTGCGTCCCGGTCACGCTCTCATCGGGCGCTTGGGTGGGCTCCATCGCTTCATGTCATGGAAGAGGCCCATCCTGACTGACAGCGGTGGATACCAGGTCTACAGCCATCGGGAGCTCCTCAGGATAAACGAGGAGGGAGCCTCGTTCCGGTCTCATCTTGACGGAAGTCCTCATCTCCTGACCCCGGAGAGCGTCGTAGACATCCAGCAGGCCCTGGGATCCGACATTCTCATGGTTCTGGACGAATGCACACCCTATCCCTGCAGTCACGCCGAAGCGGAGCGCTCGATGGAGCTTTCAATGCGCTGGGCCAGAAGGGGCCTGGCCCGCTGGCATCAGACGGGTGACGGGTCTCAAGCACTGTTTGGCATCGTGCAAGGGGGGATCTACTCGGACTTGAGACGTCGGTCAGTGGAGACTCTGCAGGAAATGGGCTTCCCTGGGATTGCCGTGGGTGGCCTGAGCGTGGGAGAGCCCAAAGACGCGATGTTCGAAACCCTGGGTCACACTGCGCCACTGCTCCCGTGGGACAGGCCGCGCTACCTGATGGGGGTGGGCACACCGAAAGATCTGGTCCGCGCCGTGGCCTGCGGCATCGACATGTTCGATTGTGTCCTGCCGACGCGAAACGCGAGGAACGGTTGCCTTTTCACGAGCCAGGGACGAGTGTTGATAAAAAACGCGCGCTACGCTGAAGACGATCGAGCGGTAGACCCCGGCTGTTCTTGTCTTGTCTGTCGCAGGTATTCCCGGGCCTATCTGCGTCACCTGTTCATGTCCGGCGAGCATCTTGCCGCCATTCTGAACACGTTTCACAACCTCGCCTTTTATCTTGACACCGTACGGGAAATAAGGGAGTCTATCGCGTCCGGTACTCTTGGTAAGTACTTGGAGGAAATGGAGAAAAGGCCCGATTGAGGGATGCGTTCCCAACGTCGGCTGTTCCAAACTGCATCCTGCGATCGCGTTAGCTCTTGGGTCTGCCAACCACGACGTTTCTGGAAAGGATCAATCGGAATCGATGGGTTTCCCCGCACTAGCACAAGCTGCAGTCCCCGAAATCGTGATACAGATGGCTCCGTTTCTTCTTATCGGAGTAATTTTCTATTTTCTACTCATAAGGCCTACGCAGACCAGGCAGAAGAAGCTGGATGCTCTCATCACAGCTCTCAAGAACGGCGACAGAGTCATTACAAACTCAGGCATCTACGCCGTCGTGGCGGGAGTTAAAGATACAACCTTTATTCTCAAGATTGCCGACCAGGTGAAGATCGAGATCTCAAAAAACGCCATCGCCGGGCTCCAGTCTATAGAAGAGCCCGCAGCACCTAAAGCACACTCACCCAACGTCGGACGGTAAGCTCGTCGAAACGATCGACAAGGCCTTGACCATGCAAGAGACACCCGCCGTATTCGCGTTTTCACGGCGGCTTTTCGAACTGCTCCTTGCCAAGCGAAAGGTTAAGGCTTTATCGATGTGTTTTGCAGGGAACTTCCGAGTGTGGGCGGGGTCCAATAACTTCGCAGAAGAAGTCTGGGTGGTCGATTGCGAAAGTGCTCTTAGTGTTTCTTCGTGTCTTCACGGTCAGCGCAACAGATAACAGACAGGACACAAAAGACACGAAGAAACACCAAGAAATCCGTTCTTGTCAGTCAGGTGTCACTTGGAGGCCCGGAAGGTGTGGAATCTACAGGGATGCAGGGGCAAAAACTCCTTGACAGGTTTTGCGGCGCGAGATTAAGATCGCGTCCTCTGTTTTCGGCGCCGCAAACACCCCACTTTTCAAGCACCAAAGGGCCGTCCACGAGGGGGAAAAATGTTTGAAACCGTAGAACACACAAGCCGCTCAGATACAGGCAAGCGTTTGATGACGCTCCTGATTTCGATCGTGGTGCACATCGTGGCAATTTTCGTGGTAGTAATCTTGCCGCTGGTCTTTTTCAACGTGCTGCCCGAAAACGAACTGCTTACCTTCCTCATCGCGCCGCCGCCGCCGCCGCCGCCACCGCCACCGCCGCCGCCGCCGCCGGCTCCAATGAAAGCTGTCCCTCAGAAAGTAACCGTGGACCCAACAAAGTTTGTCGCTCCTACCGAGATACCGAGAGAGATTCCACCGCCAGTGGACGAGCCACCGGTCGTCGGAGTCACCGGAGTCGTCGGTGGAATTCCAGGAGGAGTGACGGGAGGGGTTGTTGGCGGTGTTCCCGGAGGAGTCGTCGGAGGAGTCCTGGGCGGGGTTCCGCCGCCACCGCCGCCGCCGCCGCCACCACGTCCCGTCAAGCGCGAGCCGATTCGGGTGGGAGGGAACGTTCAGGAATCTAAGCTGATCAAGAAGATCGAACCCGTATATCCAGAACTCGCCAAGCGTGCGCGAGTATCGGGCGTTGTGATCCTTCAGGTGACCGTAGACGAAGAAGGCAACGTGTCGGAGATACGCGTGCTGCGTGGACATCCGCTTCTCGATGACGAGGCGCAGCGGGCTGTGAAGCAGTGGAAATACTCTCCCACGTTGTTGAACGGCGAGCCGGTTCCGGTTATCGCCACAGTAACAGTTATCTTCAATTTGAGGTGAATTGATTTAACTCGCACCGGAGATTACAAATTTTATGGGACAAATGAACATAGTTGAATTGTGGAACGCGATGGGCTGGATAGCCAAAGGCGTCGTTATCATTCTGGCCATCATGTCAGCCTATTCGATCAGCGTGATGATCGAACGGTGGATAACCTATCGCCAGGCGCGGCAGCAATCCCGCGTGTTTACTCCCGCTGTTGCGGAATGCCTCAAGGAGGGAAAGATCGATGAAGCGATCGCCCTCGGCGAGCAGAACAACAAGAGCCATCTGGCCAAGGTGCTGATAAGCGGATTACACGAGCTTCAGGCGCACTCCAGGAGCAAGGAAATCCCAGGGGAGACGATTGAAGCGGCCAAACGGGCACTGGATCGAGCCACGGCGATCGGAATCGAGGACCTCAAACGAGGCCTGGGCGGCCTGGCAACAATCGGTTCGGTGGCGCCTTTCGTCGGTTTGTTTGGAACGACTATCGGGATCATCAACGCTTTCCAGGGAATGAAGACTGAGGAAACCGCCGGAATTGCCGCGGTCGCCGGCGGGATTGCGGAAGCGCTGGTAACAACGGCTTTCGGGTTGTTCGTGGCGGTCCCGGCCGTCATGGCCTTCAACTGGTTCACGAACAAAATAGAAACCTTTACCGTGGAAATGGACAACTCGGCTTCGGAGCTGATTGACTATTTCCTCAAGAGGCGGGGGCAGCTAGGTGGCTAAGCGAGGATTAGGGATAAGCAACGTCACGGCCGACATCAATGTTACGCCGATGGCGGATATCATGCTGGTGTTGTTGATCATCTTCATGATCACGACGCCGCTTCTGCAATCCGGTATCACTGTGAATCTTCCCAAGGCCAAAAACCCGCTGGACGCGCCCGATGCCGACAGCAAAGACGCCGTGATCGTGGCGCTCACGCGGGAAGGCCGGGTTTATCTCGCCAAGAACCCTATCACTGAGGATGAGTTGATGACGCTTCTCACGGAACGCTTCACGGGCGAGATGAACAAGACGATGTTCCTGAAGGCCGATCAGGCAGTTGCCTATGGCCGCGTGGTGCAGATCGTCAACCAGTGCCGGAGGGCCGGAGTCGAAAAGATCGGGCTCATGGCCGAGAAGGAAAAACAGTAGTTCCGTTGTCGCGCCGAGGAGAATTCTCCTATGTCAATGGCAGTTGGTGGGAAGAAGGGTCCGAAAGCGGATATCAATATCACCCCGTATATTGATATCCTCCTGGTACTCCTGATCATCTTCATGGTGATAACTCCCGTCCGCCAGATGGATCTGGACGTCAAGGTGCCCCAGCCTCCACCGCCGGGACAGGAAAATGCACCGCCCGATCCCAGCGTGATCGTGGTATCGGTGGGAGAGAGTGCCAACATCACGATCAATCAGGACCCTGTCGATATCACGGCTTTAGGTCCTAAGCTGCAGGAAATCTACAGCGCTCGAGCCAACAAGAATATGTTTATCAGCGCCAGCCCCAAGCTTCCTTATGGCGACGTCGTCAAAGTTATTGACATCGCCAAAGGCGCTGGAGTAGGCGATGTAGGCCTGATCCTCGAAGAAATCAGGTGATCTAAGCTCGATGTGCTTATCACAAATTCGGAGGCTTTGATGAGGTTCACGCGCAAAGGTGTCGCCCTTCTGTGTCTGGCGGCGGCTGTGCCTCTCTCGGGATGCAACTTTATTACTAAGTTGAAGGCGAGGGACAGCCTGAACAAAGGTGTAAGAGCCTTTACCGAGCAAAAGTATGAGCAGGCGGCAGAGTTTTTCAACGAATCGATAAAGCTGGATCCTGACTTTCAGGTTGCGCGGATGTACCTGGCGACGACCTACACTTCACAGTTCGTGCCTGGGTCGACTGACCCCAAGAGCAACGAGATGGCGGAGAAGGCCGTTTCGACCTTCCAGGAGGTCCTGGAGAAGGAGCCGGACAAGGGTAATCAAAACGCCAAGAATGCGATGCTGAGCATCGCCAGTCTTTTTTATCAGCTGAAGAAGTACGACGAATCGAAACAGTGGTGCCGCGAGATTCAGAAAGTGGATCCCGACAACGCGGAAGCGCTCTATCGGATCGCAGTCATCGATTTCGATCAGTCTTTGAAGAGAACCGGACTCCAGGGCGAGAACGTCGAATTCCTCAAGCAAGCAGAAAAGGACGAGACGCTCGGGATGATTGAGGAGGGGTTGAAGGCTCTCGAGAAAGCTATCGCAATCCGACCTGATTACTTCGATGCCATGGAATACCAGAACCTGCTGTGGAGAGAGAAGGCTAAGTTCGAGAAGGATGAAAAGGCAAAGAACGAGTTGATCCGGCAGGCCGATCTGGTCGCCCAGAAGGCTCTGGCGCTCCGATTGAAGGCCCAGGAGGAAGAGGCAAAAAAACCCAAGAAACTTGCCACCAAGTAAAAGTTGCGATAGGGCTCGTTCGCGAAGGGGGCTTTTTAGCCCCCTTTTTTTTGCCAGCCGGACGGTGATTCGGACGATCTCTTCAGGGTCTGATGAGGCTGGTTGCAAAAGTCGCCGGGCTATATGTGCGGACGGGCTCATCAAGCCCGTCCGGCTCCCTAGTGGCACGAGAGCCTTCTTGAGGCGTAACTCATCGCGATACGGCATGTACTTGCGACGGGTCTGATGACCCTTGCGCCACATAAGGCTTGTCGGAAGAGTGCTCATGAGCCACCGTCCAGGCAGAGCTGAGTATCGGAGGTTACGACGGCCTCCGGAGGCCCATCCCGGGCCAATTTCGGAACCTGGTCAAGCCAGCGATCTGGCATTATCCCGCCCCCCGCCGCTGGCGCAGCACGGCAGTCATGCTGCGCGGTTGGGCCGGCGTTCACTTCACCCGAAACTAACGCATGGCCGCCGGCGTACTTTCCTCAATGCTCCCCTTTCTCTATAATGTGGCCGAGAACACACTTCCTATGATTCGCTACGAGGATCTGGCGGAAAAGGTATCTCGATACCATTCCGCAGCTGCGCTGGAGCTGATCCAGCGCGGTTATGTCGTGTCGGCGAAATTCCATAAAGGACAGGTGCGGATGAACGGCGAGCCCTACCTGACTCATCCGCTTGAAGTGGCTAACATTCTCGCCGAGCTCAGGCTTGATGCAACAACCGTCACCGCAGGTCTGCTTCATGACGTTCTCGAAGACACACTCGTCTCGCCCGAGGAGCTGAGGAAACAGTTCGGCGACGAGGTCTATCAGATTGTCGATGGCGTCACCAAGATTTCCCAGGTCCAATTCACCTCCAGACATGAAAAGCAGGCTGAGAACTTCCGCAAGATGCTTCTGGCCATGGTCGGCGATATCCGAGTCCTGTTCGTCAAGCTTGCCGATCGGTTGCACAACATGCGCACTCTTCAGTACCTTCCACCTGATCGCCGGGAACGAATTTCCCTGGAGACCCTGGAGATCTATGCTCCCCTGGCTCACAGGCTGGGTATGGCCAAGATCCGCGGGGAACTGGAAGATCTGGCCTTCAGTTTCCTGGACCCGGTGGCCTATCAGAATACGGTGGCGCTGATTGAAGCTCGGCGCGCGGTGAGCCAGACCTTCATCGAAGAAACCAAGAAGGTCATTGCCGACGAACTGGCCGAGCACAAGATTCCGGCACGGCTCGAGAGTCGTATCAAGCGGATCTATGGCGTTCACCAAAAAATGCGGCGTCAGAAAATCAGCATCGACGAAGTCTTCGATTTCATTGCCATCCGAGTGATCACGGATACGGTAAAGAATTGCTACACGACGTTGGGAATTCTGCACAATCTCTGGAAACCGGTTCCCGGCCGCATCAAAGATTACATCGCCATCCCGCGGCCGAATCTCTACCAGTCGCTGCACACGTCGGTGATTGGCAAGAATGGACAGCCGTTTGAGATCCAGATCCGAACCCAGGATATGCACCGGATCGCGGAGGAGGGAATCGCGGCTCACTGGAAATACAAGGAAGGGAAGTCCGGCGTCGCCGATGATGAAGAACAATTTCGCTGGTTACGCCAACTCATCGATTCGCACCGTGAGATCAGCGACCCGCGCGAGTTTCTCAGCAGCCTGAAGGTCGATCTTTATCCCGAAGAAGTCTACTGTTTCACGCCGATGGGAGAAGTAATCACGCTGCCTCGCGATGCGACGCCGGTCGACTTTGCTTACGCCATCCACACCCAGGTAGGACATCACTGTGTTGGAGCCAAAGTTAACAATCGGATCGTCTCGCTGCGGCACAAACTGAAAAACGGCGAGATCGTCGAGGTCCTCACCTCCAAAGACGCGGGGCCATCAAGGGACTGGCTTTCGTTCGTCACGACGGCTCGCGCACGCAATCGAATCAAACACTACATCAACCAGAAGGAAAGGGAAGACGCCGCGGAGCTAGGCAAGAAACTTCTCGAGAAGGAAGCCCGCAAATTCAAGTCGACCTGGAAGAAGGTGCTGGGCAGAGAGGAACTGACGGGAGTCTTGCAGGACCACGGTATCCCGAAAGTAGAGGATGTCTACCCTGCGGTAGGTTTCGGGAGAATCGCTCCCCGCCAGATTCTGAGTCCGCTCTTTCCTGACGTTGAGCCTCCGCCGGAAAGAGGGAAAACGAAGCCTTCCGCCCTGGTATCGGCCGTGAACAAAGTTCTCGGGAGGCAGGAGTCTCCCATAACGGTGAAAGGGGAGGATGGATTGCTGGTATACCGCGCCAAGTGCTGTAACCCGATTCGAGGCGACGAAATCGTCGGCTACATCACCCGCGGAAAAGGAATTTCAGTCCATGCGACCAGCTGTCCCAATCTGGTCAATCTCCTCGGTTCGGAGCGCACCACTGAGGTCGAATGGATCGACGTGCCCGGCGAGGAGGTATTCACGGTGAAGCTGGCTATTTCAGTGGAAGACCGGCAGGGGATGCTGGCCGATATTACCGCTGCGGTCGCCAACCTCAAGGCCAACATCCGTGAATCACGTTCACGGACGGGGGACGACGGCAAGGGTTCGGTTGACCTCACCGTAGACATCAACGACACAAGACATCTGCAGAGAGTAGTTCAGGTCCTCAAAGGAATCCGTGGTATTCAGGACGTAGAAAGAGTCTCAAGACTACCCTGATTCGAGTCTTTTGGGGCTTCTGATTGTCCGCGTGGTAACCGTCAGGATGCAAAGAGGTCAGGCCTAGATGGCTTTTCGCACTTTACCGGAACGGAGGCAGCGTGTACATACACGAACCCGCTTGACCGCGCCCTTTTCCATGATCCTGACACTTTGAAGATTCGGGTTAAACTGGCGCGAGCTCACGTTGTGTGCATGGGAAATGGTGTGGCCAAACACCGGGGTTTTCGCGCATACATAACATTGTCTGGGCATTGTCGGTTCCAAGGTGAAAAAAGAGCGTGATAATACCAGTCCGACGACTGCCAGTCAACCTGGTGTCTTCGAGTCTTCGTGGTTAGGGCTACGAAACAAGTACCACCAGGACACCAAGAACACTAAGATTCAAGGTCTTCTTGATTGACCGACGAAGCTCTATTCCGGCACGAAAGGTGAACTATCGACTGCCCTTGCGCATCGCTCATGCTTCGAGTGTCTGGATCCTCCGCTTCCTCAAATCGACCGACCTCCTGATTCTGAGTTTTGCCGGGGCGATTCTGGCGGGCTCAATCATCTTGATGCTGCCCCAGAGCACGACCGGAGGCAGTCTCGCGTTCATTGACGCTCTCTTCACCGCGACGTCCGCTGTCTGCGTCACCGGGCTAACCGTGGTCGACACCGGAACGACTTTCACCCGGACTGGGCAGATCGCCATCTTGAGCCTGATCCAGCTGGGCGGCATGGGCATCATGATGTTTTCGGTCGTGCTGCTGCTGCTCTCGAGACATCGCATATCAATCAGGGATAAACTTACTATCCAAGATACTTTATCTCCATATAGCTCAGGTCAAATATCCAATCTGGTAAAGCAGATTTTCTTGACTACCGTGGCGATGGAGTCGATTGGAGCCGTACTTCTCTGGGTATGCAGCGCGGACCGGAATTGGTTCGCTTCGGTTTTTCACGCCATCTCGGCTTTCTGCAATGCAGGATTCGGGCTGCAACCCTCCGGTTTCATGGATCCCCGGAACAACCTGGGCATCAATTTGACGCTTTGCATGCTGATGGTGCTGGGAGGGTTGGGCTTTTTCACCTGCGCCGAACTGGCCCGGCTGCTGAGGCCGAAGGTCCGTGAGCGTCTCAGCTTGCACACGCGCCTGGTTTTGGTCGTGACTCTTGCCCTCCTTTTCGGAGGCGCTCTCTGTTTCTATGCTTTTGAGAGCAGGAACGCACTCGCTTCTGAAGGTGTCCGCCGTGGTCTTCTGCTGTCGTTCTTCCAATCGATTACGGCTCGAACGACCGGCTTCAGCGCCGTCGATCTGCGCACGTTGACGAATGCAACCCTTTTTCTGATGATACTCCTGATGTTCGTAGGAGCCTCGCCAGGATCAACGGGCGGCGGTATCAAGACCTCAACCCTGGGCGTTTTGATCGCGATGGCTCGGAGCAGGTTGCGGGGTGAAGTTAACGTGAGTCTTTTTCGCCGGACTATCCCTGACAGCACCGTCTCCAAGTCGCTGTCGGTTCTGGTGCTCGCATTTACCATCGTTACCTTCGCGGTGCTGGCTCTGGCCTTGGTGGAACTGGGGTTCGAACCTTACACGCAAAGTTCAAGGCAGTTCATCGAAGTGTTCTTCGAAGTGGTTTCGGCCTTCGCCAGCTGCGGCCTGAGCACCGGCATAACCCCGCATCTCAGCCGTCTTGGAAAGTTGATTCTGATTTTGGTAATGTTTGTCGGACGAGTCGGGACCTTGACCGTTGCCACGGCCGCGGGGCGCGGCCTGGGTCGAGTAAAATACCGGTACGCCGAAGAAAACGTCATGATAGGATGACCTGGTTCAGGAGCAGGAAGGACAAAATGCGAAGATTCGCAGTGATCGGCGCGGGGACTTTCGGCTCTGCGGTAGCTGAGACGCTCTCCGAGGGACGCAATGTCGTGATCGTCATTGACACTGCGCCGGAAAAAGTCCAGGCGCTCCAGGGATTCGCGTCGCAGGCGGTCCAGGCCGACGCAACCGATCTGGAGACGCTAACCGCCCTCGGCGTGAACGAGGTCGACTGTGCCATTGTCAGCCTGGGCGAAAAAATCGACCTGAGTATTCTGGTCACCCTTCACCTCAAGGAGATGGGAGTGCCTGAAATCGTGGTCAAGGCGACAACTCCCGAGCATGGCAAGATACTCCGACTCATCGGAGCAACCGAGGTTGTTTTTCCAGAGAAACAGATGGCCCAACGCGTAGCCCGTCGATTGAGCGCTCCCCACGTATACGATCAGATTCCCCTTGCTGAAGATCTCTCGGCCCTGGAAGTCATCGCGCCCCCCAAGTTGGTAGGAAAGACGTTGAAAGATCTTCGGCTGCGCGATCAATACCACGTAAATCTGATCGCGGTCCGGGAACCCAACGGAAAGGGAGAGATGCGCACCATTATCCCTAAAGCGGAATTTCAGATCCGGCCCGGCCACATTCTTGTGGTCGTGGGTATGGACTCTGATATCGAGCACTTCAAGAGTATCAAGTAGGCTCCTCCGATTGCCGATTCGCTTTAATGAAACCTCAGTGACAACCTCGTTCAATCCGTCATTGATCTGAGGATTTATGCCGCAGCCGGTCATAATAAGCGCCTGTCGCACACCGATCGGAAGCTTCATGGGCGCGCTGGCGTCGTGTAAGGCCACGGAGCTCGGAAGCCTGGTCGTGAGGGAAACCATTCGACGGGCGGGCGTGAATCCGGCTCAGGTCGACGAGGTGATTCTGGGAAACGTCATCAGCGCAGGTCTCGGGCAGAATCCGGCCCGGCAAGCAGCCCTCCGTGCCGGCATTCCTTCTTCCGTTGGCGCGCTGACCATCAATAAGGTATGCGGATCCGGTCTTAAGGCTGTCATGCTGGCCGCCCAGTCGATCCGGCTGGGGGAAACCGACGTCTGCATCGCCGGCGGCATGGAGAGTATGTCTAACGCCCCGTATCTGCTTTTTCAGATGCGCGGCGGCGCGCGGATGGGAGACTCGCCGGCCGTGGACTCTCTGATTCATGACGGGCTGTGGTGCGCGCTTGAGAACTGTCATATGGGCGGCACGGCCGAATGGGTGGCCGAAAAGTATGGCATTACCAGAGAGCAGCAGGACGAGTACGCTTTCCATAGTCACATGAAAGCCGTCGCCGCGACCGCGAGCTGCCAGTTCAGGCGCGAGATCGTTCCCGTGACAACAGGAACAGAGGAGTTTGCGAAAGACGAACGCCCTCGCCCCGAAACCTCGATCGAGGCGCTCGCCCGGCTCAAGCCGGCGTTTAAAAAGAACGGGACTGTGACCGCGGGAAATGCTCCCGGCGTGAATGACGGGGCAGCGGCGGTCCTGGTTACTTCGGAGGAAAAGGCCGCCAGCCTCGGCCTTAGAGTCATGGCCCGAATAGCAGGTCAAACATTCAGCGGCGTTGACCCTTCAATGGTGATGATGGCTCCCGTTCCAGCCTTTCGCAAGCTCTTGAGGACTACCGGGTGGACCGTTGACGACATTGATCGCATTGAGTTGAATGAGGCTTTCGCCGTACAAGCCCTGGCGGTGACGCGCGATCTCGGCCTCGATCCCGCGCGCGTCAACGTGCGCGGAGGCGCCGTCGCACTGGGGCATCCGATAGGCGCGAGCGGCGCCAGGATCCTGGTGACGCTCCTTCATGCCCTCGAGGATTCGGGTGGGAATCGCGGGGTGGCCATGCTGTGCATGGGAGGAGGCAATGGGCTGGCCCTGGCCGTGGAGCTCGTGTAGATTTTGTGGCTCAATCCTTTGTTTCCTGGTTAGATCATAGGAGCGTTTTCTTGGGCGCTTAGCGAAACGTTCAAACCATGTTGTCGTTCACATGGGGCCTTTCGTTCGGGGCGAGGTCCCCGAACGAACCTTAGCGTCTTCGCGTCCGTAAGAGCGAGGAGAGGTATCATTCAAGTCGCGCAGAAGGGACAAAAGATGGCAGAGGATAGAAATAGCAAAAACAGGGCGATCGAAATGGCCTTGACCCAGATTGAAAAGCAGTTCGGGAAGGGATCTATCATGCGGCTGGGTGACCGCGGCGACACGACCGGAGTCCAGTCCATTTCGACCGGTTCGATTTCCTTCGACGCGGCGCTGGGAGTTGGGGGCTTTCCGAAAGGAAGGGTGGTCGAGATTTACGGGCCCGAATCGAGCGGGAAAACAACCATCGCTCTGCACGCCATAGCGCAGGCACAGAAAAACGGCGGGTCCGCGGCCTTCATTGATGCCGAGCACGCAATGGACGCTGCTTACGCAAGAATGCTCGGAGTCAATACCGACGACCTTCTCGTGTCGCAGCCCGACAGCGGTGAGCAGGCCCTCGAAATTGCCGAGGTTCTGGTTCGCAGCGGTGCCATCGATATCCTGGTGGTGGATTCCGTAGCCGCGCTGGTTCCAAAGGCGGAGCTTGAAGGCGAGATGGGTGACTCCCTTCCCGGGCTTCAGGCCAGGCTGATGTCCCAGGCCCTGCGCAAACTCACGGCAATCGTCTCGAAATCAAACACTTGTCTGGTTTTCATCAATCAGATTCGTGAAAAGATTGGCGTGATGTTTGGTAATCCGGAGACCACGACCGGTGGGCGCGCGCTGAAGTTTTACGCCTCGGTCAGGGTGGATATCCGCCGTATCGGGGCGATCAAAGAAGGGGATGTCGTAGTCGGCAGCCGAACCAGGGTAAAAATCGTAAAGAACAAGATGGCTCCCCCGTTTCGCGAGGCCGAATTCGATCTCATTTACAACCAGGGAATTTCATACGAAGGTGATCTGCTGGACCAGGCCGTTGAGAAACGACTCCTTGAAAAGAGCGGCGCCTGGTTCGCATACAAAGGAGAGCGGCTCGGACAGGGCCGGGAAAACGCGAAACAGTTCATCCGAGAGCACCCCGATGTCGCCAAGGCCCTGGACCTCAAATTGCGCGAGCTGCTGGGACTGACCAAACCCGCTCCCGCGGTCGCTGACGTAAAGAGCAAGCTGGGTTGAGGGCAAAGTCAACGTCGTTCCACGCGCGGGTCTGATGAGACAGTTGCAAAACTCGCTGCCGATACATGTGCGGACGGGCTAGGCCCGTCCGGCCCCCGGCGGATTACCGAACTTTTGGTTGCGGATAGCGAGTCATCAACTTCGACGCGCCACGTCAGCCGATGGCCCGTCGCCATAGGGTCTCGTAAGGAAATCGCCAAATACGGGGAATCGAGTTTGCGCAGACGCATCAAGCCTGTCTGGCGCCCGAGGCCCAATGATCCTCTTTAAGGGTAAATCGTTCATCGCTATTTGAGCGCCGAAAGGTGCGCCACAGGGTGCTCCAGTCGGCCGAATCTCGGATCGCTGGTCTGGCAGATCGATGCCCACGCCACGACCCTGTTTAACAGCTCGAGCGAGCTTGGGAGAGCTAGCGGCACGTCTGAATCACAGAGCACCTTCAATCTGCAAGTCGAAGCAGGTAAAATAGCCAAGTCGGAGTCAGCCAGGCAATCGCGGTCCGTTAACGCGGACCGAGGAAAGTCCGAACTCCACAGGGCAGTGTGCCTCGTAACGCGAGGGAGGGGCGACCCTACGGAAAGTGCCACAGAAAACATACCGCCTCCACTAAACCGGAGGTAAGGGTGAAAAGGTGCGGTAAGAGCGCACCGCGCGGCTGGTAACAGGCGCGGCACGGTAAACCCCACACGGAGCAAGGTCAAATAGAAAAGCGATTGAGGGCGGCCCGTCCGACGCTTTTGGGTAGACCGCTAGAGCCCTGGAGCGATCCAGGGACGAGATGAATGATTGCCGTCTCTGCTCCGCAGAGAA
Organism: uncultured Acidobacteriota bacterium; assembly: GCA_963827655.1. Taxonomy (GTDB): domain Bacteria; phylum Acidobacteriota; class UBA6911; order UBA6911; family UBA6911; genus CAWHCF01. Next base: position 85,218 of record CAWHCF010000052.1, read on the forward strand.
ACAGAATTCGGCTTACGGCTGACTCCGATCTTTCCTTTCACGGATACGATTCCTTTAGCTTTCCGGAAACCTTCCCGAGACTCGCCTTGGCCTCGAATTGAACTGGAAGCCGGCGATGATCGGTAGTAAGCCAGATTCTGAACTCACCCCCCGCCCTGAATAAACCTCCAAGAACCGCGACGGTATTGATTCTCCAGGTCTCGTAACTACCCTTCGGGGTCTCGATGACCTCCTTGGTCTCGACCCGAGCCACGACCTCTTTGACACGGTCATTATCCCCCACCAGCGAACGATGGCTGATCCCGGCGCCGAGTTCTCGACGGCGCACTGAATAAAGGGCGGAGAAAACGTCCTGAACACACTCCGGTATGTCCTCGACCAGTTCATCGCGCCTCATCTTGGGAGGAACCGCTGCCACATCTACTTCGCGGATGTGCAAGCTCTTCTTCTCGGGATGGTAGACGACGTCAATATCGCGCTTGCGCTTTCCCTCACGCACTTTCTTGGTCACGCTGAAGGTGCAGAGCGTTTCAGCATCGGTCAGAAATTCAAAGTGATCGTCGATTTTCACTCCGGCCAGTTTAACCAGGGTACCACTCGAACGGGCATTAAAGATGATCTTGATCGCTTTCTTGTCTTTGTGGAGCGTCTCCCCGGCGACACTCAACTCCGCTTCTCCCGCATCCATGGTTGGCAGAAAGAACAGATACCACGGAGGGCTCCACTCCACGTGATACACCAGTTTTTCTCCCACGGCGAAGGGCATTGAACCGGTCGCGGCGGGAGGCGGTTGTGATTGGGAGGCGGCGTTTCCCAGCAGCAACAGCGCCGCGACTGCGCTCCGTACAGCGGTCATCGCGGGTCTCTCGCTCTGGCTAACCGGCGCGTCACGGCACTGAAGACCTCTTCCACCGAAATATCCATGCATTCATTCTGAGTCGGGCAGCTCCGGCCGTAGCAGAAGCTGCAAGGAAGCAGATGCACCACGACTTCGTCATGCTGCGATAGCGGCCCGTTCCGAACCGGTGAGGTCGGGCCGAAGACCCCGACCACAGGGGTTCCCAGCATTGACGCAAGATGAAACGGGCCCGTGTCTCCTCCGATCACCAGCCGCGCTCCCTGGTAAAGCGGAATCAATTGGCGGAACGGGACCGAAAACTGCCGGGGTGGCGCCCCCGTGCAGTGACGGCACATCTCTTCGAACAGCGGCTCTTCGCCGGGCCCTGTGGTCACGACCACGCCCAGCTTCAATTCCTCCTGGATGCGCGACGCCAGCGCTCCGTATTTCGCCGCATTCCATCGCTTGGTCGGCCAACCACCCCCCGGATTGATGACGACATACTCGGAGAGTCGGTCGACCCGAAGCCGCGCCAGTATTGTATCCCGATCGTCATCACTAACGCTGAGCGGGAATGGTCCCGAACTCGCAATTCCTCCGGCCGCGCGCGCAAGCTCCTGGTTAAGCCGCGTCACATGAGTCTGCTGCGCCGGCGGTCTCAGGTAATGATGATAAAACCAGTGAGCCGGACGCTCGCGGACGAGCTCTCGAGAAAACCCCATTCGGACCTTGGCGCCTGTCAGGTAAATCAAAAAGGCCGTCTTCAGAAGGCCCTGGAAATCGAGCGCAAGATCGTAGCGGCGGGCGCGCAGTTTGCGGATCAACCGGCCGCATTGGCGCCAGGCATCGAGACTCCAGGGTCGGGAACGTAACGACTTTGTGTCGAGCACCATCAGCTGGTTGAGGCCGGGAAGCGCGGCCAGCAGAAATTTCATGCGCTTTTCAACCAGCCAATCAATCTCAGCCTCCGGAAAGGCGGCGCGCAGGCTTTGGAAGGCGGGAAGCGTATGCAGAATGTCGCCCAGAGAACTCAGACGAACTACCAGGATCTTGCGCGGGAGACTCATAGGTTTCGCTTCGCCAGGATGGTCTCGATCAGGTCCCGCGTGGAATGCCTCTTGGGGTCTCCCACGATGGCCACGCTTCCTCCGTATGAGCGGACGGTTTCTCGTTCCGGCACGGTGTCGCTGCTGTAGTCGGTTCCCTTGGCATGAATGTCCGGGGTCAGCTGCAACAGGATGTCATCGACGGTGGGAGCGTCGAAGATCGTAACGTAGTCCACGCATTCGAGAGCCCCCACGATTTCTGATCTTTCGTCCTGGGACTGCAGCGGCCGTCCGGGTCCTTTAATCCGGGCAACCGAACTGTCGCTATTAAGCGCGACTACCAGGACATCACCGAGCGCCTTCGCCTCGCGAAGGTATCGCGTGTGTCCGACATGAATCAGATCGAAGCAGCCGTTGGCCAGGACGACCCGGCGTCCCGCAGCGCGCAGGCTTGTCACAAGCTGCTTCAATTCCGACACGGTCTTCGATTGCTTGCGGATCGCGGATTGCAGATAATCATGGTCGTCACCAAGAAACTCGCTTGCCGATGGAGACGCGAAGACATCCAAGCGCAATTCAATCCGCAACGGCAAGTCCTGGTTGATGGCGGCTCGAAGTTCCTCGGGGTCACTGTAGCCGTGCCTCGCTTCATGACAACGATACCCCCTGCGTAATTGGCGAGTCGCGCAGCTTCCTCCGGAGACCCGCCGCAGGCAAGAGCCAGAGTGAAGACGGCAATGACCGTGTCGCCCGCCCCGGTAACGTCCGCAACTTCATCGGTCCCGAAAATCGGGATATGGGTCGGAGGGCGGCCCGCCTCCAACAGCGTCATGCCGAAGCGGCCCTGAGTAACCAGAAGGTGGGCGAGTCGTTGCTTCCGAATTACCCGGCGGCCCGCCTGTTGCAGGAGCCGCGCGTTGGAACCAATTGAAACGCCCAGCGCGGACTCGAGCTCGGTTATGTTAGGCGTGATCGACGTTACGCCTTTGAACCCGGTCATTCGGAACCTGGAATCTGCCACCACTGGAATGCGATTCTGCGCTGCCACCCTGGTCGCGGTTTCAACCAGCGACGGCGTGACGCAGCCATAACCGTAGTCGCTCAAGACAATGCCGTCCACGGAGCTTAACCTGGCGCGCAGCCGTCTCTCGGGAATTCGAAAATCAGAATCGAGTTCCGCGGCACGATCCACCCTGACAATCTGCTGCCGAGAAGAATGGAGCGCCCCAGCCAGAATTCGCGTTTTGACGGGCGTCGCGTACGATTCGAGTCGCTGGACATCATCGACATCGGCGCCTTTGTTCGCGAGCGCCTCCACAAGAATTCGTCCCGATTCGTCGTTCCCGACCGCCCCTTCCATCCTGACATGGCATCCGAGATCGAGCAGGTTATTGGCTGCGTTAGCTGCTCCCCCGGGAATGGTGATCAGATCGCGATACTGTAGAACCAGGACCGGAGCTTCGCGTGAAACGCGCGCAATCTCCCCGTAGAGAAACTGATCGGCAATGAGATCGCCCGCGACCACCAGGCTCCGGCGCGAGAACTGGTCCAGGATACGAAGCAGCCGGTCGCGCAAGCCTGCACTTGCGGCAACACCGGCTTTACCCTTTCGTTGCGGGAGAGGGGCCAACCGCTCCTTCATTTTGCTCTCCTGACGCGACGACTGTTCAATCGTCAATCGTCAATCGTAAATCGTCAATCGCGATGATCCATTCTGCGGCATCGGATAGGTCGCGCGCTACGTAATCAGGCTGCCGGCTCCACGTCTGCTTGTCGCTGGAGTACTCCCCTTCGCCGTAACCGGAGAGGACGAGGATAGAGCGCGCCCGGGCCCGAAATCCCGTTTCCAGGTCACGGTAGCGATCGCCGACCATGAAACTGGCGGCGAGGTCCACGTCAAACTCGCGGGCCGCCCGCTCGAGCATTCCAAGGCCTGGCTTGCGGCAATCGCATTGACGCCGATACAAGCTGACGGTGCCCTCGGGATGGTGCGGGCAATAGTAGATGGCGTCCAAATAGGCGCCTTCCCGTGCCAACTCCTGTCGCAGCTTGGCGTGAATCCTTTGAACCACCTCTTCAGAAAAGTATCCGCGAGCGACTCCTGATTGGTTCGTCACCAGGATAACCCGAAGCCCGGCCCGGTTGAGCCTTCGGATGGCTGGAGCCGCGCAAGGGTAAAGTCTGAAGCGCTCCACCTGATCGATGTAGCCAGTCTCCTCACTGACCGTGCCGTCGCGATCGATGAAGACAGCCTGGCGCATCGAAACCCCCACATCGATTTACGATTGACGATTGACGATTGTGGGTGCCGCCTCTCCGCGCCGGTTCAAATCGTCAATCGTCAATCGTCAATCGTAAATCGATCAGAAATCCCCGCGGTTCCCGGTCGAGCTGTTTCACCGCCACGCTCAAAACCTGCTCAACTGAAATGCGGGTCATACAGCGAAAGTCAATCGGGCACTCGCGCAGGAAACAGGGGCTGCACTCTACCGCTTGCTTGATCACATGAGCGCGCGGGCTGAATGGCCCGGTGGCGGTTTCACTGGTCGATCCAAAGATCGCGATTTGCGGCACGTCAAGCGCCGCAGCCAGGTGCATGGGGCCTGAATCATTGGTAATGAACAAGCTGCAATCCTTGATGAGAGCCATCAGCTGGCCTAATGAAGTCAGGCCCGAGCATACGACCGGCGTGTGCCGCATCTGGCCGGCGATCTCCCGGGCCAGGTGGCGTTCATCAGCGGCTCCGAAAATGAGGATCTTGGCCCCGCGCTTTTCCGCCAGCTCGTCGGCCACGCGGGCATACCGGTCTGTGAGCCATCGCTTGGCCCAGCCATAGGCTGCGCCCGGATTCAGCCCGATGATAATCTGACCTGGCAAGGCGCCGCTTTTGGTGAGCAATTCCCTTGCCGCCGCGGCGTCCGCGTCCCTCACTCGGACGTCGACCGAAGGGCGATACGCGCCGTTTCGCCACGGCGTGCCAGGCAAGAGTCCCGCACCCGAGAGGATACCGAGATAGTAGTAGATCTGATGGACCTTGAGCACGTCGGGGTCGATCTTGCATCGGTGAGTAAGAAACAGACCTCGACCGTCGCGCGTGTAGCCCAGTCGCTGGGGAATGCCCGCCCACCAGGCGATCAGGGCGGCCTCCATCGCGTTTTGAAGAAGTATCGCCAGGTCGAATCGCCTCTGTCGAATCTCGCGTACGATTCTTCTCAGGCCGCTCCAGCCCTGGTGCGCTCCACGCTTGTCATACTCGATAATCTCGTCAACAAAATCGACGGCGGAATATACATCCTTCACCCAGGGCCGTACCAGGAGGGAGACCTCCGCCTGTGGAAAAAGACGGCGGATCTCCTTCAACGCAGGCACGGACATGACGGCATCACCGATCCAGTTGGTGCCTCGAACCAGGATTTTCCGCACGCGTCCGGGCTCAATCGGTCTCATTTGGACTTTCAATCAGCGTTCCGACGATTCGCTGAAAGACTTCCGGCTCATGCATGCGGGTCGATTGCACCGACACCAGAAGAGGAAACTCCGGCGCCGCGGATAACTTCACCGCGTCTTTTTCGGTCGTGATCATCGCTTCGGCTCGACTGCTTCGAGCCTCCTTGACGCACTGGACCAACGCCCGTGGGCTCAACGGTTGATGATCGCGAAAAAACCGGGTTCCCACGATGCGCACGCCGAGAGTCTTGATATCGTCGCGAAACCGCTCCGGATTTCCTACCGCGGCGACCAGAAAGGCCGAACCGGGATTGCTGTTGTTTCCGGTTATCCGTGAAGTGCTCCAGCGCTCATACGGGACAAGGGCGTCCACCCTCTGAACACAATGCAGGATCTGGGCCCTGGGATTGATTTCTCTCACGGAAGCTTCCAGCGGATCGGCGCTCCCCTGGTAACGTCCGTTAATAAGAACAACCTGGGCGCGCTCGAGACCCGTCAGCGGCTCGCGCAGCGTACCGCGGGGGAAGACGCGATTGGCGGAGAGCGGCTGTGCGCGATCGACCACTACTATGTCGAGGTCACGGTGGAGCTTTCGATGCTGGAAACCGTCGTCCAGAATGAACACCGCATCGGGTCTTTGCTCGAGGACCCTTTGTCCCGCGGCCCGTCGGTCTTTAGATACTCCCAGCCATATTGCAGGCACGCGGCGGCGAACCAGAGCCGGTTCATCGCCGGCGCGCCGGACGAGATCCGAGACTTCGTCTTCAGGGCCAAATACCTGGATCCTGTCCCGGGAGTGTCTGCCATATCCCCGGCTCAGAAGCGCCGGGGCAGCGTTTAGCTTGCCCAGGAGCTCGGCCAGGTAGATGGCCAGCGGAGTCTTGCCGGTTCCGCCGAGTGTCAGATTGCCGATGCTGATGACCGGCCGGGGCAAGCGAGTCTGACGCAACCACCCTGAGGCATAAAGTTCGTTGCGCGCCCGCACGATGGCTTCGAAGACAAAGCTCGGAACCGACAGGTAGGGTGACGGGGTCGCCGAAACAAAGGACATGCGTGATTATGGAATACCGGAAAGAAGAAAATCCATGGTGTTATCGGTCGCCCCCTGGTTTTGCCTGAAGGTGCTGGCAGCGCGCTGCCCGAGGATATTCCGAGCCCTGGTATTCCGGAGAAGCTCAATCAAGGCGCCAGGAAGTGATTCCAGAGTGGACTGGCGGGCTGCCTGCTCGTGCAAGAAAACCCGGGCTATCTCCCTGAAATTCGACATTTCCGGACCAAAGATGATGGCCTTGCCGAATGCGGCCGGCTCGAGCGGATTGTGTCCCCCGTGAGGAAGAAGGAAACTGCCTCCGACTACAGCCACGGTTGCGAGAGAATAGACCGCGCGCAGCTCGCCAATGGTATCGAGCAGCACGACGTCGGCTGATAAACCGCCGTCCAATTCGGTGCGGCGCGCGAAGGCCACGCCAGAGCCTTTGAGAAGATCTGCTACTTCGTCGAATCGTTCAGGATGACGCGGGGCCAGAATCATGCGGGCGTTAGAAATCGTCTGCCGCACTTTACCAAATGCCGCCAAAAAGTGCGGCTCTTCTCCCTTCATGCTGCTTCCCACCACAATGGTGACCACCCCTTGATCCAGGCGCAGGGTCGATTTGATCTTTGACAGCAAGTCGCGGTGCGGTTCCAGTTCGGGTATGGGGAAGTCGAATTTGAGGTTCCCTGTCACTCTGACCCGCCGCTCCTCGGCCCCCAGTTCCAGGAAGCGGTTCTTGTCTTCATGGGATTGTGTCCCGATCACCGTCAGGTGGTGGAGCATGCTGCCGGCCAGCATCTTGAGGCGCCGGTAGCGCCGCAGCGACCGGTCGGAAATTCTCCCGTTGGCAACGAAGACCGGAATCTCCTTTCGCGCGCAGGCTCTGAGGAAGTTCGGCCACAATTCCGTTTCCATGAGGACAACGGCGCGCGGCTCCACTCTCGAGAGAAACCGCTTGACGCTGAAGTTCCAGTCAAAAGGGAAGTAGAAGACATCGGCCGCGGGCGACAGTTCTTTCCGGGCCAGCGCCTGGCCCGTCAACGTAACGGTAGAGCAGACAACCGGAAGCTGCGGCCGCGTCTTCTGGAGAGACAAGACCACAGGTTTGGCCGCCAGGACCTCACCGACCGAGACACAATGGATCCAGAGAGGTCTCTGCCCGGGATGCGCATCCGGAAGCTTCAAGCCCAGCCGCTGTCGGAAGTTGGCTATGTACTTCTTCTCCCTGATCGCCTTATATATCCAGTAGGGAGAACCGACCAAGGCTGAAACGGTGAGAACCAGAGAGTACAGGAAATACATGGCAGTAATAATTCCTTAATCGAGGCGCAAATGCTCTCGCCCGCATATTCTAATCAGGACCTCACCCCGTGGAAACATTTGCGTTTCGCTCTTCTTGGTGTGTTACTTGACGCGCCAACCACGAAGGCGCGAAGACACCCAGGGCAGGATGTGTGCTTAACCGTTTTGGGAACCGTCCTCGTTCCCGTTCCCGTCCACGTTCCCGATCAATCGACGTCGAGGCGCTTGGTGAGCTTAATCAACATCGACACGACGCGTTCGAGCATCGCCTTGCTGGCGCGCATCGATAAGCTTGAGCCATACGCAAACGTCAAGTATGACTGCGGACTCGGTCGCTGGCCCAGCGGGGCTGAGATAATAGCGGCGCAATCGGCATTACTGTAGGATGCCGCCGGGAAAACGGGAACGGAAACGGGAACGTGTACGAGGAGGGAACCCCCAGTTTGGTTAAGCGCCTAAGGCCAGGATCGTCCCCTTTTGGTTAATTCCCGGCTGTGCTAAACTTCGCGTCTTTCATCGATGAGAAGCGGGCGCCCGCGCGCTTCTCCGTGAGGGAACGGATCCATGAAGCCAATCGTTAAACGCCGCGTGTTCACGCCAGGTCCCACCCCGTTGCTGCCGGAAGCGATTTTGCCGGCACTGGTGGCGCCCATGCATCACCGGAAGGGGGATTTCAAGGCGCTCTTTCGTGAGGTGCAACAGGGCCTCGGACAAGTCTTCAAGACACGAAACGAGATCCTGCTCCTAGGTTGCTCCGGAAGCGGGGCCATGGAAGCTGCCATGACCAACCTGCTGGCTCCCGGACAGAAGGCCGTCGTGGCGGTTGCGGGAAAGTTCGGCGAGCGCTGGATGGAGCTGGCTGAAAAATTCGGCGTCCGAGCTGAAGTGGTGAAGGTGCCCTACGGCCAGTCAGTGACGCCAGACCAGATTTCCGCCGCGCTGTCTAAAGATCCTGAGATCAGCGCCGTTTTTGTCCAGGCCACAGAAACATCCACGGGCGCCCGAATGGATATTGAAAGAATCGGAGCCCTGGTCAAACGCCAGGAAAACACCCTCCTCGTGGTCGACGCTATAACGGGCCTGGGAACGTCGCCCCTGCACACCGACGAGTGGGGGCTCGACATCGTCATTGGCGGATCTCAAAAAGCGTTCATGGTTCCTCCCGGGGTTGCGATGATGTCGGTCAGCGCGAAGGCCTGGAAGCAGATTGAGAAATGTGCTCGCCCTCGCTACTACTTTGACCTCGTGCGCGAACGGGCGGGGCAGCGAGAGGGCCAGAGCGCATTTACGCCATCCATATCCATCATTCAGGGATTAAAGGCTTCGCTTGATCTCATCCTTAAGGAAGGTGTGGATGGTCTGGTATTCAACGCCTCGCTGCAGGCGGGCGCTACGCGGGCGGCCATTACCAGCTGGGGGATGAAAATATTCCCGGACTGCCCCAGCGACGCGACTACCGCGTTCGTCCCGCCGTCGGGACTCAGCGCCGCCAAGGTGCAGTCGCTCATGGAAGAAAGGTTTGGCGTATTGATAAGCGGTGGTCAGGGAAACCTCAAGGGAAAGCTTCTCCGGATCGGTCACCTGGGCTACTTCGACTTTCTGGAAACGCTCGGGATGATCGCATGCCTTGAACTCTCCTTCGTGGAGGCGGGCGCAACCATCGAGCTGGGCACCGGAAGCCGGGCTGCCGTTGAATACTACCGGCAAGCAACGGGAGCAGGACGCCCAGGTGCTTGAGAACTGGGGATTCCCTCCTCGTACACGTTCCCGTTTCCGTTCCCGTTTTCCGCGGTATTCTATAGCAATGCCATTTGATCACGAGCGTCTCGACGTCTACCAGGTGGCCCTGGACTTCCTGCTGCTGGCCGGTGAAGCCAGTGAGCACCTGCCACGAGGGCGCAGCCACCCATCAGACCAGCTGACGAGGGCATCCAGCTGACGTCGATCGATCGGGAACGTGCACGGGAACGGGAACGAGGACGGTTCTCCAAAACGGTTAAGCACCCCTAAGGCCCTTTGGGGCCTTTAGTAGTGGATTTGTCTTATGACAAGGATCCTGATCCTGGAAGAAATAGCGCCGGCCGGGCTCGACCTGCTCAAAGCTGAGCCAAGCTTTGACGTGCAGGAACTCTACGACGAGGACACCGGCAAGATTCAGCAGGCCCTCGCCGAGGCTGAAGTCCTGGTGGTTCGCAGCCGTACCAAGGTCACGGCCCAGCTGCTCGAAAGCGCCCCGAAGCTCAAGATCGTCGGTCGCCCGGGAACCGGGGTGGATAACGTCGACGTCCCTGCGGCCACTCGCCGCGGCATCGTAGTCATGAACACGCCGGCAGGAAACAGCATCAGCGCTGCCGAACACACCATGGGACTCCTGCTCGCGCTGATGAGGCGAATTCCTCAGGCCGATTCCTCGATCAAGCAAGGAAAATGGGAAAGGCAGCGGTTTATTGGAACCGAACTGGACGAAAAAGTACTGGGCGTCATCGGCTACGGCAAGATCGGCATCGAGGTGGTGAAGCGCGCCCAAAGCTTCAGGATGAGGGTTGTGGTGTTCGACCCATACGTTTCCGACGCGCTAGCCCGGGACCATAACCTCCGCATGGTCAGTCTGGAGGAGCTTCTGGCGGAATCGGACATCGTGACACTGCATTGCCCGTTGACCGCAACGACCCGAAAGCTCATCAACACCGGCACGCTTGCCATGATGAAAGATGGCGCCTGCCTGATCAACGCCGCCCGAGGAGAACTGGTCGACGAAGGCGCGCTGCTGAACGCGTTGAAATCGGGAAAGCTGGCCGGAGCCGCCCTGGATGTCTTTGCCAACGAACCCAAACCCGACCCGGAGCTGGTCAGACTCCCGAGCGTCATCGCCACGCCCCACATCGGAGCCTCGACCGTCGAGGCCCAGGAGAAGGTAGGAGTAGATATTTCGATCCAGATCCGGGACTACTTCCGGGATGGGATTGTCCGGAATGCGGTTAATTTTCCCTCGGTTTCGCTGGCAGAATATCGCAGGCTGGCGCCCTATCTCGAACTCGGGGAGCGGCTGGGAAGTTTCGCCGGCCAGATCTGCAACGGCAGGATGGAGGAAGTGACGGTTCGCTACTACGGCGAGCTCGCCGAAATGAACACGCATCTGATCTGCAGCTCAATCCTGGTGGGAGTGCTCAGGCCGATTCTCACGGAGCGAGTCACGCTCGTGAACGCGGTGGAGACCGCAAGGGAGCGCGGCATAAGTTTCGTCGAGTCCACCAGCACCAGGCAGCGGAGTTACAGCAATCTCATCTCGGTCAAACTGATTACCAACCGCGGCGAAGAATGGGTGGAAGGGACGGTGCTGCATCAGAATCACCTTCACCTGGTCTCTCTTTACGGCATCGATGTCGATGCGCCGCTTCGGGGAGACATGCTCATCATTCGCAATGCCGACACGCCGGGTGTTATCGGGCGGGTTGGGACTATCCTGGGAGATCAGCAGATCAACATCGCGAATTTCGCGCTCGGGCGCAGCGAGACTTCGCCTCAAGCCGTGGGCGTGGTCAACGTCGATTCCGAGATCAGCGCCCAGGTGTTGCAGGCGATACGCGCCTTGCCGCAGGTGCTGCTAGCCCAGGTCGTCCGGGTCTAGACCTTACACACCACCAAGACGCCAGGGCGCCCAAGGATTTTCATTCCCCTTGCGAAAATTGACACTGGTTGTATAATTAGTCGCCTCTTTGCATATTTATTTCGATGGGCGGGATTTCGAAGAAGACGCGACAAAGCAGGATCCGGGAAGCGGTGGGAAGATCCCAGGTTCGCAGCCAGCGAAGTCTATCGGGGATCCTCGAGCGGGACGGGATTCACGTAACCCAGTCGACCCTGTCGCGCGACATCCTGGCGCTCGGGTTGGTCAAGGTCCGGGGAGTCTATCGTGTGCCCGAAGAAGCTCAGAGTTCTCCTCCGACAGATCTCCGGCGCTCGCTCCGGCAGCTCGTCGTTGATAGCGGAGTTTCCGGCAACATTCTTATTATGAAAACAGCTCCCGGCGACGGCCACGCTCTGGGCGTGGTTCTGGATGCGGCGGGCTGGCCGGAAATTCTTGGAACGGTCGCGGGGGATGATACCGTCTTTGCCTTGCTCCGTAGTTCGCGGATCGGCAAACAGGTGCTTCGCCGGATCGAGGGCCTCAGATTATGAAGATCCCAGTGGCAGTGGTCGGCGTGACAGGCTACTCAGGCTTGGAGCTGATGAAGATTGTTCTGAGGCATCCGGCGATGGATTGCGTCGCCGTGATGGCTTCGGAGTCAACCGGCGAGAGGCCGCTGGGCGAGATTCATCCGCAGTTGCGAGGAGCTTCTTCGTTAACCTGCGTCCCTCAGGATCCCGAACGGCTGGCTTCACTGAGGGTAGACACGGTCTTTTTATGCACTCCGAATGAAGTCTCCTACGTTCTTGCCCCCAAGCTGCTGATCCACGGCATCCGGGTCATCGACCTCAGCGGATCGTTTCGCCTGAAGGACAGCGCCAGCTATTCGTCATGGTACGGTTTCAGCCATGATGAGCCCCAGTTGCTGCGCCAGGCCGTCTATGGTCTGCCGGAGTGGAACGGCCGCGCGCTCGCGCACGCAACCCTGGTAGCCAATCCCGGATGCTATCCTACTTCGGTATTGCTTCCTCTCCTTCCCCTGGTGAAATCGGGAATGTTGGAACCAGGATCGGATATCATCTGTGATTCGAAATCCGGAGTCACGGGCGCCGGCCGTAGTGCGAGGCTCGATTTGTTGTTTGGCGAAGTGTCGGAGAATTTCCGGCCCTATAGCCCGATCACCCATCGCCACGCGCCGGAGATCTGCCAGGAGCTCGGCTGGGACCGGACAAGTTTTCTTTTCGTGCCGCACCTTCTTCCCGTCAACCGGGGTATTCTCTCGACGATCTACGTCACCTTCCAGCACAGGGTAAGCGCGGAGGAGATCGAGAGTGAATTCAAGCGACGCTACAGCCCTCATCCCTTCATCCGAACGCTCGGAACCGGACGACTTCCGGAGTTGCGCGCCGTGGCTCACACAAACTTCTGCGACGTTGCGTGGTACCTGACTTCGGGCGGCCGGCGCGGACTCTTCTTTTCGGCTATCGATAACCTGATCAAGGGAGCCGCAGGACAGGCGGTACAGAACTTCAACCTGATGCATGGTCTGGATGAAAGCGTCGGACTGCTGGAGAGGGAGCCCGTTGCGGTTCACGATTAAGCTGGGCGGGAGTGTTTTGGAGGACCCCCGCACGCGTCTCAACATCCTGGGTCAGGTATCCAGGATCTGGGGAGAAGGACATGAAATCGTTCTGGTCCACGGGGGAGGCAAGAGTCTGAGCCGGCGTCTCGATCAGCTAGGCATAGCCTCACGCTTCGTGGACGGTTTGCGGGTCACCGACGCCGAGACTCTTCGAGTCGCCGTGATGGTTCTCGCGGGAGAAGTCAACAAGACAATCGTCGCGGAGCTGGCCGGTCTTGGAACCCGGGCGGTGGGATTCTGCGGCGCAGATGCCGGAGCCGTGTCATGCGTGCCGGCTGAGGAACCCCCGGGCGGGAATGAAAAGCTGGGTTACGTAGGCCGGCCTGTGGCGATAAATCGAAGCTTCTTCGATTTGCTGCTGGGACAGAAGCTGGTTCCAGTGGTTTCGAGTCTCGCCCTGGGCGAGGACTTCCGCTTGTATAACGTCAATGCGGACCAGATGGCATCGGTTTGCGCCTGGAGCACCCATTCGCAGGCGCTGGTTTTTCTCACCGATGTCCCTGGTGTTCGGAGCGGTAGTGGTGAGGTACTGAAAGAAATCGGACGTAAAGATATCGAAAGACTTCGAGGCCAGGGCGTGATCGCGGGAGGCATGCTGCCCAAAACACGCTCGTGCCTGGAAGCGATCGATCGAGGCGTGCCAGCCGTGTACATTGTCCCCGGCGCCGGCCACGAGGTGCTGAGGGATCTCGTGGACGGAAACTTGACGGAGGGAACATTCATTCATGGAAACGACAGAGATTCGGGACACTTACTTGCGGATTGAGCCTGCTGAAATTCAGGTCCTCGAGGAAAAGTATCTATTTCCCACCTACAAGCGATACGACCTGTCTGTGTCGCATGGCTCGGGGGCCTACGTTTACGACCTGGAAGGGAACCGGTACCTGGACTTCCTGGCCGGGATCGCGGTCAATTCGCTGGGCTACAACCACCCCAGACTGGTCCGGGTTCTGCTGGAACAGGGGCAGCGCATGATTCATTGCTCCAATCTTTTCTATCACCCGTACCAGGGTCAGCTCGCGAAGCGCCTGGCCGAAGTCTCAGGAATGTCCCGGGTATTCTTCACCAACAGCGGTACCGAGGCAATCGAAGCGGCGCTAAAAATCGCGCGGGCGTATTCGCGCAGCCAGGGAAATGACGCGAAGGCGGTAATTCTCAGCCTCAAGAATTCGTTCCACGGCAGGACGCTTGGAGCCTTGAGCATTACCGCACAGGAGAAGTACCAGGCTCCTTTCCGCCCCCTGGTTCCAGACGTCGAAGTCGTTGAAGATTTTACGGTCCCAGCGCTGCGCCGGGCCTTCTCGGACCACACCTGCGCGCTGGTACTGGAGCCCGTCCAGGGCGAAGCCGGCGTGGTCCCGCTGCCGAAAGACTTTCTTCAGGCTGCCCGGGATCTTTGCGACCAGTTCAATGCCTTGTTGATCATGGACGAGATCCAGTGCGGGTTGGGGAGGACGGGAACCTACTTCGCCTTCCAGCACTATGGAATTCAGCCTGACCTCCTCACGCTGGCCAAGTCGCTGGCGGGAGGGTATCCGCTCGGAGCGGTACTGGGGAATGCCCGCGTCGCAGAGAGTCTGAAGCCGGGCGAGCATGGGACCACTTTCGGCGGCGGTCCGCTCGCGTGCCGGCTTGCGCTCGAGGTCCTGGACATCATCGAAGATGAGAATCTGCTTCAGAAAGTGACTGACACAGGCGCCTACCTGATCGAGGGGCTCAGGAGGCTGGCCGCGCGACACCCGTTGATAGGCGAGATCCGGGGGGTGGGGCTCATGGTTGGGGTGGAACTCGGGGACGCAGCCAAGGAAGTGGTTCAACGCCTCCTGAAACGGGGCGTTATAGCCAATGCGGCGCACGAAACTGTCCTGCGGCTGCTGCCGCCATTCGTGGTCTCGCGCAAGGAAGTCGACGAATTCCTCCAAACCCTCGATCAGGTCCTGGGCGAGTTCGGGGAGCCGTCACCGGCGGCGGAGAAGGGAGTTTGACAGTGTCCAGCGCAAGCTCTGTGGTCGACCTTGCCGGCGTCAGGGTTGCGCCGGTGCAGGTTAGAAAAGCCCGCGTGTTTGACGTGGAGGCCATGCATCGCCTCATCAATCACTACGCCGGACAGCAACTCATGCTCCCAAAGACGAACCTCCAGCTGTACGAGAATCTGCGCGATTATCACGTGGCCGTAGAAACTGCCGACGACAACAAGGTCCTGGGCTGCGGCGCCCTGCACATTTACTGGACCAACCTGGCCGAGATCCGCGCCCTGGCGGTCTTTCCGGGAACGACCCACAAAGGTGTGGGGACTCTTCTGGTGGACCGGTTAATCGAAGAGGCGCGGACATTCGAGCTCGAGCGGGTCTTCGTCTTCACTTACGTGCCGGAGTTCTTCGGCCGTTTTGGCTTCGTCCAGGTAGAACACCGATCCTTGCCGCTGAAGGTCTACAACGAGTGTTTTCACTGTCCCAAGTTCAATTCCTGCGACGAAGTGGCCATGGTGCTTCAACTATGAATCCTGCGCGCCGCCTTTCCCGCTTCGGCGCGGGTTCTGCCTGGACTCCCATCGAGGGGGGGATTACCTCCGCCCAGGGCTACCTGGCCTGCGGGGTGACCGCAGGATTGAAAAAAGGCGGCCCGGACCTGGCGCTCATTTTCTCCTCGTTGCCCGCGAACGGTTCGGCGGTCTTTACGCTTAACCAGGTACTCGCGGCGCCCGTCATCGTGAGCCGAAGACACCTGAGACGCTCTCGCGGGAAAGTCCGCGCCATCATCTTGAATTCCGGTTGTGCCAATGCGTGCACGGGGGAGAAGGGAATCCGCGACGCGATCCAGAGCGCCCAGAGGCTGGCTCTCCGGCTGCAGGTCAATCCTTATCACGTTCTGGTGGCCAGCACCGGAGTCATCGGCCAACCTCTTCACATGCGGAGGCTCCTCAAAGGGATCTCGCTGGCTGTGCCTGTTTTGAGCGCCAAGGGAGGCGAGGATGCCGCCCGAGCCATCATGACTACCGACACTCGAGCCAAGACTTACGCCGTGCAAGGGAATATCGCGGGCAAGGCCGTCCGCATCGGCGGCATGGCCAAGGGGTCCGGAATGATTCATCCCCAGATGGCCACGATGCTATCGGTAATCACCACGGACGCGGGTTTGCCGCGCACCCTGATGGATTCAATTTTTCGACGCGTGGTCGATCGAACCTTCAATTGCCTTACCGTGGACGGAGACACTTCGACCAATGACATGGTCCTGCTGATGGCGAACGGAGCGTCCGAGGCGGAGGTGGACTCGCGCTCCGCCTCGTATTTCGAGGAGGGGCTCGAACGCGTTTGTGAGGCTCTGGCCAAGAGTATCGCGCGGGACGGCGAGGGCGCGACCAAGTTTGTTGAAGTCACCGTGCAGAGGGCACCGAGCTTTGCCGATGCCAGGCGGGTGGCCAAGGCTATCGCGCATTCGCCTCTGGTTAAGGCCGCGCTTTACGGCGAGGAGCTGAACTGGGGAAGAATCCTCTGCGCCGCGGGCTACAGCGGCATTCCTTTCAATCCGGATAAAGTCACGTTGAAGGTATGCGGGATCCCGGTCTTCCGCAACGGGACTGGAATATCGGCCACTCGAATGCGAGCCGAGCAAGCGCTAAAATCGCGCGACATTCAGATTCTTCTCGATCTCCAGAAGGGAAACTCGGCGGCCCGGGTCTGGACCTGCGATCTCACTCGCGGTTACATCGACATCAACGCCAGCTACATCACCTAGCAACGTCTTGCTCGGTTTCGCCGCATCAACCACGAAGACGCGATGCAGAGCCTCCAAATAAGCCCTTGACAATCTACGGTCCATGTTTAAGATAACGTGACCGCGTTAAGAGGGCGAGAAGCGCCCTTGGGGGGACAAAGTCGACGATGACTCTGCAACAGGAATTCCGGCTTTTTCAGATTGCATTACACCGGTCGTTCCTTCTTCGCACCCTCATCCTTACTGGCCCTTTGCTCGGCCCGTCGTCCCTTTAGGACTGCCCGGCAAAGGGATCACAGACAGTCTCAGCCCTGTTCATCAGAAAGGTAAAGGAGCAAACAATGGACAACCGCGTTTATATCTTCGACACCACCCTGAGAGATGGCGAGCAGTCTCCGGGCGCCAGCATGAACATCGAGGAAAAACTCCTGTTGGCGCGCCAGCTCGAGAGACTGCGCGTGGACGTCATTGAAGCCGGGTTCCCGATCTCTTCCGACGGCGACTTCGAATCGGTAAAGCGAATAGCCGAGGAGGTTCGCACCGTGACCATTGCCGGCCTCGCCCGCGCCGGCAAGTTGGATATCGATCGGTGCTGGGAGGCGGTACAGTACGCCGCCAAACCAAGAATCCACACTTTCATCGCTACTTCCGACATTCATTTAAAGTACAAGCTCAAGAAAACACGAGAGCAGGTTCTGCAGGATGCCCGGGAGGCTGTCCGGTACGCTCGAACCCTTTGCCAGGACGTTGAGTTCTCGGCCGAGGATGCCTCCCGCACCGATCTGGATTATCTCTGTTCGGTGCTGGAAGCGGTCATAGACGCAGGAGCACGCGTGGTGAACATTCCCGATACGGTGGGCTATGCCATCCCGACGGAGTTTGGCGAGAGAATCAAGTACCTTCGCGCCCGCGTGAAAAACATCGACCGCGCGATCATGTCCGTGCACTGCCACAACGACCTGGGGCTGGCGGTAGCCAACTCGCTGATCGCTATCCAGAACGGCGCCCGCCAGGTGGAATGCACAATTAACGGAATCGGAGAACGGGCAGGGAATGCGTCGCTGGAAGAGATTGTGATGGCGCTCCAGACCCGCCGGGATTTCTTCGGCCTGGATATGGAGGTAAACACTCAGGAGATCTACCCGGCGAGTCGACTGCTCACGAATCTCACCGGCTTGATGGTTCAATCGAACAAAGCGATCGTGGGCCGCAACGCCTTCGCTCATGAGGCCGGGATTCACCAGGACGGTGTCATCAAAGAGAAATCGACGTACGAGATCATGCGTCCGGAAGCCGTGGGAATCAAAGAGAGCAAACTGATCATGGGGAAACATTCCGGCCGCCATGCGTTGAAATTGAAATACCAGGAACTCGGTTTTGAACTGGGCAACGCCGAACTGGAGAAGGCTTATGTCCTGTTCAAGAAGGTGGCGGACAAGAAGAAGGAAGTCTATGACGATGATCTGATCGTGATCGTCCGCGATGGGCTCCGGATATTCCCGGAGGCTTACAAGTTGAAGTACATTCAATCGAGCGGCGGCAATCAAATCATTGCTACGGCGACCATCGTTCTTGAAAGGGACGGCCAGACCTTCCGCGACTCTGCGATCGGCGACGGGCCGGTCGACGCGGCGCTCAAGGTGATCGATCGCATCACGGGAATCGAGGGGCGGCTCATGGATTACAACGTCCACAGCGTGACGCGCGGGAAGGACGCGGTGGGCGAGGTATTCATGAAGGTCGACTTCGGAAAGGTTTCGTTTATCGGCAAAGCGGCCAGCACTGATGTGGTCGATGCCAGCGCGCGCGCATACCTGAACGCGATAAACAAGATGGCCCACTACCAGATGGCGGTGGCGGAACACAGGGAAGCGGCCGAGTCGGCCGGAGCGTAAGGCGCTCTCAGCTTTTGGCGTCTTCTTGGGGGTCCATCAAACAATGACTGGTCCGAAATCCATTTGTATCCTGCCTGGGGACGGCATCGGTCCTGAGGTGATCAGACCTGCGGTTGAGCTTCTGCGCCAGGTGGCATCACTTGCCGGATTTGAGGTAGACACGCGCGAAGCCGCGATTGGCGGAAACGCGTTGGACCGTTTCGGAACTTCTTTGCCCGACGAGACCCTTCGCCTGTGCAAGTCGAGTGACGCCATCCTGCTCGGGGCTGTCGGCGGACCTAAATGGGATTCCCATCCCCAGCACCTACGACCGGAAGCGGGCCTTTTGCGACTCCGAAAAGAGCTTGGCCTTTTTGGGAATCTCCGGCCGATCCGTCAGGCTTCCTCGCTTCTGGCGTGCTCGACTCTAAAGCCTGAAATCATCCGGGACGTTGACCTGGTGATGGTCCGTGAACTCACGGGAGGGCTGTATTTCGGAGAGCCTCGGGGAATATCCGGCGAGCCGGGAAAAGAGGTCGGGCGAAACACAATGGTCTACCAGCGCCACGAGATCGAGCGAGTCGCGCGGAGGGCATTCGAACTGTCCAGAGCGCGTCGAAAGCATGTGACCTCGGTTGACAAGGCCAATGTTCTGGACGTCAGCCGCCTGTGGAGACAGGTCGTGGACGAGCTGCACCGGGACTTCAAAGACGTCGCGCTGGATCATCAATACGTGGATAACTGCGCCATGCAGATGGTCCTTCGCCCAACCCAGTTCGATGTCATTCTCACGGAGAACACCTTCGGAGACATCCTCAGCGACATCGGTGGCGTACTGACCGGCAGCATCGGGACTTTGCCGTCGGCGAGCGTCGGCGAGGGTCCGCCACTGTACGAGCCTGTGCACGGTACCGCGCCTGACATCGCCGGGCAAGACCTGGCCAATCCCATCGGCGCTCTTGGCTGCATCGCCATGATGTTTGAGATCTCGTTCGAACGCCCCGACTGGAGCGCCCGCATCAACGGCGCGATTGACGCGGTTCTGGCGCAGGGATACTGCACGCGCGATCTTGCCGTCTCGGGGGGAAAGGTAATCGGCACGCAGGATTTTGCCGGACGCGTTCAGGCCCGGGTCACGGTCGAGGAGAAGGCGGTCCAGTCTTAATGAAGCGTCCCCGAAGGCTGCATGTCCCGCGAGGCACTACGGTAGCCTTCCAGGGTGAACTGGGAGCGTTCAGCCACGACGCGACTTACAAGATCTTCGGACGTGGCATAACACCCGTCCCTTGCCACACCTTCGAGGATGTCTTCGACAGCGTCGCGCGCAAGAGGTGCGCTCTCGCCGTCATCCCCATCGAGAATTCCCTGGCGGGAAGCATTCACCAGAATTTCGACCTGTTGGCCAGGCACTCGTTGGATGCCGTCGGTGAGACTTACGTCCGCATCGAGCACAGCCTGATCGCTCATCCTGGCAGTCGCCTTGCCCAGATCAAACAGATCTATTCTCACCCCGTCGCCCTGGCTCAGTGCCAGAAGTTCCTCCGCAGGCTCAAGAAGGCTGAGAAAGTCTCGTTTTATGACACGGCCGGCAGCGTGAAATTTATTCGGGAGCAAGGATCAAAGACTGCGGCCGCCATCGCATCCGAAGGCGCAGCCCGCATCTACGGCATGAGTGTGCTGCGGCAAGGCATCGAAGATAACCGGGAGAACTATACCCGGTTCCTGGCGCTGGCGCGGCGCGGCAGGTTCAAGCGCGGCGGGGGAAAGACTACACTCGTCTTTGGTCTGAAAAACGAACCGGGCGCGCTGTTCAAGGCCCTGTCCGTTTTTGCGCTGCGCAATATCGACCTGACCAAGATTGAGTCTCGCCCGATCCACGGCAACCCATGGGAGTATCTCTTCTACATCGATCTGCACAGCGACATCCGCAGCCGGGAATGCGCCCATGCCCTGAGGCACCTTCAGGAAATGACGCCTTACTTTCAGATCCTCGGGTCGTATCCCACATTCTGAGAGATGTCGAAAACACTCGCCGGATGAATGTTCGCACACCGTCCCGGTGTCAAACCCACCCTCGAGCACGGAGGCGAGCGACCCGCCTGGAACGAAAACCAGTCCCCGCCAGTGGTGGATCTCCCCCTGAGGTACCGCGGCCGGGCGGCCGCTCGCGTCAGGCGTGCTCAGCGGCTCGATCGGCATCTCGCCCCGAAACGCCCGCGCGCGCATCCCTGGGTCGATGCCCGCAAAGCCGCGCGGCCCGCTCAGTTCCATTTGGATGCGGTTCTCAGTCAGCCGCACGTAGTTGTCCCAGGCCGCAACGGTCACGGGCTCAGCTCGGCGGCCTCGGCGCGGGTCGCCGTGGCGCAGAGCGCGAGAACCGAAAGGCGGAAGACAAGCCGGTCAGTTGCCATGAAGTTCAGAACCGAGCACGCTGCAACCGCGATCAGGGTCGCGGCCAGGTAGTGGAGCCGCAAGCCTCCGACCAGCGCTGCCATCGCGGCCAGGTTGCCGCCAATCGACACCGCGCCGGTTGTCAGGTTGAAGCGAGCGAGCCGGCCCATCCATCCCGAGGGGTTAGGCCGGGTCCGGTCGCTCCAGGTCCAGCGCTCGTGCCAGAAGAAGTTGTGGAGGATCGCTCCTTCGACCGCGAGCGCCGTGGCCAGCAGGTAGTTGAAGCCGCCGACCGCCATCAACAGCCAGAGCAGTGCTGCCTGGACGCCAAGTCCGAGCGCACCAACCACATTGAATGCGCCCAAGCGCGTCATCGTCCGGTAATGCGTCATGGCTGCAGCCGTTCCTCGTGGTAAAGCGCTCGCGCGTTTCGAACCGCCGAGACAGTGAGCGCAATCATAAGGCCCGCGATCGCGACCACACCACCGATGTCGAACAAGCGGAAGGGACCGTACGAGCCCAGCCGGACCAGCGGGCGATAGAGCAGATAAAGGGTGCCGATGGCGAGGGTAATGCGCAGCTCAGTCGGGCCGAAGCCGAACGACGAGAGCCGGAAGATGCCGCGCGCGTATGTGGCGAGGAACGACTCGGCCATGACCATCAGATAGGCGACCAGCAGTCCGAGAGCAACCAGCGGATTCATGTAACCCGAGAGAGCCAGTCCGCCGAACAGAAAAAGCGCGCTGAGGCTGTCGACGACGTGGTCGACGTAGAACCCGTAGCGGGGACGTTCGCGCTTACGGACGCGGGCGACGGTGCCGTCCAGGCTATCGCCGAACCAGTTGAGCGCCAGGCTGGCAACAACCAGAATGAGGGCGCCCTCGTGATACCGCGATGCCCAGTAGGCGCCCCCGGCCAGGAGCATCGCGACCAGACCAAGCGCCGTCAGATGGTCGGGCCCAATCCAGCCGGGCAGGCGCTCGGCCATCCAAACGAGGGCAAGTTTCTCACTGCGAGCGAGCAGGCTGCGGTGCTCGCGGACATGGTGGGTGATCGACAGGGTGTTCATTCTTTTTCCTCCAGCCAGGGTCCATGCAATTGTGGGATCAGTTCGGATCCGCGGCTGGAAGATACGCGCATTCAAGCAGAAGCGCCGCGCCCGTTCCGGCCGTCCGGCCTCAGCGGCGACCATCTTCCTGGCATCTGGCGAAAGTCCTGGCACTCCTGCGAGTGATTCTTAACGTCTTCGTATCTTGGTGGTTAGCGCTCCCGAACAAATATCACTTAAGGCGCGAAGGCGCGAAGGGGTAAAATCATTGCGTTGCCATGGTCGAAGCCAAAGAATCTTCGAATCCTTTCACGATCCTGACCGGCGATCCCGGTGTGCGAAACGTTCGCCGGCCACGCCCGGACTGGCTCAAGGTGCGCCTGCCAGGGAGCGAGGGCTATTTCAATCTGAAGCATCTCGTGCGTGACGCACCGACTCAATACGGTGTGCGAGGATGCCAGATGCCCCAACATTGGAGAGTGCTGGGGAGCCGGCACGGCAACTTTCATGATTCTCGGCGATGTGTGCACGCGCGCCTGCAAGTTTTGCGCGGTTAAGACCGGCCTCCCAACCGGCTACGATCTCGACGAGCCTCGAAGGGTAGCCGTGGCGCTTCAGAAACTCGGTCTCAAGTACGCCGTCATAACCTCGGTCGATCGCGACGATCTGGAGGACGGGGGGGCCTACATTTTTGCCGAGACCATCCGCCAGACCCGGGCGGCCTGCCATGGAATCAGAATCGAGGTTCTGATTCCCGATTTCAAGGGTGACCGAAGCGCCCTTCGCACCGTCGTCGCCGCCCGGCCGGACGTTCTGGCTCACAACATCGAGACTGTGGCCAGGCTCTATCCAGTCGCGCGCGCCGGGTCGCGCTACAAGCGTTCACTCGAGCATCTATCGAATGCCAAGTCCTTCGGGTTCGAGGTCACGACCAAGTCAAGCATCATGGTCGGACTGGGCGAGAGAACCGACGAGCTTCTGGAGGTAATGAACGATCTTCGGGAATCTCGCGTCGACATTCTGACCCTGGGACAATACCTGCAGCCGACCAGGGAGCACCTTCCGGTAGACCGCTTTTATACACCGCAAGAATTCGCCGATTTTCGCGACTACGGACTGTCACTCGGCTTTCGGCACGTTGAAGCCGGGCCGCTGGTACGCTCGTCATACCACGCGGAGAAGCAGGCGCAATCGACCGCGATTTGACCCTGGGTGTTCAATCGTAAATCGTCAATCGTAAATCGTAAATCGTCAATTGGCTGCCCGCTGTGCTATCATGCCGGCATCGACTCCCGATGCGTATGAGCCCATCAGCCCGAATCGCGTTTCTTGTTTCGGTACTGGTGTTTCCTGCCGTCCGGCCTGCCTGGTCAAAAATTGCTCGCATCGATCTGAACCGTGCGATCGACCCCATCACGGCTGAGTTCGTGGTGAATAGTATCGAGCGGGCTGAACGCGAATCCGCTGAATTCCTCATGATCCGAATTGAAACTCCCGGCGGGTTCGCGAGCTCCATGGAACAGATCATCAGCCGCATGTTGAGCAGCAGAGTCCCGGTTGTGGTTTATGTCACCCCGAGCGGAGCCAAGGCAGCCTCGGCAGGTTTCTTCATCCTGCTCGCGGCCGACGTAGCCGCGATGGCGCCTGGCACGAACACGGGAGCCGCCCATCCTTTGATGGCCATCGGCGGTTTTCCCGTGGACGGCGGAGAAGCGGGAAAGACTTTGAAAGACAAGATCACGAGCAATGCCACGGCCTTCTTGCGCAGCATCGCGAGCAAGCGGAATCGGAACGTCGTCGAGGCGGAGAAGGGAGTAATCGAAAGCAAATCGTTTACCGATGGGGAGGCGCTCGAGAAGAACCTGATTGATCTGGTGGCGAAGGACGAATCGGAGCTCTTGAGCCGGCTCCAGGGCTACAAAACTCGAATGTTTTCGGGAGAGGAACGAATCCTCAACCCGGCCGGCCAGGCAGTTACCGATTACGACATGACCGCCCGGCAAAAGTTCTTATCAACGATTTCACAGCCAAATCTGGCTTTGCTCCTCGGGCTGGCCGGGTTGATTCTTCTTTACTTCGAGTTCTCGAATCCGGGTTTCGTGGCTCCGGGGGTAATTGGAGGCATCTGCCTGCTTCTCTCCATTCTCGGTTTTTCTTTTCTGCCCATTAACTATGTAGGCGTGCTGTTGATCCTGTTCGCCATCGCGCTCTTTGTCGCGGAAGTCAAGGTACAAGGCTTCGGGGTCCTGGGTTTTGGCGGAATCATTTCGCTGGTGATCGGGATCCTCATTCTCATCGACACCCCCGATCCTGCGGTCCGCATCGGTCCCAAGACCGCGATCTTAGCGGCATTGCCGTTCGCGGTAATTTTCACCATCCTTCTGGTCGCTCTACTTAAATCGTTCAAGCAAAGAGTGAGCACCGGAAACGAGGGGATGGTCGGGCTGACAGGGATCGCCGACAACGATATTGACGCCAAAGGCCGGGTGCGGATCCGGGGTGAATACTGGTCGGCCCGCGCCGATGCTCCAATTCCAGCGGGAAGGCCCGTAAGGGTGGTCGGCGTCGACAACCTGACTCTGCGGGTCGAGGAAGTTCGGAACTAACCGCAACATCAAAACCCTTCTACGTGCTCTTCTGGGGGAGAGTGGTTCATGGAAAACAATCTGTTTCTCTATCTCGGCTTGGGAATCGTTCTGTTTTACCTGTTGAGCACGGTCAATATCCTCAAAGAATACGAGCGAGGTGTTGTCTTCAGGCTGGGCCGTCTTCAGCCGCAGGCATCGGGACCGGGCGTGGTTTTTATCTTCTGGCCGGTTTACAAAATGGTTCGCGTCAGCTTGCGCACGATCACGTTGGAGGTTCCGCCCCAGGACGTTATCACGCGCGACAATGTTTCGGTTAAGGTTAACGCCATTGTCTATTTTCGCGTCATGAATGCCCCTCGCGCCGTTGTTGAGGTTGAGAACTATCTCTATGCTACCTCGCAGCTCGCCCAAACTACGCTGCGATCTGTTTTAGGGGAGGTCGAGCTTGACGATCTCCTGAGCCGCCGCGAAACCTTGAACGTTAAACTGCAGGAAATTCTGGACCAGCAGACCGACGCCTGGGGGATCAAGGTGAGTCTGGTCGAGGTAAAGCAGGTGGATCTGCCACAGGAGATGCAGCGCGCCATGGCCAAACAAGCTGAAGCCGAGCGCGAGAGGCGCGCCAAGATCATCCATGCCGAGGGGGAGTCTCAGGCCGCGGCAAAACTCGCGGAGGCAGCTGCCGTTATGTCAAAAGAACCGATTGCCATACAGCTCCGCTATCTGCAAACCCTGACCGAGATCGGAGTCGAGCAAAACACGACCGTGATTTTCCCGATTCCGATTGACGTGATTCGCGTCTGGCTGCAGGGGAAGTCTCAGGGCTGAATTCCATCGCGTCGGTTCTTGAGTTGAAAGTGTTTTTAGTGTTCTTCGCGTCATCGTGTCTTCGTGGTTAGCGCTGCGGAACAAATACCACGAAGACACGAAGACACAAAGAAACACTAGGAATCTTGAGTTGCCCCGGATATGATATTATCTCGCCATGGATCGACAACCGGTGGAGCCTGGCTTCGAGTTCGTCCTCGACAATCGCAAGCTGATTGTTATCTTTGCCCTGCTCATGGCGGTTTGCGCCGGTTTTTTCGTTTTCGGATTCGTCGAAGGCAAGCGCCAGGCAGTCCAATCCGAGGTTCCGAAAGCGCCTCCTGCGCCATCTAGTGTCGAGACGCCCCCGGCCCCGGCTTCCGCCGAGGGGAATAAAGTTCCCTCAAATCCCGCTCCGGCTGCCGCGGAACCTCCGATTCGCGACCAGCTGGAATGGTATAAAAACGTCAAAGATCGTCCGGAATCCGCTGCCAAGCGGAAGGAATCCCCGGCCCGCGCCAAGGCCGCGAAGAAAGGCGAACCCACAAGCACGACCGGCGCTGCCAAGCCTGAAACCAAGACTTCGCTTCCTGCGGACTCGAGCGTCGGACTTCCGCCGGCCAACAAGGCGACCTATTCAGTTCAGGTGGCTGCCTACCGGAACCGGCGAGATGCCGAGGCCCGGGCCGCGGTGTTGAAGTCCAAGGGTTACGAATTCACCATCGAGCCCTCGAGTACCCAGGAGCTCTACCAGGTGAAGGTCGGACGATTCGACTCCCGAGCCGAAGCGGCTGACATGGAACTCAAATTAAAGCGCGACGGGTTCAGCACACTCATCAAGAAGACCAATCCCTAGCGTGCCGATCCCAGCGTTCAAGCTGCTCTGGCTGCCCGCAGTATCGGGCCTTCTCCTGTTTTGCTCCTTTCCCACGATCAACCAGGGCTACCTGGCATGGGTAGGCCTGGTTCCTCTGGTTATTTACCTTTTCTTTTCCAGCGGGCCTGGACCGGCGTTCCTGGGTGGTTTCATCACCGGCAGCGTCCAGTTTTTCGGCTTGCTGATCTGGATACCGGCGGTGCTGGCGCAGTACGGCGGAATTCCCGTAGTTCTTGCCTGGGTCCTTTACGGGTTGCTGGTGGCGATGCAGGCGTGCTACGCCGGAATCGCGTGCGCTTTGACCCGCGTCTGCATGAAGCGTACCGGTGATGTCTTTCTGCTTGCTTTTCCGGCGGCGTGGGTAGCGCTGGAATACGTTAGAAACTTCGTTATCTTCGAAGGTTTCCCCTGGCTCCAGGTCGGATATTCCCAGACCGAGTACCTGCCGCTCATCCAGATCTCGGATCTCACCGGGGTCTATGGCGTCTCGTTCGTGATCTTGTGGATAAACACAGGCATCGCCTGGACCATTCTGAGATTCGGAAGAAAAAATGCTTTCGTACCGATCGTCGCGGGCGCCATGCTCGTTGCAGGAACCATCGCGTACGGACATCAGGCGCAGGGCCACTGGGTAAACTCGACCCCCGTCGCCCGGGCCGCCCTGCTTCAGGGAAACCTCTCTTTCGAGGAGCCGGACAACGTCCTGGCCTGGAAATTCCAGCACGGCTACGCAAAGATGGCAGCCCAGGTCTCGGCTTCGAAGGTGGACCTGCTGGTAATTCCCGAATCCCCCTCGCCTTTAACCTACCAGTATGATACTGCGTATCGTCAGACCATCCAGGATCTTGCCCGCCAGTTCCGCTATGGAGTGATTTTCAACAACATCAGTTTCGCCGATGGGCAAAGCGCGACGCGCTACTTCAACAGCGCTTATTTCCTCGATGGACAGGGAAGAGAAGCGGGACGTTACGACAAGATTCACCTGGTCCCTTTTGGCGAATACATTCCGTGGTCACGGATTTTCTTCTTCGCCGAGTCCGTAACCAAAGACGTGAGCGCCTTCACTCCCGGAACTAACTATCGAATTGTCCACATGGGCGGGCACCCGGTGAATGCCGTGATCTGCTTCGAGATCGTTTTCCCCAATCTGGTCCGGGAGTTCATCCGGCAAGGGAGCGAACTGATTGTGAACCTGACAAACGACGGCTGGTACGGGGACACTGCCGCCCCCCACCAGCATCTGGCTATGTCGCGCTGGCGGGCGGTCGAGAATCGTCGCTACCTGATTCGAGCGGCCAACACGGGCATCTCCGCCGTCGTGGAACCCACCGGACGCATTCAGGTCAGGACGGCGATCTTGCGCGAAGAGGTGTGCGTCGGGAATTTCGCCTTTATAGCGGAGCCGACCTTCTACTCCCGTCACGGCGACTTATTCGCAATCGGGTGTGCTATCATTATGTGTCTTTTGCTGGCCCTGGGGTTCCGGCCCCGGAGGAGTAAACTCTGAGCAAAAAAGAAACCCACAGGAGGACAGGATGCTCGAGGAATTGCGCGACAAGGTTAATGCCATCGATGAAAAAATAGAACAGATTCGAGGTTATCTTTGATGCGGAGCACAAGCGCGGCGAGATCCTTGAGCTCGAAAAACAGGTGGCAAGACCGGAATTCTGGGACAACCAGGAAGAGGCGCAGGCAACACTGCAGAATCGGCGGCGGCTCGAGGAGGACGTGGAACTAGACACCAAACTGGCGCGCGACATTTCCGACCTTCACGCCCTTGTCGAACTGGCGGTGGAAGGTGAAGATGTCCTTAACGACCTTGCCGTCGAAGTGGATCGGCTGGAGAAAGAAGCCCAGCACACCGAGATCCGGATCTTGCTGGCCGGTGAGCACGATCGCTCCAATGCCATCATTACCATACATCCCGGCGCCGGCGGAACCGAATCCCAGGATTGGGCCGAAATGCTGGTGCGTATGTACCTGAGGTGGGCGGAGCGGTCGGGATACGTCACCGAAATGTTCGACTACCAGTATGGAGACGAAGCCGGTATCAAATCGGTGACCTTTCTCGTGAAAGGAGAGCTTGCCTACGGCAACCTGACGGCGGAGAGCGGCGTGCACCGCCTGGTCAGGATTTCCCCGTTTGATGCCGCTGCGCGTCGCCACACGAGCTTCGCTTCAGTCTTCGTATATCCCGAAATTGACGACAAGATCGACGTGCAGATCGAAGAGAAAGACCTGCGTATCGATACTTATCGATCTTCCGGCGCGGGGGGCCAGCATGTGAATGTCACCGACTCGGCGGTTCGAATCACTCACATTCCCACCGGGATCGTGGTCCACTGTCAGAACGAGCGGTCTCAGATCCGCAATAGGGAAATGGCCCGCAAGATTCTGCGCGCCCGGCTCTACGATCTGGAGCTGGAAAAGAAACGCCAGCAATTGCAGGAGGTCGAGGACACGAAACTCGATATCGCATGGGGAAGTCAGATTCGATCCTATGTGCTGCATCCATATCGAATGGTTAAAGATCATCGCACGAAGTACGAGACCTCCGACACTGACCGGGTCCTCGACGGCGAGATCGACGAATTCATTTATCAGTACCTGGTCCATCGCGGCGTCAAGAAGCGCAACGGCGGAGGCAGGGCTTAGCGATTTCGGTCTGCGTGGTGGCTGTCGTTAATCTATAAGGACACGAAGCCGCAAAGAAACACAAAATGGAATCGAGAGAATTGTCCAGCTTGAAGCACCAGGCCGTCCCGATGCGCGGCGAGCAAGGGTTTTGGGGTCTGTCGCACATTTCTCGAGTTCAAGCCCGCGTCTATATGGCCCTCCTTGTGGTCGTGGTCGTCATAGGCCTCCCACTGCTCGGGATCCCTTCGCTTCGCCATCGGCTCTACACGCGGATCCACGCGCTTTATGAAGCCACCGGCCCTCTCGCGTCGCCGCCGATCTGGGCAAAAGTCGGAGAGAACCGTCACCCGTTCCCCGCGGAGTTCGAGCGTCCGGTGGTGACCCGCTCACCGTCAGCGTTACCGGGAATGATTGATCTCACTAACAGGGTCTACCGCCCACCAGTAACCTCTTCACCGCCCGACGCCTCCAGCACGCCTGCTCCCGAATCCCAGAGTTTGCCTGAAACCAGCGTCAGCGACGACCAGGCTCCGCCTGAATTCAGGCAGGGAAAGATCGAGCAGGAGGCCTACGACATTCTTGTGCGCTCGAGCGAAACTATTGCCGCAATGGTGAAAGGGGGCAATCCGTCGCTGCGCTTCAAGGCCTGGTCCGCCGCGAAAAGAAGCTCAGACGCCTTTCTCGTGGACCTCACATTTACACAACTCGCAGACAACAAAGAGGTCCATTATATTTGGGAAGTGAAGATGTCTTCCAAAGAAGTGAAGCCCGAGAGTTACAATGCGCGCGCCCTGGCGCGGCCCTAACCTTTAGATTGACGATTTACGATTGACGATTGACGATTTACAATTGAATCCGTGAGGTTCAATCGTCAATCGTCAATCGTAAATCGTCAATCGCACATGATGGCGCAAACCGCTCTGGTCCTTGGCGGGTCCGGCTACGTGGGAAACGTCCTGGTGGACGAACTCATGCAGCACGGCACCCGATGCATTAACGCCGACCTCGTCCCGCCTCATGAAAAGCTCTGTCTCTACGAACGGGTCGATATCCGCAACTCGAACGAAATCCGAAACCTTCTGAAGAAGCATCGGCCGGACCTCGTGGTCAACTCGACCGCAGCGGTCCCTCTGGTCCGCTCAGAAAAACTCTTTGAAGAAATCAACGTTCACGGAGTCCGAACGCTGCTGCAGGAATGTCTTGAAGCGCGCATTCCGAAATGTATTCACATTTCAACCTGCGGAATCTTTGGCATTCCCCGCAGGGTACCGATTACAGAGCAAAGCCCGCCTACCCCAGTCGAGGGGTACGGCCGCAGCAAAACGAAGGGCGAAGCTGTGGTTCGTGAGTTCGTGGAACGTGGATTGGATATCACGATTCTTCGCCCGCGCAGCATGATGGGTTATCGCCGGCTGGGAATTTTCCACGTCGCCTTCGAATTGATGCGGTGCGGAAGGACCATGTGGACCTTCGGCCCAGGTTCGAACAGGATCCAGTTCCTGCATGTGCGCGACTTTGTGCGTGCCGTGCGGCTGGCGAGCCAGCGCCCGGGGGCGGGCCTTTATAATATCGGCGCCGAGAGGTTCGGTACTTTGAAAGAGGACCTTCAGCAGCTGGCCGAAGCCGCGGCGACGGGTTCCAGAGTGAGCGCCTGTCCTCGCTGGCTGGCCCTTGGCGTCATGAAAGCGCTGGCCGCGCTTCGCCTGTCGCCCGTCGTTCCTTACCAGTTCCTGCTATACGCCCATGACATCTACTTCGACGTGGAGCTCGCGAAGAAAGAATTAGGGTGGTCGAGCAAGTACTCAAACGCAGAAATGATGATTGAATCATACCGCTGGTACGTCGATCACCACCACGAACTGCATCAGGACACCGATCCATCCGTGCAGCGCGTTCCTTTGAAGCTTGGGATGCTGAAGTTACTGAAATACCTTCCGATCTGAATTAGGATCTAGGATCTAGGATTCAGGATCCAGGATCCAGCTAGACTAAATCCTAAATCCTAAATCCTAAATCCTGCCTGCGTTGACTCCCTTAGTCGCGGCTCCTATACTGCATGAGACACTAGCACGCAGTCGGAGGGAAATTGCATCTGCGGCACGTAAGACTTCTGCGTCGGGCGCTCCTGGCCTTGATCGTGCTGGTTCTCGTCGCCGTCTCGGCCAATTACCTGGAAAGCTGGCGGCGCCGTTCGCGCATCATAACTGAAGCGGCCAAGCTTCTCAGCGCAGACGCGCTCCGTTCAGCCGATAGCATCGAGTACTCCCAACACGAGAAGGGTCTCGTTCGTTTCAAGATTCGCGCTGACCGGCTGCTCGAGACGCGCGAAGGCAAGAGCTACCTCGAGGGAATCGAGGCCTTCGATTTCAAGCCGGACGGCTCAATCCAGAATCATATCCGCAGTCGCCAGGCGCGGTACGACCGGGAACACAAGAAAGTCCTTTTTTCCGGAAACGTCCGGATCCAGATGGGCGAGGGCCTCGAGTTGCAGACCGACACCCTGCACTATGATCTGCAAGCCAACCTGGGCACGACCGAGGACCGTCTAAGGCTCGCTTCGAGCGACATGGCAGGCTCGGCCAAGGGAGTGAGATATCAGCATCAGCCGAAATTCCTCGAGCTGCACAGCGAGATTGACTTCACATTGAAGCGGACCGTGACCGCGAAAGATGGTTCGTCCAAAGTAGAGAATGTGCGAATCACAGCCGCGAGGGCTACCTATTCGGAAGCCGATCAGCGTCTTCACTTTCAGGGCAATACATCGCTGGAGTCCGAGACGGATTCGCTTTCCGGTGAAGAACTCGTGGCAACTTTGAGCGCAGATAGAAAACAGATTACTTCCATGCTTTGTCGTGGGAACGCCCAATATCAGGTTAAGGATCCCTCGGAAACCCGGGCGCTCAAGGGCGACCAGATTGCATTCGCAATCAACTCCCCTTCCGGGGCTCTGGAGCGAATCGACGTCGAAGGGCATGCGGTCTTTTCGTCGAAGAGCCAGGACAACGAACAGGAGTTGCGTGGTTCGGAGATCCATCTTGAAATGGATCCCGACCGAGGAATTGCCCGCGACGTGCAATGCCGTCACTCGGTTCAGTTTCATCTCAGGCGTGGCGCCAACGCAAGCCGGGCCGAAGGCGAAAACCTGCAAGCAGCGTTCTTTTCCGGAACCAGCTTGATGGAGCGCGTAAGAATCTGGGAACGCGCTCGGCTGCTTACCACGAATGATTCCGAACGGGGCAATGATGACCTGAGGGCCGAGGAAATACGGATTTCTTTCCGGAACTTCGAAGGTCGCAGCGTTCCGAGCGAACTCCAGGCGGAGCGTTCCGTCGAATGGAAGACACCGCCACGCAAGGAACGGCCGGGTACTCGTCCGGAGCCGGGGCGCTCTCTAACGGCTGCCTTCCTGAAAATGCTCTACGACGAGAGAGGCGAGACCCCGGACTCGGGCGAGCGCTTCCGGATCCGTGGTGGTGTCGGGCGTACCGGTTGGAGGACCTTCCAATCAGGAAATCCGCCGGTTGCAGGCCGACGGCATTCAATTCCGGATTTTTCCTGGCAGCAATCGCCTCAAGCTCTTCGAAGGCTCCGGAAATGTCAGGGTCTTTTTCCAGAAACCACCCGATCCCGCTACCGACGCTCCCGCCCAGGAATTCAATACTTCGAGCAAGGATATCCGCGCCACCTTCAGCGAAAAAGACGGGACTGCCGAAACAGTGTCGCAATGGGGCAACTTTCGTTATGAGGATCGTTCACGCAGCGCCACGTCCGGTAGAGCAGACTACCAGGCTGCTGCCGAAATCATGATTCTGCGCGAGTCGCCCAAAATCGCTGATGCCAATGGGACCACGACGGGTGAGGTTGTGGAGTACGATCAAAAAAACAGGAACCTGTCTGTGAACAAGACCGTGCGCACCGTGCTTCGGCCTCAAGAAGGTGAATTGCGCGGACCGTTTGCCCCCTCCTCAAACTCGGCGTCCCCCAGCGTGGTGACTGCGGAGTCGATGCAATACTGGAGTGAGGACGGGCGAGCGCGCTACTCGGGCAGCGTCCAAATGCTCTCCGAGAATGGACAGCTCCAGTCAAAAGCCTTGGAGATTCTCGAAGGCGGAGAAAGGGTGGAGGCCGACGGCGACGTGCGCCATCTGGTTCTGCGCCATAGCGCGGCCGTCCAATCCAAAAACGAGACAACTGCGTCGCGCGCTCAAAAAAAAGAAAAGGACTCCCGGGTGTTTATTCGAAGCGATCGGCTGCGCTACGTTAGAGAGCAAAACTCCATCCATTACGCGGGGAACGTTTCGCTGAAATCCGAAGACGCAACGATGTCATCCGAAAGCCTCGACGCTGTCTTCGACAGGGAAGGAAAGCAGATCGACCGCGCTGCCGCGCGGGGAAAGATCTTGATCCGGCAATCGAGTCGCCAGGTAAACGGAGAGTTTGCGGACTACTACCTCTCGCCCGGCAAGTTCGTGGTAACCGGAAGCCCGGCTGAGATTCTGGATCCGGAGAGAGGGAAGTCCCGGGCCGGCAGGTTGACATTCTTCAGCACCGATGATAGGATCCTGCTCGAAAACCACTAAGGGGCCTAAGAGCTTGGGTTTCAATGACTTTGGATGACTACTAGCACGTTGCGAGCCTCGGGTCTCTCAAAGGCCTATCGAGGCAGGAAGGTGGTCAACGAGGTCAGTCTCAGGCTCACCCAGGGAGAGGTTGTCGGTCTACTGGGACCCAACGGCGCCGGAAAAACCACGACGTTTTACATCATTGTCGGTCTCATTTCTCCCGATAGCGGGCGCGTGTTCGTCAACGACATTGAGATTACCAGCCTGCCCATGTATCAACGGGCGCGCTCGGGGATCAGTTACCTGCCACAGGAGCCTTCGGTTTTTCGAAAGTTGAACGTCGAAGAAAATCTCAAGAGTATTGCGGAAACTATGAGCGTGACGGGCGAAGAGCAGGAGGCGCTCGTCAACGGCCTGCTTGAAGAATTCGGCATCGAGCACCTGCGCCGGCAGGGAGCTTATACGCTTTCAGGCGGAGAACGGAGACGGCTTGAAATAGCTCGGGCCCTTGTCCGGACGCCGAAGTTCATTCTGCTCGACGAACCCTTCGCCGGCATAGACCCGCTTGCCGTCCTGGACATCCAGCGGATCGTTGCCCGGTTCAAGGAAAAGAACATAGGCGTTCTGATAACCGACCACAATGTGCGGGAGACTTTGAATATCACGGACCGTGCCTATATAATAACCGAGGGTAAAATCCTGCGAGACGGGTCTCCGGAGGAACTCACCAACGACTTGGAAGTCAAGAAGGTTTACTTGGGCGAGCATTTCAGACTGAATTGAGCTCATGAATACCAACCGCCGGCCGAACTTGAGACAATCGCTCGACCTACGACTAGCCCCTAGGCTCGCGCTTACTCCGTCGCTACTCCAGAAAATCGAGCTGCTGCAGCTGAACAAACTGGAACTGCAGGAAATGCTTAATCAGGAGCTGACGGAGAATCCGATACTTGAGGAAGTACTTGAACAGGAAACCCCCAAGGAACTTGGCCTGGAGGAGCGCTCCGCAGACGAACCTGCGGTCAAAGAAGAGCCCCAGCCGGACGGGGAACGGGATTCATTTGATGAGATCGACTTCCGCTATTTTTTCGATGAGTACCTGGACACGGGTTACAAGAACCGCGAGATTGAAGACTCCGATAAGCCATCTTTCGAATCCTTTCTCGTCCGTTCTCCCACTCTCAGCGATCATCTCTTGTGGCAACTCGGGCTTTCAGGAACCGAACCGCGGATGGCCGAGATCGCCGAGGAGATCATCGGCAACCTCAACGAGGACGGTTATCTTCTGGTTACACTCGAGGAAGTGTGCGAGCTGGCGTCATGCAATCTCGAAGAAGCTCAGCAGGCGCTCCACGTCGTCCAGGAGATGGACCCGGTGGGAGTGGGCGCGCGAGACTTGCGTGAATGCTTGTCCCTGCAGCTCGAGTCGTTGAATCTGCGGGACACCCTGGCCTGGCGCGTGGTTCAAGAGCATCTACCTCTCCTGGAAACTCACAAGTTCAAAGAGGTGGCGAGCCGCACCGGTTCGACCTTCGAGGAGGTGCTGCGTGCGGTCGATACCATCAAACACCTCATTCCAAAGCCTGGTCAAAAACACAACTCTCAAAAAGCCGCCTATGTTCAGCCTGAGGTGACGATCGCAAAAGTGAACGACGAATTCGTCATTATCCAGAATGACGAGGGTATGCCGCATCTCAGACTCAATGCGCGCTATCGTGACCTTTTGAAGAATAACGGCGTGACCGGCGAGGCCAAGACCTTCTTAAGAGAGAAATTTCGTTCCGCGGTGGATCTTTTGCGAAGTGTCAGCCAGCGCAAGCAGACAATCTACAAGGTGTGCGCTTGTATTTTGAACCGGCAGCGGGAATTCCTCGAGCAGGGACCTTCGGCTTTGCGTCCTATGTTGATCAAGGACGTAGCCAGCGAGCTGGGAGTTCACAGCTCGACGATCAGCAGAGTTGTCACCAACAAATATGTGGATACGCCCCAGGGAGTCATCGAGCTGCGAAAGTTCTTCACAATGGGAGTAGAGAATCCTGATGGCCAGGAAGTATCGATAGTTCAGGTCAAACTCAAGCTAAGGAAGATGATCGAGAACGAGAGTAAATCAAAACCGTATTCAGACAACCAACTGGGGCAGCTGCTGCGCCGCGATAATATCTTCATTACCCGTCGCACCGTAGCGAAATACCGGGAACAGATGCAGATTCCAGGTTCCCGCGAACGAAAGATCGGGTATCTCTTCTGAGATCGCCGGTCTTCTTTACTCATTCCGCACTACTGGTATTCTGGATGTCCACCAGGCCCGCGAAATGATGTTTGGTCCGAGATCTCGAGGGGTAATACCGATGAACGTCGAAATAACGGGCCGGCACATTCTCATCACGCCGGCCATTCGATCTTACGTGCTGAAGAGGCTTCGTAAATTCACAAAGATTCTCGGGAGTGATCTCAGTTTTCACGTTATCATCGCGGTCGAAAAAGACCGGCACAGTGCCGAGATTCTTTTGAAATCGAAGCTGCTTGACCTTACCGGAACGAGCGAAACCAAGGACATGTATTCTTCAATCGTCCTGGCGCTCGAAAAACTCGAGCGCCAGGCGCTTAAGCACAAGACCAAGATCATCGAAAAGAAGCGTCATCTGGCAAAAGTGAAATCGGTCGCGGAGAAAAGCGGAGTTGGGGTGGTCCCCGTCGGATTAGGCCGAAACGGCATTCTGGAAGAAGAGGCCCACAAGAAGCCGATGGGACTCGAAGAAGCGGTGCTCGAATTGGGACAGTCAGACTACCCCTTTGTCGTTTTTCGCAGTTCCGAATCAGGCGCCGTAAACGTTCTGTACCGCCGGAAGGACGGCTCATTGGGTCTGATCCACGCTTGAGAGCTGCATCACCTCTTGAGTCTTCGTGGCTGGTTTTTTCCTCTGCGCTTTGCCACGCGGGCGAAAGTTAGAAGGCTCTTCCCGTTACGAAGCAGGCCGCTTACGACCGTCACCTGAATGCCATGAGTCTGCAGGATCTTGTCGTCGTCACCGGCATGAGCGGGTCCGGAAAAGGGACTGTGCTCAAAGCCTTCGAGGATCTCGGTTTCTTTTGCATCGATAACCTCCCCGTTCCACTGATACCCAAGTTCATCGAAGGAATCCACGTTAGTGGAGGCGAGGTCGAAAGGGCGGCGCTAGTGATAGACGTTCGCGCAGGCGAAAAGCTGCGCGATCTCGAGAAGATGATCACCGAGATCAGAAAATTCGAGTTCCGGTTGTTCGTCCTTTACCTCGAGGCGCGCAACGAGATTCTCGTCCGAAGGTTCAGTGAAACCAGGCGACCGCACCCTCTGGTCGGTGAAAAATCGCTGCCCGACGCCATCCGTCTCGAGAGGAAACAGTTGCGCCCGATCCGGGAGCTTGCCGACGTGATCATCGACACATCGGAATACTCCATCCACCAGGTAAAGGCTCTGGTCATGGATCGCTTCCGGTCGCATCCGCGGGGGGCGTTGAACGTGAACCTCGTAAGTTTCGGCTACAAGCATGGGGTGCCGCTGGAAGCGGATCTCGTCTTTGATGTCCGCTTTCTCCCTAATCCGTACTTCGTTTCAGGTTTGAGATCTCTGACCGGGCAGGACCGCAGGGTGATAAAGTATCTTCGCTCGGTACCAGAGACACTGGAGTTCGTCCAGCGAGTCAAGGACTTCCTCCAATATCTCATCCCATTTTACGTCCGGGAGGGGAAAAGCTATCTGACCATTGCGATTGGGTGCACGGGAGGACGTCACCGCTCCGTCTTCGTGGTTGAAGAGTTGGCTCGGCTTCTCAAACTGCGAACAGCGTCCATTCGAATTCGACATCGCGATCCGTATCGCTGAGGACGGCGGGTTTGGAGTGCCCCTTTCTTCAGTCCGGCCATTTTCGCGAGGCTCGGCGGCAAGCTCAGCAAGATTGCGCACTATGGACAGAATGCCTGGTTGCCAGGAGGTAGCATGATCGGCGCTCTAGCGGTGACCCATGGTCAACTCGCTCACGAACTCGTGGCTGCGGCAGAAATGATCGTGGGCGAAATCTCTCATATCCAGGCCGTGTCCATTGGATGGCACGATGACGTCAACGACGCGCGCAGGGAGATCGAGAGGCGTATCGCCGAGGTCGAGCATGGCGCCGGAGTACTCATCCTCACCGACATGTTCGGAGGGACTCCCTCGAACATCGCGTTTTCCTTTCATGAGCCGGGCAAAGTCGATGTGGTCACCGGGGTCAATCTTCCCATGATCATCAGGATTGCCACGCAGAAAGAGGGAGAAACGCTCGATTCGATGGCGCGCGGTGTGCGAGATCAGGGCCGGTCCAGCATCTCAATGGCGAGCGACTTTCTCGGCGCATGATCCGACATCTCATCCAGGTGCAAAATCGGCTGGGGTTGCATGCCCGCGCGGCGGCCAAGCTGGTCCGGTTGACCTCGCGCTTCAGGAGCGAGATCCTGCTCTCACGCAACGGAACCAACCAGCAGGCCGACGCCAGGAGTATTCTGGGGGTCCTTATGCTGGCCGCGTCTCAAGGGACGTCACTGGTTGTCTCGATCGATGGAGAAGACGAGGCCGAGGCTGGTGCCGCCATTCTGCGCCTGTTCGAAGAGAAGTTTGGAGAAGAGAATTGATCACCTCGAAACCCGAACACATCTTTCATGGAAATGGTGTTTCGCCCGGCCTGGCGATAGGTAACGCGCTGAAACTGGACACGCGCAACCATGTGGTCTTCAAAATCCATGTTGATCCATCTTTAGTGGAAAGAGAGGTAGGACGTTTCCGCCGCGCCGTGCAAGCGTCGAAAGAACAGTTGGAAGCCCGGAAATCCCGGCTGGAAGAAAAGGTGGGACATGAGCATAGCTACATTCTTGATGCCCACATCCTCATGCTGGAAGACCCGAGCCTGCTCGTGGAGATCGAATCGAACATACAGGCCGACAAGGTGAATGCCGAATGGGCCGTTCGTCGAGCGACCGATCGCATGCGCCGCGCCTATGAGTCTTTGGAAGACGAGTATTTCCGCGACCGGGTCAGCGACATCGAAAACGTAATGGGTCGCATCCTTGTCAATCTATCCGGTGATAACCAGGTGGGGTGGGATGCGTTGCCCGATGATCTCATCCTCGTGTCGAATGACTTCGATCCGACGACCTTCGCCACACTGGATCTTCAGAAGATCAGGGGATTGGCTCTGGAGTCTGGAGGACGAACTTCACACACCGCTATCATTGCCAGGAGCCTTCGACTTCCGGCGGTCATGGAAGTACGCGAGTTTCTCAACTCCGTTACCACTGGAGATACCGTGCTGCTCGACGGAGATGAAGGCCTGGTCGTGATAAATCCTTCTCAGAGTCGAGTCCATAGCATTCATACGCGCCTGGAAGAATTCAGGTCGATGGCCGACATCCCGTCCATTCCATTAGAATCGCCCAATCTAAGCCGGGAAGGGTTGGCCATCTCGCTGCGCGCCAACCTCGAGGTACCTCACGAAGTCGAAGCCGCCAGGAAATGCGGAGCCGAAGGCATAGGGCTCTTCCGTTCAGAATTCCTCTTCTTCGCTCATCCCACCGGCTTTCCACAATTGCACGAACAAATCGCAACCTACCGGATGCTGGCCGAAGCCGTCCACCCCTTTCCCGTAACCATTCGCACCCTGGATGCGGGTCCAGACAAAGTCGCGCCGGGCACGGAGTTCGAAACCCAGCGCAATCCGAGCATGGGAATCCGCGGCATACGCATGAGCCTTCAGTCGCCGGCACTCTTTGAGATCCAGGTTGAGGCGATCTTGCGCTCTAGTTCCTCGGGCAAAATGCAGATCGTACTTCCGATGGTATCGACCCTGGAAGAAATCTGGGAAGCCAGGGCGTTGATCGATGGTGTGCGCTCTCGCCTCGACCGTTTACACCAGGGGCCAGGCCCGGTTCCGCTCGGCATCATGGTTGAGGTGCCCGCAGCGGTTCTGGCGCTGGAAGGGCTGGCCCGTGAGGTAGACTTCGTATGCGTCGGAACCAATGATCTGGTTCAGTACACGCTCGCGGTCGATCGCAGCAATCCGCAAGTGTCCTATCTGTTTCAGCCGTTGCATCCTTCAATCCTCCAGTGTCTGAGCCGCGTAGCGGAAGTAACGCGAAATCAGAACAAGCCAGTCAGGATTTGTGGCGAGATCTCGGCCAATCCGTTCGTTGCCGTGTTGCTGCTTGGGTTGGGTTTCGGCGACTTGAGCATGAACGCCTACTCGATTCCGGTAATTCGCAGCGTGCTTAACTCGGTAAGGCTTGATTCTGCCTCCAGGCTGGCCGAGAGGGCGCTGAGTTTCGCAACCGCCAGAGAGGTTGCAGACTACCTGATCGAGACCGTGTCGGAATTGGTTCGGATCGATCTGGCGCCGTACATCAGAGAGATCAGGAATCAGAGCGAAAGCACGGGCGTAAGCACCGTACGCCCCTGACCCCTTGGACGGCAGGAGTCACGTTCCCGCGCTTCTCTCAGGGTTCGCGCAGAAATAAGTTCACATTCTGCTGCAGGCCCCCAGGCCCGCTGCCGAGGCGCGAGCGACGATGCGTACCCGGCGCGGTACGTGAGGAGCGAGCGACAATGCCAGCGGGCCTGGGGGCGGCAGCCCGATGGCGCGTCCTGAAGGTGCCAGTCTAGGCAGCCGAGAGAAACCACGGTTCAATAATGGATCACCGACTCTGGCGCCAGAATGCGAAGTTATTTCTGCGCGAACCCTTTATGTGACATAATTTTGTCGACCGGTCAGGCGGATTTGGATGAGAAATTACCAGGGATCTTACATCCAATTGAGTAGTCGCTCCGGGCGGAGAGTTATATGTCCCGCGCAGAAGAACCTTTGATGACGCTTGCCACCTTCCTAGTCCTGACTCTGTCCCTGGTCCTGGCTGCACCTTCGGCTGAAGCCCAGGACATGAAAAATTTTAGCCGGATCGTCCGGCTCTCGTACGTCGAGGGGCACGTCAGTTTCCAGCATTCGAGCGACGTCGACTGGACCGCAGCCAGCGTTAATCTGGCCCTCCAGGCGGGGGATCGAATCTACACGGGAGAAGATGGCAGGGCAGAGATTGAGTTCGACGATGGGTCGGTCTTGAGGTTGGCTGAAAAAAGCGACGTCGAAATCCTCGCCCTGAAAGATGACTTCATCCAGTTCAGGATCTTGCTCGGACTATCTACTTTGACGGTCGGGAGCAGCCTAGGTTTTGAGATTAACACGCCCGCGGCTGCTTTCAACACCCTCCGAAAAGGCGTCTACCGGTTTGACGTCCACGAAAATGGGGATAGCGACGGGATCGTTCGCAAGGGTCTCATGGAAGCGGCAAACAACAGCTTCACTGAGCGCCTGGATTCGGGTGAACTGGTCCACGTGAGCCCCGGCGATCAGGACACGCACGTCCTGTCGCGCTACACCGATAGGGATGCCTGGGATGAATGGACCGACCGCCGAATTGCCGACGCGGTGGCCTATGACAGCAGAAAGTACGTTCCAGATTATGTTCATCCAGGCGTTCGCGAGCTCGACCGACATGGGCGCTGGACTGTGATTGACGAGTATGGTCCGGCATGGGTTCCGCAATCTGTGACCCCGGGATGGGCTCCCTACGTGGATGGGCGCTGGTGCTTTCGTCCGAATTGGGGATGGACCTGGGTATCATACGAACCCTGGGGTTGGCTCCCCTATCACTATGGCCGCTGGTTCCACAGTGTCAGCTCGGGTTGGTGCTGGATCCCCGGCCCTTCTTTCGGGTTCCACTTCTGGTCTCCAGGCCTGGTGCGTTTTTATCAGGGACCGACATCGGTCTCGTGGTGTCCGCTCGGACCTGGCGACTACTATAACGTCAATAACTTTTACTACAATCCGGCGTACCGCTATCGTCTCAACCACCTGAGGCTGGTTCAGCGGCGCGGGCCCGACGATTTGATCAACCGCAATGTACCCGGTGCGTTCCAGACCCTCAGAACCGAACAGTTCACGAATGGAGAGCGCGGCCTCAGAACCCGAACTCTTCCGCCCGAGGGTTTCGAACGTCCCTGGCAGCAGGGCCGATTGATCGCAGGTCAACCGGAAGTGAGGCCGACCGCGCACAGTTACGCTCCAGTTCCTGAGCGCGCAGCATTTCGCCCGCCGGCAGGTGGTAGCCGGCCGGTCGTCGTGCGCACAGAGCCCCCGGCTGTAACTGGAGGGTCGAATCGGTATGTGCGCATAGTAACCGCGGCGCCGATGCCGTTCATCCGGGGTGTGGAGCGGAATGACGCAACCCAAACCGCTGGAAGCCGCCGCACGCCTTCCAGCGGTGCGCACGGACCCGAAGCTTCTGCTTCGCCGCGCACGGGCGCCGAATCTGGAAATCGGTGGCGGCGGGAGGTCCAGTATCTGGAACCGGCGCGCTCCGAATAGTCCCGACCAGAGTGAGCGAAGCGGGGGGCGCATCTACCCGGCTCAACCGGGATTTGACGGACAAGACGGGCGCAAGGGAAGAGAAATGCCCGGAACGCCCGACGTCTCCCCCCAGTTGACGCAGCCAGGAAGACCCTCCGAATCGCGGCGGTTTCAGAGCCGCGCAAGGGAACTGCCGGGATCCCGTCCGGATTACGGCTCGGCGCAACCATCGGAAATCCCGATTCCGCAGGCTCCTCGATACGAAAGGTCCGCACCGGAGATCACGCCTCGAGATACGAATCGCGCCCGTCCCGAATCGAGGGCGCGGCAGCCCGAGCCGGGAACGCCGCGTGATTTCGGGCATTCGCGCCCGCGGGGTGGCGACGGCGGACCTTCCAGCAGGGCGGG
Source organism: uncultured Acidobacteriota bacterium (assembly GCA_963827655.1). Classification (GTDB taxonomy): domain Bacteria; phylum Acidobacteriota; class UBA6911; order UBA6911; family UBA6911; genus CAWHCF01. The sequence goes on from CAWHCF010000052.1 coordinate 127,471, forward strand.
GTCCGCCCCCGCACACATACCGCGAGGTTCCATGGGCACCATGCGTCAGAGCGCTCCTCCTCCGGCAGCGCGGGGTGAACCTCGAGGTGGCGGCGGCACTCCACGCCGCCGTGACCAGTAAGGACATCGAGTCTCTTGACGCCCTGGTTGTCGGCGCGGATTGACTCGCCCGCAGTGAAGACCTAGAATCCCCAAGCCATGAATGAACTGCGCAGGCTCTTACCCTACGTCCAGCCCTACCTCGGATTGTTGAGCCTCTCACTTCTACTCCTGGTGTTCGCCGGCACTTTCGAGGTTCTGGTCACGGCTCTCGCCATTCCCCTGTTTGATGACGTACTGGGGATGGGAACAGGGAATCCGCTTCACGGCAAGTTCGCATTCGTCCACCGTTACTTGTCCCTTCTGCCGGGAGACTCCATCACTCGCTTGGCGCTCGCGCTGCTGACCCTTACTCTGCTCAAGGGAGTCTGCGTCTACTTCTCCAATTCGTCGATGAACTATGTCGGACAAAGCGTGGTGATGGAACTGCGCAACAGACTCTACGGGCATGTTTTGGGACAGTCCGTAAGCTTTTTCTCTCTGAATTCGACAGGCCGCTTGATGTCGCGCATGAGCAGCGACGTCGAGCAGGTCCAGGAAGCGGTGTCTACCACGCTCGCCGAGCTCTTTCGCGAAGTGGTGCTTCTGGTTTTTTTGATCGCCTGGGTGTTCTACATCGACTGGAAGCTGGCCGCTATTGCGCTCACCATCGCGCCCGTCGCGCTGCTCGTGACCCTGACGATGGGAAGAAAGATCCGCCGCGCGAGCTGGAAGAGCCGCGAACGCATCGCCACGCTGAGCGATCTATTGCAGCAGACACTGACCGGAGTCCGGATAGTAAAGGCCTTTGGCATGGAAGCGCAGGAAGAGAACCGTTTTCGACAAGCCGCCGCCCGCCTGTTTCGCATTAACTTGAAGGCCGCGCGGATCATGTTCTTGAATTCGCCCGCGATGGAATTCCTGGGCGTCGCCTGTTTTATTCCCCTGCTTTACTACGCCCATCACCGGATTGCAGAAGGCACGCTGACCCTCGGGGTTTTTAGCGGCTCTCTCTTCTCACTCTTTCGCATGTACGATCCAATCCGGAAACTGAGCCGGATTCACGTGCAATTCCAGCGCGTATTTGCCTCCACTTCGCGCATCTTCGAGTTGCTCGATACCCATCTCGAGATCCAGGACCGCCCGTCGGCGCGCACCCTCGAAGGCGTTCAAGGACGAATTGAATTTCGGGATGTTTGTTTCAATTACAACGATGCCAGCGGTCACGCCCGCATATTGAAGAATATCAACCTCGAGGTCGAGCGCGGGCAGGTGGTGGCGCTGGTAGGCAGCAGCGGGGCAGGCAAATCCACCCTCGTCAGCCTGATCCCGCGTTTTTATGAGATCTCGGCGGGATCGATTTGCATCGACGGCACCGACATTCGCGACTTCTCGCAGCATTCGCTGCGGAAAAACATAGCCATCGTCACGCAGGAGACTTTCCTCTTCAACGATACGATCCGGAACAACATTACCTATGGCAGCGCGAACTCCACTGACGAACTTATTGAACAGGCGGCCCGCGCCGCTCTGGCTCACGAGTTCATCCTGCAGTTTCCTCTGAAATACGACACCCTGGTTGGAGAGCGGGGCCAGCGCCTTTCGGGGGGGGAACGTCAACGCATTGCCATAGCCCGTGCCATCCTGAAGAACGCGCCCGTACTGGTTCTCGACGAAGCCACGTCTGCGCTCGACTCCGAATCAGAGAAACTGGTTCAGCAGGCGCTGGCGAATCTGATGCAGGATCGCACGACCTTCATCATCGCGCACCGTTTTTCTACCATCCGGCGCGCAGACATCATCGTTGTACTCGAGGACGGGCGGATCCACGAAACGGGAACCCACGAGGAGCTCATGGCGCAGGACGGACTCTACCGGCGACTCTTCAAGTTGCAGAGCGACGAGAGCTTCGTCCCTCGCCGCCAGCTTACCCGCACTTCGTAACTCCATTCTGATCGCGTCTCCGGGGTGGGCGGGCAAAGACAATCAACCGTCTGGACACGAAGACGCACCCGACGCAGTGGTTGTCCTTGACGCGGCTTCAGGCCACGGGTAAGATTATTGGATTTCGGTATTGTGAGGCTTCGGCGATAGATGGTTCGAAGCATGACCGGTTACGGCACCGGGTCTTGCCAGACGGACAACTTATCGGTGGTAGTGGAGGCTCGGGCCGTCAATCACCGATTCTTCGATCTCCACTTACGAATACCCAGAGAGTATCTCTTCCTTGAACCCGAGGTTCAACAACTCGTGCGCGGTTTGGTGCGGCGCGGACGCGTTGAGCTTAACGTCGGAATCCAGGCATCCCGCCGCGGGGATTCGCCGGTAGATCTGGACGCGGCCCGCACGTACATGGAAGCAGCCGCGAGACTGCGTGAGGAATTGCACGTCGACGATTCACTTGATCTAAAAACCCTTCTCGGCTTGCCCGGAGTGGTTTCCAACCGGGACCTCCGATCGCTTCCCGCCGTGGAGGCAACCGCAGCCGCCGCCGAACTCGTCGTGCAAAGCGTGCGCCAGGCTCTTGAGGGAGTGATCAGAATGCGCGAACTGGAAGGGGAAGCTCTCCGGAAAGATCTCGGGCAGCGACTGGAAGACATAGCTCAAAATGCGAAACAGATTCGCGCCCTGGCCCCTCAGGTCGCCATCGACTACCGGCAAAGACTCACCGCACGGCTGGCGCAAATCGTTCCGCAGGACGGCGTCGATGCCCAACGACTGGCGCAGGAAGTCGCGCTCGTCGCAGAACGCTGCGACGTCTCAGAGGAGCTTACCAGGCTGGAGAGCCACCTGGACCAGTTTTCAGACTGGATGACATCTCCGAACGAGGTTGGGAAAAGAATGGATTTCTTGCTGCAAGAGATGCAGCGGGAGGCAAACACCATACTCTCCAAGACAGCGCATCTTGAGATTACGCGGGCGGGCGTCGCCATCAAGGTGGAAATCGAAAAACTACGGGAACAGGTCCAAAACGTCGAGTGATATGGCCCACCATGGGAATCTGTTCATAGTCTCAGGGCCATCGGGAGCCGGCAAGTCAGTTCTTGCCGCATGCCTGCTCAAACAGGTTCCCGGACTTCGGTTTTCGATTTCGTACACCACGCGGCCCCCTCGGGGTAGTGAGAAAAATGGCGTTGAATATTATTTCGTCGACCGGGCGCAGTTTGAGGCTCTAAGGCGCAGTGGCGAGCTTCTCGAGTGGGCCGAAGTCTATGGCAACTACTACGGTACGTCGAGAAGATTGGTTGACGAGATTCTGTCTGAGGGAGACGACCTCTTGCTGGACGTTGATGTACAAGGCGCTCAAACCATCCGCCAGGGGCGCTCGGAGGCCATAGGCATTTTCATCATGCCTCCCTCGTTTCAGGTCCTCCGCCAGCGCCTCGAAAGCCGCCGGCTCGATAAGGACTACGTCATCGAGCAGCGCCTGCAAATCGCATTTAATGAAATCAAGCAGTACAAGAATTACGATTTCTTGATCATCAACGAAGAACTAGGTAAATCCATCGAGGAATTGAGGTCCATTGTTGTCAGCTCCCGATGTCGCATGAGCCGGCGAGCAGAACCGGCAAGGTCGATTGTAGCCACTTTTGGAGGATTGGATGCAGAAGATCCCTGAGACTGTAGGATCAAAATACCGCTTCATCATAATTGCCGCAGAGAGGGCCAAGCAGCTACAGAATAACGCGAAGCCGAAGATCAAAACCAGGTCAACCAAACCGGCGCACGTTGCGATGCAGGAAGTGGAGCAGGGACTCATCGGTTTCGAAATTTCACATCCGGAGCAGCCTAAAGGGGAATCGTGAAGGTAGCCCTGGGAATCACCGGGTGCATCGCCGCCTACAAGGCGATCGAAGTCATGCGCGGGCTGCAAAAGGCCGGCCTGTCCGTCCAGGTGGTGCTCACGCGGTCGGCGCTGAAGTTTGTTGCGCCTCTAACCTTCGAGTCGCTCTCCGGTCGACGAGTCATTACCGGCATGTTCCGGCCCGGAGACAACTCCCGGATCGAGCACATCCGAGTGGCTCAGGAAATCCAGCTGCTCGCGGTGGTGCCGGCTACAGCGAACGTTCTCGCCAAGTTTGCGTCCGGGATTGCCGACGATTTTCTCACGACACTCTACCTCTCCACGCCGGCCCCGGTGTTGCTGGCGCCGGCCATGAACGTGGAGATGTGGAATCACCCCGCCGTCCGGGCCAGCGTCGATACGCTGAACTCGCGCGGTCACACCTTCGTCAACCCCGAACCCGGGATGCTGGCCTGCGGTATGGAGGGGGAAGGCCGTCTGGCAGAGACTGACACGATTGTGTCGGAAATATTGGCTCTGGTTCGCCGCGGAGATTCACTCGCGGGTTTGAAGGTCCTGGTTACCGCCGGCCCCACCGTGGAAGACATCGATCCGGTCCGGTTTATTTCCAATCGAAGTTCCGGAAAAACGGGGTATGCCCTGGCTCAGGCCGCCCGCCTTAGGGGAGCCCAGGTCTTTTTGATATCCGGCCCCACCCATTTGACTTGTCCCTCAGGCGTGCAGTCGATCCGCGTCCGTGGCGCGGCGGAAATGAAGGACGCCGTGCTTCGTCTTTATCCCGAGATGGATATCGTAGTAAAGGCAGCGGCAGTCACTGATTACCGTCCGGCACAGTTCCACACAAACAAGGTAAAGAAGAGCGCGACTCCAACCTCTCTTCCGCTCGCTCCAACCGAGGACATACTGGCAGCGCTCGGCAAGGCGAAAGACCATCAAATATTGATCGGATTTGCGGCCGAAACCCAGGATCTCATGGCCAATGCGCGCGACAAAATGCTTCGCAAGAACCTGGACTTGATTGTGGCCAATGATGTCTCCCGCGGAGTTTTCGGCGAAGATACCGCGACCGTTCATATCCTGACCGGCACGGGCGATGTGGTGACCCTGAATCAAGAGTCCAAGCTCTCCATCGCTCATCGACTCCTCGATATGGCCCTGACCGCATTGGAGAATCGAAAGAGCCAGCAGGTGCCCGGCTAAGGCGTCGGTCGATTCTTGGTGTTTCTTCGTGTCTTTGTGTCCTAGTGGTATTGTTTGGCGGCTGCCACAAAGAGCCCGAATCTCTTCTGCAGGACATGAAAAGCGGCACTGTTGTAATCATCGGACGTCCGAACTCAGGTAAATCCACACTTCTTAACAGCCTCATCGGTCAAAAAGTCTCAATTGTGTCCGATAAGCCCCAGACCACCCGGCATCGTATCCTGGGCATCCTCACCGAGCCTCGCGGCCAGAGCGTATTCCTCGATACCCCTGGTATACATAAACCGGGTTATCGTATGAACCAGCGGATGATGAGATCGGTGGTGGACTCGCTGAAAAACGTCGACCTGGTCCTTCTGGTCGTGGATGCCTCCATCTCCTTTGGCGCCGGCGAGCGCTTTGTTCTGGACCTGGTGAAAAATGCCGGCCACAAGACTCTTCTGCTGCTGAACAAGATCGATCGAATCTCCAAGCCCCGCCTTCTCCCCATCATGCAGCGGTACAGCAATGAATTTGGCTTTCTCGAACTGATACCGCTGTCGGCTCTGACCCACGAGAATCTAGACCTGCTCATCGATAATATTTTCAAGTACCTTCCGGAGGGGCCGCCGCTGTTCGAGTCCGACCAATTCACGGATCGCACGGAAAGATTTCTCACGTCCGAGCTCATACGGGAGAAGATCCTGGCACGCACACGTGAGGAATTGCCCTACAGCACCGGAGTTGTGGTGCGAACCTTCGATGAAAGCAAGAGGGCGGGAAACGATCTCGTGCTCATCGGCGCGGACATTCTCGTTGAAAAAAAGTCGCAGCAGGGTATTATCGTCGGCAAGGGCGGGACTCTCCTGCGCGACATCGGAACCCTGGCCCGAAGAGACATCGAGCTGCTTCTCGGCTGCAGGGTGCACCTGGACCTGAGGGTCCGGACGATGAGCAAGTGGCGCAACAACGATGTGGTCCTGGATGAGATGGAACTAGGAGGATGACGGACGCAAGACGGCTCGCACAAGAGATACTGACCTACTTGCGCTTCTACCGAGACATCGGGATAGACTGGCTCCGGCCCGTCGCCTCGCCGGCCACGTCTCGCCCTGGCACGAGCATGAAAGTCGAGCCCGGAGTCCCTTCTTCCCCGCAGCCCGATCCGGTGAAATCTTCGAGCAGAATATTTTCACAACCGCGATCTATGTTCGAGACTATTGCCATGCCTGCCGAAAGCCTGGCGGCAATCCGTGACGATCTGGGCGAATGCCAGCGCTGCAAGCTGGCTCCGACGCGAAAAAACATTGTCTTTGGATCGGGGAATCCTCACGCCGACTTGATGTTCGTAGGCGAGGCCCCGGGGGCTGATGAAGATGAACAGGGATTGCCGTTCGTGGGTCGAGCGGGCCAGTTGCTGACCAAGATCATTGAAGCCATCGACCTGAAGAGGGACGACGTATACATCTGCAACATCCTGAAGTGCCGTCCTCCGGGTAATCGCAATCCCGAGGGCGACGAAGTAGCCTCATGCGAGCCTTTTCTCTTGCGACAAGTCGCTTCCGTGAAGCCCAAAGTAATTTGTGCGCTCGGCACCTTCGGCGCTCAAACGCTGCTGCGCACCAAAGAGCCAATCTCAAAGCTTCGCGGGCACTTGATCGATTTCCGCGGTGCCAAACTCATGGCTACCTTTCATCCCGCCTATCTCTTGAGGAATCCCAACGAGAAGCGTAAGGTCTGGGAAGACATCCAGAAAATCAGGGATTACCTCAGGTCCTTACCTTCCGGCAAATGAAATATGTGGACGTCGCGGTTCCCCTAGGAGTGCGGAAGACCTTCGCCTATTCCGTTCCGGCTCAGCTCCGCGATCAAGCCGTGCGCGGCGTGCGCGTTCTCGTTCCCTTCGGACGCAAGATAATCACGGGCTTCGTCGTCGGCGCGTCGCCCCACCCTCCGGACGGAAACTTCAAAGTGCGGTCCATTCGCGACGTTTTGGATCCTGCGCCGATGATTCCGGCAGTCTTGGTGGAGACGGCGCTTTGGGTGGCTGAGCGCTATTTCACATCTCCCGGAGAAATACTGAAGGCCGCTCTTCCGGCAGGAAGCCAGATTACAGGCTCTCAGCAGATCCGCCTCACGCCTCGCGCCGAGAGATTGCTCGCCGGCGGACTACGCCCCACTAGCCTGAGCTCCCAGGCCAACTCCATCCTGAATACTCTTTCGCATGAAGGACCCTTGACGCTGCCACAGCTTTCCCGACACGGCGGAGTGCGGGATGCGTCCCGCTGGTTGGGTTCTCTGGCGCAAGAGGGGTGGATCACAATCGAGGAGAAATTGCAGCGGCCGCGCGTGAGCGAGAAGGAACGGCTCGGAATCCGCGCGCTTGCGCCGGCAGGACAGAATCTCGAAAGCCTGACGCCCCTTCAGCGCGCGCTTTACTCGTTGCTGGAACCCGGAGGGAAGCCGGTTCCCTTGAAAGAAACGCTGCGCGCGACGCGGGCCTCGGGTTCGGTGGCTCAAGCTCTGGAGCGCAAAGGCCTGGCGGAGATCGCGCCGCTCAAGCTTCTCCGGATTCCTGTGGACATAGCGGAGGCGCCGGCGCCGGCCACCCATGATCTCACTGCAGTCCAGCAACAGATCTTCCACGAGCTGCGCGCGGGGCTGTCACAAGGCGTGGCCACGCGATACTTGATTCATGGCGTGACCGGAAGCGGGAAGACGGAGATCTATCTGAAGCTGATCGCGGAAGTGCTCCGGCAGGGTCACGCATCTATCCTCATGGTGCCTGAGATCGGGCTTACCCCGCTGCTCGCGCGCATTGCCACGTCTCATTTTCCGGATCAGGTAGCCCTCATGCACAGCGCGATGTCGCCCGGCGAGAGATTCGATCAATGGCATCGCATTCGATCCGGAGAAGCGCGAGTTGTGGTCGGAACTCGCTCCGCCGTATTCGCGCCGCTGCAAGACCTCCGCCTGATCATTGTCGACGAAGAGCAAGACGCTTCCTACAAGCAGGACGAGACTCCCGTCTATCACGCCCGTGAGGTTGCCTGGCACCGAATACAGCAGTCCTCGGGAGTGCTCCTCATGGGATCCGCCACTCCTTCGATCGAGACTTTTCATAGCGCTCGGAACACAAAGGAGATCCGATACCTGGCCCTCCCTGAGCGATTCCAGGCTCGGCCTCTCCCTCAGGTTACCCTGGTCGATATGGCGCTCGAATTCCAGCGCTATGGCAAGAACAGCGTGGTTTCCAAGACGCTGCAGCAAGAGTTGAAAGAGCGACTCCGGCTGGGTGAACAGTCCATTATCATGCTCAACCGGCGTGGGTACTCCACCATGTTGCTATGCCGCAGTTGTGGCCATACTACTTCCTGCCCGGACTGCAGTATCTCGCTGACCTACCATCAGGAACAGAGGCGTCTCATCTGTCACTACTGCGGCATCGAACAGCGACCTCCGTCGGCCTGCACCAGTTGCGGAGGCGAATACATCTACTATGTCGGAGTGGGGAGCGAGCAGCTCGAAGAGGTGCTTCGATCCTTGTTCCCCGCGGCCCGTATCGCCCGCTTCGACCGGGATTCAACCCGGCGGCGCGGTGCCTTGCGCAAGATCCTGCTCGAGTTTGCCGATGGAAATTTAGACATCCTGGTCGGCACCCAGATGCTGGCGAAGGGGCATGACTTTCCCAACGTCACCCTGGTTGGGGTGATCGGATCCGATGCCGGGCTCGCCTTTCCGGACTTTCGCTCGGCCGAACGGACGTTTCAGCTCTTGACGCAGGTTGCCGGTCGATCCGGCCGTGGAGAGACACCCGGCCAGGTTGTAATCCAATCGTTCTATCCGAATCATTACGTTCTGAGATTCGCCCGGAACCAGGACTACACGGGCTTCTTCGAGCGCGAGATCGAATACCGCAAGCTTTTGGGCTATCCCCCGTTTGCTCGTCTCGCTCAGATTGTGGTCAGCAATGCCAGCCAGGTCGAAGCCTCGAAGGTGGGCCGAAAGATTGCGGCGGCCATCAAATCCCAGAGCCAGCGTCATGAACTCAACAGCCAGCTTCGCATCCTCGGGCCCGCCGTGGCTCCACTCGAGAAGCTACGCGGAAAATACCGCTACCAGGTGCTGCTCAAGAGTCCCCCGGGAACCGACCTGACGCCGGTTTTGCGCGACGCCTTCGCTGAGTTGGGAACTCACCGCGTTCCTCTAAAGGATGTCCGGGTGGACATCGATCCGCTCTCTCTTTTATGAAGAGTCTATTTTCGTCCAGTTCTCTTGGTGTTCCTTCGTGTCTTCGTGGCTTTGTGGTTAGAAATTTTCTAACAAGTCCCACTAAGGGTTCGCGCAAAAATAACTTCGCATTCTGGCTGCGAGGTCAATCATGAACCGGTTTCTGTTAGCCAACCACGCTGAGGATCGCGCCCCGTTCGGGCGTGCGGCCCGACAGGCCCGCTGGCTTTGTTGCTCGCTCCTCACGTACCGCCCCGGGTACGCATCGTCGCTCGCGCCTCGCCAGCGGGCCTGGGGGCCTGCAGCCAGAATGCGAACTTATTTCTGCGCGAACCCTAAGACTCAAAGACGCGAAGGGCATTGTCTTGATACCTGAGGCTGTGTTATTGGGTTTCTTATGAAGGCTCACCGCGAGCGGAGCGAATCTCATGCCCCGCACCGGCATACCAGCAACCGGGAACTTTTTCTGGCTCTCTGCATCACGGGTAGCTGGTTCGTTGTGGAGCTCCTGGCCGGGTTTCTCACCAATAGCCTGGCGCTTCTGGCCGATGCGGGTCACATGCTGACCGACCTTGCCGCGCTCTCATTGAGCCTGGTGGCAGTGAAGATCTCGGCCCGCCCCGCGACGCATGAAAAAACATACGGCTATCTTCGAGCGGAGATCCTGGCCGCGCTCGCCAATGGAATTTTTCTGGTTCTGGTTGCCGTCTACATCTTCTATGAAGCGTACCGGCGGTTGATGGCTCCCCCCATCGTCAAGAGCGGAGCAATGCTGGCGGTAGCATCGGTCGGCCTCGTGGCCAATCTGGTTACCGCGGGCCTTCTTTACCGCAACCAGCACAAGAACTTGAATATTCGCGGCGCGTTTCTCCACGTAGTTGGCGACACGCTCGGCTCCGTCGGGGCGATCGCCGCCGGCATAGCCATGGTCGTGTGGCAGTGGTATCTGGCGGATCCGCTGGTGTCGGTTGTGGTCGCGGTTCTGGTGCTCTACAGTTCTTGGCAGCTGGTACGAGAGAGCGTGGATGTTCTGCTGGAAGGGACGCCGCGTCACCTGAATATTTCCAGCATTCTTGCCGATCTCGGCACTGTGCGGGGCGTGCTGTCGGTTCACGACCTGCACGTCTGGTCCATCACATCGGGGATGCCGGCTATGAGCTGCCATATCATCATTCGAAGCGATGAAGATTCGTCGACCATTCTGGCGGCCCTGAGCCGGCTCATGAGAGAGAAACACCAGATTGAACACACCACGATCCAGATCGAGAGAGAAAACTGGGTTGTCCCCATGGTCGGATCAAAACCGCTCTTTTGATTAGTTGGGCTGCGTGTCTTCGTGGTCAGGGCGGCGAAACAAATACCACTTGGGCACAAAGACACGAAGAAACACAAGAGGCATTTCATTTTTTGATTGCAATTTCGCGGGCCGTGACTGAAAATTCCCCTTTGTCCAATGACTACTCTCGCCATTTACTCGCTTGATTTCCCGCAAGCATTGCTCGCAACCGCTCGGCAAGTTTCGTGAGATCCATGTCTGCGTCTACACTCTCTACAAGCCGATGACGAGTCGACAGGATCATAGTTATTCCCGATGAACCGGCGAGCCCTCGGATTTCAACCGATAGAAAACTGTCCGTGCCCTATTCGAAGGAGAGCCTCATGAAGGAGAAAGACGAAGGCCGGCCTTCCGGTCTGCGGCGAGTACTGGAAGACGAGCATCTGAGAGGTGATGATGATCCTCCGGCCTCTGCGACTCAATCGTTAGACACGCTCAAAGAGGGATACTCATGGGTGCGCTCGCTGGCGGCACGCTATCCTGGGTGGCACCTGGCCTCGGTCGACGGATTTCCGTTCACATTGCCCGTCAAGGGACTTTCCGAGTCACGAGTCTGCCTGATCAGTCTCGGAGGTGTCTATCGCAAGGGGCAAAAACCGTTTAACACCTCACCCGGCGTAGTTCCACCTCAGCTTCGCAACATGCGGTTTCGCGATCGAGGAGATTGGTCTGTTCGCGAGATTCCCGTCGACACCGACCCGACGGAGCTCGAGATCGCCCATGCGCACTACGATCACAGCGACGCCGATGAAGACATCAACTGCGTGTTTCCGCTGGCTCGCCTGCGCGAATTGGAAGTGGAAGGTTTCATCGGTGAATGCGCCGACGTTCATTACGGCATGATGGGCTATATTCCCGAGGTGAAGCTCGTGCTTCAGACCGCCAGCGACGACATCATCCCGCGCTTGCAGCATCACAAGGTCGACGCGGTGGTAATAAGCGGAGGCTGCGAGCTAAGCCACCAGACCGCAGGCCTGATCCAAAGGGAGATCGAATCCGCCGGAATCCCCACGGTCGGAATCTCCGTATGCCAGGACATCACCTACCAGCTTCAAGTGCCGCGCGCAGCGGTCCTGGGATTTCCCCTGGGCAATCCCTTCGGCGCCGCGATGGATGCCACGATGCAATCTCGAGTTCTAAGAGACGGGCTCTCCCTCTTGCCGGGCGTTCAAACCCCCGGGGAAATCGTGAGGCTCCCCTACGATTGGGTCAAAATGTGAGACGACCAATCACGGTGCCGGCGGGCTTGGCGGCGGCGGCGGAAAATCCGTTGGCGGCGCGGGCGGATACGGTAGCGGCGGAGGTCCGCCGATGGCTCCGGGCTTGCGCTTTTCAAAGATCGCTACCCCGAGCGCGCCGCCCAGCATGCCTACGATGCTGTAGACGATCAGCGTAAAGAAACCGCCCACAATGATGAAGAAAATTCCCGGCCCGCCCCCGTCGGCAAAAATCGAACCCAGGGCATCCTTCGTCTCCGGCGGAAGATTCGGTACTTGTTCGAGAGCTTCGCGCAAAGGCTCCATGAAATTCACGCCCATCCCTCTCATCATCAAATGCATCGGTATGGCAAAGAGGACATCGACGATGGCTCCGATAGCCCCGGTCAGCAGTCCCGAGGCCGACACCGCGACCGAGCGTGACCGCAACGGGAGAACTCTTCACATACAGGTTGGCAGCCAGCATGGTTCCACCAATCACCCATGCGCAGCAAAGACAATTGAGCGCGCTCACGATCGGTATCGCCGACAGGATTCCTAATGTGACCCCTCCGATCAACGCCGGCTTGAGCATTCCTTCCTGGTTCATGAGGCACCTCCTTGAGTGTGGGGAGCATTGACATGCGCCTGCTTCCAGGGAGCTTCACGCAGAAATTCCGAAACGCCCGGCACCAGCAGGAGCGAGAGCATGGCGCCGAAGAGGAAGCCCGTCGCGAAACGGCTTGGAGGTCCATTGGTCCAGACCCCGGTGAATGGAAGCATTACATCCAGCATGAGTGGAAGCGTCATCCCGACGACAACGGATCTGCGGGTCGAAGGGCGTACGAGTTTCTCAAAGGCCCTCCGATGAAACAGCGCGCCAGCAAAGAGTCCGAGATAAATTCCCGAACACCTCTGGCAGACCGCCCAGGGATACTCCCACAGAGTGAACGATCTTTCAGGAAGCTGATGGCAAACGGGAGCGAACACCAGATAGACGAACCCGGCCGCGGTCGAGCGACCTTGGGCCCTGCCGATCGGGGCCGCCAGGATCAATCCACAGACCAGCCCCCACAGCGCGATGAGAAAAAGCCGCGGCAGGTTGGCGCTCACCAAACGCATGAAAGATATCAGAGTCATGTCACCTGGTTTTGTGTGTCGGCGCGATCAGGCTGCGCCATTATAACCAAACGGCTCGACAATGCCAGCGTCGCGTTGCTTCGTTTGGCAGGCATTGCACGAGGGACCCCAACAAAACCGCGAAACTTTTTCTGCCGGCTGGCATCTCTCTTGCATCGGCAAAGTTCCATGGTTAGGACCGCAAGATTTGGTGTTAACAGCGAGTGCTTATCCACTATCTTGTGTTAATCATCGAAATAAACCTTGACAACTTTTTGTGATTCACTTATACACAAGCAAATGCGAGGGCGGATGCAAATTGGATTGACGTACAACATGAAACGCGGAGCATCCGATGAAGCTCAGGACCCTCCAAGTAGTCGCGTTGAGGTTCAAGCCGAGTGGGATGATGCGGAAACCATCGAAGCAGTTCAACGCGCCCTCGCCCAACGCCACGACGTAGTTCTCATTCACGCAACTGAAAACCTCTACGACATTCTTCGCGACCGCCGTCCGGACATTGTCTTCAACATAGCTGAAGGCGAGTTCGGTCCTTGTCGCGAAGGACACGTTCCGTCGATTCTCGAGTATCTGAATATTCCTTACACGGCGAGCGACCCGCTTGCGCTCAATACGTGCCTGGACAAGGCTCGCACCAAAGAGATCCTCGCGTTTCACGGGTTACCCACCGCGCGCTTCCGAGTCGTTTCGGAGAAGAGCTTCTCCTTCAACAGTCTTCACTATCCCTTGGTGGTGAAGCCGCTGTATGAGGGATCGAGCATCGGCATCCGAAACGATTCTCTGGTGCGAACCCGGCAGGACATGCGTGAACGGGTTTCGTGGCTGCTGGATCGGTACAACGAACCGGCCCTGGTCGAGGAGTACCTTGGCGGCAGGGAATTCACCGTGGCGATTCTCGGCAATGGCGAGAGCGCGCGGGTCCTACCCATCATAGAAATCAAACTTGATTCTCTGCCCAGGGGTGTCAATCCAATCTACTCCTTCGAAGCCAAGTGGATTTGGGACAACAGCAGCAAACCGCTGGACATTTTTGAATGCCCGGCGCGATTGGATGCTGACCTGCAAGCCGAGATCGAGCGTATCTGCCTGAAAGCCTATCGCCTGCTTCGATGCCGCGATTGGTGCCGGGTCGATGTGCGCCTGGATTCCGAAAACCGTCCTCATATCCTGGAACTCAATCCGCTTCCGGGCATTCTTCCTCGCCCCGAAAGCAATTCCTGTTTCCCGAAAGCGGCCCGGGCAGCGGGGTTGACGTTCGATCAGCTTATCAATACGGTTCTCGATCTGGCTTGCCAGCGTTACGGATTAGGGTGATGGGCCGATACGACTGCGTTGTACTGTTCAACGAAGCTACGATTGAAGAAATCGAGGGCTCGCAGGAAAAGACGTACCCCTCGACGGTTCTGCGCGAAGAAGTAACCGCGATCGAGGAAGTCCTCCGCGAAGGGGGATTTAATCCTTACGTTTTCGCGGTCGAGAGTTTTTCCAAAGAATTCGTTCAGACCCTCTCGAAGCTCTCTCCCAAGTTTGTCTTCAACCTCTGTGAGCAGCTCAACGGAAAACCTGAGCTCGAGATGTGCGTGGCCGGGCTTCTGGACCTCATGGCAATACCGTACACGGGATCCGGGCCGCTCACGCTGGGATTGGCTCTGAGCAAACATCAGGTCAAACCGATGCTGCGCGCCGCCGGCATCGCCAGCGCAAGAGGCTATGTGCTTGCCCGCGGCCAGAAACCTGATCGTCGTTGGGCGCGCTTCCCGGTCATCGTCAAGCCGGCGCACGAGGACGGCAGCCTCGGAATCAACTCCAGTTCGGTTTGTTACGATTTTGCGCAACTCGAAAAACAAGCCGCGTACATCCATGAGATTTACGTCCAGGAGGCCCTGATAGAAGAGTATCTGGACGGTAGAGAGTTTAATGTCTCTGTCCTGGGGGATCGCGCGCCTGAGGTTCTTGCCATTTCGGAAATCGATTTCAGCGGCATGCCGGAGGATGAACCCAAGATTGTCAGCTATCGGGGCAAGTGGGACGAGGAAAGCCCGATGTATCGAGGCACGGTGCCAATCTGCCCCGCCATCCTTTCCAAGCGCTTCGAGAATCGCATCAAGGACATCGCGCTGCGCAGTTACAAGTGTGTGGGCTGCCGCGACTACGCGCGTATTGATATGCGCACGGATGCGGAGGGGCGGCTCCACGTCTTAGAGGTAAATCCCAATCCGGACATTTCACCCGTGGCAGGTTTCGCGCGCGCAGCCAAGGTGGCGGGTTACTCCTACTCGGACATCATACTGCGGATCAGTCAATTTGCCATCGAGCGAGGTGCAACCATCGCATCAACCGTGTATGCGTTCTAGTCGCCAGCGGCCAATCGCGATCAGGCCGCTGACCTCCCTGGATCGACCTGCTGTTTCGGAGATCGTCACGCTGGTCGGAAACTTCAATCAGGCCGAAATCGACTGTGCGCTGGAATTGATCGACATCTATCTCCGGGATGTCGGCCAGCGCGACTACAGAGTGGTGGTGGCCGAAGATTCCGGACCTCTCGTACAGTCTTATGCCTGCTGGGGTCCCACTCCGCTCACTCGCGGCACCTATGACCTCTACTGGATTGCAACACACCCGAATGCTCAGGGAAAAGGGTTTGGCCGCGCGCTGATGTCTTTCGTGGAGGTCAGCGTGGAACACGAAGGCGGCCGGCTCCTGGTCGTAGAAACATCCTCCAAGGAATCATATGGAAGTACTGCCGCGTTTTATCGAAGCCTCGGGTATGAACAGGCGTCGCGCATCCGAGACTTCTATGACATGGGCGACGACAAGTTGACTTTTGTGAAGCGATTTCCCCGGTAAGGAGACCGTACGACAATGGAACAATGGATGCTTGATCTCAGGAACAGCGTCACCAAGGGAGAGACTGTCAGCGAAGACTATGACGCCGACATAGGAAGCATCAACGAGGTGCGGAAGGTCTATCCCATGCGGATCCCACGTTACTACTACAACCTGATCCAGGAAAAGGGCGATCCTATCTGGCTGCAGTCGGTGCCTGCCGCCCAGGAATCGCAAGACGAACAAGCGCCGGAAGACCCTCTCCACGAGGACGCAGACAGTCCGGTTCCGCGTCTCACCCATCGCTATCCCGATCGCGTTCTCTTTCTAATCACCGATCGCTGTCCCATGTACTGCCGGTTCTGCACACGCAAGCGCATGGTCGGTCGCGCCAGTGACATTACGGAAAAGACGATCGAAATGGGAATCGAGTATATTCGCCGACATCCGGAAATTCGGGACGTCCTGCTCTCGGGAGGCGATCCGTTGATGGTCAGCGACGCCAAGCTCGAGCATATCGTCTCCAGCCTGCGCGCGATTCCGCACCTTCAAGTCATTCGTATCGGTACGAAATTTCCCTGCGTTCTACCCAGCCGGATCACGGATAACCTTTGCAACATGCTGAAGAAGTATCATCCGATCTATGTGAATACCCACTTCAATCATCCGCGAGAAATCACGCCGGAAGCAAAGGAGGCCTGCGAGCGGCTGGTCAACGCCGGCATTCCTGTGGGTTGTCAAACCGTGCTCATGAAGGGAGTCAACGATGATCCGGCGGTCATGAAGGATTTGATGCACAAGCTGCTCATGATGCGCGTGCGCCCCTATTATCTTTACCAGGCCGACCTGACGCGCGGAACCAATCACTTCAGAACCCGCGTCGAAGTGGGATTGCAGATCATTCAAGCCTTGCGCGGCCACACTACCGGTTTTGCCGTTCCTCAGTTCGTCATCGACGCTCCCGGCGGCGGGGGAAAGATACCGCTGATGCCGGAGTATGTTCAGAAGTTCGACGAGAAGGAAATCGTCCTGAAGAACTTCGAGGGTAAAGAGTACCGCTACCCCCAGGTCAGTGACGAGTACGTCAGGGACGCGCGCGAAATGGAATTGATCAACTTCTAGGGTTCGCGCAGAAATAAGTTCGCATTCTGCTGCAGGCCCCCAGGCCCGCTGGCGAGGCGCGAGCGACGATGCGTACCCGGCGCGGTACGTGAGGAGCGAGCAACAAAGCCAGCGGGCCTGCGGGCCGCAGCCCGAAGGGGCGCGATCCTAGCGTAATTGGCTGACAGAAAACCGGTTCATGATTGACCGCCGACTCTCGCGCCAGAATGTGAAGTTATTTGTGCGCGAGCCCTAGGGGGGGTCGGATGAAAGTTGCGGCCGTCATCCCGGCCCGGATGCAATCGGCCAGGTTGCCTGGGAAGCCGCTTCAACTGATCTCGGGCGTTCCCATGATTCTTCGAGTCCTTGACCGGGCCCGGGCCTGCCCGGAGTTGCATCGGATCATAGTGGCGACGGACAGCGAAGAAATTCTTCGCGTGGTCGAGGAGAATGGGGGCGAAGCATGGATGACTTCTCCTGAGCACCGGACGGGGTCCGATCGCGTCGCTGAAGTTGCCGAAAGGCTCGACGAGGACCTGATCCTGAATCTGCAAGGGGATGAGCCGCTCCTTCCCATCTCTACCGTTCGCGCTCTGGTAAACCATGGGCTCGCGCGCGAAGGATTGACCATGGCTACCGCGGTAATTCCACTTCGCTGGGAGCGCGATGTGGTCAATCCCAACATTGTGAAAGCGGTGGGCACGCAAGAGGGAAGGGCTCTCTATTTTTCCCGGTACCCGATTCCTTATTGCAAGTCGAAGCCGCTGGATCTGACCGCAGGTCCGCATTCGCAGCGCGCCTGCGCGGGTTACTTCAAGCATATCGGAATCTATCTGTATCGCCGGGACTTCCTGCTGAAGTATATAAGGCTGGCTCCCACTCCTCTCGAGATCGCGGAATCACTCGAACAGCTTCGCATCCTGGAAAACGGATATCCGATCGATCTGGTCACGGTCGCCGAGGATTCGGTGAGCGTGGACACGGCGGAAGATCTCGCGATTGTTGAGGCTCTGATCAAGAGCTGCGAGAAAAACTCGACCGCCTAAGCGTTTCGGTCAACCTGTCGCGGTTGACCTTGCACTCAAGCGGTTCGGTCTGTAATCTGTTCAGTTCGGCTTGAGTGAAGTCAGGAGGCACGATGAAATACATCTTTGTAACCGGGGGCGTCCTCTCATCGCTGGGAAAAGGGCTGGCCAGCGCGTCTATCGGCAGCCTGCTTGAAGCCCGGGGGATCAAGATCAACTTTTTGAAGCTCGATCCTTACATCAACGTGGATCCCGGGACCATGAGCCCGTTCCAGCACGGCGAGGTGTTCGTCACCGATGACGGAGCCGAAACCGACCTCGATCTCGGCCACTACGAACGCTTCACCAACGTTCGCCTTACCCGAGACAACAACTCAACCACCGGCAAGATCTACCAGACGGTCATCGAAAAAGAGCGCAAGGGAGAGTACCTGGGCAAGACAGTTCAGGTGATTCCTCATATTACTAATGAGATCAAGAGCACAATTCGCAAGGTGGCGTCGGATGTCGACGTGGCGATCGTAGAAATCGGCGGGACGGTAGGCGATATCGAGAGTCTCCCTTTTCTCGAATCTATCCGCCAGATGCGCAATGAAGTTGGACGAGAGAGTTCCATCTTCGTTCATTTGACCCTGGTGCCGTTCATCCCCACTTCACGCGAGCTGAAGACAAAACCTACTCAGCACAGCGTTAAAGAGCTTCGAGAGATCGGTATTCAGCCCGACATCATTCTTTGCCGGACCGACCGGCTTCTCCCGCGTGACATCAAGGCCAAGATAGCACTCTTCTGCAACGTCTCTGAAAAAGAGGTCATAACGGCCCTGGATGTCCAGAACATCTATCAAGTCCCTCTGGTGCTTCACAGCGAAGGTCTGGACAATGCCATCGTCCAACGTTTAGGCCTTCAGGTTTCTGAACCCGACCTGAGCCGCTGGGAGAATCTGCTGCATCTGGATCGAAATCCGAAGGACACGGTGCGGATCGGGATCGTGGGTAAATATGTCGAGTACGAGGACTCGTATAAGAGTCTCAACGAGGCCCTCGATCACGGAGGGTTGGCCAATCAGGTCCGGGTCCAGATCAAGTGGATTGAATCTGAGAGCCTGATGGATGAAACGCTCGATGAGCAGCTGGCGGGCTACCACGCGATTCTGGTTCCTGGAGGATTCGGCAAGCGGGGAATCGACGGCATGCTGCGCGCCATCCGGTACGTTCGCACCCGTAAGATCCCATATTTCGGCATTTGCCTGGGGATGGAATGCGCCGTGATCGAGTTCGCGCGCAGCGTCTGCGGTCTGCAGGCGGACAGCTCGGAGTTTGATCCTTCGGCGCCTCATCGAGTTTTCTACATGTTGCGCGAACTCCTCGGTTCGGACATCATGGGCGGCAATATGCGGCTGGGTGCGTTCCCCTGCGTGCTGGAAGAGGGATCCCTGGCGCGCGAAATCTACCAGAAAAGAGAGATCTCGGAGCGCCATCGCCATCGCTACGAATTCAATCGGGAGTACGAAAAGATTCTAGCCAGTTATGGAATGCGGTTCAGCGGAAATTCTCCCGACCGCAACTTCGTCGAGATGATCGAACTTCCGGAACACCCGTGGTTCCTGGGATGCCAGTTTCACCCGGAGTTCAAGTCCAAGCCCTTTCAACCTCATCCTTTGTTTGCCGGTTTCGTGAAGGCCGCCTACCAGCGAAAACTTCAGGTCGACCAGGTGGTGCGCCGTGAGTTTGACGTTCAGACGCGGACGTCGGTTCGCGCCTGACCTTCTCCCATGGCTTCGCCGCGGCAGGAGCCGGCGCCCCAGGCTCTCAAGTCTGGGTTTTCGGTTCACCCTCTCCAATCGTATTCCTGCTCCGACACTGGCTCTTCCGGATGGTTTCGGGCGACGCGCTGGATACCACTGCATAGTAGGCGGTTCGAAAAGCTCCGGGGGGCTACCGGCTCCTGATGGCGTTGAGACTTGATCGTCACGAGATACATCGCCCGAGAAGGAAGGGTAATGAGAGTTCAGCTGGATTCGATGATGCCCATGATGCTCGCAACCTTATCAACTCGATTCCACCGACGGAGGAATGCATGGTCGACGATGCGGTCCTTGCGATGAAGAAGGCGGCGGGCGAGGCCGCCGCGCGGCGCGTCCAGTCCGGAATGCTGGTGGGGCTGGGCACCGGGTCCACCGCGATCCACGCGATCCACTGTCTCGGCCAGCGGCTGCGCGATCGTGAGCTGCGCGAGATCCGCGGCATTCCGACGTCGTTTCAGTCGAGCGTGCTCGCGCGCGAGCTTCGTATCCCGCTCGCGTCGCTCGACGAGGTCGACAGGATCGACGTCGCTATTGACGGCGCCGACGAGGTCGCTCCCGACCTCACCCTGATCAAGGGCGGCGGCGCCGCTCACACGCGCGAGAAGATCGTCGACTCCCTCGCTGACGAGTTCATCGTCGTGGTCGACGAGACCAAGCTCGTCGACAAGCTCGGCTCCAAGTCCCCGGTCCCGGTCGAGGTCGTGCCGTTTGGGCTCGTGCCGGTCCTGCATGCGCTCGAGCGCCTCGGCGGCGTGCCAGAGCTGCGCATGGGGGTGCGCAAGGCCGGTCCGGTCGTGACCGATCAGGGCAACTTCGTCGTCGATGTGAAGTTCGACTCGATTCCCGATCCGGCGGGGCTCGAGCGCACAATCAACAACATCCCGGGGGTGCTGGAGAACGGACTGTTCGTGGGCGTCGCGCACCGCGTGCTGTTCGGCGCGCTGGAAAACGGCAAGCCGGTCGTGCGCGAACGCGTCCGCAGCCAATAGGCAGCTCGCGCTCTATCGTTTGCTCGCACCCTGCGCAGGTTGTACGCTGGTTTTTCCTCCGCGAAGGGCAATCTGCCCCTGGCGCGTGAAATTGATCGATTCGCCCAGTATGCGCACCGCTTCCTGCGGCGCATGGAATCCGTTGGAATTCTCTGCCTCGACGAAATCGAGATAGAACTGCGCCTTGCGCTGAAACTGCTGGGCCTCCGCAAGCTCCGTATCCGACTTGGCCGCAGCTTTCGCGGCTTTTAGGTCGCTGATCAAATCCATCAATGCGTCCATCGCCAGGTTGCGCAATTTGAAAGTCCGCTCCTGAATCGCCTCGACTCGCGCCTTCAACTCTTCTTCGGGCCATCTGTGGCAGGTCTGGCACGAACGATTGATATTCAAAAGAGGCGAGCGGACATGATGGTCGCTGATTTTGAGGCCGCCTTCCCGCTTGTAAGGCATGTGACAGTCGGCGCAGGCCACGCCCGAACGCGAGTGAATGCCCTGATTCCAGAGCTCGAACTCGGGGTGTTGAGCCTTGAGCACGGGAGCTCCTGTGTCGGCATGAACCCAGTCGCGGAATTTCTCCTCCTCGTAGTAGGCCAGGATGTCATCTATCTTGAGACCCTTGGACCAGGGATAGACCAGCCGTTTTTCAGGACCCCTGAAATAATATTCGACGTGGCATTGACCGCATACGAAGGTGCGCATCTCCTGGCGGGTGGCCTGCTGGTTGACGTCGTAGTTCTGAACGCCCTGGGAACCCCTCAAGGCGCGAATCCCTTCGATGAATCCCGGACGAGTGACGCGAAGCTGCATGGTCGAGGGGTCGTGACAGTCGATGCAGGCGATGGGGTGCGAAACCAGCTTGCGCGCTTCGAAATAGGGCATTTGATTCATCCGCTCGAAGCCTTTGATAAGGTCGCCGCCTCCAAGAGTCTTGTAAGGCACGTAGACCGAAGCGTGGCACTGCACGCAGGCGCCGGGTTGTTTGGCGGCTTGCTGACGCTCGGTGAATGTCTGGTCGTCGAGCATGTAAGCATGGCCTCGCTCTTCGCGAAAATCTTTGGAGAATGCGTATCCCGCCCACATGATTTTCAGTCGCGGGTCTTCTTCGATCCTTGATTGCGCGACCACCGAGCGTGGATCTGCCTTGGTAGGAGTAAGCGGCAGCGCTTCGCTGCCGCCGAATCGCGTTCGCACCTGATCCACGGTACGCCGGTAGTCGTCGTACTGGAGTGGAAAATTCTTGCCCCACACCTCCGGATCCTGAGTTTCGTCGGTAAGTTCGACGACGCGATAGAATGGATTTCGGCTCTCCTGTTTTCGCTCGAATATATTCACGAGCATGGCCGCGCCCCCCAGGGCGGCGACCGCGGCTATGATGGTGGCGGCGAGAACGAAGCGGCGATTTCGTTTTCCTGGGTTCGTCTCCTGATTCGGTTCAGTCATTGTTTCCTCCCCTGGAGCCTGGCGGTTTGCGCTAGTGCAAATGACCGACGGAAAGGTGGCAGCTCACGCACGAAGGCTTTTCTTCTTCACGGTCTGCGTGCAGGCCTTCAAGCGCGACGACAACCTCCTGGTGGCATTTGCGGCAAGCCTGCTCAGTGATTTCGCGGCTGTGCGGCTTGATCTGGATATTGTCTTCGTAGCGGCCCGTCGTGAAATAAAATGAATGCCCGAGTCCGTTGCGGGCCTTCGTCGCGTACTTCCCGAGAAATCCTGCCGGCGTGTGGCAGTCATTACACACCGCGGCCGCGCGGTGCGACGACTTGAGCCAGCCGTCGTACTGCTCGCGCATCACGTGACAGTTGGCGCAGGCGGCAGCGTTATCCGTGAGGTAAGACCAGCCCTGCGCATAGGCGAACGTGTAAGCGCAGATTCCAACCGCAAAGCCGATTGCGGCGCCCAGAACTATGCCTTGAACAGCGCGCAGCCTCATCCGCCCTCCCTTAGGGTTCGCGCAGAAATAAGTTTCGCATTCTTCTGCAGGCCCCCAGACTCGCTGGCGGCGCACATCGGCGCGGAGCGAGACCCGCGCGTGCGGGCGGATGCGAAATTGCGCGAACAGGTCTTCATTGTTCATCAGGTTGTAGAACGGCGTTCTCGCGTAGATGCGCGGCGTGGGAAGAACTTGAAAGAAAGTTGTGTGATCGTTGTCGGCAGGGTTGCCGGTGTCCAATTGCACTGCCGCTTCGCATCCCGTAACAGGATCAGTTCCACCGGGACACCTGGAGACCGTTTCGGCATTGAGAGAGACTTAAGCCCAACCCAAGCGTCCAAGCCGCCCAGGTGCGTCTTCACGTCGTCCCCCCCGGGCCGGTGCGCGCATTTTTCGCCTGGTATGCCGCTGCAGCCTGTTCCACGTTGAAGAAGAGGCGCTCGCGACCCAGGGTCTTCCCCAGAGACGACCGCTGGAGGATTCGCAGCGCTTCTGGGTTGAGCGCGGCCAACCACAATGCAATTCCAGCCTGCCGCAGCTTGGCCTCGGCATCGGTCAGCATCTTGAGCGCAGTGTACTCGATATCCGGAATCGCGCTGCAATCCAGCAATACCACGCGCGCCTTTGCCTCGTGAATCAGCGGCCAGAACTTGTCGCCGACCCGCTGCGCGTTGGCGAAATGGATCCGCCCCTCCGTTCGCACTATCAGCAGTCCGTCGAAAGTCTCATCCTCAGGGTGTTCCACCGACCGCGGGCGGAAGACATTTGTTCCAGGCTTGCGTCCCAGCGTGTAAACCGGCGGGTGATTGGCCTGGTAAATGACTTGCAGCAGCGACACGATGACAGCCACAACGATGCCTTGCAGCGAACCCAACACTACCACCCCCGCCAATGCGACCAGTGCCCACCGGAACTCGCCATGTCGAATGGCTCGAATGGCGCGGAACTCCGCCGGACTGATCAATCCGACAGTGGTCGCCACAACCACCGCGGCCAGCGTTGCCTGCGGCATCAAGCGGATGACCGGCGCGAGGAACAGCATGCCTGCCGCGACCACTGCGACGGTCACCAGTTCTGACATCTGGCTGCGTGCGCCCGCCCTGCGGTTCACAGCGGTCTGAGACGTTCCACCTCCTGCCGGCATGGCGCGAAAGAATCCTCCCCCGGTATTGGCCAGACCCAGGGCCAGCAGTTCCCGGTTTGTCTCCGGACGCGGCTCGCCGTGCCGCACAAAAGCGCGCCCCGCGGCCACCGTCTCAGTGAAACTCATCAAGGCGAGGCCAGCCGCGCCGGGCCACAGCTGTCGCGCCAGCGAGAAGTCAGGCGGAGTGAAAGCTGGAAACCCTGACGGAATCGCACCCACGGTTTCCACTCCGAGTCGCTCCAGTCCCAGGAGACCTGAAGCCACGATGCCTGCCACTACGGCCAGCAATGGCGCAGGCATTCGGTGAAAGAATTTCTCTATCAGGATCACAATTGCGATCGTGGCGAAGGCGACTATCAGGGTCGGAATGGATGATGCAGGCAAGTGTTGACCTATGGATAGAAGGTTGGTGAAAAAACCCCCTTTGACGAAATGCACGCCCATCATCTTGGGCAGTTGATCGACCACTATGACAAGCCCGATGCCCGCCTTGAAGCCGGTCAGAACCGGCTCGGAAATGAAATTGGCGAGGAAGCCCAGTCTCAAGATCGAGGCCAGCACCAGGAAGCCGCCGGTGAGCAGCGCCAGGGTGGCTGCCGCAGACATAAGCTGTGGCGCGCTGCCGTCGGGAGCGAGGGTGGCCAGTTCGGCCCCGGTAAGTAGAGCGAGGGTGGAGGTAGTGCTGACGCTGAGCGGGCGCGACGTGCCCAGCAGGGCGTAGATTGCCATCGGCACGAAGGCGGTGTAAAGACCCACCTCCACCGGCAACCTGGAGATGGTCGCATAGGCCATCGCTTTCGGAATGACCACCGCCGCAGTCGTCAGACCGGCCACAACATCAAAGCGAAACGATTCCTTTGGATATTGGAAGAGCGAGCCGCGAATGGCGGAAGAAACGAGACCCCGTATTCTGTTTTGGACCCATAAGGTTTTGCAGGCATCACGTGATGCTGTCCCGCGTGAGACTCACCGCCGCGTCTTCAGCATGCGCCGATCGGCTCCCTCATCCTTGATCAACCTGCCGGAAATATCCAGCGTTACTTTGCTGATCGTCCTCGTGAAGCGGAGCGGCGCGTGGCAATCTTGGATTTTGGCTTCTCCAAGGTTGTAACCGCAGCTCGATCCTTCGGCGCCGAAGGTCAGCGGCACAGCCATCTTGAATTCAGGGCGTGGTCAGGTTGGGTGTCGTCCGGCATCGCCGACTGCGTCACGGTGATCAGAGCGGTCGAAGTCACCCTGTAACAAGTTACAGTTAACAGGAGTGCATTTTCGCAGTCTAATGCGCACAGGCCGTCGGAACTCCAACACAGGCTGAGAGCGGTCTTGCGGCTGACAAATCGATCGCTTGATGATATTTGCGGCCAAAGAATGTGTATCTAGACTGTGTCGATGTCGACATTTCCCCCTGCGATTGTCGCGAGACTTCTCGTTCTTGACACGAAGAGAATCAAGAAAAGTTTCAAGGGGACCCTATGGGCCTGCTCCGGGTGTTGCTGGCTGATGACAATGAGACTGTCCTTCAGTCAGTCCAGCGGCTTTTGGAGGCTGAATTCGAGATCGTCGGAGTCGTCAAAGATGGGCAGTCTCTGGTGGCAGCGGCTCGCAAGCTCAAGCCGGACGTCATGATTGTCGATGTATTCATGCCGGGGATGAACGGCATCGAAGCGGCCAGGCAGCTCAAGAAGCGTCATGTGAAAGGTAGCATCATCTTCCTGACGGTCCACCGGGACTTGGCCCTTGCGGACGAGGCGCGCGCCATAGGTGCGATGGGTTACGTTCTGAAAACGTCGGCAGATCGCGACTTGGTCCCTGCTATTCAAGAGGCACGGGCGGGACGCTTCTTCCTCTCTTCGGCTTTGAACCTTTGAGAGGTATCGTGTGTCTCAGGATGCTGCCCGTGATGACCGGAGCTTCTCCGTCGGGTCCGTGCATCTGGTGGCGGAGTTGGCCGAAGCCCTGCAGGTTTTGTTCTCCAAACTCAGTCCGATCGAGCCCTATCCAAAGAATCAGACGCGATGAAGCCCAATAACGGTTCTCTAATCAGCCGGGTCAGGCAACATCGTTTTGGTTTGAAATCCAGGTTGTGATCTGTCCGGGGCTTGCGGGCCCAGCGGCGGCCGACTGGGTCGAGTTGCATTAACACCCTCCTCAGAACCTGAGTTACCCCGGAATTGAGCCGAAAATGACTTTGTTTCTCTGCTATCCTCGTCCTTATTCTTGATCTCCCGGTTGTTCGTCCGTCTTCCGCCGCTTACCATAAAACACTAATGTCTCTACCAGAAAGATGCAGTTGTCTCCCAGACTTTTTTTAGGTTTTACCGGATCAACGCGATTTACACACCGGGGGTTACCACTCTATCTTGACGGCATCAAGCGAAGAACGTTGAACTCATCGTGATGGGCGTTCATGGAAGAAGAGAATACCTATCAGAGCAAGTTTCCCGTGAAAGACACAGACCTGACGGGTTTTCAGGAGTCCCAGTCGTCTCATTCGCTCCCAACGGTTATGGCCCGTACGACTTTTCGGTCAACCCTGGGAGTGAATAAGGGATTGGTACGCCTGGATTATTACGCGTAGCTCGCAAGAACCATTCCGGCGGACCCGATTCGTCGAGTCGGATTCCGTTCAATAACTCAGATAGCTTGGTGGGGAGCATGTCATGCAAGTTTTGCAGGATGCATTTCGGCCGAGAAAGAGGAGCAAACCTACCCCGAGGCCCCGCTCCGAAGACCAGGCTCTTTCTAACAATGGATTCAGAGCTTTGGAGTCTATTGGGAGAGACTTGGAAGGTGTTATCTGCAAGGTGGCTGCGGAGGGCAACCGTTCCGGAGTGGCCCTTAGACAACTGACAGGAAGGCTGCTCCAGGCGCAAGAAGAGGAACGGCGGCGGCTGGCCAGAGAACTCCATGATGGACTGAATCAACAGTTGGCGATGCTGACGGTCGAGCTGGGAGTTTTGGCTCGCCAGGTTCCCGATAATCAAGCTCGGCTGCGCGACGAGATCCTGAATCTCCGGAGGCGTACGGAAGAACTCTCAAATGACGTGCGCAGCATGACGCATCATCTTCACCCCGCAACCCTTGAGCATTTGGGACTGGTGTCTGCCCTACGCAGTCACTGCGTTGATTTTAGCCGGCACCAGCACGTTCATGTTCGCTTTACCGCACCGGGTGAAGTGGGTCACATGCCCCGTGAGGTGGCGCTCTCGCTTTACCGCGTCGCTCAGGAAGCTCTTCGGAATGTCGCCAAGCACTCCGGCGCCCGTGAAGCCTGGGTGGAAATAGCAAGGAGGGGTCATAACCTTCGTCTTCTCGTTGTGGACGAGGGATGCGGGTTCGCACCATCGAAAACCGAGGGAAACGTAGGCTTGGGTTTGATCAGCATAAAGGAACGTGTTCAGTTCGTGCATGGGTCCCTGAGCGTGAAATCGGCACCTGAGCAGGGCACGAGAATCGAGGTTCATGTCCCCATTTCATGGAAGGAGTCAGGTAACCAATATGATCGGAAATACCAAGAGACCACGCGTATTGCTGGCTGATGACCACGCCCTCGTCATCGACGGCCTGCGTCGTTTGCTGGAGCCCGAGTTTGAAGTCGTGGGTACGGCTGCGGATGGACGGGAATTGCTTACGGCTGCGGAACGGCTTACGCCCGATCTGATCGTGGCGGACATCTCGATGCCATTGCTGAACGGCATCGAGGCTCTCCGCCGCCTCAAGAAGGCGTGCCTGCGAACCAAAGTGATTATTCTTTCCATGCATGCTGATGTCGAGTTCGGAGTGGAAGCGCTTCGCAGTGGCGCATCCGGCTACGTGGTGAAGCACTCGGCCTCGGAAGCGCTCAGCCTGGCAATTCGAGAGGCGCTGGAGGGTCGGATCTATGTCAGTCCTCGCATCTCGGTGGAGGTGCTCTCCAGGTTCACCGGTAACTCTCAGCAGCCCCGCAAGGCGCCGTTTGCACTCACCCAAAGAGAGCGGGAAGTGCTCCAGTTAGTGGCTGAGGGTCGTACCATCAGCGGCATCAGCAATATTCTCAAAATCGCTTCCCGAACCGTGGTTTTTCACAAGTCGAATATCATGGATAAACTGGGAGTTCGCACGACAGCCGAGTTGACCCGATCCGCCATCCGCCACGGACTGGTGCCTGCCCCCAACGATGACGGCACTGCCTGGGTTGGCCCGGTCCACACAGTAAACCCGAACGGCCTAAGCCAGACAGCGTAAGGATAGGGGCAGCTGTTCCAACTCAAACTCGGGAGCCCGGTAACGGCCGATTATATTTGAGGGTGAGATTTCCAGTGGGCTGGAAGCCAGTGCCAATATCGCGGACAACTGGGCATCGGGCTATCGCCATCCAGGGGCTGTGCACGCACGAGACAAATCAGAAGCTGCACGAAAACCAGGCCGCCGGACCGTTGGACTTGAACCCGGTCAAATGCGCGTCTAACCAGCGGGCTGACGTAGAGTCGGATCTTCAATGACGCCCCGCGGACCAAGCTGAAAAAACCAGTCGTCGCCGTTTGTGACTGTGATACATTGGTTTTGTCACGAGGGAAGTGAAGTCTCCCGTTCTCCTCGTAGATCGAATACCAACGCCTTGAGTGGGTAACGGATTGGCGTCTGTTTTCGAATCTGTAAGAGGGGGATCAAGTGGACAGGAAGGATTGTCCATCGATCCGAATAAAGTCTGAGTTTTTCGTCTAACTGCTTGAGAAGCGTGAAAGCGGGAGTAATTCAGCGGTAGGATTTTGCACCATTTTTCGACCCACAAACAAGCGCAAGCCTCAACAAGCAACCCCAATACAATCAACATAATCCGAGCGCTTCATAGTTTTCACACTTTTCCTCGTCTGCGTATTTTTGCTGTTTCCCGCCATTTTTTTGTTACCCTATTGTTACTTTGGTTGTAATTCTGTATTTTGAATTACTATCCGCCCATTTTCGGGTGTAATTCAAAACCCGGGTAACAATAGGGTAACAAATCGGGAGACAGTGGTGAAAATATTCTTGAGGCAGAAGAAGCTTCTGGACGGAAGGAAGTCGATCTACCTGGATATGTACCGCCAGGGGCATCGCCGGTATGAATTCCTGAACCTGTACCTTACGGGCAATCGTGACGCCGACAAGGAAACCATGCGGCTGGCCGAAGCCATTGTGGCCAAGCGAAAGCTCGCTTCCGTGAGCGCCGACCATGACCTGCCAGCGCCATCACGACTTCAGGAAGATTTCGTGGCCTACTGCCGGCGGCTGGCAGAGGATCAGCAAGCCTACAATACACGGCTCGTCTGGAACAACGCCATTGCCCGACTCGTTTCCTATGCCGGCCCGGTGATAAGCTTTGGCCAATTGAGCGAAGATTTCATCAAGGGATTCCGAGAAAATCTGCTCAAAGATCTGAAGCGGAATTCGGCCGCCGTCTACTTCGCAAAAATCAAAACTGCGATCCTGCGCGCTACCCGCAAGCACATCCTGCCAAGAAACCCGGCGGATGGAATCACGATCCGCACCGAAGAAACCAGCCGAGTGTATCTCACGCTGGCCGACCTGCGATGCCTTCAAAAAACCGATTGCGAAAACCAGGCCGTCAAAGACGCCTTCCTGTTTTCGGCATTTTCGGGGATGCGGTATTCGGATGTAAAGCGTCTCACCTGGGGAAAAATAGAATCCGAAGACAATCGCTGGCGGATCGGATTCGTTCAACAGAAAACGGGGAGTCTGGAATGGCTTCCGCTGTCGGCGGAAGCAGTTTCCATCCTTCGGCATCAGAAGGATGCCCGGCCTTCCGGCCGGACCGAGAATCCTATCCCGGCCGACGCCGTCTTCAAGCTCCCGGCGCAACAGACCATTGACAAGGCGATCAAGCGGTGGGCCGTGAGGGCCGGTCTCGAAAGGCGAATTTCCTTTCATACCGCCCGGCACACATTCGGCACACTCGGCCTGAAGCACGGAATTGACATTTACACCATGTCCAAGCTTTTGGGGCACCGCAGCCTGGAAACAACCCAGATCTACGCAAAGGTGGTAGACGAGTCGAAGAGGAAGGCAGTTGCCCTGTTCCCGACGCTCCATCCGTCGGATTCGAAGCGGAAAAGCAGGAAGGGGAAATAATGAGTCCTAGAGAGAATAGGGATTTTTACCGGGAGAACGTCGAGACCCTCAGAAGCGCTTTTCAAGAAATCCTGCACCATCATTTTCTCCTGTTGTCGGCCTTTATTCCGAAAATCGTCGAAACCATCAAGGCAGCGTTATCCGAATCTCTTTCCGAGGCGTCGGAAGAACGGGGAAAGACAACGCCTGCAATCAACGCCCTTTTGATTCCGGACGCCGAGAATGCGATTTTTTACGAGACGCCCCGGGCGACGGTAATTTCCTCGATTGACGTGGCCAAGGCCATTGAATTCGATTTCCGATACCTGGAGCAGGGCGATGTTGCCGCGCTCAAAGACGTCCTGGACCATCAACAGGAAGCACTTGAGCACCTTATGGTGATGATTCCGCCGCAACTCGGCATTGGCAGGGAAATTCTTGATCCATTTCAGATACGAATGAATGCCCTGGTGCAAAATAGCAGGGGGGAGAAGCGCTTCCAGGTTGAATATCTGAAAGCCAAGGAAGATCTCATGCCCACGAATTTGCGTTTGTGGGTTCATAAGGCGAATGTTGCGCTAGATTATTTGCAGGACAACCCGGCGCCCGTAGCCGTGGTTGATTTGCCGGTTCCAGTATCCCGACCGGAAACAAGACGGCCGGTTTGGAGCTCGACCGATAATAGTTTTGCAGAATTGATCGTGGAACTTCATAAAAAGGGCTATATCGACGGACAAAGCCCGATGGATGTCCTGGCAGCGGTCGCCCCGCTGTTTGAAAACGTCAATCCTGACGGACGTACCTTGTGGCAGGGAATTGCCAATCGCGCTCATAAGGGGAATCGATTTGCCTCTATTCCAGCGGCTCCAAAGCCGAGAAAAAAGGCAAGGTCACGGTAGAATCAGTGACTCAACGTTGAGTCAATTTTGATGGCTACGGTTCTTTGAAATAATTGCGCTCGGTTAGTTGTTGTTAAGGGGAGCGCAAAATGACAAAGAGCGATTTGGTTGATCTGGACGGCAGGCTCGACAGAATCGAACGGCTCGTCCTGCGCATGGGCACCCAGGAGTCTGGACCGCTCGACCTGGATGCAGCCGCGAAATATCTCGGCATCTCCAAATCTCACCTTTATCACCTAACAAGCAAAGGCCTGATCGGTCATTTCAAGCCCGCCGGGAAGAAAATTTACTTCGACAAGGCGGACCTGGATTCGTATCTCAAGCGCAAGCGAGTGATGCCGCCCTGGGAAATCGACCGTGCTGCGGCAATGAAATAGGAGCCGCTTGCCGGCGGAAAGAGCCCGTTCGGGCGAACCCAGGCAGGCTTCGATATAGCACGCGGTGCGATTCCGACAGATACCGGAAGAATTCGTAATCACCGCCATCGCGGCTATCGCAACGGTCGGCAACCACTCCGGTTAATTGCAGCCTGCCCGACGGCCGATGCCTCCACAAGGGGGGGCATGACTCAGGTTTCAATCCACTCCCGTCCATTTGGAGCGGTAGGGAATGCACGGATCATCCGTCCTATTTTTAGAGGAGTCCGGAATATGAACAGATTGCACACGTCTGACACCCAATCTCCAAATCACGCTTCTTCGACCCGCAAGAGAACCATTTTCTCCATGGGCGGTAAGGGCGGTGTCGGCAAGACCTCCGTCATGACCGGTCTGGCCGAATGGCTCCACATGAACCAGATCCCCGTCACTCTCCTGGATCTCGACACCGAGAACAAGGCGCGCGGATCGCTGACCCACTTCTTCGGGGGCCAGGTACCCAAGGTAAACATCCACACCCCGGCAGGCTTGGATGCGTTTATCGATCATCTCGCCGACGGCGCTCCCGTGGTCCTTGCCGACATGGGAGCGGGCTCCGGCCAGGTCACCTACGACTGGTTCGATACCATGTACACCGATCTTGCAGACGCGGGAATCGCCTTCACTACGGTCGGAATCGTGACCGCCGATCCCGCCAGCGTCGAAAGTGTCCTCTCCTGGGCCGGGCATCTGCAAAGCCGGGTTGCTTACCTTATCGTCGAAAACAGCATCACCGCCTATTGCGATTTCACTTACTGGCGGGCCACCGCCCAGGCACAGCAGTTCCGCGAGGCCTTTGCGCCCGCCGTCATTCATATCGATTACCGTCTCGCCGAGCTGGAAAACGCCGCGCGCAATCACGGCGTTACCCTGGGCAGCGTCGCGGCAAGACGAGCCGACGTGGAGGAACTGCGTAAGGCCTCCATTGTCATGCGGGCCCAAAGCTACCGGCGACGGATGTTTGCCGAGTTCGACAGGGTGAAGGAGTTGCTGCTGCCATGACTTCAAAACCGAAAGAGACCGAAATCCCTGCGCAAAAGATGATTGACTTTCTCGCCGAGGGACAGTCCGCTGAAGTTAAAGCTGCCTTGTATCGCGAGATGACATACTGCCACTCACTTCCCCAAAATGACGAAATGCTGCGCATCATCAGCATCCTGGGGATCCTGACGGCTCTGATAAAGCAGATCCCCACCAACATTGCCGTCGAGCGCGAAGGATTCAAACGGCTTTTCGCGGAAGCCACCTGCCTATTGAATGAGACCCTTTCGGCCAGCACAAGATATCTGAAAGATCTCAATGCCCGATTAACCAAACTCCCTGAGGAAATCGGCAGCGGAATCAATGCCCGGACAATCGCCGATTCCATCAACGAGAATCTGCGGCAGCAGTTTGCCCTGTCAACCATTCCTCAGACCGCCCAGGCTCTTGCCTCGGCCGCCGAAGAAATGAAAGGCACGGCCAAGGAATTCTCGACCACGGCAGAAAACCTTGGAGACTCCTATCGTGGCTGTGTGGCTAAAGCCCAGCAAGCCATCGGCGATATCAACAAGAGCGTATCTCATGCAGCCGACACGGCAAATCGCGCTATCGATGAATTCACCAGTCATTTTCACAATGCCTATTGGCGCTCGCTGTACGGCCTGACGGGCCTCGCCTTCCTGCTTGGCTTTTCGTTGGCCTTGATTGTCGTTCACTGGTTCTCTTGACTCCCGTACTTGAACCAGTGTCCGAAGATCTAACGCCTTGAGGTAACTATCTGATGCTGACCATCCGCGCTATGTCCGACGGAAAGGGATATTCCTGCAGGCATCTCGAGCATAGCGACTATTATGCCGAAGGCGAGCGGGTGCGGGGTTTCTGGCACGGACGTGGAGCGAAGCTCCTCGGTCTAGATGGCGAAACGAGATCCGACGACTTCGAATCTCTGCGCCAGGGGCTCGAGCCCGGCACGGGAAAGTTCCTGCGCCAGAGAAAGAGCGCCGATCGGATTGCCTCCGACGGAACGACTCTGTCGCAAGGAAGGAATCTCTACGACTTTACCATCTCCGCACCCAAATCGGTTTCGGTCATGGCCATTCTCGGCGGCGATGCGCGCCTCCTCGAGGCTCATGAAAGAGCGGTACATGCAGCACTCGAGGAACTCGAGTCGCATGCTGCCGCCCGAGTGCGCCGGTCGGGCGCAAACACGAACCGGACGACCGGCAATCTAGTCCTTGCCGTCTATCACCACGACACCAGCCGTGAGCTCGATCCTCAGCTCCACACCCATGCCGTGGCCGCCAACCTCACCTACGACGGCACGGAAGGCCGCTGGAAGGCTCTCCAGGCCTCCGAAATCTACGAGCGCAGGTCCTACCTCACCGAAGTCTACCGCAACGCCCTGGCGCGCGAGGTGCGTTCGCTCGGATACGATATCGAGAATCGACTCGACCGCAGGGGGCGAGATTGCGGTTTCGAGATTCGTGGCATCTCCGAGGACGTCCTAACCAAATTCAGCCGCCGGAGCCGGCAACGGGACGAAGCGATTCGCCGCTTCACGGCAAGAAACGGGCGGCCGCCGACCGACAACGAAGTAGCCGTTCTCGTCCGGGAGTCCCGCGCCGACAAGCTGATTGAAATCTCGACAGCCGATTTGCGCGTGCGCCAGCGCGAGCGGCTGGATCCTAACGAAGCTCGCCTGCTCGCCGACTTGAAGCCTGAAACACCCTGCAACACAATCAACCGTGCGCCCGCCGAAGTTTCGCTCGAGTATGCGAAAGATCATGTCTTCGAACGGGTCTCGGTCGCGCGCGGTCACGAGATTCTCGCTGAGGCCCTCCGCCACGGCAGAGGACAGATCAGCCACGAGGAACTGACAGGCGCACTCTCCCTCCAGAAACTCTCGGGCAAGATCCTGCACCACGGCGAGGATCTTGCGACCATCGAAAGCCTCGCGCGCGAGCGGGAAATGATCCGCGCCATCAATCGAGGTATTGGCGGATGCGAACCGTTGGGGAAATCCGCCCGATTCGTGCCTTCCGATCGTCTGAACCCGGAACAGAAGCAGACGGTGGACTTCGTGCTCAGCTCGCGCGATAGAGCCGTGAACATCAGCGGAGCGGCCGGTACCGGTAAAACCGCCACCCTTCAGGGACTTCGGCAGGGATTGATCTCAGCCGGCCGGGGAATCGTAGCCGTTGCGCCGACCATGAGCGCCGTCGAAGAACTGCAGAGAGTCGGCATGAAAGATTCCATGACGATCGAGAGATTGCTGCAGGATCCACAATCCCAGGCCGACCTGGCCGGCAAGGTCCTGATTGTCGACGAGGCAGGAATGGTCTCAGGAAGACAGATGTCGCAACTCCTTCAGCTTGCCGCACGGGATTCGATCCGTCTTATATTCAGCGGGGATACGAAACAGATCCAAAGCGTCGAATCCTGCGACGCACTGAGGATCCTCGAGAAGGAATCCCGACTGAAGACAGTATCCCTGACTCATGTGCAAAGACAAATGGCGCCGGATTATCGCAAGGCGATTCAGGAACTGCGTCGGGATCCCGCAGCCGGGATTGAAAAGCTCGATGCCATGGGAGCAGTGCGGGAGGTTCCCTGGCTGGACCGCCCTCAGGCGGTGGCTCGAGCCTTTGCCGAACTCCAATCCCGGGGACGAAAACCGCTCGTCGTATGCGCCACCCATGAGGAGATCGATCGCGTCACGGAGGCAATCCGCCTGGAGAGAAAGACTGCGGGCCGGCTTCGTAAAGGCCGTGAGCTCTTACGCGATGTTTCGCTGAACTGGACCGCCGCCCAGAAGAGCGATATCCGCAACCTCCGCCCGGGACAGTTCCTGGGATTTCACCGCGCTGTCAAAGGCATCGCAAAGTACGAAACCCTCGAGGTTCTCCGGGTCGAAGGAACGAATGTGATAGTTCGGAATGACCACGGAGCGCAGCGGCAAGTCACCGGTAAGCAGTGCAAGTCTTTTGACGTGTTTGAAAGGCGGTCGATCGAAGTCGCCCCCGGCGACAGGCTCCAGATTACCGCCAATCGCCGGCGTCCTGGCTTTCGTGTCACAAACGGCGAAATCGTCACCGTCAAAACGGTCGATCGTAACGGGCGAATTCATTTTCAGGACGGCCGTAGCACTCCGGGCAATTTCCGACAGTTCTCGTATGGTTACGCCGTAACCGCCCATCGCAGCCAGGGCAAGTCCGTCGACTCGGTCATCATCTCGGCCGACGGCATGAAGAGGGAGCTGTTTTATGTCGCCGCATCCCGCGGCAAGAAGAGCGCGGTCATTATCACGAGCGACAAGCAGCTGCTCCGTGACGCGGTCGGCCGTTCAACCGCGAGACAATCCGCAACGGAGCTTGCACAGAAGTTAAGGCCGGAATTGCATCAGGAAATCCTCCGGGGCCTGGATGCCGCCCGAAGACTCGCAACCTGGGCCGCCCGGCACCTGTCTCCTGTTTTCCGGATCTCAAAACCGGCGCCCCATCTGGACCTGGGACAAAAGCCCCATGCGGCGCCATCCCATGAGACGAAACGCCAAATCATTAGGGAGCAAAGCCATGACCACGACCTCAGCCTATGACTCTCAACCCTGGACCGTCGAAGCTCACGACCACCCCCTGGGTCTCGAAATCCAGCTCTTGAGACGCACCTTCGTGCTCCCATGGACCCAGTTTCTGTACGCCGAAGGTGGCAACGAGGAAATCCGCCTCGCCTTCAGTACCCATGATGTGGTGGTGAAGGGCTCTCATCTCGAGTCACTACTCGCAGGCCTGTCAGCCCAACGCGTGAGCCGCTTGCGGGAGTCCGTAAGGGCCGACCGATTCTCATCCGGCGCCACGCTGCAGATCAGCGCGATTTCGGTCCAAAAGGTGACGTAGCGAACGCATGTTTTTCCGATGCCCGTCCGCATGCATTAGAAAGACACCATCCCTTAGCCTCCGGCTAAGGATTTCGCGACCAGCAGCGCAAACCGTTTTGTTCGACACTTGTTCGATGTCTGTTCGAAGATTGTTCGATATTTGTTCGACGTTCGTTCGATGCCCATTATGCCTTCCTTTGCGCTTTTGCTAGAGATTTGAATGGATGATTTTGAGGAAATCCTGAACGGCCTGTCGGCAAAGCCGGGCCGTTCGCGACTTGAACCGTACGGCAGCTTGATCGACAAGCTGCTCAGAAGCGGGCGGACCTACAGGGAAATCGCCGGGATCCTGGCAGAGAAATGCCATGTCCACATTGCATTCAGTACTATCCATCATTTCGTTCGAAAGCGGTCGAGAGCCAAGCGGAAGGCGTCCCAACGCGTACGCCCAAATATCCGCTCGCGTTCGAAATCGCGCGCTGAAGTCCGAAATGAAGAGAAGGAGGGACCGGCAGCCGAAATGATCCCTTCGGACGACGTATATCAGCGAATAGCCGCACTCAAAAAGCAGCCGGCATCACCACCGGAAACCGCCAAGGTATTTCACTATGATCCTGACGAACCCCTTCACCTGCATGAAAAGATCAAACCGATGAAATCTGGAAAGTGATTAAAGATTCGTACTCAACCGCTCTTGTTCTCCAAGGATTTGACTGACACGTCCATTTGGACAAAAGTAGCCGAAGCGCTTGTCGGGTCCGCTGAATGATCATGCATCCACGCTGACATGATCCTGCATTCCGATCAAAGGAGGATGGCCGTGACTGCGTGACCATTCGGTCCTTTCATTCTTTGAGACAAGATCACTCGATCCTTTGGTGCAGGAAGATATTCGACAACACTTGAACCATGTGTACCTTTTAAGGTACAGTAATATCGTTGATCGGTTCAAATGAAAAAGCCATCGCAGAAGATCATTCCAGCGGCATTCTACTGCACAGAAACGGGAACCGAGCCTGTACGCGAGTGGCTCAAAGGACTGAGTGTCGAAGACCGCCGCATCATCGGCACTGATATCAGAACGGTAGAATTCGGCTGGCCCGTAGGCATGCCGGTCTGCCGGCCCATGGGCCATGGTCTATTCGAAGTCCGCGTCACGCTCACCGGGAAAAGAATTGCCCGGATACTGTTCTGCATTCACGAAGGGACCATGGTGCTTCTTCACGGATTTGTGAAGAAGACCAGTAAAACGCCGGACGGCGATTTGGCTCTCGCCCTGAAACGCAAAGCGGAGGTTGAGAGATGAAGCGAAAGCATGTTGGATCCTTCTTTGACGACTACCTCAAGGAAGAAGGGATTTACGAGGAGGCGACCAGCCATGCCATGAAACGTCTCATCGCGTGGCAGCTTGCCGAGGCGATGAAGGCGAGGAAGATTTCCAAAGCGGAAATGGCCCGCCGCCTTAGAACCAGCCGGACTCAAGTTGCACGCTGTCTCGATCCCGAAAACAGCAGGGTCCAGCTCGACACCATTCAGAAAGCTGCTGCCATCCTCGGCAAGCGCCTGGTCCTCAGACTTGAAGATCTCCCCCGTTCAGTAGCCTGAACAGCTTATAAGCATTTCTATTCGGGAAGGCAGAGGGGAATCGACAGAACGAGGGGCAAGGGGGGCGCGTTTGCGCTTCCACAGCGGGGGGTTATGAATAACCCTTCGCGACCAGCACGAAGGCGTCGAGCAAGAGACCGGAGGGCGAGTACTTGACCACGGAAGTGTTGAACCCCGCCTCGGGACCGCTCCAGCCCCACGCGAGCATCAAGAGATCGCCGTTGGCGTCGAAGCGCAGCGCGTCGCCTTCGTCATGTCCGTAGTAGTAGGTCTCCTCGTCGTAGCGCTGGGCCCAGAGGAAGTTGCCCTGCAGGTCGTAGAGCACGGTAGCAGCCGACGTTTCGATGATCTCACCGCCCGCGTCGTACTTGGCGACGAAAAGGTCGCGCGAGACGCCGGTGATGTCGCCGCCGGCGTAGATGTCGCCCGCTGCATCCACGGCGATTCCCCAGCAGGCATCGGTGGAATTGCCCGAGCCGTTGATGCGATCCAGCCAGACGAGCGCGCCGCTCGGCGAGTACTTGATAACGACCCAGTCGTACCCCGTGCCGGCACCCGTCGAGTACCCGCCGCCGACGACGTTGCCGGCGGGATCGACGCCGAGCGAGCGGCCCCCGAACACGCCGTCCTCGTCGTTCCCCGGGCCGTTGTGGCGCCGCACCCATTGCAGGGTCCCGGCCGGATCGTATTTCAGCGTGACGAGGTCATTGCCGGTGCCGATGCCGACCGAATCGCCCGCGACGATGGCGTTGCCCGCTGCGTCGACCTCGACGACCCAGCCGTAGTCAGGACCGCCGCCGCCGCCGGAGTAGGTGCGCGTCCAGAGCTTGGTGCCGTTCGGGTTGAACTTCGTGAGGAAGATGACACCCACGCCCGCGGCATTCGTCGAGGATCCCGTCATGTAGACGTTCCCGGCGCCGTCGATCGCCGAGGCGATGCCGTAGTCATCGAGGTTGAGGACGTTGTGGTACTTGATCCAGATCGGATTGAGCTGGGCTTCCGCCAGGCCCGCGACAGCGAGCGAAGCGGCGCAGAGGGAAAAAAAGCGCTTCATGGTTTGGGCTCCTGGTCCCGAGGGGTGCAGTCCGTGGGGCGCGGACAGTGCCCTAGCGGCCTGCCGTCGCGAGCAAGGAGATCCGGGAGGCTCGTCGCGCGTCTCACGGCAAATCGGTTCGCCGGACAAAAAGCCAAGGCATGCCCGCTGCCTGGCCGATGGTGAACCCCGCGGCCGGCGCCGTGGTCGTGACCCCCTCAGAGGGTGATCCGGAACAGCGGCTGGATGTTCGCTTCCGGCGCGAGGTCCTGGTAGGCGAGCACGGGCACGCCGGGAAGCACATCGCGCACGAGCTGCCAGAGCGCGTAGCGGCTCGCGGCACCGACGAGCAGCGGGACCTCGCGCCTCGGACTCGCAAGGGGAGGGGAGGGAAGCTCCGCTTCGATCTCTACCAGCAAGCGGTCGATCTCGCCCTCGCTGAGCGTGCGGTCCCTGACTCCCCGCTCGAGCGAAGGCTCGATGAGCCCCACGGCGATGGTCCATTCGGGCGCATAGAGCCGCAAGCCCCACGACTCGCGGAAGCGGAAGTCGAGCTTTTGAGAGCTGTAGCGGTTGGCATGGAACGATTTGAAGCCCTCGCGGACGCACTGGGCCAGGGCGTGCGCCGGCAGGTCTTCCAGGCTCTCGGTCGACCACGCGACGCCGAGCGCGGGCGGTGCGAACACAATGAAGGCATCGAGCTCCGGAGGGCACACGCAGTTCGTCGCGAGCAGCGACTCGCAGATCACGCGCGGGTGCGTGAGCGGCACACCCTCGTCCACAAGGCAGCGGACGACCGCGGTCAACCGCGAGAGGTCGAACCGGTCGCGCACCGCTGCGGCGACGCGCGGTCGATGACGTTCCACGCGAGCGAGGAGCGCAAGCACCTCGGCCTCGCCGACGAGCCGTGCCGCGGCGCGACGCAGCACGCCATGAGCCGAATGGCTCCCGCGACGGTCTTCCTGCGGCTCGTCCAGCACCGGGCTCAGGAGCCCGGAGATCTGGAGCCGCGGGCCGGGCTCGAGCCCCTCCGGCACGGGCCTCGCAGCGGCCGGCCGCACGGCGATCCCGAGCGACCGTTCCAGCTCGGCGAGCTGCGCTGGATCGAGGCCGCCGAGGCACGCGACCGATGCGCCCACGGCCGAGGCCGGCTGACGCTCCAAGAGGGACCAGAACATCGTCCAGGCGATCGCGCGCGCGAGGTCCGCGCCGCCGGCGGGCCATGGGGCGCTCGGGAGCCGCACCCGCAGGCCGTCGATTTCGACCC
Organism: uncultured Acidobacteriota bacterium; assembly: GCA_963827655.1. Classification (GTDB taxonomy): domain Bacteria; phylum Acidobacteriota; class UBA6911; order UBA6911; family UBA6911; genus CAWHCF01. The sequence continues at coordinate 167,417 of CAWHCF010000052.1, forward strand.
GACGGTCGCCGCCGGCGACGAGCAGCTGTGCCTTCGGTTCCAGGGACGCCAGAACCGCGTCCGCCTCTCGGCGCACAAGGTCGAGGACCTCCGGCGTGGCCGCCGGCACGAGCACGCGAACCTCGGCGGGCGTCACGCGTCTCCTCCGTCGACTTCGTCGAGAGTGACGATCACGCGCTCTCGCATCCAGTCGTCGAGCTCGCGCCAGGCGACCACCGGCAAGTGCGGAAACTCGAGCTCGACCAGGGCCCGCATGTGGGGGCGAATGTCCGGGTTCTCAACGAGCACCGCGACCCACCCCGAGTCCTCGAGGCTCTGCACCGCGGTGCGTACGGCGGCGAGGAACTCCTGAGTGACTTCCGGCTCGATCGCCAGCACCGCTTGACCGTTCAGCGTGCGCAGCCGCTTGGCAAGCATCGCCTCGGTGACCGGCGTGAGGCGTAGGTACCGCGTTCTCCAGGACAATCCGGGGAGCCCATACCGCACTGCATCATGGCAGCGGACGCGTTCGGCGATGGCGGCGACGGACTCGCTGCGGCTCATGCCGTCGCGCAGACCCTCCACGATGGCCGGCATCGAGCGCACCGGCACTCGTTCCTGGAGCAGCGCCCGTACCACCGAGGTGAGCGGCGTCAGCCACTGCGACGCGACCGTGGCGGCCTCTTCCTCCGGCAGGTGGATTCCGAGGAGGTCCGCGACGTCCTGGTGCGACAGGAAGCCGCCGAGGCGTGCCTCGAGGATGGCCTGGACGTGCAACCTGAGCGCGAAGGGCGCCTCGCTCGCGAAGATATGGGCTGCCCTGAGCGCGTCCGCGTGCTCCTTCTGGATCCAGGCGGCCGGGCGCCCGTTCAGCGGGTTGTTCGTCGCTTCGAACGGGATGCCGGCCTGGGCGAGCTGCTCGCGCTGCCCGTGCACGAACAGCGCGTCGAGCGGCAGCTGCATCCCCGCGATCGCGACCTGATCCACGCGGACGAGGTAGGTGCGTTCGGGCAAGGGAGAGGGGCGCAGCGCGATCGGCGGCAGCGCGACGCCGTAGGTCTCCCAGAGGTGCCAGCGCAGCCGCCGCAGCTCCTGCGCGAGCGCGCCGCCGTCCGGCGACGCGAGCCCCTGGTCCAACTCGGGTGCAAGCTCCACCGTGAGCTCGGCGACGTCCGCGATCGTCCGGCTGCGGAGCTCGTTCTCCACCCAGCGCCGGTTGGCGAGGCTCCGCGCGCGCTGGGCGAAAGCGAATGCGTGCGGCAGCGCGGCTTGCTCGAACGGGCGCGGGGTACCGGCGCGAAGTGCTCGCGGCTCGCCTCGAACTCGCCGTCCTCGCACAGGAGCTCGGCGAGCTCGAGGTGGACGACGGCTGCCTCGTCCGCGCCCACCGTGCCGTTCGCCGCGAGCAGCGCGAGCGCATCGCCGAGGGCCGTGCGAGCGAGGCTGTTCTGCTCGCGCGAGCGCTGCTGCCGCGCAAGCCGGACCAAGAGCCCGGCGGCGAGCACCGGCTCCGCGGCGGCTCCGGGCGCGCCGTCCACGGCCGGCCGCACGTGCGAGTACAGCTCGTCGCGCTCTGCGGCCTCGAGCCCCGACTCGTAGGGGAAGCCGGCCTCGAGCAAGCGCAGAGCGGCGATCGACCAGCTCCGCTGCGCGGCGCCGTCCATCCTGGCCCGCGTGACCGCCTGCACCAGCCGGTGCAGCGAGAGAGCCTCGCTCTCGACGCGCACCAGCGAGTAGCGGCGCAGCTCGGCGAGGGCATCATCGAAGGCGAGCTCGTCCTCGATCGCTGCGCGCAGCGTGGCGGGCAAGGCGGCGGCCAGCTTTCCGAACAGCGCACGCGAGATCCGGTCGGGAGCGAGCCAGGCGAGGAGGCTCAGGAGCTCGGCGGCGACGACGTGACTTGCCTCGAGCGCTTGGAAGGAGAGCTCCCAGGTGCTCGCGACGGTGGCCGGGTAGTCGAGCACCTCGCCGCGGCTCAGTACCTCCACGCGCTTGCGCGCGAGTAGAGCGAGGTACTGGGCCAAGGACTTGCCCCCGCGCTCGGCATAGGCGCAGGCCTGCTCGAGCGCGAGCGGCAGCCTGTCGAGCAGGCGTGCGATCTCGCGCGCGCTGCCCGCATCGTCGCCGCCGTGGCGGGCGAGCAAGAAGGCAGTTGCGTCCTTGAGGGAGAGCGGCGAGAGCTCGCTCGCGACGGCGACGCCGGCCCAGCTCGGGTCGCGCGAGGTGACGATCACGTGCCCGCTCGCCAAGCGCGGCCGGTACTCCGTGAGCGCCGCGGCGCTTTGGGCGTTGTCGAAGATGAGCAGCCAGCGCCCGTTGCGGTCGAGCCAGTCGCGCACGGCGCGCACGCGGTCGCCTCGCTCGGGAGCCCGGGCCGCATCGAGGCCGAGGGCCGCTGCGAGGCCGGCGTAGTCGGCGGCGAGCGTCTCCGAATCCTCCGCGCGCAACCAGCAGACGACGTCATAGTCCGCTCTGTGCCGGTAGGCGAACTCGAGGGCGGTCTGCGTCTTGCCGATACCCCCAAGACCCGTGAGAGCCGCCGTGCGCGTCGTGGCGGCGGGATGGTTGAGGCGCGCATGCATCTCTGCTAGCAGGTCGTCGCGTCCCGTGAAGTGCGGGTTCTGCGCATAGGGCAGGCTGAAGATGCGCCGCGGCTCTTCCGGGCTGACGCCGGAGAACGAGAGCTTGTACTCGACCAAGGCGCTCTTGAGCTGCGCCCGGAACGTCGCAAGGTCCGCCTGTTCGTGTTCGAAGAATCCTGCTGGCTGACCGAGGGCCGCCCGGAAGGTGTCGATCCACTCCCGGCCTTTCTCGGTGGTCTCCCAGAGCTTGCCCGGCCAGGTGTCACGCGCCAGGAAGGCGAGCACGGGAATGCTCTTCTCGCGGGCATGGGCGAGCTCCAAGGCGGTGATCGACTGCTGGCCGTCGCCGCCTTCGTCCGCTCGCGGCACCCAGCCGCGGCGGAAGGCGACAAGCAGCACGACGAGGTCGCACTCGGCCAGGCTCTCGCGACACATGGTCACGGTTGGGCGCGTGTCGGCGCCGCCGTGCTCGTTCAAGAGCTCCGGATGCCAGTGCAGATCGAGCACCACGTCGCGCGCCGCCTGGCGCCAGGCCTTCAGGTCTTCAGCCGTGGAGGAGATGAAGACGCGGAGCATCTGCGGCGAAGGCATCGGGAACCGCGGTGTTCTAATGCGCCGCCGCGCCATCTCGCAAGTTGAGTCGCCGGGCAGCGGATAGTGGAACAAAGGCCCGATTTCGAGAATGGGTGCCCCACCCAACGGTTCTCCACTGTTTCTGATAACGGGTTTTACGTCATCTTCGCGTGTTCGGGCCGGCAATTTTCCGCAACGCCGGGTATTGTATCACCGTTTTTTCCGGACTCGTTTCCGAGGGATCCTCTGTGCAGGCACACCGGGATCGTGCGGCTCAATCCGGCGTTGTCGTCCTCAATTCAGGAGATCACGGCCTCAGGGGAAATAGGCGGGGCACGGGTAGGAAAACCGAGGCACTCCAGGATTCCGCGAATGGCCTCGGGCGAATGGATGGCGGCCATGATCCTCATGCGCCCACGACAGCGATGGCACTCGAGAACGTCCACTTCCCACACGCGTTTCATGAGCTCAGCCCACGTATAGTTGCGTGGATGGCAACGACCGGGCAGGGACTTCTCGTCATGAGAGGATTGTTTGCCGGCGCTGCATCCGTCATGAGCAACGGGATCCACGGCGTCAAGTGCTGCTGCTGCCAGCGGAACGATCGACGACCGCCAACCGGCTGCCGGGGCCAGGATTCCGTGGTATCTGACCTGGTTGAACCTGGGCGGAGGAACCAAAGCAGCGAGCTTGGCAACGAACTCCAGCCGTTCGAAGACGACATGCGTGGTGCCGTCGCGCCAACGATGCTTGAGATGATACAGCGGCCGGCCATCCGGTAAAGCGGACAGACGCTCGGTGGCTACCGCCGGCCGGGCCACATAACGGCAGAGTTTTCCCAACTGGCGCCGGGCCCTGGCGGGGATGCAGACGTTTGCGTGCAGGCTGAAACCCGAAAAGGATGCGCACCTTGGAGCTGACCGCGGCGAATGCCGAACGCGCGGCGAAGGCGATTCAAGACAAGTTGGACCGTCTGGACGAACCGTTCCTCTTCGAGCGCTCGATCGACATTCATAACTCTTCTTCCCGAAGGAATCGCGTTCGACGGAAATCGCTTTGTTCGAACGCGCGTAACTGCTCCCTTTCAGCTACTTGCGGAGAATCGAAACCAGGATTGAAGGTTTGGTGGACCAGATTTGTGCGAGTTCGAACCCATTGATCAGCTGGCTTCAGCGAGTGGACGCGCTGAGGCAGGCGGCATAGAACGCCCGCAACCCGCTTGGTCGAAGCAGAACATCCGATCGCGAGCGGCCCTGCCGTCAACGCGAGCTTTCGTCCGGGCGTTCGAACAAGACGAGGTCGCTGAGGGCCTCCTGTCTGCCGAAGATGAGCGATGAGCCATCGCTCGTCCAGGTGATGCCTCGTGGACGCACCTCGCCGGGGAACTCGATCAGCTTCCGGAACGGTTGTGAACTGTCGGGTTCAACGATCCAGATCGAAGCGTTAGCACTGCCCGGGACTCCGACCGCTGCCAGTCGCTTGCCGTCTTGCGCCCAGGCCAGGAACCCGTTCGTCAGAGCAGGGCCGTCCGGCAGCGTTGAGTACAGCGCCTCGCCACGGCTGTTCACAAACTTCAAGAATGTGCGACCAGGCCCGCGTGGCTCCAGATACGCGATCACGTCGCCGTGAGGTGACCACGCAGGTGAGTGAGCTCCGCTTGGCGTCGGCAGTCTGCGCGCGGCTCCATCGTTCACCGCAACAATGGAGAGCTCTGGTACGGTTCCAGCGGGCACAGCATGAGCGATGTGTTGGCCATCTGGCGACCACGTCAGGGTGTCAAGGACCGGCGTGGTCGCGAGGCGTCGGAGCGTCCCGCCTTCGCTGTTCACGATCCAGATACTGCGCTGCCCACCGCGATCCGAGACGAAGGCGACCTGCCGTCCGTCGGGTGAAAACGACGGTTGCTCCTCAAAAGCCGCGTCCGAGGTGAGAGGGCGAATGTCCGATCCGTCCGCGCCGGCCGTCCAGAGATTTCGGTTCCCAGAGCGCGACGAGCTGAAGACCATCCGGCCGGTCTGCGTCGACACGCAAGGGTCCAGATCGCCGCTGAAGCCGTCGGTAAGCTGGTGCAACTGGATCTTTTCCGCCACGGCCACCGGGACCGATACCAGCGCCTGTCGGTGCTCGACGAGCGTGCTCACGAGTGTCCGACCATGCGCAGACATGCGCGGCTCGGCATACTCGCCGATTCCTCTCGTGAGCCGCTGCGGCTCGTTCACGTTCAGCCGGCGCCACCAGAGATCAAGATCGACACCGTTCGGATTCGCCGCGTAGAGCAGACCTCCGTCGGCGGTCGGAAGTGGAAAGAGCGCCCGGCGCGTCGTGCGCACGACGGTCTGCGGCTCTCCACCGCTCGCGGACACGCGAACGATCTCCGATGGCTCGCCATTCCACGTCGCGATGGTCTGAACGAAGTACACAAACTGGCCGTCGGCCGACCACGCTGGCCAGTGCGTATGCACACCACCTCGCGCGGGCACGATGTCTCGGGGATTCGCACCGTTGGCGTCGGCAACAACGATCGTGTCGCCGCGGGTTTCACCGGGACGGACGTAGACGATCCGGCTCCCATCTGGTGACCATCGGAGTGCGCCGGCGGTTTCGACAAATCTTCTCGGCGTTCCGCCAAGTGGGGCAGGGATGAGCCAGGTGTCAAATGTCGGCGCCGTACTGCCACTCGGCCTTGCCTGCACGGCAATGCTGCTCCCGTCTGGGGAAATATCGAGGCCTCCGATGGCCGAGCGAACCTGAATGTCGAGCGACGCCGACGCCGTCAGGTTGGCTGGCTCCCCTCCTGCCGTAAATTTGACCCAAACGTCGGTGGGGCCGCGTGCATCCGATAGGTACGCCACCCATTTGCCGTCGGGCGAGAGAGCCGCGCCGAACTCCTGGGCTGGCGTCGCTGTGAGGCGAAGCACGCGTGAGAAGAAAGGGCGCTCCTCAACTGGCGCGGGTCGAATGAGCCAGACAGCCAAGCCACCGCCGATCGCCGCGGCGAGCACCAGGCTCCATCGCAGCGCGCGGCGCCACACCATGGCGTGTCGGGTCGCGGCGGACGTTGGGGCAATTGGAAGAGGCTCGTCCAGGTCCGCGTGCGTGTCGCCGATATCACGCAGCCGTCGTTTGGCATCCTTGGCGAGGCATCGTTCCAGAAGTCGACGGACGCCTGGCGGCGTCGCGGCCGGCAGTCGTGAGAGGTCCGGTTCCCGTTCGAGAATCGCCGCGATCGTATCGGAGATGGTTGCACCCGAGAACGCCGTCCGGCCGGTCAGCACCTCGTACAGCACGCAGCCGAACGCCCAGATATCGGTTCGCTTGTCGACCGCCAGACCGCGCGCCTGTTCCGGGCTCATGTAACTGGCGGTCCCTAGAACGATCCCTTCACGGGTTTCACCCGTGGTCGGCGTTCCCTGGCCCGGGGCGTCGGACGCCGCGGCTTTCGCCAGTCCGAAGTCGAGCACCTTGACCGTGCCGTCGGGCCTAACCTTGATGTTGGCTGGCTTGAGATCTCGATGGACGATTCCCCGCTCGTGCGCGGACTCAAGGGCATCGGCAATCTGATGAGCAATGGTCAATGCCTCGACAACGGGCACAGGCCCGCGCTGCAACCGGTCCGCGAGCGTGGAACCATCCACAAGTTCGAGGACGAGGGCGTTCAGGCCGTCTCCCTCTTCGACACCGTAAATCGCCGCAATATGCGGGTGATTCAACGCGGCGAGCAACCGCGCTTCCCGTTGGAAGCGGGCCAGGCGTTCCGGGTCGGCGGAAAAGGCGCGCGGCAGTACTTTGACGGCGACTTCGCGTCCGAGCCTCTCGTCTCGCGCGCGGTACACTTCGCCCATGCCGCCGACGCCAAGAAGATCCAGGAGTTGATACGGTCCAATGCGACGTCCCGTCAGCAATGACGTGGCAGGATCAGGGTCTATGAGTCGTGCAGCCATCGCCATAGCTGGGTGTCCGAGAAAATTCTCGGCCGACGCCGGTTGGGCGAGCAGCGACTCCACCTCCTGCCGCAGCGTCTCGTCGTCGCCGCACGCTTGGTGGACAAACGTGTCCCGCGCGTGCGGATCGCGCGCCAGCGCCTCATGGTAGATTCGCGAAACCTGCCGCAGTCGTTCAGGCGTCATCGGCCTGTGCGCCCCCGAGCTCCCGACGCAGCCAGGCTCGCGCCAGTTTCCAATCGCGCATGACGGTTTGAGCCGAGACGTCGAGCACAGCCGCGGTTTCCTCCACGCTCAGCCCGCCGAAAAACCTGAGCTCAAACGACCCGGCTCTTGCGCTCATGAAGCTTCGCGAGCGCTTCGAGCGCCTCATCGAGCGCGACGAGATCCTGGCTCTTTTCGGACGTGACGAAGCGCTCGCCGAGTGAAACCCGGAGTGGATTGCCCCCTCGTTTCTGATAACGCCGCGCCCGCGCGACATCCACCAGGATCCGGCGCATCAGTCGAGCGGCCATCGCGAGAGCGGATAGGTGGAACAAAGGCCCGTTTTCGAGAATGGGTGCCCCACCCAACGGTTCTCCACTGTTTCTGATAACGGGTTTTACGTCATCTTCGCGTGTTCGGGCCGGCAATTTCCCGCAACGCCGGGTATTGTATCACCGTTTTTTCCGGACTCGTTTCCGAGGGATCCTCTGTGCAGGCACACCGGGATCGTGCGGCTCAATCCGGCGTTGTCGTCCTCAATTCAGGAGATCACGGCCTCAGGGGAAATAGGCGGGGCACGGGTAGGAAAACCGAGGCACTCCAGGATTCCGCGAATGGCCTCGGGCGAATGGATGGCGGCCATGATCCTCATGCGCCCACGACAGCGATGGCACTCGAGAACGTCCACTTCCCACACGCGTTTCATGAGCTCAGCCCACGTATAGTTGCGTGGATGGCAACGACCGGGCAGGGACTTCTCGTCATGAGAGGATTGTTTGCCGGCGCTGCATCCGTCATGAGCAACGGGATCCACGGCGTCAAGTGCTGCTGCTGCCAGCGGAACGATCGACGACCGCCAACCGGCTGCCGGGGCCAGGATTCCGTGGTATCTGACCTGGTTGAACCTGGGCGGAGGAACCAAAGCAGCGAGCTTGGCAACGAACTCCAGCCGTTCGAAGACGACATGCGTGGTGCCGTCGCGCCAACGATGCTTGAGATGATACAGCGGCCGGCCATCCGGTAAAGCGGACAGACGCTCGGTGGCTACCGCCGGCCGGGCCACATAACGGCAGAGTTTTTCCAACTGGCGCCGGGCCCTGGCGGGGATGCAGACGTTTGCGTGCAGGCTGAAACCCGAAAAGGATGCGCACCTTGGAGCTGACCGCAGGGCTGCATTTTCCTCTTCAGTCTGATCTCCAAACCCTGTCAGAAGACTTCCCGCACGCGGGCCAAGGGCAACACGCCCCTGCGCGGAGGCGGCATAGAGTTCGGCGAGCAGCGGCTGATCGCGCCGCAGCGGGTCCGCTTCGTCCGGATCCGCCTCTCGCCCCAGTCCCCGCCGTTCGAGCAGCCGCGCGATGCGGCGGGCGATGCGAGCCGTGACCCGGGCCACCTCGGCATCGCCGGGAGGAGGCAATCTCCTGAATCGAAGCCGTTGCCGATCGTCCAGATAGTAGACTCCGTCGAGCACCAAGCTGTGAAAGTGGACGTTGAGGTTAACCGCGCCCCCGAAGCGTTGCACGAAGGTCACGACGCCGCATTGAGCCTTTCGGATGCCGGCATAAGCGCGGGCCTGGCGGCGGAGCGAGGCAAATACAGCCCGGATGAAGATACCAAGGACATCGCTCACCAGACGAGAATCATAAGCCAGGCGGTAACGCAGGGCGACGGGGAAAGAAAGCACCCACTGCCGGATCGGAACTTCCGGCAGAACCCGATCCACGAGGTGAGCGGCGGTCTCGGCCATCCTCCTCCCGCCGCAAGAGGAGCAGATCCCGCGCCCCTTGCATGAGAAGGCTACGACGCGATCCTGTCCGCAGGCATCGCAGTGAACTCTCAGAAACCCATTCGCCAAAACGCCGCACTCGAGAAACTTCCGCAGCTCGCGCTCGACGAACCGCGGAACCACGCGATCGCGCCGGCGTTGCCCCGCCAGGAAGTTCTCGAGGTCTCCAGCGACCACATTATAGAGAACGCTTTCGGCCGGGTTGCGCGGTGCGTAACCTGCGCTGGATTCGCATACGGCCAGAGCATCATCCAGCGGCCCGCAGCCGCCAATCTGGGAAACGCGTGCAACATATCGGCACAACATGGAAGCCGCGGATCCCCCCTGTGTTTGGGAGCCTCAATGGATCTAACCGCCCGAGTCGAAATCGAGCTAACTTTTCTTGGGTGGCTCAGAAATGTCTCAAAAAAATGCTTGACAAGTTCTCTTGCGAGGCCGAATGCGGCCGTTGCCACGGTTCTTACCAAGGGTCAGTAATTTCCTCAGGGCCTGGGCCGAGGGGGCGGTCAGGTGGGAGCGGAAAGGAGAAACAAGCGGAAAAAGAATCGAATCGCGGCGGCAGACCCATTCACGGCTGGCGCCGGGCCAGGCCCATCATGGCCGACCCTCCAATCATGGCCAGGAATCGCTTCAGTGCCGGTGGTACGACCTGATGTTCGCGGTCGTGGTGAACGCGGCCTCTCGGAGTGGGTTGGGGGCGACAGCCGGGTGTGGATCCCGTCATGACGATCGCGTTTCCTCGGGCGCCGCGGTGTGCCGGTGGTCCCCTGATGACGGACTGAGGACCGTGGGCCATGGACGATGTGGTGGGGGGCGAGGGGATGGTGGGCCGTCCCCTCGCGTGAGGCAGTCGGGGCCTACTCGTCCAGCGCCGCCGCCGTGGATCTCACTCGGCGCGCGGAAGCTCTTGCCGGTGAAGCGGAGGATGGTGGAAATTGAGGGGGGAAGGCCGAAAATCGGAGGGGCCGCGGCGCAGCCCCCGATACAGAGCGCAGTGCTTAGCGGCGCCTAGCGAGATCGTAGACGAGACCCGCTAGGCCGCCCGAGAGGGCGCCGATCGCGGCTCCCTTCTTGCCGCCGGCGGCGGAGAGAGCGGTGCCGATCTACTTCGTCAAGCTGGCAGAGTTGACAGCGGTTATGGGTGATGGTGTCCTGAAAGCGAGCTGGAGGCATTGCCCTCGTTACTGATCGGCCACACGAGCAAATACGAGATGATCCAGCACAACTCGAACCAGGCAAACAGCCCCGGCCATTCGACCACCGTGGCCCATGGTACGCTGCAGGACGGGCGCTCGTTCCAGTACCACAAGTTCGACCGGAACAACGAGACGATCAGCATCAACATCAGTTTCAAGTGAATCGGGCATTGCGAGGCCGGGCGATAGATTCACCCGGCTCCCGCTCGTGCGTAGCCAAAGAGAGACGTGGGGGAAAATACTGGTGCTTCCGCTACCTACTGTTGGTAATCAGCCTTCATCTACTTCTGGTAAAAGGAACTTGTGCGTGGGGAATTGATAATTGCGGCCACAATCCGCTTCTTTACTCTTTCATGGTATCATTCGGAATGCGCGATCTAATCCTCCTATTCGTCCATGTCCTCGCCACTTCTAGTCGTCTCGTGCGACCCGGAGGCGTGCGGTCCGTTCTCGCAGAGTCCGTTCTGCTTAAACACCAATTGCTGATTTTGAATCGTTCCCACCGCCGGGCACCAATCTTCGGGGATCGGACCGGCTGATCGCTGGATTGTGCGCTCTACTTGTTCTGCCAAGACGGCTGGTTCGGTCGGCAGTCGTGGTGAAACCGTCAACCCTGTTGAATTTCCATCGCGCGCTGGTTCATCGAAAATACCGGCTGCTGTTTTCCCCTTTTGGACACCTGTCGACCTGGGAATCGAAGCTAGCGGAGTTCAAAGGACTATTACAATCGCCATCGCACTCACTCCAGTCTCACCGGCAAAACACCGGAAGAAGCTCCTGGCGTCAAGGTGTCCGCGACGTTGAAGTCATATCGATGGAAAGAACATTGTCACGGATTATTTCAGACGCCAACGGCGGCATAATTACGAACTCGCCATGCACAGGCTCATGATCGATAGGACCAGAAATCCTCAGTTCGAACCACTGCCTATCTGTTACCCAGGCGTTACCCGTGAGCGATCTTCAATTTTGTCTTTTTGGATAAACTATTGATTTTAAAATGCGCCCGGCACGACTCGAACGTGCGACCTTTTGATTCGTAGTCAATTCGACGGCGGAACTCAGAGGATCTCAGAGTATCTGTAATTCCAATAAAACCAGTAGACTAAGGAGATTCGTGCTTCTGAGTATTCCCGGGTTCTACTGAATTCTGACTCCAAAATCGTCGATTCTGACTCCATTTCTGCCTCCAACTTACGTCGAACGGAGTGCCTCCAAAACTCACACGTTCTGCCTGATTCAACGCGGCGCGGTGCGCTCACATTAAGGATCTTGTTCGAGGCGATCCGCATCTCGCCCTCGTGGTCCACGACGTACTCGCCGCTCAGCCCATCACCGCGCCCTATCATACTTTTAAGACAACGTTGACGATCGGGATGTAAGACGCTATCTTACTCGCTATGAAGACGACGGTTTCCACGAAAGGCCAAATCATTCTCCCCGCGGAAATCCGGCAGCAGGATGGCATCGAGCCGGGTCAAGAGTTCGAGGTCGAGCGCATCGACCGCGGTGAATATCGGCTGAAACGAAGAGAGCGACGGCGTAATGAAGGCCTGGTCAAACTACTACTCGCCTGTCCGGTAAAGGGTTGGTTCAGCCCGATAGATCGCAGGGAAACCACTGACCACATAAAAGTACCTAAGCTCTCATGACGTACCTGGTCGATGCAAACGTGCTCAGCGAACCGACGAAGCCAGTGCCGAGCAGCAAGGTCATCGACTGGTTGACGGCTAACGAGCGGAATCTTGCCGTGGACTCCATTATTGTGGGTGAACTGTGCGTCGGGATTCTCTCACTTCCGCACGGACGTAAGCGGAGACAGCTCGAACAGTGGTTTGAGGACGTGCTCCAGACGGTAGATTGCCTTCCCTGGGACGTTACGATCAGCCGACGTTGGGCCAAACTCGTGGTGGATGTGAAGCGGAAGGGAGACACGTTGCCGCTGCTGGATAGCATGATCGCTGCCACGGCGCTTCAACACGAACTCACTGTTGCCACGCGCAACACACGTGATTTCGAGCGGGCTGGCGTAAAAGTGTTGGACCCTTTTCTGTGATCTGCTCATAGCTCTTCCGTTCCTCGACCTCCGTCACTTGTTTCTCCCATCAACGATCGGGGGCGTGCATGATCCTCCTCCTGTTCAGACTACACAATTGGGTAAGGATCAGAATCAACCACCTCGGGGCGTGTGCTTCGTTTTACATGGAGGAACGGCTGTCCGTCATCGTAGGCCCTGGCATGGACGATGTTGGACATTAGGGACGCTGTCTTGCAGGCATCTTCTATCAAGACCGGTCGTTACGCACGCAAATCTCCGATTGTCACCATTTCTGGAAAAAGGCGACAATATGACGCCCTTTCTAATATGCTCGATGCGTATGTACAACAGCTCATCACGCGAAGAGGAACCGCACCGGCAATGATCCGAACTGGAATCGGATGCCGCCCCGGTGGTGGATCGCCGGAAAGCTCCATGGCGCATTCTGGGGTAAGAAGACGACAACTATGAGTCACATGCTGTAGCGCCTGTGGCAGCTAGCATGGCGTAGTTTAGTCAGCTGCTCGAATGTTTTCCTGACGACGGGCCCGGCTTTCCAGCATTTCGATAAAACTAACTCGTGCTCGCCATGCTGGGTCGTCGCGTACCTGCTCATCGTTACGGATACACGTCCTCGCCTTCTGGTGCTTCCGCCATCGACTGTTGGTAACTCGGTCGTAACACCCGTCCATAGTAAGAACTCTTATGACAATCGGTACTACTCGTAAATCAAACTGCCGGGAAGAAAATGGTAGAGCACGGATCAAAGGTGTGTGGCTGTCTTGCTTGATTGCGAGCGTGACCGTCCTGGGCCTGGCAGCCAACGGGACGGTTGCCCCGGCGCGCGACCGACTTTCCGACCATGAATCCCTTGCAGCCGGCTCTCAGAGGCTCTACCGACGTCTTCGTCGCAACGGTGACGCCTGACGGCCCTCAGCTCCTCTACTCCACCTACCTCGGTGGCAATGGCAATGAATTCGGCAGCAGCATCGCCGTTGATACCCGCGGCAACGCCTTCGTAACGGGTGAGACCGATTCGACCGACTTTCCAACCGCGAATCCCTTGCAGCCGGTGATCAAGGGACCCAGCGACGCGTTCGTGGCAAAGGTGAAGTCTGACGGATCTGAGCTCCTGTACGCCACCTACCTCGGCGGTACTGGCTTTGAAGCGGGCGCCGGCAACGCTTACGTGACGGGTGATACTAATTCGACCGACTTCTCGACCGTGAATTCTCTGCAGCCGGCTCTCAGAGGTTCCTTCGCAGGCTTTGTGGCTAAGATTGGGAAGGCGCGGTATGACAAGGTCCTGGCTGCCAACACCCTTGGTACTTGTTCATCTCTCGTGTCTCCTGGGGCCATCTGGAAATATCTGGACAACGGCTCGAACCAGGGAACAGCGTGGCGTGAACCGAATTTTATTGCTGATTGGTCGCAAGGTCCTGCGGAATTGGGCTACGGCGATGGGGATGAAGCGACCGTGGTGAGCTACGGACCGAACCCGAATAACAAATACATTACAATCTACTTCCGGCACTCCTTTAACGTTACCAACCCCGCCTTTGCGGATTTAACCCTTCGGGTTCTCCGGGACGACGGCGCTGTGGTTTATCTAAATGGCAACGAGGTCTTCAGATCAAACCTGCCCGCTGGGACAATTTCATATACCACCCCGGCCTCCGCGGCGGTGGAGGATCCGCCATCGACCTACCATGAGGCCCATGTCAATCCCAGTCTTTTAGTGAACGGCACCAATGTCATCGCCGTCGAGATTCATCAGGTCGATGGTCTAACCTTGAGCTCATCGAATGCGATACCGTTCGATTCGCCGTGATGACCCGTCGCCACATAAGGCTTCGGAAGGGTCTGAGCCACATTCCAGGGTAGAGCTCGCTCTTGCGACGATCTCATGATGATCCGCGCCGCAGACCAAATTTTTTCACACGTTCTCACGGCCGGGCCTACGCTCTGTCGGCCTTTCAGGCCTCAACTGCTCCAATACGTTACTATCATTGCAAACAGCAAGGCGGTAGAAAGCTTAGAAAACTAACGCACTCCAAAGCACGCCTATTCCTTCTCTGCCAGCTTCTCGTTTGCTTCCCGCAAGCGGCCTGTCAGAAGGCGGATGATGGCGTTCATGATCTGCGGGTGGCCGCTCATCACCTCGAAAAAGTCTTCCTGAGTGACTTTGAGCAGAGTGGTATCTTCCAGCACCGCTGCATCGGCCGAGCGCGGCGCCTGATCGAGGACAGCCATCTCTCCCAGACACTGCCCCTTGCGCAGCACTGCCAGTTCCTTGCCCCCCTTCTGGATGCGGACAGCACCGGCGGCCACGATGTACAGACAATCGCCGTAGTCTCCATCGGAAAAAATGGTGGCATGCGCAGGGAAAGACACTTCCTCGGTTATTTGCGCGACACGGGACAGGGTCTCCGCTGGAATCTCGGCAAATAGACTGCTCTTCAAGACCGAGATAGTTTAGATAAACTGTGCCGGTCGAGTGCGGCGCGAGGCGGTTCCACGCCTCCCGCACGCACGCGACATGCCGGGGCGTAACCCAAAGCCTTCTCTGTGATCAGCAGGCACTACGACTCGGCCGAAGTCCTGCGTCAATCCAGGCGGGAATGTGCGAGCCGATCCCTGGGTCTCGCAACAACATCACTCGCCGCGGTGAGGTTCGCGATGATTTCCTTTTGCCTTCGTTTATACCAGCGGATTTGGGGCGAGAAACCGGTCTCATTCGCGACACGTTGGTCGCGTTCCGGTCAAGTGGTCTTGACCACCGCCTGCGCTTGAATCCGAATCGAGCCAACCATCGGCCCAGTGACTGTTGAGCCTTTTCTCCCCGTTATCAGGGTTGAAGAACCTTGCTCAAATTGAGAATCCAACATTCGGGGGGAACAGCTTCTCATCCTAATTGGCGGCCGTGTAGATATAGTCATTCCATTGCCATACGCCGCTGATCTGCGACCAGAGCCTCACATACAGCGTGCTTCCATTGGTCGGCAGGCCGGAAACTGTTACCGCCAGGCTTGCTCCTTGGGATTGAGTGTAGAACTCGTAACCTCCAGGGCTCGTCCCTATGTACACCCAGTATTCGGATACTCCACTGCCGACACTCCACGTGAAGGTGACTACGGAGGAGGTCAGAGTCGATCCGGGCGTCGGGCTCGTCATCTGCGCCTTAGTCGCGCTACCTCTCCGCCGTGTAGATATAGTCATTCGATTGCCATACGCCGCTGATCTTCGACCAGAGTCTCACATAGAGCGTGCTCCCATTGGTCGGCAGGCCGGAAACTGTTACCGACAGGCTTGCTCCTTGGGATTGAGTGTAGACCTCGTAACCTCCAGGGCTCGTCCCTATGTACACCCAGTATTCGGATACTCCACTGCCGACACTCCACGTGAAGGTGACTACGGAGGAGGTCAGAGTTGATCCGGGCGTCGGGCTGGTCATCTGCGCCTTAGTCGCGTTATCTCCGGAAGCCGCCGTGTAGGTATAGTCATTCGATTGCCATACGCCGCTGATCTGCGACCAGAGTCTCACATAGAACGTGCTCCCATTGGTCGGCAGGCCGGAAATTGTTACCGACAGGCTTGCTCCTTGGGATTGAGTGTAGACCTCGTAACCTCCAGGGCTCGTCCCTATGTACACCCAGTATTCGGATACTCCACTACCGACACTCCACGTGAAGGTGACTACGGAGGAGGTCAGAGTCGATCCGGGCGCCGGGCTCGTCATCTGCGCCTTAGTCGGGTTACCTCCGGAAGCCGCCGTGTAGGTATAGTCATTCGATTGCCATACGCCGCTGATCTGCGACCAGAGTCTCACATACAGCGTGCTCCCATTGCTCGACAGGCCGGAAACTGTTACCGACAGGCTTGCTCCTTGGGATTGAGTGTAGACCTCGTAACCTCCAGGGCTCGTCCCTATCTCCAGCCAGTATTCGGATGCTCCACTACCGACACAAATCGATGATCACCGTGTCCTCCTACCCAGGTACGGTCGTATTCTCGTCCTTGGTCCTTGGTTCTTGGTCCTTCGTCCGTCCCTTGGTCCTAGGTCCTCAGTCCGCTGAGGCCACACTAGTTCACTTTCAGCAACGCCGCGGCGTTCTTCCAGAAATCCGCTCGGCGATCCTCGTTCGACACGGGAAGTCTGTCGACGATGGCGATGGTTTGCGGATTACATCGGGCCCTTCTCCGGATCGAACGGGGCATCAGACGCGAACAGCACGTTCGGGGCGCCGTAGAAGTTGAGCCCGC
>CAWHCF010000053.1:0-102362 GCA_963827655.1 uncultured Acidobacteriota bacterium
GTATTGGAGCAGTCGAGGCCTGAAGGGCCGACAGAGAGTAGGCCCGGCCGTGAGGCCGGGATTGGACACGATGTTAGGAGGGAGCGCCGAAGGTGCGCCACAATCGCAGTGCCGGGCCTTCGGCCCTCCAATTCATCTGTAACACCAACCACGCCCTCACGGGCGTGGCTATTCACTGCCGGGCCTTCGGCCCTGGTTAAAAGCATTAATTACTGCTCCCAGCCGCCTCCAAGGGCCTTGTACACTCGGATGACGGAATCCAACTCGCCCAGATACGCCTGAGCAAATGTCAGCTCGGCATCCAGCGCCTCACGCTCGGTATCCAGGACTTCCAGATAAGCGGAGACACCCCCACGATAGCGCAATTCCGCGAGCTGCAACTGGTTTCGCAGTGTCGTGGCAAAAATCTCGCGTTGAGCCCGGAATTCCCGGGCCTTCTGATAACCGATCAGAGAATCAGCCACGTCCCGAAAGGCCTCCTGAACCGTCTTCTGATAACCTAGAATTGCCGCTTCACGGTGATATTGCGAAGCCTTGTAGTTGGCCCAGAGACCGCCGGCGTTAAAAAGGGGCTGCAACAGGCTGCCGCCGTAACCATAGACGCCTCCAACACCCTTGAACAGGTCACCGATCTCGAAGTTCTGATAGCCGCCCGACCCGGTCAGACTGATGGACGGAAATAACAAGGATTTAGCCACCCCGACCCTGGCATTGACCGCGACGAGTTGCTGCTCGGCCAGCCGGATGTCGGGCCGACGGTCCAGGAGTGTGGAAGGCAGTCCGGCCGGTACTTCCGGGACCAACTTTTGATCACTCAGAACCTTGGTGCGATCCACGGGTCCCGGATTTCGGCCTAACAGCGTGTTGAGGAAGTTTTCGGCTTGCTCGCGGCGGCCCTCCACATCGGCAATCGTTCCGGCAGCGGAAGCCACCAGGCTCGTGGCCTGGTCGACTTCCAGCTGGTTCGCTAACCCACCCGTCAGGCGGGCCTCCACTAACCGAAGCGAGCCCTGGCGAGAAGACAGCGACTGCTGCGCTACTTTCAACTCGTAGTCCAGTTCGAGCAGTTGAAAGTAAGTACTTGCCACTTCGGTCACCAGGCTCTGGATCACGGCCAGCCGAACTTCCTCCTGAGCCAGGTACTGGGCCCGAGCCGCCTCGGTCGAGCGGCGGATGCGTCCCCAGATGTCCAGCTCCCAGAAGACCCTGCCGCCCCCGAATACCGCGCTGACGGCCCGGTTTATGCCGTGCTGCCGGTCGGCAGTCCCCAAGGCGTCGACAGAGGGATATATCGGCGCTTTCTCCACAGTGATAAAGGACTGGGCGGCAAGAACGCGCTGCGCGGCAATCCCAATGTCGTAGTTATCTTTGAGGGCTGTCCGGATCAGTTCCTGCAGCTTTTCATCTCGAAACAGTTCAAACCATTTCATATCCGCAAGCGTTGGCTGCGGAGCCGTTGGAGCGGCCGGGAGGGCGGTGGAGCGGGCGCCGGCAAAGCGGTTTCGGAGCGATGGCTGGCCGGAACAGGATAGGTCGGGCGCTGATATTTGGGCCCCAGCAGACAGCCAGAGGAAAGGAGCATTCCACAGAGCGACAGGAATCCAAAGATTCCCCTTGAATAGCACGAAGTGAAACCATGACCGGTGTACTTTCCAGTTCATAACTGTTTTTCCTCCGCCAAGGGCTGCCTTATCGGTGTTCTCCAGCAGGTCGCCACGACTTCTGCCACTCAAGCCGGACCGGGCGGAATGCGTGGCGAGACGGGCGCCCCCTGTTTTTCAGTGCGCTGCTTCGGGACGGGGCTCCGCGGGCACTGCGGCTCTCTTGGCCCGCCGCCGGCCAAAACTCTCAACGAAGGTGAAGTTGCCGGGAATGATGAATACCCCCAGCAGCGTTGCGACCAGCATGCCCCAGAACACCGCGGTGCCCATCACATTCTGGGCCCCCGCTCCGGCCCCGCTCGCAAGCATCAGGGGCACGACCCCCAGGATGAAGGCGAACGCCGTCATCAGGATCGGCCGGAAGCGCAGGCGGGCCGATTCGAGGGCGGCCTCCTGGAGGTCCACACCCTGGTCGTGCTTCGCCTTGGCGAACTCCACGATCAGGATGGCGTTCTTAGCCGCCAGACCTATCAGCATGACCAGGCCGACCTGCACGTAAACGTTGTTGTCGTATCCCATCAACCAGACGCCGAGAAAGGCGCCCAGCGCAACCAGCGGCGATCCCAGCAGCACGGCCCAGGGCAGTCGCCAGCTTTCGTACATTGCGGCCAGCAGCAGGAACACGCAGACGATGGCCATGATGAAGGTGGGCGCCGCAGGCGGCGCCACCTTTTCCTGGTAGGAGAGCGAGTTGTAGGCAAAGCCCATCTCCCTGGGCATCGTTTCCGCGAAGACCTGCTCCAGTGCCGCCAGGGCTTGACCGGAGGTAAAGCCGCGCGCCGGCGCGCCCTGGACCTCAACCGAGCGCAGCAGGTTGAACCGGGTCGTGAGCTCGGTCCCGGCGATATCCTTGATCGTGACCAGGGTCGAGAGCGGGACCATCTCTTCGCTCCTCTTTGAGCGGACATAGACCTTGCCGATGTCTTCTCCCTTGAGGCGAGCCCCGGCGTCGGCCTGCACGTAGACCCGGTAAAGTCGTCCGAAGCGGTTGAAGTCGTTGACGTAGGCTCCGCCCAGGGCGGCGGACAGCGCCTGGAAGACCTCGTTCACCGGAACCCCCAGGGTGCGCGCCTTCTCGCGATCCAGCTCTACCTTGACCTGAGGGTAGTTCGGGTCGAAGGACGTGAAGAGGTTGCCCAGCTCCGGCCGTTGCCTTCCAGCCGCGAGGAACTTCGCGGTATGTTCGCCGAGCTCCTGGACCGTCATGGAACCGCTGCGATCCTGCAGGAGGAAGTTGAATCCCGAGGCGGCGCCGAACCCCGAAAGCGTCGGGATGTTGAACGGGAAGATGATCGCCTCCGGAATGGCGGCGAACTGCCGCTGCAGCCCCGCCATGATCCCCTTCACGTGCAGCGCTTCCCCGTGGCGCTCCTCCCAAGGCTTCAGCCGCGCAAACAGCGAGCCGTAGTTCGGCTGGTAGGTGTTGGTGACTACCCCGTACCCCCCGACCGTCTGGTAAGATTCGATCCCTTCGGTCTTCGCCAGAATCTCCTCCACCTCCTTGAGTACGTCGCTGGTGCGCTCGAGCGACGCGCCGGGCGGGAGCTGGACGTTGACCCCGAAGATCCCCTGGTCCTCGTCCGGGATGAACCCGGCTGGAATCGCCTGCGCGAAGAGGCCGGCGCCCAATGCCACACCGGCGACAATGACGATCGTGATGAACGAACGGCGCACGAGCAGGCGGGAGGTGCTCACGTAGCCGGTCGTGGTGACGTCAAAGACCTTGTTGAAGCCCCGGAAAAAAGCCCCCAGCGGCCCGCGCATGGGACGGGGCGCTTTGAGGAGCATGGCGCAGAGCGCGGGCGTCAGCGACAGCGCATTGAAGGCTGAGAGCAGCACTGAGATGGCAATGGTCAGCGCGAACTGCTTGTACATGCTGCCCACCAACCCGCCGAGCAGAGCCACGGGGACGAACACCGCCGAGAGGATGAGAGCGATTCCGATGACCGGCCCCGAGACCTCCTCCAAGGCCTTGAACGTCGCCTCTTTCGGGGCCATTCCGTGCTCGAGGTGGTGGATGACCGCCTCGACCACGACTATAGCGTCGTCCACCACAATGCCGATGGCCAGTACGAGGCCGAACATCGAGAGGGTGTTGACGGAGAAGCCGAGGATGGGGAAGAAGATGAAAGTGCCGATCAGGGAAACCGGAATGGTGATCAGCGGAATGATCGTCGCCCGGACGTTCTGCAGGAAGATGAAAACCACCAGCGTCACGAGGATCAGTGCCTCAACAAATGTCTTCAGGATCTCGTGGATCGAGGCCTCAACCGCCGGCGTCGTGTCGTAGACGATCTTGTAATCCATGTCAGGTGGAAAGAGACCTTTCGCACGTTCCATCGTCTCGTAGATCGTTTCGGCGGCCTTGAGCTGGTTCGCGCCGGGCAAGAGGTAGACGGCCATCGCGCCGCCTGCCTTGCCGTTCAGCCGGCCGAAGGAGTTGTAGTCCTGAGAGCCGAGCTCGGCGCGCCCGATGTCCTTGATCCGGACTATTTCGCCGGCCTCACTCTGGCGCACGATGATGTTCTCGAACTCCTCGGGTGTGACCAGGCGGCCCGGAGCGCTGACCGTATTGGTGAACAGCTGATCCTTCGGCGTGGGAGCGGCGCCCACCTTGCCGGCGGGCGCCTGCAGGTTTTGCTCTTTGATGGCCGCAATGACGTCCGCCGGGGTCATGCCGAGCTTGGCCATCCGGTCGGGAAAAATCCAGATCCGCATGCCATAGTCGGTCCCGCCGAACAGGTCCACTTGCGCGATTCCAGGAATCCGGAGCAACTGGTCGCGCAGGTTGATGCCGCAATAGTTGATCAGGAAATTTGCGTCGTACGAGTCCTTGGGCGAGTATAGCGAGACCACCATCAGGATGCTGGGGCTCTGTTTCTTGACGGTCACGCCCTGCTGGATCACCTCCTGCGGCAGCCGTGCCTGAGCCGACGAGACCCGGTTCTGGGTGAGGACGTTCGCGATGTCCTGGTCCGTCCCTACCTCGAAGTTGACGTCCAGCAGCATGCGGCCGTCGCTCGTGTTCGATGACTTCATGTAGATGAGCCGATCGACGCCGTTAACTTCCTGTTCGATGGGGGTCGCCACCGACTGCTCGACGGCCTCGGCGGATGCGCCGGGGTAGGTGGCGGTCACGCGGATGTTGGGAGGGGCGAGAAAGGGGTATTGCTCAATCGACAACCCCCTGATGACAACGACCCCGAACATGACCATCAGGATCGATATGACGATGGCGACGATTGGCCGCCGGATGAAGAAATTTGCCATGATCTAGCACCCTTTCTGCTGTCAGGAGACGATAGGCCGGAGTCGCGCCGGTCGTGCGTTAACAGTCGTGGTGAACCCGCGGATTTCAGTCCCGATCATTTATCGGCAGGAGTCACGACCATTCCTGGGCGCACTTTCTGCATCCCCTCGGTAATGACGCGTTCACCAGGCTTTACTCCTTCTTTGACAATGAACAGATTTTCATACCGGTCTCCAAGGGTTACCGTGCGAAGTGCGACTTTGTTATCATTTTCAACCACATAAACCACCTTCGCGCTTTGCTGCTCCATCACACTTTGTTGTGGAATCAGAAGCGCATTCTCAGCCGTATCGATGACGCCGCGGACGCGGCCGAACTGTCCTGGCCGAATCAGCCCCTCCGGATTGCGGAACTCGGCAACAAGAGTCAAGGTCCCTGTTTTCTGATCAATAGCCCGGTCCGCAACCGTGACCGTGCCTTTGTGAGGATGCACCGTTCCATCCGCCAGCACCAACTCAATAGGAAGCGGGGTTTTGGTCGACTTACCCATGCGTCTGGCGAGCATCAGATATTCTGATTCGCTGACAGCAAAAGTCACTCGAAGAGGATCCAGGTCCGAAATCGCGGCCAGCAAGGTCGGTTCGCCCCGACCCACCAGGTTCCCTGAGGAAACCAATCTTTGGCCGATCAGACCATCCAGAGGAGCCGTGACCGTGCAGTAGCTGAGATCGAGTTCCGCATCCTTGATCGCGGACTCAGCTGCCGAGACGGCTGCCTTGGCTGCATCCACCGTTACCTTCTGGACCACGACGGTGGTATCATAGTTGGCTTTGCTGGCATCCACGTTTGATTTGCCCACTTGTTGCGCCACGAGAGCGTTGTCCAGATCCTGCTGAGGCACGGCCTTCACCTTCGCCAGCGGCTCAAGGCGATTCACGTCCAGGTCCGCTTTCCCCAATTGAGCTTTTGCCTGGTCAAGCTTCGCTTTCGCGGTGTCAACCGTCACTTGTTCCACGGCGAACTGGAGCTCCGCCTGGGCCTTGGCCAGTTGGGCCTTGGCGGACTGGAGTGCGGCCTCATACTTGCGCTTGTCGAGTGTGAACAGCAACTGTCCCCGCTTGACCGGGCGGCCTTCCTCGAAGTGAATCCCTTCCAGGAAAGCTTCAACCCGCGCCCGCACCTCAACGGTATCTCGGGCGTCGGTCCGGGCCGTGAACTCGCTGAAGATCGGAACCGTCTTCTGGATAACAGGAGCCACGACCACAGGGACTGGAGCGACAGGAGCCGCTTTCTCCTTTTCTGCGTTCGTCTCGCCGCCGCAGCTCGAAAGGACCAGCGCGGTCATGAGCAGCGCGCCGGCTGCTCTGGCCCTGCGCCAGGTATGCCTGATCGATGGAGCCAGATGCATGCCGGAACCAGCGAAAACATTTTTGGGGTTCATGCTACCTCCAAGTTGTGAGTGGAGAGAGCAGCCTTTACGCCATTCCGCGCTCCACCGCTGACGTGGGCTGCGCTTCTCCACCGAAGGACCCGCATTGCGTCCAACCCGTCGGCTGCTGGGTTTCTCATCGCCTGTCTCCTGGTTTCCACGCTTGGAACTGAGTGTGGAATTTCCGTTTTTGCCCGGCACCTGCAGCTCTGATGGGCGGCAGGGCTGATTCTACCACCAGTCTTCCCGTGCGCTTATCCACAGTTTGAGGCAACATGCGCCAGGCAATAACTGTAATGTCTGGCAGGTTCGCGTGTGGACGTTGATCTGCCTGCGGTGAAGAAGCTTCTACAAAAGCGGGCTCTTGGAGTGCCGGGGAGCCCTCTGCGACGGCTCCAACCCTGCCTAGCTTTACAGTGGCGGAGTCTTGCGCCCAGGAGGACCATGGAGTCCAGATCGGAAAACGAGCCATGTTTCCGGTATCCGCAGGGGCCCCCATCGGTCGTGGCTTGGTGACGATGCAGACTTTCCCCGTGGGCAGTCTGACGTTGCAGAAAGGCCGGCTTTGTGTCGGCCCGCTAAAAGAACTGAAACGGAGGCGACAATGAAACGAGTGGCGACGGCGGTGGCTGCGGTCTTGCTGACTCTTAACCTGTCCCTGGCAGGACAGACTCCCGAGAAGGGTAAAACGGCCGCAAAGCCTGCCGCTCTTCAGAGGCCGGCTGCGCTCTCAAACGAGGATATGAATCTGCGAGCGTATATGGAACTGCTGCGGACGGACGTCCGCAAACAAAAGGCTAATATCCTCGGGCAAGTCATGCAGTTTGACGCCGATGAAGCAGCCAAGTTCTGGCCCATCTACAAAGAGTACGACGCCGAATTAGCGCGTATCGGAGATAGCAAACTGGCGATGATCAAGAAGTACGCGGACAACTACGAAACCATGACCGATGCGGTTGCCGACCAGCTGATGCGCGACGCTATTCAGATTGACCGGCAGAGACACGATCTGCTGGTCAAATACTATGGGCGAATGAAAGATGCTCTCGGCGGCATCAGCGCAGCGCGGTTTCTTCAGGTCGAGAATCAGCTTCTGATGTTGATCGACCTGCAGATTGCTTCTTCGCTGCCCGTGATCCGATGAATTTATGCCAGGCGCACAGGCAGCAACAGGGTCCAGGGCTAAATCACCCAAGGTTCAGGCGAAAATAAGGAGAAAGAAACATGAGATCATCACTCGTTCCTGTTGTCACCGCGTCGTTGCTCTTGTCCAGCTTCACCTTGCGAGCCGACGTGGTCAGGCTCAAGGATGGGCGCACGATTCAAGGCATTTTTCTGGGAGGTAATTCTCGCCAGATTGATCTCCTCGTTTCGAACGGGAAGACGTTGAGTTTCTCACTCACTTCCGTATCCGGCATCACGTTTACGGCACTGCCCGAAACGCCCCCCTCGACAGGCGGGGGTGCCGCTGGTGCTCCCGCAGCGGCACCCGCAGCCCGCCCGCCCGTCCTGATTCCGGCAGGCACTTTGCTGCGCGTTCGCACGATTGATCCCATTGATGTCGATACATCGGCCACCGGGGCCAAGTTCAAGGCCAGCCTCGATGATCCGGTGATGGTCGGAGGAGCAGTGGTCATCCCCAAGGGCGCCGGTGCAATGCTGCAGGCCGTTAAAGTGGAACAGTCCGGAAAGATGAAGGGGAGCGATCTGATTCAGTTGAAAGTCATCAGCCTCTCGGTGGGGGGAACCGCCTACCCCGTCGTTAGCAGCGTCGCCGAAACCAAGGGCGGGTCGGAAGGAAAAGCGACGGCCACCAAGACCCTCGGGGGGGCCGGGCTGGGAGCCCTGATCGGCGGTATTGCCGGCGGAGGGTCGGGCGCGCTCATCGGAACAGCGGCAGGCGCAGCGGGAGGCGCCATCGTTTCGGCCAGTGGCCAGCAGCATCTGAAGATCCCCTCCGAGACCCGCCTCGAATTCAAATTGCAGGCCGACTTGAAGGTCAAGTAAATCCGCTGAGTTAAACTCGGTCCCCGGTGATGTCCGGTGATGCAGAGCTAGTTGCCATCATCAGGGCGCCATCGAACGCTGGGTACCTCGAAAAGCGTCACATGGTCCGCATCACCTTCTTGCTCGACGCCGGAAAACCTGCCTATGTGTACAGTTCCTGATCCGACCCCTGGCTGGCAGACTTGCAAGCCACTGGATGGTCGCGGAGCTGATGCGCAACCCGAGTGGAGAAAAATACGATGATCCACACCAGCGTGCCGATGATCGACAATTTCGACCTGGGTTCAGCGCGGTTTCCTGCCGGAGAGGGCGTCGAGATCCCGCTCAAGCTAAAGACTCCATGGGTACTCTTTCTCTTTATCGCAGCGTTCATGGGTCCAGGCGCCGACTTGACGTTCGCGGCCGGCGCGGAATCGGACGCGGCTTCAGTGCTGTCGGCCCAGGCTGCCGAACAGGGCCGGCCTGACGGCGATTCCTGAACAAGAGCATCACGGCCTGTCGCAAAAGGCCGTCGAGATCGGCAGCCTCTTCGGTTTCCCGGTCACGAATTCCATGGTCGTCACCTGGATTGTGGCGCTGGGCCTGATCATTTTTGCTCAGGTCGCTACGCGGGAGATGAAGCAAGTTCCAGGAGGAGCGCAGAATTTTTTCGAATGGCTGGTGGAGGCCCTCTACGGTTTCCTGGAAGGAATCATTGGGAAGCATCTGGTCGACCGGACCTTCTGGTTTTTTGCGACTATTTTCCTCTTCATTCTCACCGCCAATTGGGTGGGTCTCATTCCCGGGGTAGGCACGATCGGCTGGGGGCATGCGACCTCTCACGGTTTCACGATCGACCAACCTTTGTTCCGCGGTGCCAACGCCGACGTCAACCTGACGCTCGCCATGGCCTTGATCTTCTTCGGCTGCTGGATTTTCTGGGCCCTTCGGGAAATAGGCCCGCTCGGGTTTCTAAAGGAACTGTTTGCGCCCAAGGGCGAGAGCACCGGCCCGTTGAAGGTGCTCCTCGTGGTCGTATTCTTCGCAGTCGGCTGTCTGGAAATCATTTCGATTTTGTTCCGGCCGGTCTCCCTCAGTTTTCGTCTCTACGGCAACATCTTTGCCGGTGAAAACATGTTGGAGACCATGGCCACGCTGGTTCCCGGCTTTGGCTGGTTGATACCGATTCCATTTTATTTCCTGGAGTTGCTGGTGGGTTTGGTCCAGGCCCTGGTCTTCACATTGTTGACTGCTGTCTTCACGCTGCTGATTTGCCAGCATGAGGCAGAGGGGCCGGCGGCCGCGCACGATTGAATGATGATTTTCGCCGGTTTAATCGTGCTCAAATCGCGGGGTGCGGCGAGAAAGGAACGACAATAAATCATGAGCGGAAACTTGCATGTAGGTCTGGCGGCGATTGGAGCCGCTATTGCCGTGGGTATGATCGGCATGAAAGCTGCGGACGTGGTGGGACGCAATCCCGGCTCGTCCACCAAGGTTCTGGTCCAGTCCATCCTGGCTATTGCCTTTGCTGAAGCGATCGTGTTCTACACCCTGTTCCTGGTGCAGTAGCGAGAGGGAGTCGGGCGCATAGCCCAACCGGCCCAACGCCCCCAACTCTACGGGTGTGACTATGAATGCCTTTGTCTTGCTTGCGGAACAAGCCAGTGGTGGGCAGATTGAGCAGATTGCCAGGACCTTCGGGGTGAACTGGCCTCATTTGCTTGCCCAGATGATCAGCTTCGGCATCGTTTGTATCCTGCTTTACCGGTTTGCCTATCGACCCATCCTGACGATGCTGGAAGAGCGGCGTCATCTCATCGCCCAAGGTCTCGCCAACACCGAGAAGATAAAAGCGGAGCTGGCCCGGACCGAGGCTCAGCGCCAGGAGGTCCTGCTGCAAGCCAATGCCCAGGCGACCAAGCTTATCGAGGAAGCCCGCGCCGTGGCGGCCCGCTTGCAGGCGCAGGAAAGCCAAAAGGCCATCGCTGCCGCCGAACAGATTATCGCCAAAGCCCGCGAGGCCGCGGCACAGGACCACGCCCGCATGCTCGCCGAACTCAAGCGCGAGGTGGGCCGGTTAGTTGTGCAGACCACGGCTGCGATCACAGGCAAGATTCTGACAACGGAAGACCAGCGGCGCCTGGCTGAGGAAACAGCCAGGCAATTGACGGGATAGCGGCAATCTGGCCTGACCCGAAATGAAAACGAGCAAAAAAATCAGGCGTGAAGCCAAGCAGCTGTTCCGGCTGTGTCTCGTCGATGGATCGCTGGACGAGGGCAGGGTTCGGCAGGTGGTGCAACGAGTCCTGGAATCCAAGCGCCGGGGCTCCCTGGCTCTCGCGGCGCATTTTGAACGGTTGGTGAGACTCGACCGCTCCCGCCGTACCGCCCAGGTGGAGAGCGCCGCGCCGTTGCCTCCGGACTTGCAGGCAAGCGTCCAAGCCGGTCTCGAGCGAATCTATGGACCGCGAATAATCACCTCATTCGCACAGAGCCCGGCACTGATCGGGGGGATGCGCATTAAAGTCGGCAGTGATGTCTATGACGGAAGCATTAAGGCCGCGTTAGCCGCCCTGGAGAACAGCTTTTGAGTCACCGGCGCTACCGAAAGGGGACCTGGTTTCCCGATGGCCACTCGAGAAAGAGGATTTCAAAATATAGTGACAATCCGCGCGAGGGTCGTCGATTCCCGTGCGTGTGCAGGATCAGACCGAGCATGTAGAAGCGTCACCATAATTTGAGGTTCTCATCAATTGAGGGAAAAGATCGATGGCTGACCTACTGCAGGAAATTGAAGCTCAAATCGCCGGAGCTAAAGCAAGTGCAGCAAAACACAATGTCGGTGTGATTCGCGAAATCGGTGACGGCGTCGCACGAATTGAAGGCCTGGCCGATGCGATGCTCAACGAGATGATCGACCTCGGCAACGGCATCACGGGCCTCGCACTGAATCTCGATGAAACCGAAGTCGGCGTGGTCGTTCTAGGCGACTACACCCTGCTCAAGGAAGGTGACGAGGTCCGCTGCACGGGAAAGCTGCTTCAGGTGCCCGTCGGCAAGGGTCTGCTGGGACGCGTCGTGAATACGTTGGGAGAACCCGTGGACGGCAAGGGGCCGGTCAAAAGCGACATCGCCTATCCGGTCGAGAAGGTCGCTCCCGGTATCATCAAGCGCCGGCCTGTCAGACAGCCGGTGCAAACGGGCATCATGCCTATTGACGCGATGATTCCGATCGGCCGGGGCCAGCGCGAATTGATCATCGGTGATCGGTCGACGGGCAAGACGACCATCTGTATCGATACCATCATCAACCAGGCTCGTCTCAACACGGCCGCTGAGGCGGCCGGAGACAAAGACTATCGCCCGCTGTACTGCATTTATGTTGCGATCGGCCAGAAGCAATCCAACATTGCCCGAATCATTGCGGTTCTCGAAGAGGCCGGGGCAATGCCTTACACCATCATCCTTGCTTCCCCTGCTTCTGATTCGGCCACGAACCAGTATCTGGCGCCATTCGCGGGCGCGGCCATGGGCGAGTGGTTCATGGACAATGGCATGGATGCATTGATTATTTATGATGATCTGTCCAAACACGCCGTGGCCTACCGCCAGGTCTGCCTGTTGTTGAAGCGGCCGTCGGGTCGTGAAGCTTATCCAGGCGACGTGTTTTACCTCCATAGCCGATTGCTCGAACGGGCGGCGCGCGTGGGAGAAAAATATGGCAACGGATCACTCACGGCGCTGCCCATTATTGAAACGCAGGCGGGAGATGTTTCAGCTTACATCCCCACCAATGTCATTTCGATCACGGACGGACAAATCTATTTAGAAACCGATTTGTTCTACCAGGGCGTCCGCCCGGCTATTTCGGTCGGCCTGTCGGTTTCCCGGGTCGGTTCGGCGGCGCAGCTCAAAGCCATGAAGCAAGTCGCCGGGCAGCTGAAGGGCGACCTCGCTCAATTTCGGGAACTGGCTGCGTTCGCGCAATTCGGTTCGGAACTGGACGCCAGGACGCAGGCGCAGATCGATCGCGGCAAGCGGATCATGGAGATCTTCAAGCAGTCCCAGTACAATCCGATTCCCGTTGAGGTCCAGGTAGCGGTGATCTGGGCCGTCCAGAACAAGTATCTGGATGATGTGCCGGTGGACCGGGTCAAGGATTACCAGGCCAAGCTGACGGATTTTCTGACCACGCGCAAGGCGGAACTGCTCCGGAAAATCGCACACGAGAAGGCCCTCAGCGACGCCTTAACAGCCGAGTTGAAGGCCGCGGCCGACGAGTTCAAACAGACCTGGAAATGAAGGCCGCATCGACACCGCCCCAGATCCGCGCGCCAGTTTTCGGCGTTTCGGATTTCGTCCTTCGGGTCCGCGGATTTCTGGCGGACTTGGAAATTCAGGCTTCGGAGTTTTGATCATGGCCAGCAGCCGCGAAATACGGCGCCGCATCAGGTCAGTCAGCAGTACAGCCCAGATAACCAACGCAATGCAAATGGTGGCCGCCTCGAAGATGCGCAAGGCCCAACAGGCCGCCCTCGCCGGGCGTCCTTTTGTGCACCTGTTGTACCGTATCCAGCGCGAGGCGACAACCCGGATGGGCGAATTCAGCCATCCGCTGCTGGAAGTGCGCGAAGTACGCAAACGCGCGGTGATCCTGGTGGCCGCGGATAAGGGATTATGCGGGGCTCTCAACAGCAACGTGTTTCGCCTGGCAGCCGAGTTTGATCCCCAGTCAACGGTTTTCATCACGGCCGGACGTAAAGCCGCGCAGTTCGTCGCCGCCACTCGCCGGCAGCTGGTTGCCGAGTTTGCGTACGGCGACGAGCCTCGATTCCCCGAAGCCAGAGCCATTGCCGCCTTCGCCCGCGATCTTTTTTTGAACAAGGAGGTGGACGAGGTCCGGATTGTGGCGACTCGTTTCGTCAACACGCTTACGCAGCAGCGCGTTTCCATGGAGTTTCTGCCGGTGGGCGAAATCACCGGGATGAAGATCCCGGGCGCGGAACCCGAAGCCGAACTGGCGGCCGACACCAGTGAGATCCTGTTTGAACCCAGCCCGGAGGCAGTCATGAGCTATCTCCTGTCGCATTATCTCAACATTTATATTTATCAGGTCTTGCTGAACGCCAAAGCCAGTGAACAAAGCGCCCGCATGGTGTCGATGAAGAACGCCACGGATAATGCCCAGAGTCTGATCAAGGACTTGAACCTCGAATACAACAAGCTGCGCCAAGGCAGCATCACACAGGAGTTGCTGGAAATAGCCGGCGGCCAGTCCGCCTGATCCAGGATTATTTTGGCAACCAATCCATTGAAACCAGGTCTGCAATATGAGCAAAGGCACAATTGTTCAAGTCGTCGGTCCGGTGGTGGACGTCGAATTTCCAGACGCACTGCCCAAGATCTATAACGCGTTGACGGTTGAATACAAAGTTCAGGACCAGCCCGTTAAACTGACGCTCGAGGTGCAGCAGCATCTCGGGGACAAGTGGGTGCGGACCATCTCGATGTCGGGCACCGAAGGTCTCAAGCGTGGTTTCGAGGTCACCGATAGCGGGGGTCCAATATCCATGCCCGTCGGCGAGGGTGTTATGGGCCGGGTGTTTGATGTGACCGGGAACCCGGTGGACGAGCGCGGGCCCGTTCAGGCGGAGAAATACTATCCGATCCACCGCCCGCCGCCACCGCTGGTGGACCAATCGACTTCTCCCCAGGTGCTCCACACCGGTATCAAAGTCATTGACTTGATCTGCCCGTTCTTGAAAGGCGGCAAAGTGGGTGCTTTCGGCGGCGCCGGCGTTGGCAAGACGGTCGTCATCATGGAGCTCATCAACAACATCGCCAAGCTCCACGGCGGAGTCTCGGTGTTCGCCGGTGTCGGGGAGCGCACCCGCGAAGGGAACGATCTCTACAACGAAATGTCGGAAGCGGGGGTCATCAATCTGGATAACCTGAGCGCATCCAAAATCGCCCTGGTGTACGGCCAGATGAACGAACCGCCGGGCGCCCGCCTGCGCGTGGCCTTGTCCGGCCTGGCGATCACCGAATATTTCCGCGACGAGAAAAACCAGGATGTGCTGCTCTTCATTGACAACATCTTCCGGTTTTCTCAGGCCGGCTCCGAGGTATCGTCCTTGCTCGGCCGCACCGCCAGCGCCGTCGGTTACCAGCCGACCCTCGCCGCTGAAATGGGCTTCCTTCAGGAGCGCATTACCTCCACCAAGAAAGGCTCGATCACTTCCTTCCAGGCGGTCTATGTGCCGGCTGATGACCTGACGGACCCGGCGCCGGCTACAACATTCGCGCACCTGGACGCAACCATCGTCCTCGAGCGCTCGATTGCCGAATTGGGCATCTATCCGGCGGTGGATCCCCTGGCCTCGACCTCGCGCGCCCTCACGCCCGAAATCGTCGGCCAGGAGCACTATGACGTCGCGCGGGGTGCGCAGAAGGTGCTGCAACGCTTCAAAGATCTGCAGGACATCATCGCGATTCTAGGAATGGATGAGCTTTCACCGGAGGACAAGGTGACCGTGCTCCGGGCGCGCAAGATTCAGCGCTTTCTGAGTCAGCCGTTCAGCGTGGCGCAAGTGTTTACCGGCCGCGAGGGCAAGCAGGTGCCGGTGGCTGAGACTGTTCGCGGTTTCAAGGAAATCCTGGAAGGTAAATACGACGACATACCGGAAGGCAACTTCTACATGAAGGGTGCCATCGAGGAAGTCAAACAAGGTTGAGAGTGTTGAGGGATAAAGCTCGATAGCCCGGCACGCAACCCACACGGTCAAAACATGGCCAACACTTTAAAATTGGAAATCATCACGCCGGACGCAGTGGTTTACTCTGAAGATGTGGAGATGGTTACGCTGCCGGGGGTAGAGGGCCAGCTGGGGATTCTTCCGCAGCACATCCGGCTGATGACGCAAATGGTGCCGGGCGAAATGATTGTGCGCAAAAGCGGTCACGACGATTTTTTCGCCGTGGGCGAGGGGCTCATCGAAATCACGGGCGAACGCGTGTCCATCCTTACCGATATGGCTATTGCTGCGGACAAAATCGACGAAGCCAAGGTCGAAGAAGCGCGTCAACGCGCCGAAGCCCGGCTCCGGGAAAAGATTTCTGACGAAGAAGTGGCTTCCGTCAATGCTGCTCTGGCTCACTCGTTAGCGCAGTTGCACGTCAAGCGACGCCGCCAGCGTTGATCCGAGTCGTCCGCTATGAACTTACGATTTGCGCTCCCATGCACGGGTCTGATGACGCTGTCGCAAAACTCGCCCGGTTCATGTGCGGACGGGCTATCAAGCCCGTCCGGCCCCCTGGTGGCACAAATGAACTCTCTTAAGGCTGAGTCCTCCCGATCACGTTACTTGCGACGGGTCCAATGGCCCGTCGCCACAGAAGGCTCGGAAAGTCGCTAAGCCACTGGCCAGGGGTCGCGGCTGAGTTTTGCGACAGCCTCGGATGACCCGTCGCCACACGGCACTCAGAAAGTGTCCAAGCTACCCGCCTTCGGAAGATCTGAATTTTGCAACAGTCTCTGATGACCGCGCCACAGACCCAATTTTTTCACATCTTCTTAAGGCCGGGGAAACCGTGTCCCACAATCATGAGCACCGAAGGTGCGGCAACGAATTGGAACTATTAAGAAACTATTCAGCAACGGAGGAGAACCCATGGCACGTGCAGTTACTGATGAGAAAGTGACAAAAGCGAAAGCTACCCGCACAGGCGCCGCGCTTTCGCCTGCGGAGCTCAGCAAGATGGACGCCTATTGGCGGGCCTGCAATTATCTGGCTGCCGGCATGATCTATTTGCGCGCCAATCCTCTGCTGCGCCAGCCCTTGAAGGCAGAGCACATCAAACCGCGCCTGCTGGGCCACTGGGGAGCCAGTCCCGGATTGAGCTTCACTTATGTTCATCTGAATCGCCTGATCAACAAGTACGACCTCGACGCTATCTTTCTGGCCGGCCCCGGACACGGTGCGCCCGGCGTGCTGGCGCCTGTTTATCTGGAAGGTGCCTACTCCGAGGTCTATCCGAACAAGGGCGAGGACGAGGAGGGATTGCTTGAGTTCTTCAAGGAATTCTCCTTCCCCGGCGGCATCGGCAGCCACTGCACGCCGGAGACCCCGGGTTCGATACACGAGGGAGGAGAGCTGGGTTACAGTGTCTCGCACGCCTTCGGCGTCGCCTTCGATAATCCGGACCTGCTGGTGGCGGTGGTGGTGGGCGACGGCGAAGCGGAGACCGGCCCGCTGGCCACCTCCTGGCATTCCAACAAGTTCCTGAGCCCAGTCCGCGACGGCGCGGTTCTGCCGATTCTGCATCTCAACGGTTATAAGATTAATAACCCCACATTGCTGTCACGGATCTCTCATGAGGAGCTGGAGAACCTGTTCAAGGGTTACGGCTGGACGCCGCATTTTGTGGAAGGGGACGATCCGGACTTGATGCACCAGAAGATGGCCGCGACCCTGGAGGAGTGCGTCCTGGCGATTCGCCGGATCCAGAAAGAGGCGCGGGCCAGCGACGAGGCCGTCCGGCCTCGCTGGCCCATGATTGTGCTGCGCAGTCCCAAGGGCTGGACGGGTCCCAAGGAAGTAGACGGCCACAAGGTGGAAGGTTTCTGGCGGGCCCACCAGGTGCCGCTTTCGGGTATGCACAACAACCCGGCTCATCTGAAGCAGCTGGAGGACTGGCTACGCAGCTACAAGCCCGAAGAGCTGTTCGACAAAAGCGGCCGGCTGATCCCGGAACTGAAGGCGCTCGCCCCCAAGGGACTGCGGCGCATGGGAGCCAGTCCCCACGCCAATGGGGGTTTGCTGCGGAAGCCACTGCGGATGCCCGATTTCCGCAACTATGCCATCAAAGTAGAGAAACCGGCGCAGGCCTCGGCTGAGAACACCCGTCCCCTGGGCCGCTTCCTGCGGGACATTATGCGCCAGAACCCAGCGAACTTCCGGGTCTTCGGCCCCGACGAAAACAGCTCGAACCGGCTCGACGCGATCTACGAGGTGAGCAAGAAACTGTGGCTGGCCGACTATCTTCCAGAGGACGCTGACGGCGGCGAGCTGTCGCGCGACGGGCGGGTCCTGGAGATGCTTTCCGAGCACACTCTGGAGGGTTGGCTCGAAAGCTATCTGCTCAGCGGCCGCCATGGCTTCTTCTCGACCTACGAGGCCTTTGTTCACGTCATTGATTCGATGTTCAACCAGCACGCCAAGTGGCTTGGCATCGCTCGCGAGCTGTCCTGGCGGGCGCCCGTGTCTTCGCTCAACCTGCTGATTACGTCCACTGTGTGGCGCCAGGACCACAACGGCTTCACCCACCAGGATCCCGGCTTTCTCGACGTGGTGGTGAACAAGAGTCCGGATGTATGTCGCATCTACTTGCCGCCCGATGTGAACTCTCTGCTCTCCGTGGCGGACCACTGTCTGAGGAGCACGGGTTATATCAATGTCATCGTTTGCGACAAGCAGAAGCACCTGCAGTATCTGAGCATCGACGATGCCATCGCGCATTGTACCAAGGGCATCAGCATCTGGCGTCAGGCGAGCAACGACGAAGGTACCGAGCCCGACGTGGTGATGGCCTGTGCCGGCGACATTCCCACCAAGGAGGCGCTGGCGGCCGTGGTAATGCTGCGAGAATATTTCCCCAATCTCAAGATCCGCTTCGTCAATGTCGTGGACCTTTACAAACTCGTTCCTTCGAGCGAGCACCCTCACGGTCTCTCGGACCGGGATTTTGACAGTCTGTTCACCGTGGACAAGCCGGTCATCTTCAACTTTCACGGTTATCCGTGGCTGATCCATCGTCTGGTTTACCGGCGCACCAATCACAAGAACATGCATGTGCGCGGCTACAAAGAGAAAGGCAACATCAACACGCCGCTCGATCTGGCCATTCAGAATCAGATCGATCGATTCAGCCTGGCGATCGACGTCATCGACCGCGTGCCGGGCCTGCAGGTTTCCGGCGCTCACGCCAAGGAGAAATTGCGAAATATGCAGATCGAGTGCCAGAACTACGCCTACGAGCACGGGATCGACAAGCCGGAGGTCGATCAATGGAAGTGGCCCTACTGATCCAACGTTCGAAGGACACACGATTGAACGGTGGAGGAGCACGGAGTGGCAAGCGGCTGACGTCAGATCCTGGGATTCGATCGCGCGTAACCGATCGAGTGAGCTAATCTGAAGGACACTGGTGCAGGATTCGGTCGCGCTCGGGCTGCCGAGACTCGCCAGGTGAAGATGTAACAAGTTCAGAAAGGAACAATCCAATGAGCGCAAAGAGTGCGATCACCACACCGAAATCAGCCGAACCTGCCAACATTTCGGAACTCCTCAAGCAGTACGCGTCCGGCCCGATCCAGTTCGCGGGGACGGACAACGCGCTCTACGAACGCCATCTTACCTTCGACACCGTCGTTGATTTGAAGAATGCGGGGCCGCGCGAGCGTTTTGAGGCCTTCGCCCACTCCGTGCGGGACATCCTCTCGCAGCGCTGGGTGCATACGGAGAACACTTACCGGCAGCAGAACCCAAAGCGCGTTTACTACCTGTCGATGGAGTTTCTCATTGGCCGCTCACTGGCCAACAACGTCACCAACCTGCGGCTCGACCCCCTCGCGCAGCAGGCGGTGGCGCAGAAAAATCTGAATTGGCTCGAGTTGACGTTTAGAACGAGCCCGAGGCGGACCAGTCGGAGTGCCGGTCCTTATAGTGGTCTTGGACCTCGGAATCGAGGTCCGTGCATTCCCCGCCCTCACGGGCGGGCTATTGCTGCCGGGCCTTCGGCCCTGGTTAACGGCACCGAGCTTCTGTGCCTGTAAAATGTCCAAACTCCAGGGCGCAAGCAAGCTTCACCATCCCCGCCCGTCACGGCCTAGGCCGGGCAGGGCCGCCGACCATTTGCCGGCTGATGTCGCCTAGAAAGGATGAAACAGATGGCAATCTCCCCGCTCGCCGGCAAGCCGGCCACCAAGGAAATGCTGGTGGACCTGACCCGGCTCGAACGCGAGTATCATGCGCGCCTGCCCGACATGGATGACCCCAATCAACGGGTTATCTTCGGCACCAGCGGACACCGGGGTTCCTCCCTGCGCGGCTCGTTCAACGAAGCCCATATCCTGGCCATCACGCAGGCCATCTGCGACTACCGGCGCGGCCAAGGCACTAACGGGCCGATCTACGTAGGAAAAGACACGCACGCGTTGTCCGCGCCAGCCCAGCGCACAGCGCTCGAGGTCCTGGCGGGGAACGGTGTTGAGACGTTGATCCAGCGTGACGACGGCTTCACTCCAACCCCTGCGGTCTCGCACGCAATTCTGACTTACAACCAGGGGCGGAGCCAGGGCCTGGCCGACGGCATCGTGATTACGCCCTCGCATAACCCGCCGGAAGATGGCGGCTACAAGTACAACCCGCCTAACGGGGGCCCGGCCGACGCGGACGTCACATCGTGGGTCCAGGACCGGGCCAACGAACTCCTACGCTCCGGCAACCGTGAGGTCAGACGGGTAGGCTACGAGTCCGCTGTGAAGGCGGCGACGACACAGCCGCACGATTTTCTCATGCCTTATGTCAGGGACCTGACCAACGTGATCGATATCGAGTGTATCCGGTCCGCAGGCGTCCGGCTGGGCGTCGATCCGCTCGGTGGCGCCTCGGTCCATTACTGGGATCCCATCAAGGCTATCTATGGTCTCGATATTACGGTGGTCAACCCTAGCGTGGACCCGACCTTCAGTTTCATGACTCTGGATCATGACGGGAAGATCAGGATGGATTGTTCCAGCCCGTATGCGATGGCCAGCCTGGTGAGGCTGAAGGATCAGTTCGAAGTTGCTGTCGCAAACGACACCGATGCCGACCGGCATGGCATTGTTACCGGTTCGATGGGATTGATGAACCCGAACCATTACCTCGCCGTGGCCATCCATTACCTTCTGACTCATCGCCCCCAATGGCCCGACAAAACTGTTGTCGGCAAGACCCTCGTCAGCAGTGGCCTCATCGACCGGGTCGTGGGAGCGCTCGGGCGCACCTTGTGCGAAGTTCCTGTCGGTTTCAAGTGGTTTGTCGAGGGGCTCTTCGACGGTTCGTACTGTTTTGGGGGCGAGGAAAGTGCCGGCGCGAGTTTCCTGCGACGGGACGGCACTACGTGGACGACCGACAAGGACGGCCTCATCATGGACCTGCTGGCGGCGGAAATCACGGCCCGCACGGGCAAGGATCCGGGAGAGCACTACCGCGAACTGGCCGCGCAACTCGGCACGCCCTACTACACGCGTATCGACGCGCCGGCGACGCCCGAGCAGAAAGCCAGGCTGCAGAAACTGTCGCCCGAGGCCGTCAGGGAATCCAGCCTTGCCGGGGAGCCCATCTTAGCCAAACTGACCCGGGCTCCAGGCAACAACGCTCCCATCGGAGGTCTGAAAGTCGTGGCTGCCAACGGCTGGTTCGCGGCCCGGCCCTCCGGCACAGAGAACATCTACAAAATCTACGCAGAGAGCTTCAGGGACGAGGCTCACCTCGACGCCATTGTGAGCGAGGCCAAGGAAATCGTGAGCAACGCGCTGAATTCATCTCACGCTCGGCGCGGGCAAGGAAAGAGGCCGTAATGAAAGACGACAGCCGGCCGATCAGGCTTCCCCCGTTCCCCGAGGAATACCGCGCTTCCGGCGTGCTGCTGCACGTGACGTCGCTGCCCTCGCGCTATGGCATTGGTGATGTGGGGCCGGGCGCGCTGGCATGGATCGACTGCCTCCACGAAGCGGGTCAAAGCTGGTGGCAGGCGCTGCCGGTGGGTCCTACGGGGTACGGCGACTCGCCGTATCAAGCCCTGTCGTCGTTTGCCGGCAACGGACTCCTGATGAGCCCGGACTGGCTGATCGAAGACGGTCTGTTGCGGGCAAACGACTGCCCAAGCCGCTCATTCCCGGCAACTGCGGTCGACTACGGCGCCGTCATCGCGTTCAAACATGGGTTGCTCGAAACGCTTTGGACCCGCTTCAGCTCCGGGGCGCGCCCGGACTTGCAGATCGCCTTTGAACAGTTCTGCCACGACCAGGCGCACTGGCTGGACGACTACGCTCTGTTCCGAGCACTGAAGGCCAAGCACAACGGCGCCTATTATCTCGAGTGGCCTGCAGAACTGGTCCAGCGCGAACCGGCTGCACTGGCCGGAGCACGGCGAGACCTGGCCAACCTGACCGATGCGATTCGCTTGGCACAATTCTTGTTGTTCCGTCAGGGTCAACGCCTCAAGGAATATGCGCATGCCAAGGGCGTGCGTTTGATAGGGGACCTGCCCTTTTTTGTTTCCCCCGACTCGAGTGACGTGTGGGCCAATCCCGAGTTCTTTCTGCTGGACGAGCGGCGGAGGCCGCGTTTCGTCGCCGGTGTGCCACCCGACTACTTCAGCTCCCAGGGACAGCTGTGGGGCAACCCCGTCTATAACTGGGACGCCCTTCGACAAACCGGCTATCGTTGGTGCATTGACCGCCTGCGCGCCTTGCTGGCTCATGTGGACGTCATTCGCCTGGATCATTTTCGAGCGTTCGCAGCCGCCTGGCACGTACCTGCCCAGGCGCCGACTGCTCAAACTGGCCAGTGGGTGGCCGGTCCGGGCGCCGACTTCTTCGCGGCGGTACAAAGCGAGCTGGACGCGCTGCCGTTCATCGCCGAGGATCTAGGGGTGATCACGCCTGACGTAAAAGCCCTCCTCGACCAGTTCCATCTGCCTGGGAACAGGGTTCTCCAATTCGCTTTCGACGGCTCTGCAGATAATCCGCACCTCCCTCACAACTATGTCTCGAACACGGTGGTTTACACCGGTACCCATGACAACCCCACGACTCGCGGTTGGTTTGAAGAACTGCCAAGCGGCCAACGTCATAACGTGTGGAGTTACATGAAGCGATACGCAGGCGAGAGCAGGGAGGTCGCCTGGGATCTGATCCGTCTGGCGTGGTTTTCACGGGCTGCGCTGGCGATCGTTCCACTGCAGGATCTGCTTAACCTGGGGGCGGAGGGTCGGATGAATCTGCCCGGGCGCGCCGAAGGGAACTGGCGCTGGCGCTGCACAGAAGACATGCTGTTCGAGCCGGTCTTCCAGTGGCTTCGGTTTTTGACACAAACCTCGAACCGGCCAGGTGTTCTCGGCCGCCGGCGGAAGGTAATATGATGGAGACGCATCAGCGACCTGCCTGACTATGCCCGCTGGGGAAAGAGAATGAGGCAGAAATCGATTCACTTCTTTCCGGAGGTTGCACGATGAAAGCAACTCAATTGCTCAACAATCTGGGCCAGAGTCTCTGGCTCGACAACATCACCCGCGACCTGCTGACGAGCGGCACGCTCAAGCACTATATTGACGAGCTCTCGGTGACGGGCTTGACCTCGAACCCGACGATCTTCGAGAATGCTATCAAGAAGAGTACTGCCTACGATGACTCGATTCGCCAGAAGCTCGAGCAGAACAAGTCGGGCGAAGAACTCTTCTTTGAACTGGCTCTCGAGGACCTCACCCAGGCCGCAGACCTGTTTCGACCCATCCATGATCGGACGAATGGCGTGGACGGCTGGGTCTCCCTGGAGGTGTCACCCCTGCTGGCCTACGACACGACCCGCACCATCGCGGCGGCTAAAGAACTGTACGCGCGCGCGGGTCGACCGAACCTCTTCATCAAGATTCCCGGCACGAAGGAAGGGCTACCGGCCATCGAAGAGGCCATCTTTGCCGGCGTGCCGGTTAACGTGACCCTCTTGTTCTCGCGCGAGCATTACCTGGCGGCTGCCGACGCATTCCTGCGCGGCATCGAGCGACGCATCGAGGCTGGTCTCAAGCCAGGCGTGGGTTCTGTAGCGTCCGTGTTCGTCAGCCGGTGGGACGGCGCAATCATGGGGAAGGTACCGGACGCGCTGCGTAATCGGCTAGGTATTGCGATCGCCGCCCGAACCTACAAGGCCGCCCGCGGCTTGCTCAGCTCGCCCCGGTGGCACCGCGTCTACGGCAGCGGAGTCTGGCCGCAACGGCTGCTCTGGGCCAGCACCGGAACCAAGGACCCGCTGGCCTCCGACGTCCTGTACATCAAAACCCTCGCCGCGCCTTTCACCGTGAACACCATGCCCGAGGGCACGCTGAAAGCCCTCGCCAAGCAGAGCAAGCTCGGCGAGATCATGTCACCGGACGGTGGTGATTGCGAGGAGGTGCTGGCCCAGTTTGCCGCGGCGGGCATCGACATCGATGCCCTGGCTGCCCAGCTTCAGGAGCAAGGAGCCAAGTCGTTCGTCAACTCCTGGAACGAGTTGATGGCGGTCATCGCTTCCAAGGCCGCCAAGCTCGCGAAGGCAGGCTGAGGCTGGAGGGCCAGGCGATGGGCAGAGGTTTGGCGGCACTGGAAGCAACCCGCTGGGCCAGAAGAGGCAACGCCATTTTGGCCAGTTTGAAACGTGCTTCCCGGGGTTTCCGGCTTCTTGGGTTTTCATCTTCGGTGAGAAAAGGGAGTCGGCAGAATACTCTTCGTGATAAGGCGGTTACCCATGAACGTGCTGGTTGTTGATATCGGCGGGACCAACGTCAAGATTCTTGCCAGCGGACAGTCTGAACCTCGGAAGTTCCCATCGGGACCGGAGATGACGCCTAAACAGATGGTCTCGGGAGTCAAGCAGCTGGCGGGGGAATGGAAATATGATGCCGTATCGATAGGCTACCCCGGCCGGATTCATCGCGGTCGCATAGTTTCCGAACCCCATAATCTCGCGTCGGGCTGGGTGGGATTTAACTTCGAAGCGGCTTTCGGTTGCCCTGTCAAGCTCATGAATGATGCGGCCTTGCAAGCCCTGGGGAGCTATAAAGGTGGTACGCTGCTCTTTCTGGGCCTGGGAACTGGTCTCGGTTCCGCCCTGGTGGTGGAGGGAACCGTGGTTCCCATGGAACTGGCCCACCTTTCTTACAGAAAAAGGACCTACGAGGACCACGTCGGTAACCGGGGACGGAAACGGCTGGGCCAAAACAAATGGGCCCGACATGTCGCCTATTCAGTTGCTCGCCTGGTCGAAGCTCTTCACCCCGATGACATTGTTCTTGGCGGCGGCAACTCAAAGAAGCTCAAAAAGCTGCCGCCAGGTTGCCGACTAGGCGACAACGCCAATGCGTTTCTCGGAGGGTTTCGGCTCTGGGATGGCCACGATGCGTTGACACGCCGTGATGCTTTGATCATCAAGAGGAAACGAAAGGAGCAACCAGCATGACGGCAGGCATCGCACAACTTAGCGAACGTCCGGCCTGGAACGCCCTCGCGGCGCACCATGCCAATGTCCGCGACCTGCACCTGCGAACGCTCTTCGCGGATGATCCCGCACGGGGTGAGCGCATGACCCTGGAGGCCGTGGGCCTCTACTTCGATTACTCGAAGAACCGGATCACCGACGAAACTCTGAAGCTGCTCCTGCGGCTGGCGCAGGAATCCGATCTGCAATCGCGGATCGACGCCATGTTCCGAGGCGAAAAGATCAACCTCACGGAAGGCCGGGCGGTCCTGCACGTGGCCTTGCGCGCTCCGAAAGGCGCATCCATCGTCGTCGATGGCGAGAACGTGGTGCCTCGAGTTCACGCCGTGCTCGATAGGATGACTGACTTCTCCAACCAGGTCCGCAGCGGCGCCTGGAAGGGCTACACTGGCAAGCGCATTCGCACCATCGTCAACGTCGGAATCGGCGGCTCTGACCTCGGGCCTGTGATGGCCTACGAGGCACTCAAGCATTACAGCGACCGCTTTCTGACGTTTCGTTTCGTTTCCAACGTCGATGGTACCGACTTCGTGGAAGCGACCTGCGACCTCGATCCCGCCGAAACACTCTTCATTGTCTCATCGAAAACCTTCACGACGCTCGAGACGATGACCAACGCGCAAAGCGCCCGCGAGTGGTTGCTCCGCGGACTGGGCCCGGATGTCAAGGCGGTCGCCAGGCATTTCGTCGCAGTCTCGACCAATGCCCGGAAGGTTTCGGAGTTCGGCATCGACACGGCCAACATGTTCGAGTTCTGGGACTGGGTGGGCGGGCGCTACTCGATGGACTCGGCGATCGGCCTGTCCACGATGCTGGCCATCGGCCCGGAACACTTCCGCGCCTTCCTGGATGGCCTTCACCGCATGGATGAGCACTTCCGCACGGCTCCGTTCGAGCGCAACCTGCCGGTGCTCATGGCATTGCTGACTGTCTGGTACAACAACTTCTTCGGCGCCCAGACTGTGGCCGTGTTGCCGTACGAGCAATACCTGAAGCGCTTCCCGGCCTATCTGCAGCAGTTGATAATGGAGAGCAACGGCAAGCGCGTCACACTCGATGGCGCGCAGGTAGCCTGCGACACGAGTCCGATCTACTGGGGCGAGCCGGGAACCAACGGCCAGCATTCCTTCTACCAGCTGATTCATCAGGGGACCCGGCTCATTCCGTGCGACTTCATCGCCTTCGACGAGCCTCTCAACCCTCTGGGCCGGCACCACGACTTGCTCGTGGCCAACGTCTTCGCCCAGGCCGAGGCACTCGCCTTCGGCAAGACGTCCGAGCAGGTCAAGGCCGAGGGGACGCCGGATTGGCTCGTGCCCCATCGAGTCTTCGAAGGCAATCGACCGTCGAACATGATTCTCGCCCGGCGGCTGACGCCTGAAACGCTGGGCAAGCTTGTCGCCCTCTACGAGCACAGCGTCTTCACGCAAGGTGTTATCTGGAACGTGAACCCATTCGACCAGTGGGGAGTCGAGCTGGGCAAGGTGCTGGCCCAGCGCATTGTCCCGGAACTCGAGAGCAAGACCGAACCCAGCCTCAATCATGACACTTCCACGAACAACCTGATCCGGCGATATCGAAAATCGGCCGGATCACGATCATAATGTGCCGGCGAAGCTCTCGGGGGCTGACAGGGCCGGTATTTGTGATTTTGGACTTTTTGATTTCTAAAAAGGAGACGACATTATGGCTACTCGAATAGGCATCAACGGCTTTGGGCGCATCGGCCGCCAGGTTTACAGAGTGATCCGCGAGCGCTATGACCAGGAAATCGATGTCGTGGCTGTGAATGACATCGGCCGGATCAAGATCATGACGCATCTGCTCAAGTACGACTCGAACTATGGGCGCTTTCCCGGCGAGGTCGTGGCGCGTGAAGACGGCTTCGTGGCCAACGGGGACGAGGTCAAGATCCTGGCGGAACGGGATCCGGCACGTTTGCCCTGGGGCAAATTAGGTGTTGAAATTGTTGTCGAATCGACGGGCCTGTTCCGCCAGCGCGACAAGGCGA
Organism: uncultured Acidobacteriota bacterium; assembly: GCA_963827655.1. Taxonomy (GTDB): domain Bacteria; phylum Acidobacteriota; class UBA6911; order UBA6911; family UBA6911; genus CAWHCF01. The sequence continues at coordinate 26,639 of CAWHCF010000053.1, forward strand.
AGCTGCACCTCGAGGCCGGGGCCAAAAAGGTGATTATCACGGCGCCGGCCAAGGACGAGGATTTGACCGTAGTCCTGGGCGTGAACGAGAACATGTATGATCCGGCCCGGCACCATATTCTTTCGAATGCCTCCTGCACCACCAATGGACTCGCTCCGGTCGCCAAGGTGCTCTTCGACAAGTTCGGCATTGAGAAAGGCATCCTGACCACTGTCCATTCCTACACCAACACGCAGCGGCTGCTGGATCTCGAGGCTGAGGACCCGCGCGATGCGCGTGCCGCCGCGATGAACATCGTCCCGTCCGAAACCGGGGCGGCAAAAGCTGTGGGTCTCGTCATTCCTCAACTGAAAGGAAAGTTCTCTGGGATGGCCTTCCGCGTGCCTACGCCTACGGTTTCGGTCATCGATTTTACCGCCGTGCTGTCAAAGAATGCCACGGTCGCAGAGATCAACGCGGCGATGAAGGAATATGCCGAGGGCCCGATGAAGGGCATTCTGGCCTACTCCGAAGAGCCCCTGGTCTCGAGCGACCTCAAAGGTGACCCGCACTCATCCACCTTCAGCGCCCTCGACACGCAGGTCGTCGGCGGCAACCTGGCGAAGGTCATTGCGTGGTATGACAACGAGTTGGGCTACTCGGTTCGGGTGGCGGACCTGGTTCATTATGTAATCAAAAAAACTTCGCTAAAAGCTGCGAGTTGATCTCAATTTGTATTGGCCGTCGAAATTCGGTGACAGGCACCAATTGCGTTGTTAAGCGCGGCCAAAAGATGAGAGTTTTGCCATGCAATTGGAGCCTGTCACCGAATTTCCTGGGGGATTCTTGTCATGCACAAACTAATTCTACTTCGGCACGGCCAGAGCGATTGGAACCGGGAGAATCGTTTTACTGGTTGGACCGACGTGGATCTGTCCCAGCTGGGGGTTGAGGAAGCGCGCCAATCCGGACAGGTGCTGCTTGAACAGGGATTCACGTTCGATGTCGCCTTTACTTCCCTGCTCAAGCGCGCGATCCGGACGCTGTGGATCGTGCTCGACGGGATGGACCTGATGTGGATTCCGGTGCACCGCTCCTGGCAGCTCAACGAGCGGCATTACGGGGCTTTGCAGGGGCTGAACAAAGCGGAGACGGCGGAACGCTTCGGCGAGGCGCAGGTCAAACTGTGGCGGCGCAGTTACGACATTCAGCCGCCTGCCCTGGAAATCTCGGATCCGCGCTTCCCCGGACAGGATCGCCGCTACGCCGACCTTTCGGACCAGGAACTCCCTCGGACCGAGTGCTTGAAAGACACCGTCGCCCGTTTCCTGCCGTACTGGCACGAAACGATTACCCCGGCAATCCTCGCCGGCAAGCGAGTGCTCATCGCCGCGCACGGCAACAGCCTGCGGGCCCTGGTGAAGCAGCTCGACAAGATCAGCGACGACGAGATCGTGAACCTGAACATCCCGACCGGCATACCGCTGATGTATGAACTGGATGACCACCTGCAACCGATCCGCCACGAATACCTGGGCGATCCCGAGCAAGTGCGCAAGGCCATCGAGGCTGTTGCCCACCAGGGCAAAGCCGGCAAGCCCGGGGGCCCTCGCATCGACAGGAATTCGACGACAGAAAACAGGGTGCCATGAAAGTCGGCATTGTCGGCAGCGGCTTGGTCGGCGCCACCGCCGGGTACGCGCTCGTGATGCAGGGAGTCGGGCGCGAGATCGTCCTGGTGGACAAGAACACAGCCCGAGCCGCGGCGGAGGCGGACGACCTTCGCCATGCCGTGCCATTTGCGCACGCGCTTGAGATCCGCTCCGGTGGCTACGAGGCTCTGGCCGACTCTAGTGTTGTCCTGCTCTGCGCCGGCGTCGGGCAGAAGCCCGGAGAGACTCGACTGCAGCTTCTCCAGCGCAACGCGCACGTCTTCCGCGAAGTGGTGCCGGCAGTTCTGGCGAACGCACCCGACGCTGTGCTCGTCGTCGCCACCAACCCGGTTGACGTGATGACGCACCTGGCCGCTCGGTTTGCTGCTCTCTGCGGCGTGCCGGCCGGGCGCGTGCTGGGCTCGGGTACAACCCTGGATACGGCCCGCTTCCGCAGTCTGCTCGGAAACCATTGCGGCATCGATCCACAACACATTCACGCGCACGTCATCGGCGAGCACGGCGATTCTGAGGTCCTCACCTGGTCGCTGGCCACCGTCGCGGGTATGCCCCTGCAGTCTTTCATCACACTTCGCGGGATCGATCTGTCCGAACCGGTGCGCCAGGAAATCGACCGCCAGGTGCGCGGCGCCGCCTATACGATCATCAGCGGCAAAGGCGCCACCTATTACGGGATTGGCAGCGCGTTGGCGCGCATCGTCAAGGTGATTTTGCACGACCAGCGGTCCGTGATGACGGTGTGCTTGCCGATGCCCGAGGTTGCAGGTGTTTCCAACGTCACCCTCTCCTTGCCCCGGTTGGTGGGGGGCGAGGGTGTGCTGGAAACGTTTCCCCTGCCCCTGAACGAGCGTGAGACCGCACGATTGAGTGAAAGCGCGCAGGTGATTCGGCAGGCCCTTGATGAACTCGGAGAGTGACGAAAGTCCGGTTACATCTTCCTGAGAGCCCTGCGGCGACGGTCAATCAGACGCGTCGCAAGTAACGTGATCGAGATCTGTTGAGCCCTGAGAAGTTCTTTGCCTCTCATTAGTCATGGTCATGTGTCATTTGTCATTTGTCATTCATGGGGGTAACAAGGCCCGCGTAGTCTGCGAGCTCAGACACGGTCCGCAGCACCTCACTAGTGACAAATGACAGATGACGAGAAATGACCAATGAAAGCTTTTGTGCCACCGGTAGACGGCCCGGGCTTCGATAGCCCGTCCGCACATGGATCGGGAGGTTGGCCAGCCTTCGACCCTCGTCAACGGGACGCGCGAAGAACGTCGAGAACCATACCGCTAGTGTCTGAATCGCAGATAAGGAGAATGTGACGTGAACAAGAAAACGGTTCGCATGCTGGACGTTGCCGGTAAACGCGTGCTGGTCCGTGTGGACTTCAACGTTCCGTTGGAGAAGGGCACGGTCAGTGATGACACGCGCATCCGGGCTGCGCTGCCGACCATCCAGTACCTGCTGGAGCATGACGCTCGACCGATTCTTTGTTCTCACCTCGGCCGGCCCAAAGGAAAAGCCGATCCGAAATACAGTCTGAAGCCGGTGGCTGTAAGACTCGGCCAGCTTCTCGATCGCCCCGTCGAGATGGCTCCCGATTGCGTTGGGCCCGTGGTTGAGGAAATGGCCAGGAAGTTGCCGCCCGGCGGTGTTCTGCTGCTGGAGAACCTTCGATTTCATCCGGAGGAAGAGGCCAATGACGCCAAGTTTGCCCGGGCGCTCGCTTCCCTGGCTGACGTTTACGTGAACGACGCCTTCGGCTCGGCTCACCGCGCGCACGCCTCGACGGTTGGGGTCACTGCGTACCTTCCGGCCGTGGCAGGATTCTTGATGGAGAAGGAACTTGCCTTTCTTGGGCGGGCTCTCGCCGCTCCGGCGCGACCGTTCATTGCCGTGCTGGGTGGCGCGAAGGTGTCCGACAAGATCAAGGTGATTCACAACCTGCTGGGGAAGGTCGATTCGCTGCTCATCGGCGGCGGCATGGCCAACACCTTTCTGAAGGCACAGGGCAAGGCTGTGGGCGAGTCCTTGGTAGAAAATGACAAACTCGCGGAAGCCAGAACTTTGCTGCGCGACGGCGGCTCCAAGCTGATCCTGCCGGTCGACGCAGTGGTTGCGGACCGCCTGGATGCCGGCGCGCAGACGCGTACGGTCCCGGTGGATGCTGTCCCGGCCGGCTGGCGTATCCTCGATATCGGACCGGAGACAACGGAGCGCTTCCTGCAACATCTGAGCACGGCGCAGACCGTCGTGTGGAACGGTCCCATGGGCGTCTTCGAATTGGCGCCTTTCGCCGCCGGAACTTTTGCCATTGCCCGCGCACTGGCCCAACTGTCGGGAGCAACAACCATCATTGGCGGCGGTGACTCCGCGGCCGCGGTTGAGCAGGCTGGCGTGGCGCAGCACATGACGCACATCTCGACGGGCGGCGGAGCGTCCCTGGAGTTTCTTGAAGGCAAAGAACTCCCTGGCGTCGCTGCCCTCCAGGAGCCATAGCCTCATTATTAGGGTTCGCGCAGAAATAAGTTCGCATTCTGCTGCAGGCCCCCAGGCCTGCTGGCGAGGCGCGAGCGACGATGCGTACCCGGTGCGGTACGTGAGGAGCGAGCAACAAAGCCAGCGGGCCTGCGGGCCGCAGCCCGAAGGGGCGCGATCCTCAGCGTGCTTAGCGAACAGAAACCGGTTCATGATTGACCGCCGGCTTTCGCGCCAGAATGTGAAGTTATTTCTGCGCGAGCCCTTAGCTACCACTGAGAAGGAGAACCATGCGTATTGTCAACATCACAGCACAAGAAGTACTGGACTCGCGCGGCAACCCGACCGTCGAGGCATCTGTTGTCCTCGATGACGGAACGAGCGGATCGGCCATGGTGCCCTCCGGAGCTTCAACCGGCGAGAAAGAGGCCGTCGAACTCCGAGACGGCGATCCGAAACGGTATGGTGGCAAAGGCGTGTTACGGGCCGTTGCGAACGTGAATCGCGCGCTGGCTCCAGCGATTGTTGGAATGGAAGTCACCGAACAGCGGCGCATCGACCAGCGGATGCTCGAACTCGACGGCACACCCAACAAGTCGAAACTCGGCGCCAATGCCATTCTGGCGGTCTCGTTGGCGGTCGCGCATGCGGCCGCCAATTCCCTTCGCATGCCGCTTCACCGTTACCTCGGCGACGGCGAAGCGCCGCTTCTCCCCGTCCCTTGTTTGAATGTGATCAACGGCGGCAGGCATGCAGACAACACCGTGGACTTCCAGGAGTTCATGATCGCGCCGCACAATGCCACGTCGTTTGCTGAAGCCATTCGCATGGGTATCGAGACCTTTCATGCTCTGCGCGGTGTGTTGCGCAAGAAAGGCTACAGCACGGGCATCGGCGACGAGGGAGGATTCGCGCCGAATCTCAAATCAAACGAGGAGGCGGTGGAGGTGATCCTCGAAGCGATCATCCAGGCCGGCCACCGGCCCGGTGATGACATCGCCCTGTGCCTGGATCCGGCAACGAGCGAAATGTGGCAGGATGGCCAGTATGTCTTCTTCAAGTCGGACCAGACAAAGAAAACCTCGAAGGAGATGGTGGCGCTGTGGTCGTCATGGTGCAAGCGATATCCCATCGTTTCACTTGAAGATGGCATGAGCGAACACGACTGGGAAGGCTGGAAGCTGCTCACCGACCAGCTGGGATCGAAAGTGGAGCTCGTGGGTGACGACCTGTTCTGCACGAATCCGAACATTCTCCAACAGGGTATCGACAAAGGCATCGCCAACGCCATTCTTATCAAGCTCAATCAAATTGGGACACTGACGGAAACATTGGACACCATCAAGCTGGCGAAGCAGCACGGCTATAAGTGTTTCGTGTCTCACCGCTCGGGTGAGACGGAAGACACCACGATTGCGGATCTGTGCGTGGCGGTCAGCGCCGGACAATTGAAGACCGGTTCCGGCTGCAGGAGCGAACGGGTGGCGAAATTCAATCAATTACTGCGGATCGAGCGGCAACTCGGAAACCAGGCACGATTCGCCGGTAAGTCGGCGTTCCAACGGTAAGCGCCTGAGCACGGAAGAAACCCAGGGAAATGGAACAGCCCATCGTGAAGCTTGCCCCCGCAACCAAAGATCCTCGCAGGGAGAGGTCGTCGGATTCCGACGACCTCTTCGTTTGTACGGTTGCCCCAGCATGGCCGCAAGATTCCCTCTGAGCTCGATCTGGAGACCCTCTCCGTCTGGGGCCGGCGTCAGCCGTTCGTTCTCCGGAGCCTCTCGATGGCGACTCTATTAGGTGTGAACGGTGGCGAGGACCATCACAAGCCGAACAGTCCCGAGAAGAACTTCTGCGCCAGTTCCGTGATTGGATATCGAACAACAACAGGGGCGTTAGCGGCGCGACAGCCGCGATCATCATCATCGTCAGCAGGCGTGGACCAACCGTGATCCAGCGCATCCCCTTCACGACGCTGACAGAGTTGGCCAGGTCCGCCAGCGACTGGAGGTCTGCGTTCCGGGCAACGGCTCGCCGGGGGCACTGTTGTCCCGGTCCATTGCCTCGAACTCGGTGACGTAGCGTTCGGCGCGGCCCATGTAGATCCCGCCGCCGAGGACGAGGCCGACCGCAACGGTGTTGGTTCCGCGCACCAGGCCCAGACGGCGGCCCAGTTGGTGGAGAGGGCCGCCGATCAAGGAAAAGGGCTCGGGCGATTCAGGGAAGCCATCGGCGCCTCCCGTGGCAAGCCGTGGCGCCTCGCAGCCCAAGCGGTTACGTTACCTGCTTCCCGCGGAATTTGCGCACCACGATCACGACAACGACGATCAGCAAGGCGATTAGACCCAACCACAGTAGCGGGCTTGTCCCGGTATCCTCGTCTCTGGTGCCACAGGCGGAGGAGGCTCGGGCGCGGGCGCAGGCGGAGGAGGCTCGGGCGCGGGCGCAGGCGGAGGAGCCGCGGGCGCAGGCTCAGGAGCCGCGGGCGCAGGCTTAGGAGGCTCGGGCGCAGGCTTAGGAGCCGGCGTAGGCGGAGGAGGCTCGGGCGCAGGCTTAGGAGCCGGCGTAGGCGGAGGAGGCTCGGGCACAGGCTTAGGAGCCGGCGTAGGCGGAGGAGCCGCGGCCCGCAATGGTGGCGCATTCCCCACGACCGCAGTGTCAGTGGTGATCTCCACGTCGGGTTCTTCAACGATCTTCTCTGCCGAAACGTTCATACCCTTTCTCAGGTCAAATACGGTCCCTGGGCGACCCTCGATCATGAACTTGACGGTTTTGTCTTTCACTACGTACTGTTTGTTTTGACCATCCGGCAGCGTCAGGATCACGTTGGGTGGTGAGGCGAACCACACCCGGCCGCTCAGTTGCGACTTCGTCCGAACGGTTATGGGGGTGGTGGTCGTCTTCACCGTGGCGGTGAGCGTCGTGCCCGGTTGCAGGTCCCGCACCGTTAGCTCCTTGCCGTCGATGAGGAACCTCCGCGTCTCCGGCACCCTGAACGTTCTCATCTCGCCGGTCGAAAGCCTGACTAGGAGGTCCCTGCCTTCGACCTGCACGACCTCGCCCTTCAATTGCGAGGTGCTGACGGTCGCGCTGCCCTTCACCCTTTCCGCCGTGGTCTGCTGTGCCAGGGCCGAGACAGTTGCCGCGAAAAGCAGCGACGCGCACAACGTAGCCCACAGGGTGATCGAGAACTTCGGTCTTGCGAACATACTGATCCTCCTCCGCGAAAAATAGTTGCGTATTGTCCTGCGACTGCACATGATGCCCGTTATCGCACTCTCACCAGCCTCGCGTGGTCGCGAGCGTCAACTTCTCGAAACGCCATTACCTCTTGTTCAGGTCATCGTCTTTGTAGTACTTGGTGCCTCCCGAGCCTCGCGGGCCGCAATACGGGCGCGAGCGACGAAGCGTTCCTGACAAGGCTCGCGATCGCCGCGGGCATTGTATCACCGACGCGCATGGACCTGGCCAGATTTGAAGAGGCGCACCCCGCGGGTGATGGAATTCAGGAGTTGGTGGCCGATAAGGGCTTCACAGCAGCCAGGTGTTTGGCCGCTCCTGAAGCAAGCTTCCGGGTACTCTGGTGCGCTCAATCCACCAGCTTCATTCTGACTCTATCTGCGTGCAGCAAACGACGGAACTGTAAAGGATGGCAGGTTGAGCATTTCAGAGCCACGGGATATCGGGTCTGGTTATTTCGATTTCGCCTGCAGCAGCACACCTTTGCTTCTGGCTCGGATATCAAGGGCTGTCAGCCCTTGGCCTGGTTGAGTCGGGATATCAGCAACAGATTCGCGAGCGCTCCGGCTTCGGGAGCAACCATCTCATCAAGCTGGGCCGCAGGGTGAGAGGATTTCGCATTCGTTTAGTGCGCACGAATCAGTATTACAGAAACTACCGCTGGCTCGTCACGGACCCCGACATGGCGACCCTTCGCAACAGCCCCCCTTTCGAGAACTGCTCAATGAACTATATGCAAGGTGGCAGCGTGACGTCGCTGAATTGGGTCCCTCGTTTCCTGCCCTTCCACCTGAAATGCCCACGCCTCAAGCCTATCTCACCCAGCGCTCCAAGTAGCCCACGCGTCGCAGCGCCGCGGGGTAATCCCGCTAGGACGGTCGCTCAGGGTACCGAGTCAGTTTGTTCCGTCCGGGGTGTTCAAACCGAATAAACCTGCTAACTCAGTCTGGTTCTCGAATAATATTGTATATTTCTTCGATTCAGAAAATTCAGCGAACGGCCCCCGAGTGACCGGGAGCCTTTGGCTTGTGTGGCGGGTCATCAGACCCGCGTATTAAATGTTTCTTCGATCTGAGATTATTGCTCAGGCTGGCCAGAGAAATCTAAGAGAGAACGAACTACGATTGCGCTCGACGCACGGGTCTGATGACCCGTGCCACAGACTCAATTTTTTCACAGCTTCTGAGGCCGGGAATTGGAGGCGCGTCAATAACGAGCGCCGAAGGTGCGACACAGATTAGTGCCGGGCCAGTCGAGCGCGGGTCATCAGAGGCTGTCGCGAAACCGAAGGCAAGGCCGTGTAAGAGAATTGGTTGAGGCCGTTAAGGCCGGCCGTGAATAACCCCGCCCGTTACTTCGAGCAACATACTCGCTGTTGCAACATTACAGCAAATATCTGAGAGGCAGGCTCAATTGTCCGTTTGAGCCCAACAACATATCAACCAAGAAAGAGGTATGACGAGGTATGACAATGAATGCTGAACAGAACCGGCTTGAAGAGGCTCGAAGCCGGAAGGCTCCGTGGAAGAAGTGGGGACCATACCTGAGTGAACGGCAGTGGGGCACGGTGCGCGAGGACTACAGCAAAGACGGTAATGCGTGGGACTATTTCAGCCACGACCAGGCGCGTTCACGCGCCTATCGCTGGGGAGAAGACGGGCTGGCGGGTATCTCTGACGACAAGCAACTTCTCTGCTTCGGGCTGGCCCTGTGGAACGGCAAGGATCCCATCCTCAAGGAAAGACTGTTCGGCCTGACCAACAGCGAGGCAAACCACGGCGAGGACGTGAAGGAATACTACTTCTACCTCGACTCGACGCCGACCCACTCGTACATGAAGTATCTCTACAAGTATCCCCAGGCGGCCTACCCTTACTCAAACCTCGTCGAAACCAACCGGAGCCGCGGCCGTCATGACTTCGAGTACGAGCTGCTCGACACCGGCGTATTCGACGAGAATCGCTACTTCGACGTGTTCGTCGAATACGCCAAGGCATCCGCCGAAGACATCCTCATCCAGATCGAGATCTGCAACCGCGGTTCGGAGGCGGCGACGCTCCACGTGCTGCCGACGATCTGGTTTCGCAATCTATGGTCATGGAAGAGAGATGCTCCCCGTCCGCAGCTTCGTCAGGAAGGTCATCGCAATTCCGACGGCTGGATCGTGGCCTCGCATCCGGACCTCGGAGAGCGCTTCTTCTTCGCCGAAGGCGCCGACGCACTGCTTTTCACCGAGAATGAAACCAACACCGAGCGCCTGTTCGGCAGTCCTAACCAGACCCCTCATGTCAAGGACGGGATCAATAACTACATCGTGCACGGCCGCGTGGATTCAGTGAACGCCGAGAAGAAGGGGACCAAGGCATCGGCCCACTATTCACTGACGGTCGGGGCCGGAGAATCCCGGGTTCTTCGTCTGCGGCTGAGCGACGTCGCGCCGGCCGCCAAAGCCTCGAAAAACAAAACGCAGGTCGGCCCATTCGGAAGTGGCTTTGACGCCGTGATGGAAGCGCGCCGGCGGGAAGCCGACGAGTTCTATGCATCGGTCATCCCCTCGTCGCTCGATGCCGACGCGGCCAATGTGATGCGGCAGGCGCTGGCGGGTATGCTGTGGACCAAGCAGTTCTACTACTACGATGTCGACAAGTGGCTGGAGGAGCGCGGCTCTGACCCCTTCAAGCCGCAGCGGCGGGCCACGCGTAATGAGGGCTGGCACCACATGTACAATGCCGACATCATCTCGATGCCGGACAAATGGGAGTATCCGTGGTACGCAGCCTGGGATCTGGCCTTCCACGTCCTGGCCCTTACGCTCGTGGACGAGGACTTCGGCAAGCACCAGCTGGACTTGATGCTGCAAGGGCAGTACCTGCACCCCAACGGGCAACTTCCCGCCTACGAGTGGAATTTCGGTGACGTTAATCCGCCGGTGCACGCCTGGTCCACGATCTTCACCTATCGCCTGGAGCAAGCCCGGCGCGGCAAGGGAGATCTGGACTGGCTCGAGCGCGCTTTCCAGAAGCTGCTGCTGAACTTCACCTGGTGGGTGAATCGCAAGGACCGCTCCGGAAAGAACGTGTTTGAGGGTGGCTTCCTGGGGCTGGACAATATCGGGGTGTTCGACCGCAGCGCTCCGCTGCCCACCGGCGGATATCTGGAGCAGGCCGATGGCACCGCCTGGATGGCGCTCTTCTCACAGAACATGCTGGAGATTGCAGGCCAACTGGCAGTGGAGCGACCGTCCTACCTGGAAATGTGTCGCAAGTTCGCTGAACATTTCCTGTGGATCGCTTCGTCGATGGTGCACGCGGGCGAGGACGTCGGCATGTGGGACGAGGAAGACGGGTTCTTCTACGACGTGCTGCGGCTGCCGGATGGAACGGCCCAGCGTTTGAAGGTTCGTTCCATGGTGGGGTTGCTGCCTCTGTGTGCCGTCACGGTCTTCGAGGGCGATCTCGTGCGGCAGCACGCCGAACTCAGGCAGGCCCTCGTCAGGTTCATCGAAGCTCGTCCGGAGCTCAGGGCCCACATCCATGACCCCGCCAGCGTCGGCTGCGGCGAACGCCGGCTCGCTGCGATCCTGAACGAAACCAAACTTCGGCGCGTCCTGAAGACGATGCTCGACGAGAACGAATTCTTCAGCCCCTATGGAATCCGGGCCCTCTCCCGCTACCATGTCGAGCATCCCTATGTGTTTCGTGTGGGAAACCAGGAATACGGAGTGGGGTACCTGCCGGCGGAATCCGACAGCGGCATGTTCGGCGGCAACTCCAACTGGCGTGGACCGATCTGGATGCCGGTCAACGGCCTGATCATCCGGGCCCTGCTGCAGTATTACGCTTACTACGGAAATGATTTCACCATCGAATGTCCCACCGGCTCCGGACGGCACATGACCCTCTATCAGGTCGCGCAGGAAATCACACGCCGGCTGAGCAGCATCTTTCTGCGCAACGATGACGGGCGGCGGCCGGTCTATGGAGGGACCGCGAAGTTCCAGGAAGACCCGCACTGGCGCGATTTGCTGCTCTTCTACGAGTACTTCCATGGCGACAACGGGGCCGGCCTCGGAGCGAGCCACCAGACCGGGTGGACCGGAATTATCGCCCGGGGCATGCATCTGTTTGCAACCACCTCGGCTGAGCAGGTCCTGGAGCTCGGCAAGCTGGCCGCCGTCACGGAAAAGTAGAGTGGGCGCAGAGTAAACAAAGCGCGGGCGCGGGCTCACAGTCATGGAGGCTGACGGCACGAAATCATGACACCATCACGTTACTCTTCGCTGTTCCAGATCAATACGAGAGTCTGGTTGACCGACCTGTCCTCTGGCCTCGGCCGGCGGCGGCGCTGGACGACATTCCGGATGCCGAACTGGACCGCCTGGCTCATTCGGGGTTTGATTGGATTTGGATGTTGAGTGTCTGGCAGACAGGTCCAGCCGGGCAACACGTTTCACGCAGTAACCCCGAGTGGCGAAGGGAATTCGAGGAGACTCTGCCGGACCTTCGGGAAGATGACATCGCAGGGTCCGGGTTCGCCATCACCGGCTACACCGTGCATCAGTCCCTGGGCGGTGACGCGGCCCTGGCCCGCCTTCGCGACCGCCTGCGGAAACGTGGTCTGAGGTTGATGCTCGATTTTGTCCCGAATCACACCGGCCTTGATCACTCCTGGGTAGAGACTCATCCGGAACACTACATCCCGGGGACTGAAGCCGAACGGGAGCGGGCGCCAGCAGAACTATACCCGGGTCAAACGCAAGCGCGGCGATTTGATTCTGGCCCACGGGCGCGATCCGTACTTTCCGGGCTGGCCGGATACGCTGCAACTCGACTACAGCAACCCGCAAACTCAGGAGGCGATGATTGCAGAACTGCTGAAGATCGCCGGCCAATGTGACGGCGTGCGCTGCGATATGGCCATGCTGGTTCTGCCGGACGTCTTCGAACGAACCTGGGGCCGCCGGTCGCAGCCGTTCTGGCCGCGAGCGATCCGGCAAGTTCGAGAGCGGGTCCCCGATTTCTGTTTCATGGCCGAGGTCTACTGGGACCTGGAATGGACGTTGCAGCAACAAGGCTTCGACTACGCTTACGACAAACGACTGTACGACCGTCTCCGCGAGGGTCATGCCCGGCCCGTCCGTGAGCATTTCCACGCCGGGCTCGATTACCAGGACAAACTGGCCCGTTTCCTGGAAAATCACGACGAGCCACGCGCCGCCGCTACGTTCACTCCTGAAATTCAGCAGGCCGCAGCCGTCATCACCTTTCTATCGCCAGGATTGCGGTTCTTCCACCAGGGCCAGTTCGAGGGACGGAGGAAGCGCATCTCGCCCCACCTGGTTCGCGCGCCTCTCGAGCCAACGGACCAGGCGCTGCAACAGTTCTACAACCGGCTGCTTTCCGCGCTGCGTGTTCCAGCCGTTCGCAACGGGCATTGGCAACTGCTCGAATGCGTGCCGGCATGGGACGGCAACTGGACCTGGGACGGTTTCCTGGCCTTTGCCTGGCAGGACCCGAGCGGCCAACGGGTGCTGGTGACAGCGAACTACGCTGCCAATCAGGGGCAGTGCTACGTCCGGTTGCCCTTCCCGGACTTGGCCGGCCGCTCAGTGCGATTCAAGGACCTCATGGGTCCCGCCAGCTACGATCGCGCCGGGAACGATGTAGTGGCAGGCGGCCTTTATCTCGACCTGCCGCCCTGGGGCTACCATGTCTTCGAAATAAGAGCACTGGGGATTGACTCATGGAAACAGACCGGAACGGCTGGCACTTTCCGTGGCAGCTTTTCCTGTCCGAGCTGATCGGTACGGCTGCTTGCTGGTCTGCAGTTCTCTGGCGAGGCGAATCGAAGTAGCGAAGCTAGATCATTTCGAGACTGATCGTCGGCGGTTATTTCACAGGATGGCGGCCTCCAATTAACCGTTAAGTCCAGAACCACCGGCAGGCGAAGCTGAATCAATGGCCGTCCCCACATTCTCGAACAGAGCGGCCATGAATGCCCATTCCAAAAAAGAAAGCTTCGTTCATAGACACCTCGACCCCGCCAGCCGGATGGGCGAAATCCTGTTCGGCCTGATCATGGTGTTGACCGTTACGCTCACCGCAGGTCTGACCGTGAGAGAGGGCGGTACCGGAGTGCGCGAGCTTCTTTTCGCAGCGCTGGGCTGCAACCTCGCCTGGGGAATTATCGACGGTATCATGTACGTCATGAACCGCATGGCCGAGCGCAGCGTCAGGTCGCGTCTCATTCGGGCGATTCAAGCCACGCCCAGCAAAGACGTCGCGCTCGAAATTATCCGGAATGAAATCGAATCAGAACTGGAATCTATCGCTCGTCCCGAGGATCGTGAGGTTTTCTACCGGTCCACGCTCAAGCATCTCACCCAGGGCGGCGTAATACTGAAGACCACATTAAGGAAGGATGACTTCTATGGCGGGCTCGTTTGTTTCTGGCTGGTTTTCGTCTCGTGCCTGCCGGCGGCGGCACCCTTCTTGATCTTTTCAGAACCGACGCGGGCGCTGCGCGTCTCTAACTTTCTCCTGCTCGCGATGCTCTTTGCTGTCGGCTATAAATGGGCGGCTTATGCCAACGCCAGCCGACTGCTCTTCGGCCTGGCGATGGTGGCCATTGGGCTCGCGCTGGTCGGCGTGGCCGTGCTTCTGGGGGGATAATGGCGCGTAGCACACTCACGACCGTGGTAGCGGCGCTGGTTTTGCTCGCCGGTAATGCATCCGGCCAGACGACGAGCTCCAGTCCCACAGCGCCTGCGCCGCAAACACCCATGAACCCCTGGTCATTCAACGCCTCCGCCTATACCTATCTCGTGCCAGACTCCCAGAACTACGTGAACCCCAACTTCACGGCAGATCGCGGCTGGTTTCACCTCGAAGCCCGCTATAACTACGAGGCCATCAAGGCGGGCTCCTTGTGGGTGGGATACAACTTTCAGGTCGGGAGCAAGCTCGCCTTGGAGGTGACTCCAATGGTCGGCGCTGTTTTTGGGGACCTCAATGGAATCGCACCAGGCTACAACCTGTCGCTCAGCTTTTGGAAGGTTGAGCTGTCCAGCCAGAGCGAGTATGTTTTTGACGCTCAGGACCGCTCTGGTAACTTCTTCTACACGTGGTCGGAGCTCACGTACTCGCCCGTGGACTGGTTCCGGACAGGCTTGGTGGTCCAGAGGACCAAGGCCTACCAAACCGAGTTGGACATTCAACGAGGCCTGCTGGCGGGCTTCTCCTATAAGAAGGTCGACTTTACGGCCCACGTGTTCAATTTCGGTTGGACCGACCCGACAGTCGTTTTAGCGGTCGCCGTGAATTTTTGAAACCAAAAGCGCCTTGCCAACGGAGAGACTCATGCAAACAGCTCAAGCAATGACAGACGAGGAAGCCGCTCAACTGTGCATCAATACGATCCGCACCCTTTCAATGGACGCGGTGCAACAAGCCAACTCGGGTCATCCCGGAGCGCCAATGGCAATGGCGCCGGTCGTCTACTGTCTGTGGCAACGCTTCCTGAGGTTTGATCCCGACCACCCGATCTGGCCCAATCGCGACCGCTTCGTCCTCTCGGCGGGTCATGCTTCGATGCTGTTGTATTCGATGTTGCACCTGACCGGCGTCAAAGCGGTCAATCCCAAGTATGAAACGCTGGGCCATCTGTCGGTGACACTGGAAGACATCAAGCGCTTTCGGCAGCTCGACAGCAAATGCCCCGGCCACCCGGAATATCGTTGGACCTCGGGCGTCGAGACGACCACCGGCCCTCTGGGGCAAGGGCTGGCGACCAGTGTTGGCATGGCGATTGCCGCCCGGTGGTTCGCGAGTACCTTCAATCGCCCGGGTTACGAGCTGTTCGACTACGACGTCTATGCCCTGTGTGGCGACGGCTGCATGATGGAAGGGATCTCCGGAGAGGGCGCTTCGCTGGCCGGGCATCTCAAACTTGCCAACCTGTGTTGGATCTACGACAACAACCAGATCACCATCGAGGGAAATACAGCATTGGCTTACAGCGATGACGTGGCCACACGATTCATGGGTTACGGCTGGAACGTGACGCGCGTCGGTGACGCCAACGATCTCGAGCTGCTCGAGCGCGCCTTCCGCACCTTCAAGAATGAGAAGGAGCGGCCTACCCTGATCATCGTCGATAGCCACATCGCCTACGGCGCGCCCAACAAGCAAGACACCAGCGCCGCGCACGGCGAGCCTCTTGGCGAACAGGAGGTCCGATTAACGAAGCGTCGCTACGGCTGGCCCGAAGATGCGAAGTTCCTCGTGCCTGACGGCGTGCGCGAGCATTTCCAGGCGGGCATGGGGGCGCGCGGGCAGGCATTGCGCGACGCATGGATGGCCAGGTTTGAGGAATACAAGAAGCAGTATCCCGAGATCGCCGACCTCGGCTATCGGATGCTACGCCGTGAGCTGCCCGAGGGCTGGGATCGAGGATTGCCGGCCTTTGCCGCGGACCCCAAGGGAATCGCGACTCGGGACGCGTCCGGCCAGGTACTCAACGCGCTGGCGAAGAACGTGCCGTGGCTGCTCGGAGGCTCGGCAGATCTCGGCCCCTCATGCAAGACGCGCCTCACGTTTGAGGGCGCCGGCGAGTTCAGCGCCGAGAACTTCGGCGGACGGAACCTCCACTTCGGAATCCGCGAACACGCCATGGGAGCCATTCTGAACGGGCTATCACTTTCGAAGATTCGGCCGTTCGGCTCGGGCTTCTTGATCTTCAGCGACTACGGTCGGGCCGCGATTCGCTTGAGCGCGCTGATGGAAATTCCCGTTATTCACATTTTTACCCATGATTCCATTGGAGTAGGCGAAGACGGGCCGACCCACCAGCCGGTAGAGCATCTCGCCTCGTTGCGTGCCATCCCTGGACTGGTCACTCTGCGGCCCGGCGACGCCAACGAAGTGGTGGAGGCTTACCGCTATATCATGCGACTGCACCACCAGCCTGCGGTGCTCGTGCTGTCGCGCCAGGCGATGCCGATCCTGGATCGCAGTCAGTACGCGCCCGCGTCGGGCGTTGCGCGCGGCGCTTACGTGCTCGCCGACTCACCCGGCGAGAATCCAGAGGTGATCCTCATCGCCTCGGGAAGCGAAGTCAGTCTGGCCGTGCACGCTCACGAGAAGCTGGTCACCGAAGGCATCCGCTCGAGAGTGGTCTCCATGCCGTCCTGGGAGATCTTCGACCACCAGCCGCAGGAATACCGGGATAGTGTCCTTCCGCCCAGCGTGAAGGCGCGAGTCGCAGTGGAGCAGGGTTCGACCTTCGGCTGGGAGCGATACGTTGGCCTGTCGGGTCGAACTATAGGGATGAAGACTTTTGGGGCTTCGGCTCCACTTAAAGAGCTTCAGAGAAAGTTCGGATTCGAGCCGGAACGGGTCGCGGCGGCTGCCAGGGAGTTACTGGGCAGGTAGGCTGCGCCTTTGCCCCCGAACTGGACGGCTGTCTGCCGTGAAAACGGGAAAGCGAATGGAGGTGTTGTGAAGCAGCCATGAATTCTTTTGAACCAATCGGCCGAAGTTCTCCTCTCGGCGCCACGGTCACCGAAGAGGGCGTGAATTTCAGTGTGTTTTCCCGAAGCGCCACAGGTATGGAATTGTTGCTCTTTGACCGGGAGGATGACGGCCGGCCAGCACGTGTAATTCACATCGATCCTGCAACAAACCGCACCTATCACTACTGGCATGTGTTCGTTCCCGGGGTTCAATCGGGGCAGATCTACGGCTATCGTGCAGCCGGACCTTTCGATCCTGGAAATGGGATGCGCTTCGACGCCGCCAAAGTCCTCCTCGACCCGTACGGACGCGGCGTGGTTGTGCCCAGGAGTTACAGCCGCGCCGCTGCGGAAGCGGAAGGCGACAACGCCCAGACAGCGATGAAGAGCGTGGTAGTGGACCTGCGCAGATACGACTGGGAAGGTGATCTCCCGCTGCAACTGCCCTCTTCGCGCACTATCATCTATGAGATGCATGTCCGCGGCTTCACCCGCCACCCCAATTCGGGCATCGCCGAGAAAACACGCGGCACCTTTGCCGGCTTGATCGAGAAGATTCCTTATCTGCAGCAGCTCGGCGTCACCGCGGTCGAACTCTTGCCGGTGTTCCAGTTCGACCCGCAGGATTGCCCGCCGGGACGGGTCAATTACTGGGGCTATGCGCCGGTGTCGTTCTTTGCGCCCCACCAGGCGTACAGTTCACGCCAGGACCTCGTTGGCCCAACTGACGAGTTTCGCGACATGGTCAAGGCGCTGCACCGGGCCGGCATCGAGGTGATTCTCGACGTCGTTTTCAATCACACCGCCGAAGGCAACCATCAGGGGCCGACATTGAGTTTCCGCGGTCTGGACAACAGCGCTTACTACATCCTCGAACCAGACCGCTCGCGCTACGCTAACTACAGTGGCACCGGGAATACGCTCAACGCCAACCATTCCATCGTCCGTCGCATGATCCTCGACAGTCTCCGATATTGGGTCGAGGAAATGCACGTGGACGGCTTCCGATTTGACCTTGCCTCGATTCTGACGCGCGATGCCGCAGGCCACGTGATGCCGCACCCGCCGGTCCTGTGGGATATCGAATCGGACCCGGTGCTCGCGGGCACGAAGCTGATCGCTGAGGCATGGGATGCGGCCGGTCTGTATCAGGTGGGCAGCTTCATCGGGGACAGCTGGAAAGAGTGGAATGGACGGTTCCGCGACGATGTCCGCAGCTTCTTTCGTGGCGGAGAAGGTTCGGTGGCGCGCCTGGCTGACCGGCTGGTCGGCAGCCCGGAGCTTTACGGTCACAAGGAACGGGAGGTCGAGCAGAGCGTCAACTTCGTAACTTGTCATGACGGATTCACGCTCAACGACCTGGTCTCGTATGACCAAAAGCACAACGAGGATAATGGCGAAGACAACCGCGACGGCATGGACGACAACCGTAGCTGGAACTGCGGGGTGGAGGGCCCGACCGATGATCCCGAGGTGGAGAAGCTGCGAAACCGGCAGGTGAAGAACTTCCTGACTGTCACGATGCTCTCGCTCGGCGTGCCGATGATTCTGATGGGCGACGAGGTACGCCACACTCAGCGAGGCAACAACAACGCCTACTGCCAGGACAACGAAACCAGTTGGTTCGACTGGACATTAGTTGACAAGCATGCGGACGTGCATCGGTTCTTGACCTTGCTCCTCGCGCGACGTTCGCTACGAGACTTCGAACACGGTAGCCGGCGCGTCAGCCTGAACCAATTAATCGGAGAAGCCAACAAGGCCTGGCACGGCGTGAGACTGAACCAACCGGACTGGGGCGACTGGTCGCACAGCCTGGCATTCACGGCAGAGATCAGAAAGCAAAAACTGTTGGTCCACCTGATCCTGAACGCCTATTGGAAGTCGCTCGACTTCGAGCTGCCTTCAGTGAATGAGAGTAAAGGAAAGTCATGGCGCCGGTGGATCGACACCGCTCTCGACTCTCCGCGCGACATCGTTCCGTGGCAGGAAGCAGCATCTGTTTCCGGTCAAACCTATCGCGCCGAGGCACGCTCGGTAGTGGTACTGTTCGCAAACCTGAGATAGTAGCTCCGCGGCCCGATGACGGCGATTGGTTGCGGTAATCGGTAGTGGCCTCGACCACGTGATGAGTGACGGGCTAAGATTCCTCGCGGTTCGAGGATTCGGAACCCGGCGCCGGGCGGTCGAGATACTTCACGAAAACAACCTCGTTGCGGGCTTCGTTGTAGAGCAGCTCATCGACGGTTGACCGGGCAAGCAAGATTCCGAACCCGCCCGGACGCAATCCCTTTTGTTCCCGGACAGGCAAATGTTCCATGGGTTGATCGGCCGGATGGCTGATGGCGGCGTGGGACAGGTCCTCAAGGCGAAAGCCCGGTCCGGGATCGGCGATCCGATAGAGCAGCATGTGCTGCGTCCGGAGGTACGCAATCCGTACCTTGCGATTGGGATCCAGCTTGCCGCCCCATTCGATCGCATTACTCAGCAGCTCGTGGAAGGCCCGGCCAACCGCCTCGCGGACTTCTTCGGGCAGATCGGCCTTCAGCTGAGCCATGAAGCCCTGAATCCGCTCGGCCGCCCGCAGGTCGCATGGGACGAGCAACTCCACCCAGTGGGGTTGGGCCGAGACGACTTCAATGGGCGGCGAAGTGGGGGAGGCCGACACGGCATCCTGTACCAGTTCAACCAGACTCGACGGGTCGACCGGTTTGGTTATGTACTGGTAGGCATGCTCGCGTATGGCCCGCAGCAGCGTTTCCGGGGTCCCATCGGAGGTCATAACCACCACTCGGGCGCTCGTAGGCTTGCTGCGCAGGTGCGCCAGCAGTTCAAGCCCGTTCATTCGAGGCATCCAGATGTCGGTCAAAAGCAGGTCAAACTCTGCCGAGCGCGCTCGTTTCAAGCCAGTCGCGCCATTGGCGGCGGTCGATACATGGAAACCGGCCGTCTTGAGCACCTCGCTCAGGAACAGGCGGGTGGCACGCTCGTCCTCTACTATCAGAATCTTTTTTTTCATCTCTTCCTTCGTTTCGCCTTGCGCCTCGCCGAACGCGGCTTGAATTTCTCCTGTAGAGTTCCGAGCGCGCGCGTCACGCCGGCCACTTCGGCCCTTAAGGCCACCAGAACCTTCTCTGCGCCATTTAGTTCGTCCGCCCATGCCATGGCTTCCAGTTTGCCGGCTGCCTCGACGGCGCGCGTAGCCGCAAAATTACCGACTGCGCCCTTGAGCACATGCGCAGCACGGGCAAGCTTTGCAGAATCGCGGCCGGCCACTGCTTTCTCGATGTTGGCCATCAGGCGGGATTGGTCGGCCAGGAACAGACGCGCCAGTTTTGCCGCCAGCCTGGCATCACCCTTGAACCGGGCCAGGAGGGCGGCCTCATCGAACCTGGAGCCGGAAGCGCGCGCCTGGCCGGACCGCGGCGAGCCTCTTTTCATTTTGGTGGCCCTGGCGGCGAGGCGCTCGATGACTTCCAAAAGCTCAGTGGCCTGTACGGGCTTGGCAACATAGCCATCCATGCCCGCTTGCAGGCAGAGCTCGCGGTCGCCGGCCATGGCATGCGCCGTCATGGCAACGATTGGAATACGGGCGCCCGTGGCCCGTTCCGTTTCGCGGATGGCCGCCGTGGCCTCGAATCCGTCCATATCGGGCATTTGCACGTCCATCAGGACAAGGTCAAAACTCCGCTTGCCCAGCAGCGCCAGCGCTTCCTTGCCGGTCCGAGCCGTTACCGTCTTGTGCCCATGCTTTTTCAGGATGCGGACGGCCAGCTCCTGGTTTACGGCGTTGTCCTCAGCCAGCAGGACGTTGAGGCCAGGGGCTCGGTAACGTGAGGACGCGGGCCTGCCGGCCCGCCGGGGCTGCGTCGGCTTTTGAGAGGCGCCGACGGCAGTGACGATGGCGTCGTACAACTCCGACTGCTTTACCGGCTTGGTCAGGAAGCCCGCGAATCCCAACCGGCCCCGAGCCGTATCACCCAGGCGGCCGGCCGACGTAAGCATGATCAACCTGGTTCCTGAAAGCCGGCGATTCTTTCGAATTCGCTCGGCCAGGGTGAATCCATCCATTTCCGGCATCTGGCCGTCAATCAAAGCCACGTGGAACGGTTTCCCGCCGCTCAAGGCTCGCTCCATGGCCTCGAGTGCATCGGACCCGCCGGTCGCAACCGAAGGCGTCATCTGCCAGTTCAAGAGCATCTGCTCGAGAATGCGGCGGTTGGTTGCATTGTCATCGACCACCAGCGCGGGGCGGCCGCGCAGGTCCGCGCTGATGCTCGGAGCCGGCTTTTGCTCGAGAGTCTTCTGACGCGAGAAACGGGCCGTGAAGTAGAATGTGCTCCCCTTGCCGGGTTCGCTTTCCAGCCAGATGCGCCCGCCCATCAGCTCCACCAGCTGGGAGGAGATTGCCAGGCCCAGGCCGGTACCGCCGAACTTGCGTGTGGTAGAGGCGTCAGCCTGGGCAAAAGCCTCGAAAATGATCCCTCGTTTCTCCGGCGCAACGCCAATTCCCGTGTCGGCCACTTCGAAGCGCAGCTGGACTTCATCTTCGGTTTCCCATTCGGCCTGCGCGCGCAGCACCACTTCCCCGCGCGAGCTGAACTTGATGGCGTTGCCCACCAGGTTGAGGACAATCTGGCGCAGACGTCCGGGATCCCCGGTCAGCGCGTTGGGGACGCCGGAGGCGATTTCACAGGCCAGCTCCAGATCTTTCTCCTGAGCTCGCAGGGCCAGGGTCTTCATCGTGTCCTCGAGCGTGTCGCGCAGGTCGAATTCGACCCGGTCCAGACGAAGTTTGCGCGCCTCGATTTTCGAGAAGTCCAGGATGTCGTTAATAAGCGCTAAAAGGGAATGCGCCGCCTCCTTCACCACCGTGAGATACTCCCGCGTTCCGGCGTTGAGTTTCGTCTCAAGCGCCAGCTCGGTCATGCCCACGATTGCGTTCATCGGCGTGCGAATCTCGTGACTCATATTGGCCAGGAATTCGCTCTTGGCCTGGGTCGCCTGTTCCGCGTGCCCTCGGGCGACTTCCAGTTCCTTGACAAGCTGGGCAAGGCCGGCCGCGTGCTCCGCCTGCGCCTGGCGCGCCGTTTCGAGTTCCCGCGCGTAGCACCTCAGTTCCTCCTCCGCCCGCTTGCGCGCGGTGATGTCGCGCGCGCTCGCGTAAATCTGCTGCGCCTCTTCGAAGGGGCTTGCCGTCCAGAGAAGCCACTTGTAGGAACCATCTTTGCAGAGATACCGGTTTTCGAAAGAAACCACGTGAGCGCCCGTCGTCAGCCTGGCGGCTTCGGCCACGGTGGCGGGACGATCCTCGGGATGGACAAAATCGAGGTAGGGCTTCCCAAGGAGTTCATCCTGAGTGAATCCAAGGGTCGCCTGCCACGCCGGGTTAAGCCGCTTGAAATACCCGTCGAAGCCGGCAATACAGAAAAGTCCGAGCGAGAGAGCGAAGAACTGATCCAGCTCCCTCTCGGCTCGTTTGCGCTCTATGAATTGGCCGATCTGGTTGCCGGCGGTAGACAGCATCTCGAGCAGAGGCTGGTCGGGATGGCGAATCTCGCGACTGAAGAATTCGAGGACGCCCAGTACATCGCCGGCGAAGACGATTGGAAAACAAAAGCCGCTTCGCAGCCCTTCTTTGACGGCCACGGCCGCCCTGGGAAAGTTGGCGTCCTCTGGCACGTCGGCAATCCAGGCCGGCTTCCGGGAGGCCCAGACGCGCCCGGGCAAGCCTATGCCGGGCGCAAACGTAATCCGCCGGCTAAGCGCCTCGAATTCGGCGAATTCCCTGCCCGTCGCGTGCCAGCTTTCCAGGAAACGCAGCGCGCCGGCACCGCGGTCCACGTTCCACATAATGCCGAGCTCCCATTCGAGGCTTTCGCAAATGGCCTGCAGAATCCGCGGAATCGCTTCGGCGAGAGTAGCGGACTCTGCCAGTGCGCGCGCCGTCTGGTATTGCGCAGCCAGGCGCGCCTCCATCCTTCCACCGGTGCCCCGCTCAGACTTATCCTGTTGTGGCTCGGGCTCCAGCAGGTGGACGGCTTCGTCGGTGGGCGGTTGTTGATCCATAGGCTCCGCTCGCAGGTTTCTGTCTGCGAGATATTGTACCAAGTCGCAGCGCGTTTCTTAGGCGCTTAGTGAATCGTTCAAACCAACATGTTGTCGTTCGCAAGGGACTTTCGTTCGGGGCGAAGTCCCCGAACGAACCTTAGCGTCTTTGTGTCTTCGTGGTTAAGCGACCGCCAAGACACACAGGCTAATCAGAACCGTCGCGTCGTGCAGCATACCGCGCGGAAATGATATCGACATGGTCCCGATTTGCTGCGCGATCCTCGGAATGCTGAGAGCCAGCGGAACCAGAAGCTTCAAGGAACGCGCCGAAATCCCAAGCAGTGCCAGCCAGATCAGCATGGGCGACATGGTCCTGGCAAATGCATAGGCGTCGGCCCAGACATCCGGTTTGGCCACAAACATCGCCGAACAGGCAAAGATTGCGGTCGCCAATTCCAGGAGTCCAAAGTTCTTCTTCCAGATGAAACCGGCCGCTAACCATAGCGCGAACCATAACCCCAGGAGCGCCAGGTAATCCAGAAATGCCGCCATGGCGAGCCATTGTCCGGTTATTTCAAATTGGACGGGTTTAAGGGTGCGCGTCACAAGGCCGCTGAAAGGAATAGCCGACAACCACGGGGTCGCATCACCCCACAGTCTTACGTGTATGAAAAGCGTCCAACCCAGCCACGGAAGAGTCATCGCCATGCCCAGCGCCGCCTCCTTGAATCGTCTCTGGAAAATGCAAAAAAGACAGAAAGCGGCCGGAAGAACCAGGCCGGTCTCGCGTGCCAGCGGCGCCAGAAGCAACACCGGATAGATTCTCCACGACGGCTGATAAACGCCGTAATACGCAAAAGCAACGCAAAGAGCCGCCAGGAGACTATCGACCGTCATGCGATCGAGAGAGGTCGCGACCGCGGGAACCATCAAGAAACTGAGACCCCAAAAGGCGTTGCAAGATGCGCTTTGGCACAGCCGGCTTAACCACCACGATCCTGCGAATACTGAAGCCAGGACAATGCCGATGTAAGCGGCAGGAATCAAGTCGGCTCTTCCCAAAGCCATGACGTACGCCAGTGCCGGAAGCAGTATCCGGCGCCAGCGCAGCGGGGAGTTATCCACGTACTGAAGGAATTCACCCTGCAAGAAAGGGTCATGGGAGACATAGTAGTAAAACTGGCCGTCGTATCCTTGACTCTGGGGAACACGATACAAATCCCGATCCACCAGAGAAGGGGGAAGCGCGAGCTTATCTCCGATGCAGAAAAGCCCCGTCCAGTTACCCCCGTAGTTGTAGCGCACATCGAAGAATAGCCACGCCCAAGCCAGCGCCAGGGCGAGCGCGGCACAGCCGAAGCTTCGTCGTTCCGTGGCGCTTATTTGACGCATATTCAAAGATAGACCAGACAAGGGCTCGAGTAAGAATTACGGTACATTTTGCCGGCCGCCGCAGGAGCGGCAATCGCCCGGGTGATAGGCGCGAAGCGCGTAAGATCACTCAGAATAGCGCCATCGATATCGCGGATCATCAACAAATGTTTGACGTGGCGTGGAAAAGGATCCATGATCCGGCACCAAGATCAAATTACCTTGCAAGGGACGATCGTCAGGCGGCTTCCGGGCGCCGATTGCCGGCGGATGATTCAGTCAGGCTGCGGGGCAGTATCCTGTAACGTTCTGACGATCCGATGCACCATTACTAGACGAGCCGGCCGCCATTGGCCGGTCAGGTCACGGCTTGACCGGCAAAGCCGACCGATTTCAAGAGTCGCGGCCGGCTGATACCCAGAGAGGTTCGCCCCGCCAACCGAGCTGAACCTGCTGACAGCCCTCGGGCTTTATGACGCTAACCAAAGTCAGTAACAATGTCTGAGGGACACCATTACAAAGTAAACCACTCCTTCTATCGTGTGTTCCCCCGGTGAGGGCTTGGGGTCGTGCGGCCTCAAGAAAACAACAACCAAACAGAAAGGATTGACCATGGCAAGAAGAGCAGTGCAGGTAGGCATCAACAACTACAAGAGCATCGGCGACCTGAACGGATGCCTCAATGATGTCACCAACGTGCGTGGCATCTTGAAGGGTCTGCTCGGATTCACCAATGAAGAAATCAGGGTTCTCACGGACGACCGCGCTACCAAGGCTAACATCCTGGATCGGCTCAATTGGCTGGTCAAGGGCGCCAAGTCGGGTGACTATCTTGTCTTCCATTACTCCGGGCACGGCTCCCAGATCCGCGATCGACAAGGCGATGAGCTGTCCGACAGTCTGGACGAGCTGATCTGCCCTTGGGACATGGATTGGAATGCCGGTACCTACATCACCGATGATGATCTCAACAAGATTTTTACCACTCTTCCGGCAGGTGTCCTGCTCGAGGTCTATCTGGACTCGTGCAATTCGGGTACCGGGCTGAGAGTGCTTGACCTGGGCCGACCTTCCGAGCTCGGGCCGCCGCACCCCACCCTGAACCGATATATCGAGCCGCCGGTCGATCTTCTCGCTCGATTCGAGGGCGAGGAAGACCAGCTCAAACGCAAGAAGCTGCTGGCAGGCGCTACTCGCGCCCCTGTGCACCATATCCTCTGGGCTGGATGCATGGACAATCAAACCTGTGCCGACGCCTTCATCGATGGCAGCTACAACGGGGCCTTCAGCTATTACTTCTGCAAAGTCATGCGTGAAACCGGCAATCGACTCTCGCGGGCCGAGGTTCTGAGCCGTGTGCGCAGCGCCTTGAAGAAGGGCAACTATACCCAGATCCCGCAACTGGAAACCGAGGCCACAACCAGGAAGTCCCGTTTTGCGGCGCCCGGCGAAGGCACCACTGCCCGTGGCGCGGGCAAAGCCTGAAACGACAGCAAGACCGTTTAGCCCGGATGGCTTCAAAGACTGGTCACGCATTCCTGATTGGAATGAGTCATCCGGCGGCCCCCCAAACTGCCGCGTACACCCGACTGCCCGGAAAGCGGGCGTCGGGTGGCGCTGGCGTTGTTGGGGATAGCAACTTCAGGCGACGGGCCGTCCGAGACTGTTGCAAAACCCCCCGGTACATGTGCGGACGGGCTATCAAGCCCTCCGCTCCGGCACGAAAACAAGTTGATAGACGTTGCAAATACTAGACAGGCTTCATGTCGGACGGGCATCAAGCCGATCCGTCGCGGCGATTACTTCGTGACGCAAGGCGATCAATGGGATCGAGCTTCGCCGCCCGCAGTGCCGGCAGGAAACTCGCGCAGGCCGCAACACCAGCCAGCAACACGCATGCTGCAACCAGCGTCACGGGATCGTACGGCATAAGGCCGAACAGCAGCGGGCTCGCGCCGCGTCCCGCAACCAGAGCAAGCGCCACGCCAATCAAATTCCAATAATTATCAGCCGAGCCGCTTCGCGCATCACCATTGTCAGCACCTGCCCGGGCCGCGCTCCTAACGCAAGGCGAATGCCAATTTCGGTCCGGCGGCGCGCCACAAGATAAGAGATCACTCCGTACAGTCCGACCATGGCCAGAAGCGCGGCCAGGAGGCCGAAGAAGCCGGACAGCATCGCCATCCGCCTCCGCGCCGACCATGGTGCCGTCTCCAGGTCCGCGTCTCCCTGGAAACTCGCTGGAAACAAAAGGAGAAAACATCTATGCTGAACCGGCTCGCGTGGAGCAGATTCCTGTCTTTATTCGTCGCGCCTCCTTAAGTATGAATGCTCTGGTTCGAATTCAGCTTTCGGCAATGATGTTCCTCGAATACTTCATCTGGGGAGCCTGGTTTGTGACCCTGGGGACCTACCTGGGCACGGCGCTCAATTATGACGGAGGCCAGATCGGGCTTGCCTACGGCACCACGGCGGTGGCGGCGATCGTCTCGCCGGTTTTCGTGGGCATGATCGCCGACCGGTTTTTCGCCACCGAGAAAATCCTGGCGCTGCTGCACCTCGCCGGCGGGCTACTCCTTTACTACGCGTCAACGGTTTCCACCTTCGGTCTCTTCTACGCGACGCTGCTCGGCTACACGCTCTGCTATATGCCGACGCTCGCGCTGACGAACTCGCTCTCCTTTCACCAGATGAAGGAGCCGGGAAAGACCTTTCCATCGATCCGCGTCCTGGGCACGATCGGTTGGATCGTCGCGGGGTTGATCATCGGCCGGCTTGCCCTCGAGGCGACGGCAGTCCCGCTTCGGATCGCAGCGGTCGCCTCGATTGTCATGGGTCTGTATTGCCTGACGCTTCCCCACACTCCTCCGAAGAAGACCGGCGAACAGGTCTCCATCCGAGTCGCGCTGGGCCTTGACGCGCTCGGCCTCCTGAAGGACCGCTCGTTTGCGATCTTCACGGTGAGTTCGTTTCTCGTCTGTATCCCGCTCCAGTTTTATTACGCCTTCACGAATTTCTTTTTGAATGAGCTGGGCGTGCCGGAGCCGGCAAGCAAGATGACGATGGGGCAAATGTCGGAGATCTTCTTCATGCTGGTGATGCCGTTTTTCTTCGTTCGGCTGGGAGTGAAGAAGATGCTTCTGGTCGGAATGGCTTGCTGGGCGGCCCGCTATCTACTTTTTACCCTGGGGGACTCAGGGACGCTAGTGTGGATGCTCTACGGGGGGATCATCCTGCACGGAATCTGCTACGACTTTTTCTTTGTCACCGGTCAGATTTACGTCGACCGGGCCGCGCCGCCCGAGATTCGCGCCGCCGCTCAGGGCTTCCTGACCTTCGTGACCTGGGGAATCGGGATGTTAGTGGGCTCCTGGGCCTCGGGGCAGATCGTGCAATACTTTACCTATTCGGACGGCGCCGGGGTCGTGCGCCATCACTGGGACAGAATCTGGGCGTTCCCCGCGCTTGCGGCTGCGGCCATTCTGGTCTTTTTCGCTCTTTTCTTTCGCGAGCCGGTGAAACCGAAGGAGTCGAAGGCGCTGGCCGCGTGAATTGAGACTGCGTCAGTAGCCCTTCAGCCACTCGAACATCGACATTCTCATCGGTGTAGATTCTTAACTTGGCCAAGCTTCCGCTCCAGCAGCGAAGGGTGGTCTTTCTTGAGACGCTCAATCCTTTTCATGGAAGCTTTCCACTCACTATCCAATTTCAACTTGTGGGCATAGTAATACGAAAGAGCCGCGTGGATCTGTGATAGGTTTAGCTGGGGAAGCGCCACCAAAATCTCTTCCGGCGGCATGTGCATGACCTCATATCGGATGGCAACATCCAGGATGCGAATGCCGGTCCCGGCGATCACGGGCGAACCCTGCCGCAATCCAGCACGGTGCGCTATGTACGGATATTCCTTGGCTGCTTCCTTGTCTTCCCCATGAGCTCTCCTTCCGTCAAACACCCCGCCTTACACTCACGATAGATCTGCAGGAATGCACCCGCAGCATGGACTCGATGCACTAAAGGAAGAGATCAACCGGGAAAGGCTAACGAGCGGGATACTCCTTGATAAACCGACGTCGTTCCATCCTTATAGAACAGCAGGACTGCGTATCTTTCACTGCGGGCTGCTTCCATCCCCGGCGAGCCCAGCGGCATACCGGGAACCGCCAGGCCTACGGCTTTTGGCCGCTGCTTCAACAGGCGTTGGACCTCAGCCGCCGGAACGTGCCCTTCAATGGTGTATCCCTCAACGATCGCCGTGTGACAGGATGAAAGGTTCTCCGGAACGCCGTGCTTGCGGCGGTATTCCGCCGGGTTCGGGACGTCCTGGACCTTCACTTGAAATCCGTGGTCTTTCAAATGCGTCACCCATAGGCTGCAGCAGCTGCACGTACTTGTCTTGTATACCGTCATCTCGTTCGTAGCGGCACGGACGTTCCAGAAGAACGCCAAAGTCAGAACAGTAAACATCGACCGGACAATTAGTCGCCAACGCATATCGTGTCTCCTTCAATCCCTGAAGAGCGCCGCCGTCAGGTTCACTTCCGAAGCCGCGCCCGATGCCTCAACCGGCCCGATCGACGCCGAGCCTTGTGTTCAGTTCCCTGCTTTCCGGAGCCTGGATTCGCTTGCGGCGCGCTTGGATTTCAATCAAGGTTCTCTCGACTCCAGCGTCGCTGTGCGATCGTCGTAGTACTGGTACTTTGCACGGAGAGTTTCCTTCTGCTCTTCTGTCGGAAGGTTCCCTTCGGAATCGCTGGGCGCGAGCGGTTCATAGAGCGGGCGCGGGATGCTGGCGAACTCCGACATCGGTCCGTAGACCTCATCCGCGTCTTCTCTGAATACGTTGCCGATCAGAAGGTTGATGATGCTTACGCGGTGTTCGGGATACTTCTGGAGAAAACCGGCGAAACTGAACCCATCGTTGTAAAAGGCGTACACCAGCTTCCGCATCGATTCGATGCCCTTATCCAGCTTCGCCTGAAACCGCCCCAGCCGCTCGCGCGAGAAATCGTCTTGGTTGAAGGCGTCGTGAATGGCGTCGGCGGCAAACTCGGCCATCTTGAGCGCCAGCAACACGCCGGAGGAATAGATCGGATCGAGAAACCCGTAGGCGTCGCCGATCAGAATAAACCCGTTGCCGGCGCATTGTCTCGAGCGGTAGGAGTAGTCGATGATCGAATAAATCTTGTCCACGCGCGTGGCGCCCGCGACTCGCCGCCGGCACGGTTCGCATTTCTCGATCTCCTCATTAAAGATCTTGGCAAGATCCTGGCCGCGCCCTTTGACCAGGTAACCTGGATCGGCGACTATGCCCACGCTGGTAATGTCGTTCTCGAGTGGGATGTACCAGAACCAGCCGCCGCTGCCGCGCTCGGTCCGCAGGACGAGGGTCGCACCGCCGTTCAGGTCCGGTTCGCGCATGGCTCCCTTGAAGTAGGAATAGAGCACAGCCTTCTTGAGCTTGGGATCCCGCATGCGCCAGCCGAATTTGTTGGACAGCATCGCGGTCTGGCCGGTGGCATCTACCACAACCTTCGATCCAAACCTCTGCAGCGAGCCGTCCTTCATCCGGACTTCCACGCCGACGGCGCGATCGCCCTCGAAAAGGACCTGGCGGACAGGAGTTCCCTGATGAACCTTTGCCCCTTGATCCCCGGCATGCTCGAGCAGCATTCTGTCGAAGACGGAGCGCGTCACTTGCCAGGTGATGGCGCTCTCGTGGTGTATAGCCTCGAAGAAATAGAAGGGCTTCGATTCCTTCCCCATGGGGTTTGCGAACTGGACGCTGTACTTCCGTACAAACGGGCTGGCATTGAGCTTGTCCAGAAAACCCATCCGCTGGAAGGTCCAGTAAGTGTCGGTCATCAGAGATTCGCCGATGTGATGGCGCGGGAATTCCTCCTTCTCAAAAAGGATCACCTTGCGCCCTTCCCGGGCCAGGATGCTGGCTACGGTACTGCCCGCGGGCCCGCCCCCGATCACAATGACATCATGGGTGGAGGAGTTCGTTTTCATAGAAGGATCATGCATAGCGCACAGGTCTCAATTCAGGTTCGAAGAATTCCGGGAGAAGCCGATCGACTTCCAGCAGCCCCCGGCGAGTCAGCGCAATCGTTCCGTTATGGCGCTCGAGCATTTCCTGCTGGCCGAGTTGTTCATAAGCAGGTTGAAACTCGCGCCAGATATCTATACCGAACTTCCGGTGAAAGTACCGGGTGTCAAGCGCGCCGGTCTTGAGTTGCAGAATCATCTCGCGTATCAGCTTCTGTTTTGGCGTCATCTCAAGCGCGCGGGCCAGCGGCAGACGATCGTCATTGAGGAGACGTAGATATTCTTCGGAGCTGTGGGCATTCTGAAAATGCACTCCACCAAAGTGCGAAAACGACGAGACGCCGAGTCCAATCATGTCGCCACCGTGCCACAAAGAGTCGGTATAGACGAAACGACAGGGTTTTCTGGTTGTGGCGATCGTATAGGCGCTTGCGATGCGATAGCCGCGGCCGCTGAACTCATCGAAGGCAAAATCGACCCAGCGCCTCTTCGCAGCCCAGTCGGCGATCGGCGAATCGAGACCCTTTCGGATCATGTCCTGCGAAATGATCGTATTGTAAGGAAGCTCCATCTGATAGATGGTAACCGAATCCGGCTCCAGCTCGAGCGCGCGACGCACGCAGTCGCGCCAGTGCTCGTCTGATTCGCCCATCATCCCCGCTATGAGATCAATGTTGATCTGAGCGAATTCGACCTCCCGGGCCCACTGGTACGCCCGGTAAATCTCGGCCGAGAGATGGGCGCGGCCATTCGCCTCCAGAATGTCATCATTGAAGTGCTCTATTCCCAGGCTTAATCGCGTCACGCCGATTTGCTTCAGCGTTTCCAGTTTCGATTTTCTGAGGGTGCCCGGCTCGCATTCGAAAGTAACCTCCTCGGCATTCTCCCAACTGACATGACGGTTGAGACCTTCAACCAGGTATTGAAGCTGCTTTTCGCTGAGATACGAGGGAGTGCCACCGCCGAAATACGCAAATCGGAGCTGCCTCCCCTGAAAGGCCGGCGCGCGACTGTAAATCTCGTTTTCTTTAATTAAAGCGTTGAGATAGAGCTCGATCTCCTGGGCGTTCTTGTCCGTGTAGACCTTGAAGTAGCAGAACAGGCATCGTTTGCGGCAAAACGGAATGTGGATGTACAGGCCCAGCGGATCGTCCGTGCGTGGTGACAGGTTCAAAGCATCGAGGGCCGCAGGAATGAATTCCGGCCGCCATTGCGAGAATGGAGGGTAATTGGCGATGAAATAATTGCCGACATCGGTTTTGGTTCGTGCCACGTCTATGGTCATCGGTATTCACGCGCAACCTTGCGCAGCCTTAAGATTATCGATCTCTACGGATCTGAGCAAGTCCCTTGGCCGGCACAACCAATACATACGACCAGCCGAATTCCCTGTTGCGGAAAAACCGAAGGCTCGCAGTGATCATGCAGTGGACCTAAGGGGAATCGCACCTTTTCAGGCAAAAGCGACAGTCGCGGATACGGCTGATGTCTTGGTGTTAACTTTTACCTTTAAGTAATGCCCTAAGCCCAGACAAATCAAAGGATTTCCTGGACTCGAGCCCCGGCCGACCAGAGCGCCTCGGCATACTGCACCCCGGCGGCCGCGCCACGATAGCGGGCGATAGTCTCCTTCAAGTTCTGCGCCGGGTCCGGTTTTGCCCGGTCGTATGGCTGGTTGCGTGTTATGGCCATCAGTTTGCCCAGCCATTCGATAGCGTCGGGCCAGACCGGGGAGACATCCACGTACGTGTTGGGCTCGAAGCCAATCGTGTGACGCGGGCCGTTGTCATAAGCGTAGATCGCTTTCGGCGCTTTGTAAGAACCGGCGTCGAGGACGCGGTCCCCGTGACGCAACGCGATCTTGCTCAGAGTCGCCGCGACGACGTGGTCGTGATGATGGTCCTGGTGCCAGAGCATGAAGGCGATGTCCGGCTTCACCTCGAGCACGGCGCGGGCCACCGCGCGCTTCGAGTCGAGGTTTACATCGAAGCGATGCGATGCGAAATCGAGGAAGCGCAACTCGGCGCCGTAGTCCTTGCAGATCCGCACGCTCTGCGCCAGGAAATCTTTTTCGCGACCTTGGGCCGGCGGCCAGTTCGTGTAATCTCCTATGAGCGCGAGGATCACAACCCGGTAATGTTTGCGCACGGCCTGCAGCATGATGCCCGGAATCCCGAAGACGCAATCATCGTAATGCGCTCCCATCGCGAGCAGCGTCGGACTCACGGTAACCTCTCCTTGGTCTAGAAGTGAATCAGCGCTTGACCGGGCGTCCCCGTACCTCGATCCAGTCCAGACGGGAACATGCCGGGGTACCACCGCCGGCCATCAGATCGGTGAAACCGATTTCGTCTACCCTGCCAAGGTCCGGTTTTTCAACCTGGGACCCCTCGAGGATCTTGTCGATGTCGATGCGGCGCCAACGCATGTCGGCGATGTTGAACTCGCGCTCCCGCCAGTCGCGCGACTCCCCGTCGGCCTGGTCAGCGATGAGCCAGGTCCCGTCGGCGAGCTTCACGATCAGACGTAGTTGCCGGAATCCGGCTTGTTTCGAACGCCACCGGATCTTCGCAAGGCCGGTCAGGTCAACAAAGGAATCTCTATGGCGCAGCGCGACAGCCCATTGAGCCGGGCAGGTGCCGGACCAGACGTAGAAAGGATCGTCTTTTGGCGTGTCATGATGGCTCTTTTTTATTCCATCCTTGCCCGGTCCGTAGAGCTTCAGAACCAGATTCGCGTTCGCGACGTGCTCCTGCGTGATGGGCGTCGCGGCCGGCGATTCCTTCCAGTCCTCGCGAAAGAACAGACCGGGTCGATCCTCTTCCACACGCGGCCCGGACTGAAGCAGCATGACCAGGAATGCCAGAAGTATCATTGAATAGAAGCCCTCCAAAGAACCAAGAGTTTACCACAAACAGGAGACAACCCACTGTTTCGAGCGCACTGGTCGCGCTTTTGCTAACGCAATTCGCGTTATCTTCGTGACTTGGCGTCTTCGAAGAGTTACCAAGCTGACGCACAAAGACACGCGCAGGCCCACCCACTTCTAGTATAATCACGTGGTCTGTCGAGTGAGTCTGGTCCCCGGCAAGAAACCACGGTCTGAACATGACAAACCCAACTCCGGCGCGCTTCATCGGTTTGTGCCTGGCCTTCGCCTGGATCTTTTCCGCCCTCGCGTCGCCGCCCAGTCCGGCCGCCGCCGATCAGCAAGTGCAATTCGCCAGGGACATTCGACCGGTTCTCGAAAAGTCGTGCTATGCCTGCCACGGACCGAAGCTTCAGATGGGAGGGCTTCGGCTGGACTCGAAGAAGACCGCCCTGGCCGGAGGACAATCCGGCAAGGCCATACAGCCGGGCAGCGCCTCGGAGAGTCTCCTCTACAAGCGCATTGCCGGAATCGGCGAGCAGGCCAGGATGCCCATGGAAGGCGAGCCGCTCCCGGCCGCAGAGATCGCGCTGGTTCGCTCCTGGATCGATCAGGGGGCCGAGTGGCCCGATGGTATGGGCGCCGACGTCGCCGAAGTGAAGCGGCACTGGGCCTTCATCCCGCCGAAGCGCCCTGCCGTGCCCCGCGTCAGGAATTCGCGCTGGCCGGCAAACCCGATTGACTCTTTCGTCCTGGCGCGGCTCGAAAAGGAAGACCTCGCCCCCTCACCTGAGGCCGACCGCGTGACGCTGCTGCGCCGTTTGAGTCTCGATTTGATCGGACTGCCGCCCACGATCCAGGAAGTCGATGCCTTCCTGGCGGACAAGAGTTCCAATCCCTATGAAAAGCAAGTCGAGAGGCTGCTGAGCTCACCGCATTACGGGGAGCGCTGGGGACGGCACTGGCTCGATGCGGCCCGCTACGCCGATTCGGATGGTTTCGAGAAGGACAAGCAACGGAAGGTATGGTTCTATCGCGACTGGGTCATCCAGGCCTTCAATCGCGATCTTCCTTACGACCGGTTTATCATCGACCAGATCGCCGGCGACCTTCTTCCTGACGCGACGCAGGACCAAAAGGTGGCCACTGGATTCCTGCGCAACTCAATGATCAACGAGGAAGGAGGGGTCGACCCCGAGCAGTTTCGGATGGAAGCGATGTTCGACCGCATGGACGCAATTGGAAAAGGTATTCTGGGAGTCACGATCCAGTGCGCTCAATGCCACAACCACAAATACGACCCGCTCAGTCAGGAAGAGTACTACCGCATGTTCGCGTTCTTGAACAATTCGCATGAGGCGAACATCCCCGTGTACCCTCCGGATGATGAAATGAAGCGGGCGGAATTATTCCGGAGCATCCGTGAAATCGAGATGGATCTCCAGCACCGCCATCCGGACTGGAAGGCGCGCATGTCGCAGTGGGAGTCGGGAGTCCGGGCCGGCCAGCCTGAGTGGATCGTCGTCCGGCCTGTTGTCGAGGACATCTCGACCGGGGGACAAAGGTATTTACCCCTGAGTGACGGCTCCTTCCTGGCACAAGGGTATGCCCCCACCAAACACCGGGTGAAGATGACCGTAAAGACGGAGATCCAGAAGATCACGGCTTTCCGTCTCGAGCTGCTGAAGGATCCCAACCTCCCGCTGGGCGGTCCTGGCCGCTCCATCAAGGGAACCGGCGCGCTCACCGAGTTCGAGGTGGAGGCCGCGCCGGCGGACGCGCCCGACAAGCCCGCCAAGGTGAAGATCGCCAACGCAACCGCGGACATAAACCTTCCGGAGACACCGTTGGAGCCGATCTTCTATGACAAGACCGAAAGACGCCGGGTGACCGGTCCGATCGAGTTTGCCCTCGACGGCAAGGACGAAACCGCCTGGGGCATCGACGCCGGTCCAGGACGGCGCAATCAGCCGCGCATGGCGGTCTTCACGGCGGAATCGCCGATAGCTCATCCTGGAGGCACTGTCCTCACCTTCTACCTGCGCCAGGCGCATGGCGGCTGGAATAGCGACGACAACCAGAACAACAACCTCGGGAGGATTCGTCTCTCAATCACAACCACGTCCGGCGCCGTCGCGAATCCGATTCCCAGAAACGTTCGGGATATTCTGTCCATTGCAGAGGACGAGCGCACCCCGCTCGAGGTCCAAACCGTTTTCAGCTACTGGCGGACTACGGTTTCGGAATGGGCGGCGGCAAACGCCAGGATCGAGGAATTGTGGCGGCAGCATCCGGAAGGGGCTTCGCAGCTCGTGCTGCTGGATCGCACCGAGGCGCGCGCAACGCACTTGTTGACCCGCGGCGACTTCCTGAAGCCGGGGAAACAGGTCAGCCCGGGCGTGCCTGCGTTTCTCCATCCCTTGCCGCAGAATGCGCCCCCGACGCGTCTTGCGTTCGCCCGCTGGCTGGTCGACCCCAACTCGCCGACCACGGCCCGGTCGATGGTCAACCGAATGTGGCAATCGTATTTTGGAATCGGCCTGGTCGCCTCCAGCGAGGATCTGGGAACCCAGTGCGAAACGCCGTCTCATCCGGATTTACTCGACTGGCTGGCGGTCGAGTTCATGGAGCGAGGGTGGAGCCTGAAAGCCATGCACCGGCTGATCGTGAATTCCGCCACCTACCGCCAGGCTTCCCGGGTTACACAAGACCTCTATGCGCGCGACCCTTACAACCGCTTGCTGGCCCGCGGGCCGCGCTTCCGCGTGGAAGGGGAAATCGTGCGCGATATTGCTCTCGCCGCCAGCGGTTTGTTGAACCCGAAGGTCGGCGGCCCGAGTGTCTACCCGCCGGCTCCGGCGTTTCTCTTCCTACCGCCGACGAGCTACGGCCCCAAGATCTGGAACGAATCCGCAGGGGAGGACGTCTACCGGCGCGCCCTTTACACCTTCCGGTATCGATCCGTTCCGTATCCGATGCTGCAAACCTTCGATACTCCGAATGGGGACACGTCTTGCGTTCGCCGCGCGCGCTCCAACACGCCCCTGCAGGCGTTGACGACCCTCAACGAGCCTCTTTTTCTGGAATCCGCGCAGGCCCTCGCTCTTCGAACCCTGCGCGAGGGAGGCAAGACCGACACGGACCGCGTCATATACGCCTTCCGCAGCTGTCTGGCGCGAAAACCGACACGGCGGGAAATCGCTGAACTGCGTTCGTTGCTGGAAAAACAGAGGGAGCGTCTCGCCGATGGCTGGGTCAGCGTTTGGGATCTTGCCGGCATGGATCAGGCCCAGCCGCCTGATATCCCGAAGAGCGCGACTCCCGTCCAACTGGCTGCCTGGACGACGGTCGCGCGCGTCCTGCTCAACCTCGATGAAACCATTACCAAGGAATAGGAACAAGAAACCTTGAGCTGCCAGGATTATTTCTATCGCAACCAGCCCCCTGATCAGGTCACACGCCGTTGGTTCCTCGAGCAGTGCGGTGTCGGCGTCGGCGCCGCCGCGCTGGGCCACCTGCTCCAGAGAGCAGGCTTCGCCGAAACCGGGAGAGTGTCGGCCGCCAACCCGCTGGCTCCCAAAGAGCCGCACCACGCCGCCAGGGCCCGCAGCGTTATTTTCCTGTTCATGGCAGGCGCGCCCAGCCACCTGGAGCTGTTTGATTTCAAGCCTCAACTAGCCAAGTTTGACGGGACTCTGCCACCCGCGGATCTGCTTGCAGGCTATCGCGCGGCTTTCATTAATCCCAGCTCAAAGCTGCTCGGCCCGAAGTTCAAGTTTGCGCGGCACGGCCAGTGCGGCGCGGAACTCTCGGA
Organism: uncultured Acidobacteriota bacterium; assembly: GCA_963827655.1. Taxonomy (GTDB): domain Bacteria; phylum Acidobacteriota; class UBA6911; order UBA6911; family UBA6911; genus CAWHCF01. The sequence continues at coordinate 63,667 of CAWHCF010000053.1, forward strand.
ATTGTTACCTCACCTCGGGAAAATTGTCGACGACGTTGCCATCGTGAAATCGATGGTTACCGATGCGTTCAATCACGCTCCCGGCCAGATCCTGATGAATACGGGGTCGCCACAGTTCGGGCGGCCCAGCTTCGGCGCGTGGGTTACGTATGGTCTGGGCAGCGAGTCGGAGAACCTGCCCGCGTTCGTGGTCTTCAGTTCAGGCAAGAAGGGACCCAGCGGTGGCAATTCCTGCTGGGGGAGCGGCTTTCTGCCCACCGTCTATCAGGGTGTTCAGTTCCGAAGCAGTGGCGACCCGGTCCTGTATCTTTCCAATCCACGCGGCGTGGATGCCGAGCTTCAGCGCGATTCTCTCGACTCGATTCGGCGCCTTAACCAGATGCGGCTCGACGTGACCGGAGATCCCGAGATCGCGACGCGGATTAATTCATTCGAAATGGCGTTCCGCATGCAACGCAGCACGCCCGAGCTGATGGACATTTCCAAAGAACCGAAGCATATTCTCGAGATGTACGGCATCGAGCCCGGCAAGCCTTCGTTTGCATACAACTGCCTCGCGGCGCGGCGCCTGGTCGAACGCGGCGTTCGCTTTGTCCAGCTCTTCCACGAGGCCTGGGATCAGCACGGCAACCTGGTGAAGGATATCCGGCAGAACTGTCAGGACACCGATCAAGGCTGTGCCGCCCTCATTCAGGACCTCAAGCAGCGTGACATGCTCAAGGACACGCTGGTGATCTGGGGCGGCGAATTCGGTCGCACGCCAATGATGCAGGGGGGAGACGACGGCCGCGACCATCATCCCAACGCCTTCACCATGTGGCTGGCCGGCGGCGGCATCAAATCCGGGATCACGCTGGGCGAGACCGATGATCTGGGTTTCAATGTGGTCAAGAACAAGGTTCACGTGCACGATCTGCATGCGACACTGCTCCACCTGCTGGGCTTCGATCACACCAAGCTGACATATCGTTTTCAGGGCCGTGATTTCCGCCTTACCGACGTCCACGGCGCCGTCGTGAAGGAACTGCTCGCCTGACCGAAGCAAGATACTTGGTGTTTCTTCGTGTTCTTCGAGTCTTAGTGGTATTTGTTAGACAGCTCTAACCACGAAGACACGAAGCCACGAAGAAACACTAAGAGAACCCGCACTGGCTGAGAGTGACGGTAGTGGTGAGAAAGGTTCGATATCTGGTTCGCATCAACAAGGATCCGGACAGTGACTGGGGCGCCCCGGTGCCAGACTTACCCGGGTGTGTTGCCACAGGCAAGACCATCGACGCAGCGCTTAACCGCATCCAGGTGGCAATTGGCCTGCATCTGCGCGGCATGAAGGCCGATGGTCTGAGGCCTCCCCGGCCGCGGCAGCGTGCGGTGGTGCCGCGCAGGACGTCCCGGCAGGTCGACTTCTACGCAAGTGTTGAAATCGCCGCCTGACCTGATTCGGCGAGAAGCTCGAAGGGCCCACAGAACTACAGCTTCACGCGCCGGGGACGGCGGTTTCCGTGCGTACTTCGTCCCCATGCTCGCCAGCCGAAGGTGAACGGTGGGCGTCAGGCGTTCTGTGCCCGACGTGGCAGGCTGAGGATGCTGGTTCGGACCCTTTCGATGTGGACAGGCTTCAGATGAATCGACGGCGTCTCTTGAAATCAGGCGCGGCCGCCGCGTTTAGTGCCGCGCTCGCGTGCGCCACCAGGAACCCCGGCAGGATCAGCGTTTCTGGAGAACCCGGCCGAAAGTTCGCGCGGGTCCAGGTTTCCTGGGACCGGATCATCCGAACCGTCGTCGGATTGCGCCCTTTCCGCCCCTCCGGGTTTGTGGTAAGAAGCGAGAAGCTCGGCCCCAAAACGGTCATCCATAATTACGGCCACGGCGGGGCCGGGGATCACTCTTTCGTGGGGAACATCACACCTGGCTGTCGAGGAAGCCCTGAAGACGGGTGAGAGCCGCTATGCCGTGATCGGCTGTGGAGCCGTCGGTCTGGCGTCGGCGCGCTTGCTTCAGCGGCGTGGCTTCAATGTCACAATCTATGCCCGGGACATTCCACCTGATACAACCTCCAACATGGCCGGGGCCCAGTGGTCTCCATTCAGTGTCGCCGACCGGGATAGGCGCACAGCGGAGTTCGAAAGCCGCTTCCAGCGAGCGGCGCGGCTCTCACATCGCTATTTCCAGGACATGGTGGGAGACTACTACGGGGTCCGCTGGATCGAGAACTACGCGATCAGCGAGAACCCCAGGCCGGCGGCGCAGAGCGCCGATCCTCTGCAGGATCTCTATTCCCGCTTCCAGAGATCTGCGCCAGGAGGAGCATCCTTTCGCCGCGTCTCACGTGCATCGCTTCGTCACAATGTTGATCGAGCCTCCGATCTACTTGAACGCCGATCCTGCGCGATTTTCTCCTCTCGGGCGGGAAGCTGGTGGTGCGGGCATTCGACGATCCGCGTGAGCTTGCCGCCCTTGATGAGCCGGTGATAGTCAACTGCACCGGTCTGGGCGCGAGGGCGCTGTTTGGCGACGAAGAGCTCGTGCCGATCAAAGGGCAACTCTCGATCCTGTTGCCCCAACCCGAGATCGACTACATCACCCTGGGAAGCGACCTGTACATGTTTCCGCGCAAGGACGGAATTCTCCTGGGCGGGACCTTCGAACGCGGCGAATGGAGCCTGGATGTGAACGAACCCGAGCGGCGGAGAATTGTCGAAGGACACATCGCCTTCTTCAACAGCATGAAGTAACTGCTCCCGCGAATTCGCAACTTCGTTGAACTGCGGCGCCCAGGCGTTCAGCGAAGAGACATCCCACCCTTGCGCCGGGCCATGAACCTCCTCGCCGGAGGCGCTCAGGCACGTCGCTAAGGCGATCCAGAAAATAACCAGCGCCCGCCGGCGCACCTGGAAACGAAGCTCCATCATTGTTGTCCTCCCGCAAAAAAAGATGCCTTTCCCGCTCATTAGCTGATCCCGTTCACCGGAAAGCGGCGCGACGCTTAATGACCGGCCACGTCGCGCTCATACGCCTCGCGCAGAGCCAGCAATCTTTTGACGACGTCCGGGTATTGGCCCGCGCGATTCGTCCGCTCACTTCTGTCCTTGGAAAGATTGACCAGGAATGGGTTGTCCTGGGCCGGAAGGCGCCCCGCACCGGTGTTGTCGTAGGGATTCCCTAACAGCTTCCAGTCCCCTTCCCGCACCGCCCACTGAGATCCTTCTCCAGTCGCGATCCTCCAATAGAAGGATTCGTGAGGAGTCGGGGCATCATGAGATCGAATGACGTTCGCCAGACTGGAGCCGTCGAGCTTGCGCTCGGGCACAGGCGTTCCAGTAAGCTCCGCGATCGTAGGGAGCCAGTCGCACGCAACAGCCATCTGGTCGCGGACGGCGCCGCTGGGAATCCGTCCCGGCCAGGAGATGATGGCAGGAACGCGGATGCCTCCTTCGAACAGCGTCGCCTTGGCGCCCCGGTACGGGCCCGCGAAGCCCCCTCCGCCGAAGGTGCGCTCTTCGACCGAATGCCCCTGATCGGACTGAAAGATGACGATCGTGTTGTCCCGAAGAGCCAGCGCTTCGATCTTCCGCAAGACCATTCCGATCCGCTCATCCATGGTGGAGACGAATGCCGCGTACTTGTCCCGGGGCGACGGCGTATCTTTGTAGCGCAGCCGCCATGCTTCGGCGGGCTGCAGGGGATAGTGCGGCATGTTCAGGGCCCAGTAGAGGAAGAACGGCCTGTCCTTGTGATCCTCGATAAACCTGGTCGCTTCCGTCACGGTCAGATCAGGAAAGTATCGGCCGTCTTCCCAAATTTCGCTCCCGTTTCGCCACAAATCGTGGCGATTGGGTCCGCTCCAATAGAAAAAGTGGGAGTAATTGTCGATGCACCCTCCCATGTGGCCGAAGGAATAGTCAAAGCCTTGTGCGTTGGGCATGGTCTCCGGGCTGTACCCGAGATGCCATTTCCCAATGTGCGCGGTGGCATAGCCGCCGGATTTGAGCATTTCCGCGATCGTGATCTCAGCGCCCGGCATCCCGGGATCCCCCTTTGCCGACGACAGGTTGGTTGGAACTCCTGCCCGAATCGGCAGGCGACCGGTCATGAGTCCGGCGCGCGACGGCGAACAGATGGCCGATGCTGCGTACATCTGGGTGAACCGCACCCCGCTTTGCGCGAGAGCATCGAGGTTCGGAGTGCTGAGGTCCTTGGAACCATAGCAGCCGAGGTCCAGCGTACCCTGATCGTCGCTATAAATAAGCAGGACATTGGGGCGTGGCGACGGCTTCTGTGCGCGATTCATTGGAACCGCGCCCGTCGCTACTCCGGAACTCAGCAAGAGGAACAAAAGAAGGAAAGCCTGTCTCAAAGTTTCTCCTGATCTTAGAAGGTTGGATACCAGCGCCGTCCGACGCGTCCTCGGGATTCCTCCTTCGAGTCCAGTCATTCTGGAAAGCTTTGCCACGGGAGTCAATCCGTTTCGGAAGACGACGCGGTTGACACCGTAATTGACCGCGATAGAATTGGATCCACGCGTTCCATTGGCGAAGTATCCAATCGCCGGGAGAGCCGACGGTTGCCGGCTTAGGTCTCTTCATGGAGGTTTTCGTGTATACATCGACGTGCTTCGACCAGGGGCTGTGTCCTCGGTTGCGGTTGCTGTTGGGCTGCGCCATTGTGCTGATCCATACCGCGGCCACGCCGCTTGTCGCTGCCGCGCGGCGTCCGATGGCGCTGGAAGACTTCTATGCCATCAAGTCCGTCGAGGACGCCTCGACTTCCCCCGACGGTCGATGGGCCGTCTACGCCATCCAGGAAATCGATCGCGAGAAAAACGGGCGCATATCGAGCATCTGGCGCGTTCCGGTAGCGGGCGGCGCGGCCGAGGAAGTGGTACGGAGTAAGGATAACGATCGGATGCCCAAGTTCTCTCCCGACGGCCGATATCTCGCTTTTGTGTCCGACCGGAATACGGATGCGTGGGGCATGCCCGGAAGCGCCGCGGGCAGGGGCCAGGTCTTCCTGCTCCCGCTGAGCGGCGGCGCGCCCTTTCCTGTGACCTCCCTTGCTGGAGGAGTATCGAGCTACCGTTGGGCTCCCGACAGCCGCCGGTTGGCGGTTATCGCGCGTGATCCCAAGACCGAAACGAAGCTCGGTCCCGCCAACACTCCTCCCGTAATTGTCATCACCCGGCTCCGTCACAAGGGGGGAACCGAGTGGCTCGACGATCGCAAACAACATGTATATCTGGTCGATCTGGGCGACGCGTTGTCGTCTTCGGGGCTGCGCCGCAGCGAGGCCAAGATCCTGACCCCGGGACCTTTCGACGAGGACGACGTTGCCTGGTCGCCCGACGGGCGTCGCATCGCCTTCGTCTCGAACCGCACGAAAGAGCCGGACGCCAATCGCAATTCCGATGTCTGGATCGTCGACGTCCAGTCGTTGAACATAACCCAGTTCACCACCGACCCGGGATCCGATATCCGCCCGGCCTGGTCGCCCGACGGATCCACGATCGCGTACGTCCACACGCCGGCCAAGCCTCCGCAGTATGCCCTCCCCCGCCTCATGGTGATGGCCGCAACCGGCGGCTCGCCCAGGGACTTGACCGGAAAGTTTGATCGCGGCGTTTCCCGTTCGCCGAGCAAAGCGGGGTATCCGCGCTGGGCCAGCGACGGACAGGCCCTCTATATCACGCTTCATCGACGGCGGCATGAACCCGCTGTGCAAGGTCGGACTGGACGGCTCCAAGTCTACCGTCTTCGAGGGAGACATCCAGGAGTGGGATCTCGCTGCGGACAAGGTCGTCGCCATCAACACGCCTCCGGATGCGCCGGCCGACGTCTTCGCCGCGCCGCTGACGGTCAACTCGCCGCCGAGAAATCTGAGCCGTGCCAATGAATCCTTGATGCAAACATTGTCGGTGCGCGGCGCCGAAAGCGTCCGGTTCAAGAGCGCCGACGGAACTTCCGTGCACGGATGGCTGATCAAACCGCCGGACTTCATCACCGGCCACAAGTATCCCCTGATCGTTTGGATTCACGGGGGGCCCGTGTGGCACTGGACGAACGGCTTCAAGTTCGAGCCGATGCTCTTCGCGGCGCGCGGATATCTCGTCTTCCTGCCAAATCCGAGGGGGAGCCTTGGATACGGTGAGGCCTTTTCCTACGCGCTGAACGCAGACTGGGGCAATCTCGACTATAAAGACATCATGTCCGGAGTGGACTCGCTGATCGGGCAAGGACTCGTGGATTCCCAACGCATGGGCGTCGGAGGGTGGAGCTACGGCGGCATCATGACAAACTACATCATCACCAAGACCGGCCGCTTTGCCGCGGCTGTGTCCGGAGCCGGCCATTCCGATCTGCTCAGCTCGTTCGGCACCGACGACGCGCGCCTGGCCTGGATTGAGGAGTTTGGCTACCCCTGGGAGAATCTCGACTTGTACAGGAGGTTGTCCTCGATCACCCAGGTCCACAAAGTCGTGACTCCCACGATGTTTCTCTACGGCGAGCGCGACTTCAATTGCTCGCCCGCACAGGCCGAGCAGATGTACGTGAGCCTGAAAACCCTGGGCAGGGAGACCGCGTTGATTCTCTACCCTGGAGAGGGGCACGGATTGAGAAGACCTTCGAACCTTATCGACAAGGCGCGCCGCTACTGTCTATGGTTCGACAAGCATGTGCTGGGCCGCGACGTGGATCCGACTTATCATTCGTGGCCCGCTGAGGCAACGTCCGTCAATTAGCCGATCGTTCTGATGGTTCACGGCTCCCCTGGGTACTGCATCGGTTGGCGCTGACCGCGTGGAATCGATCGAGATCATCCTGGAACTCCGTGCCGTCTTTTGGCGATCTAAAGAACTCGGGCCATCTCATCGCAGGGCATTCCTCCACACACGTTAGAAGTCAGGAGTCAGGAGCAAGAAGTTGGTTGGCACTACCTGAAAAGGATAACATCACGAGATGGGGTAGGTACGGCAGACCTCAAGAAGGAAGGATGAATCTCCTGGAGGAAGTGAGCCGCCTGCTGAATGCATATGCAAAAGCGAATTCTGGCTTCTGGCTTCTGACTCCTGGCTTCTATCCCGCTGCTTTTGGCAAGAAACTCAAATCGATCAAACGGGAACCAAATAGCCATTACTGGCGTCTGAAACAGCATGCACTCGATCTGGCAGGACCTCCGCTACGGATGGCGCAGTTTGCTCAAACAGCCGGCGTTCGCCTGTCTGGCGGTGCTGACGCTTGCGCTCGGCATCGGCGCCGCAACCACGATCTTCAGCGTGATCCATAACGTGCTGCTTGACCCGTTTCCGTATACGGATGCGGAACGAGTCGTCGCATTTCAGATCCAAGACGCGAGCAGCAGCCGCCCCGGAGGCCGCTCGGCGTTCCAGGTGCCGGAGTTCCTCGACTACCTGGAGCAAAACCACGTCTTCGAGGACGTGATCGGCGGGAGCTTCGAGGACATCCTGTACAGAACCGGGGAAGGCACCGAGCAGTTCAACGGGGGCCTGGTCACGGGCAACACGTTCCGCTTCCTTGGGGTACCAGCCGTAGTGGGACGGCCGCTAACACCGGAAGATGCCAAACCGGGGGCGCCACCGGTTTTCGTCATGAGTTACAAGATGTGGGTCAAGCACTTCAATCTGGATCCGGGCATCGTGGGCCGGACGTTCGTGCTCAACAACGTGCCGACTACGCTGGTGGGCATCATGCCCCGGCGGTTTACCAAACTGGGCGCGGACCTGTGGAAACCTGTAATGCTGGACCGCGCCGATGCCGAAGGAAGCCAGCGCTTCTTCATGTTTCAGGCACGCCTGAAACCCGGCATCAACCATCAGCAGGCTGAGGCCGACATCAGCGTGATCGCGCAGCGGCTGGCGCAGGTGTACCCGAAGAATTATCCGAAGAAGTTCACGGTCAAGGTTGTGAGCTGGGTCGACAGCCTGGTCGGGCGGTTTCGCCGGACCTTGTATACACTGGCCGCGGCGGTGGGGCTGCTGCTGCTGATCGCGTGCAGTAACGTCGCCAACATGCTACTCGCCAGGGCTACGGCTCGCGAGAGGGAGATGGCAATTCGGACTTCGCTCGGCGCCAGCCGGGCGCGACTGGTCCGCCAGTTGCTGGTCGAGAGCTTTATGCTTGCCCTCGCTGGAGCAGCCGTCGGGTGCCTGTTCGCGCACTTCGGAATCAAGGCTCTGGTGACGGCGATCCCCGACGGCCTCATCCCCAGGGAGGCGGTTATCCAACTGAACGTGCCGGTCCTGTTATTCAGTCTGGGGGTTGCCATTTCAACGGCGGTCGTGTTCGGTCTCGCTCCCGCGCTCCAGACGGCGAAGCGGAATCTGGTGGACGCGCTTAAAGCTTCCGGCAGGGGCGTCACCGACAGCTTCCGGCGCGGCAAACTCCGAAGCGCGCTGGTGGTAGTGGAAGTGGCGCTGTCGCTGGTACTGCTGGCGGGGGCCGGCCTGCTGATGCGAAGCTTCATCAAGCTGCAGACCGTGGATCTGGGTCTCAAGCCGGACAACATTCTGGTTGCGCGCCTGCCGCTGCCACGCGGCCAGTACGAGACCGCAGCCTCCAAGCGGCAGTTCTTCCGGCAACTGCTCGCCCGCCTTCACGCGCTGCCCGGAGTGCTGGCGGCTACAGAAACCAGCTCGCTGCCACCGTACGGCGGCATCGGCAGCGATATCGACATTCCGGGCAAGACGCACTCGGAAAGGTGGAATGCTATTTTCCAGTTGTGCAGCGAAGGATATCTCCCGACTCTCGGACTCCGTCTGGTGAGCGGGCGCTTCTTGACCGAGGTTGAAGTGAACGAAGCGCGCAAAGTTGCCGTCGTCAATCAGACCCTGGTGAACCGCTATCTCGCCCCGGATGATGCCATCGGACGCCACGTCAAGTTCAGCCTGCTCGAGACGCTTCCAGATTCGCGCGTTGAGAATCCTGTATTCGAGATCGTGGGCGTCGTTGCCGATGCGAAAAACCAGGGAATTCAGGAGCCGCCCATGCCGGAAGTGTTCATCCCGTACACCGTGACGGGCGCATTCGAGCGCGGGATCCTGGTGAGAACCGCGAACGATCCCGCGACGATGCTCAACAGCGTGCGCCGCGAGATCTGGGCGATCGATCGCAATGTCGCCCTCACGCTGACGGGCAGCTTAACGGACTATCTCAAGCAGTTCTCGTATGCCGAACCACGCTTCGGCCTCGTTGTCCTCGGTGTCTTTGCGGGAGTGGGGCTGGCGCTGGTCGGGCTGGGCGTCTACAGCGTCATCGCGTACACGGTTTCGCGGCAGACTCACGAGATCGGGATTCGCATGGCTCTCGGGGCGCGCCGCGCCGACGTGCTGCGCCTGGTGTTGTGGCTCGGACTGCGCCTGATCGGCCTGGGACTGGCGGCCGGGCTGCTGGTGACCCTGGGGGTGTCCCGGGTGTTGGCCAATCAGCTCTGGGGTGTGTCGCCCAACGATCCCGTCACTCTGTGCGGAGTGGTGGCGGTGGTGGCGATCGCCGGGCTTTGCGCGTGCTACTTCCCTGCCCGGCGCGCAACCCGCGTGGATCCGATGGTCGCGCTGAGGCACGAATAAACGTAGCTGGGGACGTCCCCGTTTTACTGGCTCTTGCGTTTCAGCAGCACCGGGGGTTCATTGGCTTTTTCCGGTTGCGGCTTCACGGCGCCCGTGTTGGCCGGGGCCGCCGAGTTTACGCCGAAATCCCAAACGAATGTGTTGATTTCCTGTTTCCCGAGCAGCTCGACGAGCGCGTACTCACCCGATGGCAACGGCGCCGCCGGACTTACCTTCACCCAACGTCCGGAGACCGGCTCCACTTTGATTTCCACGTACCTGGCGTCTTGCTTCACTTTGCCGTAGACCGCGATATTTAGAATTCCGACCACGCGATTCCCTTTCTTTTCCTCACATCGCACGATGCGGAAGTGGTCCTTGGCCGTCTCAGGCGTGTAGTCGGTGGACGGATCTTCTGGGTCGATCGAAACGTAGATCGATGGGTCGGCTACGTGAGACTGTATTACCGCGTGCAGGCCCTTCAGTTCGATCATTTGCTTCGCGCTGGCAACGGGATTGATGATGCCGCGCAGAATGTTGCCTCCCATGTTCTTGTTGATGTCGGCACCGCTCTGATTCAGTTGATTCAGCTCGGCCTTGCTCTGAAAAAGATCGAGCAGGAAAACGCCCCCCGCCGCCGGCAACCGGATGCCCGGAGAGACCAGCGGACTCTGCACCTCAGCCTCGGCGCGTTCTTTCGCCTCCGTTTCGGCGAGCTCTCGAAGAAGGGACTGCTTTTCGGCGGCAGCCTCTTTTGCGTACTTCTCCGTGGCAGGCCAGTCAACGAGCGAGTAAGGAATCTCCTCCCATTCACGGCGTTCTGAACTGAGATACTGAACACGGTCACCCTTGATTCGATACTGGTTGATAAGCTCGTATGAGCCGTCCTTCAGGATCAAGCGTCTGATCTTGTTTTGCTGCCCATCGCTTTGCGGCTTGTCGGCCGACGGTTGCGGCTGCCTGGACTGCTGCGTTGATTTGGGCTGCTGGGCTGGGGTCGGTTGTTGCGCGCCGGCTTCGGGCAGTACTGCAAGCAGTGTCAGAAGGATGAACAAGGGTGCTGGGCGACCGGGAAACATAGATAAAGTTTAGCGGTTCACCCGGAGCACGTACAGCGTCAATTAGCCTTGGGGGAAGCGGCCCGAGCAGCTTCCATCAGGCCGTTGTGACCTTGCCGTACCCTTTCACGGCTCGCTCGATACCAGGACCCGCATCAGCGAGGTCCTGCGGATTCATCGCCGGACGGACTGTGAGGCGGGCGTTGAAGGCAAGAAACCAGGGTTCGGCAATGGCAGGCAACTGAGATGAATCCTTCATATCGAAGAAGATGTATCCAGTGCGTTCGCCATTGTCTTCGGCGAAATACGCCGCTTCAGGTTTAAGATCAGCGAGGATCCGCTGAATTGTCGTTGCTAAAGCGCCGCTTCGCGCAGCGGCGTTCCCCGCCTCGACCGGGATTGAGACTTTGAGCATCATGCGCATGTGATTTGCCCCTCCAAAGGCACTCGGTATTATATGCATCCGGGCTCTCGTCGGCGAGATGTTTATTCCCAACTATCCGGCATCGATCCTTTCAACGCCTAAACGCCCTTGCGTCGGTAGTCGCGAGAACGGTCTCTTGCTATCAGTCTTCGCGCGCTTCCCTGTAAATTCGTGAAATCAGTGCCTTCTGCGATCCTGTCCGGAACGGTTGCATGAGGTCGTGTAGTGAGAGTCGTCCGGGGATCTCGGTGCGCGGATTGAGCCAACTCCGGCGTTGACTCCGACTGGGATTCGAGGTATCTAGGATTCGGGCGTCAGCCTCCGCCCCTGCGATGGGCAATCCGGCAATTGGTAACGTAGGAGAATCTTATGGCCCTGATCAAAGATTTCCACGACAAGTTGCTGATCAGTGTCACGGATGGAAAGAAACTGGGTGAGGTCAAAGACGTCTACCTCGACCCAGACATCACCCGCATTGTGGCTGTTTACCTGGGCAAATCCGGGATCATCAAGCGCAAGATGCTGATGATCGAGTTGTCGCGGGTTCAGCTTCTTGGCATCGACGCCTGGTTCATTTCAGGATCCGACACCGTGATCGCCCGCGACGAGGTTAAGGGAGCGGACACTTACGTCCTCGCCGGCGACCTGCGCGGGCGCGAGATTCAGACCGAAGGCGGGACCAAGATCGGTTCGGTCGACGACGTAATCGTAGATGAAAAATCGAAAGTCGTCGGCTTCACCCTCGACAGGTTGCAGGTTCAGGGCCCGCTTGCGCAATCCAGGGTGATTGCCCGAGCCGCCATCACTAGCCTCGGCGACAAACATACACCCATGGTCGCCTCGCTGGAACAGGCCGAGAAGTTGCCCGTATTGCAGTAACCACGCCGAAACGCCCTGGCCACGCATTAAATCAACATTTCTTGACTTGGTCCGACTCGCCGTTTCGCGGTGGAGTTCGATGTGACCTCCGTGCGCAAGAAAGTGGGGCCTAGCATTTCCGAATGATCACGGCGTCACTCACGTTCGACTGTCGGGCTAACCTGTCCAAACCAGCCACGACTCCTGGCGAACCACGAGAACCACAGCAGTACCGCTGCGATGCTAATGACCAGCGAGGGCATGACTAGTCCTGATGGTCCCATGACTTGTAACCCGCCGCCAATGATCATGGTGTAGAACATTTGGACAATCACCGCCACGAGGCAGATTGCGAACATCGCGATGGTCCAGCCCTTTCGCATGAACAGGCCAATGGTTCCCGCCACTCCGGTTGACACGGCCAAGCCGTAGACGAAATAAATCCAGCCTGGAATGGATCGAGCCCACTCCTTCTGATTCTCGCGTCATGGATTCCATCATTGCCTCCTGGGCGAAAATCTCGATCGCGAAGAAGACACACCCCATCAGGTTCCACAGCAACGCCACAGCCGCGATCACCCAGTACCAGAGAGGAACCGCTGATTTTGTTGTTTGATTCATTTTCTTCTTTCCGCGATTTCGGATTGTCAACCACCCATCATCCTACCGATGCCAAGATTCATTTCAAACAGGCGTAAGTTCCGGTGACGGACGGCGGAATCATTGGACTGAACGGACGATTCGAAGTACAACGTCAGCCAACGTGTTGATCGATGAGAATTGGGTTTCCGTCTGGATGGTGCTTCCGTCATCAATTGTTGTTATGCCGCCAGAGGCATCGGCGTCTCATCGACAACGACCAAGACGGTCGATTGTCCGAACTTTACGGTGCTTCGCAGTTTACTGTTGGTGACTTGTCCTCATGTCCTTCTGACAAAAACATTTGTTCCTCATTTGGAGCAAACCAGAATTGGTCATGCCAAATTTGCTTATACATATTGCGACCTAAATCTTTATACGAATCCTACCAACAATTGATGACGGAAGCACCAATGGACTGGCGCTTGAGGGCCGGAACCTGGATGTGCAGATCGTAGACCGGCAGGCTTGGCCCCTTCCTGCCGGTCAGACCCGCCAGCTGCAGAAATTCGCTTGCTCCTGCGACGCCTCCGCGATACAAATACCTATCTATCGTCGCTGGGCCGCGACCCCGACGCGCGAACCGTGCTTACCGCGCAAGCAAGCAACAGCACCACGCGGTCCAAGTGACCTACGATCGCTTGTAGTGTCAGGCTTTAGGCCGGACCATTGGGCGCCTGACTTGACGCCACCGTCGCGCTGCAAGATCATGCGCCACCCCCACCGACAACGTCACCTCGCGCAACCGTGGCGAGGACGGAACATTGGCCGCGCCGCCCGGAGTGATGGATGGCCGACAACGCGTTTCCAAGCCTGGTCTTGGTGATCCGGCACGGCGAGAAGCCCGGCGCCGCCGGCGACGACAAGGACGGCGGGCCTCACCTGTCGATCCGCGGGTCGGCACGTGCGGCGGCGCTGCCGTCGCTGTTCATCCCAGGCGGCAAACCGGCGGCGGGCACCGAGGAACTGTGCTGCGAGATGTCGCCAGGATCATCGAGTGGCCAAGTCCTCGGCACCTATGCCTTCGGCACGGTGAAGGCCTCGTCCAGCCGATTTCCGACGCCGAACTATCTCTTCGCGACCGCATCGTCGCACGCCAGCAGCCGTCCGCTCGAGACTATTACCCCGCTCGCCCAGGCGCTGCAGCGCCTGAACGATCCGTCGATCGACACCACCATCGACGCCAGCTTCAAGAACAAGCCGGACGACATGCAGAAGCTCGTCAAGACCGTGCTGCAGACACCGGCGACGTACGCGGGCAAGGTTGTCCTGATCTGCTGGCACCACGGCACCATTCCGGCGCTGGTCGAGGATTTCGGCGTGCCGAAGCACGAACTCAAGGGCTGGGATCCGTTCCCGTCGAAAGTCTTCGACGTCATGATGCAGATCACGTGGAGCGGCGGCCAGGCAAAGATGGCGGTGGGCTTTCAGCAACTGTTGTTCGGTGACACCACATGACGACCAGAGGCGACGGCACGCGGCAGACGAAGCAGTCAGGCAAGCCGCCGGACAAATGCGGCAACTTTCCATCGGGCTCGATCACCACGGTCCTCGACGCCCCCGACCGCGATCTCGAGACGTCGCCGCTTCCCAGGATGTTTCGCAGCTGCCTCGACCCGCTCAAGCAGGACCCGAAACCACCCTCGGTGAAGGGACTGAAGGAGATTAACGCCTCGGGAAGCGCGCAGTACTCGAGAGGTCAGATGGCGGCCGTCCTCGGTTCGGGGCGGGTGCGCAAGCCGCTGATGGTCGTGGACCTGCGGCAGGAGTCGCACGGTTTTCTGCACGTCAAGCAGCCGCTGTTCGAAGAGTCGACGATTGCGGTCGGATGGTTTGTCGAGCGCGACTGGATGAACGTCGGCAAGGGTCTTCCCAGCATCGAGCTCGATCAACGCCAGCGACTCTCCGACGCGGCGCGGACGCCGCAGCTCACCGTGAACTGGATTTCCAAGAAGACGGCCGAAGACGGCATCTGCATCGCCGACCCGTATGTCGTCTATCCATCGGCACCGGCGAGCGAGCAGGAAATCGTGGAGGCGATGGGGCTGAAGTACCTTCGCTTCCCGACCACCGACCACGTGAGGCCCCGCGACGCGGAGGTCGACGAGTTCATACGCATCGCTGCGAAGCTGACCCGAGACACCTGGTTGCACTTCCATTGCCGAGGCGGCGACGGCCGCACCACGACGTTCATGGTGATGTACGACACCATGTGCAACGCCCCTGCCGTCTCAGTGGACGACATCGTGCGCCGGCAGTTTCTTGTCGGCGGCGCCGATCTCGACAAACCGGCGGACCCGGCCAGCTTTGCCTTTCCGTTCGCCGTCGAGCGGCGTGACTTCGTGCGCGACTTCTACGATTACGTTTGCGCCGCGAAGCCCGGTCGTTACACGCTCACCTGGTCGGCGTGGGTGGCGAAGAAAGGACCGCCCGCGTCCAAAGGTCGCCGTCGCACGCCGCGCGCGCGAGCGAGCGCGGAAGCGGCGCTGATCCAGTCCATCACGTGACCGTCGAAGATGGAGTCGAGCTGATCCGCGGGATGCGCGTGACCACGCGAGGCACGTGGGCCGACCTCGGCTGCGGGGACGGGACGTTTACGCTGGCGCTCGCCACCATATTGAAAAGGACCAGCACAATTCACGCGATCGATCGCGATGCGGCGGTGTTGAAACACATCCCGAGCGAGTACACCGGCACGACGATCGTCACCCATCACGGCGACTTCACGAAGCAGCCCTGGCCGTTCGGGCCGCTCGACGGGGCACTCCTCGCAAACTCATTGCACTATGTCAGCAACCAGGAGGCATTCATCCGCGCCTGCGGCCAGGCCATGAATCAGCCTCACCGGTTCCTGATCGTCGAATACGACACCGACAGAGCCAACCCCTGGGTGCCGTACCCGATCAGCCAGCGCAGCCTCGAGCAGCGGTTCGGCAGCGCTGGCTACACGTTCACGAGCCTCGGCACACGCCCCTCGATCTATCAACGAGCACCGATCTACGCGGCGTTGGTGGAAGGACGTTGAGCCCCGGCCGTGCCACACGGGACTGAACAATTACCGAACATCGGGCGCGGCATGGTCCATCTTCACTCAAGACGCAAGGCCGGCATCGGTTCCACTGGTGTGGCTCGTCTCGAGAAGACCGACCGCGCCGGCACAATCGTCATCCCGGCGGACAGGACATCTCCAGCGGCGGATTGGTTTGCTCGTGGTTCAATTCGCGGATTTCTTTAAGCGAAAGTTGAGCTCCAGCTTGATTTCGTCGTCGACGCTCAACACCGACATCACACTTGGCTTCGTGAGTCGGAACTTGTCGAACCCGAACTTCGTCGCCGCTTTCCCCGCGATCTCGCTCTGGCTGAACGAGGCCGTGACGTCCCAAGTGACTTCGGCCGTCACGTCTTTGATAGTCATGTCCCCGAGGAGCTGGAAGCGAGCTTCTCCCGATCCCGGGATGGGGGAAGGAAGCCCCTGTACCCGCTTCGGAACGAAGACCGCCCGGGGAAAGCGCTCGGTTTCCAGCGTGCGCCGCCGCAGATAGTTGTCACGCCGGTCGCGGTCGCTCTTCAGGGTGGTGAGATCAACGGTCAGCTTTGACTGATCGGCCTGGACGCTATTATCCGGACCCAGCACGAGGCGGCCTTCGACACCCTGGGTCGTCCCGACTGCGTCATTGGGAAACTCCACTCCCGCGAGCTGTTCTCGCACCCTGTAATTCGCCGTCGAACCTTCTATCACGTCGAGCCGCACAAGGGCCGATGTTTGACTCGGCACCTCCTCTAACGCCCGCGCCGATAACGCCCCCAACCGGTGATTGCCGGCTGTACCGGACAGCAGCAACACAACCAAAAGCAGACGATGCTTCAGTTCAAACACAATATGATCCTCCTCCGCTATGAGCCGAATCGACGCCCCTCGATGCCTGCGACCTCGCCGCTCGAGATCGCAGGGTCAGCCTCCGAACGCGAGAAGGGCGATCCTGTCTGTTGAATATACGACGGAGCTGGCTCGATATTTCTCGGCTTGGAGCGGGTGGCGCGCCATGGCAGCTACCGGAACAGCGCGAACCCTAAGACCTCCGGGCGTCAGCGAAGCCGACCACATCCTCGGAAAGAAGCCGGCCAGGCGACCCGGTCGCAGAGAGCTCAAAAGCCGAGCGCGAACAGAAGACCTTGTCGGATCTCGGCGAGTTTTCTGACGCTCAGCGTCGCAATCAAAGGTCCTATCTTGCTCCTGGAGACGGTCTGAACGTGGTCCAGGTTGACCGCGCAGTCTGTCGGCATGCCGTCGCCCCGTCCCAGGAAGACTTCGGTAGGAATGTCACGAATGGTTGATGTGACGGGCGCTACAGTGACTTCTCCCAGGAATTCCAGGGCGGAATCTCTAGTCAAAATCACCACTGGCCGACGCTTATCCGGCTTCGCAAACCTGTACCATCGCACGTCGCCTCGCTTCATTCGTCGCCCCAGATCTGTTCGGTTGCCCAGGCGCTGAATTCACCGGGACGGACCGGCTTTCGTGCATAGCCCTCGCGGTGTCTGCGCTCGAGGTCCAAGATGCTCAATTTCTTCAACGCCTCCTGAAGCGCCCTTCGAGCGAAGGCGGAGCGCGTAGTCCCCAGCCGCTTGACGGCCCGGTCGACCGCTTTGACGAGTTCTTCGTCCAAGGTCATTTGTACCGTCTTCATGCTCCTCCTTTCGTATAGCGGACCGAATAGCTATAGTAATCCACATTCACACGTCCGAGCAACCAATACCGCCTGCGCGGCAAGCGCGGTGCCGTTTCTGTCTTGCGCGGGACTATGATCGAGCGATTGAAGAAACTGCAGAAACACTCGATATGGATGGGAATTCTGCCGCGGCGCCCGGAACGGTTGGGCTGGTTTTCGTGCAGAAGGGAATGTGCGAGAAGGCGATCGGGGCCCCGGTCAAAAGCCGGGGCCCCGTGGTCAAGGCGCGAGTGGGATGCGTCTTGACTCGCGGCATCTACAGCAGGACAGTCAGGACGCCGGTCGCGATGAGTGCGACCGCCCAGACCACATCGAGGTTGAACCACGCTTTTCGCAGGATGCCAACCCCGACTTTCGCGAACACCAGCCACGCCACTGCCGCAGTCACGATGAGGTAACCGGCGCCATGGACGAATGTCGCAACCACTGCGGCCGCCGCGTCGCTTGAAGCGTCGGCCGGCGCGTGACAGCTCGCGCCGAGGCCAGTCGCCGTCATGCCGAGAAAAACGGGCAGCACCATGAGGCCTGCTCCGTGGCACGTGGCCATCAGAAACGACCACACGGTCAGGCCGCGCATGCCCACGCGCATGCCGGCGCCGGCAAAGTGGGCGTGGCGCACCAGCCGGTAGACCCCCAGCGCTGCCAGCGTTACCGCCACCGGAAGCTTGAGAGACGCGGACGGCACAGCCAAGCCCGCGAACGCCGCGACCAGCACCACCGCGCCGATGGCCAGGCCGTGGCCGAGCGTAAGCGGAATCAGAGCTTGCCACACCGCCCGCATTCGCCGCTCCTGCATCCCCAGCGCAACGGCGAACAGCCAGCCCATGCCCGGATTGATCCCATGAAACGCCCCCAGCAACAGAATCGTGGCCAGAGGTAACAGCTGTTGCGTTTCCATGATTCACCCCGAGTAGCAGTACGAATCCGAGGACGCGTCTCCACCGTCAAGGTGCACTTGATGGGGACGCAGCCCATTGAACTCCAGCAAGAAGTTCCGGTCGAGTTGCACACCGCCGTCGCCGCCTGCATCGACTTTGGCCATCCATCCACGAATGCCGTCCGGATAGAACTGCTCGTCCCAGGACGAGTAGAGCGAGTTGGTAACGTACACACGCCGTCCATCGCGGCTGATCTCCACCATCTGCGGACCGCCGTTCAACGGGACGCCAGGCTTGCCTGGATGGGACGCGCGCCGCACGATGCCGCCGATCTTTATCGACCCTGCGAGCTTGGGATTGAACGGATCCGCCACGTCGTACTGCTGCAACTCGCCCGTGCCCCAGCAGGAGACGTACAGGTAGCGGTCATCGAGTGAAAGGTTGATGTCGGTTACCAGAGGCGGCACCGCCTTGAAGCCCTGCAGCAGCGGCGGCAGTGAGTCGGAATCGGCAGGTTCCGCCGGGATCTCGATCACCTTGCGCACCTTGAATTCGCCGTCGGCGTTCTCGCCTTCTCTGTACCAGAGCCAAACCGACGCCGAGAGGTCTTTCAGCGACGTCACCACGCCGGCGAATCCGTAGGCCTTGGCCGGGTCATGCGCCGGACGCAGCTCGAGCACCATCTGCTGCTCTGACCCGAGATCGAGCACCTGGCGGTGCCGCCGGCGCCGCAGGTCCCAGACATGCAGCCGGTGGCCGTACTTGCCGGCCAGCAGCAACTCTGGGTTGACGCCGCTTTCGTACATGTTGGGTGTACCCCACTCGCTGGTGATCATGGTGTCGCAGCCCATATGCCACCAGAAGTCGTAGGCCAGATACTGGGGACCTCGGGCCAGTTCCCAGCGGCCGCGCACCTCGAACGTTTCCGGGTCCATCATGAAGATGCCACCCGGGCCGTCACCGTCGGTCGAACCCAGAGCATTGAGGTAGATGCCGTCGGGTCCGCAGTGCGCCGTGTGGGGCCGGCTGTAGCCAGTCCGGCGTGTCACAGTCTCCGGCTCTATCACCTTGACGATCTTGGGCCGCCGCGGATCGGGCTTCGTATCAACGATGTGGATGCGCGAGGATCGCATCCCGGGCACGATGAGATAACGCCGCTGCATGTGCGGATGCGGCGAATATGGGCACAGGCACGAGCTGCAGGCGTTCCATCCGAAGTGATGCAGCTCATCTCCGGCACTGGGCATCTCCACACGTCCGACGACACGGCCGTAAGTCTTTGAGGCCGGCTCGACGTCCACCACCGCCAACGCATCCGGCCGCGTGCGCGTCGGCTCGAGCAAGGCCACGTACGCCAACTCTTCCCGCGGCGACTGCGTCGCCATCGTCGGCGTCGGATAGAACGTTTGATCGGGTCTCCACTGAGTCATTTCTGTCTCCTTTTCTCTATGTTGCAAAAGTGTGAATTCAGGCGTTGATGCATTCGGTTTCGATGCGTATTGAAGGCAGGTCGCCGATTTTCCACTGGGAATAGACGGCGCGCGGATCCGGACGCTTCAGCTGATGGACGTCACTGTTGATGTCTCCGTCGTCAGTTGCAGCTTTGCGCGTGCTCTCGAATCTTTGTTTCATCCACTGCATGTCGAGCATGGTTGGTTCTCCTCTCGTCGAGCTGTCCCTGCGGCGATTCATCGCCGCTCACCCCCTACGTGCGCAAATCAGGCGGGCGAGGGATCACAGAAAATGAGGAGGAAAGGAAAAAAGTTGGCTGGGTTGTGAAAAAATTGGTCTGTGCCGCGGGTCAGACCGGTCGCAAACCAACGCGATCGGGAGGATTTAGCCTTAAGAAGTTCATTTCCTGTCATTGGTCATTGGTCATTTTTCATTTGTCATTAATAGGGGTAACAAGGCCCGCGTAGTCTGCGAGCGCAAACCCGGCCCGCAGCACCCACTAATGACAAATGACAAGTGACGTAATCGGGAGCGATTAACCAATGAAAGCTTTTGTGCCACCAGGGGTCGGACGGGCTTGATTAGCCCGTCCGCACATGAATCCGGCGACCTTTGCAATGGGCTGGAACAAGCCAGGCTGCTGGGCGGCACGGGGTCTGGCGAACAACGCTGCGCCCATCAAGTGCGGGCAAGATCACATTGGCATTGGAAATCCCATGTCGGTTTCAACGGGGCTGCGTACTCGGCTGTCTCTTATCTCTCGCGGCTTGAAGAGCCTCCAGGGCTGCGCTTCGTAAATCCGGCCACTGGGTCTCTGACGCCTTCCGCAAGTGCGTGGTCGCTAATTCGTAAGCGCTTTCGTTGAGCAAGATCATCCCCAGGTGAAAGTGGGACTGATGGTCGTTTGGGTCGGCCCGGATCGCGGCCTCAAAATGTCGCCGGGCTTCTGTTTTGTCTCCTTGCCGGAGCAGAGCGAGGCCCAGATTGAAATGGGCTGACGCCAACCCGGGCTTCGCCTGGATTGCTTGCCGGTAGAACGCGATCGCCTCGTCCGACCGCCCCTTCTGGACCAGTACCAATCCCAGGCTTGTGGCCGCCTCGGCTTGCCGGGGATCCAGTTTAAGCGCCGACCGCAACTCGGCCTCAGCCTCTTCGAGCATTCCGTTTTCCGCCAGTGCGCGGCCGTAGTTGTAGCGCGCGACCGCGTATTCGGGATCGAGCCGGATGGCCTGCCGGAAATGACGCTGGGCCTGCTGGAAATCACCTTGCGCATTCAAGACGTTGGCCAGGTTGTTGTACGCCGGGGCAAACCCGGGTCTGGCCCTGATGGCGTTCATCAGGGCGTCGAGCGCGGCGGGCCGGTCGCCGGTACGGAAGAGAGCATTGCCCAGGTTCAGGTGGGCTTCGGGCAGGTCAGGCGCGACAACCAGGGCGCGGCGAAATGACGTCAGCGCTGCGTCCAGCTTTCCGAGTTCCATGTACGTCGACCCCAACGTATTGAGAGTCGCCGGATCGTCGAGTGCATCCCCGCTCGCTGCTTCCAGCGATTCCACTGCGGCGGTCAACCGGCCGAGCTTGCTCAGGGTCAATGCATGCTCCCTTCGGGCCGAGAGCAAATTCGGGTTGCGGCGGAGCGCTTCCTCATAATAGTGAACCGCCGTTTCGTTTTTTCCGGACTTCACGTAAGCGCTGGCCAGCTCCAGGTAGAATTCCGCCTGTCGAGGCCTGAAGGCTTCAATCGCCTTGTGCAAGCGGGGAATGCCGTCCTTGAGGTTGGCGCCGTCAGTAACCTGGGCGGCTGCGAGGTAAAGCTCGGTTTCCGGGCTTTGCGGCAGTCGCGTCGGGTAGAGCAGCGATACTTCTCCCTGGTAGGCGGTTCGGTCGTCGTCGTGAACCTCCTTGAGCGGCGCCAGCAAGTCGCGATCCGCCTTGCGGCGCTGTATGTAGTGATCCGTCATTGCGACGTGGACCACATCGCTGGTACGGCGCTTTGGCATGTGGCATCCCACGCAGTCTTCGGTTGCGTTATGGGCGGACGCGTGACAACTTCGGCACGCCTGAACGTAGCGCTGGCGGGCCTCATCAGCGCGCGGCTTCTCATGGGGGTCGTGACAGGTGGTGCACGTCAGCGCGCCGTTGCTCTTCAGGAAGCATGCCGATTTGAGAAGACGGTACGCGGAATGCGCAATCTCGAACTTATCGTCGTATCCGGCGCCCGCTGCATGGTCGAAGTGCAGGATGTAGCTTTCCAGCGGTTCCCCGGGCCGATATGAAAAATAGCCGCGATCATAGCGCCGGATCGCATAGGGCAGCCGGCGGCTGGTCGATTCCAGGTGGCACTGCAGGCACACTTCGAGTTGTCTTTCCCGGCTCAGCCGCGCCGGGTTGACAATGGCTTTCCGGATGGTCTCAGGCGATGCTCCCGTCCGGACGCTCTGAACATGCCCCTGGCCCGGTCCATGACACCTCTGGCAATCAATACCCTCGGGAATCGCTCCGGGAAGAACAAGCTCTCTCACACTGGGACCCGTGCTGCGTGCAAGCTCCGGGTACGCGTTGTGGCAGAAGAAGCATTCCCGATCGATTCTGCGGCGGAAGTCCATGTGGTCCGGACGGTCGTAGCCCGGATTCATCCCCCAGAAACCGCCGTTCCCCGCGTACCAGGCTACAGGCAGTTGCACTAATTGACCGTTGGGAGTCAGGTGCAGATAGGAACGCGCATGATTCCCGGAGCCGAGGACGAAATGAACCTCTTTCTCGATGACGTTCGTTTCTCCGCCGTCGGGCGCGATCTGGCGCCGGCGCTGGTAATACCGCCCGCCGCGCTCGTACATCGTGTAATGCTGGTCGGAAGCTTCGTGGAAGAAACTGTTGTTTTGCGAGTAATCCTCTACTTTGTTTTCCGGCCTCGGGCGATAGAAGGACCTTCCCATGCCGGTGCGGCGATAACTTTCGTAGATCTTCTGGTGACAGGCGGCGCAAGCGGCGGGATCGAGATACCCCGCGTCCTCACCGGAAATGAAAAGCCGCCCCGCTCCGGCAAAGGCGGGGAGGCAGACAGCCAGCAAGACCGCCAGGCCTCGCCTGCGCCGCCGCCCATTATCGCCGGTGAGACGTGATGCCAAGCGGATAACCTCCATTCACGAACTCCACGGCCTTAAAGGCGTGGCGAAGCAAGCTTCGCGAAACTAGGGCGGTAGCAAGCTCTTAACCTTACACGCATCTCATCGGTCTCGGCGATTTCGCCCCGGAGGGGCGACGGAAATTAGCCCCGGGCAAGCGAAGCGCAGCCCGGGGTTACGGGTTTATAGTTAATGCGCCCTGAAGGTCCTGTGTTGTGAGTCAAGCAATTTTTTTTAGTTTGGGGTCCACTTTTTTCCACAGTGCACGGTTGTCCTTGTGCTGACGAACAAAAGTTTTCCACAGGCCCGCGTGATGGATTCGGATCTGTTCAATCATTCGATTTACATCGTACATCTGGTTTCGGGCGACCAGTGCCCAGATGACATGGGCCATTCTGTTCATCTCAGCGCAGACGGCCTGCTGGGGACACAGGCCGCGCTGGATCATTCGCCACTTATGAAACGCAAAGGCGGGGTCAAAGTTGCAGGCGGTCTGCGTAACCAGATACAGCATAGCTCGTTGCTTGTGGTCGCCCCGGGCGGTCAGATGTGTTTTGTTAAGCGAAGTTCCCGTTTGGGTCCGCTCAGGACAACTGGCCCATTGAGCCGACAAAGCCTTGCCCGAAACGAACCGGGCGAGTCCCCGTGTGCCCAGCACCAGAGTGGCGGCAGAGACTATGGCGATGCCGGGGATACTGTCGAGCAGCTCGACCTGGCGCGCCGCAGACACGCCTTCTTCGGGTGTTTCGGTCTCGGCTTTCGCCTGTTGTACATAGGCAACCAGGGTCCGCTCTATATAGGCCAACCTCTTCTCCAGCAACTCGAGCTGAGCGAGCAGAAAAACCATGGCCTCGGCGTCATCGTCCTCGCCGGCGCTGGCTATCGACTGCTTAGCCAAGAGGATCAGTTGTTGAGCCCGTTCTACTCCGAGAGACCGACCCCGCCGCTCAGACTTCACTCGAGCCAAAGACAGGGCCTGGCGACGGGCCGCACGTCGTGCGGTGGGAATCTCACTCAACACCGCCCGAGCGAGCTTTGCGAACGGGTCGGCGAAAACCTGGGTGAACTCTGGAAAGCACACCAGCACTTGCTCGTGAATCCGGTTTTTGGTTGCCGCCAGATCCTGGACCAAACGCTGACGTTCACTAATCACACGAGTCATCGCCTGGGCTTTGGGATCGTAATCGAAGGCCTCCAGCCGACGTTCGTATACCCGGGTAAACTCCGCCACATGATCGGAGTCGGACCCATCGGTTTGATCGCGGCGCGGGTTGGGACCTCCAAAGCGCGCGCTCTGGCCCGGATTGACCCGAATCAGCCTGATATTGCGATCCTGACAGGTCAACTTCCATTCTCCAAGCCAGGCGATCAGGTTGTCGTCTATCCGTCCGCTGGCCTCGATTCCGATCGTGAGATCCCCCTCTGGCAAGACAGACTTCAGACTCTCGAATCCCTCGCGCGACATGTCAAACTGCCGTGCTTTCCAAACCCTTTCTCCGGTCGAATGCACCAGAGTTGCTGCAAAAAAAGACTTGCCTGGGTCAATGCCCAGCACGAAACTAGCTGTCATGGGAGCCCTCCTTGGGTTATCCCGCATCCGGGTCTCTCACCCTTGCGGCGATCCGCCTTAGTCAAGCGCGGTCCTGTACGAGATGAACCCGGTCTACGGGCGGAAGAGCGACCTTCAGGACGAGCTCGAGGCTCACGGGGCGCACGCTTTCTTCCGCCCGTATTCTTTTGCGGACTTAAAATGATCCCACGGATTTCCACATTTCCACAGCAATTCACAAAGAGAAAGAAGCAAAGAGAAAGCTACTACTACTACTATTGATATTCTTACTTAATTGGGTGCCACAATGATCATACAAGGGGCGCCGGAGCAATGAGGGGCCGTGTCCAGCGCCCCTCCGGGGCGCGTCTCTTCGCCTGTCTGTGACCGGGGGCAGCGCTCCGCTTGCCCCCGGCTAATTTCCTTCGCCCTTTCAGGGCGCGAGCTGGCGTAACCATTCGTTCTGGACCAATACAAGATGCGTGTAAGGTTCAGAGCCAACCTACGATCCCCCAATGGCCGTTGTGGGATTCAAAACTCGAGAAAGTCCGGCACAATGACTCTCACGGTGTCACCTGCCTACCCGGCCAACTACCGGACCCTCTTGGCCCGCATGGTCCGCCCACCTTGCTCGATAATCAAGGCGGCCACTCCCCTGTCCTCACCCAGTTCGAAGCGGTGCCCGATACCATTGTTGGAGAAGTATTTTATTTCCGACTCGGGCAACAGCTCAAACCTGGATTGCCCTTGTCCTTGCGCCCAGAGCCGTCCCTCTTCCGTCGTCAGCGTGATCTTGAAGCCGTCATCCAGTTCGTAAAGACCCGCGTACTTCTGGTAGACGGCGGGGTCAACTTTGGCCAGGACGCGCTCCGGTTCCAGGTAGTCCGGCCAGTTGTATTCACGCGCGATCGAGCGAATCAGTTCATGCGCCAGCGGCATCGCGCGGTTCGCGTTCAGCATCACCACGGCGCCACGCCCCCCCTGGCAGTACGCCGTGAAGAAGGCCTCGAAACCTTCGTCCACGCCGCCGTGGCTGAAGCGCGCCGACTCCTTGTCCGCGTTATCCAGCGCCGGGCCGAGCCCGTGACTTCCCTTTTGCACGGTCACCATCTGCCGGGCCATCTCGCGCGATAGAATTTTCGACTGGCCAGCCAGCGCGCGCTGCACCTCGATGGCGTAGCGCGCGAGGTCCGAGGGCGTCGTCCACAGCCCGGCGGCGGCCATCTCGGGATAGATGTGCCAGCGGCCTTTGACCTTGTCGCCGTTCCGGCCATGCGCGGTGGCGGCCGAGGCTTCGAGCGACTTCGGCAAGGGGTTTTCGTAAGTGCTCTGCCGCATGCCGGCAGGCTCGAAGACAAGCTCGCGCGTCAGTTCGGGGAACGACTTTCCCGTCACGTCCATGCACAACTGTTGCATCACGGTGTAGCCGCCGCCCGAGTACCGCCATCGGCTGCCCGGCGCGACGTCAACCCGTATCGCCGCGGTGTTGGCCGGCTTCTCGCCGTTCAAAACCTGAACCAGCGTCGGCATCGGCGCGTCCACCGCGTAGCCGGGGAACCCGTGCACAGTCAGCCCTGCGCTATGGCTGAGCAGCCCGCGCAGCGTGACCTTCTTCTCCTTGGTGAACTCATTCTCCGGTACCTTCCAGGTCTTCAACTTCCGGTTCACGTCCTCATCGAGGTCGAGCTTGCCCTGCTCGACCAGGCGGAGCGCCGCCAGCGCGGCCACGGGCTTGCTGATCGAGCCGGCCAGGAAGAGCGTGTCGGAGGTGACTGGCTTGCCGCCGTCTTTTTCGACGACTCCGTAACCGCGCGCCCATTCGATCTTGCCGTCGTTGATAACGGCGACGCTCAGGCCGGGAACTTTGTAATGAGCTATGCGATCGGTGAGCTTCATCGCCGTGGTCTGGCCCTTGATCATGACGGCGGGCAGCAGCCCGTTCTCAACGCGTTGAATCCGCTCGGCGACGCCGGCCTGGTCCTGCGCCGCGACGGGCGCCGCATCCGACGACGCGCGACAAGCGTCGAGACTGAGCGCGGCCAGCGTGAGCAACCAAACGAGTCTGAGTTTCATGGTCATGCCTCGTGTGCACAAAAAATCATGGCCCAATGTAGCTTCGTGGTTACCACAAATCCAATCGTCCGTCGTACTGAACCTGGCGGAACTACGCGTGTGCTCCTTAACTTGCCTTTATCGAAGCAACAATCACCCCAGCGACGAGCATTGCCAGTCCAAGCCGGGACAACCGATCATAGTAGTCAGAGGAGCGATCCTCGAATAGCGACCCTGGTCCCGACTATCCTTAACAAATCCGACATATGATACCCCCCTTTCATGATTTCCGTGTTAACTCGGAAAACCGGAATCTCCTGGGATTCACCCGGGTGCTTTCCTTCAGTTGTGGGGCTATGGTCCCCCTTGGTCACACTGTGGAGCTATGGGCTTGAGAATTTCGGCGACAGTCATCGATGAAGTGGTAAGGAGTATTTCGAAGCTTCGAGGTTGCCCGACAGGCGTTGAGACTGAGCGCGACCAAAGTGAGCAACCAGATAAGTCTGAGGTCATAGCCATGCCTCGTGTGCACAACAAATTATGGGTCGAGGTTGTCAGAACAATCCGGGGAGCGTTGAGGTGCCAGGGTCACGCCGCCAATCGAACCTCTTGAACACGACGATGGTACGATGGCATCGTTCAGGTGTTCTGAAACAGGAATTCCGAAGCACTACGCCGTGCCGCCGGCGGATAAACCGTCTGACAACTTGGAGGAAATGCGCAATCATGTCCAGAACGACTAAGGCCTGCTCTCGGCGAAAATTTCTCGCCGCCGGACTCATTGCGGCGGCGGGCTCACTCGCTCGCAGTCCGGCGCGGCCCCAGGGAGGGGCGTCGCGCGCGTTACGCGACCGGATCCGGCGTGAGCTCGCGCGCGGTCCGATTTTCAACACGCACGAACACCTGGTGCCGGAGGCCAGGCGTCTCGCCGATCCGCTCGATATCTTCACCCTGATCTCGCACTATGCCATCAGCGACGCGATCTCGGCCGGTCTCGACCCCAAGACCGCCGCCGGCCTGACGCGGTACGAGACGCCACTCGCGGAACGCTGGAGGACATTCGAGCCCTACTGGAAGCGCGCGCGCAACACCGGTTACTGCCGGGTGGTCGAGATCGTGGCGCGCGAGCTCTGCGGCGTCGATGAACTGAACGCCGCGAGCGTCGAGACCGTGTCCGAGCGGTTGCGGGCGGGAAACACGCCCGGAATCTATAAGCGCATGCTCGAGGAGCGGATGAAGGTCGACTGGTCGGTGCTCGACGATTACTGGAATGCAAGTCCGGTTGAGCCCGATTACCCGCGTTTCGTAACGGCGCGCCACTTCGATCGCTACGCCCTGGTACGCTCGCGCGCCGACGTCGAGAAGATCGGCGCGGAGCTGGGACGCACGATCGGGAGCTTCGCCGAGTATGTGACCGCCCTGGAGGAGGATTTCGCGCGTAACGTGGCGCGCGCCCGGATGGCGTGCGTCAAGTCGACGCTTGCCTACAGTCGGATTCTGCACTTTGCGCGCGTCGATCGGGCCGACGCCCAGAGAGCCTTCGACGGCCTGGCGACGGGCCCCCCGTCCAGCCCCACAGGCTCGGCGCGTCTGATGGAGCCGCCTGCGAGGCCGCTGGGCGACTTCATGGTCCATCGAGTCCTTCAGCTCGCGCGCGAGCACGGCCGCCCGGTCCAGTTTCACACGGGAATCCACGCCGGCAACGGCAACTATCTCACCAACAGCAACCCGACCCACCTGATCAACGTCTGTCTGGACTACCCCGACGTCCGGTTCGACCTGTTTCACTCCGGGTATCCTTGGGTTACCGAGCTGGGCGCGATGGCCAAGACGCTGCGCAACGTCTCGATCGACCTCACCTGGATGCACATAATCTCGCCCGCGACCGCCCAGCGCGCACTGGCCGAGTACCTCGATACGGTGCCGCTCTCGAAGATCTTCGGATTCGGCGGCGACTACCGCTACGTAGAGAACTCGTACGGGCATTTGCAGATCGCCCTGGAAAATACGGCCGCGACGCTCGCGGCCAAGGTCGAAGCCGGCGTCTTCGGCGAGGGACGGGCCCTGGAGATCGGCCGCCGGATCCTGCATGAAAACCCGCTGGAGTTCTTCGCTCCCGAGGCGGTCCGGAAAGTGGCGTGAGTGTTCTAACCACAAAGACACGAAGTCACGAAGAAACACCAAGAATCCCCCCGCCTCCAGACCAACGGCGCTTGACAGCATCCTGCCCAAGGCGTTAGTAATAGCACTACCGTATTGACAGGGGGACTCCATGACCTCGATCAACCGCAGAACCTTTCTCCTTTCGACTGCCGGTGTCGCCGCCTCCCGGTTGCGCATCGCGTCAGCGAATGACCGCGTTTCCGTCGCCGTCATCGGCGTGCGGGGACGTGGGCGCGAGCACATCGAGCTGTTCGCGAAAAATCCGGGGAGCTGTGTCGCTGCACTGTGCGACATCGACAGGGCAGAAACCGAGAAGGCTGTCGCGGCAGTCGAGAAGGTTCAGGGGATGAAGCCGACGGTTTACCAGGACCTGCGCAAGCTCCTCGAAGACAAAGAAATCGACGCGGTTACTATTGCCACCTGCAATCACTGGCACGCGCTCGCCACCGTCTGGGCCTGTCAGGCCGGCAAGGACGTCTATGTCGAGAAGCCTGCGAGCCACAACGTCTGGGAAGGGCGTAAGATGGTCGAAGCGGCGCGCAAGTACGGGCGGATCGTCCAGACCGGAATGCAGAGCCGCTCGATCGCACACAAGCGGCGGGCCATCGAGTTGCTCCGGGAGGGCGCCATCGGCCACGTCTACATGGCCAAAGGACTCTGTTTCAAGCGTCGCCGCTCGATCGGCCGGGGCGCTGATGGACCGGTGCCGGACGGCGTCGACTACGATCTCTGGCGCGGGCCCGCGGCGATGCGCCCCTTCAACTCGAATCGATTCCACTACAACTGGCACTGGTTCTGGGACACGGGAAACGGCGATATCGGCAACCAGGGGGTCCACGAAATGGACGTCGCGCGCTGGGGGCTCGGAAAGTCGACGCTCCCGCGGCGCGTCTACTCGAGCGGCGGGAAGTTCGGCTACGACGACGATCAGGAGACACCGAATACCCAGCTGGCGACGTTCGACTACGGAGACTGCCAGCTCGTTTTCGAGGTCCGCGGCCTGCTCACCGGAGGCGAGAGCTCGATCGCCTTCGACGGCACTAATTTCATCGGTAATCTCTTTTTCGGCACTGAAGGAACGATGTCGGTCGACCTGCGCGGGTTCCAGATCTACCGCGGGGAAAAACGGGAATTGGCCGAGCAGATGGACCACGCCGAGCCGCGCGCGTGGGACACCGCACCGCTGGTCGCAAACTTCCTGGCTGCGGTGCGGAGCCGACGGCAAACCGATCTCACGTCCGACATCGAAGAAGGGCATCTCTCGGCCGCCCTGTGCCACATGGCCAACGCGAGCTACCGGACCGGCCGCGTCCTCGAGTTCGATCCGGAGACCGAGACGTTCGGAAGCGACCTCGAGGCCAACGGCTATCTTTCGCGCGAATACCGTGAGCCGTTCGTCGTGCCTTCTAAGGTCTAACGGCCGCCCGCTGCGAAACAAATACCACCAGGACGCAAAGACACAAAACCTGACACCAATATGGCGCGTTTTCCGATAGAGAAGATCAGAGCCAGCAGCTGGGCTGTGCTGTTCACGGCGCTGCTGACCGCGCTGATTGTCCTGGGCTCTCGTCGTCTTGATCATTTCGATGCGGCCCTGGTCGGCTACACGTTCGCGACGCTCTTTGCCACCTTCGGGATCTCGTATCGATACGCGATGTGGCTTCAGCGGCCGCCCACTCGAATGTACTGGCGGCGCGGATGGCAGGTGTTCCTGACCCCACGCTTCCTGGTCCGCAACCTGGCGGAATTGTGCCGAAGACTTTTTCGAGAGTTCGCCGCGAACCAGTTCATCTTCCGCCGCGGCCAACTTCGTGGAGCAGCGCACTGGCTGATCATGTGGGGATGTGTCCTCGCAGGGCGCTGACGTTCCCGTTGGTCTGGGGGTGGATTCACTTTGAAACGGTTCCCGGGCGTCTCGACAGCTACCGCACCTATGTCTTCGGCTGGCCGGTTCAGGATTTCCAGGTGGAATCTGTATACGCCTTCGTGATCTTTCTTGGCGTCTTCGAGTCTTCGTGGTTAGTGCGGCGGAACAAAAACAACCGCTAAGACACGAAGACTCGAAGAGACGACTGCGATCAACGGACCGCCACTTTAAGTTCGAACCGAAGATTAACGCCATTGAGTTGATTGAAGCCCAGCATGGTCTGAACGGCTTCACCTCGCGCCTCCGAAAATATGCCGGTCCCGCCTACGATTGCCCGCCGGATTGCGACGTTCACGTCCACAAGCTCGAAGCCGTCAGTGACGATAGTCTCGCGGCCCGGCTTGCTACCGAAATCATAGATCTGGTGCGTGATCACCCACGGTCCCGTCACGGTCTTGGCACCCTCACCCACGTGCCACCCACGGCAAACCCAGCGACCGATCACTTTCTTCGCAAACTGGGGACTGCCGTCAGGGTTGACTCCGTCTGTGCCCTGGAGCGTCCCGTAGGGATAGATGTAGCCTTCCGTAACGAACTCGTTGCCGTAAGCCGGCATACCGTCCGGGAACAAAGGCGTTTCGTCGAAAATGAATCGCTTCGCATTCTCCGTAACGTCGAATCGGATAACCTTGGTGTCGTCGCTGTCCCTTACGTCGCCCGGTTCGTACTGCGTGGAGGTCGGCTGTTCAGGCTGAGCCGCGGGCGCAAGAGCAGCATACACTCCCCTTCCTTCTATTTGCCGTTCGACTGCCACCGCCGCATAGGGAGTGAAAGCAGTTTCGACCAAAGAGCAACAGAACAGAGCAAGCAACGAAAAACAAGTACCCTTAGCCGTCGAGTGTATCTTCATAAATTCCATCTCCTTTTTTATGGTTTTCCTCTCATAGGGCCGAGCTTCCAATCCTCCACAAGTGCGGTCTGGCCCCCCCTTCGCCTTCTTTCACAAGAATCCGAGGAGAAGGTCACAGGAAATTTTGGGGTTCGTGGCGAGAAGGGCCGAAACTGACCGGGACCGTCAGGACGCCTTTTCAACGCGTACCGAGGAAATTTGTGACAAGGAATTCAGCGGAAGATCACAGAGAAAATGATTTCAAAAAAAGCCCGGTGTCCTCATATTACCCTTCTTTCTCCGACGTCTCGATTTCTGCGAAGGACGGAGCGCGCCAGAGCCGCACGGTGCCGTTGTAGTCGGCGGTGACCATCGTGTTGCCGTCCGGCGAGAACAGGACGGCGAAGATGGTGCGTTCGTGGCCTTCAAGTCTGGCAACTTCCTGCCACGTTGAGGAGTTCCAAAGTTTCACAGTGTCCACAACGCTGGCCAGTGTACGGCCGTCAGGAGAAAAGCACAGGTCGTAAGGCCCTTCGTTGTGGCCGGAGGGGAATCGTGAAACCGCCTTGCCGCGCCGGGCGTCCCATACGGTGACCGCAAAGTCTTGATGGCTGGAGATCAATGTTTGGCCATCCGCCGCAAACTCCAGAGAAAGAACCAGCGAAAGCCCTTCCAGTCGGTGAATAGTCCTGGCTGAACGGGCCTCGAACACTATAATCTGGCGTGCGGTCGCGACGGCCAGGACCTTTCCATCCGAAGACCATACCGTCGGAACGTTGAAAGTGATATCCGGCAGGTCGTCGGCAAGAGGGAGATCCGCCAATCTATCGAGTGTATTTGCATCCCAGAGCCGCAGACGGGCATCATCTCCGACGGTCGCAAGGCTCTTACCGTCGGGGGAAAAGGCCATATTGCGAATCTGCCGATCGTGTCCGCGGTAGATGCGCCCCGTGCGCAGCGTCACGTCCCAGAGCTCGACGTCACCGTTTTCTTTGCCTACGGCCAGCGCTCTAAGATCTTGGCGAGAGCACGGGTGCGATGGACTCGAAATCCCCGGTGTAAACGCCGGCCATAGTCACCTGGAATCCTCTTGCCGTCAGCTCCCTACCGGTCGCTACATCCCAGAACTTTACTCCTCCGTTTTCGTTGACAGTTAGAAGCGTCCTGCTGTCGGCGGAGAACGCCAGCGGCATGGTTTGCGGTCCTTCATCGATTAGAGGGCTTTCCCGTCTGCGCGCGCGAGCGTCCCATAACACGACGCGGCCGGTCTGCTCTACGGTGGCAAGCGTCCGGCCATCCGGGGAAAAGGCGAGCGCCCAGATCTGATCCTCCGGGCCCTGCAGGGCTACGAGCTCCTCCCCCTTTGTATAATCCCAGAGCCGCAGGGTTCCTTCTGAGCCGATGCTGGCCAGCACGGCTTCGGCGGGCGAAAAAGCCAGATCGAGGACGAATCCATTATGCCGCATCATAGAAGTAACCTCCTTCCGGGTGGCTACTTCCCAGAGCCGGAGACGGCCATTCCAGCACCCCCCAGGAGGTAACGGCCGTCTGGAGAGAAGGCAAGCGAGGATACGTCCCGTACCGGAGCGGCCAGTCCGGAAGCTCTTCGAGCGCAGGCACGGACCAAAATTTTATCTCGCAGCGATTGGCGTAGGGAAACCCGGTGCCGCTGACGAGCGTCCGCCCGTCGGGCGAGAAGGCGAGGTGCTTCGCATTGTGCCAGGTCTTGAATTCGACGGGTTTCGACCGCACGCGCTGCCAGGTGGAATCGTGCCAGCGCCACAGGATAAGGCTCGCGCCGCCGGTCGCCATCAAGTCCCCGTCCGCGGAAAAGGCAACCACATGTACCGGCTCGGTGAGAAGCAGTTCCCTGCCCTTCCAGGTATCCGTGTCCCACGCCCTGAGCCCGGCGTTTCCGTGCGCGATGAGTGTGCGACGCAAGACGGAAAAGCCGAGGACAACCTCCTGTTCGGGAAGCGTGAAGATTGGCTCCGCCGGCGAACGGAGGTCCCATACGGCTTTTCCCGCAGCGAGAAGTATCCGCATCCCCCAGAAACCTGACCTGTCGCAGTCCCTCTGTCGTCTTCAACACCAATTTCTCGTCACCACGCGAGCGGCCCCAGAAGTAACGCCACTCAAACCCCCGGCGGTCCTGGCTTCCCGGCGCCGGGCGGTGCCGGTTCAGTAGAGCGCGGGCACGGCCAAGGGTGTGGTCCGCCAGCGCCAGCCGGAGCAGATTCATGTCGGCAGCATACAGACTGTCCTCGGCTCGCTCCCGCTCGCGGCTGATACGAAGAGCGGCGATTGCAGAACGAATAGTCACGGCGAGGAGAAGCAGGAGGGTCGACGCACTTAAACTCGCGACAATGGGCTTGCGCCTGCTCCATCGCCAGACCGTTTCCAACCGACCAACCGGGCGGGCCTGGATCGGTTCATCACGCAGAAAACGGCCGAGTTCATCTGCCAGGTCTTGCGCCGCCGCGTATCGTTTGGCCGGTTCCTTCTCCAGGCATCTCAGAGTGATCGTTTCCAGGTCGGGCGGCACCGGCGTTCAGCCTGCGCGGCGCAATCGGCTCGGCGCTCACGACCTGATTCAGCGTGTCCGCCATCGTCTGTCCCGTGAACGGCGGGCGTCCCGTCACCAGGTGATAGAGCACAGCCCCCAGCGCAAATACATCGCTCCCCCGCGCTCGACTTGGCGCCGCTTGCCTGCTCCGGCGACATGTAATTCGGCGAGCCAAGCACTTGGCCGGTCACGGTCAGATCCAAATCCGAGTTCAGACGCTTGGCGAGACCGAAGTCGGTTACACGGGGATGATCGAAATGATCGATGAGAATGTTGGATGGCTTCAGGTCGCGGTGCAGGATTCCTTGCCGGTGGGCATGCTCGATCGCCTCGGCGATTCTCTGCATATATTGTGCCGCTCGCCTGCAGCGAAGCGGCTGACGGCAGACGAGCTGCGCCAGATCTATCCCTTCCACATACTCCATCGCAAAATAGTGCTCGTTATGGACCACACCGACTTCATGGATGGAGACGATGTCAGGATGACTCAAAGCCGCTGCCGCCGAAGCTTCCGCGCGAAACCGTTGTACAGCTTCCGGATTCGACATCGCGCCTAACGGAAGGATCTTCAGCGCCACGATCCGGTCCAGGCTTACTTGCCGGGCCTTGTGAACCACTCCCATCCCACCACGGCCGATCTCCTCCAGAACTTCGTAATCGCCGAACTTGCGCGGGAAAAAAACCCGAGGATGCGGAGGATGAAGACTCCTCAGGCGGGGTCACTCGGTGTGGACCGGTTTTCCTGCCGTCCCTGAAGCGGGACGGGCTGCCAGCATCAGCAGACAGCGAGGGCACAAGCGGCTTTGCCCTGCTCCAAGTTCGGCGCTGCATTCGGAACAGCGTTGCACGTCCGTCATAAACGTCCCTGCTTGTTCCCTGGCACGGGAGAATCGGGAGCACGTAACCTGGAAGGAGTTCAAGCCCCTACCGCGGCGATCAAGCTGCGGATTTCCTCGTCGATTTCTTCGGGGCGGCTCACCGTGTGGGCAATCTCCAGTCGGAGCAATTCTCCATACCGGCTGCGCATGCGATGCACGGCCATCTTCACCGCGTTTTCCACCAGGCCAAGTTCGGAGGCGAGCTCTTGGTAGAGAACCAGGCGTTCCGCTCCGGTAAGGCACACTTCCAGGCGCTGGTAGAGTCCGGCCTTGTTCCTGGATACGAATTCTTCCTTAAGCCGCTCCCGTGCGCGTTCCAGTGTGACGAATGCCCAGCGGCAATCAGACAGTCTTTCAGGCGTGGTATTGTCCGCCGGCTCCAACTGGTAGCGCTCCTCAGCGCCTAACTGGTCCAGCGGCAGGAAGACGACGCCACCGCCGCGTTTCTGGACACGCCGGCTCTTCCACTCATTCACCAGGAAACGCTTCAGCGACACGAGCAGGTAGGATCGAAACTTTCCGCCTTCGGGTTTGACGTGTGCCGGGAAATCATTCGCCAGCAGCCGCGTAAAGAACTCCTGAGTGAGGTCCTCTGCCTCGTGCGCGCCATGGCCACGGCGGCGGACGTAAGCATAGAGGGGATACCAGTAGATGCGGCACAATGTCTCGAGCGCCTCGGCTGCCTGCGGCGAGTTCCCCTGGGCTGCCAGTACCACACTCCAGTGCGTGGTGGCGAATATGGCGTGGCCCATCGGCTTGCTTGCATCGTAAGGTTCGCTAGGCATACGGCAATCGACCCGGCGCAGGCTGGTTCATAAGGATTTCTATCTTGAGAAGACGCGAAGCGCAAGCGACTTCTGATGGGCGAGACTCCGGCTTCAGGTAGAGCAGTGCAAAAATTGAAGCTTCAAGAACTGACACCGGGTTATACTCCCAAAAATCGACCAAAGGAGCATCTGTGCGGCGTCTCTTCATGGTTTTTCTCTTTCTGCTCGCTGTCGGACCGGCGGAACCTCAAACCGTGAACCAGCATGACCTGGTTGTGTACGGCGGCACGGCGGCGGCCATAACCGCCGCCGTGCAGGCAAAACTGATGGGCAAGTCCGTCGTCATCGTCTCGCCGGACAAGCATCTGGGCGGCCTCTCGAGCGGCGGTCTGGGGTTCACCGACACCGGCAACAAAGCGGTCATCGGCGGCCTCGCGCGCGAGTTCTATCAGCGCGTCTGGAAACACTATAACCAGCCCGCTGCCTGGGTCTGGGAGAAACGCGAGGAATATGGCAATAAGGGCCAGGGCACCCCGGCCATGGACGGCGAGCTGCGCACGATGTGGATTTTTGAGCCGCACGTGGCCGAGAAGGTTTTCGAGGAATTGATCAAAGAGCACGCGATTCCCGTGCACCGCAATGAATGGCTCGACCGCCGGGAAGGGCGTAACGAAGAGCGGCTCTCGCATCGCGTCGATCACGACGCTCAGCGGCAAGCGCTACGCCGGGAAGATGTTCATTGATGCGACCTACGAGGGCGACCTGATGGCGGCCGCCGGGGTGGACTATCATGTGGGCCGCGAGGCCAATAGCGTTTACGGCGAGACTGGAACGGCGTGCAGACGGGCGTGCTGCACCATCGCCATCATTTCGGCGCAGTGCCGATGAAGATAAGCCCTTACGTCATCCCCGGCGACCCCGGGAGTGGCGTCTTGCCGCGCATCAGCACCGCGCCGCCAGGAGAATATGGTCAGGGCGGACAAGCGGGTGCAGGCCTACTGTTTCCGCATGTGTCTGACCGATCATCCCGACAACCGCGCGCCTTTTCCCAAGCCCGACGGCTACGATCCCAAGCAATACGAGCTGCTCTTGCGCATTTTCGCGGCCGGTTGGCGCGAAACCTTTCAGAAGTTCGATCGAATTCCCAATCGCAAGACCGACACCAATAATCACGGGCCGATGAGCACCGACAATATCGGTTACAGCTACGATTATCCGGAGGCGTCTTATGAACGCCGCCGCGAGATCACGCGTGAACACGAGACTTATCAGAAGGGTTGGCTCTACTTCATCGCCAACGATCCCCGTGTGCCCCCGGAGGTGCAGAAAGAGATGCGCCGCTGGGGACTGGCCAGAGACGAGTTCAAGGACAACGGCAACTGGCCGCATCAGCTTTACATCCGCGAAGCGCGGCGCATGATCGGTTCATTTGTCATGACCGAACACGAACTGCTCAAGCAACGTCCCACGCCCGATTCCGTCGGCATGGGTTCCTACACCATTGATTCGCACAACGTGCAACGCTACATCACGCCCGAAGGCTACGTGCAGAATGAAGGCGACATCGGCGTATCAACCAAGGGGCCCTATGAAATCGCCTACGGCGCGCTCGTGCCGAAAAAGGGGCAGGGAGAGAATCTGCTCGTGCCGGTGTGCGTTTCAACTTCACACATCGCCTTCGGCAGCATCCGGATGGAGCCGGTTTTCATGATCCTGGGCCAGTCGGCGGCGACCGCTGCCGTGCTGGCAATTGAGGGCAACACGACCGTGCAGGACGTGCCTTATCCGAGACTGCGCGAGCGTCTCTTGAAGGACGGTCAAATTCTCGAATACGCCGCCGCAGGTAAGTAGCCGAACCCTCGGTTTGTAACGTCAAAACGCCGGTGTCAGGTCTTGAAATTCTTTGTACCGCATACCTGCAGTAGAACCACGAGGTCGGTAAGAATCGCCTGGCTCGCTTCGAGATCCAATCCATCCAGGCGAGATGCGCTCCACCAAGGCCAACCAGCGCAGTGTGGACCTTCAGTGACGATTGTTATCCGGGGAACGCCAGACGCGTGAGCCGGGCGATCAGATCGGAAAGGTATCCTCGCAGTTCTTCGTTTGATACACCGCCCGGCGGAACCAGGTCGGAGCCCAACTCAATCTGGTTGAGAACCCAGCTCAGCTGGGCAGGCGTCAATCCGGTATCCTTCAGGGCCGCAGCCGGAAAGGCGTCCTCGACCCGGTAGCCAGCCGCCTCGAGAGCGCGCACATCAACCAGATCGCGGATTTCGGCGCGCTCGAGCAACGTACACAGTTTGTTCGCGAGGATTTCCTCAGGGGGATCCAGGCGAATACCGTTCACGACAGGCTTCTCGGGAACCATCTGCGCAACGCGCTCGCGTACCAGGTCTATCACGACGGCTTCCCTCCCCCGACGCAAGAGTAATCGCCGGAAGTCAGGGTATGTCTGGATGGACTCGAGTGAAGCGCCCCATTGCCGGGCGATCTCAGCCACTGCAGCCCGGCCCTCGTCGAGAGCGTCGCTGACAGTGAAAAGGTCCAGGTCGTGAGTCTCCCGGTGTCCCAAATGAAAGCCCGCGAGCGCGGCGCCGCCGGTCAAAAAGAACCGGTCTTCACGCCCGAAGAAGGCGTCCAGGAATTCTTGTTGCAAGCTGGTCAGTCTGCTATGTACCAATCAGACCCTCTTCGTGCCAGCGATCCATCAGAAACTCCCAGAATTTCCGACGCCGTCCAAGATGGCGGGAGATATCGGGCCATCTTCGCCAGACTTCTTCGGGCGAAGTAAACTTCCAGACATCGGTGTCGCGAGCCTCCCTCAGCAATTTGGCCAACAGTCGCGTCTGTTCTGCGAGCGATGCCGTCATCAGGCGACGCCGGAACTCGGCTGACGTCATTGGCTCGTCCCACAGGAAATAAGGAACAGCATTGGGATCGGCCAGATCGGTTGAAAGAGAAACGCTCATGACGAGCTCCGACAGTCGGGCAGCTGTGGTTTGAGCTGCCTCTCAAGCGACCTTGATGCTTCGATGAACCTACCGCACTGGCTCTCGGTTCGTAAAGGAGTTTTGCTTAAAGATCCTTACCGTCTCTTCGTCTTCGTGTCAGCGCCGGCCGGGTTCACTCATGGCGCAGGCGCTCCACAGGATCAATGGCCGCAGCCCGCAGCGCCGGCAGGCAGCACGCGCCCAACGCCATGGTACCCAGCGTCAAAACCACCGCAGCGATTGTTACCGGATCGG